>JAIELW010000013.1 GCA_019752575.1 Xanthobacteraceae bacterium | reverse complement strand
GCGCGGGGCTTTCACATTCTGAAACAGCGGCAGATCGTCGAAGCCCTGCAAGGGCTTCGAGCGCTGCTCCGATTCGAGTTCGGCGAGTACCACGCGTGCGCGTTCGATTACGCTGTGCGGCAATCCCGCGAGTTTCGCGACCTGAATGCCGTAGGAACGGTCCGCGGTGCCGCGCACGACCTCGTGCAGGAAAATGACTTCGTTTTCCCATTCCTTCACGCGCACCGTCGCATTCACCTGACGCGGCAAGCGTGCAGCCAGCGCTGTTAATTCGTGAAAGTGCGTGGCGAAAAGCCCACGGCATTTGTTGACTTCATGCAGATGCTCGAGCGTCGCCCAGGCAATCGAAAGGCCGTCGAAGGTCGCGGTGCCGCGGCCGATTTCGTCGAGGATCACGAGCGAGCGCACGGTCGCCTGATGCAGGATCGCGGCGGTCTCGACCATTTCGACCATGAAGGTCGAGCGCCCGCGCGCGAGGTCGTCGGCTGCGCCCACGCGCGAGAACAACTGATCGACGATGCCGACCTTCGCGCGCTTTGCCGGCACGAAGGAGCCGACTTGCGCGAGGATCGCAAGAATCGCGTTCTGGCGCAGAAAGGTCGATTTGCCCGCCATGTTCGGACCGGTGACGAGCCAGATCGCGCCCGCGCCCGCGCTTGAAGGCGGCGAGAGCACGCAATCGTTCGGCACGAAGGGCCCGCCGTCGTGGAGGATCGCAGCCTCGACGACAGGATGCCGTCCGCCTTCGATCTCGAAGGAAAGCGAATCGTCGATCTCGGGGCGCACCCAGTTCGATTCCGCCGCGCGTTCGGCAAGCGCGGCCGCTACATCGATTTCGGCAAGCGCATTCGCGACCATTTCGAGGAGCGAAGCCGACTGCATCACGCGCGCTGCGAGCTCCGCGAAAATACCGAGCTCGATCTGGATCGCGCGATCGGCGGCGGAAGCGATCTTCGATTCCAGCTCGCCGAGTTCGGCGGTCGAGAAACGCATGGCGCCCGCCATCGACTGGCGATGAATAAAGCGTTCGCGCATCTTCGAGTTGAGGATTTTTTCGCCGTGCTGGCTCGGCACCTCGACGAAGAAGCCGAGTACATTGTTGTATTTCACTTTTAGCGACTTGACCTGCGTTTCGTCGGCGTAGCTTTGCTGCAGACCCGCGATCACGCCGCGCGCTTCGTCGCGCAGCTTGCGGGCCGCATCCAAATCCCCGTTATAGCCCTCGCGAACGAAGCCGCCGTCACGCTTCGAAAGCGGCAGTTCGTCAACAAGCGCTTTCGAAATCGCATCGCGAAGCCCGCGATCCGGCGCGCCCATGGCTTCCGCCGCGAGCGATATTTCGTCCGGCACACTCTCCGAACTTTTCAAAACCGTCGCGAGCGCGAAAGCCGCACTCAGTGCCCGACCGATCGCCGCGAGATCGCGCGGGCCGCCGCGATCGAGCGCGATGCGCGATAGCGAGCGCGAGAGATCGGGTGCGCTCGATAACGCTTTTCTGATTTCGGCGCGTAGCTTCCAGTGCTCGAAAAAGTACGAGACGCCATCGAGACGCCGGCCGATTTCTTCGGCGTCTCGAAGCGGGCTCGCAAGGCGGCGCGAAAGCATGCGCGCGCCTGCCGCCGTCACCGTGCGGTCGATCACCGACAACAGGCTGCCGCGCGTTTCCCCCGACATCGTGCGGAGCAATTCGAGGTTGTTACGCGTGGCGGCGTCGATCTGCATGACGCCGGCTGCATGTTCGCGCGCGGGCGGCGAAAGCGCGGGACGCGAGCCCAACTGCGTGCGCTCGATATACGTCGCGGCAGCAGCGGCGGCAGACAGTTCAAGCCGTGTGAATGTGCCAAAGGAATCCGAAGTCGCTACATTGAAGAACGTTGCAAGCCGCCGCTCCGCGGTCGCGCTCTCGAACAGTTCTTTCGGCATCGGCGTCACGTTCGTGAGCGAGCGCCAAAAGCCTTTCAGCTCCGGATCGTCGTACAGCGGGTCGGACAATAGAATCTCGCCCGGCTCGATCCGCGCGATTTCGGCCGGTAGCCGCATCTGATCGCTTTCCGCGACACGAAATTCGCCGGTCGAGATGTCGAGCCAGGCGAGGCCGAAATTCGTTTCTTCTTCCGAGAACTTCGCGCGCGAAACCGCGAGCAGCCAGTTGTTGCGCCTGGCATCGAGGAGCGTGTCTTCGGTCAGCGTGCCGGGCGTCACCAGACGCACCACGCCGCGCTTTACCACCGACTTCGGGCCACGCTTTTTCGCTTCGGCAGGATCTTCGGCCTGCTCGCAGACCGCGACGCGGAATCCTTTCGCGATCAGGCGATGCAGATATTCCTCCGAGCGCTCGACCGGAACGCCGCACATCGGAATGTCCTGGCCCTGATGCTTGCCGCGCTTGGTCAGCACGATGCCGAGCGCGCGGGACGCCCGCTCCGCGTCCTCGAAGAAAAGCTCGTAGAAGTCGCCCATCCGGTAGAACAAGAGACAATCCGGATTGGCGGCCTTGATCTCGATGAACTGCTCCATCATCGGCGTGACGCGCGCGGGCGCGTCAGCCTGTGAAGCCTCGGCCGATTCGATCTCGGGGAATTTTTCCGCCGCGTTCTGCATCGGGCGGCAGAGTAGCAGAGCAGATCAGGCCCTTGCAGACACGCGGCGCAGTTATCCCTGCTCTTCAATACGTTGATATAACTCGCGTTTCGCCGCGCGCAGCACGGCGTCGGAACTCGCACCGTCGGCAAGCCGCGACGTGATCAGCGCACCGACCATGGTCGCGACAAAGGCGGTGGCGCGCTCCTTCGCGTCCGCGCCTTTCATGTAGCGCGCGACCAGCGACACGAGCCGCTCGCGGCCGGCGGCAAGCGCTTCGCGCGCGGGGCTTTCGCGGTTGGCAACTTCGCCGCCGAGTGCCGCCACGGCGCAGCCGCTACCCGGATTGTCGCGATGGCGGCGCGAGAGATAGCGATCGACAATCGTTCTTAGTTCTTCGCCTTCGGACGCCGCTTCCGCTGCCGCGCGCAGGCTGCCGCCGGGCTCGGTGAAGGAATGGCGGCAGGCTTCGTCGATCAGCGCGTCCTTGGATTCGAAATGCTTGTAGAAGCCGCCATGGGTCATGCCGGCGGCCTCCATCAATTCGGCAACGCCGACAGCCGCGATCCCGCGCTCGCGGAACAGCCTAGCCGCGACGGCCACGATCCGTTCGCGATTTTCGGCGGTCACTTCTCTCGAATTTCGCAAGTCTCGGCCTCAGCCATGCCTTCCGTGAATAGATGATGATTATCATCTAATTATTGACAGCGCAAGAATGGCATGGGATTGGCGCGAGGGCAGTTATATGAGGGCATTGCGAATGAGCGTCGACACCATGGCCGTCGGAAAGACTACGCGCCTTTCGGGCAAGCCTTTGATCTTCTTCCTCACGCTGCTCGCAGCACTCGGCATGCTGGCGACCAATATGTATCTCGCGTCGTTTCCCTCGATCGGGCGCGATCTTGCCGCGAGCCCCGCACAGGTAAAGCTGACACTCACCGTCTTCCTGCTCGGTTTTGCTTTCGGGCAACTCGTGATCGGACCGCTGTCGGACATGTTCGGCCGTCGTCCGCTTTTGCTTGCGGGCCTCGTGCTTTACACGATCACCGGCGCACTTTGCGCCATCGCCACCAGCATCGACTGGATGATCGGGATCCGGATCGCACAGGCGATCGGCGCCTGCACCGGCTCGGTCATCGCGCGAGCGGTCGCGCGCGATCTGTTTCAGGGCGACGAGCTCACGCGCTCGCTCGGCATGATCACGACGCTGGTCGCGGTCGCGCCCGGCTTCTCGCCATTGCTCGGCGGAATCATCGAAACTCTGGTTGGCTGGCGCGGCACGTTTGCGTTTCTCGCCATCATCGGCATCTTCGCGATCTTCGTCGTATGGATGCGTATTCCGGAAACGCACCATACGCGCGACAGCGCGCCGCGACTTGGCGCGGCCTTCGCGGGCTATTTCGAGTTGCTGGGCAAGCGGGAATTCCTTATTCCCGGAATTTCGATCGCCTGCGCGATGGCGGGCCTGTTCGCCTTCTTCGCAGCGGCGCCGATCATTTTCATCGAACAGTTCGGCGTATTGCCGATCGTGTTCGGCCTGATCCCTTGTTTCACCGTGTTCGCGGTTTTCGCGGGCGGGTTCAGCGCGCCTCGTCTCGCCAAGCGCTGGGGCGGGCTGAGGCCCATCGTATTCGGCCTCGCGATCATGCTGATCGGCGCCGGCGCGATGCTGGCAGCTTCGCTCCTGAAGTTCGCGGGCATGGCGCAGGTGCTCGTGACGCTCATGATCTTTCTCTACGGCATGGGCATCGTGAGCCCGCTCTCCACGGTGGTGGCCATGCGCCCGTTCCCGGAAAAAGCGGGCGCGGCCTCCGCGCTGATTGGCTTTTGTCAGATGGCAGGCGGTGCGCTCGGCACGATTGTCCTGAGCCTGCTGCCTTTCCCGCTTCTGCCCGCTCTGCCGATCGTCATGGCTGGCGGCGCTATCATCGGCTTGATCGCGGTTCTGCTCGGCGGAAAGCGCGGCTGAATCGGGCCGGTCTTAGTCTTTTTCTTCTCTACCAATGACTTGAGCCCGTAGCAGCCGCAGCGCTATGGTCCCCGCCCGGCGTCAGACCGGGACGAGGGAGTAGAGTAATGGCCGACAAAAAGAGCCGCGGGTCGCGGCCGACATTCACCGATCAGGAAGCGCTGCAATTTCATTCGTCCGGACGACCCGGAAAGCTCGAAGTCGTCGCTACCAAGCCGATGGCGACCCAGCGCGATCTTTCGCTCGCCTACTCCCCCGGCGTCGCCGTACCGGTGCTCGCAATCGCCGAAGACCCCAGCCGCGCCTTCGACTACACCGCGAAGGGCAATTTGGTCGGCGTAATTTCGAACGGCACCGCCATTCTCGGTCTCGGCAACCTGGGCGCGCTCGCCTCGAAGCCGGTGATGGAAGGCAAGGCTGTCCTCTTCAAGCGCTTCGCCGATATCGACGCCTTCGACATCGAGATGGGCACCGAAGACCCTGACGAATTCATCAACGCAGTGAAGCCGATGGGCCTCACCTTCGGCGGCATCAACCTGGAAGATATTAAAGCGCCTGAATGCTTCATCATCGAGCAGCGCCTGCGCGAAATGCTCGACATTCCGGTTTTCCATGACGACCAGCACGGCACTGCGATCATCGCCGCTGCGGGCGTCATCAACGCGCTGCATCTCACCGGCCGCGACATCAAGAAGACCAAGCTCGTCGTGAACGGCGCCGGTGCGTCCGGCATCGCCTGCGTCGAGTTGCTCAAATCGCTCGGCCTGCAGCCGAACAACGTCATCCTCTGCGACACCAAAGGCGTGATCTACAAAGGCCGCACCGCGGGTATGAACCAGTGGAAGTCGGCGCACGCCGCCGACACCAAGGCGCGCACGCTTGCCGACGCGTTCGAAGGCGCGGATGTCGTGTTCGGTCTTTCGCAGAAAGGCGCTTTCACCGCCGGCATGGTGAAGTCGATGGCAAAGAACCCGATCATTTTCGCGATGGCCAATCCCGATCCGGAAATCACGGTCGAGGAAGTCGCATCGATTCGCGAAGACGCGATCATGGCGACCGGCCGCTCGGATTACCCGAACCAGATCAACAACGTGCTGGGCTTCCCCTATATCTTCCGTGGCGCGCTGGACGTGCGCGCGACCACGATCAACATGGAAATGAAGATCGCGGCGGCACAAGCGCTGGCGCAGCTCGCGCGCGAGGATGTGCCGGACGAAGTCGCGGCCGCCTACGGCCAGCGGCCGAAATTCGGCCCGGACTACATTATCCCGGTGCCGTTCGACCCCAGGCTCATTTCTTATGTGCCGCCGGCGGTCGCGAAGGCGGCGATGGATACCGGCGTTGCCCGCCGTCCCATCATCGACATGGACGCCTATGCGCAACAGCTTCGCAATCGCCGCGATCCGATCGCGGGCGTGCTGCAGCGCGTGTTCGAGCGGCTCCGCCGCCAGCCCAAGCGCGTCGTATTCGCAGAGGGCGAGGAAGAACAGGTGATCCGCGCCGCGGTAAGCTTCGCCACGCGGGGCTTGGGCACTTCGATCCTGGTCGGCCGCGAAGAGCGGGTGAAGGCCACCGCGAAGCTCGCGGGTGTCGAATTGCCGGAAGAGGTCGAGATTCACAACGCCGCGCTTTCGAAGCGCACGACCGATTACGCGAACTATCTCTACGAGCGGCTGCAGCGCGAAGGCTATCTCTATCGGGATTGCCTCAGGCTAGTGAACAACGACCGCAACCACTTCGCGGCCTGCATGGTCGCGATGGGCGACGGCGATGCCATGGTTTCCGGCGTCACGCGCAACTATTCGGTCGTGCTCGAAGACGTGCAGCGCGTGATCGACAAGAAGCCGGGCCACCGCGTGATCGGTGTTTCGATCGTGGTTTCGCGCGGCCGCACGGTACTCATCGCCGACACCGCGGTCACCGAATTGCCGACGGCACAGGAACTCGCCGAGATCGCGGTGGAAGCCGCGGGGGTCGCGCGCCGCCTCGGCTACGAGCCGCGTGTCGCCATGCTCGCCTTCTCGAGCTTCGGTCATCCGCCGGGAGAACGCACCAAGCATGTGAAGGATGCCGTGAAGCTCCTGCACGAGCGCCGCGTCGACTTCGAAGTAGACGGCGAAATGGCCGCCGACGTCGCGCTCAACCGCGAACTCGCCCTGGCTTATCCGTTCAGCCGCCTCACCGGCCCCGCGAATGTGCTGGTGATGCCGGCGTTCCACTCGGCTTCGATCTCGACCAAGCTGCTGCAGGAAATGGGCGGCGCCACCGTGATCGGTCCGCTGCTCGTGGGGCTCGACCGCTCGGTGCAGATCGTGCCCTTGTCGGCCAAAGACTCCGATCTCGTGAACATGGCGGCGATCGCCGCATATAATGTGAGCGGATAGTTTCTTGTCATTCCAGGGCGCGCCGAATGGCGCGAACCCGGAATCCAGAGCAGCTATTAAAGACTTTGCTTGTTTCCCTGGATTCCGGATCGCCGCTGCGCGGCGTCCGGAATGACAAGCTTGTCTCAAAGCAATCCATGCTCGTTCGCGAGATCGCGCAGGTTCTTCGCAGGGCGTGCGCCTATATGCGAGATGATTTCGGCCGCGCACAGCGCACCGAGCCGCAGCGATTTCGTATGCGGCATATTGTGCGAAAGGCCGTACAGAAAGCCGGCCGCGAACAGATCTCCCGCCCCGGTGGTATCGACCACGCGCTCGACCGGAAATGCCGGAACGGTTTCCGTGCTCTCGCGCGTGACTACCATCGCGCCCTTTTCGCTGCGGGTGACGACGGCGATATTCGCATCCTTGCGAAGGGCCGTTACCGCCGCGTCGAAATCGCTCGATTCGTAGAGGCTTTTCAGTTCCGCTTCGTTCGCGAAAAGCAAATCGACGGTCTTGTTGCGGATGAGCTGGAGAAATTCCTTGCGGTAGCGATCCACACAGAACGCATCCGAGAGCGTCAGCGCGACGGTGCGCTTTGCGTTGTGCGCGATCTTCGCGGCTTTGACGAAAGCGTCCTTAGCTTCCTTCGGATCCCAGAGATAGCCTTCGAGATAAAGCACCGAGGCGGCGGCGACTTCTTCTTCCGAAATGTCGGCGGGCGTCAGATTTTGCGCGGCGCCGAGGTAGGTGTTCATCGTGCGCTGGCCGTCCGGCGTCACCAGAATGTAGCAGCGCGCGGTGGAAGGGCCGTCTTTTGCCATCGGCGTCGAATAGGCGACGCCGGACGCGCGGATGTCGCGGGCGAACGTCTCGCCCAGTTCGTCTTCCTTCACCTTGCCGATGAAGGCGGCCTTGCCGCCGAGCATCGCAACACCGACGATGGTGTTCGCGGCCGAGCCGCCCGAACATTCGATCACCGGGCCCATCGCGTTATAGATCGCTTCCGCGCGCGGCTCGTCGATCAGCGACATCGAGCCCTTCGGCATCTTCTGCCGCTTCAGAAAATCCTCGTCGGAATGGGAAAGGACGTCGACGATGGCGTTGCCGATGCCGATCACGTCGTAGCGCGCGTTCATTGGATGGGTCCCCCAAGCGTCCGGCACGGGTAGCAAAGCCGGGCGGCCCTCGCAATGTTCTGGCGGCTATTTCCCGCCCAACGCTTTCTGCATGGCAGCGGCGCCCGTATCGATCATGGCCGAGATCGCGGGCTTCATTTCGTTGGGCAGAAGATCTGCGATCCAGATCACTTTCGTCTTCCCGCTTTCGGCGAAAAGACTGCTCAACGAAACCGGTCTGCCGGTGACAGCGATCGCCTTTCGCGCGGGCTTCAAGAGCCTGCGGCGCTTCAATTCGGCATTTCGCGAATTCTATGGCCGTTCGCCATCGAAACTGCGCCCGAGGCGCGCCGCCGCATAAACCTTGCGAGCGGCGGGCAAGCCGTGGCATGACGCCCGCGAAATCAGAGGATTTTCAGATGGCCGCCTTCCACCAGCGGGTCTTCTCCGGCGTTCAACCCACCGGAAACCTTCACCTCGGCAATTATCTCGGCGCGATCAAACGCTTCGTCGAATTGCAGGCGCAGCACGAGTGCATCTATTGCGTGGTCGATCTGCACGCGATCACGGTCTGGCAGGAGCCGGAAGAGCTCACGCGCAACATCCGCGAGGTGACCGCCGCCTTCATCGCCTGCGGCATCGACCCGAAGAAGCACATCGTCTTCAACCAGAGCCAGGTTTCGGGACATGCGGAGCTTGCCTGGATTTTCAACTGCATCGCGCGCCTCGGCTGGCTCAATCGCATGACGCAGTTCAAGGAGAAGGCAGGGAAGGATCGCGAGAACGCGTCGGTCGGGCTCTACGCCTATCCGAATCTCATGGCCGCCGACATTCTCGTCTATCGCGCGACGCACGTGCCGGTCGGCGAAGACCAGAAGCAGCATCTCGAGCTGTGCCGCGACATCGCCCAGAAGTTCAACAACGACTTCGGCAAAAGGATAAGCGATCTCGGTTTCGGCGATGCGTTCTTTCCGCTCACCGAGCCGCTGATCTCCGGCCCCGCGACGCGCGTGATGTCGTTGCGCGACGGCACCAAGAAAATGTCGAAATCGGACGCCTCAGATAACTCGCGGATCAATCTCACTGACGATGCCGACACCATCGCGCAGAAGTTCCGCAAGGCGAAAACCGATCCGCATCCGCTTCCGTCCGGCATCAAGGAAATGAAAGAGCGCCCCGAGGCCGACAACCTGATCGGCATTTACGCGGCACTCGCAGACAAGACCGCCGAAGGTGTGTTGAAAGAATTCGGTGGTGCGCAGTTTTCGAAATTCAAGGAAGCGCTGACTGAATTGGCTGTGACCAAGCTCGGGCCGATCGGTGCCGAGATGAAACGGCTCACCGCCGATCCCGCGCATATCGATGCGATTCTGGCAGACGGCGCTGCGCGGGCGCGCGTGATCGCGAATCAGACCATGAAGGACGTTGGCAAGATCGTCGGTTTCGTGCAGTCGTAACCGCTGCGTAACGCTTCGACTTTCCGCCTGCTTGGCCGCGCCGCCGCTCCGTGGCAGGCTCTGGAGCCAACCGGAAAAGCGAAATGCCCCGCACGCGTCAGAGTTTCGAGTCCGGCCATCATCGAAAATTTCTCGTCGTGATCGACGAAACGCCGGAATGCGACCGCGCAGTCTATTACGCGAGCCGCCGCGCCGTGCGCACGGGCGGCAAGCTCGTGATGCTGGCCTGCATTTTCACCGGCGAAGCCAACCGCCAGTGGCTCGGTGTCGGCGAATTGATGCGCGCGGAGGCCCGCGACGAGGTGGAGAAGCGGCTCGATCATTTCGCAGCGCGCGCGCGGCATCTTGCCGGCATCGATGCTGAGCGCGTCATCCGCGAAGGCAACATGGCCGAGGAAATCCAGAAGCTGATCGAGGAAGATTCCGATATCGGCGTGCTGGTGCTCGCCGCCGGAACCGGAAATCAGGGCCCCGGCCCGCTCGTTTCTTCGCTCGCAAGTTCGCGCTCGGTCACCATGACCATCCCGATCACGATCGTGCCCGGACAGCTCACCGACGAAGAACTCGACGCCCTCGCATAAAGGGCTTTTCGCCGGCTCCCTTCCGAATCCGGCCAGGAAACCCTACATTCCTGCAAGAAGCGCTGATTTGGCCTGAAGGAGGCCGAAACGATGTTCATTCAGACCGAAACCACGCCGAACCCGGCCACACTGAAGTTCCTGCCCGGCAAAGGGGTGCTGCCCGAGGGCACGCTGGACCTGCGCTCGAAGGAAGATGCCGCGCGCTCCCCGCTTGCTGCGAAGCTCTTCGACATTCCGCAGGTATCGGGGGTGTTTTTCGCGCAGGACTTCATCACCGTCACGAAAACCGACGGCGAGTGGCAGCACCTGAAGCCTGCGATCCTCGGTGCGATCATGGAGCACTATCTTTCCGGCGAACCGATCCTGAAATCCGGCGCCTCGGCGCGGACCGCCGACGACGAGGAATTTTTCGATGCCGACGACGCCGGCACGGTCGCGACCATCAAGGAATTGATCGAGACGCGCGTGCGTCCCGCGGTCGCAAACGACGGCGGCGACATCACCTTCCGCGGCTATAAAGACGGCGTCGTGTTCCTGAACATGAAAGGCGCCTGCGCCGGCTGCCCGTCTTCGACCGCGACGCTGAAAAACGGCATCGAAAACCTGCTCCGGCATTTCGTGCCGGACGTGCAGGAAGTACGGCCGATGTAGATCCGGGCCGCCTTCACCGGGCGGCCCGTATCCTTTAAGACCGTCGCGACCGATTTCCGGATTGCGCAGTTCATGAAAATTCTAGCGATCGATACCGCGCTCGACGCCTGTCAGGCGGCGGTATTCGATTCCGGGGCAGCGAAGCTTCTCGCGATGCTCTCGCACGACATGCGGCGCGGTCACGCGGAAGCGTTGATCCCGATCATCGCTGATACGATGAAGGCGGCGGGCCTCGACTATCCGGAACTTGATCGCATTGCCACCACCGTGGGGCCCGGCAGCTATACCGGCCTGCGGGTCTGCATCTCGGCGGCGCGCGGCATCGCGATGGCGGCAAGCAAGCCGGCGGTCGGCATCACTACGCTTGCGGCGCTCAGCGCTCCGCTGATCGAGGAGGATCCGGCGGTGCCGGTGGTTGCCGCGATCGACGCGCGGCATGGAAACGTTTTCTTTCACATGGCTGGCGCGGGCCACCGCGTACTCCTGAGCGCGCGTCACACGCCGCTCGAAGAAGCGATCCTGACGGTTGCCGCCGGACCGGTGCGGCTCGTCGGTCCGGGCGCGGCGCTGCTTGCGTCGAAATGGCCCCGCCATACGGGTCCCGCACCCGTGTCGGTCGATGTCCGCACCAAGCCGAGCATCGAATGGGTGGCAAGGCTCGCCGCCGCTACCGAGCCAACCCGTTCGCCAGCAAAACCGCTTTATCTGCGCGCGCCCGATGTGACGCCGCAGACTTCGCATCACATCGCCCGCCAATGATCGGAAAACTCGCAGCGCTGTTTCGCAGGGCCGAGCCCGCGATCCTCGATGCGCGGCCGGGAGACGCATCGGCGCTCGCGGCCCTGCATCGCGTTTCCTTCCGCCACGGCTGGAGCGAGAACGAATTCGAGCGGCTATTGTCGGATCGCGCGGCGGTCGCGCATGTCGCGCGAACCAGCGGCGGTCGCGGCGCGGTGGTCGGCTTTGTGCTTTCGCATCGCGTGGAGTACGAAGCGGAAATCCTGCTCGTGGCGCTGGCACCCGGCGAACGCGGTCATGGCACCGCGACCAAGCTGCTCTCGAAGCATCTTGGCCGTCTTGCAGCGGCCGGCGTATCGCGTGTGTTCCTCGAGGTCGACGAGGGCAATGCGTCCGCGCGAAAGCTTTACGCGCGCGCGGGCTTCAAAGAAGTCGGCCGCCGTGCCGGGTATTATCGTAAGCCGGAAGGAAATGCCGCGGCGCTCGTGCTGGGCCGCGATTTGAACGCATAAGTGCGGGTGGACGCGCGAACAGGCGGCCTCTAGAATCCACATCGCAATTTGCGAGGTCCCGATTGACGAACGAAAAGGAACTCTCCGCGATCGAGCAGGCATGCGCTACCAAGGGGATGCGCATGACCGAACAGCGCCGCGTGATCGCACGCGTACTCGGTTCGTCGCAGGACCATCCGGATGTCGAGGAGCTTTATCGCCGTGCGGTCGCGATCGACGACAAGATTTCGATCTCGACGGTCTATCGCACCGTAAAACTGTTCGAGGACGCCGGCATCATCGAGCGGCACGATTTCCGCGAGGGCCGCTCGCGCTACGAGCAGGTACCTGACGAACATCACGACCATCTGATCGACGTGAACAGCGGCACCGTGATCGAATTCCGCTCCGAGGAAATCGAGCGCCTGCAGGAAGAAATCGCGCGCCGCCACGGCTTCAAGCTCGTCGGCCACCGGCTCGAACTTTACGCAGTGCGCCTCAAGGACAAGTCTTCCTAGACGATGCTCGTCGCAATCCGGCTGTTTCTGTTTCTGGTACTGATGCTGGCGCTTCCGGTGCAATGGCTCGCGCTGAAGCTGCGCTGGCCGCTGATGCGGAAGTTTCCGGTGTGGTTTCACCGGATGGTGCTCCGGATTCTCAATATAAGAGTGAAGATTCTCGGCGCGCCCTCCGCGGCGGATCGCCCGCTTCTGTTCGTCTCGAATCACAATTCCTGGCTCGACATCGTCGTGCTCGGCTCGACCGGCCCGCTCGTCTTCATTGCGAAGAGCGAGATTGCGCGCTGGCCCTTGTTCGGCACATTTGCGCGCCTGCAGCGCTCGATCTTCGTCGATCGCGCAAAGCGCCACGGTACCGGGCAAGTGAACGAGTCGATCGCAAAGACGCTTTCCGGCGGCGACCCCGTGGTGCTCTTTGGCGAAGGCACCTCGAGCGACGGCAATCGCGTATTGCCGTTTCGCTCCGCGCTGCTCGGCGGCCTGCGCGACGCCATGGAAGAGAACGGCCGCGGGTTCCTGCAACCGGTTTCGATCGCCTATTGCAAATTCCACGGCATCCCGATGGGCCGCCAGCACCGTGAAATCGCCGCCTGGTACGGCGATACGGACCTCGTTCCGCACCTTCTCCGGGTGCTGCGCGAAGGGGCAATTGACGTCACCGTAGCCTTCGGAAAGGTCATGGAAGTCGCCCACGAGGACGACCGCAAGCTCTTGTCCCGTAACGTGGAATCGGCGGTGAGGAGGCTTACTTCGCTGTCCCTGGCCGGACGCCCGGAACTGCTAGACGATTCCGTTTGCTTGGCCGGGGAAAGGCGCTAAGACTTTCCGACATGCCAATACAGGGTGAACTGCCTTGCCTCCGCAACTTAGGCGGGTGGCTGCGCGTTCCGGTTACGGTGCTCCCGGCGCGATGAGCGAAGCTCGCAAGGTTCATATCAAGTCGTTCGGCTGCCAGATGAACGTCTACGACGCGCGTCGTATGGCGGACACGTTGGCGCGCGACGGTTTCACGGAAACCCCATCTCCAGAGGAAGCCGACCTTATTATCCTGAACACGTGCCATATCCGCGAGAAGGCGGTCGAGAAGGTCTATTCGGAACTCGGCCGCTTGCGCGAAATGAAAGCCGAATCCGCCGCCCAGGGCCGCGAACAGATGATCGCGGTTGCGGGATGCGTGGCGCAGGCCGAAGGCAAGGAAATTATCCGCCGCGCGCCATCGGTGCGGCTCGTGGTCGGCCCGCAGAACATCCATCGCATTTCCGAACTTGTCGCGCGCGCGAACGCGGGCGAAGCGGTGGTCGATACCGAATTCGCGGTCGAAGACAAGTTCGAGCATCTCGCCACGCCGAAGCCGGAGATCACCCGCGCGCGCGGCATCTCCGCGTTCGTGACCGTACAGGAGGGTTGCGACAAATTCTGTACGTTCTGCGTCGTCCCCTATACGCGCGGCAACGAAGCGTCGCGCTCGGCCGAGAGAATTTTCGCGGAAGCAGAGTCGCTGATCGCCCAAGGCGTCAAGGAAATCACGCTGATCGGCCAGAACGTGAATGCCTATCACGGACGCGGTCTCGACGGCCGCGACTGGACGCTCCCGAAGCTGATCGCGCGGCTCGCGGAAATTCCGGAACTCTTGCGCATCCGCTACATGACGAGCCATCCGCGCGACATGGACGACGAGCTGATCGAAGCGCATCGCGATATCGAAAAGCTGATGCCGTTCCTGCATCTGCCGGTGCAGTCGGGCTCCGACCGCATCCTCGACGAGATGAACCGCAAGCACACGCGCGCGGATTATCTTGCGATCATCGAGCGCGCGCGCAAGGCACGTCCCGACATCGCGTTCTCGTCGGATTTCATCGTCGGCTTCCCCGGCGAGACCGACCGGGATTTCGAAGACACGCTTTCGCTCGTGCGCGAAATCCGCTTTGCGCAGTGCTTCACGTTCAAATACAGCCCGCGTCCGGGCACGCCCGCCGCCGAGATGGGCGCGCAGATTCCGGAAGACCTGAAAAACGAGCGGCTCTACCGTTTGCAGGACCTGATCGAAGAACAGCAGCGCGAATTCAATCTCGCCTGTCTGGGGCGCGAACTCGATGTGTTGTTCGAGAAGCCCGGTCGCCATGAGGGCCAGATCGTCGGCCGCACGCCTTATTTGCAGCCGGTTCCGGTCTTCGCACCGAAAGAACTGATCGGCTCGGCCGCCCGCGTGCGGCTCAACGAGCTACATGCCTACAGTATCGTGGGCGAACTCGTGAATGCGCCGCAACTTGCGGCACAACATTCCCTCCCGGAGGTGAACGCGTTTGCGTAGTCCTGGTCCTGAAGCCGGCAAGAAAGCGCCGTGGGAGCGCGGCAGCGACAACGCGGCGAGCCTTATGGTGGCCTTCGACGATAACCGGCTGGCTTCCGTGTTGTTCGGGCGCTACGGCGAAAATCTCGCGCTGATCGAGCGGCGCCTCGGCGTCACCATCGACCAGCGCGGCAATCATGTGTCGATCGACGGCCCGCGCGACGCCTGCGAGAAGGCGCGCAAGACGCTGGAAGGTCTTTACGACGAATTGCGCGCGGGGCGCGACGTCAGCTCCGGGGATGTCGAAGGTGCGCTGCGCGCAGCGCAGACGCAGACTTCCTTCTTTGACAGCGACGGTGGGGCCGAAAAGACCGCTTTCGGCGACATCCGCCTGCGCAAGCGCGCGGTGCGCGCGCGCACTGCGATGCAGGACGCCTACATCAAGGCGATGCAGAGAAACACTCTCGTGTTCGGTATCGGGCCCGCCGGCACCGGCAAGACCTGGCTCGCGGTCGCGCATGCCGTGCTCCTTTACGAGCGGCGCGAAGTAGACCGCATCGTGCTTTCACGTCCCGCGGTCGAGGCGGGCGAGCGGCTCGGCTTCCTGCCCGGCGACATGCGCGAGAAAGTCGACCCCTATCTGCGGCCCATGTACGACGCGCTCTACGATCTGATGGACCGCGCCCTCGTGGAACGCGCTTTGCAATCGGGCGAAATCGAAATCGCGCCGCTCGCTTTCATGCGCGGCAGAACGCTCGCGCACGCCGCGGTCATTCTGGATGAGGCGCAGAACACCACGCCGATGCAGATGAAGATGTTTCTGACACGCCTCGGCGAACATTCGCGCATGATCGTTACCGGCGATCCTTCGCAGATCGACCTGCCGCCGGGGCAAAGCTCCGGTCTGGTCGAGGCGACGGCGCTTTTGAACGGCGTGCAGGACATCGCGCAGATTCAGTTCACCGGCGCCGATGTCGTGCGTCACGAACTCGTCGGCCGCATCGTCGCGGCTTACGACAACGCGGACGAGAAGAAGAAAAAAGGCAAGAACAATTGAGTTTCGCGATCGACATATCTGCGGAATCGGAAGGCTGGTCGAAGATTCCGAATCTCGAGGCGCATGTCCGCCGCGCGGCGGAGGCCGCGATGCTCGACAACGATGCGCCGCCTTCTGAAATCTCCGTCGTGCTTTCGGACGACGAGCACATCCGCGAACTGAACAAGCACCATCGCGGCATAGACAAGCCGACCAACGTGCTCTCCTTCCCCGCCGTCCGCATGAAGACCCCGGCAGGCGCACCGCGCATTCTCGGCGACGTCGTGCTCGCCTTCGAGACCGTGGAACGCGAAGCCAAAGAAGAAGCAAAATCGATCGAAAATCATCTTGCGCATCTCGTCGTGCACGGCGTCTTGCATCTTCTCGGCTACGACCACGAAGACGACGACGAAGCGGAGACGATGGAAGCGCGCGAGCGCCAGATACTGGCGAGGCTCGGCATTCCGGACCCCTATGCGGAGCGCGGCATTGCCGCGAGACCCGCATGAGCGATAACGGCGACAGAAGTAACGGTCACGAGAACAGCGACAGTAAATCGCCCTGGCACGAGCGCGTGCTCGCTAAATTCGGTCTCTCTCGCAAAAAGTCGATCCGAACCGACCTTGCCGAAGTGCTGGCGGAAACGCCGGATCCGAAAGCGCAGACAGCGCCCGAATTCACGCCTGCCGAGCAGACGATGCTGCAGAACGTGCTTGCGCTACGCGAGCGGCGCGTCGCCGACGTGATGATCGCACGCGCGGAGATGATTGCGGTCAAGCAGGACATCCCGATCGGCCAGTTGTTGCAGACTTTCGCGAGGGCCGGGCATTCGCGGCTCGTGGTCTATGGCGAGACCTTGGACGAGCCGACCGGCATGGTCCACATTCGCGACCTCGTCTCGTATCTCACCGCGCAAGCCGCGGCGGCGCAGAGCGGCAAGCGCACGCGCACGCGCAGGAAATTCGATCCGAAGTCGATCGACCTCGCGCAGCCGCTTTCCGACACCAAGATTACGCGCCGCATATTATATGTGCCGCCCTCGATGCCTATCGTCGACCTCCTCGTGAAGATGCAGGCGACGCGCATTCACCTCGCGCTGGTAATCGACGAATACGGCGGCACCGACGGCCTCGTCTCGATCGAAGACATCGTCGAGGAAATCGTCGGCGACATCGAAGACGAGCATGACGACCAAGAGAGCCGCATCGTGGCGCTCGGCGACGGCAGTTTCCTCGCCGACGCGCGCGCTTCGCTCACCGAGACGATGGCCGCGGTCGGCGAAGGCTTCGATGTCGGCGCGTCCGCCGACGAAGTCGATACCCTCGGCGGCCTTCTGGTAACGCTCGCCGCGCGCGTACCGATCCGGAACGAAATTCTGCGCGGACCCGGCGAATTCGATTTCGAAATCATCGACGCCGACCCGCGCCGGGTGAAACGCGTGCGAATCTTCCGGCGTCCGCCCGATCCGCCGAAACGCGAACGCAAGCGCAAGCCCAAAGCGCCGGCTGAAACCGCTTCTGCGCAACCTGCCGAAACGGAGCCGGCCGGGCCGGCAGACATGGACAACCGCAACGCCAGCGGCTAACCCGCGCGCATGACGCTCGCCGATCTTGCGAATCGCGTAGTGCTGTCCTGGGGCTGGAAGCGGCGCGGCATCGCGTTCGTAAGCGGCGCGCTATCCGCGCTAGCGATGGCGCCTTTCGACATCTTTCCCATACTCGCAGTCACGTTTCCGATTTTCGTCTGGCTGCTTGACGGCGCGGGCGCAGGAAAGCGCGGCCTGCTCGCAGCCTTCGGCACGGGCTGGTGGTTCGGCTTCGGCTATTTCGTCGCCGGTCTTTACTGGATCGGCATGGCGCTCTTTGTCGAAGCCGACAAATTCGCTTGGCTGCTGCCCTTCGCCGTACTCGGAATTCCCGCGGGGCTCGCACTCTTCACTGCATTCGGCGCGCTGCTTGCGCGTGCAATGTGGACGACCGGCCCGCTTCGTATTCTCGCGTTTGCGTTCGGGCTCGGCGTTTCGGAATGGTTACGCGGTACGATTCTCACCGGATTTCCCTGGAACAGCTTCGGTTACGCGTTGACCAGCGTGCCGCAGCTCGCGCAGGGCGCATCACTCGGCGGGCTCTGGGGGCTCACACTTCTCGCGCTCGCGATCTTCGCGTCTCCCGCGACAATCGCCGACGCACGCGACCGCACGCAGCATCCGTGGCTGCCGGTGATCGTTTCCGCGCTTGCGCTGTTTCTGTTGGGTGCTTATGGCTGGCACCGTCTTGCAAACAACGAGATCGCGAATGTCGAAGGCGTGCGCCTTCGCCTGATGCAGCCGAACATTTCGCAGAACCTGAAATGGCAGCCAGAGCAGCGTCCGGCAGTGATGCGCCGTTATCTCACGCTCAGCGATCAGGCGACCGCCCCTGACCGGCAGGGTGTGAAAGACATCACGCATCTGATCTGGCCGGAGTCGGCGTTTCCGTTTTTTCTCGACCGCGAGCCGCAAGCGCTGAAACAAATCGCAGACCTTCTACCGACCGGCGCCTCACTGATCACCGGCGCGATCCGTCTCGACGCGCCGCTCAAGGGTAGTAACGACGCGCGCGTCTTCAACTCGATCCGCGTTTTGCGCGACGACGGCGCGATCATCGCCACCTATGACAAACTCTATCTCGTGCCGTTCGGCGAATTTCTTCCGTTCCAGTCGCTCTTGGAAAGCATCGGTCTGCAACAATTGACGCGCGTGCGCGGCGGCTTCACCGCCGCCACACGCAGGCGCGCGCTGAACATTCCCGGTCTGCCGCCCGCAGCACCGCTGATCTGCTACGAGGCGATCTATCCCGGTTATGTTTTGCCGGAAGGCACACGTCCGAAGTGGATTCTGAACGTCACCAACGACGCCTGGTTTGGAATTACGCCCGGCCCCTATCAACATTTTGCGCAGGCGCGGCTCCGCGCGATCGAGGAAGGCCTGCCTTTGGTCCGGGTCGCGAACAACGGCATCTCGGCGATCGTCGATCCGCTCGGCAGGATCGTCCGTTACTTGCCGCTCGGCAGTGACGGTTTGATCGACGGCGCGCTGCCGCAGGCGCTGGAAGAAACCTTGTATTCGCGCCATCGGAACGGCCTTGCCTTGCTATTGGCAGGCATCTTCGCTACTGCCGCGCTCGCAGCGAGAAGACGTAAGACAAGGCGCGGCGCGTAAGAAGTTGTCACGCTTCGTTCGAAGCGGTGCGATTTTCAAGGATCGGACGCGCTTCCTTCCCTACGGCTGAAGTAGTAGTTTTAAGGAAAACCGTCGGAAGGCTGATGACAAAGAAAGCGCCGAACCCGATCGACCGGCATGTCGGTAGCCGCGTGCGCATGCGGCGAATGATGATTTCGATGAGCCAGGAAAAGCTCGGCGAGCGCCTCGGCATCACATTCCAGCAAGTCCAAAAGTATGAGAAGGGCACCAACCGCATCGGCGCAAGCCGTTTACAACAGATCGCGAGCATTCTCGGCGTGCCGGTTGCATTTTTCTTCGAAGGCGCGCCGGGCGGCGAGATAACCGCCGCAGGTTTCGGCGAAAGCGGCAACCCGGCTTATGTCTCGGACTTCCTCGCAACCTCTGAAGGACTCGCCCTTTCCAAGGCCTTCATGAAGGTCAGCGACCCCAAGCTCCGGCGCCGGATCGTGGACCTCGTCGAAGCGATGGTTGCTGCCAACGAGAGCGGCGAAAAGTAGGCTTTCTCCCGTTACTTGAAGGGGCTTTTGCCCAATTCGCCCACATCTTGACCGTGGTTAGCATCGCTGCGAGAACCCTTGCCGCGAAATACGGCCGTGTCTGTATTTTCAAAAGATTTCACGCCGCCGCGCAGGAGTTTATCGGTGCCTCTCAAGAACTACATCTTCACGAGCGAGTCCGTTTCCGAAGGCCATCCGGACAAGGTTTGCGACCGCATCTCCGACGAGATCGTCGATCAGTTTTTCAAGGCCGATCCGCTCGCCAAGGTCGCATGCGAAACGCTCGTCACCACGAACCTGATCGTGCTCGCCGGCGAAGTCCGCATGTCGAAGCAGGCGGCAGGCCCCAGCGAGATCATGAGCAAGACCGGCAAGGTCAACAAGCCGCTCGCCGAGAAACTCGCGCGCAAGGCCGTCAAAGATATCGGCTACGCGCAGAAGGGCTTCCACTGGAAGAACGCGAAAGTGCAGGTTCACCTGCACGGCCAGTCCGCGGACATCGCGCAGGGCGTCGAAGCCGCCGGCAACAAGGATGAAGGCGCCGGCGACCAGGGCATCATGTTCGGTTACGCGACCAACGAAACGCCGGAGATGATGCCGGCACCGCTGCAGTATTCGCATAACGTCTTGAAGCTGATGGCCGAGGACCGGCACACGGGCAAGCAGAAGCTGTTCGAGCCGGACGCGAAGAGCCAGTTCACGCTGCAATACGAGAATGGCAAGCCGGTGAAGTGCACCGCGGTCGTCGTCTCGACGCAGCACAAGGAAAAAGACGGCAAGAAGGTTCTGGAATCGGGCGACATCAAGCAGCTCGTGCTTCCTTATATTAGGAAGGTGCTACCGGAAGGCTGGTTGCCGCCGCTCGACCAGATCTATGTGAATCCGACCGGCCGCTTCGTCATCGGCGGTCCGGACGGCGACTCCGGCCTCACCGGCCGCAAAATTATCGTCGATACTTACGGCGGTGCCGCGCCGCATGGCGGCGGCGCCTTCTCCGGCAAGGATCCGTCGAAGGTCGACCGCTCGGCCGCTTATGCCGCGCGCTATCTCGCGAAGAACGTCGTCGCCGCCGGTCTCGCCGAGCGCTGCACGATCCAGCTTTCTTATGCGATCGGCGTCGCGCACCCGCTTTCGGTCTACGTAAACACCGACGGCACCGGCAAGGCCGACGAGCAGAAGATCGCAAAGGTTCTGCAGGAACTGATGAGCCTTACGCCGCGCGGCATCCGCACGCACTTGAAGCTGAACAAGCCGATCTATGCGCGCACCGCCGCTTACGGCCACTTCGGCCGTCAGCCGGACAGCGATGGTGGGTTCTCGTGGGAGAAGACCGATCTCGCGGACAAGCTCCGCAAGGCGTTCTGATCGACAACGGAACAAGCGCCGCGCACCAGCGCGGCGCTTTTTTCGGCCGCCGCAAAGGCCACAAGCTGCGCAAGCAGCAGGCCGACCTTTACGACGAACTTCTTCCGAAATTGTCGCTCGACATTGCGCAGCCAGCGCCGCGCGATCTCGCGTCCTTATTTCCGTTCGTAATTGAAAGGCTGCAACTCGAAATCGGCTTCGGCGGCGGCGAACATCTGCTGCACGAGGCGCGCGCGCATCCGAACACCGGCCATATCGGCTGCGAACCCTTCATCAACGGCATGGCGAAGATGCTCGCCGTGATCTCGAACGAAAAGATTCCGAACATCCGGCTGCATGCGGGCGACGCGCTCTATTTGCTCGAATGGTTACCGGACGCTTCGCTCGATCGCATCGACATTCTCTATGCCGATCCCTGGCCCAAGAAACGGCATTGGAAACGGCGCTTTATTTCCGGCGAGAACGTCGCGCGCTTTGCGCGCGTCCTGAAACCCGGCGGCACGCTGCGCTTTGCAAGCGACATCGACACCTATGTCGAATGGACGCTCGTTCGCCTGCTCCGCAACCGGGATTTTCATTGGCTCGCCGAAAAGGCGGACGACTGGCGGCTGCCATGGAACGGCTTTCCGGGGACCCGTTATGAGCAAAAAGCGCTGCGGGAAGGCCGGAAACCGGCCTATCTCGAGTTCCGGCGGGCCTAACTCTAGGGTTGCGATTCCGGGGATCGGCGCTATATTCTCGGCCAATCAACAACATCTCAGAACGATCTACGGATCGATGATGAGAGTGGGGACCGGACCGGGCCCCGCTCCTTTCCCCGTTTCTACCCGGTCACGCGAAACGAAATGCAGATCGACGCCGACCAGAATGAGCCGCGCCTCGTCATCGAGACGGGCCTTGCCGCGCGCGTGGCGAGCACGATCGAGCCTGCGCTCGGCACGCTCGGCTATCGGCTGGTACGCGTGAAGGTCACCGGCCGCGACGGCGGCACGCTGCAAGTCATGGCCGAACGGCCGGACGGCACCTTCACCATCGACGATTGCGAAGCGACGAGCCGTGCGCTCTCGCCGATTCTGGACGTCGAAGATCCGATTCAGGGCGCCTATCGCCTCGAGGTTTCCTCGCCCGGCATCGACCGCCCGCTTGCGCGCCGCTCCGACATCGAGCGCGCGATCGGTCATGAAGCGAAAATCGAAATGAATCTGATGATCGAGGGCCGCAAGCGCTTTCGCGGCATCATCGAAGGCATCGAGAGCGATCAGGTAAAGCTGAAAAGCACCGAAGGAAAAGCAGACGCCCTGCTTCCGCTGAACGAAATCGCCGACGCGAAGCTCATGCTCACCAACGCCTTGATCGAAGAATCGCTTCGCCGCGACAAGCAGGCGAAGGGGATTACCGAACCTGCGGACGAAGAGTCCGCTCCGAATAACCATAAGCACCCGGCGAAGCGCCGGGCTTTACGCTAACGGAGAACGCCACAATGGCCGTCGCCGCAAATAAACTCGAACTCCTGCAGATCGCGGACGCCGTCGCGCGCGAAAAATCCATCGACCGCGGGATCGTGATCGCCGCGATGGAAGACGCCATCGCGAAAGCCGCGCGCTCCCGCTACGGCGCGGAGACCGACGTGCACGCGGAAATCAATTCGAAGACCGGCGAGCTTCGCCTGTCACGCCACATGATGGTGGTCGAGAACGTGGAAAGTTCCGCGATCGAAATGACGCTGGAGGATGCGCGCCGCCATAACCCGGCAGCGCAGATCGGCGACACCATCGCCGATACCCTGCCGCCCTTGGAATACGGCCGCATCGCTGCGCAATCGGCGAAGCAGGTCATCGTGCAGAAGGTCCGCGAAGCCGAGCGCGACCGCCAGTATGCGGAATACAAAGACCGCATCGGAGAAATCGTGAGCGGCGTGGTGAAGCGCGTCGAATACGGCAATGCCGTGCTCGATCTCGGCCGCGGCGAGGCGGTGATCCGCCGCGATGAACTGCTTCCCCGCGAGACGTTCCGCAACGGCGACCGCGTGCGCGCCTATGTCTATGACGTGCGCCGCGAGCCGCGGGGCCCGCAGATTTTCCTGTCGCGCACGCATCCGCAGTTCATGGCGAAGCTGTTCACGCAGGAAGTCCCGGAAATCTATGACGGCATCATCGAGATCAAGGCAGTCGCCCGCGATCCGGGTTCGCGCGCAAAAATCGCGGTGATTTCGCGCGACTCTTCGGTCGATCCGGTCGGCGCCTGCGTCGGCATGCGCGGCTCGCGCGTGCAGGCGGTCGTTAACGAACTCGCCGGCGAAAAGATCGACATCATTCCGTGGTCGCAGGACGTTGCGACCTTTGTCGTGAACGCGCTGGCGCCGGCGGAAGTCGTGAAAGTCGTGCTCGACGAAGTGCGCGAGCGCATCGAAGTCGTGGTGCCGGATGCGCAGCTTTCGCTCGCGATCGGCCGCCGCGGCCAGAACGTGCGTCTCGCCTCGCAGCTTACCGGCTGGGATATCGACATCCTTACCGAAGCCGAAGAGAGCGAACGCCGCCAGAAGGAATTCGCCGAGCGCTCGAACATGTTCATGGAGAGCCTCGATGTCGACGAGACCGTCGCGCAGTTGCTCTCCTCCGAAGGCTTCACTTCGGTCGAAGACCTCGCTTTCGTTCCGATCGACGAGCTTGCAGGCATCGAAGGGTTCGACGCGGATACCGCGGCCGAACTCCAGACGCGGGCGAAGGACTATCTCGACCGCATCGAGCAGGAGCTCGACGACAAGCGCAAGGCGCTCGGCGTCGATGATGCGGTGCGCGACGTACCCGGCGTCACCACGAAGATGATGGTCGCACTCGGCGAGAACGGCGTGAAGACGGTCGAGGATCTCGCCGGCTGCGCGACCGACGATCTCATCGGCTGGACCGAACGCAAGGACGGCGAAGCGCAACGCCATGCCGGCTATCTCGAAGGCTTCGACATCGACCGTGACGGCGCGGAATCGATGATTATGCAGGCGCGCGTGAAAGCCGGCTGGATCGACGAAACGGCGCTTGCGCCGGCGGCGGCTGAAGAAGCCGAAGCCGAAGCGCAGAACTAAGGAGCGTGGATGCTCGCGCGCATGGAAGACGCTGATACCGACGAGGGGCTCGCCGCGGCGCGGCGGGCGCCTCAACGGACGTGTTTAGCCACGCGCGAGAATGTGCCGGTCGAGCGGATGCTCCGCTTCGTGGCGGCGCCCGACGGCGCGGTGGTGCCGGATCTCGCGCGCAATCTGCCGGGCCGCGGCGCGTGGGTGAGCGCTTCGCGCGAGGCCCTCGAAAAAGCGATCAAGCAGAAAGCATTTTCGCGCGCCTTCCGCGGCAAGGCGCAGGCGGACGCAAGGCTCCTCGAACTTGTCGATCATCTGATCGAGCGCTCGGCGCTGGAAGCGCTGTCGCTCGCGAACAAGGCCGGACGAATCGTGACCGGAAACGCGAAGGTCGAGAGCGCTATTGTTGCCGGAAAAGCGATTGCGATTTATCACTCGGCCGACGGTTCGGCCGACGGAAAGCGCAAACTGGACGGGCTTTCGCGCCGAATCGAGGCCGAAGGGGGTGCAAAAATACCCTCTTTGACCTTATTTACCGGAAGCCAATTGGATTTGGCCCTTGGGCGGCCAAATGTGGTACATGCTGCCCTGCTCGCGAGCCCGGCGAGCGGCGGTTTTCTCGAACGCAGCCTGAGACTTAAGCGCTGGCGTGACGGCGACATCGCCCTTGGCGACGTGCCGGGCAAGAGCAACCAAGAACTGGAAGACGAATGAGCGATACCAAAGACCCTGGCGAAAAGACGCGCGCACCTTCGAAGACGCTTTCCCTGAAGCGCTCGGAGAGCGGAACCGTGCGGCAAAGCTTCAGCCATGGCCGCTCGAAGACCGTCGTCGTCGAAGTGAAGCGCGGGCCGCGCTCGGCTCCAAAAGCAGGTGCAGCGGCCGGCGCAGGTAAAGCCGCCGCCGCTCCTGCGGCACCCGAAAAGAAACCGGCTCCCGCGCCAACGGCGAAGCCTTCCACCGCGCCCAAGTCGGGCGGCATGGTGTTGCGCACGCTCACCGACGAAGAACGCGACGCACGCGGCAAAGCGCTGATCGACGCGCGCGAGCGCGAAGAGCAGGAACGCCGCGAAGCCGTCGAAGAAGGCAAGCGCCGCGCTAGCCGCGAAGCCACCGAAAAGGCGGACCGCGAGGCCGCCGAAGCGCGTAAAAGCGAAGAAGACAAACGCCGCGCGCACGAGGAAGAAACCAAGAAGAAGGCTGAGCTCGAAGCGCGCAAACGTTTCGGCGACGAAGGCCTTGCCGCGCGCCCCGGCGCCGGCCGCGCGGTCGTAGCCGACGAGGAAGAAGAAGGCCGCCCGCGCCGTCCCGGCGCGAAAGCTCCGGCACCGCCGCGTCCGGCGCGTACCGGCGAGGTAAAACAGCGCGGACGCCTGACGCTTACGAATGCCCTTTCGAGCGGCGAAGAGCGCCAACGTTCTAACGCCGCATTCCGCCGCCGCACGCAGCGCATCACCGGCCACCGCGACGAGCCGAAAGAAAAAGTCTCCCGCGAAATCGTGGTGCCTGAGACGATTA
This sequence comes from Xanthobacteraceae bacterium, assembly GCA_019752575.1. Lineage (GTDB taxonomy): Bacteria > Pseudomonadota > Alphaproteobacteria > Rhizobiales > Xanthobacteraceae. The sequence continues at coordinate 305,253 of JAIELW010000013.1, read as the reverse complement.
CAATTCAGGAACTCGCGGTCCGCATGGCCGAGCGCTCGGTTGATGTCGTGAAGCTTTTGATGAAACAGGGCCAGATGAAGCTGGTGACCGATCTCATCGACGCCGACACCGCGCAACTGATCGCCGAAGAAATGGGCCACACCGTCAAGCGGGTCGCCGCAGCCGACGTGGTCGAAGGTCTGTTCGACGCGCCGGACGCGCCGGAAGACCTCAAGCCGCGCCCGCCGGTCGTCACCATCATGGGTCACGTCGATCACGGCAAGACGTCGCTGCTCGATTCAATCCGCCAAGCCAACGTGGTCGCGGGCGAAGCCGGCGGCATCACCCAGCATATCGGCGCCTATCAGGTGCAGGCGCCTTCGGGCGCGAAGATCACCTTCATCGATACGCCGGGCCACGCAGCCTTTACCGCGATGCGCGCACGCGGCGCGAAGGTCACCGACATCGTGATCCTCGTCGTCGCCGCCGATGACGGCGTGAAGCCGCAGACCATCGAGGCGATCCAGCACGCGAAAGCGGCGAAGGTCCCGATGATCGTCGCGATCAACAAGATCGACAAACCCGACGCCAAGGCCGAGCGCGTTCGCACCGAGCTCCTGCAGCACGAAGTGCAGGTGGAATCGATGGGCGGCGACGTGCTCGACGTGGAAGTTTCTGCGACGAAGAAAACGAACCTCGACAGGTTGCTCGAGATCGTCGGGTTGCAGTCGGAGATTCTCGAACTCAAGGCGAACCCGAAGCGCGCGGCCGAAGGTACCGTTATCGAAGCCAAGCTCGACAAGGGCCGCGGCACGGTCGCAACCGTGCTGGTGCAGCGCGGCACCTTGAATGTCGGCGACATCGTGCTTGCCGGCGCCGAATGGGGCCGCGTGCGTGCGCTCGTGTCCGACAAAGGCGAGCAGCTCAAGAGCGCCAGCCCATCGACGCCGGTCGAAATCCTCGGCTTCAACGGCGCGCCGGAAGCGGGCGACCGTCTCGCGGTCGTCGAATCCGAAGCGCGCGCGCGCGAAATCGCGGACTACCGGAAAAACGAGCGCCGCGATAAAGCGGCGGCGCGCAGTTCCAACGTGCGCGGTTCTCTTGAGCAGATGATGACCCAGCTCAAGACCGCTGGCGCCGCGGAATTTCCGCTGCTGATTAAGGGCGACGTGCAAGGCTCGGTCGAAGCGATCGCGGGCGCGCTCGAAAAACTGGGCACGGAAGAGGTCAAGGCCCGCATTCTACTCGCTGGCGTCGGCGGCATCACCGAATCCGATGTGACGCTCGCTGCCTCATCGAACGCCGCCATCATCGGCTTCAACGTTCGCGCACATAAAGAAGCGGCGACCGCGGCCGAACAGGCGGGCGTCGAAATCCGCTATTACAACATTATCTACAATCTCGTGGACGACGTGAAAGCCGCGATGTCGGGTCTGCTCGCGCCGGAATTGCGCGAGACCATGCTCGGCAACGCCGAAGTGCTCGAGGTCTTCGCGGTTTCCAAGGTCGGCAAGATCGCCGGCTGCCGCGTCACCGACGGCCGCGTCGAGCGCGGCGCGAATGTGCGCCTGATCCGCGACAAGGTCGTGATCCACGAAGGCAAGCTCTCGACGCTGAAGCGCTTCAAGGACGATGCGAACTCCGTCGTTGCCGGCCAGGAGTGCGGCATGTCGTTCGAGGGCTACCAGGACATGCGCAAGGGCGACGTGATCGAGTGCTATCGCGTCGAGACTATCGCCCGCGCTCTTTAATCTAGCTTAGGCGCCCGCTCCGGTCCGATTCCGGGCGGGCGTTTTGATTTCATGTCAAAGAACAAATCTTCGAACGAAAAGGCCCCCTCGCAACGCATGCTGCGCATGGGCGAACTCGTGCGCCATGCGCTCGCGGAAATGTTTTCGCGCGGCGAGGTGCACGATCCGGTGCTGGAAACGCATGTGATCACCATTCCCGAAGTTTCGATGACGCCGGATCTCCGGCACGCCACCGCTTACGTGATGCCCTTGGGCGGCAAGGACGAGCGCGCGGTGCTGGATGCGCTCAACCGCAACAAGAAATACATGCGCGGCGTGATCGCGAAGAAAATCCAGGCGAAGTTCGCGCCCGATCTGCATTTCCGCATCGACGAGCGTTTCGACCGCGCCGAGCAGATCGACAAGCTCCTGAAGCGCCCCGAAATCCAGCGCGACCTGAAGCGCGAGGACGGCGAATGAACCCGCCGAAGCGCGAGAAACGCGACGTGAACGGCTGGGCCGTACTCGACAAGCCTATTGGTATGACTTCGACCACCGCGGTCGCCGCTGTGCGCCGCATCTTCAAGGCGAAGAAAGCAGGACACGCCGGGACACTCGATCCGCTCGCTTCCGGCGTCTTGCCGATCGCGCTTGGAGAGGCGACCAAGACGGTGCCGTTCGTGCAGGACGGCCGGAAGATTTATCGCTTCACGGTTCGCTTCGGGATCGAGACCGATACCGACGACGCCGAAGGAAAGGAAACCGCGCGCTCTTCGAGCCGCCCTTCGCGCGAGGATGTCGACGCGCTGCTCCCCGCCTTCACCGGCACCATTCTGCAAACGCCGCCGCAATTCTCGGCGCTGAAAGTCGGCGGCGAGCGTGCCTACGATCTCGCGCGCGGCGGCGAAACCGTCGAGCTTGCGCCGCGCGAGATCGAAATCGAATCTTTCTCGCTGATCGAAACGCCTGACGCCGATCACGCCGAATTCGAAGTCGAATGCGGCAAGGGCACCTATGTGCGTTCGCTCGCCCGCGACATCGGCCGCAAGCTCGGCTGTCTCGGTCATGTAAGCCGGCTTCGCCGCATGCGGGTCGGCGACTTCGCAGAGGAAGGCACCGTCAACCTCATGCAGCTCGAGCAGGCCGCCGCAGACGAGGCCGCGCTTCATGCGCTCCTGCAACCCGTCGCCGCCGGTCTTCAGTCGCTCCCCGCCGTGAAGGTCTCGGAGCCCGACGCCCAGCGGCTCGCGCAAGGCCAGAGCGTGTTCCTGCGCGGCCGGGATGCGCCTGTTTTCGAGGGCCCCGTGTCGGTTTCGGTTTCAGGTAATCTTGTGGCGCTCGCCGAAATGGAGGCCGGGGCGCTGCACCCCCGGCGCATTTTTAACCTTCCCCGATAAGGACTTAGCTCAGATTCCGGGATGCGAGGTTTTTCCTCGCTTTCGAGGGGCATTTGGCTATATTCCGCGCGCGTTCAGGCCCGGCCTGAGCGTTTCGTTGCGACCCCGCTGGACGACATCCCGGCCCGGCCGCGTTTCCAACTCCAGACAAAAGGAGCACCCGATGTCGATCACTGCCGAGCGCAAACAAGCGCTCATCAAAGACAATGCCGTCAAGAAGAACGACACCGGCTCGCCGGAAGTGCAGGTTGCGATCCTCTCGGAGCGCATCGCGAACCTGACCGAGCATTTCAAGACCCACGTGAAGGACAACCATTCGCGCCGCGGTCTTCTGAAGCTGGTCTCGCACCGCCGTTCGCTTTTGGACTTCCTGAAGAAAAAAGATGAAGCGCGTTACAAGGCGCTCATCGAGAAGCTCAACATCCGCCGTTAACGCGGACTGTGACGGCCGCGCGCGGGAATGGTCCCGCGCGGATGGCCGAGTATGGAGCGGCGGAATTCGCCGCCGCAAAACCGACGGACCAAGGACAAGTCATGGCAGGATTGCCAGACGCTCTTTCCACTTTCGCGCCGCTCGCGCGGAAGAGCGCCTCGTTATCTTGACCATGACTTTCCCGCCCGCCGACCGATGATGGGAAAGAGAAATGTTCGAAATACATCGTGAAGAACTCGACTGGGGCGGACGCAAGCTCGTCCTCGAGACCGGTCACATGGCGCGCCAGGCTGACGGCGCGATCCTCGCCACCTACGGCGACACCCAACTGCTCGCGACCGTGGTCGCGGCGAAAGAGCCGAGAGCGGGCATCGATTTCCTGCCGCTTTCGGTTCACTTCATCGAAAAATTCTACGCCGCCGGCCGCATTCCGGGCGGCTACTTCAAGCGCGAAGGCCGTCCGACCGAACGCGAGACGCTGATCTCGCGCCTGATCGACCGTCCGATCCGCCCGCTGTTCGCTGACGGCTGGCGTTGCGAAACGCAGGTCGTGATTCACGTGCTCTCGCACGACATGGAAAACGATCCGGACGTGCTTGCGATGGTGGCGTCTTCCGCCGCCCTCACGATCTCCGGCGCACCGTTCATGGGCCCGATCGGCGGCGCACGCGTCGCCTTTATCAACGGCGAATACGTCCTGAACCCGTCCCTCGAAGAGATGAAGGACAGCCAGCTCGATCTCGTCGTCGCCGGCACCAAGGACGCCGTCTTGATGGTGGAATCGGAGGCCAAAGAGCTTTCCGAAGAGATCATGCTCGGCTCGGTCATGTTCGGCCACAAGCACTTCCAGCCGGTGATCCAGGCGATCATCCGCCTCGCGGAAAAAGCCGCGAAGGAGCCGCGTGAAGTGAACGCGCCCGACAACTCCGCGCTGAAGAGCAAGCTCAAGGGCCTCGCCGAAGCCGATCTTCGCACCGCCTACGGCAACAAGATCAAGCAGGACCGCTATGAAGCGGTCGGCGCCGCGAAGAAGAAGGCGAAGGAAGCGGTGGCCGGCGACGGCACCAATCCGGATGCGCCGTCTGCTTCGCTCGTCGGCGAAGTACTGAAGGAAATCGAATCGGACATCGTTCGCAATTCGATCCTCGATACCGGCAAGCGGATCGACGGCCGCGACGTGAAGACCGTCCGCCCGATCGAGGCGCTCGTCGGCGTGCTTCCCCGCACGCACGGCTCCGCGCTGTTCACGCGCGGCGAGACGCAAGCGCTTTGCATTGCGACGCTGGGCACCGCCGAAGACGAACAGTGGATCGACGCGCTGCCGGGTACGTACAAGGAGAACTTCCTCCTGCACTACAACTTCCCGCCGTTCTCGGTCGGCGAAGCGGGCCGCATGGGCTCGCCCGGCCGCCGCGAAGTCGGCCACGGCAAGCTCGCCTGGCGCGCGGTGCATCCGATGCTGCCGCCGGCAACGGAGTTTCCCTACACGATCCGCGTGGTGTCGGAGATTCTGGAATCGAACGGCTCGTCCTCGATGGCGACCGTTTGCGGCACTTCGCTCTGCCTGATGGACGCCGGCGTACCGCTGCGCGCGCCGGTCGCTGGCATCGCGATGGGTCTCATTCTCGAGGGCAAGAAATACGCGGTGCTCTCCGACATTCTCGGCGACGAAGATCATCTCGGCGACATGGACTTCAAGGTCGCCGGCACCGAAAACGGCGTCACCGCGCTGCAGATGGACATCAAGATCGCGGGCATCACCGAAGAAATCATGCAGGTCGCGCTTCGCCAGGCGAAGGACGGCCGTCTGCACATCCTCGGCGAGATGGCTAAGTCGCTGACTGCCGCGCGTCCGCAGCTCGGCGAACACGCGCCGCGTATCGAGGTGATCAAGATCCCGGTCGACAAGATCCGCGACGTGATCGGTACCGGCGGCAAGGTGATCCGCGAGATCGTCGAAAAGACCGGCGCCAAGATCAACGTCGAGGACGACGGCACGGTGAAGGTCGCCTCCGCCAAGGGCGAATCGATCGAAGCCGCGATCAAGTGGATCAAGTCGCTGACCTCCGAGCCGGAAGTCGGCACGATCTATGACGGCAAGGTCGTGAAAGTCGTCGACTTCGGCGCCTTCGTAAATTTCTACGGCGCCAAAGACGGCCTCGTGCACGTCAGCCAGCTTGCGGCGCACCGCGTGAACAAGCCCTCCGACGTCGTCAAAGAAGGCGACATGGTCAAGGTGAAGCTCTTGGGCGTCGACGAACGCGGCAAGGTTCGTCTCTCGATGAAGGCCGTGGACCAACAGACTGGCGAAGACATCGAGCACAAGAACAAGCAGCAGCCGGCGCAGGAGCCTGCAGCGGAGTAAGTTCTGCTCGATAAGAAATGCGAAGGGCGGCTGATCCAGCCGCCCTTTTTTATTTGTTTTTTATTTTCTCTTGCGGCCCGAACTGGTGGGCCGGCTTTCGGCTTGCAGCCACTTCGCGACCCAGCCGCCGATCAAACCACCGATGATCGGCGCAACCCAAAAGAGCCACAGCGATTGCAGCGCTACGCCTCCGCCGAACACGGCGGTCGCGGTCGAGCGCGCGGGGTTCAAGGAGGCGTTGCTCACGGGGATCGCAACGAGATGAAACAGGACGAGCGCAAGGCCGATGGCGATCGGCGCAAAGCCCGCCGGCGCACGCGGCGAGGTTACGCTCACGATGACCAGCACAAACAGCGCCGTGATGACTATTTCGATCAGGGCTACCGGCAGCAGCGGAAAGCCCGTGCCGCCGAAGGTGTTGGAGATCGCGATGAAGTTATTCCATTTGCCGGCGGGCGCCCCTGACAGGATGCAGTAAAACACCGCCGCCGCGGCGATGCCGCCAAGCACTTGGGCGATCATATAGGACACCGCCTTGCCGGCGTCGAAGCGCCCGGCGACGACCAAGCCCGCAGTCACCGCGGGATTGAAATGACCACCTGAAATCGATCCTACCGCATAGGCCATTGCGAGGACCGACAAGCCGGCCGCGAATGCGACAGCGATCAAACCCGCGCTCGGCGCTGAGAAAAGTGCTGCGCCACAGACGGCCGTGACTAACGCAAATGTACCAATGAATTCCGCCCCGAGTTCTCGTTTCATCTGAAATATCCGGAATCAGTGTTGAGGAGGCGGCGATGCTTACATCATCGTGCGGCACGGGCAACGAAAGCGCCCCATCGCAAGCGCGTCTTTCAAGGGTTTTCCAGGCCTGTTTACTGACTGCCCGGCTGAATAGGCGTTCAGACAACGCACAGATCACAAAGAGCGGATTCATCATCCACCAAATTTCCTTTATTTTTCAGCACCTTGAACAGATGTTCATTCACCGTTCTGTGATCGAAAATCACGCGATTAGTGTTGGCCATCACACGCCGTTCAAGTGCGGTTTTCTACATTGCTCCCGTCAACGAAGCGATTGTCGCTTCGAACTGATGGAGAAGAGAAATGACCAATACGAAGAAAATCGTGACCGGTGCGGTTGCTGCGATCGCTCTCGCTGTTGCCGGCCTTTCGGCTGCGGGTAGCACTTCTGCGGAAGCCGGTTGGAAACACAAGCATCACTGGAACAAGCACTACTACGGTTTCCATACCGTCGCGCCGCTGGCCTACTATGGCTACCACAACAACTGCGGCTGGCGCTTGAACCACTGGGGCCACAAGGTCTACGTCTGCTTCTAAGCAAGTTCTTCGGCTGACCTCCGACAGAACCCGCCCGGCGAAAGCCGGGCGGATTGCTTTTTGGTCCTGCGCGCGGCTTATTTCCCGCCATGGAAGAAAAGCGCGGGCAATTCCGGCGAAACAACCAGTTCGTAACGGCGCTTCCCGGCGCCCTGTCGTCGGGGTTATTCGCGAGAGCAGCACGCATAAAGCTTTCCACGGACGAGCTTCTCTTCAACGCGGGTGACGAAGGCAACGGCTGCTACCGGATCGAAAGCGGGCTTTTAAAACTGAGCATCCTCTCCGAGGACGGCGGCGAACGCATCCTCGATGTGCTGGGCCCCGGCGCGATCGTCGGCGAGCTTTCGATGATTGACGGCGCGCCGCGCTCGACCGCGGTCTACGCCGTCCGCGACGCTGAGTTGTCCTTCATCAGCCGGGCCGCGTTTCTCGCTTTCGCGGATTCCCATCCCGAACTCTATCGCCATGTCGCAACGCTGCTTGCGCAGCGCGTCCGCGAAATGAACGACGTTGCGGTCGCGTGGAGCTTTCTCTCGCTCGAGGGCCGCGTCGCTTACGCGTTGCTCGAGCTTGCCGAGGCATTCGGCGAAGATGTCACCGACGGCCGCAGGCTGATCCGGCAGAAAATCGAACAGGGCGATATTGCTGCGATGGCAGGAATTGCACGCGAGAATGCAAGCCGGATTCTCAATAAGTGGGCTCGCGACAAGATCATCAGCCGCCACGCGGGCTATTATTGCATTGACGCGCGGGAGAAAGTCGAAGAACTCGCCGGCGGACGCTAGAACTTCGCCGCGCGGCCGATCTCGCGCATGAGCTTGTCGGCGCGTTCCAAAACGTTCGGGCCTTGCGGGATAAACGCGATCCGCGTCTTGAAGAACTTGTCGTTCTGCGCGCCCAAGCAAAGCACGCTGTCTTCGACCTTGCCCTCGCCGCGGTCGATCACCAGCACCTTGCAGCGGAAGAACGGGTTTTTGACGGCCGGCGTTTCGAACTCCTGTCCCTCTTTCACGTCCCGGTACAGCCCGCGCTGCTTTGCGCGATGCACCGCCGCAATCGAGGCCTGGAATTCTTCCCTCTGGTCGGCAGAGAAAACGTCCCAGCTGATCGAGCGCTTGCCGAGATCGTAGACGAAGATATCGACGCGAACCCCTTCCGCCGCATAGCGGATGCCGTAGCCGACGCCGGGACTGCTCTTCTCGAAGTCCGTGACCTCGCCGCGCGTCAGCGCACCGATCTTCAGCGGAAACGAGAAACCGTAATAGGAAACGGTTTCCTGTGCCTGCGCGGCACCCGCGAAAGAGAGAAGCGCGGCAGTTGCGAGCAGGGCACGCAGACCGCGCATCCTCTTACTCCGCGGCTTTCGCGGAATTACCGGCGGCTTCCTGACGAAGCACTTCCGGATCCGGCATCGCGATCACGTTGTAACCCGAATCGACAAAATGGATTTCGCCGGTCACGCCCCCGGACAAATCCGAGAGCAGATAGAGCCCCGCGCCGCCGAGTTCTTCGAGCGTGACGCCCCGGCCGAGCGGCGAGTGGCGCTGCTGGAATGCGAACATCGCACGCGCGTCGCCGATGCCGGCACCCGCCAGCGTGCGAATGGGGCCTGCGGAAATCGCGTTCACACGGATTTTCTGATGCCCAAAATCCACCGCGAGATAGCGCACGCTTGCCTCTAACGCCGCTTTTGCCAGGCCCATCACGTTGTAGTTGGGCATGGCGCGATCGCCGCCGTTATAGGTGAGCGTCAGCATCGCGCCGCCGTTCGGCATCAGCTCGGCCGCGCGCTTTGCGCCTTCCGCGAAAGAAAACGCCGAAATCACCATGGTGCGCTGGAAGTTCTCGCGCGTGGTGTCGGCGAAGCGCCCCTTCAACTCGTTCTTGTCGGAGAAGCCGATGGCGTGAACGTAGAAGTCGATGGCGCTCCACTGCTTCTTCAACTCGGCAAATACCGCGTCGACGGTCTTGATGTCCTCGACGTCGCAGGGAAGCACAAGTTTGGAGCCGATCGATTCGGCGAGCGGGCGCACCCGGCGCTCCAGCGCGTCGCCCTGATAGGTGAAGGCGATTTCCGCGCCCTGTTTCGCGATCGCCTGCGCGATTCCCCAGGCGATCGAGTGATCGTTGGCGACGCCCATGATGACGCCGCGCTTACCTTGCATCAGTCCCTGCATTCTAAAACTCTTTACGCATCCAGTTTTTTGAAAACGAGGGTGGCATTGGTGCCACCGAAGCCGAACGAATTCGACAGCACGCAGTTCAGGTTCACATTGTCCTGACGTTTGCGGACAATCGGCATGTCGGCGAAAGCCGGATCGAGTTCGGTAATATTGGCGCTTTCGCAGATGAAGCTGTTGTTCATCATCAAGAGCGAATAGATCGATTCGTGCACGCCGGTCGCGCCTTGCGAATGCCCGGTCAACGACTTGGTCGCAGAGATCGGCGGGCATTTGTCGCCGGCGCCGAAAACCTCGCGGATCGCTTCCATTTCCTTGAGATCGCCGACCGGCGTCGCGGTGGCATGCGGATTGATGTAGTCGATCTTGGATTTCACCGTGCTTAACGCCATACGCATGCAGCGCACCGCGCCTTCGCCGGAAGGCGCGACCATATCCACGCCGTCGGAGGTCGCGCCATAGCCGGCGATCTCGGCATAAATCTTCGCGCCGCGCGCCTTGGCATGTTCCAGTTCTTCCAGCACCAAGACGCCGGCGCCTGCGGAAATCACAAAGCCGTCGCGGTTCACGTCATAGGCCCGTGACGCGGTAGCGGGCGTGTCGTTGTACTTCGACGACAACGCTCCCATCGCATCGAACAGCACAGTCAAAGTCCAGTCGAGTTCTTCGCAACCGCCGGCGAAGATGATGTCCTGTTTGCCGTTTTGAATGAGCTCGTAGGCGTTGCCGACGCAATGATTCGAGGTCGCGCAAGCCGAAGAGATCGAATAGCTGATGCCCTTGATCTTGAACCAGGTCGCGAGTGTCGCCGAGGCGGTCGAGCACATCGCCTTGGGCACGGCGAAGGGGCCGACCCGCTTCGGGCCTTTTTCTTTCGTGACCAGCGCAGATTCGACGATGGTGCGCGTCGAAGGCCCGCCGGAGCCCATGATGATGCCGGTCTTCGGGTTCGAGATGTCGCTTTCTTCGAGATTTGCGTCGCGGATCGCCTGATCCATCGCGACATGGTTCCAGGCGGTGCCGCCGCCGTGGAAGCGCATCGCGCGCCGGTCGACGATGGCGGACGGATCAAGCGTCGGCGCGCCCGCGACCTGGCTCCGGAAGCCGAGCTTCGACTGATCCTCGGAAAAGGAAATACCGCTTTTCGCTTCGCGGAGCGAAGCCAGCACTTCCTGGGTGTTGTTACCAATAGACGAAACGATGCCCATTCCGGTTACGACGACGCGCCGCATCTTGTCCCTCATATTTTCCCTGCGCGAAGTTTCGCGCAAATGTCAGGCGCCGGCCGGCATTGCGTCCTTGAACAAGCCGACCTTCATATCGCTCACGCGATAGACGACTTCGCCGTCCGCGTTGAGCCAGCCGTCGGCGATACCGAGCACCAGTTTGGAGCGCATGACGCGCTTGAATTCGACGCCATAGGTCAGCTTTTTCACGGCCGGCACGATCTGGCCGGTAAGTTTCACTTCGCCGACGCCGAGCGCACGGCCGCGGCCTTCCGCGCCGACCCAGCCGAGAAAAAACCCGACGAGCTGCCACAGCCCGTCGAGGCCGAGACAGCCCGGCATCACCGGATCGCCCTTGAAGTGGCACTGAAAAAACCAAAGATCCGGCTTCACATCGAGCTCGGCGCGGACATAGCCTTTGCCGTTGTCGCCGCCGGTCTCGGAAATTTCGGTGATGCGATCGAACATCAGCATCGGCGGGAGCGGAAGCTGCGCATTGCCGGCGCCGAACATTTCTCCGCGCCCGCAGGCAAGCAGATCTTCATAGGCGAAGCTTTGGCGCCGCTCTGTCATTTTCCCTCGGTCCGTTTCCGCCCCTTATCCCTTGATCTCCGTAGCAAAGGCAAACGGCCAGCGGAAGGCTGGCCGACGCCGCAGTTAACCCCCTAGGATGAAATGGCTTTTTAGGATTATTGCGCGGCCGGACGGCACGGCGTATTATAGTGCATGACCAATCGCCAGCGCGGAAAGCCTGCTTTCCCGCGCAAGCCATCTTGGTTACACCCAATACGATTTTGTAACGGTAGTTGAGATGGCCCAGTCCACGAACGAAACCACCCTTCGCCCGGTATTCGAGGAAGACGACCTCGAATTGCCGGTCGAGCGTCTGCGCGTCGAGCAGCCGGCTGGCCGCCGCACGGGTTGCCCGTTCCACGATGTCCGCGAAATGCTGCGCGAAGTCGGTCTGCGTCCGACCCGTCAGCGCCTCGCACTCGGCTGGCTGATGTTTGCCAAGGGCGACCGTCACATCACGGCGGAATCGCTCCACGAAGAAGCGCTGCGCGCGCGTTTTCCGGTCTCGCTGGCCACCGTCTACAACACGCTGCACCAGTTCACCGAAGCGAACCTCTTGCGCGAAGTCGCGGTCGATGGTTCGAAAACCTATTTCGACACCAACGCTTCCGATCACCACCACTTCTATGTCGAAGGCCAGAACGAGCTCTTAGACATTCCCGGTGCGGAAGTGATGGTCGATCGCATGCCGACGCCGCCGGAAGGCTTCGAAGTCGCCCGCGTCGATGTCGTGGTTCGCCTGCGCCGCAAGCAGCAGTCGTAAGCCTCTTACTCGATCAGTTCGTCCGGATAGACGCCCCAAAGGAGCGTCTGCAGGATGAAGCCGTCGAAACGCTCGCCGGAAATCCGGCACCAGCCTTTCGCGCAATTCCGCACGTTCGCGATTACTCCTGGCTGCAGTTCGGCGATCAGGCTGCCTTCGCCGTTCGCGCGCTCATAGACCGGAATCGTTTTGGCGCTGGTGTTCGAGCGGATGACCGCCGTCCTGCGGCCCGACAACATCGCCTGATGCACCCAGCCGTCGGCGCCGTCGGAATCGCGGATGCGCCGCCAGTTCTCGAACTCGGCGATGATCTCGACCGGCAAACCGGCCTTCGCGAAGGTCCAGCGGACTTCGTGGTTCTGGCTCGGTCCGATACGGACATGCACCTTGTCTGAGCGCAGGCTGACGAAGCGCGGCACGGGTAATTTGTTCTGCTGTTGCGCCGACGCAAAAGCGGGCACGAGGAGAACTACAGCGGCGATAAGGACGCGAAGAGCCTTGATCATTCCAGTTCCGAAAGCGTTCACGTCCCCCGAGGGCCAAAAAATCGTCGCAGGCCCGCGATGTCAATAGCGGCGCACGCGATCTCTACGTGCTTTGAGTTTCCAAAACCTCTCTGCTAGACAAATCGGGAACCGGCCGGGTAAGTCCGGCCATGTTGTTGTCGCTGAAGGGCTTACGGGAACAGAGCGATGCCGAAGAAGAAGCCGCTCGTCGTCGTGACAAGGCGCCTTCCCGATATGGTCGAGACGAGGATGCGCGAATTGTTCGACGCACGCCTGAATGTCGAAGACCGCGCCATGAGCCAGACCGAACTCGCCGAAGCCGTGAAGATGGCGGACGTGCTCGTGCCGACCATCACCGACCGCATCGACAACGGCGTGCTCGCGCAGGCGGGCCCCAGCCTCAAGCTGATCGCGAATTTCGGCAACGGCGTCGATCATATCGACGTGGCGAGCGCGCTGGCGCGGGGGATCACGGTCACCAACACGCCGGGCGTGCTGACCGAGGACGTCGCGGATCTCACGATGGCGCTGATCCTCGCGGTGCCGCGCCGGATCGCGGAAGGCTCCCAGCTCCTTACCAACGACAGCGAGTGGGGCGGCTGGTCGCCGACCTGGATGCTCGGGCATCGCATGGCGGGAAAACGCCTCGGCATTATCGGCATGGGCCGCATCGGCTCGGCCGTCGCCAAGCGCGCGAAAGCGTTCGGTCTGCAAATTCACTATCACAATCGCCGCAAGGTCGCGGCCGATCTCGAGGAAGAATTAGAGGCGACGTACTGGGAAAGCCTCGACCAGATGTTAGCGCGCATGAACATCGTATCGGTCAACTGCCCGCATACGCCGGCGACCTATCATCTCCTGTCGGCGCGGCGGCTGAAGCTCCTGAAGCCCGACGCCTACATCGTGAATACCGCGCGCGGCCACGTGATCGACGAGGGCGCGCTCGCCCGCATGATCGAAGTTGGCGAGCTAGCGGGTGCGGGCCTCGACGTGTTCGAGGAGGAGCCCGCGGTGAACCCGAAACTTTTGAAGCTCGCGCGCAACCACAAGGTCGTGCTGCTTCCCCACATGGCGTCGTCCACGATCGAAGGCCGCGTCGATATGGGCGAGAAGGTCATCGTCAACATCAAGACCTTCATGGACGGCCACCGCCCGCCGGACCGCGTGCTGCCGTCCATGTTGTGATCGATCTCAAGTGATCGACCACGTTTCCATCATTGCCGGCGATCTGAACCGCCCCGAGAAATTTTACGACGCGATCATGGGGGCACTCGGTTATCCGAAGGTCGTGCGCGATAGTGAGCGTATCGGTTACGGATTGCGCTCCTCCGCCGAACACCCGGAGCGTTGTTACATTTCCATCCGCGGCGGTTTGCCGAAGCGCTCGGAATCGCGCCGCCACTGGGCGTTCCGTGCGCCGTCTCGCGATGCCGTGATCGCTTTTCATCGCGACGGTCTTGCGGCAGGCGGCATGGACTACGGCGCGCCGGGGCCGCGCGGCTATCACGAACATTATTTCGCGGCGTTCCTGATCGATCCGGACGGAAACCGGCTGGAAGCGGTTTGCCACAAGGCGGAATAATTCAGATTTCCACCGTGCCCTCGATGCACGGAATCGTCCTGCCGCCGATCCAGATGTCGTTCCCTTCACGAGAAACATAGACTCGCCCCGCGCGGCCGAGCGCCGTGCCCTGGCTCGCGACATAGCTTTCCGGTGCGATGCCCTTTCCGATCAGCCATTGCGCGACGCTCGCATTCAGGCTTCCGGTGACCGGATCTTCGTAGCCGCCGGGGCAAACAAATGCGCGGACTTCGAATTGCGCATCACCGCCGTCGCGCGACTTATCCCACGGGCCGGCGACGCCGAGTTTCAGATCGCCGAGCGCGGGATAATCGGGTTGCAGCGCGAGCACTTCGGCACGACCGCCGAGCATTACCGCGACCCAGCCGGGACCGTTGTCGCACCACTGCGTGGCCTTGATCGCACCGCGCGGGATTTTCAAGCCTTTGGCTATTTTCTCGACGAGCGCTTCTTCGACCTCGCCGCTTCTGCGCAACGCGGGCGCTGCAAACGCCAGCCGCTCGCCGTCGCGCTTGATCTTCACGAGACCAGCGCCGCATTCCTGCACGATGAGCTCGCCTTTGGGTTTGTTCCCGGCCGACAACCAGACGTGACAACTGCCGAGTGTCGGATGTCCGGCGAAAGGCAATTCCTGCTGCGGCGTGAAAATGCGCAGACGATAGTCGGCGTCAGGTGCCGCCGGCTTCAGCAGAAACGTCGTCTCGCTCAAATTCGTCCAGTTGCCGAGCGTCGCCATCTGCGCATCGGTCACGCCGTCGGCGTCGAGCACGACCGCCAGAGGATTGCCTTTGTAAGGTGCGCTCGCGAATACATCGACTTGCCGGAACGAATAGCGTTTCATGAAACGGCAATCTGCGACGGGTTTGCAGCGGCCGTCTTTCCGGACAGTGGATTTTCCGGATTCCATTCGTAGCGCAAGGTCTCGAACCGCATGCTGCGCATATCGATCATCAAAAGCTTTCCGACCAGGCTTTCGCCGAAACCGACGATCGCACGCAGCAGTTCGACTGCCGCGAGCGTGCCGGCGACGCCGGCGATCGCACCGAGAATTCCCGCTTCCTCGCAGGCCGGCACGGTGCCCGCAGGCGGAGGCTCGGGAAACAGACAGCGATAGGTCGGGTTCGGCGTCCCGTCCTTGCCCTGCTCGTGCGCGCGGATCGTGGTCAACGTCGCATCGAAGGTGCCGAGGGCGGCGGTGATGAGCGGCTTCTTCTGGTGATAGCAAGTATCGGAGACGAGATAGCGGGTCACGAAGTTGTCCGAGCCGTCGAGCACCACGTCGTAACTCTTGATGATGCGAGAGGCGTTGCCGGCGTCGAGCCGCAACTCATGAACTTCCACATTCACATGCGGGTTCAGCTTTGAGATGGCGAGCGAAGCGCTTTCCGTCTTCGGGCGGCCGACATGCGAGGTCGCGTGGATCACCTGCCGTTGCAAGTTCGACAGCGATACCTTGTCGTCGTCCACGATGCCGAGTGTGCCGACACCCGCGGCGGCGAGATACAAGAGCGCGGGCGAGCCGATGCCGCCTGCGCCGATCACGAGCACGCGGGCGGCGCGAAGCTTCGCCTGCCCTTGCCCGCCGACTTCGCGGAGCACGATGTGGCGTGCGTAGCGCTCCAACTCTTCCGGCGACAGCGCCATAATTCCTGCCTCGTAATCTATTGCGGGTTCAGCTTATCATGCCGGAATGGCCGCGAACGAGCGTCATTGCTTCCGGAATGGCTGCCTTGCCGCGCTGAGCGCGATCCTACTGCTCGGCATCCCGAACGCTGCCGCCGCGCAGGCAAACGACCGCTGTCCCCGGCTCGTTTCCGCGCTGCCTTCTCCGATCCAGAAAGTTTCGCTGCGGCTCGCGCAGAAGAAAGCCGAGACCGCCGTCAACATCACCTTCGTCGGCCACTCGACGTTTCTGATCGAGAGCGCGGCCGGCATCAGGATCGCGACCGACTACAACGACTATGTGCGGCCGGCGGTGATCCCCGAAGTCGCGACCATGAACCGCGCGCACTCGACGCATTACACCGATTACCCCGATCCGGGGATCAAGTTCGTGCTGCGCGGCTGGGGCGAACCCGGCAAACCGGCGCGGCACGAAGTCGAGATCGCGGGGCTTTGCATCGCCCATTTAGGTCACTTGCACCATACGCTCACGCCCGCGCATCTCGATGCGCTCGGCCGCATCGACGTGGTGATGGTGCCGGTGGACGGCTCGTTCACGCTGAATACCGACGGCATGGTGGAAGTCTTGAAGCAGATCGATGCGCCGGCCGCGATCCCGATGCATATCTTCGGCGAAGGCACGCTCACGCGCTTTCTCGACAAGATGGGGCAGATCTACGAGGTGCAGCGCCACCCTTCGGCGACGATCGTGATGTCGCGCGAGATGCTGCCGAAGACGCGCACGATGATCGTGCTGCCGGGACGCTGACAATTCGTCATGCCCGCGCTTGTCGCGGGCATCTCGCTTAGGAAAGCACTGCTTTTTGAAATCGAGATCGCCGGGACGAGCCCGGCCATGACGCCTTCGGCGTCAGATATCGACGTTCGCGGTCAGCGCGTTGTCCTGAATGAAGACGCGGCGCGGCTCGACTTCGTCGCCCATCAGCTTGTTGAACAGCTCGCCGGCCTCGTCGACCTCTTTCACTTTTACCTGCAGCAGCGAGCGCGCGTTGATGTCGAGCGTGGTTTCCCAAAGCTGTTCGGGATTCATCTCGCCGAGACCTTTGTAGCGCTGAAGCGAGAGACCCTTGCGGCCGGTCGCGACCGCGGCTTCGTAAAGGCCGACGGGTCCGAACACCGTCACTTCGTCGTCCTTGCGCACGAGCCTTGCGGGCTTGGCGTAGATTTCCTGCAAATACGCGGCCATCTGGTCGAGTTTGCGCGCATCCAGCGAATTCAGAAACGCCTGATCGACATTCACGACTTCCTTCACGCCGCGCAGCGTGCGCGTGAACTTGAAGCCGGACTCGTCGGACGTGCCTTCCCAGCCGCGTTCGGTTTCCTCCGAAAGCGAATCGAGGCGCTTCGCAACATAAGCCGCCGCCTGGCTCGCGCTCTTGCTGTCTGCGAGCACTTCCGTCGACAGCGCACCGGCGATCGCAATCTGCTCGACCACGCGGCGGTCGTAGCGCGGATGCAGGCCGCGCAGCACCGCCCGCGCCTGCTGTGCCTGCTCGACGATGGAAGCGAGATCGGCGCGTGCGCGCTCCTGCCCGTTTGCAAGCTTCAACACGCCTTCTTCGAGGCCGCCCTGAATCAGGTAATCGTCAAGCGCGCGCTCGTTCTTCAGATACTGCTCGGACTTGCCCTTCATCACCTTATAAAGCGGCGGCTGCGCGATATAGAGATGCCCGTTCTCGATCAATTCCGGCATCTGGCGGAAGAAGAACGTCAAGAGCAGCGTGCGGATATGCGCGCCGTCGACATCGGCGTCCGTCATGATGATGATCTTGTGATAGCGCAGCTTCGAGACGTCGAAGTCCTCGCGGCCGATGCCGGTGCCGAGTGCCGTGATCAGCGTGCCGATCTGTTCGGAGGTCAGCATCTTGTCGAGACGCGTGCGCTCGACGTTGAGAATCTTGCCGCGCAGCGGCAGCACCGCCTGGAACGAGCGGTCGCGGCCCTGCTTGGCGCTGCCGCCCGCGGAATCGCCCTCGACGATAAAAAGCTCGGATTTTGCCGGGTCGCGCTCCTGACAGTCGGCAAGTTTGCCGGGAAGCGAGGCCATATCGAGCGCACCCTTGCGGCGCGTAAGTTCGCGCGCCTTGCGCGCGGCTTCACGCGCGCTTGCCGCTTCGACGACCTTGCCGACCACAGCTTTGGCTTCCTGCGGGCGCTTCTCCAGCCACTCCTGCAGCGCGTCGCTCACGATCGTTTCCACGATCGGGCGGACTTCCGAAGAAACAAGCTTGTCCTTGGTCTGCGAGGAGAATTTCGGATCGGGCACTTTGACGGAAAGCACCGCCGTCAACCCTTCGCGGCAATCTTCGCCGGAGAGCGTGATTTTTTCCTTTTTCGCGATGCCGGAGGTTTCGGCGTAATTGATCACTTGACGCGTCAGCGCCGCTGCGAAGCCCGTGAAGTGGGTGCCGCGGTCGCGCTGCGGGATGTTGTTCGTGAAACAGAGCACCGCCTCGTGATAGCTGTCGTTCCACGAGATCGCGCATTCTACGCCAACGCCGTTCTGCTCGGCCTTGATCATCACCGGCTGCGGGATGAGCGATTGCTTGGTGCGGTCGACGAATTTCACGAAGGCTTCGACGCCGCCTTCGTAACGCATTTCCTCGACTCTCGGCTCGGGTCCGCGCAAATCCGAGAGCACGATACGCACGCCGGAATTCAGGAAGGCGAGTTCGCGCAGGCGGTGTTCGAGCGTGGCGAAATCGAATTCGATCTTCGAGAAGGTTTGCTTGCTCGGCAGGAACGTGACCTTGGTGCCCTTCTTGCCTTTGGCGTCGCCGGTTACCTTCAACGGCTTTTCCGCGTCGCCGTGGCGGAAGCGCATGAAGTGTTCCTTGCCGCCGCGCCAGATCGTGAGATCGAGCCACTCGGAGAGCGCGTTCACGACCGAAACGCCGACGCCGTGCAGACCGCCGGAGACCTTGTAGGAGTCCTGGTTGAATTTCCCGCCTGCGTGCAGCTGGGTCATGATGACTTCGGCGGCGGAGACGCCTTCGTCTTTGTGAATGTCGGTTGGGATACCGCGGCCGTTATCGGTTACCGTCACCGAGCCGTCGGCGTTCAATGAGGCCGTAACCTCGTTCGCGTGGCCCGCGAGCGCCTCGTCGATCGCGTTATCGACGACCTCATAGACCATGTGATGCAGGCCGGAGCCGTCGTCGGTGTCGCCGATATACATGCCGGGACGCTTGCGGACCGCATCCAGACCTTTGAGGACCTGGATCGAATCCGCACCGTATTCGGCGGGGGTTTTACTGCCGGCGGCCTTGGCCATTTTCAGAGATTTCCGTCGCGATTCGGGGCTGCGTTTCGAGCCCGATTTTACCCTATATGGGGTGCCGAAAGCTGCGAAAAAATAGTCCGGAAGCGGCGTTTTCTCTGCCGATAAGTATCTGGATTTATTGATTTAATCGACACGAACCGGAGGACCCAAGCCGCGCGGAGCCGAAGTGCAGAAAATGCGGATTCCAAGACCGGTTTTTTGACAGATCGCCAAGCCGTTCAGGCGCTGCGGCGAGCTTCTCCGGAGGCAACGTGAAAGCGCGCCACGGACGCGTCGAGCATTGCGAATGCGCTTTCGTCGACGCCGGTGACCAATACCTGAGCGCCGAGCTTCTCGAGGGCCGCGAACAATGCCGCGCGCCGCTCCGCATCGAGAAAGGCGGCAACGTCGTCGAGCAACACAACCGGTGCGAAGCCGTGCATCGAGGCGACAAGGCGCGCGTGCGAGAGAATTAGTCCAACGAGCAACGCCTTGCGTTCACCAGTGGACGCACGAGCCGCCTCAATCGCCTTCTCCCGATGGAGCACAATCAGATCGGAACGGTGCGGGCCTTCGAGGGTGCGGCCGGCCGCGCGGTCGCGCGGGCGATTGTCGCGAAGTTTCTCGCGATAGCGCTCCTCCACTTCCGTTGCGCTTTCGATCTCCAACGCCCGTTCGATTTCGCCGTCGAGCGCGATCTGCGCGGTCGGGAAGCCGGATTGCGCGTCACGGCTCGCCTCGATCTCGGCGGCCAACCGCTTCACCGTTTCCGCGCGCGCGGCCGCAACCGCAATCGCAAGCTCCGCGACTTCATGCTCGATCGCGTCCATCCATTTCGGGTCGAAGTTCTGCTCTTCGAGCAAACGGTTTCTCGATCGCAGCGCACGGTCGAGGCTTGAAACGCGGGCGCTGTGTTCGGCGTCGATCGCGAGCACCAGACGATCCAGAAATCTGCGCCGCTCGGCTGCCGGCCCCAGAAAGAGCCCGTCCATTTCCGGCGTCAGCCAAACAACGCGCAGATGTTTGGCGAAGGCCGTCACAGACGAAACCGGCTCGCGGTCGATACGTGACTTGCGCTGCGGGTTTTCGTCGGCAGCCGGCGCTTCGATGCCGGTGCCGAGCGCGGCTTCGCCCAAAGCGCCGTCGATCCCGGCGGCAACCGCCCAGGAGCCGTCGCCTTCGGTCGCGGCCACGTCTTCGAGCGTCGCGCGTCGTAAGCCCCGCCCCGGCGTCAGAAAGGAAACCGCTTCGAGAATGTTGGTCTTGCCCGCACCGTTCGCGCCGAGAAACAGCACGGTACGCCCTTCGAGATCGAGCGACGCCTGCCGGTAGGAGCGGAAATTCGAGAGCTTGAGTGAGATGATACGGGCGTGCGGGATCACGTCGTTTCGCGGGGCAGCCCCGCTCACACCCGCATCGGCATCAGCACGTAGAGCGCGCCGGCCGCTTCCATGTCTTCGAGCAACGTCGGCGAGCCGGGATCGGCGAGCTTGAGGCGCGCCTTCTCACCTTCGATCTGCTGAAGGATGTCGAGGAGATAGCGGCCGTTGAAACCGATATCGAGCGCCTCCGAGCCGTATTCGACTTCGAGTTCTTCCGTGGCCGAGCCCGAATCCGGATTGATGACGGAAAGCGTAAGCTTGCCGTCGGTGAGCGCGAGCTTTACCGCGCGGCCGCGTTCGCTCGAAACCGTGGAGACGCGGTCCACCGCCGACATGAACTCGCTTTTGTCGACAACGAGCGACTTGTCATTGGCTGCGGGAATCACGCGCCCGTAATCCGGGAAGGTGCCGTCGATCAGTTTCGAGGTCAGCACCGCGTTGCCGAGCGAGAAGCGGATCTTGGTCGCGGACAATTCGACCTTCACCTCTTCGCCGGCGTCGTCGATCAGGCGCTGCACTTCGGCAACGGTTTTGCGCGGCACGATGATGCCAGGCATTCCCTTGGCGCCCTTCGGCGCTTTGATCTCGGCTTGCGCAAGGCGATGGCCGTCGGTTGCGACCGCGCGCAGCTTGTCGTCGACCGCGTGCAGATAAATACCGTTCAGGTAGTAGCGCGTCTCCTCGGTCGAGATTGCAAACTGCGTGCGGTCGATGAGCCGCTTTAAATCCCCCGACGCGATGTTGAAGCTGTGCGTCATGTCGCCCGCGCCGAGATTAGGGAAGTCGGTTTCGGGAAGCGCCTGCAGGGAGAAGCGCGCGCGGCCCGCGCGCACCTGCAACTGCGTGCCGTCGGCGGCACTCTGCAACTCGATCTGCGCGCCTTCGGGGAGCTTGCGGACGATGTCGTGGAACATATGCGCCGGCACGGTCGTGGAGCCGGTCTGCTTGCCGTCGCCGGGCGCGGTCTCGATGATTTCGATGTCGAGATCGGTCGCCTTCAGTTCCACGCTCGACTTGCCGGCACGTAGAAGCACGTTCGACAGAATCGGCATCGTATTCCTGCGCTCGACCACGCGGTGAACGTGGGCGAGAGATTTCGCGAGCTGTGCGCGTTCGATCGTGACCTTCATGGAAAGAAATCCGGAATACGCCGTTTAGAGACTATTCCGGCGGCGGGCTGGCCTTAAAAAAGGCCGCCGGACGCCGCCGGGGATGTCACATTAAGGCTCTGCGCTAGGCGCGCAAGGGCCCTATTCCATCAGCATCCGCTTCAGGACCTCGATTTCCTCGGCCAGCGCCTTGTCGCCCTGCACGAGGCCTTCGATCTTGCGCACCGCATGCAGCACCGTGGTGTGATCGCGGCCGCCGAAACGGCGCCCGATTTCCGGGAGCGAGCGCAGGGTCAGCACTTTCGCGAGATACATCGCGATCTGGCGCGGACGGACCACATTCGCGGTGCGGCGCGAGGACAGAAGATCGGCGCGGGTCACGCCGTAATGCTTCGAGACGACCCGGAGAATATCCTCGACGCGGATGCGGCGCGGATCGGTCGGGCGCACGAGATCGCGGATCACTTCGTCGGCAAGCTCGGTGGTGACCGCCTTCTTGTAGAACTGGCTGTGATGCAGGAGGCGCGTGACCGCGGCTTCGAGATCGCGGCCCGACTGCGTCACCTGAGACGCGATGTGCGCGAGCACGGGCATCGGCACGTCGAAGCGCGCATCCTCCGCCTTCAGGAGTGCCGCGCGTGCCATCAGAATGTTCAGGCGAAGCTCCTCATCCATTGGGCCGACTTCGACGGTAAGACCGCCGCCGAGCCGCGAGCGCACGCGGTCTTCGAGGTTCTCGAGTTCTACCGGCGGACGGTCGGCAGCGACCACGACCTGGCGGCCGGCGTCTGTCAGCGCGTTCAGCGTGTGGCAGAACTCCTGCTGCACCGCGCGGCCCTGCAAGAACTGCAGATCGTCGATGATCAGCGCGTCGATGCCGCGCAGCGCTTCCTTGAAGGCAATCGCCGACTGGTTTTTCAGTGCCGCGACGAAGCCATACATGAACTTCTCGGCAGTGAGATAAACCGCGCGCTTGCCTTGCGCGTCGTAAGCGTGTGCGATCGCTTGCAGGAGATGCGTTTTGCCCAAGCCGACCGAGGCGTGAACATAAAGCGGGTTGAAGCGCGGCGTGCCGTTCGCATTGGTGCCGGCCTCGACAATCTGCTTCGCCGCGGCATGCGCCAGGCCGTTCTGCTTGCCGACGATGAAGGTCGTAAACGTCATACGCGGATCGAGCGGCGAACCGCCGGGGCCGTCGGCGCGCACGTTGCCGGTCGCGCGCAGGATGCCGCGCTTGCCGAAGCGGTCGGCTTCCGGATTTGCGATCGCTACGCCCTCCGCCTTCTCGCCCGCCACCTGCGAACGCATCACCGCGGTGCGCACTACCAGTTCGACCTTCTCGATGCCCGGAAGCTCGGTCTGCCAGTGGTCCTTGAGGCGCTGGAAATGGTGTTCCTCGATCCAGGACTTCAGGAAGCGGGTCGGCACAGAGAGACGGGAGAGACGGCCGTCGCAATCGACGAGCTGCAGGCTCGCGAACCAGCTCATATAGGTTTCCTCGCCGAGCTCGGCGCGCAGCTTCTTGCGGATGCGCTCCCAGCGCGCGGCAGGCGTTTCGCGCTCGTCAGCGGCGGCTTCCGGATTTTTCTTAGGAACGTTCATGCTTCGCTCCACTTTATTGGAGACGGCAGCCCCTCCGGCGCTCGCGCGCCTCGAGATGCATTGCCGAAATTGAGGATTGGGTTTTACGCGAGAACGGCGACGTCAGTTTCGTCGCAAACATCGCGATCGGACGCTCCGGCATGACGGAGCCTCGGAACCAATGAAGAGTATTTGATGTCGAAAGAACCCGAATTCTTGTTTCATCGCCGCCCCGCTCGGCGCGCGGATAATCCGCGCTGCATATTTATGTTGTTTTTGTTCCGGCGTTACCGCCGGGTATCTTTTGTCTGCCGTCGCCGTCACGTCCGCTCCGGTTTTTTGCGCCGCATTCCCGCGATGTCCGCGAATTTCGAGACAAAAACTCCCCGCCTCAAAAATTTGAGTGCGCCACGCCTGAAACCTGAAGCTGATGTCCGCCGGAAAATTCCGGAAGACGATTGGACGATAGCAGCGCTTTGTCCGTGTGCAATCTACTTTTCGCGGCGTGTGGTGCCTTTTACGGCACCGTCGCACTGCAACTCTTCGTTTGCAGTTGCAGGCGCGGGGGCAACGCGCTGACTCTTCACGCAGAATCGGTTTGTGACAAAGTTCCGCGGATGACGGTTCGGCGACGAAACGATGAAACGATTTTCTTTAGCCGCCTCACGCGCGAAAACACAATTTCCAACTCCGCCCGGCGTCTTACTAGGCAAGAGTTTGTGACTCTTTGCTATTTTCGTTCAAACAGTTTCATGTAGCCTGCGCACAAGCGGCCTGAAAAATTCCCTCGGCCGGGAAAATAAAACCCGAAACGCAAAAAAGCCGGCGCGAGGCCGAGCTTTCCCGAAAATTTCGAATTATTCCAGCGCGGCGCGTCAGCCGAGCTTCTTTACGCGCGCGGTGAGACGCGAAACGGTGCGAGACGCGGTGTTGCGATGGATCACGCCGGTCTGTGCGGCGCGCACGATCGCGGGTTCGGCCGCTTTCAGCGCCTCACGCGCCTTCTTGGCGTCGCCGCCAGTGATCGCTTCCTCGACCTTGCGCACAAGCGAGCGCATGCGCGAGCGGCGATTGACGTTGATCGTGGTGCGGCGGGCGATTTTGCGCGACGCTTTCTTCGCAGAAGTCGTATTGGCCATGCAGCCTGTACCGTAAGTTTAGTTGTTCGATAGCCGGAAGCGGCGGCGTAAATCCGGTGAGCCTCGGCGCGCGTTCCTATAGGCGGGCCTTCCAGCCTCGTCAATCAAAGAATGGGGCCGAAAATCGCTATGTTTTACCGGTGTTTGAAGGCAGGCGTCCGCTTCGAAACGAAAGCGTTCATGCCTTCCTTCTGGTCGTGGGTGCCAAACAGCGACTGGAATACGCGCCGCTCGAAGCGGATGCCCTCGGCGAGCGTCGTCTCGTAGGCGCGGTTCACGCTTTCCTTGGCGATCATCACGGCCGCAAGCGACAGGCCGGCAATTGCCTCCGCGACCTTGAGCGCTTCCTTCTGCAAGTCGGCGAGCGGCACCACGCGGGCGACGAGGCCGGAGCGCTCGGCTTCTTCCGCGCCCATCATGCGGCCGGTGAGGACGAGTTCCATGGTTTTGGCTTTGCCGATCACGCGGGTAAGCCGTTGCGTGCCGCCGGCGCCCGGAATGACTCCGAGCTTGATTTCGGGCTGGCCGAACTGCGCGTTGTCGGCGGCGATGACGATGTCGCACATCATCGCGATTTCGCAGCCGCCACCGAGCGCGTATCCCGCAACCGCCGCGATCATCGGCTTCCTGAAACGGCTCATCCGATCCCAGGGGGTGATGAAGTCGTCAATATAGGTACTTGGATATTGGAGCGGCTCCATCTCCTTGATGTCGGCGCCGGCGGCGAAGGCTTTTTCCGAACCTGTGAGCAGCACGCAGGCGATGTTGTCGTCCGTTTCCCAGCCATCGAGAACGCCGTTCAGCTCCTTGAAGAGCTGCGAGTTCAGCGCATTCAGCGCCTTCGGGCGGTTCAGCGTAATGATGCCGACGCGGCCTTTGGTTTCGACCAGGATCGTTTCGTAAGCCGTCCTTTGTTCAGACATGGCGTTTCTCCGTCTTATTCTTAGCTAGCCAAGGCCACGCGGCCCGGCAATCTCAGCGCTGACAGGCCGGACAATAATAGGTCGAGCGCGCGTTCTGGACGATGGCCCTGATCTTCCCCTTGCAGCCGCGGGTCGGGCATTTCGCACCGTCGCGGTCATAAACCCGGAAGCGGTGCTGGAACATGCCGAGTTCGCCGTCGGTCTTGCGATGATCGCGCAGCGACGAGCCGCCGGCCTCGATTGCGGCGGTAATGACCTTCTTGATCGCGGGTACGAGACGTTTGGCGGCGTCGGCCGGTGCGCCCTTTCGGTCAGCGAGTATTCCCGCCGCTTTCTTTGGCGAGAGGTGCGCGAGGTGCAGCGCCTCCGAGACATATATATTGCCGAGGCCCGCCACGACGCGCTGATCCAGAAGGGCCGCCTTGAGGCTGGTTTTTCTCCCGGCACAGGTATCGGCGAGATAGGCAACATTCAGTTCGTCACTCAAAGGCTCGGGACCAAGACCTTTGAACAGTGCGTGCTCGTCAAGCCGTGCGGTTTCGCCGATTAACATCGCGCCAAAGCGGCGCGGATCGTTGAAGGTCACGGTCGCGCGCGGCTGCATATGAAAGACCACGTGGTCGTGGTTCGAAGCTTTCGCCCGCGGATACATGAACTCGCCGGGCGAAGTCTCCTCGTTGCCGAGCAACACCCGGAACGAGCCCGACATGCCGAGATGCATGATCAGGGTTTCGCCGCCCGCGAGATCGGCCAAGAGATATTTCGCGCGGCGGCGAAGGCGCTCGATCTTCCTGCTTTTCATGCGCTCGGCGAAACGCT
Organism: Xanthobacteraceae bacterium; assembly: GCA_019752575.1. GTDB lineage: Bacteria > Pseudomonadota > Alphaproteobacteria > Rhizobiales > Xanthobacteraceae. The sequence goes on along the minus strand of JAIELW010000013.1, from coordinate 279,280 downwards.
CCGGCAGCGGCCAGCGCAGATCGGCGCGGCGCGCCTCCAGCCGCTCGACCACAGCGCCTTCCATCACGGGCACGAGCCCGCGGCGCACGGTTTCGACTTCGGGTAATTCGGGCATCCGGTAACGCTGTTTTCGCGTGATTTTGTCATGTGATAGCGAAAGCGGAAGGCCCGCGCTATGGTCGCCCGCATTCCGGGAACACGATGAATACCAACGAGAACTCGACCCATTTCGGCTTCCGCGACGTGCCGCTTTCGGAAAAGCAGCGCATGGTCGATGACGTGTTTCACTCGGTCGCAGGCCGCTACGACCTCATGAACGACCTGATGTCGGCGGGCATGCATCGCGCGTGGAAGGATGCGCTCGTTTCCAAGCTGCGTCCGCCGCTAAACGCGCAGAAATTCTCGGTGCTCGACGTTGCGGGCGGCACCGGCGACATCGCATTCCGGATCGTAGACGCCGGCGGCAGCGGTGTTGAAGTCACCGTCGCCGACATCAACGGCGACATGCTCGCCGTCGGGCGCAAGCGCGCAGAGCAGCGTGGCACCGGTCACGCGGTGCGTTTTGCCGAAGTGAACGCAGAAGCGCTCGCGTTTCCGGACAAGAGTTTTGACGCCGTCACCATCGCCTTCGGTATTCGAAACGTGCCGCGGATTCCGGTAGGGCTTAAAGAAATGTTTCGTGTACTCAAGACCGGCGGGCAGTTTTTCTGTCTCGAATTCAGCCAGGTCGATCTGCCGGGACTGGACGCAATCTATGACGCTTATTCCTTCCGCGCGATTCCTGAGATCGGCCGGCTCGTCACCGGAGACCGCGAGGCCTACCAGTATCTCGTGGAATCGATCCGGAAATTCCCCGACCGCGAGGCGTTCTCGAAATTGATGCGCGACGCCGGCTTCTCGCGCGTTACCGCCACGCCGATGAGCGGCGGCGTCGTGGCGCTGCATTCCGGCTGGAAACTCTGAACTTGCTTTCCTCGCTCGTGCATCTTTTCCGTCTCGCCCGCGCTGGTCTCGTGTTCGCGCGCGAAGGCGTGCTCGCGCTGATCGATCCCGCGATGCTGCCGCCCGGGGCTTTGCCGCTCGTGAAAATCGCGCGGCTGATCGAACGCCGCGGCGCCGGCTCCAATGCGGTGCGGCTCGTGAAAGCGCTCACGCGCCTCGGGCCTTCCTATGTGAAGCTCGGGCAGTTTCTTGCGACCCGGCCGGACGTCGTAGGCGCGCAGATTTCGCGCGATCTCGAGACCCTGCAAGACAAGATGGCGCCCTTCGACCAGAAGATCGCGGAAAAAATTGTCGCCGACGCGCTCGGCAAGCCGGTATCGGAACTCTTCGTCTCGTTCGGCGCGCCGGTCGCGGCCGCTTCGATCGCGCAGGTGCATCGCGCAATCTTGTTAAAAAACGGCGAGAAAATTCCGGTCGCAGTCAAAGTGCTGCGTCCCGGCATCGAAGCGCGCTTTAGACGCGATCTCGCAACCTTCTTCTTCGCGGCGCGCAATGCCGAAGCACGCGACCCGGAAGCGCGGCGCTTACGGTTAGTTGCCACCGTCGAGACGCTTGCGCGCTCCGTCACCATGGAAATGGATCTGCGGCTCGAGGCGGCGGCACTTTCCGAGCTTGCCGAAAACACGAGGGACGACCCCGACTTCCGCGTGCCGAAGGTCGAGTGGGAGCACACCGCGCGCTTGGTGCTCACCACCGACTGGATCGACGGCATTCCGCTGAACGACCGCGATGCCTTGCGCGCGGCCGGTCACGACTTCATCCGGCTCTCCAAAGTCATCATCCAGAGTTTTCTCCGCCAGGCGATCCGCGACGGCTTCTTTCACGCGGACCTGCATCCGGGAAATTTGTTCGTCGATGCGCAAGGCAATCTGGTCGCGGTCGATTGCGGCATCATGGGCCGCCTCGGTCTGAAAGAGCGGCGCTTCCTCGCGGAAATCCTCCACGGCTTCATCACCAAGAACTGGTATCGCACCGCCGAGATTCATTTCGAAGCAGGTTACGTACCCGCGCATCACTCTATCGAAGACTTCGCGCAGGCGATCCGCGCGATCGGCGAGCCGATCCACGACCGGCCCGCGCATGAAATCTCGATGGCGAAACTGTTGACGCTACTTTTCGAAGTCACTTCGCTGTTCGATATGCGCACGCGGCCGGAACTTTTGCTGCTGCAAAAGACCATGGTCGTCGTCGAAGGGGTTGCGCGCACGCTCGACCCGCAACTCGATATGTGGACCACAGCAGAGCCCGTGGTGCGCGAATGGATCGAGCGGCATCTCGGCCCGATCGGCCGCATCGAAAACGCCGCGACCGAGCTGGGCGGGATTGCGCGCATGGTGGGCGATGCGCCGCAATTAATTACACGGGCGTCGGCTGCCTTCGAGCGCTTCGACGAGCAGACGCGCGAGGGTCTCGTACTGGCACCTGAAACCGTCGAAGCCATCGGCCGCGCGGAAGCAAAACACTGGCGCTGGGCTACGCTTGCACTCTGGGCGATCGCGGGCCTGTTCGCGATCTGGCTCTTTCGCTAGGCCCTACTCTTTTTAACGCTGTTCCGCTGGCGATTTGGCAGCTTGGCCCCTTCGTGCAATTATACAGACGGTTTCTGATAATTGGACCGGTTTCCGAAGCCGGGCCGGGGTTTCGCGTAAGTCATGCCGCTGCAAGGCAAAAAAATTCTGCTCGTCATCGCCGGCGGGATCGCGGCTTATAAAAGCCTCGACCTGATCCGCCGCCTGCGCGAACGCGGCGCGAAAGTTCGCGTGATCATGACGCGCGCGGCACAGGAATTCGTGACCCCGCTCGCGGTCGGCGCAGTCGCGGGCGAGCGGCCCTTCACCGAACTCTTCGATCTCTCCGCCGAATTCGACATCGGCCACATCCGGCTCGCACGCGAGCCGGATCTCGTGGTCGTGGCGCCCGCCACCGCCGATCTGATGGCGAAGCTGGTGCACGGACGTGCCGACGATCTCGCCTCGACCGTGCTGCTCGCCACCGACCGGCGGATTCTGCTCGTGCCCGCGATGAACCCCGCGATGTGGAGCAATCCGGCGACGCGGAGAAATTTCGAGCGGCTGCAGGCCGACGGTGTCGCCTTCGTAGGCCCGGAAGCGGGCGAAATGGCCGAAAGCGGCGAGCGCGGATTGGGGCGCATGAGCGAGCCGCTTGCGATCGTCGCGGCCATCGAGAAAAATCTTTTCGAGCTGCCCGCGCGCGATGCGCTCGCGGGGAAAAAGATCCTCGTGACTTCAGGCCCGACGCGCGAGCCGATCGATCCGGTGCGCTACATCTCCAATCATTCCTCCGGCAAGCAAGGTCACGCGCTCGCGCGCATAGCGGCGCAAGCCGGCGCGGAAGTCGTGCTCGTGTCGGGCCCGGTCTCCCTTCCCGATCCTTCAGGCGTGAAGACCATTCACGTCGAGACCGCAGAGCAAATGCTGAACGCCTCCGAAGGCGCGCTGCCCGCGGACGCCGCGATTTTCGCCGCCGCCGTCGCAGATTGGCGTGTGGCAAAAGAAGCGTCACAGAAGATGAAAAAACAGGACGGCAAACTTCCTTCGCTCATCTTTGCCGAAAACCCGGACATTTTAGCCACGATCTCGCGCCATTCGAACCTGCGTCCGCGCCTTGTAATCGGCTTCGCCGCCGAGACCGAGAAACTGATCGACAATGCCCGCGCCAAGCTCATGAAGAAAGGCTGCGACTGGATCGTCGCCAACGACGTCTCCGCCGGCACCTCCACCTTCGGCGGCGCCTCGAACGAAGTGCATATCGTGACGAAGGACAATGTCGAATCCTGGCCGAGGCAGACGAAGGAAGCGGTCGCGGCAGGGCTTGTGAAAAAAATCGCGGCGGCGCTCGGGGCGGTGCGATGAGCGCGATCTCGTTCACCCGCCTCGATCACGCGAAAGATTTACCCGCGCCGGAATATGCAACTGCGGGCGCTGCGGGCATGGATCTCGTCGCGGCCGTGCCTGCAAACGAACCTCTGAAAATTCATCCGGGTGCACGCGCCGCCGTGCCAACCGGATTGATTTTCGCGATCCCGCAAGGTTTCGAAGGCCAGGTGCGCCCGCGCTCGGGGTTAGCGCTAAAAAGCGGCGTCACGGTGCTGAACGCCCCTGGCACCATCGATTCCGATTATCGCGGCGAAGTGAAAGTCATTCTCGCCAATACAAGTAACGAGCCATTCGAAATCTCGCGCGGCATGCGGATCGCGCAGCTCGTGTTCGCCCGTGTCGAACAAATGCAATTGCAGGAAGTCCATTCGCTCGACGGCACCGCCCGCGGCAGCGGCGGTTTCGGCTCCACCGGCGTTCAGTCTTCACGAAAGAGTGCTTGAGTTATGGCCAGTCTCTCCGAAAAAAGTTTGCTTGCCGTCGCGGCCGTGGTCGATGTCGCGATTCATTCGCGCGGCGCGCCGGTCGCGGCCAAAGCGCTCGCCGAGCGCCACAACCTGCCGCCGCGCCATCTCGAGCCTGTGCTGCAGGCGCTGGTGCATGCGGGAATTCTCAAGGGCGTGCGCGGGCCTCGCGGCGGTTACGAGCTCGCACGCGAACGGCGCAGAATCTCGGTCGCGGAAATTTCGCAGGTCGCCGAAAGCTCGGAAGCAGAAAGCAAGGGCAAGAAGCCGGCGGTGGTCGCGAACGTGATCGCACCCGCACTCGCAAAAGCGGAGCGCGCGTTCGAAGCGGCGCTTTCAGAGATCACCATCGATGCGCTTTGCCGCGAGGCCGAGCGCGAAGGGGTCAGCGAGAGCAAGGCCACAGCCGATTTCAACATATAATTTTCGTTATTATTTCTCTTAATCGACTTCAAAACGTGAATATGGTACGCCGCGCGCAATAGATAATTAATGCGCGTGGAGCGAAGCATGGCGAAGCCGGGCCGGGGAAAAATCTTCAATTCGATCACGGAAACGATCGGCGACACGCCGCTCGTGAAACTGAAGCGGCTGCCGGAGTCGCGCGGCATCAAGGCGAATATTCTCGCCAAGCTCGAATTCTTCAATCCGATCGCATCCGTCAAGGACCGCATCGGCGTCTCCATGATCGAAGCGATGGAACAGGCCGGCGTTCTGAAAAAGGACACGGTGCTTGTCGAGCCGACTTCCGGCAACACCGGCATTGCGCTGGCCTTCGTCGCCGCCGCGCGCGGCTATCGCTTGATCCTCGTGATGCCGGAATCGATGTCGCTGGAGCGCCGCAAGATGCTTTCGCTGCTCGGCGCCGAGCTTGTGCTCACCGAAGCCGCGCAGGGCATGCGCGGCGCGGTCGGCAAGGCCGAGGAGATCATCGCGCAGCTCAAGAACGCGGCGATGCCGCAGCAATTCCGCAATCTCGCGAATCCGAAAATTCACCGCGAGACGACCGCCGAGGAAATCTGGAACGACACCGGCGGCGAGATCGACGCTTTCGTATCCGGTGTCGGCACCGGCGGCACGATCACGGGCGTCGGTCAGGCGCTGAAGCCGCGCCGAAAATCGCTCAAGATTTTCGCAGTCGAGCCCGAAGACAGCCCGGTGCTTTCCGGCGGCCAGCCCGGTCCGCACAAGATTCAAGGCATCGGCGCGGGCTTCGTGCCGGAAGTGCTCGATAAAAGCGTGATCGACGAAGTCGTGACCGTCGGCAACCAGACCGCGTTCGAAACCGCCCGTGCGCTTGCGAAACTCGACGGGATTCCGGGCGGCATTTCTTCGGGTGCCGCGGTCGCCGCTGCGCTCGAAATCGGATCGCGCGCCGAATATGCCGGCAAGAATATCGTCGTGATCGTGCCGAGCTTCGCCGAGCGCTATCTTTCGACCGCCTTGTTCGAAGGTCTTTAAACCTTAGCCTCTTCTGTCCCGACTCCTCCGGGGGGTAGAGTGGCTTGATTCGCGGCCGCGGCGGCCGCGAAAGAGGGCAATCAACGGCAATGCCGGAAGCGGCGGGAACCGGCACATCGCGACCGAGAGTGCGACTCTTGCGAGCGAACCGGCGTGAAAGCTGCGCGGCCGTCTTCGGTCTTGCGCTCGCGCTCCCGTTCGCCCTCGCAGAACCTGCTCGCGCCGCGCCGACTTTATTCGACCAGATCCTTGCGTTCGGCCAGGCGCTGAACCGGCAGGAAGTCACCTCGCTCGCGCTGACACTCGGGATTCTGCTGTTCGCGGTCGTGACCGCGATCGGGCTGCTGCGCTCGCGCACCGGTGCCGCATCCGAACGCGCGGAAGCGCGGCGCGAAATCGCGCGGCTGCGCGCGGAAGCCGACCGCATGACCGCGCTGCTTTTGTCCGAGCCGCAGGTCGTCGTGATCTGGCGCAGCCTCACCGCGGAACCCGCGGTGCTCGGCGATGTCGCGACCATCAGCGGGCTCGATTCCTCGCGCCGCATTCTCGCGTTCGGCACCTGGCTCGGCGCGGAGCCTGCGGCCGCAATGGACGCGGCGGTGGATGCGCTCAGGAAACGCGGCAAGGCGTTCGGTTTTTCGATTCTCACGCCGCGCGGAAAACATGTCGAAGCCGAGGGCCGTCCGGTCGGCGGCGTCGCCGTGCTGCGTCTGCGCGACGTCACCGGCGCCAAACGCGATCACGCGGCGGTCGCCGTGAAACATAAGCAGTTAGAGGACGAAATCGAACTCGTCAGAAATTTGCTGGAATTGATGCCGGCCCCGATCTGGATCCGGGACGCCGAAGGCAAAATCGTGTTCGCAAACCGCGCTTATGCGGGGGCGGTCGAAGTTGCGGACCCCGACGAAGCGACCGCGCGAAATCTCGAACTCCTCGATCAGCCGATCCGCGCCGAAGCCGCGCAGGCGCGGGAGCAGAACGCCGTCTTCCACCGCCGCGTCGGCGCGATCGTGGCGGGCAAGCGCCGCACCGTCGAAGTCTTCGAGGCGGGATCGAAGCGGGGTGCCGCCGGCATCGCGCTCGACGTCACCGAAGCCGAGATCGCACGCAGCGAAATTTCGCGCATCACCGAAGCGCACCGGCGCACGCTCGACCAGATGCCGACCGCCGTCGCGATCTTCGGCTCAGACCGGCGCTTGATCTTCTACAACAGCGCCTATCTCTCGCTGTTCAAGCTCGATCCGGCGTTTCTCGAAGAAATGCCGGACGACGCGATGGTGCTGGACCGGCTGCGCGCGCAGCGCTGCCTGCCGGAGATGGCGGACTTCCGCACCTTCAAGACGCAGCTTCACGAAGCCTATGCCTCGGTCGATCCCAAGCACACGATGTGGCACCTCGCCGACGGGCGCAGCCTTCGCGTCGCGCTCAGCCCCAATGCGCAGGGCGGCGTCACGTATCTTTTCGATGACGTGTCGGAAGGCTATGCGCTCGCAAGCCGCTTCTCGTCACTCGAAAATACGCAGGGCGAAACGCTGGACGCGCTTGCCGAGGCCGTCGCCGTGTTCGGCGTGGACGGGCGGCTGCAACTGCAAAACCAGGCGTTCCAGAACCTGTGGAGATTTTCCGACATCGATCTCGCGGAGAAGCCGCCGGTCGATGCGATCCGCCGCCTGTGCCGCGCGGTCGAGCCGCAGAGCAACGAGGTCTGGACCGAGATCGAGCGCGCCGTCACGAGCTCGGGCGAGCGCCGCCCGGTTTCGCAGCGGCTCGAACTTGCCGACGGCCGCAGCTTCGATTGCGCTGTGGTGCCGCTTCCCGACGGCGGCAACCTCGTTACCTTCCGCGATATCACCGACACCGTGCGCGCGGAGCGAATCCTGCGCGAGCGCAATGCCGCGCTGATCGCGGCCGACGCAATTCGCGATACCGTGATCCGCTACATCTCGCACGATCTGCGCTCGCCCTTGAACAACATCTCGGGCTACACGCAGTTTCTCGGCACCACGGAAGCGGGGCCGCTCAGCGAAAAGCAGCGCGAGTATCTCGGCCATATCTCGTCTTCGAGCGCCGAACTCTTGGCGATCATCGACGGCCTGCAACTCGCGATCCTCGACGCCGGCGGCAAGAACATGCCGGTAGCGCAGGTAGAGATCTGCAAACTCCTCGACGCGGTGACCGCGAACACGAAAACGAAGCTCGCCGAGAAACAGCTTTCGCTGGTCGTCGATGTGCCCGCGGGCATCGGCGCGTTTTCCGCCGACGAGGAGCGTGTGCGGCAGGTGTTGCAGAACTTAGTCGTCAATGCGGCCGCCCATTCGCCGCGCGGCGAAAGCATCGGGCTCGCGGTCGAGCGCCGCCAGCAGGCCGTTCTTTTTCACGTGTCGGATCGCGGCCCAGGCATTCCGCGCGACGTACAGGAACGCCTGTTTCAGAATCTGGAAACCTTGCCGATCGATTCTACCCACCGCGGCGCCGGTCTCGGACTATCGCTGGTACGCTCGGCCATGAAGCTCCAGGGCGGCGACGTCATGATCGACTCCGGGGCAAACCGGGGTACTGTGATTACCTGCGTGTTCCCGTTAACGCCGCCGGAAACGAAGAATAGTCCGACGCCCACGACATGAATGTCCCGCATAAAACCTGGGAAATCGTCCTACCCAGCGAATTGGCGACCCAGGAGATCGCGCGCAATCTCGCTTTCGCGATTGCGCCCGGAGACGTGATTGCGATCGGCGGGGAGCTCGGTTCGGGCAAAACGGTGCTCGCGCGCGCGATCATCCGGACGCTGGCCGGCGACGAATATCTCGAAGTGCCGAGTCCGACATTTACGCTGATGCAGGTTTACGAACTGCCGCGCTTCGCTGTCGTACATGCCGATCTGTTTCGCGTGAACACGCTCGCCGAACTCTCCGAACTCGGCTGGGAGGAAGCCTCGGCAGGCGCCGCGGTGCTGGTCGAGTGGCCGGACAAAGCGGGACCGCTATTGCAGGCCGAGCGGCTCGAAATTCATCTCGAGCTTGCGCCCGATCTCGGGCCGGAAGCGCGGCGGATCCGGCTCACCGGGATCGGTCTGTGGGCTGAGCGGCTGCAGCGGCTGCGGGCGGAACATGCGCTCTTCGATGCCTCCGGCTACGGCAATGCGCAGCGCGTGCATATCCAGGGCGATGCCTCCACCCGCGGCTACGAGCGGCTCCTGCTCGACGACGGCTCCGCGATCCTGATGAAGGCGCCGCGGAGCAAGGACGGGCCGCCGATCCGGCAAGGACGCACTTACGGCGAGATCGCAAAGCTTGCGCAGACCATGGAGCCCTTCGTGGCGCTTTCGCGGGGCTTACGCGCGCGAGGATTTTCCGCGCCGGAAATTTTCTCGGCCGACCTCAACAGCGGGCTTTTGCTGCTCGAAGACCTCGGCACCACGGGCATCATCACCAGCGAGCCGCATGTGCCGATCGAGGAGCGCTACGCCACCGCGGTCGATCTTCTGGTTGCACTTCACACACAGGAATTGCCGGTAACGCTCCCGGTCGCGCCGCGCATCGAATATGCGATACCGCGCTATGACTTCGATGCTTTTCTGATCGAGACGGAGCTTCTGGTCGACTGGTATCTGCCGCATCGCGGAGCGAAAGCGGTCGATGCCACCACGCGCGAAATTTTCCGCGCGCTGTGGCGCGAGGCGCTGATCGAACCTCTGAGCCATCCCGCAACCTGGGTGCTGCGCGACTATCATTCGCCGAACCTGCTCTGGCTCGAGGAGCGTCAGGGTATTCAGCGGATCGGGATTCTGGATTTTCAGGATGCGCTGATCGGGCCTGCCGCCTATGACGTCGCCGCGCTCCTGATGGATGCCCGCGTGACGGTCAGCGAGCGAACCGAGGTGCGGCTGCTTTCGCAATATGCCGTGGGCAGGCAGATGGCAGACCCTGATTTCGATCCGGTCCGCTTCGCCGCGGATTACATGGTCATGGGCGCGCAGCGTGCAACCAAGATCCTCGGCATCTTCTCGCGGCTCGATAAGCGCGACGGCAAACCGCAATATCTCCGCCATATGCCGCGCGTATGGAATTATCTCATGCGCGCGCTCGATCATCCGTCCTTGTCTGCGGTCAAAGCCTGGTACGCGAGCCACGTCCCGCCACCGTCCGGCATCGAAAAGCCCGCGCCGGAAGAGCCTGAACTGCCGCTCGGCGCACCGGGACAAAGCAAGACGCCGTGACCGCGAACAAGATCGACACAGCGATGGTGCTTGCGGCCGGCTTCGGCAAGCGCATGCTGCCGCTCACCAAAGACATTCCGAAGCCCATGGTGAAGGTCGCGGGCGCGACGCTGATCGACCGCGTGCTCGACCGGCTCGCCGCGGCAGGCGCGAAGCGTGCGGTCGTCAATGTGCATCATTGCGGCGGTGTTCTGATCGACCATCTGAAAAACCGGATATCGCCGAAGATCGAAATTTCGGACGAACGCGATATCCTGCTCGACACCGGCGGCGGGGTCGTGCGCGCACTCCCCTCGCTCGGCACGAAGCCGTTCTTTCTCGCTAATTCCGATTCGATCTGGATCGAGGGCGCGTCACCGAATCTTTCCCGGCTTGCGAACGCCTATGACGGAGCGCGCATGGATGCGCTCCTGCTGCTTGCGCCGGTAGCGGGCGCGGTCGGTTATGCCGGGGCCGGCGATTTCACGATGGATTCCGAGGGCAGGCTTGTGAAACGCGCCGAGCGCAAAGTCGCGGCTTTCGTTTACGCGGGAGCCGCGATCCTGCATCCGCGCCTGTTCGGCGATGCCCCGCAAGGTGCGTTTTCGCTGCTGCGTTCGTTCGACAAAGCCGAACAGGCGGGACGCCTGTTCGGGCTCCGGCTTGACGGGGTGTGGATGCATGTCGGCACGCCCGATGCGATTCGCGGCGCAGAGGATGCTATTGCCCGGAGCAGCGAGTAATCTTGCGCTCACATGAGCGCCAGCCCCCGCGTCTTCACAATTCCGCCGAGCGCGCCGTTTCTGCGCGCACTCGCGCGCGGCATTCTCGACGGCAAGGTAATTCCCGGCTTTACGCCGCGCGCGAAGCCGGAGCTTTTGGCCGACGCTACCGTCTATCTGCCGACGCGGCGTTCGGCGCGCGCGCTGGCCGCGGTGCTGCTCGAAGAAACGAAGTCGCCTGCGCTGCTGTTGCCGCGTATCGTACCGCTCGGCGACGTCGATGAGGAAGTTTTCGCCTTCGAGCCCGGCGGCCTGGAGCCGCTCGCGCCCGCGATCTCTTCCGGAGAGCGGCGGCTCGCGCTCGCAAAACTGATCTCGGGTTTCGCGAAGAGCGAGCTCCGGCCTTTGCCTTCGTCTCCGGCTATTGCGATCGCGCTCGCCGACGAGCTTGCGCATCTGATCGACGATTTCATTACCGCCGGAGAACAATTTTCTAAGGTGCGGGACGCGGTCGAAGGCGAGTTCGACAAATATTGGGAACGCTCACGGGAGTTTCTCGCAATCGTCGATAAGGGCTGGCGCGACTTCCTGCAGGAGCGCGGCAAGATCGACGCGGCCGCGCGGCGCGACCTTTTGCTTGCACGCGAAGCGGAGCGGCTCGCTCGAACGAAAACCGGCCCGATCATTGCTGCGGGCTCCACCGGCACATTGCCGAAAGTCGCCGAACTCTTGCGCGCGATTGCCCATCTTCCGAACGGCGCGGTGGTGCTGCCCGGCCTCGATCAGCGGCTGGACCAGAAATCGTTCGCCCTGATCGGCGCTGCGGACGAGCCGATGCCGGGCCATCCGCAATTCGGCTTGAAGCGCCTGCTCGAAAAAATCCAGATTGCGCGCGAGGCGGTGGAGCCGCTCGGCGAGGCTACGCATCCGGGCCGCGAGGAGATTCTTTCGCTCGCCTTTCGCCCGCACAGCGACGAGGCATCGCGGCGGCTGGCTGCGGAAAATTCGCTCGGCGGCGTCACGATTATCGAAGCGGCCGACGCGCGCGAAGAGGCGCTCGCGATCGCTATCGCCTTGCGCGAGGCCCTGCAGCAGGAAAAGTACGCGGCGCTGGTAACGCCCGATCGCGCGCTTGCGCGCCGCGTCTGCGCAGAACTTACGCGCTGGAATATCGAGATCGACGATTCCGCGGGCCTGCCGCTCGCCGACAGCGAAGCCGGGCGGCTCGCGCGGCTCGCGGTCATGGCGGCGGAGGAGGACGCGGCACCGTCGACGATTCTCGCGCTGTTGCGGCATCCTTACCTGCGCGGAATTTTTGCCCCCGAAGGCGTAGCCATATTCGAGATCGCCTGCCTGCGCGGTCCGCGCCCCGGAGGCGGTGCTGCCGCCGTTCCCGCTGCAATCGAGGCGCGCAGGAAAGCCAAATATCACGGCAGCGACCGGCGCGGCGGCTTCGACGCTGCCGCATGGGATCGCGCGCTAAGTGTCGCGCGAGCGCTTGCGGAGTTGCTCGCGCCGCTTACGGCCGTTTCGCGCGGCGAGCGCGAATTCGCGGCATTCGCGGAAGCCCATCGCGCCGTACTGACGCCGCTCATCGCAGAAAACGAAAGCGACGATTGCGCGGAGCTCGCTTCCGCGCTCGACGCCTTGTGCGAGACCGGAAGCGACGCGCCGGCGATGACGCTTGCGGACTATTCCGAGTCTTTCCCGGCGGCGATCCGCGAATACACGCTCCGGCCCGCGCGCGCCGAAAACGAGCGGCTGCGTATTCTGGGGCCCCTCGAAGCGCGCATGATTTCCGCGAACCGGATCGTGCTGGGAGGTTTATGCGAGGGAATCTGGCCGCCGGAAGCACATACCGACTCCTGGCTTAACCGCCCGATGCGCAAGGCGCTCGGACTCGATCTGCCGGAGCGCAGAATCGGGCTTTCCGCGCATGACTTCGTGCAGGCGGCGAGCGCTAACGAACTTTTCCTCGTCCGCTCGCGCAAGCAAGGCGGCGTCGAAACCATCGCCTCGCGCTTTGTGCAGCGGCTTGCGGCGGTCGCGAGCGGCAAGGATTGGCAAAAGGCAGCAGAACGCGGCGAGAGGTATCTCGGCTGGGCGCGCAAGCTTGAACACGCCGAGCGCACCGATCCCGTGAAACCGCCACGGCCCACGCCTGCGCTTTCCGCACGCCCGCGGCAATTCAGCATGAGCGACATGAAGGACCTCGCGCGCGATCCCTATTCGATCTATGCGCGGAAAATTCTCCGGTTGCGCAAGTTAGAGGCCATCGACGAAGAGCCCGGCTACGCCGAGCGCGGCGCGCTGCTGCACGAAATTCTTTCGAAATTTGCCGAGCGGCATCCGGGAGAGCTTCCCGCCGCCGCGTTCGACGATCTTATCGAAATCGGCAGCAAAGCCTTCGCGCCGATGGAATGTTATCCCGCGGCACTTGCGATCTGGTGGCCGCGCTTCAAGCGGGCAGCGAGATGGTTCGTCGATCAGGAGCGGGAGCGCCGGAGTGGCATCGCCAGGATTCATTCCGAGGTGAAAGGCGAAATCGAAATCGGCGCGGGCAACGAGCGTTTCACGCTGACCGCGCGTGCCGATCGCATCGAGGTCAATAAGGACAAGTCCGTCTCGGTGCTCGATTTCAAGACCGGAACGCTACCGACTTATAAGGCGGCGATTCTCGGCTTCGAACCGCAGTTGCTGCTCGAGGCCGCGATCGCACGCGCAGGCGGCTTCGAAGGCGTCGCGGGAGGCTTGCCGCTCGCCGAAGTCGGACCGATCAAGATTTCCGGCGGCCAGCCGCCCGGCGAGTTCAAGTTATTCGCGCTTGTGAACCATAAGGATTTCAAATCCGTCGCCGAGCCGCGCGGAATTTCGGGCGACGATCATCTCGACAAGGCGGCCGGTCATGCGCTGAAAGGCGCTTCGCGGCTGCTCGCGGCTTATGCGGACGCCGCGACGGCGTATCCGTTTGCGCCCCGCGTGCAGTGGCAGAAAGATTACAACGACTACGAACACCTCGCCCGCTTCAAGGAATGGTCGGAGGGCGAATGAACGTAAAGCCCGGCGCAGAAGAAACGCCGCAAGCGCAGGCCTCCGACCCGCGCCGCTCGGCATGGGTTTCGGCGAACGCCGGCTCCGGCAAAACCACGGTGCTCGTGCGCCGCGTGATCCGTCTCTTGCTCGACGGCGTGCCGCCGGGACGAATTCTCTGCCTCACTTATACCAAGGCCGCCGCCGCGCACATGGCGAACGAGGTCTTGAAAAAGCTTTCGGCATGGGTGCGCCTCGACGACGATGCGCTCGATCGGGCGATTGCCGAAATCGAATCCGGCAAGCCTTCGCCGGAGCGGCGCGCAAGAGCGCGAAGGCTATTCGCAGCGGCACTGGAAACGCCGGGCGGATTGAAGGTGCAAACCATTCACGCCTTCTGCGACCGCGTGCTGCATATGTTTCCGGTGGAGGCCGACGCGCCCGCGGGCTTCGAGGTGCTGGACGACCTCGGCGAGCGCGACCTGATCGAAAGCGCGCGGCTGCAGGTGCTGCTCGACGCGGGCCGCAACCCCGAATCCGCACTCGGCAAAGCGCTCGCTTATTGCATCGAGATTTGCGGCGACGAAACCATCGAGCAGGTGATCGGCGAAGCGGTGCGCGCACGCCGGGAGCTTCGCGGGTTCGATCCCGCAATTCTCGCGAAGGCCCTGGGCCTGAAGGCGGACGACAGCGTTGCTTCTGTCGAGACCGAGATTTTCGAAGGCCCGCATCTGCCCCGAATTGCGTGGCAGTCCGCGGGCGATGCGCTGATCCCGCTCGGCGGATTCGCAAAACAGACCGGCGAACGAATTCTTCGCGCGCTAGGCGGCCGGCCTTCCGAAGCCGCGGCCCTGTATCTCGCCGCGTTCTTCAAATCGGATGGCGAACCGCGCGACGAGGAAAACTTCGGCAGCAAGCAGGCTCGCGATGCGCATCCGGCTTTGTTCGCGAAGCTGATCGCCGAGACGAAGCGGGTCACGGAGCTCCGCGAAAAACTGCGCGCGATCGCAGAGCGCGACCGCAGCCTCGCCTTGTTCGCGCTGGCAACCGCGGTCGTCGCCCGTTACGAGGAAGCCAAGCGCCGCCGCGGCGTGCTCGACTTTGCGGACCTCGTCACCAAGACCGTCGAATTGTTGGAGCGCGAGGAATCCGCCTGGGTGCATTTCAAGCTCGACGGCGGCATCAGCCATATTCTCGTGGACGAAGCGCAGGATACGAGCCCGGAACAGTGGCGCATCATCGCCAAGCTCGCGGAGGAGTTTTTCGCTGGCAAAGGCGTTTCCGACTATCCGCGCACGATCTTTGCGGTCGGCGACGAGAAGCAATCGATCTTCAGCTTTCAGGGCGCGGACCCCGCGCGCTTCGACGAAATGCGGCGGCATTTTTCGGCGCAGGTTACGGCAAGCGGCGAGACCCTGAGCATGCCGCGCCTGCTCAATTCCTATCGATCCGTCGATGTGGTTCTGAAGGCCGTCGACAAGGTCTTTTTGCCGCCGGAAGCCCGCAGCGGGCTCTCCGCCTCGGACGACGTAAAACCCGTGCATGTCGCCGTGCGCCAGAAAGCGCCGGGCATGGTCGAGATCTGGGAGCCGGCCGAGCCGGTCAGAAGCGCGGAAGAAGACGACGGCTGGGACAAGCCGCTCGACAAGATGCGCGAGACCTCCGCGCAGATGCGGCTCGCGCGGAAAATTGCGCGAGCGGTCCAGGATTGGATTCATGGCGGCATGGCAATCGAAGACCGCAAGAATGGCAACATTCCGCGCGCGGTTGAGGCGCGCGACATCATCATCCTCGTGCAGAGCCGGGGACCGCTGTTCGATGCGATCCTGCGCGCGTTGAAGCGCGAAGGCGTGCCGGTCGCAGGCGCCGACCGCCTGAAGCTCACCGAAAACATCGCGGTCATGGACATGCTCGCGCTCGGCGATGCGCTGCTGCTTGCCGAAGACGATCTCTCGCTCGCCTGCGTGCTGAAGTCGCCGCTATTCGGCTTCAGCGACGGCGATCTGTTCGCGCTTTGCCATGGGCGCAAGAACACGCTCGCGCATAGCCTCGCGGCGGCGGCCGATGCACGCTACGCAGCCGCCGCGAAGACGCTCGCGCGCTGGCGCGAGCAGGCACTACATCTGCGGCCGTTCGATTTCTATTCGCGCGTGCTCGGGCGCGACGGCGGCCGCAGGAAAATGACCGAGCGGCTCGGGCCGGAAGCCGCCGACGCGCTCGACGAGTTTCTGGCGGCAGCGCTTTCCTACGAAGCCACGGAAACGCCGTCGCTGCACGGATTTCTTTCGCTCCTGCGCCGCGCGGATTCGGAAGTGAAGCGCGATTTCGAGGCGGAGGGCTCCTCCGTCCGCGTGATGACCGCGCATGGCGTGAAGGGCCTCGAAGCGCCGGTTATCGTGCTTGCCGACACCACGACCGTGCCGCACGCGAGCAAGGACCCGCGCGTGGTGCCGGTCCGCGCGAACGGGATGGCCGAAGACGCACCTTTGATCTGGGCGAAGAACAGAAACGAAAGCTCGGGCGTGCTGCTGGACGCCAGCAATTTCGCGCGCGGCCTGCGCATGCAGGAATATCGCCGTCTGCTCTACGTCGCGCTGACGCGGGCCGCCGACGTACTCGTCGTCTGCGGTGCGCTCAACAAGAACCAGAAGAACGGGGCCGACGAAGGCTCCTGGTACGACCTCGTATACAAATCGCTCGCCGGGGACAGCGAACACATCACCCGGCACAAAGCGGGCTATAGCGAAGAGGAAGTGCTGCGCTGGCGCACGCCGCAATTTCCGCCGCGTGCGATCGATCTCTCGAAGAAGCCCGTGCCGCGCGACGAGAAATCCCCCGCTTGGCTCGGAGAAAGGTGGGCGGAAGGCAAAATGCGGCATGCGCGCTTGCGGCCGTCCTTCGTGGAACGCGATTTTTCGCGCGAGAGAGCTGCCGGAGGCGAAGGCGGGAAAGCGCGCGGCATTCTTCTGCACCGGCTGTTGCAGTCGCTCCCCGAGATCGCGCGCGAGGAGCGCGAGGCGGCGGCGCTGCGTTATCTCGCGCAGGCCGCGCCGGAGCTTTCGGAGTCTGCAAGACAGCAGCTAATAAACGAAGCGCTCAAGGTGATCGATCACCCGGACTGCGCGGAAATTTTTGCGCCCGGCAGCCGCGCCGAGCCGGAACTGGTCGCGCAGGTGATAGACGGCAATCGCCTGCTCGAAATACCCGCGCGGCTCGACCGCGTCGTCGTCGGCGACAACCTCGTCACGTTCGCGGACTTCAAATCGGGCGCATTCGTTCCCGCCTCGCTGACGCAGATCCCGGAACATTACATTTCTCAGCTTGCGGCCTATCGCACGGCGCTCCTGCAAGCCTTTCCGGGCCGCAGAATGCGGGCGCTGCTCATATTCACAGCCGCGCCGCGTGTCTTCGAAATCCCCGAAGAATCGCTCGAATCCGCATGGCGGCGGTTGATAACGCAAGGGAGCCCTGCGTTCGCCTAATCGTGTCTTGACCCTCCCGCGCGCCCTTCCTACCTATGGCGGCGAGAATTTTCTCCCCGATTCCAACGCTGCCCAAGAGGTCCGTCATGGCCGTCGATAAAGTCTCCGATTCTTCCTTCGATACCGATGTACTCAAGGCCAAAGAGCCGGTGCTGGTCGATTTCTGGGCCGAGTGGTGCGGACCCTGCCGGCAGATCGCGCCCGCGCTCGAGGAAATCGCCGGCGCGAACGGCGGCAAGGTCAAGATCGTGAAGCTCAATGTCGACGAGAACCCGAACGTCGCCTCGAAGTACGGCATCATGTCGATTCCGACGCTGATGATCTTCAAGAACGGCGAGATGGCCTCGCGCCTGATCGGCGCCTATCCGAAGGCGAAGATCGAGCAGTGGATCGACACCACCGTCTGATCGAAGAATAAATTCGGAACTAAAAACGCCGCCCTAGCTGGGCGGCGTTTCGTTTGCGGCAAGCACTTCGCCCGCAAGATAAAGCGAGCCTGTAATCAGCACGCGCGGCGGCGCCGGAAGATTGAGATCCTTCACACGGCCGAGCGCTTCGAGAAAGCCGTTCGCTTCAGCGGCTTCGATGCCTGCGTTGTTGGCGGCGGTGACGATTTCGGAAGCGGGCCGCGACGCCTCGCCCGGCGGCGAAACGCCAAAGGCGTAACGCGCGATCCCTGAAAAGCGCGCAAGAAAATCCCCGGCACTTTTGGTCACCAACATTCCGGCGATCAGCACAAGCGGGCGCGGTACGCGCTCTTCCATCTCGCCGACGGCGCTCGCCACCGCATCCGCCCCGGCCGCGTTATGCCCGCCGTCGAGCCAGAGCTCGGCGCCCTGAGGCAGCATGGCCGCGAGCTTGCCGCCGGAGAGATTCTGCATGCGCGCGGGCCAGTCGGCTTTCTGCAAGCCCGCTTCGATTGCGCCCGGCGGAATGCCGAGCGACGGAATCGCGCGCAAAGTCGCGACCGCGGTTCCTGCGTTATCGATCTGATGACGGCCGAACAGACGCGGGCGCGGCAGGTCGAGCAGGGCCTGTTCGTCCGAATAGACCAACCGCCCGCCCTCTTCGTGCGCGTGCCATTGCTCACCAGAGACGAAGAGCGGCGCACCCGCCTTGCGCGCGGCGCGCTCCAGCACCGCAAGCGCCGGTTCTTCCTGCCGGGCGATCACCGCGGGAGAGCCGCGCTTGAAGATGCCGGCCTTTTCGCCGGCGATATCGGCAATCATAGGCCCGAGATATTCGGTGTGATCGATCGAGACCGGCGTGACCACGGTCGCAAGCGGGCGCTCGATCACATTGGTCGCGTCCAGCCTGCCGCCGAGACCGACCTCCAGAAGCAGAACATCCGCTTCCTTGCGCGAAAACAAAAGCAACGCGGCGGCGGTCGTAATCTCGAAGAAAGTGATTTCTTCGCCCGCATTTGCGCGCTCCGTTTCTTCTAACGCCGACGCGAGGGCCTCGTCGCTTACGATCTTTCCGGCGAGACGAATGCGTTCGTGAAAGCGCACGAGATGCGGCGAGGTATAGGCATGCACGCGCCTGCTTGCCGCCTCCAGCATCGCGCGAAGGAAAGCGACCGTGGAACCCTTGCCGTTGGTGCCTGCGACATGGATCACGGGCGGCAGCTTTTTCTCCGGATTGCCGAGCGCGGAAAGCAGCCGGTTCAAGCGGCCGAGCGAAAGGTCGATCCGTTTCGGGTGAAGCGCGCCGAGCCTTGCGAGAACTTGATCAGCAGAGGACCCAGGCGGCGTCGAGCCGCTCAAATCACGCTCCCGCTGGCGCTGCGAGCGCGGGCTGCGCGCCGTTCGAAGGCGCCTTGGTCAGCAGGCGGCAGATGCGCGCGAGCGTTTTGCGCATCTCATGGCGATGCGTGACCATATCGACCATGCCGTGATCGCGCAGATACTCGGCGCGCTGGAAGCCCTGCGGCAGTTTCTCGCGGATGGTCTGCTCGATCACGCGCGGCCCGGCGAAGCCGATCAGCGCGCCGGGCTCCGCGATATGCACGTCGCCGAGCATCGCGTAAGACGCGGTGACACCGCCGGTCGTCGGGTTCGTCAGCACGACGATATAGGGCTTCTTCACCGCGCGAAGTTTCTGCACGGCGACCGTGGTGCGCGGCATCTGCATCAGCGAGAGAATGCCCTCCTGCATGCGCGCGCCGCCGCTCGCCACGAACAGAATGAACGGCGTATTCTTCTCGACCGCGGTTTCGAGACCTTTGATCACCGCCTCGCCCGCCGCCATGCCGAGCGAGCCGCCCATGAAGTCGAAATCCTGCACCGCGATCACGGCCGGCACGCCGTCGAGCTTGCCGTAGCCGAGCTTCACCGCATCGTTCATGCCGGTCTTCGAGCGCGCATCCTTGATGCGGTCGGCATATTTTTTCTCATCGCGGAATTTCAACGGATCGGCCGGCACACCGGGCACCGCGATGTCGAGCCAGGTTTCGTTATCGAAGGTCGCTTTCAGGCGCGGCGTCGCGCCCATGCGCATGTGATAGTTCGAGCCGGGAATCACCCACTGGTTCGCCTCCACGTCCTTGTGAAAGACGAGCTGGCCCGTTTCCGGACACTTGATCCAGAGATTCTCGGGCACTTCGCGGCGGCCGAGAAACGAGCGGATTTTCGGGCCTACGTTCGAGATCCAGTTCATGGCCGGGCTCCGGACAAATTCTTGCTGTACATTATATAGGGCGCGGCGCGGCGCGCGAAACCGCTTATTCCGCGGCTTTGCGGCGCGCGGAGCGCACGCCTTCGGCGAGCGCGGAAACGAGATCGGTCACGGCTTTCACGGTGTTCGGGGTCGCGCGCATTTTCCCGTCGAGGCTCGTGCGCACGGCTTCGACAAGCGCCGAGCCGACCACGGCCGCATCCGCGCCCGCCGCGATCGCGCGCGCGTGTTCCGGCGTCTTCAGGCCGAAGCCGACGGCAATCGGCAGTTTCGTGTGACGCTTGATGCGGGTCACGGCCTCGATCACGTTCGAGGTTTGCGGCGTCGCCGCGCCCGAAACGCCCGCGATAGAAACGTAATAGACGAAACCGGAAGTGTTCTTGAGCACCGCGGGCAGGCGCTTGTCGTCCGTGGTCGGCGTCGCAAGCCGGATGAAGTTGATGCCCGCCTTCATCGCGGGCAGACAAAGCTCTTCATCTTCCTCCGGCGGCAGATCGACGACGATTAAACCGTCAACCCCCGCCTCTTTCGCGTCTTTCAGAAATTTTTCGACGCCATAGATGTAGATCGGATTGTAGTAACCCATAAGCACGACCGGCGTCGTGTTGTCGGTCGTGCGAAACTCGCGAACCATCGCGACGGTTTTTTTGAGCGATTGTCCCGCTGCAAGCGCGCGCAAGGACGAGGCCTGAATCGGCGGGCCGTCGGCCATCGCGTCGGTGAACGGCACGCCGACTTCGATGATGTCGGCGCCCGCTTTCGGAAGCGCCTTCAAAATCGCAAGCGAGGTATCGTAATCGGGGTCGCCGCCGGTGATGAACGTCACGAGCCCGGCGCGGCCTTCTAGGCCGAGTTCCTTGAAGCGGGCGTCGATACGGGTAACAGCGCTCATTTGGGCGGGATCGCCTTGACCAGGATTTCGCGCACCACCTTGTCGGGACAGCGCATGGGATAAGTCACGAAGGTCGCTTTCTCCTTCGTTTCGCGGTCGATGAAGGTCGTGGTCAGCTTCAGGAAATTGCCGTCGCGCTCGAACGCGTTGTTCTCGTTGAGCGGAAACTTTTTCGGGCCGTCGGTCTCGGTGCCGGTACAGGACGAGGTCTGCTTCTCCGCGTTGAAGACGCAGGTGCCCTGCGTATCGACCGAAAGTTTTTTCTTCATGCGCGCGATCGGCTGATTGAGCACCGTAAAGAAGCCGCCATCAGAGAAATGAACGGAAAAGCCGGACTGGCAAAAGGCATCGACCGTCGCGGGCGCGATCTTCTCGGTCGGGTAGACCCAGGCGCCTTCCTTGATCGGATTTTCCTTAAAGGGCTCCTGTGCATAGCCGGCGATCACGCCGGTAGCGACCAGCGCTGGCACAAGCAGAGATTTCGCAAGCAGACGAGCGCTCATGCCGACATCTTCTTGTTGAGATAGCCCGCGACCGAGGCGAGATCCTTGTCGCCGCGGCCCGACATGTTCACGACGATGATGTGGTCTTTCGGCCTGCCGCGCGCGAGCCGATCGAGCTTTGCAAGCGCGTGCGAGGGTTCCAGCGCCGGAATGATGCCCTCCAGCCGCGAGCAGAGCTGGAACGCGGCGAGCGCCTCGTCGTCGGTGGCCGACAAATACTTCGCGCGCCCGATCTCGTGCAGCCAGGAATGTTCGGGGCCGATACCCGGATAATCGAGACCGGCGGAGATCGAATGCGCTTCCTCGATCTGGCCGTCCTCGTTCATCAAGAGATAGGTGCGGTTGCCGTGCAACACCCCCGGCTTACCGCCCGCGAGCGATGCCGCGTGCTGCTTGTCGAGCCCGTGACCCGCCGCCTCGACGCCGTAGATTTCGACATCGCGGTCGTCGAGGAAAGGATGGAATAGTCCCATCGCGTTCGAGCCGCCGCCGATGCAGGCGACGAGCGCGTTCGGCAATCGGCCTTCGAGTTCCATAAGCTGCGCGCGCGTCTCGTCGCCGATCACGCACTGAAAGTCGCGCACCATCGCCGGATAAGGATGCGGGCCCGCGACCGTACCGATGCAATAGAAGGTGTCATGGACGTTCGTGACCCAGTCGCGCAGCGCTTCGTTCATCGCGTCTTTCAGGGTCTTCGAACCGCTCTCGACGGGACGGACTTCCGCGCCGAGCGCGCGCATGCGGAGCACATTCGGCTCCTGACGTGCGACGTCGACCGAGCCCATGAAGACCACGCATTGAAGCCCGAACTTCGCGCAGAGCGTCGCGGTCGCGACGCCGTGCATGCCGGCGCCCGTTTCGGCGATCACGCGCGGCTTCTTCATGCGCTTGGCCAGCATGATCTGGCCGAGCACGTTGTTCACTTTATGCGCGCCGGTGTGGTTCAGGTCTTCGCGCTTAAAATAAATCTTCGCCCCGCCGAAATGCCCGGTCATGCGCTCCGCGAAATAAAGCGGGCTCGGGCGGCCGACGAAATGCTTGAGATGGTAGTCCATCTCTTTTTTGAAGGCCGGATCCTTCTTCGCGTCCTCGTAAGCCTTCTCGAGATCGAGCACGAGCGGCATCAGCGTTTCGGCGACGAAGCGGCCGCCGAAAATGCCGAAGTGCCCGTGCTCGTCGGGGCCGGTGCGCAGCGAGTTTGCGCGATTGCTCACGAAGCCTTCTCCATGGCCGCGCCGCGCGCCGCGCGCACGAAGGCAAAAACCTTCTCGCGGTCTTTCACACCGGGCGCGCTTTCGACGCCGGAGGAAACGTCCACCGCATCGGGCCGCACGGTTTCGATCGCTGAAGCCACGTTTCCCGGATTGATGCCGCCGGAAAGCATCATAGGTTTCGTATGCTTGATATTCTTGAGCAGCGACCAGTCGAACGCCTGACCGTGGCCGCCGGGGCGCGTCGCGTCTTTCGGCGCTTTGGCGTCGAACAGAATCCAGTCCGCTACTTCTTCATAAGAGGCGAGCGGTGCGAGATCGGAAGCCGAAGCCACCGGAATCGCTTTCATCATCTCCTTCTTCGTGCGCGTGCGAAGCTCGCTCACGCGTGCCGCAGTTTCGCTGCCATGAAGCTGATGCATATCCGGCGCGACGCTCGCCTCGATGGCGTCGATCAGCGTGTCGTCGGCATCGACCGAAAGCGCAATGACCTTCGCCTTTCCGCGCGCGCGGGCCGCGAGTTTTTCGGCTTCAACGGGCGTCACATTGCGCGGGCTTGCTGGGAAAAAGACGAGACCGACCATGTCCGCACCCGCTTCCAGCGCCGCGTCCATCGCCGCCAAGTCCTTGATCCCACAGATTTTGACGATCATGGCGCTTCCGATGCCACGGGCTGCCGGTCCTGTCCACTTTTAGGATACGGCCGCCTTAAGCGAGCTTCTTCCAGACCAGCATGGCGGCGGCCAGATCCTCGATCGCGGTGCCGACCGACTTGAAAAGTGTGATTTCGGAGACGGTCCCGCGGCCCTTCGCCTGCCCGCGGCAGAGGTCGAACAGATCGCCCTGCACATCGCTTTCCTTGAGAATCCCGGCAGCCATCGGCATCACGATATCGCCCGCCTCTTTCAGCGCGCCGCGCCGGGTATCGACATAGATGCGGGAGCGCTTGATCGCCGCGTCGTCCGCTTCGCGTGCGCTCGGACGGAAGGCGCCGACCAGGTCGATATGCACGCCGGGTTTAAGCCATTCGCCTTCGAGCACCGGAGTTTGCGATAGCGTAATGCAAGTGACGATGTCGGCTTCGCGCGCAGCACTCTCAACATCGCTCACAATTTCGGTTTTAAAGGCATCGCCCGAAAGTTCTTCGGCCAGAGCTTTCGCGCGTTCAGGCGTGCGATTCCAGATCGAGACCTTTTTGATCGGACGCACGGCCGCATGCGCGCGTGCGAGATAAGGCGCGAGCGCCCCCGCGCCGATCAGAAGCAGATGCGAAGCGTCTTCGCGCGCGAGATATTTCGCAGCCAGCGCGGATGCCGCCGCCGTGCGCCAGAGCGTGAGCCGATGCCCGTCGATGGCGACGAGCGGCTCGCCGGTATCGCCGGACATCAGAAGATAGGTGCCTGCGACCGAGCCGAGACCCTTCGCAAGATTGCCGGGGAATACGGTGACGGTCTTGGTCCCGAGAAAGGCGCCGTCTTTTTCTTTCGTCCAGGCCGGCATCAGAAGAAGCGCGGCCTCGCCGTCCTCGCGTGCGATCGGGTGATGATGGCGGAGCGGCGTTTCGATGTCCGCGCAAAACGCGGCATGCAGCGCATCGATCAGCGGCGGAAAATCGAGCGTGGAATCGATTTCTTCCGCGGAGACGTAACGAAGTTTACCGGCTGACATTTACTGACGGAGCGCAATCTCGCGCGACGCTTCGGTTTCACGCTCGCGCGAAGCGGTGGCGCGAAAGAAGGCTTCGTTCTCGGCGGTGAGTTTCTCGGCCTCGCGTTCCGCTTTCCGCGCGCGGTAGCGCCAACGCAGGCGGCCGATTCCGGCGGCAATTCCGCCGATCACGACACCCACCGCGACCGCAAGCAACAGTGCGACGAACAAGGGAAGCGTGAAGGCGAAGGCCGGTGCCTCGCGCGAGAACGGATCGAGCGACAGAGTCACCGGCGCGCGGTTCGCGACCGCGAGCAGCACCAGAAGAACGGCGAGCGGGACGAGAACCAGCCAGCGCAGAAGCTTTCGCATTCAGGCGGCTCCGGGACGTTGCAGCGAAAAAGACAAATCTATTTCGTGTTCTTATTTCGCGGGCGTGCGCGGCTTGTTCAGGCGATCGCGCATTTCCTTGCCGGTCTTGAAATAGGGCACGACCTTTTCCTGGACCTTGACCTGCGCACCGGTACGCGGATTGCGGCCCAGGCGTGCGGGACGGTTCTTCACCGAAAACGCGCCGAAGCCGCGCAATTCGACGCGGTCGCCGCGCGCGAGTGCCAGCGTAATCTCGTCCAGGATGGCATCGACAATGTTCTCGACGTCGCGCTGATACAAGTGCGGGTTCGCGGTCGCGATCCGTTGCACGAGTTCGGATTTGATCATCGACAAATTGTTGGCCCGCCGCTCTTCGAGTTCAAAAAATCGTCCGGCTAAAACGCGAAAAGCCGAACGATCAAAATGAGTTGCGCCAGCTATCAATTACGCAATTGAGGGTGCCAGAGCGCCAATAGGCCGTCAAGCTGCGCGCTCGCTGCGGCGCGCAATACTGCGTCGTTCGAAATCGCGGAGGCGAGTGTCGCGAAACCCGCGAACTCGATCACGGACGCAATCGCGCCAAGCCAGCGGAATTCCGAGCCCGCGGTCCGCACGCGCCAGTCGCGGGTCGTCAAATCCTCCGCCACGTTCTTGTTCTTAGCTAACCACTGGCGCGCGGTCTTCTCGTCGCCGATCTCGTCGATCAGCTTCAAGGGCAGCGCCTGGGCCGCGGTGAAGACGCGGCCGTCGGAAACTTTCGTCAACGTCGCATTATCGAGCGTGCGGCGTTCTTTGACGAGTTCCTTGAACCAGCCATAGCTGTCGGCGACGAGCGAAGCGACGGCGGCTTTCGCTTCCGGCGAGGTTGGCTCGAGCCCGTTCGGCGAAGCCTTGAGCGGCGAGGACTTGATCGACTCCACATCGACGCCGATTTTCGTGAGCAATTGATGGAAATTCGGATACTGGAAGATCACGCCGATCGAGCCGATGATCGCGCTCCTCGGCGCGAAGATGCGCTCGGCTCCCATCGCCGCGATATAGGCGCCAGACGCCGCCGAGCCTTCGACCACCGCGAGTACGGTCTTCTTTTCCGAGAGCTTGCGCAGCGATTTATAGAGCTGCTCCGAGCCCGTGACGGTGCCGCCGGGGCTGTCGATGATGATGAGCACGGCTTTGGCGCCCGACTTTTCGATCTCGTCGAACATCTTCACGCGTTCGCGGTCGTTGCGGATGAGCCCGCCGATCGTGACCCGCGCGACATGCGCGCTCGATTTTTCGATGTAATTCGAACCGCCGATCCCTGCGAGCAGCCCTGCCGCCGCGAGCAGTACCGCGCCCACGGCGAACACCCGCCAGAACGTCACCTTGCGCCGCATGCGGCGGCGGTCGATTGCCTGATCTACATCGAGAGACATGCGCTTTCTCCGTATCCAGCGAACCTGCGGGGTCTATGCCCCGCGATTCCATTCCACGCCACTCAAAAAGCAGTTAACGGCGGATTTTGGTCCGCCGTTAACAAGCCGTTTGCCAAGTCAGGAGCGAGAGGGGCTTATTTGCCGTCCCGCTGCTTCAGCGCGGTGCCGAGGATATCGCCCAAGGTCGCGCCCGAGTCGGAGGAACCGTATTGCGCGACGGCCTCCTTCTCTTCGGCGATTTCGAGCGCCTTGATCGACACGCCGACCTTGCGGGCCTTCTTGTCGAACAGGGTCACGCGGGCATCGACCTTCTCGCCGACCGCGAAACGCTCGGGACGCTGATCGTTGCGGTCGCGCGCGAGATCCGAGCGCTTGATAAAGGCGGTCATGTCGGTATCGACGATCTTCACTTCGATGCCGCCGTCGTTCACCGCGGTCACTTCGCAGGTTACGACCGCGCCCTTCTTGAGATCGCCGGCTTCCGCGAACGGATCGCCTTCGAGCTGTTTGATGCCGAGCGAGATGCGCTCCTTCTCGACGTCGACGTCGAGAACGACCGCTTTCACCACGTCGCCCTTCTTGAACTCTTCGATCACCTGCTCGCCCGGACGATTCCAGTCGAGGTCGGAGAGATGGACCATGCCATCGACGTCGCCGTCGAGGCCGATGAAGAGACCGAACTCGGTCTTGTTCTTCACTTCGCCTTCGACATTCGAGCCGACCGGATGCTTCTCGGCGAAGGCATCCCAGGGGTTCGCCATGGTCTGCTTGAGGCCGAGCGAGATGCGGCGCTTGACCGGATCGACTTCGAGGACCTGCACTTCGACTTCCTGCGAGGTCGAGACGATCTTGCCCGGATGCACGTTCTTCTTGGTCCACGACATTTCGGAGACGTGAACGAGACCTTCGATGCCGGGCTCCAGTTCGACGAACGCGCCGTAGTCGGTGATGTTGGTGACGCGGCCCTTCATGCGCGCGCCGACCACGAACTTGTCGGCGATATTCTCCCACGGATCGCCCTGCAACTGCTTCATGCCGAGCGAGATGCGGTGGGTTTCGTGGTTGATCTTGATGATCTTGACCTTCACCTGCTGGCCGATGGTGAGCACATCGGTCGGATGGTTCACGCGGCGCCAGGCGATGTCGGTGACGTGCAAGAGACCGTCGATGCCGCCGAGATCGACGAACGCACCGTAGTCGGTGATGTTCTTCACGACGCCGTCGATCACCTGACCTTCTTCCAGCGAGGACACGAGTTCCTGGCGCTGGCCGGCGCGGGTTTCTTCCAGCACCGTGCGGCGCGAGACGACGATGTTGCCGCGGCGGCGATCCATTTTGAGAATCTGGAACGGCTGCGGGTTGTGCATCAGCGGGCCGACGTCGCGGATCGGACGGATGTCCACTTGGCTACGCGGCAGGAAGGCCACCGCGCCGTCGAGATCGACGGTGTAGCCGCCCTTGACCGAATTGAAGATGACGCCCGAAACCTTTTCGTTGTTGGTGAACGCCTTTTCGAGCTTGCCCCAGCTCTCTTCGCGGCGCGCCTTGTCGCGCGAAAGAACTGCTTCGCCGAGCGCGTTCTCGACGCGATCGAGGAAGACTTCGACTTCGTCGCCGATCTTGATGTCGGCGGTGCGGCCGTGGCCCGCGAATTCGCGGAGCGGCACGCGGCCTTCGGTCTTCAGACCGATGTCGATGACGGCGATATCCTTTTCGATGCCGACGACTTTGCCTTTGACGACGGCACCTTCCTGCACGTCGTTCGTGGTGAACGACTCTTCGAGCATCGCGGCGAAATCTTCGCGGCTCGGGTTCTTGGTAGCGGCAGCGGCTGCTTTAGCCATTTCGTTTCCTAAACATAGATGCGCCGGTTCGAGTGGGTTGCGCCTAGAATGCGCACGGGCCTTGAGCCAAAAGCCCAAAGCAACTTCAGCATGAGCCAAAGCCGGCGCGGGTTCGCCGTGCGAAGTAAGACGATGTTGAATTCAGGACCGGGAACTTCTTGGCCTTAACGCGGAAGCAAGGCGGGCGATCCTCCAGATATGGAACGCGACTTTCAGGGTCGCGTTCGGCCCGCCCGGGGTGCCTCCACGATTGCAACGGCCGCCCGGAACGCGGCCTCTATATCCAGTTGGGTGGTATCCAGCAAGACCGCGTCCGAAGCCGGTTTTAAAGGGGCAATCGAGCGCCCGGAATCGCGCTCGTCGCGCTTTTTGATGTCGGCGATGACTTCGCAATATTCGGCCGGGGTCTTCCGGGCGGCGAGTTCGATGTGACGGCGGCGCGCGCGCTCCTCGGGCGACGCCGTCACGAAGAGTTTCACGTCGGCGTCGGGCGCGATCACGGTTCCGGTGTCCCGCCCGTCGAGCACCGCGCCGCCCGGCTGGCGCGCGAAATCCTGCTGCAACTTCAGGAGTGCCGCCCGCACGCCGGGGATCGCCGCAACGAGCGAGGCGGCCTCGCCGACCGCGTCGGTCCGAAGCGTTTCATGATCGAATTTCGAGAGGTCGAGCGCCCGTGCGATGCGCGCGGCGGCGGCGGCATCGTCGAGTGCGTGATTGCCTTGGAGCATCAGATAGCCAACACCGCGATAAAGCAGCCCGGTATCGAGATGCGGCAGGCCGTAGTGTTTCGCGAGACGCTTGGCGAGCGTGCCCTTGCCGGAAGCGGCGGGGCCATCGACCGTGATGATCACGCCGATATCTCCGCATTGAGCCTATTCATGTTTTCGACGAAGCCGGGAAAGCTGGTCGCGATGAAGGCGCCGTCATCGACCTTGACCGGTTGCTGGCTCGCAAGCCCCATGACGAGGAACGCCATCGCAAGACGATGATCCATATGCGTCTCGACGAGACCCCCGCCCATTGTCTCGCCCTTGCCGCGCACGATCAGATCGTCGCCGGAAATTTCGCAATCGACGCCGTTGGCCATCAGCCCCGCTGCCGTCGCAGCAAGGCGGTCGGATTCCTTCACGCGCAACTCGGAGAGCCCGCGCATACGCGTCTCGCCTTGGGCGAAGGAGCTTGCTACCGCGAGCACGATGTATTCGTCGATCATCGAAGGCGCGCGGCTTGCCGGCACCTCCACGCCCTTGAGCTGCGAGTGGCGCACGCGCAGGTCGGCGATGATTTCGCCCGCGTCCTCGCGGCGATTTACTTCTTCAATTTTTCCGCCCATCTCGCGCAAAGTTTCGACAAGGCCCGCGCGCAGCGGATTCAGAAGCACGTTCTCCAGAATAATGTCCGAGCCGGGCACGATCAGCGCCGCAACAAGAGGAAACGCCGCCGAGGAAATGTCCGAAGGCACAACGATTTTCTGGGCGATCAGTTCTGGCCTGCCGCGCAGCACGATCTTGCGGCCATGCTCGCCGTGACCGGTCACCGAAACCTCCGCGCCGAAATGCGCAAGCATGCGCTCGGTGTGGTCGCGGGTCGCTTCCTTTTCGATCACCGTGGTTTCGCCGTCGGCGCAAAGTCCGCACAACAATACGGCGGACTTCACTTGCGCGGACGCCACCGGCGTTTCGTATGTAATCGGAATCACTTCGCGCGCGCCGCGCAGACGCAGCGGCAGTCTGCCGCCTTCGGCCTGCTCCACGGTCTCGGCGCCCATCTGCATCAGCGGATCGAGAATGCGCCGCATTGGACGTTTTCTGAGCGACGCGTCGCCGTCGAACACGGCCTCGAACGGGTGACCGGCGACAACACCCATCGCGAGACGGCTTCCGGTGCCGGCATTGCCGAAATCGAGCACCTCGCGCGGCGGCAGGAGCGTGCCGACGCCGAGTCCGTTCACGCGCCAGCGGCCCTCGGCCTCACGCGACACAGAAGCCCCCATCGCGCGCACGGCTTTCGCAGTCGCGATCACGTCCTCGCCTTCGAGCAAGCCCTCGATTTCGGTGCGGCCCACGGTCAAGGCGCCGATCAAGAGCGCGCGGTGCGAGATCGACTTGTCGCCGGGCACACGCAGACGGCCCGAAAGCGCCGGACTTTTCGAGGCCGACATCGGGAGCGCGCCTGAGGTATGGGCGGTTGGCCGGGACATGCGCGGGCTCCCTAGCACATGGGGTTCCGGGCCGTCTCGCAACCCTTCGCGCGCGGATTTCCCACCCTTGACAGGCTTGGGAGTGCGGTCCAAGTGAAGCCGCCTTTTCCAACGGTCATTCCAGGAGCGAGCGGCGTGGCGAAACCCGAACTCGGCACCAAGCGCGTCTGCCAGAGCTGCGGCGCCAAATTCTACGACCTCTCGAAGGACCCGATCGCCTGCCCGAAATGCGGGGCGATCTATGAGGTTGTGATGCCGGTTACGCGCGGAGGCCGTCCGGCTGCCGCTGCTGCTGCAGCCGCCGCTGCCACCGCTGCAGGTGCAGCCAAGACCGAAGAGGCGGATGCGCGCGATGACGGCGCCGAAGTGATTTCGCTCGAGGATGCCGACGCCGAAGCGACCGGCTCCAAGAGCAAGAAGGGCGCAGGGGATCCGGAACTTGAATCCGAAGACGATGTCGAGGTCGAAGGCGGCGACGACGAGGAGGACAACACCTTCCTCGTGACCGACGAAGAAGAAGAAGGCGGCGACGTCTCCGACATCATCGGCGACGGCATCGATAAGGAAGAAGAGAACTAAGAAAACCAAGCGCGTTGGCTTCTCTGCCTTTTGGCAGTAGAGACTGTCCGCGTTCCCTAGCCGGCCCTTGCGGGCATGGCGACGGCCAGTGGGGCCATAGCTCAGTTGGGAGAGCGCTTGCATGGCATGCAAGAGGTCGGGGGTTCGACTCCCCCTGGCTCCACCAGCCTTCGCGGCCTTCGGCCGCTACGGCTCGGCAAGCCATTTCGTAGCGAAGGCTGCCGCGCCGAAGTTGCGTAGCAACGTAGGCGGGCTACGTTCACGTCGTGATCTACGTTTATATCCTCGCAGCCTTCGCGGCCTTCGGCTTCGGCGCTTCGGCTCAGCCCGGACGAATTTTCCGTCACCACTAACAACCTGAAGACGCGCGGCTTTTCCGCCGCTTGAATGCGCCCTTGCCGGTTCCCATATGGAGGGAGCCGGAGGCGGCGATCGTTTCCGGCTTTGGGCGCCAAATCTGGGCCCAACCACAAAGTCGCTTGGAACGAGGGCTTTGCTTATGTCGCGCATTCAATCGCTTTCGAGCCCGTTCTTGCTCGGCTTCGACCAGATCGAGCGTGCGCTCGACCGCGCCTCGAAGGCGGCGGACGGCTACCCGCCCTACAACATCGAAAGACTGGTTGCTTCGGAAGGCAAGGCCGAACGGCTTCGGATCACTTTGGCGGTCGCGGGTTTTTCCCGCGACGAGATCGACATCACCGTCGAGCAGAAGGAACTCACGATCCGCGGCCGGCAGCAGGACGATTCCGCAGAACGCGAATATCTCCATCGCGGAATCGCAGCGCGGCAGTTCCAGCGCACTTTCGTCCTCGCCGACGGCATCGAAGTGGTCGGCGCGGATTTGCGCGACGGACTCCTGTCCGTCGATCTGGAACGCCCCGAACGGGTGAGCCAGGCACGCCGGGTCGAAATCTCGAACGGCGGCGCGAAGTAAGGAAGGAGTACGAAGATGACGAACCACAACGAAACCGTCCTCACTCCCGAGGCTTTCGCCGTGCTCGGCGGCGGCCAGGTCGCTTACGTGCGCGAAATCAAATCGGAAGAGGTGAAGACGCTATTCCCGCAGGCGCCCTTGATGGCCCCCGGTATGAAGCTGTTTTCGCTGCATGCCGCGGACGGCACACCGATCATCGTAACCGACAGCCGCGAAGCTGCGCTCGCAAACGCGCGCGAGCACGAGCTCGACACCGTCAGCGTCCACTAAAAACGAATTAGCCTGGAAAGTTAGGCGGCGTTGCTCGCGGCGGGAACCGTGAGCAACGCATAAGCCGCGTTGGCGTCACGCGCGCCGCGCAGTTTCTTTGCGACTTCGGGATCGCGCAAAAGACGCGCAATGCGCGCGAGCGCTTTCAAATGATCTGCGCCCGCGGCTTCCGGCGCGAGCAGCAGAAAAATCAGATCGACCGGTTCGCCATCGAGCGATTCGAAATCGACCGGTGCGTCGAGACGCGCGAACAGTCCGACGATACGGTCGATCTTCGGCAATTTGCCATGCGGAATCGCGACGCCGCCGCCGACGCCGGTCGAGCCGAGCCGCTCGCGGCGCAGTAACGTCTCGAAAATCTCCCGCTCGTCATGGCCGGTCAGAGTTGCGGCATGCGCCGACAATTCCTGAATCGCCTGTTTCTTGTTGGTGACCTTGAGCGAGGGGAAGACCGCGTTCGGTGCGAGCAAATCGCTAAGCGGCATGGCCTCTGATCCGTTATTCCGGTTCCAAAATCATGTTGCCATCCATTCGCAACACGGTCCCGGGGGTACCGAAGGCGCGGGTATAGTGGCGTGCCCCCGCCCGGTCAACGTCCTATTTGGCGGATTGCGGGGAAGGATCGATCCAGCCGATGTTACCGTCCCGTCGCTTGTAAACGATGTTGATTCCGCCGCTGCCGGCGTGCCGGAAAACGATGACTTGTGCGCCGGTGAGATCGAGTTCGGCAACCGCGTCGCTCACCGAAAACTCCGGCAGCGCCGCGGTCGATTCGGCGATCGTCACTGGCGACCAGCCTTCCTGTTCTTCCGCTTTTTCATCGGGCGCTTCGATCACGTAATTCGCGGCGAATTGCTGCGCCTGTTGCGCGCGAATCGTGGCGCTTCTGTCTTTCAGGCGGCGCTTGTAGCGGCGCAGACGGTTTTCGATCTTGCCTGCCGCCTCATCGGCCGCCGCAACCGCATCCTGCCCCGAACCGTGCGCTTCGAGCATCGTTCCGGAATCGAGATGCAACACACAGTCGGCGCGAAATCCAGAGCCTTCGCGCGAGATTGTTACATGACCGGACGAGCCGTGGTGAAAATATTTAGAAAGCGCTTCGTCGACTTTCTCCGTAATTCGCGTCCGCAACGATTCTCCGACATCGACGCTCTTTCCCGATACGCGCAGCATTTCTTTCACTCGCCTTGACTTAATTCGAGATTGGACCGGCACGCTTCTCCCGGCGGCGCTGCACCGAGGAAGGAATGCGAAGCGCCTCGCGATATTTCGCAACCGTGCGGCGCGCGATATCGATGCCGGCTTCTTTGAGTTTGGTCACGATGGTGTCGTCGGAGAGAATGTCGGCCGGGCTTTCGTCGTCGATCAGCCGCTTGATGCGGTCGCGCACGGCTTCGGACGAGTGCGCTTCGCCGCCCTCGGAGGAGGCGATCGAAGACGAAAAGAAGTATTTCAGCTCGAAGATGCCGCGCGGCGTCGCCATGTATTTGTTCGCGGTCACGCGCGAGACGGTGGATTCGTGCATCTGGATCGCGTCGGCGACCATGCGCAGATTCAAGGGCCGCAGATGCTGCACGCCCTGCACGAGGAAACTGTCCTGCTGACGCAC
The DNA here is from genome assembly GCA_019752575.1 of Xanthobacteraceae bacterium. Taxonomy (GTDB): domain Bacteria; phylum Pseudomonadota; class Alphaproteobacteria; order Rhizobiales; family Xanthobacteraceae. The sequence continues at coordinate 245,875 of JAIELW010000013.1, read as the reverse complement.
GATCTCGGTCGCGACTTTCAAAATCGTGCGGGCCCGCTGGTCGAGCGAGCGGGTGAGCCAGGTCGCGGTCTGCATACATTCGGTCAGAAAGGCTTTCTCTTTGTCCGAGATCGGGCCTTTCGTAACGCGCGAATAGTAAATCTGGTTCACCAGCACACGCGGCAGCGTGTCGGAATTCAGTTCCACGTTCCAGCCGCCGTCGGAAGCGGGACGGACGAAAACATCGGGCACGATCGGCTGCACCACGCCGCCGCCGAACACGAGACCCGGCTTCGGGTTGAGGCGGCGAAGTTCCGCGACCATGTCGGCGAGGTCCTCCTCGTCGACATTGCAGAGCTTGCGGAGCTGCGCGAAATCGCGCTTCGCCAGCAAATCGAGGTTGGCGATCAGCGTCTTCATCGCCGGATCGAGACGGTCGCGTTCGCGCAACTGAATCGCAAGGCATTCCGCGAGATCGCGCGCGCAGACGCCGGGCGGATCGAAGGCCTGCAACTCGGCGAGAACTTTCTCGACACCGGCGACCGGTGCCCCGAGCTTTTCCGCCATGCTTTCGAGGCCGCCGCGCAAATATCCGGCCTCGTCTACCGAATCGATCAGATGCTGACCGATCAGGCGCTGCACCGGATCGAGCACGCTTAGCGAAAGCTGGCGCGATAAATGATCCGGCAATGTCACTTCCGCCGAAACGAAGGCTTCGAGATTGTAATCGTCGTCCGGGCGTCCGCCGGAACCGACGTTCGCCCATTCGGAATAGGCCGGAACTTCCTGCGACGCCGGTTGCGCTTCGGAAGGCGCGGAGGGCGCGTCATCCGGAAAAACATTCTCGAGATTGGTGCCGAGCTGCTCTTCCATCGCAGCACGGCTCTCGTAGCGATCCTCCATCCAGTCTTCGTTCGAAGAAGACGGCTCGCCGCTTTCGGAAAATTCTTCGGTCGAGACCTGGATTTCCTGCGCGCCGTCGCCGCGCTCCGGCTCCGGACCCTCCTCGCGCTCGAGCAGCGGATTGCGCTCGAGTTCGGCTTCGACGAACGCGATCAGGTCGAGATTGGAAAGTTGCAGCAGCTTGATCGCCTGCATCAATTGCGGCGTCATCACGAGCCCCTGGCTCGTGCGCATCTCGAGTTTCTGCGAGATCGCCATTAGAGCCGGAACTCCTCGCCGAGATAGAGACGGCGGACGTCTTCGCTTTCGACGATTTCTTCCGGCGTGCCTTCCATCAAGACCGCGCCGGAATGAATGATGTACGCGCGATCGACGAGGCCCAGTGTCTCGCGCACGTTGTGATCGGTAATCAAAACGCCGATGCCGCGGCCGGTGAGATGACGCACGAGCGAGCGGATGTCGCCGACCGCGATCGGATCGATGCCGGCGAACGGCTCGTCGAGCAGCATGTAATGCGGATTGGTCGCAAGCGATCGCGCGATTTCCACGCGGCGGCGTTCGCCGCCGGAGAGCGCGATCGAAGGCGACTTGCGGATGTGCTGGATCGAAAATTCGTCGAGCAGTTCCTCGAGCCGCTGCTTGCGGCGGCGTTTGTCGGGCTCTACGACTTCGAGCACGGCGAGCAAATTGTTCTCGACATTCAATCCGCGGAAGATCGAGGCTTCCTGCGGCAAATACCCGATGCCGAGGCGGGCGCGGCGATACATCGGCAGCTTCGTGACATCGTGGCCGTCGAGCGAGATGTGTCCCGCGTCGGGCTCGACCAATCCCGTCACCATATAGAAGCAGGTGGTCTTGCCTGCGCCGTTCGGGCCGAGGATGCCGACCGCCTCGCCGCGCATCACGTCGATCGACACATCGTTCACGACGCGGCGGCCGCCGTAACTCTTCTGCAGACCTTCGGCTGCGAGAATGCCTGCACCGAGAATCGGCACATGCGGCGGGTGCGCGCGCGGACGCGGACGATCGTCGCGGTCGCCGCGCGCGATTTCGCGCATGCGCTGTTCGAGATCGAAGCCGCCGCCGTTCGGCACGGGCCGCGCAGGCGCGCTCACCGGCCGTTCCTGCTGGGGCGGCGCGCGGCGCTCTTCGACCGGCGGACGCCAAGTGTTCGGCTGCTTGTTCGGTTGCGTGTTCGAGCGCTGCGGCGCGGGTTCGGAATTCTGTCGGCGCGGCTCCTGCGGGGCCGCACGCGGAATGGGGGCTTGCGGACGCGGCTGTTCGCGCGGCTCGGGAGCCGGAGCGCGGCGCTCGGGTTGGCGCGTGGCAGGCGTGTCCAGCCGCCACTGATCGGACAGCGCAGGCTTGTCGCGATTGTCTTTGTTGCCGGACCGGAACCAGGGGACTTTCAGCGTCCTCACTCCATTCGCATCGCTTGGCTTCGAGTTTTGAAGCGGAAGCGCTTCTCCGGGGGAGAATCGAATCCGATTTGGCGGGATTTCAGGCCCGGCCAAGGCCGAATTCGCACGGAATGAGAGCTAGGTAGCCCGTTCGCGGGCTCGAAGCAAATTAACCAAGCAAAACCGGGGCCAATTCTTAATCCACCGGTGGCGTTTTTTTGCGCGCCGGGCGGTCGGTGTCTTTTTTATCTTTGTCTTTCTTGTCCATCGAGCTCGGGACGAAAACGCCTTTCACGCGCTGGGTGCCCTGCTGCTTCACGCCATCGAGCTTCGAAGTGCCGGTCGTGAGATTCACGGTGAGCTTGTCGCCGTTCATCACGTTCTGGCCCTGCGTCACGACGACATTGCCGTCGAGGATGACGATGTTGGTCGCCATTTCGAAAATGCCTTTGTCGCCGACCGCCTTCTGGTCCTTGGCGGTGACGATCACGCCGCCGATCGCCACCAGCCGCTTGATGCGCTGGGCCGACTCGCTTTTCTGCTGGCTCTTGGTCGCGGGCACCCTTTGGCGCGGATCGGTGCCGAGCGCGCTGCCTTCATAGTGCACTTCGAGTTCCTTGCAGCGCATTGTGGTATCGCCTTGCACGACGACTACATTGCCGCGGAACACCGCGACCTTTTCCTTGTCGCGCACTTCGAGCGAATTCGCTTCGATATTGACCGGATCCTTGCGATTGCGCGTGAAGCCCTGAAAGGCGTTCGTGGGCTGATTGTTCGTAGCCGGCGCCGTGTTTTGCGCAAACGACGGCAGTGCGCCGATGCCGCCAAGCAGCGGCAACGCGAGCGCGGCAACCAGGAGCCGCGAACCGGACATTTTCCGATTCTGCATCATTCTTGCGGCTGGTTCTGCGGCGGCGGCAGCCGCATGATCATCTTCACGCCGCCATCGAAGATTGCGCGGGCGCCGTTATCGAACACTTCCATGCGGTCTGCGCGGATCGAGCCGTTGTTGAACGTGATATCGACGGGGCTTTCCGTTTTCACGTGACCGCGCTTCACCTCGATCGTGGCGTCCTGCAACTTGCCTTCGTAGCCTGCGGTCGAGCGGATCACGATGCCTTCGGTGAGGCGAACGATGTCGCCCTTCGCGTCATAGAGACCCTTGACGGCGGTCAATTCGGTCATGCCGTTATTGGTGAGCGCGAAATGCGCCTTGATGCCTTCGAGTTCGACGATGTTGGTCTTGGTGAGGTCCTGCGCGGCCGCGGTCGCGGTGACGTTGTAGCCGCGTCCGTCCTTGGTGAAGCCGGAGAGCTTCGGCGCATCCATCACGAGCTTGTTGCCCTGAATCGAGAGCTTCATCACGTCGAGCGGGAAATCGCGCACGATCCGGAACGGGTCGAGCCAGGCGATGAAAGCGGCAAGGCCCAGAATCGCAATCGCGAGAACAGGCAATACGCGGCGCAGAAAACGCACCCTCGAGGAGTGACGTACCGCCTGACCATAGTCCTGCAGCCGCGGATCGGCACTTTGCCGTCGCGGGTTTCTGCCGACGGCCGGAGCATGCTCCGGGCGGCGCGAGTAGGCGTAATCGTTCATCGGTGCGCTACGTCTATTCCCGGAAATTGCGGCATTCGAACGGCCCGCCCATTCCCCGGAAACCTTCAGGAATGCACGAAAATGTCTTCTTCCGACCAGCCGCCGAGATCGAGGGTGACGCGGGTCGGCAGGAAGTGGAAGCAGGCCTCGGCGAGCGCCACGCGGCTCTCCCGGGCAAGCATCTCATCTAACTTCGCCTTGATCTCGTGGAGATGCAGCACGTCGGAGGCGGCATAGGCGATCTGCGCCTCGGTAAGCTCTTCCGCGCCCCAATCCGAGCTCTGTTGCTGCTTCGACATGTCGATGTTCAAAAGTTCACGCGCTAGATCCTTCAGGCTGTGGCGGTCGGTGTAGGTGCGGGTCAAGCGCGAGGCGATCTTGGTGCAATAGACCGGCTGCGGCATCACGCCGAGATTCTTGTAGAGCACCGCGAGATCGAAGCGCGCGAAGTGAAAAATCTTCGGCTTCGAAGTGTCGGCGAGCAACTTCGCGATATTGAGGGCGCTCACTTTGCCGGCGGGAATCTGTACGACGTCGGCGGTGCCGTCGCCGGGCGAAAGCTGCACGACGCAGAGACGGTCGCGGCTCGGGTTCAAGCCCAGCGTTTCGGTGTCGATGGCGACTGCACCTTTATATCTTGCAAGGTCCGGCAGGTCGCCGCGGTGAAGTCTGATCGTCATCTCAAATTCCGTAGCCGAGCTGTACCCTGAGCCAGACAATAAAGAGCGGGATACCGATGCACAGCGAAATCAGCACCATCATCGAAATCATCGGCTGCCAAGCCAGCGCCCATTCCGCTTGCGCGGCCGACATGCCTTGCGGGAGCCGCCGCTCAAGATCGCCCCTTCCAAGACGCAGAACATACCAGCTAACGAGCCGCAAAATGATTAACGCCACGATCAGCGCGATTCCGGCCATGCCGAACAAAGGGAAGAAACTTGTGGCGCAGCTATCGGTGGCCAAGAGCCCCACCGCCGGGATCGGCAGCGTCAGCAGGTGGACGAAGCTATAAGACGGGTGGCTCGAAAGCACATCATATTCGACACGAGCCGCACGCTGCGGCACCGGGATCGGAACGGGCAACGCGGTCTTCACGGTATGCACCGGCGTCCATTCCACCTTCGCCACTTTCGGCTTCAGAACCCGGCGCACCGCGAAGAAACCCATCGCAAGGCCGAACAGCGCAATCCCGATTGAGGAGCCGTCGATGCCAAAGCCCGCGGGCGGGCAGCCGCGCAACCCAACCCGGTCTAGCCACGAACCGAGGGCGAGCGCGAGCGGAATGATCGTCAGAAATTCGAGGAACCAAACTTCGATGATGGAAGGGACGCGGCGCAGAAGCCGGTCGAGCGCGAAGATGCCGTTCAATAAAGCCATCGTCTGCAATCGCGCCTGCACACCTGGACTTCAAGTGCGCAAGCATGGTGCCCAGGAGAGGATTGAGTTGCGCCAACCCTAAAGCGTTAGAATAATTGAACTTTGTCGGTACGACTACCAAAAATGTTTACCAGTGCAGGTACGCAGTCGTCTTACTGGACCTCTTCAGATGCAGTCGTAAGCGTTAGCTCGTTTTGCTGAGCGGCTATAAGCTAGCCTCCACCAATTCGCGCTCGGCGCCCGATAACTTAAAGGCCTTGAAAATTGCGGCGTCGATTGCCTTCTCCGCTGCCTTTTTATGACCGTGCAACTTGGCAACTGAAGCCTGCTGCTCCTCCAAGAGGCCAGTCCACTCAGATTTTTGCTTCACGGACAGCTTAACGCCTGCTCGCTCCAGCTCATCAATAAATGTCGAAGGCTCCATCTCAAACCAGTCTTCAAAACGAGCCGTTTTTGCATCCTTGGCTGACGCGCGTATTTGGCGAAGCAACTCTTTGGAAGCAGCCGTTATTTTTTCCTGCGCCAAAAGGATCGCGTCTACCTTCTCAATGATAAGCTTGCGCTCGATGATTTTTGGAATTGGGATTCCATTGATCATGTCAGGCGTAAAGTTAACTCCGCCATTGTAGCTCGCGCTCGAATACTTCTGTTTCACGTAAAAGGAAACCAATTTGCTGTTTATGATCCCTGCTAGGAACTTCAAGTCATCGGCAGAGTCGCTCGGGATCACCAGCGTCGATTTGCCGGGAATAAATCTTGCTTCTAAGTCCAGAGCACCATCGAGAAGTGTCAAGCCCTTGATGATTATTTTGGGCGATTCAGCACGACGATTGTAAGTGGCTCCGAGACGTTTCTTGAATTCTTTTTTCTCAACAACCGGAAGAAGATAGTCTTTCTTGAGATATCTCATCGGTTTGAGACCCCAGCGAAATCCATATCTACTTAGCGTTCCGGTGTTCGCTACTTTGTAATCCTCTTTCGGGTCGAAGGCTTTCTCGTTCTTAGCGTCGGCGATGATCTCACCTAGAACATAGGTGTCACTAGTAGCGCATGCATTCTCACAGACGGCGTAGTTGCTGAGCGTTTGGTCAGCACGGCCATCAAGTCCTTCTATTATCGCGTGATGAGGTGACAGTAGGCGATCAAATCCTGCATCACCGTCGAGTTGGCCTTTCGGAATGGTCGCATTGATTCTAACTTCGCCATTCTCGATGGCCATCAAGTCGAGTGAAGGCCGAGTGTTGTTCTGAACGGTGGTGATAATAGAGTCTACTAGCGCGCTCTCGAATACGTCACGCCCGACAGGCAAGATCGACACCAATCCCGGAAGCGCCCTCTTTCGAAGTTCCGCGCCAAACGGTTTGGAAATCCATTTGTCGGGCGTGATAAAGGCGAGATACCCCCCTTTCGCCAAGAGATTAAGTCCCAGTTCCAAAAACGCTATATACAAATCCCAGTTGCCGCGCGTCTGCTTATAGTTGTCGGTAATGTACTCTCGTTCCTTGGCCCAGTATTTTGTCATGGCCTCAGAGTCTACGTACGGCGGGTTTCCTACGACTACGTCAAAGCCTCCGTTATCTAGAACTTTCGCAAACTCCTTTTCCCAACTGAAGGCTAAAGCGCCCGCAATTTTTTTGTCGCTTATCAGCGAATTTCCAACACGAACGTTATCGTCTAGGTAACTGAGCTTTTCATTTCGATTAGCTGTCTTTAGCCAAAGTGACAGCTTTGTAATTTCGACAGACTCTCTGTTTATGTCCACGCCATAGATATTGTTTGTGAGAATATGCGTGTCCCACCGAAACAGATTAATTTGACCGCCGTAGAGAGTCTCAAGCTGTCGGTTGATTGCCTCTCCTTCTCGAAGAAGAAAATCGAAGACCTCATTTAGGAATGCTCCCGAACCGCAGGCTGGATCAACCACTTTGATGCCAGCGAGTCGGTCACGATAGGCCTCCCAAACCTTTATGTGCTTCTGAACATTTGCATTGAAGGTCACTCGAGTAGATTTGGCTTTTGATTTTGACTTGGGGACTTTGATTGAAGCGTAATCTTGATCGGTCAGCGGCTTAAGTTTTGCGAACCCAAGCTCCTCTTTCCTATCCTCAAGCCAGCGCTCAAGCGCCTGCTCTACGATATGCCTCGTTACAAGAGCGGGAGTGTAGAAAATCCCATCTCGTCTGCGTTTTGATCCCGCTTCTTCGAGAACAGTTTTGGGATCAAGTTTTTTCTTTATCTCTTCAAGGTCACTTATGGACTGCTCGAAAATGTGACCAAGGATGTTTACATTGACCTCGCTATCAAAATCGTACTCGCCGAGGCTGGTAAGTTTTTTACAAACCTTATCGTTGAGCTGAAGCTTATCAATTCGAGAATCTTTCTTGAACAAGCCTCCGTTGTAACCGGGAATATTCAGCTTCGCGTTGCCAGTATCGATCGCATTGAAAAGCGCTTTAAGGTTGCTCCAGATAGATGATGTATTGAATGGGCTCTTGTGCTCGGATGCAGTTCGAAGAGTGTCGGGCCTAAGCAATCCCTTATCTTCCGCAAAGGCGATAAACAGAACTCGATCTAAAATCGTTTGGCTAAGTTCAACTGCGCTAATTCCTAATGCTTTATTTTTTGCTAGAATTTCCGCGACCAACTCATTTCGAACGATCTTGTAGTCGGAATACAGCTGCTCGGTAATCTCCTTCTCGACATTTTCGCTGTCTTCTAGAAGCTTGAGTGTTCTCCCACCCAAAAGATTGTAAGCGGACAAGACAGTCCAGAACCGCAAGTACTCCTTTTCATCGGTCATTTTTGAAAGGTCGAAGAACTCATAATTCTTTCGACCGTAACCGACAGCATACAGACGTATTTCACGATAGTTAGAAACAAGGACCCACTTGGCGCCCTTAGCGTCCATCGCGTACTCCCACGCTTGTTGGACAGGCGTCTTGTTTCTGCCAGGCATTACAGCATCGAGATTCTTGAACTTTGCTCCCTTCAATTCAAACGGGGCCAAAATCTTTGGAGGCTGACCTACGACAAACTCACCGAGGGCGACATCAACGTTTCCCGATCCAACGCCTTGGTTCTTTCCAACCGTCCACCTCTCCCCGGCGCTGCTCCCTTGGTATCCTAAAACATCAATGAGGATGCGCTGAATAAACTCACCATCGTTCTTAGTTTCGGCGTCGTAATTCCCTGCCGCCAGATTGCTCGCCCAGTTGTTGAGAATAGTTTTTTGCTCGTCTGAGGCGGGCATAGTTATTTTAGAGAGTTTCCGAAGAACTCTGGGGTGAAACAAAGCCATTAGCCGAGTACCTATTGGAGAATCGGGAACTCAATCTCAAAAATATAGCATTCCAGTCCAATTTGTTCGCACCGATCAACTCGCTTTCTGACTAAGCCCTGTGCTTTGTTTTCTTTGCAGCGCACTATTTTGCTCTACAAGTCGCGAGTTCAATCTCTTCGATGGTTGGCAGGCCCGAGTTCCTGAACGCCTTCCCAAATGTCGGGCTCCAGGTGATCCGCTTCGACGCGCTTCCAGCCCTCAGGCGTGTGCTCCACCGCGACGGTTCGCTCAAACGCAAGGAGATGCGGATTGCCAGCGTGCGCGGCGTGATGGCGACTGGTTGAATCTCTCCGCCCACCGGTACTGAAAGTTTCAGGCCGTTTGCTTTCGCGCGGACATCTGTCGGAATTCGACGGACGTAATATGCGTTGCGAGATTCTTTCCGCTTCACCGGACGGACCAACCGAAACAGCATTGTTGCTCACCCTTGTAACACAGTTGGGTAAGCGCAACGCTTTGATTGGGCTTAAGTAATTGAATTCCCTCAAGTCAGGGAATGAATGGTGCCCAGGAGAGGACTCGAACCTCCACGGTGTTACCCGCTAGTACCTGAAACTAGTGCGTCTACCAATTCCGCCACCTGGGCAGGCGCGGCTTCGCGTCAAGCGGCGCTAGGTAGGGCTCGCCTCGAGCCTTGTCAATCAAGGAAGCGCCAGCGGCGAGACGCGCTTTGACGGCGAAAAATTGATCTTGTAACGCTCACTAAAGCCCGGCTTTCCCAGCGAGATTTCAGAGATGGCGCAGATTCCGTCCGACCGTTTGGTGACGATTTACGGCGGCTCCGGCTTCGTCGGCCGCCACCTTGTGCGCGCGCTCGCCAAGCGCGGCTGGCGCATCCGCGTCGCGGTCCGCCGGCCCGATCTCGCGGGGCATCTGCAGCCGCTCGGCGTGGTCGGCCAGGTCATGCCGGTGCAGGCGAATTTGCGCTTTCCGGATTCGGTCGCGCGCGCGGCGGAAGGCTCCTCCGCGATCGTGAACCTCGTCGGCATTCTTTATCAGAGCGGCGCGCAGCGCTTCGACGCGGTGCAGGCCGAAGGCGCGGACGCCGTCGCCAAGGCCGCGAAGAAAGAAGGCGCGCGTCTCGTGCAGATATCGGCGATCGGCGCCGATAAGGATTCGGATTCCAATTATGGGCGCACCAAAGCGCTCGGCGAACAGGCCGCGTTCGCGGCAAAGCGCGATGCGATCGTCGTTCGTCCCTCCATCGTGTTCGGCCCCGAAGACGACTTCTTCAACCGCTTCGCGTCGCTCGCGCGCATCTCGCCGCTCCTGCCCTTGATCGGCGGCGGAGAGACGAAATTCCAGCCGGTGTTCGTCGGCGATGTCGCCGATGCAATTGCGAAAGCGGTGGAAGGCGAAGCGAAGGGCGGCGAGATCTACGAACTCGGCGGGCCGGAAGTGATGAATTTCCGCGAACTCCTGGAGCTGACGCTGGAGCAGATCGGTCGCAAGCGTTTGCTCGTGCCGCTGCCGTGGGCGGTCGCACGCGTTCAGGCGTTCTTCATGGAGCTGATGCCGAAGCCGATGCTGACGCGCGACCAGGTAACGATGCTGGAGACCGACAATGTCGTGTCGGCGAAAGCGAACGCCGAACGCCGAACGCTCGAAGGCCTTGGCATCAATCCGACTGCGATGCGCGCGATCCTGCCGGGCTATCTCTGGCGCTATCGCAAGGCCGGACAATTTACGAAGCCAGCGAGCTAACGTCAGCGCGTTAAATAAAGCCCGAGCAGCGCAGCAGAGCCGACCGCGATCCGCCACCAGCCGAACAACGCGAACCCGTTTCTCGATACGAAATCCAAGAGCGCGCGCACGACGATCAGCGCCGAGCAGAACGCCGCCACGAACCCGACGAAGACCAGCACGCCGTCGTCCATCGTCAGATTCTTGTAGTTCTTCGCGAGATCGTAGGTAAAAGCGCCCAGCATCGTCGGCATCGCGAGAAAGAACGAAAACTCCGCCGCCGCGCGGCGATCGAGGCCCAGTAGCAACGCACCGACGATGGTCGAGCCCGAGCGCGACACCCCGGGAATTAGCGCGAGACATTGAAAGAAACCAACGCCAAGCGCCGTCAGCGGCGGCAGCGCCATTGCGTCGCGATATTTCGGGTCGAAGGCAATTTTGTCGACGAAGATCAGAATGACGCCGCCGGCGATCAAGGCGATCGCGATCAGCATCGGGCTTTCGAACAGCACGCTTTTGATGAAGCCGTGCAGCGACGCCCCGATGATCGCCGCCGGCAGGAACGCGAGAACGATGCCGAGCGCGAAGCGCCGCGCCATAGGATCGAACGGCATCGCGAAGGCGACCTTCGCGAGTCGCGTGAAATAGACGACGACGACCCCGAGAATCGCGCCAAGCTGAATTAGGACCTCGAAGGTCTTTCCCGAAGTTTTGAATTCCAGAAAATGCGTGGCGAGCAGCAGATGCCCGGTCGAGGAAACCGGAATGAATTCGGTGCCGCCTTCGAGAATTCCGAGAAGCAGCGCCTCCAACAATTTTCCAAGCGTCATTCGCGCCGCTCCTGCTCCGGCTGCCGATTCGCGTCCGGCTATGGCTTAACGCGCCGCCTTTCGCCCGGCAAAGGAAAGCGCTGTCAAATCTTTGCCCGCTTCACGCGGTTTTTACGCGGGGCCCGTTTGGCGGCGCTCTTTTATTAAGAAAGTTCGGGCAAGAAAGAAGGCAATGCAGCTCTATCATCGGTTCTTCTGCCCGCATTCGCGCTTTATCCGGCTCGTGCTCGCCGAGTACGGCATCGAAACTGCGCTCACCGAGGAGCACGAGTGGAAGCGGCGGCCGGAATTTCTAGCGCTCAACCCGGCTGGCTCGGTGCCCGTGCTCGTGGACGACAAGCTCGCCGTTCCGGGCGCGAGCGTGATCGCGGAATATCTCGACGAAAGCTATGGCAGCCAGGTCGCGGACAAACGGCTAATGCCCACCGCCAGCGCCGAGCGCGTCGAGGTGCGCCGCCTGATGGCATGGTTCAATTCCAAGTTCTTCAACGAGGTCAGCGAGCACATCGCGCGCGAAAAGATCTGGAAGCGCTATATGCGCCCCGAGGAAGGCGGCGGCCCGCCGGATTCCTTCGTGATCCGCGCGGCGCGCGCCAATATCGGCGAGCATTTGCGCTATCTCGGCTGGCTTGCGAAAACCCGCAAATGGCTCGCAGGCGAGAAGCTGACTTACGCCGATCTCGCGGCGGCAGCCCACCTATCGACGTGCGATTATTTTGGTGACGTGCCGTGGCAGGAAGACGAGAACGCGAAGAACTGGTACGCAAAAGTGAAGTCGCGCCCGTCGTTCCGCGCGCTGCTCTCGGAAACGATTCCGGGCCTGCAACCGGCGGTGAGCTACGCCAATCTCGACTTCTGAAAAATCCCGAGACCATCAAAGCCGAGTTGATCGCGCGGGCGCGCGAGGAAGGCTTCGACGTCGTCGGGGTCGCGCATCCGGATTCGATTCCGGACGCGGCGCCGCACCTTCATAAGTGGATTGCCGAGCAGCGCCACGGCGACATGGCGTGGATGGAAATACATGCGAGCCGCCGCGAACATCCGAACTCCTTATGGAAGGGCACGGGTTCGGTCGTAATGTTCGGTCTGAACTACGGACCGGACCGCGACCCACGCAAGATTCTAGAGCAAAAGCTGCGCGGCGCGATTTCGGTCTACGCGCAAGGCGACGACTATCACGAGCTGATCAAGGGCAAGCTCAAGCGGCTCGGACAATGGTTGGCGCACAAGGCCGGCGAAGAGCTGAAAGTGTTCGTCGATACCGCGCCCCTGATGGAAAAGCCGCTCGCGCAGGCCGCGGGCCTCGGCTGGCAGGGCAAGCATACCAATCTCGTCTCGCGCGAGCGCGGCTCGTGGCTATTTCTCGGCGCGATGCTCACCGCGCTCGAACTGCCGCCGGACGAGGCCGAAACCGATCGTTGCGGCTCGTGCCGTGCCTGTCTCGATGTCTGCCCGACCAATGCGTTTCCCGCGCCCTATCAGTTAGACGCGCGGCGCTGCATTTCCTATCTCACCATCGAACACAAGGGACCGATCCCGCACGAGTTCCGCAAAGCCATCGGCAACCGCATCTATGGCTGCGACGACTGCCTTGCGGTTTGCCCCTGGAACAAATTTGCGAGCGAAAGCCGCGAGCAGAAACTGGCTGCGCGCGACGAGAATCGTGCGCCTTCGCTCTCGGAGCTTGCCGCGCTTGACGACGCCGCGTTTCGTGCGCGCTTTTCGAAATCGCCGGTCAAGCGCTCGGGGCGCGAGCGCTTCCTGCGGAACGTTCTGATCGCGATCGGCAATTCGGAATCGCCTTCGCTCGTTCCCGATGTGATCGCGAGACTCGATGACGCGTCGCCGCTGGTGCGGGGTGCCGCGGTTTGGGCGGCATCGCAATTGATGAGCGCGGAAGAATTCGCGGCGCTCAAAAAAGAAAACTCGCTGAAGGAAAAAGATGCTGCCGTCGCTGCCGAGTGGCAGGCGGCTTAGGCGCTGACTTCCGCCGCCAGCTCGTCGACCGTTTTTAACAGACGCTCGATATCTTCCGGCCGCGACAGGCGGTGATCGCCGTCTTTCACGAGCGTCATCGTCACATCGTCCTGCGCAAGACAAGAGACGAGTTTCATCGCGTGCTGCCACGGCACATCGGGATCGAGCACACCTTGCAGGATACGCACCGGGCACTTCACCTGAATGGGTTTCCCCATAATGAGGTGTTTGCGTCCGTCCTCGATCAAAGCTTTCGTGATCGGATAGGGATCGTCGCCATAGGCCGAGGGCCGCTGCCACTGGCCTTTGGCTTCGATTTCCTTCCTCACTTCTTCCGGAAAATTCTTCCACATCAGTTCTTCGGTGAAGTCGGGCGCGGGCGCGATCAAAATCAAACCCGCGAGCTTCGCGTCTTTCGCAAGCGACGGATTTTCCGCAAGTGCGCGCGCGAGCAGGAGCGCCATCCAGCCGCCCATCGAGGAGCCGACCACGATCTGCGGCCCTTTCGCCCGGTTCGCGAGTACTGCAAGCGCATCCTCGAGCCATTTTGTGATCGTGCCGTCTTCGAATTTCTCGCTCGACTCGCCATGCCCGGAATAATCGAAACGAATACAAGCGCGCCCGGTTTTCGCGGCGTGTTCGTGCAATGCGACAGCCTTGGTGCCCTTCATGTCGGATTTGAAACCGCCGAGCCAGAACACGCCCGGCGAAGTTCCTTCGCGCACACGGATAGCGATGCGCCGCGGGGGCACGCCTACAGATAGAAAGTCGGGCGGGTTCTCCATCGCGCCCGCGTAGTATGTCGATGAAGTGAACGCAAGCCGCCTTGCGAATGCCGCACGGCGATTTTAGAAACCGCTTCGTGGCGATTCCCGCGAACCATCCGAACGAGCAACCGCTGACCGTGGTGCAGGTCATTCCCGACCTGCAGCCGAGCGGTACCGCCAATCACGCGATCGAAATCGCGGAGGCGCTTTCGCGTGCAAAGCACCGCGCCATCATCGTCTCCGAAGGCGGGCGCATGGAAAGTGCTGCCGCGCGCGCGGGCGCGACCGTCATCAAGCTTCCGGTCGCTTCCAAGAATCCTTCGCAGATGTATGCGAACGCACGCAAGCTCGCGGAACTGTCGCGCGATCTGAACGCCGATCTTTTGCATGCGCAGAGCCGCGCGCCGGCCTGGAGCTGTCTCGTCGCAAACAAAATTTCAAAGGTGCCGTTCATCGCGACCTATGACGGAAGTTTTTCCGAGCGCAATCCGCTGAAGCGCTTCTATAACAGCGTGATGGTGCGGGGCTCGCGCGTGATCGCGCCAGGCGAGCGCTTAGCCAAGATGGTCGAGGAGCGCTACGGCACCGCGCGCGAAAAAATCTCGGTGGTGCCGAACGCAATCGATTTCGAAACCTTCAACCCGGCGAACGTCGATCCGGTGCAACGCGCGCTGCTCGCGAACCAGTGGGGCGTCGAGCCGAAAGATCGCGTGATCCTGCTGCCCGGCCGCCTGTCGCGCCCGAAGGCGCCGCATCTTCTGGTCGAGGCCGCGGCGAGGCTTCGCGAAGCGGGCCTCAAGGATTTCATCTGCATCTTCGCGGGCGAGCATCCGGGCCGTTCCGGCTATGCCGGCGACGTGTGGGATCGCGTGCATCAGCTCGGTCTTTCGAACCGGGTGCGTTTCGCCGGTCACACCGAGGATATGTTGTCGGCCTATTCGCTCGCCGACATCGTGGTCTGCACATCTGTTTCCCAAGGCGGTCACCGCCGCGCGATTCTGGAAGCGCAGGCCATGGGCGTACCGGTCGCGGTTTCGGATTCCGAAAGCGGGGATGAAATCGTCCGCGCCGCTCCCTATATCTCGGATGCGCGGGCGACCGGCGTGCTGTACCGCTCCGGCGATTCCGCGGAACTCGCGCAGACTCTCTTCAAATTGCTGGCGATGGGCGCTCCCGCCCGCCGCGCCATGGGTGTTCGTGGCCGCGAATGGATCGCCTCGCACTTCTCGAAAGAGAGCTTCGCCGAGCGGCTGCTTGCGGTTTACCGCGAAGTTGCCCGCAAGCCTGCGGCCCGTTGACTTGCCGGCCGTTTCTCACGATCTTCCCGTTGCTTCGCCGAGTAGGGCTGGCCTTCCCCTGAAGGTTCTGGTTCCGGCGTAACAGCGTTCGTTTTAACAGCTAGAGGAGACTGCCCCCATTCGTCGTCCCATGAGAGCCGCCGCGCCGGTGCAGAAAGATGGCCCGCGCACCAACGAAGATATCCGTGTCCGCGAAGTTCAGCTGATCGATGCCGATGGCGAGAACCGCGGGACCGTCCCGATCCAGGAAGCAATCCAGATGGCGCGCGACGCGGGCCTCGACCTCGTCGAGATCTCGCCGAACAACAATCCGCCGGTCTGCAAAATCCTGGACCACGGCAAATTCAAATTCCAGGCCCAGAAGAAAGCCGCCGAAGCGCGCAAGAAGCAGAAGACCGTCGAGGTCAAGGAAATCAAGCTGCGCCCCGGCATCGACAAGCACGATTACGACGTGAAGATGCGGTCGATCCAGCGTTTCTTCGAAGAAGGCGACAAGGTGAAGGTCACGTTGCGCTTCAGAGGGCGCGAAATGGCGCACCAGGAGCTCGGTTACAAGCTCTTACAGAAGCTGAAAGAGGACACCACCTCGATCGCGAAGGTCGAGATGGAGCCGATGTCCGAAGGCCGGCAGATTGTCATGATCCTGGCGCCGCGCTGAGCGCGGCGCCTCGGAACAAAAAACGGGAAATTTGCGTTCAGCCTGCGAGGTCTTGATGCCCCGCATAATTGCCAGACTTCTTGATTGGCCTGCTTTCGCAATCACCGCGCGCGCTGTGCTGACCTTTCCGTTTTGGGCAAGCGGTTTCTCGAAATTGTTCGACTTCGGAGCCGGCGTGGCAGAGATGCAGCAATACGGGCTCGAACCCGCCGCGCCTTTCAACGTAGCGGTGATTGTTACGTTGCTGGCCGGTTCGGCATCGGTCATCGCCAATCGTTGGCTGTGGCTGGGCGCGGGTGCGCTCGCGGTCTTCACAGCGCTCACGATCCCGATCGTTCATACGTTCTGGAAATTCGAGGGCGAGCGGGCGCAGACCGCGTTGTTCTTCGTCACCGAGCATATTTCGATGATCGGCGGCCTGATGCTGGCAGCGCTCCTGAGTCACCTGCAATCCGGCTCAGGCCAGGCCAAGCGCGGCTAAAACCCTTTCCCTTGAAAACCTTGCCCGTCTCGTCTATCGAGACGGCCTTCGAGCCGACCGGCCAAGATTAGGGCTGCCGTGGCGGCTTTCGAGCGCTCAATTCCGAGCAATTACAGCGGCTTAGCCGGGCTTGCCCGCTGCTCAAGTCCATGGAGAGCAAAATGCCCAAGCTGAAGACCAAGTCCGGCGCGAAGAAACGCTTCAAGATTTCTTCGACCGGCAAGGTGATCTCCGGTCAGGCGGGAAAACGCCACGGCATGATCAAGCGGAGCAACAGCCAGATCCGGAAGCTGCGCGGCACGCGCGTCATTTCCGAGTCCGACGCCGAGCGCGTCCGCAAGATCTTTCTGCCGAACGGCTAAACGCCGTTCGTTTTCCAGTTTTCTGATCTCGAAGGAGTTTCACCATGGCACGCGTTAAACGCGGCGTAACCTCACACGCCAAGCACAAGAAAACCTACAAGGCTGCGAAAGGCTTCCGCGGCCGCCGCAAGAACACGATCCGCACCGCCAAGGCCGCGGTCGACCGTTCGATGCAGTACGCCTACCGCGACCGCAAGAACAAGAAGCGCACGTTCCGCGCGCTCTGGATTCAGCGGATCAACGCGGCGGTGCGCGAAGAAGGTCTGGTCTATGGCCGCTTCATCAACGGTCTGAACAAGGCCGGCGTCGAAGTCGATCGCAAGGTGCTCGCGGACCTCGCCGTTCACGAGCCGGCAGCGTTCAAGGCACTTTGCGCACAGGCACGCGCCGCTCTTAACTGAGCGCCGCCATGGCCGACCTTTCGAAGCTAGAAAAAGATCTCACTGCGCAGATCGCGGGCGCGGCCGACGAAGCCGCGCTCGAAGCCGTGCGCGTTAGCGCGCTTGGCAAGAAGGGCTCGGTCTCCGAACTCTTGAAGGGCCTCGGCGCGATGTCGCCTTCGGCCCGCAAAGATCAGGGCGCGAAAATCAATGCGCTGCGCGACCGCGTTTCTTCCGCGCTCGACAAGAAAAAATCCGAGCTGAAAGAAAAAGCGATTGCCGGGAAGCTTGCGGCCGATACCGCCGATGTGACGCTCCCCGTTCGCGCAGCGCCCGCCGAACAGGGCCGCATTCATCCGATTTCGCAGGTCATCGACGAGCTGACGGCGATCTTCGCCGACATGGGCTTCTCGGTCGCCGACGGCCCGGACATCGAAACCGACTTCTACAACTTCACGGCGCTGAACTTCCCGGCCGGCCACCCGGCGCGGGAAATGCACGACACCTTCTTCTTCCCGCCCGACGCGAAGGGCGAGCGGAAGTTGCTGCGCACGCACACCTCGCCGGTGCAGATCCGCTCGATGCAGAAGCAAAAGCCGCCGATCAAGATCATCATTCCGGGCCGCACCTATCGCTCGGACTCGGACCAGACCCACACGCCGATGTTCCATCAGGTCGAAGGTCTCGTGATCGACCGCAAGTCGCACCTCGGCCACCTGAAGTGGATTCTCGCCGAGTTCTGCAAGGCGTTCTTCGAAGTCGACGACGTGAAGATGCGCTTCCGGCCGTCGTTCTTCCCGTTCACCGAACCGTCGATGGAAGTCGACATTCAGTGCGACCGTTCCGGCGGCGACATCAAGTTCGGACAGGGCACGGATTGGCTGGAGATTCTCGGCTGCGGCATGGTGCATCCGAACGTCTTGCGTAACTGCGGCCTCGATCCCGACGAGTACCAGGGCTTCGCCTGGGGCATGGGCATCGACCGCATCGCGATGCTGAAATACGGCATGCCGGACTTGCGCCCGTTCTTCGAAGCGGACGTGCGCTGGCTCCAGCACTACGGCTTCCGGCCGCTCGACTTCCCGACGCTAGCGGGAGGACTGAGCGGATGAGGAAGCAAACGAATGACGATGCGCCGGATCTCCCTCCCCCGCCTGCGGGGGAGGGCCGGGGTGGGGGAAAGCCGCGCTGGCTGGTGACTCCGAAAATTCGTAAGCACGCGCGCGCGCTACGCGCCGAACAAACGGATGCTGAAAAGGTTCTCTGGCGGGAGTTACGCGGCCACCGTCTGAATGGCGCCGGCTTTCGTCGTCAGACACCGATCGGTTCCTATATCGTCGATTTCATTTCTCATCGCGCCAAGCTTATCGTCGAGATAGACGGCGGACAGCATTTCGAGAATGCGCGATTGCTTCAAGATTTACGCCGGAGCCGCTATCTCGAATCCAAAGGCTTTCGTGTTCTTCGTTTCGCTAACAACGAAGTGCTGCAAAACCGCGCGGGCGTGCTGGTTACCATCAATGCCGCACTTGAAGCGGCCCCCTCCCTACCCTCCCCCGCAAGCGGGGGAGGGAATGAACACAGGGAGACTTTATGAAATTCACCCTCTCCTGGCTGAAAGATTATCTCGCGACCGACGCGACGGTTGCGGAGATTGCCGAGAAGCTGACCACCGTCGGCTTAGAGGTCGAAAGCGTCGAAGACAAAGCAGCCCAGCTCAGCGCATTCGTCGTAGCGAACGTGATCTCCGCCGAGAAACACCCGAACGCGGACAAGCTTCGCGTCTGCATGGTCGATACCGGCGACGGCAATCCCGTGCAGGTCGTCTGCGGCGCGCCGAACGCACGCGCCGGCATGAAGGCGGTGTTCGCAAAACCCGGCACCACGATCCCGGCGAGCGGTGACGTGCTCAAGATCGGCGCGATCCGCGGCGTCGAATCGCGCGGCATGCTCGTGTCCGAGCGCGAGATGGGTCTCTCCGACGAGCATGCCGGTATCATCGAAATGCTGAAGGATGCGCCGCTCGGGAAGCCGTTCGCGGAAGTTCTGGGCTTCAACGATCCGGTGTTCGACGTGGCCGTCACGCCGAACCGCCCTGATGCGCTCGGCGTGCATGGCATTGCGCGCGATCTCGGCGCTGCCGGTGTGGGTACCTTCAACGACAAGCCGCCGAAGCCGGTGGCGGGAAAGTTTCCATGCCCGATCAAGGTGAAAATCGAAGCGCCGGAGCTTTGCCCCGCCTTCGGCATTCGCGTGATCCGCGGCGTGAAGAACGGCGCTTCGCCGGAATGGCTGCAAAAGCGTCTGCGCGCCATCGGCCTGCGCCCGATCAACGCACTCGTCGATATTACGAACCTCCTCACGCACGACCGCTCGCGCCCGCTGCACGTTTTCGACGCGGCGAAGGTGAAGGGCAATCTCGTCGTGCGCCGCGCCAAGAAAGGCGAGAAGCTGCTTGCGCTCGACGGCAAGACCTATGAGCTGGACGAGTCGATCTGCGTGATCTCGGATGAGCGCGCGGTGGAATCGCTCTCCGGCGTGATGGGCGGCGAGGAAAGCGGCGTTTCGGAAACGACCACCGATGTCGTGGTCGAATCCGCGCTCTGGAATCCGCTCAACATCGCGCAGACCGGCCGCAAGCTCGGTCTGCTTTCGGATGCGCGCTTCCGCTTCGAGCGCGGCGTCGATCCGGCCTTCATGATGCCGGGCCTCGAATTGGCGACAAAATTGATCTTGGAAATGTGCGGCGGCGAGCCTTCGGAGACTTTTGTCGCGGGCGCGGTGCCGGATACGGGCCGCGTGATCGATTTTCCGGTGAATGAGCCGAAACGCCTTACCGGTATCGAAATCAAGACCGACGAGATCAAGCGCATTCTTTCCGCGCTCGGCTTCACGACCGCGGGCTCGGGCGACACGCTCAAGGTTTCTCCGCCGAGCTGGCGCGGCGATATCGAAGGCAAGGCCGATCTCGTCGAGGAAGTCGTGCGCATCGCCGGTCTCGACCGCGTGCCAGAGACCGCCTTTGAGCGCGACGACAATGCGCGCAAGCCTGTGCTCACCACGCTGCAGAAGCGCACCCGCGCCGCCAAGCGCGTGCTCGCCTCGCGCGGCTCGGTCGAGGGCGTGACGTGGTCTTTCATTTCGAAAGAGCACGCCGAGCGCTTCGGCGGCGGCAGCGCGGCGATTGCGCTCGCAAATCCGATCGCGTCGGATCTTTCCGACATGCGCCCGAGCCTCATTCCGGGGCTTGCGATTTCCGCGCAGAAGAATGCCGACCGTGGCTATGCCGACGTGGCGCTGTTCGAGGTCGGTCAGATTTTCCTCGGCGACAAGCCGGAAGATCAGTTGATGGCGGCGACTTCGCTGCGCCGTGGCGCTGCGAAGGTTGCAGGCAGCGGCCGTCACTGGGAAGGCTCGTCGGCCAATGTCGATGTTTACGACGCGAAGAGCGACGCGCTGACGATTCTCGCCGCCTGCGGCGCGCCGACGGACAAAGTGCAGATCGTGGCCGGCGGGCCGAACTACCTGCATCCGGGCCGCTCGGGCACGATTCAGTTGGGCCCGAAACTCGTGCTCGGTTACTTCGGCGAACTGCATCCGCTGACACTGGATGCGCTCGACATCGAAGGTCCGGTTTCGGCCGCGGAAATTTTCCTCGACCGTCTGCCGGAGCAAAAAGCCAGACCGACCAAGGTGAAGCCGAGGTTAGAGATGTCCGCGTTCCAGCCGGTCGTGCGCGACTTCGCGTTCCTCGTCGACCGCAAGGTTACGGCCGCCGACATCATCCGCGCGGCACAGGCCGCGGACAAAACCCTGATCGAAGCGGTCGACGTGTTCGATCTCTACGAAGGCAAGGGCGTGCCGGAAGGCAAGAAGTCGCTCGCCATCGCAGTCACGTTGCAGCCGCGCGAGAAGACGCTCACGGATGCCGAGATCGATGCGGTCGCGAAGAAGATCGTGGACGAAGTCGCGAAGAAGACTGGTGCCACGCTGCGCTAGATTCGCATGCCATAGAAAATAGTATGTCATGCCCGCGCTTGTCGCGGGCATCTCGATTCTTGGGGCAGCGCGCAAATTGTCGAGATGGCCGGGCTTGTCCCGGCCATCCACGTCTTTAGATTTTCGGAAGCTTGCAAGGCGTGGATGCCCGGGACAAGGCCGGGCATGACGAGTTTCTTCTAGGCGAGCGTTAAATCCGCGAAGACAAAACCGTCGCGCTCGGTCACTTCACCGGTCTTCGCTTCTAAATCTTTCTCGAACATCGGCCCGCCCAGGACGCAGGTGTGAAACTCGCCGTTCTCGGCGCAGGGATCGACACCGCCCGGCAACGCTGCGAGCAGCTTCTCGTCGAACCATGCGCCCGCAAGTTCTCGCGGAATTTTCTTCGGATCGAGCGTAACCACGCGCGCTTTCAAGCCGCCCGCGATCATCTCTTGCGCGAGCTTGTCCGTCGGAATTTTCCAGAGCGGAAAGACCGGCTCGATGCCCGTGCCGCGCAATTTCTCTTCGCGATAGGCCCGGATGTCTTCCAGAAACAGATCGCCGAAAATGATTTTGGTCACGCCCGCCGTATGCGCGGTTTTCACAGCCTCGCCCATGCGCGCTTCGTAAATCTCGTTCGGGCAGGGAAACGGAATTGTCACCGGCACAAGCGGCAGACCAGCCGCCTTCAACTGCGCATCCAGAACATCGCGCCGCACGCCATGCATCGAAACGCGATCGAAATTCCCGGTAATCGTCGTGAGCGCGCCGACGATTTCGAATTCGCCGGACAGCCGCGCCTGATGGAACGCCCAGGCAGAATCCTTTCCGCTGGACCAGGCGATCAGCGTTTTCGGCTTCATCCGAGGAAAATTCGCGACATGGTAAAAACTGCTTTAACGGCAATAGCCTAGCACGCGTGTTTTGGCGGCACGAAGCTGACCGCGCGACTTTGTGAAACCGCAATGAAACAAAGTTCGGCTAGGCTTATTGTCCGGGGAAATGCTTTCGACCCGAAGAATCGGGCGGGGACTACGGGATGACGGATATCGCGCACGGCTGGCTCAGCCGCCGCATTGTCAAATACCTGGAACAGGTTTCGCCGGGGCAGGAACCGTTCACGCCGAGCGACCCGACGGCGCTTGAATCGGTCTTGCAGCCGGGTGACGTGCTCTTGGTCGAAGGTAACACCCGTGTTTCCGGCATCATCAAGTATCTCACGCAATCGACCTGGTCGCACTCTGCGCTCTATGTCGGCCCGCGCTTCAACAAACGCGCGAGCGACGGCAAGCCGCATGTGCTGATCGAGGCCAACCTCGGCCAGGGCGTGATCACAGCGCCGCTTTCGAAATACACCTCGTTTCATACGCGCGTGTGCCGGCCGGTCGGCCTTTCCGACGAGGACCGGGAAAACGTCGTCAACTATATGATCAAGCGCCTCGGCATCGAATACGACGTGAAGAACATCACCGATTTGATGCGGTATCTGATACCCGTGCCGATCCCGGCGCGCTTCCGCCGCCGCATGCTCTCTTTCGGCTCGGGCGTGCCGACCAAGGTGATCTGCTCTGGCCTGATTGCGCAGGCGTTCGAGTCGGTAAGCTACCCGATCTTGCCGCGCATCGAACTCGTCGAGAGCAGGGAGAAGCGGCGCGAAATTCTGCACATTCGCCATCACTCGCTCTACATGCCGCGCGACTTCGATATCTCGCCTTATTTTCGCGTGGTGAAGCCGACGATCGAACTCGGCTTCGACTATCACAAGCTGCGCTGGGCGAACCGCCCGCTGCCGCCGGAAGACGAAAGGGAGGATGTCCCCCGCCCTTTAGCGGAGGGCGGTAATCCGCCGCTCGTCCCCGACCTGCCCGAACAAGTCGCCGCTTCAATCGAGGCGTAAGCTCGCGTAAAATCGCGGGATGATCCCGGACGCCTTCGGCGCTTTCGCGCAAACCTTCTCGCCGCCGCTTCGCAAAATCCTGCTCAAGTCCATCGGGCTTGCGATCCTGCTCATCATAGCGCTCGGCGCAGCGCTGCAATGGCTTCTGCAATTCCTGCTGCCGCTTGCGTCTCCCTATGACACGATCGCCGCGGTTTTGCTCGGCGCGCTGACGCTCGTACTCGCCTTCTTCGCGATGGCGCCGGTGACTTCGCTGATGGCCGCGATCTTTCTAGACGATGTCGCGGAGGAAGTGGAGCGGACCAAATTTCCCGCGCATCCGCCCGGAAAGCCGCTCTCCATTCCGCGCGCGGCGCTGCTGTCCGCGAAATTTTTCGGGGTCGTGCTGGCCGTGAATCTTGCCGCGATCCTGCTGTGGTTCGTGATTCCGGTTTTAAACGTCGGCGTCTTCTTCGTCGCGAACGCTTATCTCCTGAGCCGGGAGTTTTTCGAGATGGCGGCGATGCGCTTCCGCACGCCGGAAGAAGCGCGCGCGCTGCGGCGGCAGCATGCCGTATCGGTTTTCGTTTCCGGGCTGGTGATCGCCGCGGTCGTCGTCGTGCCGGTGCTCAATCTGATCACGCCGGTATTCGCAACCGCCTTCATGGTGCGGCGTTATAAGCGTTACGCGCCTTCTCGCGAAATCCTGCCAACTCAACGCGCCGGCGGATAAACTGTTTTGTCGGGATAGCGGCAGAGATCGTTGATCAGGCAATCGGGGCAGCGCGGCGCGCGCGCAACGCAGATATAGCGCCCGTGCAGAATCAGCCAGTGATGCGCGTGCGTCTTGAAGCGCGGGGGAATCACGCGATCCAATTCCAACTCGACTTCGAGCGGGCTTTTCCCCGGCGCAAGCCCTGTGCGATTGCTCACGCGGAATACATGCGTATCGACGGCGAGCGTGGGCTCGCCGAAGGCAATGTTCAGAACCACGTTCGCGGTCTTGCGGCCTGCGCCGGGTAACTCCTGCAATTCCTCGCGCGTTCTCGGTACCTGCGAATTGTGCTTCTCGATCAGCATGTTCGAGAGCGCGATCACGTTCTTCGCCTTGCCTTTATAAAGGCCGATGGTCTTGATGTAGTCGCGCAGCCGCTCCTCGCCGAGTGCGATCATCTTTTCCGGCGTGTCGGCGACCTGAAACAGCGCCTTGGTTGCCTTGTTCACCCCGGCGTCGGTCGCCTGCGCCGAGAGGACTACCGCTACGAGCAATGTGTAATTGTTGACCGCAACGAGCTCGCCCTTCGGGCGCGGATTTGCTTTCTCGAAACGCGAGAAAGCCTCAACGACCTCGCGCTCGCTCCAGCGCTTCGGCACGGCCGATTTCTTGGCCTTGGCCGGCGCGCGCTTTTTGGCGGTCGCTTTTTTGCCCATTGCCCCTCTATAATTGGCGCATGATCGCGAGCAACCCGATTCCGGAAAAGACGCTGCTGTTCGAGCGGTTATCCCCGCACCGCTCGCTCTCGCCCAAGGGCTTCGCGATCGTCATGGGAATTCTCGGCGGCGCGAGCATCATTCTCGGCATCGCGTTCCTGATGATGGGCGCCTGGCCGATTTTCGGCTTTCTCGGGCTCGACGTATTCCTGGTCTGGCTCGCCTTCCGCTCGAACTATCGCGCCGCGCGGGCCTTCGAGGAAATTCTGGTGACGCCGGTGCGGCTCGTGTGGCGGCGCGTTTCCGCGCGAGGAGAAGCGCGCGAAGATACGATGAACCCGCGCTGGGTACGGCTGGAGACTACGTCAGACGAGCTTTCGGGCACGACACGCGTCGCGCTGACCGAGCGCCGAATTACGCGCGTGATCGGCACGTTCCTGCCGCCGCGGCACAAAGAAAAACTCGCAAAGTCTCTTGCTGCCGCGCTAGCCACCGCAAAACGTTGAGCTTTTTCGCCCGCGAAATCGGGTGGTTTGCGCTATGCTCAAAGCCTATCTCCTCCGCATGAACCGGAGGATTTCGAAATGCTTGCAAGAGCCATGAAGATTTCCGATGCGAGCGACCGCCAGGATTACGAAACGGTCCGCCGCGCCATCGAATATCTGACGAAGAAGTTCCGCGATCAGCCGGAAGTGGAAGCGGTTGCGGCCGCGATGAAGACGGATCCGCGCCATCTGAACGAACTGTTCCGCCGCTGGTGCGGGCTGACGCCGAAGGCGTTCCTGCAAGCGGTCACGCTCGACAACGCGAAGAAGCTGCTTTCGGAATCGCCGAACATTCTCGAAGCGAGTTACGAACTGGGTCTTTCCGGACCCGGCCGTCTGCACGATCTTTTCGTAGTCCACGAAGCCATGTCGCCCGGCGAATGGAAAACCGGCGGCGAGGGTCTGGAAATCCGTTACGGCTTTCATCCTTCTCCGTTTGGGACTGCGCTCGTGATGGTCACGAAGCGCGGGTTGTGCGGGCTTGCCTTCGCCGATCCGGGGAAAGAAGGCGCCGCGCTGAAAGACATGCGTTCGCGCTGGAAGAACGCGCGCTACGTCGAGGATTCGGCTGCGACCGCCGATATCGCCGCGCGCATTTTTCAGTCCGAGCGCTGGAAGCCGGATACGCCCTTGCGCGTCGTGCTGATCGGCACCGATTTCGAGGTGCGGGTCTGGGAAACGCTTCTGAAGGTGCCGCTCGGGCGGGCCGCGACCTATAGCGATGTCGCGAAGAAAATCGGCAAGGAGAGTGCGGCGCGCGCGGTCGGTGCCGCGGTCGGCAAAAATCCGATCTCCTTCGTGGTGCCCTGTCATCGCATCGTCGGCGTGAGCGGCGCGCTCACCGGCTATCACTGGGGGCTTACGCGCAAGCGCGCGATGCTCGGCTGGGAGCAGGCAAAGCTGATCGCCTAGGCGGAGCCGTATTGAATCCCGCGCTCGCCTGTTCCATGCTTCGCGCATTGAACGGGAAACGGGGTCCAATTCATGTCTTTGTCGATGATTATCACGCTCGCCATCAGCATCGCGGTTTGTATCGTCGTCATCATGGCGACGCTTGGCGGCATGAACGTGACTTCGCCGATTGCGCGCTATGCCGGAATCGGCGTCGCCAGCTTTCTCGGCATCGTGATCGGCCAGATCATCCACGCCAAGTACGTCGCGAAGTAATCAACCCGCAAGATCGAACTTCTCGGCGACCGTCGCGTCGGTATTCAGTCTGTAGATGATCGGCACGCCGGTCGCGAGTTCGCGCGCGATGATGCTTTCCGGCGTGTGCTTCTCGAGCACCATGATCAGCGCACGAAGCGAGTTGCCGTGCGCCGCGACCAGCGTGCGCTCGCCGCGCAAGACGCCGGGAAGAATGTTCTGCACATAATAGGGAAGCGCGCGGGCGACGGTATCCTTGAGACTTTCGCCCCCCGGCGGCGGCACGTCGTAGGAGCGGCGCCAGATATGCACCTGCTCCTCGCCCCATTTCTTGCGCGCGTCGTCCTTGTTGAGGCCGTTCAGATCGCCGTAATCGCGCTCGTTCAGCGCCTTGTCCTTGTGAATTGTGAGGCCGCTCTGGCCCATTCCGTCGAGCACGAGCGTGAGCGTGCGCTGTGCGCGCTTCAATGCCGACGTGTAGGCAACGTCGAATTTGATGCCACGCTCTTTGAGCCGCTTGCCGGCGGTTTTCGCTTCCGAAACTCCCTGCTCGGTCAGATCGACGTCGCGCCAGCCGGTGAAAAGGTTTTTCAGATTCCACTCACTCTGGCCGTGGCGGACGAGAACCAGCAGACGTTCCATAGCCTTTTCCTATTTTCCTGAACGCGCCGATCGGCTGCGCGAGCAATGCGCGCCTATTTTCCTTGCCCGCGCCGCGCCGAGATTTTCCCGATCATCATGCCGGCGATCCCGAACACAATGACGGCGAAAGCGAAGACGAACGAAATCGTCTGCGGGCTGATGCCGGTGATCCCGGCGACGAAAGGCGTTCCGAGAAAATAGACGTAGAGCGAAGCCAGCAGCAGAACGAAAACAACGGGGATGGCAATCTTCATGGATGCTCCTTACGAAAGTCCGAGTACGTCGGCCATGGAGTAGATGCCGGGCTTCTTGCCTTTGCCCCACTTCGCGGCGGCGAGCGCGCCGCGTGCGAAGATCATGCGGTCTTCGGCCTTGTGGGTCAGCTCGATGCGCTCGGAAGGGCCCGCGAAAATCACGGTGTGATCGCCGACCACGGTACCGCCGCGCAGCGCGGCAAAGCCGATATCGCCCACCTTGCGTGCGCCGGTATGCCCGTCGCGCGAGCGCACGGAATTCTTTTCGAGCGCAATCTTGCGGCCGTCGGCGACGGCATTGCCGAGCAAAAGTGCCGTGCCCGAAGGCGCATCGACCTTCTTGTTGTGATGCATTTCGAGAATCTCGATATCGAATTCGGGACCGAGCGAGGCTGCTGCGCGCTTCACGAGTGCCGCGAGCAGGTTCACGCCGAGGCTCATGTTGCCGGATTTGATCAGCGCCGCGTGGCGGGCCGCCGCTTCGAGCTTCGCTTCATCGGCCGCCGCCAATCCGGTCGTGCCGATCACGTGCACGATCCGCGCCTGCGCCGCGAGGGCTGCGAGCGCCACCGTCGAAGCCGGCGTCGTGAAGTCGATGATGGCGTCGGCCTGCACCACGAGCGGCAGTGCGTCCGAAGTCACCTTCTTTCCGGATGGCGAAAGCCCCGCGAGCGTGCCGGTGTCAGCACCGATCTCCGGCACACCATCGCGGTCCACCGCGCCCGCGAGTACGAAACCGGGCACTTCATGGATCGCACGCAGAAGCGTGCGGCCCATGCGGCCGCCGGCTCCTGCGATGACCAGACGAAGATCAGCCATTTGACGCGCTCCAAAGTCGAGCGCGGGTATAGCCCGGCCGGGGTATTTAAGGAAAGCGCGCGAGGCTCAGGATGGCTGCGGGCCGTCGTAGCCCTCGATGATCACGATGTCGCCTTCGGAAATCGGCGCGCGAATTGAAATCGCGTGCTTGTATTCGGGCGAATTCCAGCAATCGAGCGCCGCCTGATAGCTCGGGAATTCGATCACGACGTTGCGCGTGCGGGAGGAGCCTTCAGGATTTTCGAACTTGCCGCCACGCACGATGAAACGCGCGCCATATTTCTTGAAGGCGATTGCATTCGCGTCACGATATTTCGCGTAAACCGTATCGTCGCGGACATCCACCCGCGCAATCCAGTACCCCTTGGCCATTTCGCTCCCCTTATTTTTTCGCTTGTTCGATTTCGGCGACTATCTTTTCGGCGGCCGCCTTCGGATCTTCAGCCGCCAGAATCGGCCGCCCGATCACCATGTAGTCCACGCCGGCCTTGATCGCTTCGCCCGGTGTCATGATGCGCTTCTGATCGCCCTTCTCGCTACCCGCAGGACGAATTCCTGGTGTGACCAGCAGCATCTTCGCGCCGAGACGCTGGCGAAGATCTTTCACTTCGGCAGGTGAACAGACGAGACCATCGATGCCTATGGCTTCGGCCTGTGCCGCGCGGCGCGCGACCAGTTCCGGCACGGTTGCGGAATATCCAGCGTCCTTCAGGTCGTCGTCGTCCCAGGACGTCAGCACGGTTACCGCGAGAATATCGAGATCGCTGTCGCCACGGCCTTCGACCGCCGCGCGCATCGTCTGCGGGAAGGCATGCACGGTGAGGAACGTCGCGCCGAGTTTCGCCGCGCGCCGGGTCGCGTTTATGACGGTGTTGCCGATGTCATGCAGCTTCATGTCGAGAAAAACTTTCTTTCCGCCATGAACGAGGTCTTCGGCAAGCGCGAGCCCGCCCGCCATCACCAGCTCGTAGCCGATCTTGTAGAAGTTAACGCTGTCGCCGAGCGCCCAGATCGCTTTCTCGGCGGCTTCCACGTCCGACAGATCGAGTGCGACGATCACGCGGTCGCGCGCGGACACCTCGGCGCTCATACGAGCACCCCTGCCATCGCAATCAGTTTCTCGAGCTGCTTTTCTAAAATTTTCTGGTTGCGTTCGTCTTTGAGCGCGCCGCGCTCGTCGAAAGCGCTTGCGGCGCCCGCAATCGCAACTTGCTCGGGTATCACGAGCGCGCCAAGGCCGAGTTCGAGCGACTGGCGCAGATGATATAGGCAGCGATAGCCGCCAAAACGGCCGTCCGAGGTCGCGCCGAGCGCGAACGTGCACTTCTTGTAAGGATTCTCTGGCGGCTGCTTGGAGCGCGAAACCCAATCGATCGTGTTCTTCAGGAGCGGGGACATCGAGGCATTATACTCGGGCGTCGCGATATAAACGGCGTCGTTCGCAAGCATCGTCCTGCGCAGCTTCTGCGCGTTCTCGGGAACGCCCTCTTCCTTTTCGAGGTCGCCGTTGTAGATCGGCATTTCGTAATCGGCGAGCGAGATCAAAGTCGATTCCGCGTTCATCAGCGAAAGCTCGCGCGCGACGTGCGCGGCTAACTTGCCGCTCAGCGCACCCGAGCGGATCGAGCCTGCGAAGACGAGAATCTTTTTCATCCCGCTCCTTATCTCGCGCGATAGGTCCAGACACGCGCCGGCGGCAGATTCCACCAGATACGCTTCGAGGCGGAAGTCTCGTAAAGATGCGACTGCACCGGCAGCGGCGAGTTCGCGCCGTAAGTGAACTGAATGAACGGCGCGCGCGGACGCAGCATTTTCATCGCGGCCTCGATCAGTTTCTGCCGCTGCTCTTGTGCGAAGTTCAGGAGCGGCAGGCTCGAAATCACCGCCGCGAGCGGCGCGCCGGCATGCCCTTGCAGCGTCTGGTCGAGCGCAAAAGCGTCGCCCTGCACGACCTTCACGTTTGGGTACTTTCCGCGCAGCATTTTACAGAAGGCGTCATCATATTCGACCAGCACCAGACGCGAGGGCTCTATGCCCCGCTCCAGTAACGCAGCCGTCACCGGCCCCGTTCCCGGCCCCAGTTCGACGATGGGCCCTTCGACCGCAGGATCGACGATCGCCGCCATGGTGCGCGAAAGCGCGGGACCCGAAGGCGCAATCGCGCCGACGTTCTTCGGATTTCTGAACCAGCAGGTGAGGAAATTGAGGAGCGCTGCCTGTTGCGGAACTTGCTCGTTGCCGGAATTCGCCTGCATCGGCCGCCAACTTTCTTATTGCGCTCGAGGAATGGCGTAGCGCCTTGCCGCGGGGGCGGTCAAGCGAGCGATGCTAGTCGAAAAACTCGCGCATTTTAGCGAAGAATCCTGCGGATTCAGGCTGCGTGTCCTTCGAGCTTTCCTTATCGAATTCCTTGAGCAACTCTTTCTGCCGCTTGGTCAGTTTTTGCGGCGTCTCGACCGCGACCTGCACATACATGTCGCCGCGGTCGCGCGAGCGCAGCACCGGCATACCCTTGCTAGCTAACCGGAAACGTTTTCCGGTCTGCGTGCCCTCCGGGATTTTCACTTTCGAGCGGCCGCCATCGACCGTCGGCACATCGAACTCGCCGCCGAGTGTCGCGGTCACCATCGACACCGGCACGCGACAATAGAGATCCGCGCCTTCGCGCTGGAAGATCGGATGCTGCGTCACCGAGAGGAAAATATAGAGATCGCCGTTGCCGCCGCCGCGCATACCGGCTTCGCCTTCGCCACCCAAGCGAATGCGCGTGCCGTCCTCGACGCCCGGCGGAATATTCACCTCCAGCGTGCGCTCCTTCACAATGCGGCCAGCGCCTGCGCATGATTTGCAAGGTTCTGCGATGACCGAGCCGCGGCCCTGACACGACGTACACGTGCGTTCGAGTGTGAAGAGTCCCTGCGCATGGCGGATGCGGCCGGTGCCCTGGCAGGTCTTGCACTGCACGGGCTGCGTGCCCGCCTTTGCGCCGGTGCCGGAGCAGGTTTCGCACGCGACGTTCGTAGGCAATTCGATGGTCGCGGTTTTGCCGTGGAAGGCTTCTTCAAGCGAGATTTCCAGATTATAGCGAAGGTCGGCCCCGCGCTCGCGGCCGCCGGAGCGTGCGCCGCCGCGGCGGCCCATACCGCCGAACAAATCGTCGAAGATGTCGGAGAAGGTCGAGGTGAAGTCGCCGCCGAAGCCGCCGAAGCCGCCCTGCCCGCCCGCGCCGCCGTTTTCGAACGCGGCGTGACCGTAACGGTCATAGGCCGCGCGCTTCTGCGGGTCCTTCAGGCAATCATAGGCTTCACTGATTTCCTTGAACCTCGCTTCGCAGGCCTTGTCGCCCGGATTCTTGTCCGGGTGCCACTGCATCGCGAGCTTGCGGTAGGACGTTTTCAATTCGCCGTCCGACGCGGTGCGCGTCACGCTCAGGACTTCGTAGTAATCGCGCTTCGCCATCGGCCATCAGTCTCGCACGAAAAACCTCGTCCTGAGGAGCGTGCAGCGCGTCTCGAAGGACGAGGTTTGCTTCGATCGACCCTCATCCTTCGAGACGCGCTCGCATTCGCTCGCGCTCCTCAGGATGAGGGCCATGTTGCACTCCGCCCTTACGCGGATTTCTTTTTGTCGTCCTTGTCGTCCTTCACTTCCGTGAACTCGGCATCGACGACATCGTCCTTCTTTGCGCCGGTATCGCCCGAACCCGCGTTATTCTCCGCGGATTTGGCGGCATACATCGCCTCGCCGAGCTTCATCGACGACTGCGCGAGCGCGGTGGTCTTGGCCTTGATGTCCTCGGCGTTGTCGCCCTTCAGAGCTTCCTTCAGGTCGTTCAACGCAGATTCGATCGAAGACTTGGTGCCGGCATCGACCTTGTCGCCGTATTCCTTGAGCGACTTCTCGGTCGCATGCACGAGCGCCTCGCTCTGGTTCTTGGCTTCGACCGCTTCGCGGCGCGCCTTGTCTTCGGTGGCGTGCAGTTCGGCGTCTTTCACCATCTTCTCGATGTCGGCATCGGAGAGGCCCCCGGAAGCCTGGATGCGGATCTGCTGCTCCTTGCCGGTACCCTTATCCTTCGCCTGCACGTTGACGATGCCGTTCGCGTCGATGTCGAAGGTGACTTCGATCTGCGGCACGCCGCGCGGCGCCGGCGGCAGGCCGACGAGATCGAACTGGCCGAGCAGCTTGTTGTCGGCCGCCATTTCGCGCTCGCCCTGCGAAACGCGGATCGTCACTGCGCCCTGATTGTCTTCGGCGGTCGAGAACACTTGGCTTTTCTTGGTCGGGATCGTGGTGTTGCGCTCGATGAGGCGCGTGAACACGCCGCCGAGCGTTTCGATGCCGAGCGAGAGCGGAGTGACGTCCAAGAGCAGCACGTCTTTCACGTCGCCCTGCAACACGCCTGCCTGCACCGCGGCGCCGATCGCAACCACTTCGTCCGGGTTCACGCCCTTGTGGGGCTCCTTCCCGAAGAACTGTTTCACGACTTCCTGCACCTTCGGCATGCGGGTCATGCCGCCGACGAGAACGACTTCCTGAATTTCGCCCGCCGAAAGCCCGGCGTCTTTCAACGCCTGACGGCACGGCTCGACGGTCTTCTGGATGAGGTCGTCCACGAGCGCTTCGAATTTCGCGCGCGTCAACTTCATCGTCAGGTGCTTCGGACCGGAAGCGTCCGCGGTGATGAAAGGCAGATTGATTTCGGTCTGCGTCGCAGAAGACAATTCGATCTTCGCTTTTTCTGCGGCTTCCTTCAGACGCTGGAGCGCGAGCTTGTCCTTGCGGAGATCGATGCCCTGCTCTTTCTTGAATTCGTCGGCGAGATAGCCGACGAGACGCATGTCGAAGTCCTCGCCGCCGAGGAAGGTGTCGCCGTTGGTAGACTTCACCTCGAAAACGCCGTCGCCGATTTCGAGCACGGAAATATCGAAGGTGCCGCCGCCGAGATCGTATACGGCGATCAGGCCCTGCTTCTGCTTGTCGAGACCATAGGCGAGCGCTGCCGCGGTCGGCTCGTTGATGATGCGCAAGACTTCGAGGCCCGCGATCTTGCCGGCGTCTTTGGTCGCCTGGCGCTGCGCGTCGTTGAAGTAAGCGGGGACGGTGATAACGGCTTTCTCGACCTTCGTGCCGAGATAGGCTTCCGCCGTCTCTTTCATCTTCTGCAGAATGAAAGCGGAAATCTGCGAAGGCGAATATTTCTTGTCGCCATCGGAAAGCCATGCGTCGCCGTTGTCGCCTTTGACAATCTCGTAGGGTACGAGCTTCTTGTCTTTGGCGACCATCGGGTCTTCGTAGCGGCGGCCAATCAGGCGCTTCACCGCGAAGAAAGTCTTCTCGGGATTGGTTACCGCCTGGCGCTTCGCGGGCTGACCGACGAGCCGCTCGCCTTCGCCGGAGAAGGCGACGATCGAGGGCGTGGTGCGCGCGCCTTCGGCGTTTTCGAGAACCTTCGGCGTCGTGCCGTCCATGACGGCGACGCAGGAATTGGTGGTACCGAGGTCGATTCCGATGACCTTGGACATGGCTTACCTCTCATTTCCGGCAGGCCGGCAGGGTCCGATTTCGGCACCCAATGGAAACGGTTTTCTTGCCATTCCCCTCGGCCCCCGCGTTGGGGATTTGGCCGGCGCCAGACGCGCGGCCGTTCGCGTGGGATATAGGCAGGGGCCTTATATGCCGCAAGGCTTTGAAGCCCTTAAAGCTTCGTGGAATCGCGGCCCGGCCGGGCACGGTAAACGGGAAGCGCCCAGCCCCAGATCAACGCGCCCGCGCGCACCCCGAAAGCTACGAGAAATCCGAGGGTTGCGCCGGTCCAGAACGGCGCACCGAGACCGGCGAGTAACACGAAGACGAATGCGCCCGCGAAGGCCGCGGTGATGTAAAGCTCGCGCCGCAGGATCACCGACGGTTCGCCCGCGAGCACATCGCGGATCACACCGCCGAAGGCCGCGGTCAGGATGCCGAGCGCGAGCGCGTCGGCTGCGGACGCTCCGGCCGAAAGCGTCTTCGCAGCACCCACCACCGTATAGGCGGCGAGTCCGACGGCATCGGCCCACAGGAGCGCGCGATAGCGCGACTCCAGAAGATGCGCGGTGAAGTAAACCGCGCAGGCCACGACAAGCGGGATCGCGAGGTAATTCGGGTTTCGCACCCAGAACACCGGCACGTCCAAGAGAATGTCGCGCAGCGTGCCGCCGCCGATTGCAGTGACCCCCGCGAAGAAAATGAAGGCGACGATGTCGAGTTGCTTGCGGGAAGCGGCAAGCGCGCCGGTCGCGGCGAAGACCGCGATTCCGATGTAGTCAAGGATTTGCAGAAGAACGGAAACCTGATTCATGCGGCGCGACGAGACGACGGCATTCGCGGCAAGTCAATCGCGCACTATTTGCGGCGCAATATCAGAACGCCGTTGATCTGTTCGAGTGTGCGATAGTTTTCGAGTTCGCGGAGGAGTGGGGCGTCGCCCTTCGCCCATTCGTACCAGTCGAAGCGGATGCGATCGACCAGGATGATGTCGGGCTTCGCGCGGCGGATGTCCTCGATCAGTATGTTGCGGTCGTAGGCCTCGAGTTCGTCATAGCGGCGGCGCAGCGTTCCGTCGGTGGCGTCGAGTTTGAGAATTTTCGCGCCGGTCGCGATCCACTGGCCGCTGCCGCGTCCGACCCATGTGCCGTCGAGCGCGCGCGTCAGCGGATGGCCGACCGCGATGTCGGAAGTGATCGCAAGTACCGAGGGCTTCGTTGCGATCCGCGCAATCGGCTCGCGCAGCGGGCGCATGTCGATCGCGAAATTCATCCAGACGAAAATTGCGCCCGCGAGGAAGGCGACGACGAACGCCGAGGCGAGGCGCTTCGCGCGATCGCCGTTTTCCTGCCGGCTCAGCGCGAGCGGCCAGCGCTGCGCAAAGGCAATGGCTGCGGCCACGAGCGCAAAAGCGAGCATCGGGTAAGCATGATAGGCCCAGCCCTTGAGCTGGCTGTAATAGGAAAACGAAAAGCCAATCGAGGCGGCGAGCAGCAGCGAGTAAGGCGCGCGTAGCGCATCGCGGCCTTTGAGCCAGAAGATCATGACGAAGAGAGCGGCATAAATCGGCGTGCCGAAGTGGATAAAGAATTTCCAGAGCGGCGCGCGGATCGGCACATACAGTTCGGTGACCAGCGGCAGCGTCTCATGAATGAAGACCGGATAAGCGGCGTAGACGAATGCGCCATAGGCGACGAACAGCGCGCCCGCGATCCAGTTTTCGAGCGCAAAGAAGACGCGCCAGTTCTTCGCGCTCCATGCGGAAAGCGCGGCTACCAGCACAACCGCCACGATAAAATGCGGCTTGATGATCGCAATCAAGGCAGCGCCAATTCCGGCAGCTACCGCAAACCAGATCGAGACGGATTTTCCCGAAGCGCGCACGGCACTCAGCGCTAATAGCGGCAGGAACGCAATCAGCGCGATGTGCTCGCGCTCGCCGAAAGTCTGCGCCGGGAGGATTACGAAAGCGGCGGCAAATAGCGTTGCAAGCTGAACGACGGTGTCACGCTCGAACAGCGCAGCCGCCCGAACAATCGCCGCCGACAACCAAAGCGAAATTACCGCGCCCGCGAATACGAAAACATCGACCATGATTTCGGGCCGAAGCGAGACGGCGCGCGCAAGCGCCACCGGCAGCATATAAAGAAGAAACGCTGCGGGCGGATTGGTTTCGAGGAAATCGATGTAAGGCCGCTCGCCCGCGAGTAGCTTCTCGCAGAGCGTGATCAACCAGCTCACGTCGGTATTCGCGACGACGATGTTCCGAAGCAAAATGCCGAAAGCGAAAATCGCAAGCAGCGGCAGCCAGGCAGAGGTTCGGATTGTACCCTGCTCCTCGCGCGTATTCGCGCGCAGAACGTCCATGCTCATGCCGAGCGCCGCACTTTATCGCCGCCGGTTTCTTCGGCGGCGGCTTCGAAGCCCACGCGCTTGGAGACGACATAAAGCGGGCGGCGTTTCACTTCCGAGTGAATGCGGCCGACATAGATGCCGACCATCCCGGTCAAGAGCATGTTGATGCCGCAGAGGAAGGAAACGATCACGATGGTCGAGGCCCAGCCGCTCGCGATGTCGTCGGCGAACAGGCCGCGATAGATCGCGTAAGCGCCGTAGCCGGCCGCGAACGCAGAGACGCAGGCCCCGACCCAGACCGCGAGTTTCAACGGTGCGTCGGAGAAGCTGATCAGCGCGCTAACCGCAAGGCGCAACAGCTTCCAGAAATTATATTTGGTTTCGCCGGCGGCGCGCGCAGGACGATCGAATTCAACGCTCGTCTGCTTGAAGCCGAGCCAGTGGATCATGCCGCGCACATAGCGATCGCGCTCCGGCATTTCGCGGAACGCTTCGACCACGCCACGGTCCATCAGGCGGAAGTCGCTGACGTCGCGCGGAATATCGACGTCGGAAAGCTTGCCGAGCAGGCGATAGAAAAGCTTCGAGGTGAATTTCTTGAAGAAGCTCTCGCCGTCGCGGGTGCGGCGGCGCGCATAGACGATCTCGTAGCCCTCCTTCCAGCGTGCGATCATTTCCTGCACGATTTCCGGCGGGTCCTGGAGATCGGCATCCATCAGGATCACGGCATCGCCCGACGCGGCATCCATGCCCGCGGTCGCCGCATATTGCTGGCCGAAGTTGCGCGAGAGCTTGAGGAAACGGATGTGCAGTTTTTCTTTCGCCATCGCTTCGAGAATAATCGCAGACGTGTCGCGCGAGCCGTCGTCGACGAAGACGATTTCCGCCGGCGCATCCAGCGAGGCAACGAGCTTGTCCAGCCGGTGCAAAAGCAGCGGCAGCACGGCTTCTTCGTTGAAGACCGGGAGGACGAGGCTGTAGCGGATGCCTGCCTGCGGGCGCGAAATCATGGCTAGAGGTCCGGGGCGATAAGCCCGCGGAACCCTAGTAAAGCGCCGTTAATATCGCCTTTCGGAAATAGGTTAAGCGCTCTTGTCGACCTCGCCGCCGTTGGCGGGTGCGGGCTTGGGCCCGCCCTTGGCGATGCCGACGAGGGCAGGGCGCAGCACGCGCTCGCCGATGGCATAGCCCAGCTGGACCACCTGCTTCACGGTTCCGGCCGGAACCGTCTCGTCCGGAATTTCGAACATGGCCTGATGGAAATTCGGGTCGAACTTCTGGCCGATCGGATCGAGCAGCCGGACGCCGTGCTTCTCCAGGGTCTTCGCAAGTTCGCGGCTCGTGAGTTCGACGCCTTCGAGCAGCGTTTTGAGCGTATTGTCGGCGGCCTCACGGACAGCCGGATCGACTGCGTCCAGCGCGCGGCCGAGATTGTCGGCGACCGCCAGCATGTCGCGGGCAAATCCGGCGATCGAGAAATTGCGGGCGTCGGCGACATCCTTCTCCGCGCGGCGCCGTGTGTTCTCCATCTCCGCGTGGGCGCGGAGGTATTTGTCCTTTAGCGAGGCGACCTGGCCTTCGAGTTCGCCGATCTGCGTCTCAAGACCGATCCGCTCGTCGACATAGGCGCCGCCCTGACGGGTCTCCGGCGCGTTCTCATTCGCGGCCTGTGCGGGATCGACAGGATGTTTGGCGTTTTCGTCAGCAGTCATTGGCGATCGGTTCCATTCACCCCGCATATCAGGGCGGAACGCAGAAAAATCAAGTTTGGTTTCGGTCCTATTTGCCGCTCAGGATCTTGCTCACCACGAGCGCGGTGTAATCCACCATCGGGATCACGCGGGCATAGTTGAGGCGGGTCGGCCCGATCACGCCGAGCACGCCGACCACGCGGCCCTCGCCATCGCGATAGGGCGCGACGATGGTGGAGGAGCCGGAAAGCGAAAACAGCTTGTTCTCCGAGCCGATGAAGATGCGAAGACCCTCGGCTTCCTCGGCCTTGCCGAGCAGTTCCGCGACTTCGCCCTTCTGTTCGAGGTCGTCGAACAGGAGACGCACGCGCTCGAGATCCTCTGCAGCGTTCACGTCTTCGAGCAACTTCGCGTGGCCGCGCACGATCAGACGCCGCGAAGCGGCGTCACCGCCGGACCAGCTCGCAAGACCATCGGCGACGATGCGCTGTGTCAGTTCATCAAGCTCTGCACGCGCTACGCTAAGAGATTTTTCGAGATCGTTGCGCGCTTCGCCCAGCGTGCGGCCGCGAATCCGTGCGTTCAGAAAATTCGTCGCTTCCACGAGTGAAGAATTCGGCACGTCTTTCGGAATGTTGAGCAGACGATTTTCGACCTGGCCGTCTTCGGACACGAGCACCGCGAGCGCTCGGGCCGGATCAAGCCGCACGAACTCGATCTGTTTCAGGCGCGGGTTGGTTTTCACCGCGGTCACGACACCGGCGCCACGCGATAGGCCGGAGAGAAGTGCCGAGGCTTCGCCCAAGAGCGATTCGATATTGCCGCCGCGCGTGGCATTCACCTGGGCGTCGATATTGCGCCGCTCGCTCTCCGGCAGATCGCCGATTTCCATCAGCGCGTCGACGAAGAAGCGCAGACCCTGTTGTGTCGGCAGGCGACCGGCGCTGGTATGCGGCGAGTAAATAAGTCCGGCGCTTTCCAGATCGGCCATGACGTTTCGCACCGAAGCGGGGGAAAGCGTCATCGGGATGATGCGCGAGAGATTGCGCGAGCCCACCGGCTCGCCGGTGGCGAGATAGGATTCCACGATCTGCCGGAAAATCTCGCGCGAGCGCTCGTCGAGTTCGCGCAATGCCTGGCCCGGCGGTCTCAGCGGAATTTCGGCGGACAAAACTGCAACTCCTGTCTGTCCTGAAGTTCGAATTGCCGATCATATCTGGCGTTTTCGCGCTCAGCGAGCAAGGGCGGGTTGCGGCGCGATAGCCCCTGCCCTTACAAGGACCGCGAAGAGGATAAGGAGCGACGATGGCGCGGCCGAGCGGACGAGCGAACGACCAGATGCGGGCGGTTTCTTTTGAGCGCGGCTATTCGCGTCACGCCGAGGGTTCCTGCCTCGTGCGTTTCGGCGACACGCATGTGCTCGTCACCGCCTCGCTCGAGGAACGGCTGCCGCCGTGGCTCAAGGGTCAAGGCCGCGGCTGGGTCACGGCCGAATACGGCATGCTGCCGCGCTCGACGCACGACCGCACGCGCCGCGAAGCGGCGGGCGGCAAGCAATCGGGGCGCACGCTCGAGATTCAGCGCCTCATCGGACGTTCGCTTCGCACCGTCGTCGATCTCGTTGCGCTCGGCGAGCGGCAGATCACGCTCGATTGCGATGTGATCCAAGCGGACGGGGGCACGCGCACCGCGTCGATTACCGGAGCGTGGATCGCGCTTTACGATTGTCTCGCCTGGATGAAGAAGCGCGCTATGATTTCGAAGCCTGTGCTGACCGACCACGTCGCCGCGATTTCCTGCGGCATCGTCAACGGCGAGCCGGTGATCGACCTCAACTACGAAGAAGATTCCACCGCCGACACCGACATGAATCTGGTGATGACCGGTTCCGGCGGCATTATCGAAATCCAGGGCACCGCCGAGAAGAAGCCTTTCAACGCCGACGAAATGACGGCGCTGATCGAGCTTTCGCGCAACGGAATTACCAAGCTCGTGGAAATGCAGAAGCTGACGGTCGCGTAAGAAGAATGGCGCGCAAGCTTTCCGGCAAAGTCGTGCTTGCAACCCACAATTCCGGGAAGCTGAAAGAGATGCGCGAACTCATGGCGCCGCACGGCGTCGATGTGATCTCCGCGGGCGAACTCGGCCTGCCCGAGCCGGAAGAGAACGGCGCCACCTTCGAAGCCAACGCGAAGATCAAAGCGGAAGCCGCCGCGAAGGCCGCGAACCTTCCGGCCTTTGCCGACGATTCCGGCTTGGCCGTCGAAGCGCTGAACGGC
The DNA here is from genome assembly GCA_019752575.1 of Xanthobacteraceae bacterium. Taxonomy (GTDB): domain Bacteria; phylum Pseudomonadota; class Alphaproteobacteria; order Rhizobiales; family Xanthobacteraceae. The sequence continues at coordinate 206,296 of JAIELW010000013.1, read as the reverse complement.
GCGCCGGGCATCTACTCCGCGCGCTGGGCGGGAAGCTCGAAGAATTTTTCGCGGGCCATGCGCATCGTGGAAGAGAAGCTGCACGAGGCTAACGCCAAGACTCCCGCGCAACGCAAAGCCGCCTTTATTTCCGCGCTCTGTGTCGCCTGGCCCGACGGCGAGACGGTTTCGTTCGAAGGGCGCGTGGACGGCACGCTGGTGTGGCCGCCGCGGGGTACTGCCGGCTTCGGTTACGATCCGATGTTTCTACCTGACGGAAAGACGAAGACTTTCGGCGAGATGACGCCTGAGGAAAAGCACGGCCTGCCGCCGCATGGCGAGGGCCTGTCGCATCGCGCGCGCGCGTTTCTGAAGCTCGCGGAGGCGTGCCTTGCGTGACGCTTTCGGCGTTTACGTGCATTGGCCGTTTTGTCTGGCCAAGTGCCCTTACTGCGATTTCAATTCGCATGTCCGCCACGAAAAGCCGGACGAGGCGCGTTACGCGCGCGCGATCGCGGCCGAGCTCGCGTATGTAAAGCCGCGCACGGCGGCTCGCGAAGTCACGAGCATTTTCTTCGGTGGCGGCACGCCGTCTTTGATGCAACCCTCGACCGTGCAGCGCGTGATCGACGAAATCGCGCGGCATTGGCCGGTTTCCAAAGACGCGGAGATCAACCTCGAAGCGAACCCCACGAGCGTCGAAGCCGAGCGCTTCCGCGGCTATCGCGCGGCGGGCGTGAACCGCGTTTCGCTCGGCGTGCAGGCGCTCGACGATGCTTCGCTAAAAGCCTTGGGCCGGATGCACACGGCCGACGAAGCGCTCGCGGCGGTCGAAGTCGCACGCGAGAATTTTCCGCGCATTTCTTTCGACCTTATCTATGCGCGGCCCGGTCAATCGCCGCGGGCCTGGCGCGGGGAACTTGCGAAAGCGCTCGCCTTCGCGCCCGAACATCTTTCGCTCTATCAGCTCACGATCGAACCCGGCACGACATTCGAAATGCTGCATCGTGCGGGAAAACTGATTACGCCCGATACCGATACCTCGCGCGCGTTGTGGGACGCCACACAAGAGCTTTGCGAAGCGAGGGCGATGCCCGCCTACGAAGTTTCCAATCACGCCAAGGCCGGTGCGGAATCCTGGCACAATCTCGTTTACTGGCGCTATCAGGAATATGCGGGTGTCGGCCCCGGCGCGCATGGAAGAATCGGCGCGGACGGCGAGCGCGTCGCAACCGCCACCGAAAAGCATCCGGAACGCTGGCTCGCTTCGGTCGAAGCCAAGGGTCACGGCTTTATCGAAGAAGAAAAACTCTCGCAGATTGAGCAGGCCGACGAGATGCTCGTCATGGGCCTGCGTCTTGCCGAAGGCATCGATGTCGCGCGCTTCGAGAAACTCACCGGGGTTTCGCTCAATCCCGAGCGCGTGTCGTTTCTGGAAAGCGAGGGGCTGGTCGAGCGCGGAGAGAACGCGCGGCTGCGCGTGACGCCTTCGGGTTTTCCTCTGCTCGATGCGATCGTTGCCGATCTTGCAGCTTAATTGCTCGCGGCCGGCGGCACGTTGAAGTTGTTCGGCGCCTGCTGCACCACGCGGGAAGTGCCGCCGCGGATTTCCATGATCGAAAGCGAGCGTTCGCAGGTGCCATCGTTTCTGAAGCGGAAGACGCCATCGACGCCGGCGAAGCCCGCGCGGTTGGTGAGCACTTCTTCCGTGAACCGGCTTGCGCCTTGCGTCTTGACTAACTGCGCCACGAGCGAGACGGCATCGTAGGCGAGCGAAGCGGTGCGCGCGGGCTGCGCGCGGTAGCGCGCCTGGTAACGCTGCGAGAAGCCTGCGAACCCGCTGTTGTCGGGCGCCGCGAACCACGCGCCGTCGAGATCGCGGATCGCGAACACGTTCTGGTCGTCCCAGAGGCCGGCGCCCGCGAACTGCACGCGCTTCGGCGTGACGCCCACCGAGTTCAGCGCCTGCAACATGCGCGGCGTGGCGTCGGCGCCGTCCGCGACAATAATGAGATCGGTGACGCGATACGCGGCCTGCGCACGGCGCACGGCGGATAATGCGTCGGCTTGTCCTTGCCCATAGCGCTCGACCGCATTCACTTTTGCGCCGCGCGCGGAGGCGAACTGCTTGATCGCCGCTTCGACGACATTGCCGTAGGCATTGTCCGGAACGAAGCCGGTGATCGACTTCTTGCCGCGCGATGCCGCATACGAAATCACGCGGTCGATGTCGTTCTCGGGCTGGAAGCTCAAAAGATAAATCCCGCGCGCAGCGACGTTCGAGTCGGTCGAAAACGCAATCATCGGCACCGAGCGCGTGCGTGTGACTTGTCCGGCCGCTGCGACCGCATGGCTGAATAGCGGTCCGAGAATGATCTCGGCACCCTCACCGATCGCCTGTTGTGACGCGGCCTGCGCTCCCTGCGCGGTGCCGCCGTCGTCCTTGATGATGAGCTGGATGTTCGGACTGTTGAATTCGGCGAGCGCGAGTTCGGCAGCGTTGCGCATCGACTGTGCGGCGATGCCGGCATTGCCCGCGCCGCTCATGGATAGAATGAGTCCGACGCGGACATTTCCCGCGCCGAGGTTCTGCAAAGGCTGCGTCTCGATCTGGTTGTTCGCGTTGGGGCTCTGCGGCGGGGCATCGTCGTTGCCACCGGTAAGGCTCGACATGGTCGACGAACAGCCTGCGAGCATGAACCCGAGGGGAAGCGTCAGCGCGCTGCGGCGCGTCCAGAGGACCGCCTCGCCGTCTTTGCCGCTTCGGGTGGTTCGTTTCCGCACGCTTTTACTTGCCTGTTAGCCCGCGGCTCGACTCTGGGCGGCTGTCGCGCCGCTGTCAAAAACCGCTTTCGCCTTGAAAAGATTGTGCTTTTCGCCTTTGCTGGGCGGCCCTTCCGGGATTCTCCGCGAAGGCGCTTAAGAAATCATGCACCATAGCGAGATGGACGACAGACGCAGTTCTAAAGCGGCGGAAGTGAGACGCGGAGGTGCGGCGCAATCCGCGCGGCTCGCGCCGGGGCTCTATGTCGTCGCAACCCCGATCGGAAATCTGCGCGACATCACGCTCCGCGCGCTCGATGTCTTGCGCGATGCCGATCTCGTGCTGTGCGAGGACACGCGCGTCACGCTGAAACTTCTGGAGCGGCACAATCTCTCGCCGAAGCTCGCCGCCTATCACGACCACAATGCCGCAAGCGTGCGGCCGCGCGTGCTGGAGGAACTCGCCAAAGGTTCCGCCGTCGCGCTCGTTTCCGACGCCGGAACTCCGCTAATCTCCGATCCGGGCTTCAAACTGGTCGAGGCCGCGATCGAGGCCGGGCATCTTGTGTTTCCGATTCCGGGCGCGTCCGCCGCGCTTGCGGCACTCGTGAGCGCAGGCCTTCCGTCGGATCGGTTTTTCTTCGAAGGTTTTCTGCCGCCGAAAAGCGGCGCGCGCAGAACAAGGCTCGCCGAACTGCGCGTAATTCCGGCGACGCTCATTTTTTACGAGAGCGGGCCGCGGCTTGCAGAGTCGCTCGCCGATATGTTTGCCACGCTCGGCGCGCGCAACGCTGCTGCGTGCCGCGAACTAACCAAAGCCTTTGAAGAAGTGCGGCGCGGATCGCTTGCGGAACTTGCCGGACATTATGAGAAAGCCGGCCCACCGAAAGGCGAGATCGTGGTTGTCGTGTCTCCGCCCGGCGAAGAAGCGCCGCTCGACGACGCAGACATCGACCGGAAAATCCGCGCGGCACTGAAAAAGCTTTCGCTGAAAGACGCGTCCGCTGCGATCGCCGCCGAAACCGGATTGCCGCGAAAGGAAATCTATGCGCGCGCGCTGGCGCTGGCGGAGAAGAAAAAGTGACCGCCAAGAAAACCGTGGAACGGAACGCCGACCCCAAACGCAAGGACGCGTTCCTGCGCGGCGTCTCGGCGGAAGGCCGCGCGTCGCTTTATCTCGCGGCCAAAGGCTACCGCACGCTCGCCAAGCGCTGGAAAAGTCCGGCCGGCGAAATCGATCTTGTCGTGAAGCGCGGCAGACTGATCGTATTCGTCGAGGTGAAGGCGCGAGGCAATCTAGATGGCGCGGCGGAATCCATCCTGCCCCGGCAGAAGAAGCGCATCACCGCTGCCGCCGAAGCCTGGCTCGCAACGCACCCCGAGCATACGAGCCATGACCTGCGTTTCGATGCGGTGCTGATTGCGCCGAAGCGGCTTCCGCGTCATATCGAGGCGGCGTTCGACGCCGAATATTGAGGTAGGAGCCCCGCTTGGCACTGAAAGTCGCCGTCCAGATGGATCCGATCGAGCGGATCAAGATCGCGGGCGATTCCACCTTCGCGCTCTTGCTCGAAGCCCAAACCCGCGGCCACGCCCTCTCTTATTATACGCCGGACAAGCTTTCGCTTTCGGAAGGAAAGCTTTTCGCAAGTACGCAGTTGCTCTCGGTGCGCGATAAGGCCGGCGATCATTTCACGCTGGGTGACGCCAAACGCACCGATCTCTCGACGTTCGACGTGATCCTGCTCCGGCAGGACCCGCCGTTCGACATGCACTACATTACGACGACACATTTGCTCGAAAAGCTTACGGGCACGCTGGTCGTGAACAATCCGCGCTCGGTGCGTAACGCCCCGGAAAAAATGTTCGTGATGGAATACGCGGGCCTGATGCCGCCGACCTTGATCGCGCGCGACCTCGAAGAGATCAAGGCGTTCCGCGCTGTTCACAAGGACATCGTGATGAAGCCGTTGTACGGCAAAGGCGGCGAATCCGTCTTTCGTATCGCGCCGGACGATCTCAACTTCGGCTCGCTCTACGATCTGTTCTCGGTCACCTTCCGCGAAGCCTGGGTCGTGCAGAAATTTCTTCCCGAAGTGAAGGACGGCGACAAGCGCATCATTCTCGTGGACGGAGAGTTCGCGGGCGCGGTGAACCGCGTGCCGGCCGAGGGCGATCTGCGCTCCAACATGGTCCGCGGCGGCTCGCCGAAGAAAACCGATCTTTCTGTGCGCGAGCGCGAAATCTGCGAGCGGCTCGGGCCCGAGTTGAAAAAGCGAGGTCTTCTGTTCACCGGTATCGACGTGATCGCGGGCTGGCTTACCGAGATCAACGTCACCTCGCCCACCGGCATCCGCGCGATCAAAAATCTCGGCGGGCCTGACGTGGCCGCGATGATCTGGGACGCAATCGAGAAGAAAAGAAAATGAACGTACAGACCGACGCCGTGCCCGCGGGTTTTATCGAGTTGCCGTTTTCCGGCGGCGAACATTTTTTGTCGCTTACCGGCCCGCTCTGGGGCAAGCGCGAGAAAAACAAGCTCGTGCTCGGTTTTCGCGTGGAGAAGCGCCACTGCAACGTGGGCGGCATCTGCCACGGCGGCATGCTGATGACATTCGCCGACATGCAGCTCGGCTTGGGCGCGCGGTTCGATTCGGAAGAGGACTTCGGCTTCATGCCGACGGTCTCCATGACCGCGGATTTTCTCGCGCCCGCGCCGCTCGGCGCCTGGGTCGAAGGCCGCACGGATCTTTTGCGCGTCACCCGCAACTTTCTGTTCTGCCAGTGCATCGTCTCGTCGAACGGCGCGCCAGCTGTGCGGGCGAGCGGGATCATGAAATCGGGCGGCGCGCCGGGCGTGGTCAAAGGCCTCCCGAATCTTCGTACACTGTTGAAATAGCGTAGCTAATTTGTTCACGTATTGTTCTTGACCGTGTGAACGTAGTTCCGTAGCCTTCTCGGAATCTGGGGAGGCGCACCCTCATGGTGCAGCACGTTTTGACCGTCGCATTCGAAGGCGTGGAAGCCCGTCCCATTGACGTGCAGGTGCAGGTCGCGCCGGGACTTCCCGCTTTCAACATCGTCGGCCTTCCCGACAAGGCGGTTTCCGAAGCGCGCGAGCGTGTGCGCGCGGCGCTCATCGCATCGGGCCTCGCGCTTCCGGCAAAGCGCATCACCATCAATCTGGCGCCCGCCGATCTGCCGAAGGAAGGCAGCCATTACGATCTGCCGATTGCGCTGGGGCTTATGGGCGCAATCGGCGCGATCCCGTCGGATGCCTCGGAAGGTTTCATGGTGGTCGGCGAGCTCGGGTTAGATGGCTCGCTGGCGCCGGTCTCCGGCGTATTGCCCGCCGCCGTCGCCGCGAACGAACGCGCCCAAGGCTTGATCTGTCCCGCTGCTTGCGGCGCCGAAGCGGCATGGGCTTCGCCCGACATGAATATCGTGGCGCCGCGTTCGCTCCTGCAGCTCGTCAATCACCTGCGCGGCACGCAGGTGTTGTTGCGGCCCTCGCCGAAGATCCGCGAATTCACCGAGAGTCCGCTCGATCTCAAGGACATCAAGGGGCAGGAGAGCGCGAAGCGCGCTTTGGAAATCGCCGCCGCTGGCGGGCATAACCTCTTGATGGCCGGGCCACCGGGTTCGGGAAAGTCGATGCTGGCAGCCAGATTGCCGACGATTCTTCCACCGCTCTCGCCATCGGAATTGCTCGAAGTCTCGATGATCCAGTCGGTCGCCGGCGCGATCGAAGGCGGAGCGCTCACGAACAAACGTCCGTTTAGAAATCCGCATCACTCCGCAAGCATGGCCGCGATGGTCGGCGGCGGTCTTCGCGCGCGACCCGGCGAAGTTTCGCTCGCACATCTCGGCGTCTTGTTTCTCGACGAGTTTCCGGAATTCTCGCCGCAGGTTCTCGACTCACTCCGTCAGCCTCTGGAGAGCGGCGAAGCGGTGATCGCGCGTGCGAACCATCGCGTGACTTATCCGGCGCGCTTTCAGATGGTTGCCGCGATGAACCCGTGCCGTTGCGGACGTGCGACCGAACTCGGCTTTACCTGCAAGCGCGCGCCGAACGCGCGTTGCGCGGCGGATTACCAGTCGCGCGTTTCCGGCCCGCTGATGGACCGCATCGATCTGCACATCGAAGTGCCCGCCGTTTCCGCTGCCGACCTCGTCTTGCCCGCGCCCGCCGAAGGCAGCCGCGAGGTGGCGGCACGCGTCGCGAGCGCTCGCGAAATCGCAGCCGACCGTTTCAAGGCGCTCGGCCGGGAAGATTTGCGCACGAATGCCGAAGCCGATGCCAAGCTGATCGAAGAGCTCGCCGCGCCCGACAGCGCGGGCCTCGCGCTCCTTCGCGATGCCGCCGAGGCGATGCGGCTTTCCGCGCGCGGCTATCATCGCGTGCTCAAGGTCGCCCGCACGATTGCCGATCTCGACGGAGCCTCTTCGGTCGGCCGTCCGCATCTCGCAGAGGCGCTTGCCTACCGCACGGCACAGGATCGCGTGGCGCTCGCGGCCTGATCTTAACCTTCTCTTAACCACCGGCGCATTTTCGCGCCGCGCACGCGGCCCGATTTGCGCGCGTTAAGCGGCGGAGTGTCATCTTCAGGCGGTCAAGTCTCGCGTTCCGAAGGTCCGTCATGACGAGTGTCGTTCGTCGCTGCTATGCTTTCTGCCTCATCACATTCGCGGCGATGGTGTTGCTGTTCTCAGCTTCGTTTGCTTCCACGCAGGAATTAATCGCGGACGGCCCTGATCTCGGCTGGATCGGCCTCGGCGGCATGATCGCCTGTGCGATCGGCATCGTGTTCGGCATCCTCAATCGCCGCTCGGTTTCGCTTCACGAGAAAGCCGACCGGCTCGAGAGCGAAGTCGAAGAGCGCGACGACAAAATCTGGGCGCTGGAAGAGCGCCTCGCGCATCTCACCGCGCTCGTCGATGGCCAGGACGATCTGGTGCTTCGCGAGGACGAGTACGGCCGCATCACACACGCAAGTGCCGCTGTCTGCGCTCTTGCCGGTAAAGAACTGAAAGATATTCTCGGCAAGCCGCTGAAGCTTTCCGTGCTGCACGCCGGTGCGCGCACGCAGATGCAGGATGGCACCCGCATTTGCGATCAGGAGATCGCGACGTCTTCCGGCCCGCGCTGGATTTCCTGGAAGGAAGCGTCCGTGCGCGGCAGCGATGGCACGATCATCGAAGTGCAGCGCACCGGGCGCGACATCACGGCGCGCGTCGCCACCGAATTTGCGCTCGAAGACGCCCGCGAGCAGGCCGAGGCCGCGAGCCGCGCGAAGTCGCGCTTCCTCGCAGTCGTCAGTCACGAAGTGCGCACGCCCTTGAACGGAATCTTGGGCATGACGCATCTGCTGATCGAGACGCCGCTCAGCCAGGAGCAGCAGACCTATACGCGCGCCGTCAAATCCTCCGGCGAAGCGCTCTTGGGATTGATCGAGGAAATTCTCGACTTCTCGAAGATCGAGGCGGGCCGCATCGAACTCGAAGAAGCGCCGTTCGATCTTGCCGAACTGATCACCGATGTGGTCGAACTCTTGAGCCCGCGCGCCCAGGCGAAGAGCATCGAGATTGCCGCGCAGTTTTCGGCGGACCTCCCCCGCACGGTTTCGGGCGATGCTTCGCGGCTTCGGCAGGTGCTACTCAATCTTGCCGGCAACGCGGTCAAATTCACCGATCAGGGTGGCGTTGCTGTTGTCGTTGAGAAAACCGGAGAAAAGATCAAATTCTCCGTGCGCGACACCGGTCCGGGCATCGACGCCGATGCGCAATCGCGCATCTTCGAGGAGTTCGAGCAAGGCGACGGCACGCTCGCGCGCAAACATGGCGGCACGGGGTTAGGTCTCGCCATCGCGTCGCGCATCGTCGAGCGCATGAGCGGCGAGATCGCGCTCTCGAGCGCGAACGACGGCGGCGCCGAGTTCCGCTTCGCGATCGAGCTGCCCACGGTCGAAGGCGGCGACGCCGCAGCGCCCGATTTTTCGAACACCGATATCCTCATCCTCTCGCCTTCACCCGTGGTCGGGCCGCTCCTGATGAAGCAACTCGAGCAATGGAACGCGCGCGTGGCAATCGCCGATTCGCGCGCGCTCGCGGAAGCGCTCTCGCCCGAGCGGCATTGGAACCATTGCATCATCGATCGTGCTTTCGGCCATGAGGAGTCGCTCGCGCTTTTCGAGATCGCGAAAGCAAACGCGGCGCATTGTCATATCCTGCTCACGCCGGCGGAGCGCCGCGAGCTGCCGTCGCTCAACGCAAAAGGGCTTTCGAGCTATCTGATCAAGCCGGTGCGCGCGCAGTCGCTCGCCGTGCGCCTGCTCGATCCCGCGGCGGATTCCGCCGCAATCGATGTTTCGCCCGAGAAATTCGAAATCGCCTCCGGTAAGGACGGTCTTTCGGTTCTGGTCGCGGAAGACAACGACATCAACGCGCTCCTGGTGCAGGCGCTGCTCGCGCGTATGGGACATCGCGTAACGGTCGTCGCCGACGGCGCGGTTGCCGTGAACGCGGTCGCGAGCGCGCATACGATGGGCGCGCCTTATGACGTTGTCCTCATGGACCTGCATTTGCCGGGCATGGATGGACTGGAAGCCACGCGCCGCATCCGCGCGTTCGGCGGCGCTTCCGGAAAAATTCCGGTGATCGCGCTCACCGCAAACGCCTTCGCCGAGGACCGCGCGAACTGTCTTGCCGCCGGGATGAACGGCTTCGTGGTGAAGCCGGTGGACCGGCGCAGGCTAGAGCTGGCGCTCGCCGAAGCCCGGGGCGACAACCTGAAAAAGCTGGCTGAAACGGCAGCCTGAAGGTTTTATCTAAAAAAATCAACGGCTTGCGCGGATATATGACTGCCGCATCGTTGTCATAAACGCGTTCAATACCTATGTTCCATAGAGCCAGACGGACCGGCGAATCAGTCGCATGACTGCATCGTCGAAGTCCGCATCCCTCGGGAACCGCCACGCCATGAACCACCTCGTCTCTCGCGGAAAGGTCGCGAACCTTCTGCCGAAGCTGCGCGCCTATAGCGGCCTGCGTCTGCCGGCCGCGAAAAGCGATTTCGCCCAGACGCTGGGGCGCATGGGCTCGCTCGAAGTGAAACTCGCGAAGAAGGCGCATGAGGTCCGCAGCGCGCAGCGCCTGCGCTACAACGTCTTCTACAAAGAAATGTCGGCGATCCCCGCCGCCGCGACCCTGCTCGCGCGCCGCGATGTCGATGCCTTCGACACCATCTGCGATCACCTGAACGTCGTCGATCACGATTGGCCGCGGCTCGTGTTCGGGCTCACGCGCCCGCGTGTGGTCGGCACCTATCGCCTGCTGCGCCAGGAGATCGCCGAGCGTCACGGCGGTTTCTATACGCAATCCGAATTCGATGTCGGCGCGCTGATGGCGCGGCATTCGAAGCTGCGTTTTCTCGAGCTTGGCCGCTCCTGCGTGCTGCCGCCTTACCGCAACAAACGCACGGTCGAACTTCTGTGGCACGGCATTTCGAATTATGTCGCGCAGCATCGTCTCGATGTCTTGATCGGCTGTGCGAGCCTCGAGGGCACCAATCCCGGCAAGCTCGCGACCCAGCTTTCCTTCCTGCATCATTTCGCCCGCGCGCCGGAGCAGTGGCGCGCCTCGGCGCTGCCCTCCCGCTACGTCGAGATGAACCGCATCGCGAAGGAAGCGCTCGACGCGAAGACGGCGCTACGCGAACTGCCGCCGCTCGTGAAAGGATATCTGCGGCTCGGCGCTTATATCGGCGACGGCGCGGTGGTCGATCACCAGTTCGGCACCACCGACGTTTTGATCGTGATGCCGATGCAGAACATCACCGCGCGCTATCGCGACCGCTTCGTCGGCGGCGTCGAAGAGCAGAAGATCGCAGCTTAATATTTTTTCTTAGAGCTTGCGCAGCGCCACCGACTCGATGCGGTGGTCTTCGCCTTTGCGCAGGATCAGGCTCGCGCGCTGCCGCGACGGCAGGATGTTCTCGCGCAGGTTCATGAGATTGATCCGCGACCAGATGCCGAGCGCGATCTTCTGCGCCTCTTCGTCGGTGACCTGCGAATAGCGGTGGAAGTAAGAGAGCGGGTCGCGGAACGCCGTCGAGCGCAGCGCCCGAAAGCGATCGACATACCACTTCTCGAGCACGCCCTCCTCGGCGTCGATATAGACCGAGAAGTCGAAGAAGTCGGAAACATAGGGAATCGCCTTGCCGTCCTTGGGCGGGCGCCCGGTCTGCAGCACGTTGAGGCCTTCGACGATCAGGATGTCCGGGCGATCGACTTCGATCATTTCTCCGGAGATCACGTCGTAAGAGACGTGGCTATAGACCGGCGCCTTGACCTTGCGCTGGCCGGCTTTCACGTCGTTGAGAAAGCGCAAGAGCGCAGGCAGATCGTAGCTTTCGGGGAACCCCTTCTTCTCCATCAGCTTTTCTTTTTCCAGCACCGCGTTCGGAAACAGAAAGCCGTCGGTGGTGACGAGTTCGACCTTCGGCGTGTTCGGCCAGCGCGCCAAGAGCGCCTGCAAGACGCGCGCGGTGGTCGATTTGCCGACCGCGACCGAGCCCGCGACGCCGATGATGTAGGGCATCTTGCCGTCGCTCGCGCTCAGAAATTGTTGCACGCCGTCGAACAACTTCTGCGCCGCCTCGACATAGAACGCGAGCAGGCGCGAGATCGGGAGATAAATCTCCTCGACTTCCCTCATCGAGAGCTTGTCGTTCAGCGCCTGCAGATGGACGATTTCGCTCTGCGTCAGCGTCATCGGCGTATTTTCACGCCGCGCGGCCCATTCCTCGCGCGAGAACACGCGATAGGGAGAGATGTCGTTTTCGACGCGCTGTTCCATGACGGCTCAGCTCTTACGCTTACTTGTTACGTGACGCTTTTTCTTCGAGACCCGACTGCGCGGTGCGGCGCTCGAGCTCGGCGTAAACCTCGGAAAGATCGACGCCGCGCGCCTTGAGCACCACGAGAAGATGATAAAGCAAATCCGCGCTCTCCGCGACGGTCTGTTCTTTTGTGCCGGCGGTCGCGGCAATCACGGTTTCGGTCGCTTCCTCGCCCAGCTTTTTTGCGCATTTCTCGATGCCGGCATCGAGGAGCTTGCGCGTATAGGACTTATCCGCGCTTTCCTGCGCGCGTGACGCGATGGTTTTCGCAAGATCCTCAAGCGTGAATTGGGTCATGGCGCGGCTTTATCAGGCGTCCAGCCGCACGGGAAGTCCGGCCTTGGCCATGTGCTCTTTTGCTTCGCGGATGGTGAATTCTCCGAAGTGAAAGATCGAGGCGGCGAGCGCCGCGGTCGCATGTCCGTCGCGGATGCCTGCCACGAGATGATCGAGATTGCCGACGCCGCCGGATGCGATCACCGGCACCGGCACCGCATCGGCAATCGCGCGGGTTAACGCCACGTCGTAGCCGATCTTGGTGCCGTCGCGGTCCATCGAGGTCAGCAGAATTTCGCCGGCGCCGAGCGAAACCACCTCGCGCGCGTAGTCGACGGCGTCCAGCCCGGTCGGATTGCGGCCGCCGTGGGTGAAAATTTCCCAGCGCGGCGCTTCTGCATCCTTTGAAACTTTTTTCGCGTCGATCGCGACCACGACGCACTGTTCGCCGAACTTTTCCGCCGCTTCGCCGACGAATTTGCGATTGTTCACCGCCGCCGTATTGATCGAAACCTTGTCGGCGCCGGAAGCCAAGAGCACGCGCACATCCTCGACCGTGCGCACGCCGCCGCCCACCGTGAGCGGCATGAAGCAGGCTTCCGCCGTGCGCTGCACGATGCCGAGCAACGTGCCGCGCTCTTCGTGGCTCGCGGTGATATCGAGAAAGCAAAGTTCGTCCGCGCCGGCGGCGTCGTAAGCCTTCGCCGCCTCGACCGGATCGCCGGCGTCGCGCAAATTTACGAACTTCACGCCTTTGACGACGCGGCCGTCTTTGACGTCGAGACAGGGAATCACGCGGACTTTGAACATTACGCGCCCTTCAACAACGCAAGTGCTTCGGCCGGATCGATGCGGCCGTCATAGAGCGCGCGTCCCGCAATCGCGCCTTCGAGTTTTTTCGCGCGCGGCTGCAAGAGCGCCTTCACATCGTCGAGCGAGGCGAAGCCGCCCGAGGCGATCACCGGAATCGAAACGGCTTCGGCCAGCGCAATCGTGCTGTCGAGATTCAAGCCCTGCAACATGCCGTCGCGCTCGACGTCGGTGTAAATGAGCGCGGCGACGCCCGCGCCTTCAAACAATTTCGCGACTTCGGCCGCTTCGAGTTGCGTTTCTTCGACCCAGCCGGAGATCGCAACCTTGCCGCCGCGCGCGTCGATGCCGATCGCGATCTTGCCGGGGAATTTCCGCGCGGCCTGTTTCACGAACTCCGGCTCGCGCACCGCGGCGGTGCCGATGATGACGCGCGAGACGCCTTCCGAGAGCCAGGCTTCGACCGTCTTCATATTGCGGATACCGCCGCCGAGCTGCACCGGAATTTTCACGCTCTTCAGAATTTGCGCGACGGCAAGCACGTTCACGGGCTTGCCCGCGAACGCGCCGTCGAGATCGACCAGATGCAGCCACTCGAACCCCTGATCCTGGAACTGTTTGGCCTGCTTTGCAGGGTTCGCGTTGAACACGGTCGCGCGCGCCATGTCGCCTTGTTGCAGGCGCACGGCTTCGCCGTTCTTCAGGTCGATCGCGGGAAACAGAATCACGGCTTCCACCGCAAAAAATTGGCGAGCAACGCCAGCCCCAGCTTCTGGCTTTTCTCGGGGTGAAACTGCGAGCCCGCGATGTTGTCGCGCGCCACCATCGCCGTGATTGAGCCGGCATAGTCTGCTTCGGCGACGAGATCGGCGTTATCCTTGGGCTTGAAGTGGTACGAATGCACAAAATAAGCGTGCTGCCCTCGATCCCCTAGATCGATCCCTTCGAGCAGCGTGTGCTTGCGTTTCACCCGCAGCGTGTTCCAGCCCATGTGCGGAATTCTGAGCGAAGGATCGTCCGGCGCGATGCGGTCGACCTCGCCGCGCAGCCAGCCCAATCCGCTGTAGAGGCCATGCTCCAGCCCGCGCTCCGCAAGCAATTGCATGCCGACGCAGATTCCGAAAAACGGCTTGCCTTTTTTCAGCGTCGCTTCGTTCAGCGCAGCGACCATGCCCGACACCTGATCCAGCCCGCGTTTGCAATCGGCGAAGGCGCCGACCCCCGGAAGCACGATGCGCTCGGCGCGGCGCACGTCGTCGGGATCGTTGGTGACGACGATCTTCGCGTTGGTGCCGCCCTCGCGCGCCGCACGCTCCAGCGCTTTCGCAGCCGAGTGCAGGTTGCCCGAGCCGTAATCGATCACCGCAACCGTCATCGTTGCCCCGGCGTCGGGAACATGCCGATCACATTCTGCTCGGCGGAAGCGACCGCGGTCTTTGTGTCTGGATAAGCGGGCGGCGCCGCATCGGGCGCATAAGGAGTATCGCTTTTCACGGGCGTGCCGGAAGCCGGCGCGGTCTTCCACGTCTCGAAATAACGCCGCTCGGCGGTCTCGAGATCTTCGACAATTACGACCGCAGCATCGCGATAGCCGTTTCTCGTGAGCTTGCGGGCGCGCAGGCTCACCGCTTCGAAACCGAACGCCAGCGACGGGAAGAAAGATGCGGCAATCGCCGCATAAGGCCCAAAGCCGAGCTTGCTCCCGATCACCGTGATCAGCGTGAAGGCAACGAGCCAGATCAGAAATCCGAGCCACAGCCGGTAGCGCAGCAGCCAGAACGGCGTGAGGATAAAGGCCCAGGGCGAGAATTTTTCGCGCAGGAAAACGACACGCTCGGCAGAGGCCTGCGTGCGAATTCCGTCCGCGGGTTCGAAAACCAGAAACGTGGCCACTTCTTCACTCCGGGCGTTACGCGCCCAAGCTACCCTTGGTCGATGGAATTTCCGTGGCAGCCGCGGGATCGATCGAAAGCGCGATGCGCAGCGCCCGCGCGAGACCCTTGAAGCAGCTTTCCGCCACGTGATGCGCGTTGTCGCCGTAGAGCGTCTCGACGTGCAGCGTGATACCGGCGTTCATCGCGAAGGCCTGGAAGAACTCGCGCACGAGGTCGCAATCGAAGTCGCCGATCTTGTCGCGCGGAAAATCGGCCTTGAACACGAGCACCGGGCGGCCGGAAACGTCGATCGCAACGCGCGTCAGCGTTTCGTCCATCGGCATATAGAGGCTCGCATAGCGCGTGATGCCGCGCATGTCGCCCAGCGCCTTCTTCACCGCCTGGCCGAGCACGATGCCGACGTCTTCGGTGGTGTGGTGCTGGTCGATGTGCAGATCGCCCTTGGCCTTGACCGCCATGTCGATCCGCGAATGACGCGCGAGCAAATCGAGCATGTGGTCGAAAAAGCCGATGCCGGTCGCAATCTCGCTCTGGCCTTTGCCGTCGAGATTAACCTTCACCGAAATCTCGGTTTCCTTGGTTTTGCGGGCGATTTCGCCGGTACGCATTGGATAGGCTCCTGAAGGCGCGCGTCATAGCAGCCTCGTTCGGCCGCCGCCACACATTGCCCCGATGACCTTTCCGGATGGTTTGCGGATGGCTTTTTGCACCCTAAATAAGGGGGCCGGAGGCTGTTTTCACGCATGAGTACCCCCCACAAACCTGATGTTTTTTACGGAACGACCATCGTTACCGTCCGCAAAGCCGGAAAGGTCGCGATCGCCGGCGACGGCCAGGTCTCGTTCGGCAACACCGTCATGAAATCGAACGCGAAGAAGGTCCGGCGTTTGAGCGGCGGCGAGGTGATCGGCGGCTTCGCCGGCGCCACCGCCGACGCGCTCACTTTGTTCGACCGGCTCGAAGCGAAGCTCGAACAGCACAATGGCCAGCTCGCCCGCGCCTGTGTCGAGCTTGCGAAGGACTGGCGCACGGATCGCTACCTGCGCCGTCTCGAAGCCATGATGCTGGTCGCAGACAAGGACATCACGCTGCTCTTGGCCGGCACCGGCGATGTGTTGGAGCCCGAAAATGGCATCGCAGGAATCGGCTCGGGCGGTTCGTTCGCGCTCGCTGCCGCACGTGCACTCGCGGACAGCTCGCATGATGCGGAAGAGATCGCGCGCCGCGCGCTCGATATCGCCGCCGACATCTGCATTTACACGAACCGCAACGTCACTATCGAGACCATCGGATGAGCGCTTTCGTCTCGCCGCCCGATCAATTTGAAGCCGCGCGCAGAACGCGGCTCTTTCTCATTCTCGCTTTCGCGATTGTCGTTGCGCAGGCTTTGATTCTCTATTGGCTCGGCCGTCATCCGATCTGCACCTGCGGCTATGTGAAGCTCTGGGAAGGCAACGCGTTCGGTCCGGGCAACTCGCAACATCTTTCGAACTGGTACACGCCGTCGCATATCGTTCATGGCTTCATCTTTTATTTCTTCTCATGGGCGGTTTTTCGCCGCGCGTCCGTCGCGTGGCGCTTCGCGTTCGCGGTATTTCTCGAAGCGGCATGGGAAGTCGTCGAGAATACGCCTTACGTCATCAACTATTATCGCGATAACACCGTTTCGCTCGGTTATGTCGGCGACAGCATCATCAATTCGGTGATGGATGTGATCTGGATGTCGCTCGGTTTTCTGGTAGCAACGCGCGCACCGGTGCTCGTCACCATCGCGCTGGCACTGGCGATGGAAGCGGTCGCTGCCTATGTAATCCGCGACAATCTCACGCTGAACATTCTCATGTTCATCCATCCGTTCGAATCCATCAAGGCGTGGCAAGCCGCGCTTGGAAAGTAGCCGCGTAAATGTCCGACTTCTCGCCCCGCGAAATCGTTTCCGAACTCGACCGCTTTATCGTCGGCCAGCACGACGCCAAGCGCGCGGTCGCGATTGCGCTGCGCAATCGCTGGCGGCGCCTGCAACTCGACGACAAGCTGCGCGAGGAAGTGCTGCCGAAAAATATCCTGATGATTGGACCGACCGGCGTCGGCAAGACCGAGATTTCGCGGCGTCTCGCGAAGCTCGCGAACGCGCCGTTTCTGAAAGTCGAAGCGACGAAATTCACCGAGGTCGGCTATGTCGGCCGCGATGTCGAGCAGATCGTCCGCGACCTGGTCGAGATCGGAATTGCGCTCACCCGCGAGAGCAAACGCCGCGACGTACAGGCCCGCGCGCATGTCGGCGCGGAAGAGCGCGTACTGGACGCGCTCGTCGGCCCGGCGGCGAGCCCGGCGACCCGCGAGAGCTTCAGGAAGAAATTGCGTACCGGCGAACTCGACGACAAGGAAATCGAAATCGAGCTTGCCGGCGGCGGCAACCCGCAGCTACCGATGATCGATATTCCGGGTATGCCCGGCGCACAGATGGGCGCGATCAATATCGGCGACATTTTCGGCAAGGCCTTCGGCGGCAAGCCGAAGACGCGGAAGGTCAACGTGAAGGAAGCGCATCCGCTTCTGCTTGCGGAGGAATCCGACAAGCTGCTCGATCAGGAATCGGTGACGCAGGAAGCGATCCGCGCGGTCGAGAACAACGGCATCGTGTTCCTCGACGAAATCGACAAGATCTGCGCGCGCGAAGGGTTACGCGGCGGCGACGTTTCGCGCGAAGGCGTGCAACGCGACCTGCTTCCGCTGATCGAAGGCACCACGGTCGCGACCAAATACGGACCGGTGAAGTCGGACCACATTCTCTTCATCGCGTCGGGCGCGTTCCATGTTGCGAAACCCTCGGACCTGCTGCCCGAATTGCAGGGCCGCCTGCCGATCCGCGTCGAACTCAATCCGCTCTCGCGCAACGACTTTCACCGGATTCTGACGGAGACCGAGGCTTCGCTGATCAAGCAGTCGGTCGCGCTGATGAAGACGGAAGAAGTCGAGCTCGTCTTCACGGACGATGCCATCGAAGCGATCGCCGATGTCGCCGTCGAAGTGAACACGCGGCTCGAGAATATCGGCGCGCGGCGGCTGCAGACCGTGATCGAGCGCGTGCTCGACGAAATCAGCTTCACCGCACCCGACAAGTCCGGCGAGAAAATCACCATCGACGGCGATTACGTGAAGAAGCGCGTCGCCGATCTCGCCAAGGACGCGGATCTCTCGCGCTACATCTTGTAAAGGTTAGCGCCGCCGGCGCACGCGAATATAAAGCGCGCCGGCGCCGCCGTGGCGGGTTCCGGCCTCCTCGAAGCCGATCACGAGCGCCCGGAATTCGGGCTGCGAAAGCCACAGCGGCACCTGGCGTTTCAGCACGCCGCCCTCGTTCGGCCAGTTGTCGTCGCGGCTCTTGCCCTTGCCGGTGATCACGAGCACGAGCGAGTGCTCGCGCGACTGCGCGGTTTCGAGAAAGCGCAGCAGTCGCGATTTGGCTTCGGCTTGCGTGTGCCCGTGCAGATCGAGCTTCGCATCGATCTCCGCGCTCCCGCGGGAAAGCTTTAGTTTTAGGCGCCGATCGATGGGGGCGAGCGGCGGCGCGGGCGGATCGCGATGCTTGACCGGCGGCACGGCGAGCGGGCGATTTCTTTTTTCCGCGCCCTTGGAGATCTGGTCCTCGACCGAAAGCGCCTCGGGCTCGCGGCCGCTCTTGGTACGGCGGCCGGGAAGCGGCTTGATCGATTTCGCGACTTGGTCCCAGAGCGAGCGATCCTCGCCGGTCAGCCCGCGCTTTTTGCCCCCGCCGCCTCCGGTCATTTTTTCGGTTCTTCTTTTTTCGGCGCGTCGTCTTTCTTCGCGTCGGGTTTCGGCGGCTCTTTCTTTTCCGGCTCCGGACGGTAGTCGGGATTAGGTACGTTCTGTTCGGCGGCGACCCGTACCGGATCGATCTCGTTAGGCACCAGCATAAAGAAAGCGCCGGGATTTCGGATGCGGCCCGCGATCGAGCCCGCCTCCACGCCGGCGCCGAAGTAGATATCCGCGCGCGCAATCCCGATGATGGCCGAGCCGGTATCCTGCGCGATCATCAAGCGATTGAAGACCTGCCCTTCGCGCGTGTTCTGCAATTGCAGCTTCGCCTCGATCCAGAACAGCGAACCGTAAACATGGAGTTTGTTATCGACCGCGATCGAGCGGTCTTTGACGAGCGACAAGCCCTGCGCGCCGACCGCTTCGGCGTCGGGCGGCAGATTGTCGATCACGCGGAAGAAAGTGAAAGCGCGGTTCTTGCGCATCAGCTCGCGGCCTTCGTCGGGCATCTCCGCGATGAACATGCGGATGTTTTCCATCGACATTTCTTCGCGCGGCACGATGCCGGTTTCGATCAGGTTCCGGCCGATCGGCGTGAAGATGTGGCCGTTGTGCGCGGAATAGTTCACGCGCACGAGCTTGCCGTCGGGTAGCCGGATTCGCGCCGAGCCCTGAATCTGGATGAAGAAGGCATCGGCCGCATCGCGCAGCCAGACGATTTCCAGGCCGCGGTTCGCGAGTGCGCCGTCTTCGATCGCGGCGCGGTCGTGATATTCGACGAACTTCCCGTTCACGCGATGCCCGGCGCCGCCCGTGCTCGGGAATCCCGCGCGCATGAACCGCTTGCCGAGCCGCGCTTTCGAGATCAGTTCGGGAGGGCGGCGATAAAGCGGAACAGTGAAGCCTTTGGTCAGCGTGAGGCTTCCTTCCACTTCCGGCTCATAATAGCCGGTGAGAAACCCAGCGGTTTCGCCGAGCTTCGATACGCGAACCGGGCGGAAGTTTTCCTCGAAGAATTTTTTTGCCGCCCCGTCGTCGCTATTCTCGGGAAGCTTGAGCGCGCGCGGGCAGACTTCGCGCAATGCCTTTTCCATCGGCCGGACGTCGGCGGCATCCTTGCGCTTCATCAGCACTTCGCAGCTTTTACGAAATCCCGCGAAGACCTGCGCGTGTTTATCGGCGCTCCAGCCGTCCAGTTGCCCGAAGGTGACAAATTCATATTGCGCGTCGGGGAAATTCAGCGAGCCGACGTTTGCGGTTGCGGGCACGCCCGGCAGCAGCAACCAGCAACACACGGCGCCTAGTCGTGCGTGGCGAAGACGCTGCATCGGCGTCAGGCCGCTTCGTTGTTCTCGACGAGCTTCCAGTTCGGGTCGGACGACTTTATATCGCGCGCGAACATCCAGAGATCTTCAACATCGGTCAGCGCTTCGGCGCTGCCTTCGATGATGTTGCCGTCCTTGTCGCGCGTGGCGGAGACGAGTTGGGATACGAAGTCGATGGTAATGCGGGCCTCGCTGCCGGCGACTTCGGCTTGCTTGATCTCGGCCTTATCGAGCGAGACGAAGCGCGATTCCATCCTGTAACCCTTGGCTTCGCGTTCGTTGATCGCGGCGGCGAATTCCTCGAACAATTCCTTGCCGAGCATGTTGCGGAGCGTTTTGCGGTCGCCTTCGGCGAAGGCCATCACGATCATCTCGTAGGCGCCTTTCGCGCCTTCGAGGAAATGACGCGCGTCGAAACCGCGGTCCACGTTCGCGATCGCATCCAGACCCGCAGCCACGTCGCTGCCAGGGGCGGCGATTCCGGCCCAGCGTTCGGCAACCGGCGCGTCGCGTTCGGCTTCGCGGGCCACGGAAGTTTCCTCGGGGCGGTTCGGGATCGCGGGCTTGTCGGGAAGCGTCGCCGGCTTCGCCGCCTCGCCCGAATAAGGATCGAAAGGCGGCCGCTCGCGGCCGGTCCGGGTTCCGAGCACGCTGCGCAATCTCGCGAAGATAAAGACGGCGAGGGCGAGGAAGATTATTGTGTAGATGTCGAACACGGCGTTCATCGTCTGTCGTTCGGGCCCGGAAGGGAAGCAAGAGCGGATCTGAGCGGGCGGACCCCGCTCATATGGGGCTTTTGCGACTTCTTCCAAGCCGCGTGCGCGGATTTAGGCACAGCATTAACTCAGCTAGAGGTTAAACGATCCCCCTTGGCAACGCCAATGGCGCAAATAGCCGCCTAAAGGAGGCTTTCTTGTGCCCCTCAGGGTCGCATGGTAGCGACCCCGCAATCCTGCGGCTGGCCCTGCGAAAATGCCGCGCAATCAGAGTATCCCGGAGCAGAATATGACCACGCAGAACGGCGGCGCTACCGACGCAAAAGCACCGGGTCTCGGTATTCTCGGTCAGTACGTAAAAGACCTTTCGTTCGAGAACCCGCACGCGCCGCAGTCGTTAATTACACAACCGGAGCAGCCGCCCGCGGTGGACGTTCAAATCAACGTGAACGCGAAGCCGATGTCCGGGGAGGATTACGAAGTCGAGCTCAAGGCCGAGGTTCGTGCGGAAGATAAAAAAGCGAAGCGCGTGCTGTTCAATCTAGAGCTCTCCTACGCCGGCGTCTTCCGCCTCACCAATGTGCCGAAGGAAAGTCTGCAACCGCTCCTGCTGATCGAATGCCCGCGGCTTTTGTTTCCTTTTGTGCGCCGCATTGTCGCCGATGCGATCAGCGAGGGCGGATTCCCGCCGATCATGCTGCAACCGGTGGATTTCGCCGCACTTTTCCGCGCACGCGCGGAAAGCGCGAACGCGACCAAGTCGTAATTATTCCGCGGCAGTCCGCTTCGCGTCCGGCAGGTATTCGAGCCAGATCGCTTTATCGCCGAGCGAGGAGACGAACTTGCGGTGGGCATCGCGTTCGCCGTCGCTCAAATACGATGCCTGCTCCATCTTGCGCGACGCTGTGACGATGGCGCTGACCGAAATCTCTTCCTGAACGGCGGTCACGAGGCCGAGATTGGCCTGACGGCCGCCGGCGAGTTCCGCGTAAACTTCGGCGAGTAGTTCGGCATCTAACAGCGCGCCGTGCTTCGTGCGGTGCGAATTATCGATGCCGTAGCGCGTGCAGAGATCGTCGAGCTTGTTGCCGCCGCCGGGATGTTTGCGGCGCGCGAGCGTGAGCGTATCGACCACGCGATCACGCGTCGGCGGGACTAATCCGCACTTCTTCAATTCGAAATCGACGAAGGTCATATCGAAGCCGGCATTGTGCGCGACCAGCTTCGAATCTTCGCCGATGAATTCGAGAAACTTTTCCGCGATCTCCGCGAACAGCGGCTTGTCTGACAAAAATTGCGTGCTTAGACCATGAACCGCTTGCGCCGAGGCCGGCATATCGCGCTCGGGGTTAATGTAGGCATGAAAGGTCGCGCCGGTCGGAATCCGGTTCAGCAATTCGACGCAGCCGATTTCTACGACGCGATCGCCGGTCGCAGGATCGAAGCCGGTGGTTTCGGTATCGAAGACGATCTCGCGCATTATTTTCTCGTCCAGCCGGACTTCAAGACTTCCGCCAGCACTTCTTTAACCTGCTTTCGGGCGAATTCGAGTCCGTTGCCCGTGTCGATCACAAAATCCGCCCGCGCCCGCTTTTCCGAATCAGGCGTTTGCCGCTTCAGGATGGCCTCGAATTTTTCCGCTGTCATGCCGGGGCGGGCAAGCACGCGCTGCCGCTGAATCTCTGCGGGCGCGCTCACAACGATCACCGCATGGAACTTCGAAGGATCGCCGGTTTCAAACAGCAGCGGGATGTCGAGCAGTACCGCTTTCGCGCCCGACTTTTCGGCCTCTGCCATAAATTTCGTCCGCAGTTGGCCGACGAGCGGATGGATGAGCTTTTCGAGACGCGAAAGCGCTTCGGGTTTGCCGACGACCTGCGCGGAGAGCTTCTCCCGATCCACGGTTCCGTTTTTCGTGCTTCCCGGAAATTCGCGTTCGATCAGCGGCGCGGCTTCGCCCGCGTATAGCCGATGTACCGCGGCATCGGCGTCGAACATCGGCACCCCCTCGTCCACGAACATCTGCGCGGTCGTGCTCTTGCCCATGCCGACGGAGCCGGTGAGACCGAGAATCTTCATTTACGCGCGTCTTTCGCAAGATCGGCGACGATGAGATCGCGCAGTTCTTTCGTCACTTTCGGACGCACGCCGAACCAGCGCTCAAACCCCGGCACCGCTTGATGCAGCAGCATGCCGAGCCCGTCGACCGCGGGGTGCCCGCGTTCGCGCGCCTGGCGGAGCAAATCTGTCTCCAGCGGCACATATACGATGTCGCAGACGGCCGCCCCTTTCTTCAGATTGCCGAGATCGATTTCGAGCGGCGGCTGGCCCTTCATGCCGAGCGAGGTCGTGTTGACGAGCAGGTCGGCGGAGGAGATCAGTGTTGCCAGTTCGTCAAAGCTAGCGAGGTTCGATTCGATTTTTATTTCTTTGACCAGCTGCTCGGCGCGTTCGCGCGAGCGGTTTAGGATGGTGATTTTTTCCACGCCTCGCTCGTTCAATCCATAAACGATGGAGCGCGCGGCACCGCCCGCGCCGAGCACGACCGCATGGTTCGTATTTTTGTCCCAGCCGGGAATCGAATCGTCGAGATGCGCGAGAAATCCGGCGGCGTCGGTGTTGTCGCCATGCAGCGTTCCGTTTTCGAACCAGAGCGTATTCGCGACACCGAGCGCGCGGACGACCGGCGTCGCGTTCACGACCTTTCGCGCGGCGGCTTCTTTATGCGGTAGTGTTACATTGCAGCCAACGAAGTTTTGCTTCGAAAAATTTTGAAGGAATTTCTCAATCTCCTCCGGCTTCACTTCGTGGCGCACGTAGTCGCCGTCGATCTTATGTTCGCGCAGCCAGTAACCGTGAATCAGCGGCGAGCGCGAATGCGCGACCGGATAGCCGATGACGCAGGTGCGCTTCACGACACGATCATCCCGGCTTTGCGGAAATAGCTAAGCAGCGGCATCAGCGGCATGCCGAGAATCGTAAAGTGATCGCCCTCGATTTTTTCGAAAAGGTTCACGCCGACGCTTTCGAGTTGATAGGCGCCCACGCTCTGCATGACGCGCTCGCCCGCGGCATCGAGATAGCCGTCGAGAAAAGCGCCGGTGAGTTTGTGCATCGTCAGACGCGCGGTGGAGACGGTTTCGAACAGTACCTTGTTGTCGCGCACGACCGCGATACCGGAATGCAGCGCGTGGGTCTTGCCGGAGAATTTCCTGAGTTGCTCGCGCGCGGCGTCAACCGATTTCGGTTTCGAGAAACGCTCAACGCCGAGCGCAAGCGTCTGGTCCGCGCCGAGCACGATTTTACCTGCGTTGCGTTTCGCGGTTTCGAGAGCTTTTGCGCGCGCAAGTAGAAGTGCGGCGCCTTCCGGTGTTGCGGCTTCTTTCGGCGAAGCTAATTCCGCCGCGCGTTCGTCGATGTCCGCCGGATCGATCACGAGCGGAATCCCGGCGGCCTCCAGAAGCGCGCGTCGCGGCGCGCTTTTCGACGCAAGCACCAAAGGTTCGCCGCGCCACAAGCTCATTGCACATTCGCCGCGTCGCGGCGGCGCTCCTGCAGGAGCGCGATCACCGCGGCCGCGGTTTCCTCGATCGAGCGGCGCGTGACATCGATCACCGGCCAGTTGTGCCGCGCGCAGAGTTTTTTCGAGTTCGCGATCTCGTCGCTCACCGAATGACGATCCACGTAATTCGAGGCGGCCGGGTTCGCGTTAAGCCCCAACAGCCGGTTCTGCCGGATCTGCACGATGCGCTCCGGGCTTGCGATGAGCCCGACGACTAACGGTTTCTTGGTTTGCTCGAGCTCGGCCGGCGGCTCGATGCCGGGCACGAGCGGAATATTCGCGGTCTTGATGCCGCGGTTCGCGAGATAGATGCTGGTCGGCGTTTTTGAGGTGCGCGAGATGCCGACCAGCACCACGTCCGCCTCGTCGAGGTTTTCCGCGTGCTGACCGTCGTCGTGCATCAGCGTGTAGTTCAGCGCGTCGATGCGGCGGAAGTATTCGGCGTTCAGCATATGCTGGCCGCCGACGCGCGGTGTCGTTTCCGTACCGAGATAGGACTGAAACAGGCCGAGCACCGGTCCTAATATAGAGAGACAGGGAACCCCCTTCTCCTTGCAGTGGCGCTCGAGGCGGTCGTTCAGCACCGGATCGACCAATGTATAAAGTACGATCCCCGGATTGGCCTCGATGTCGGCAAGCACCGGCTCCAACTGCTTCACATTCCGGATCAACGGGTAGACGTGCTCGATCGGCGAAACCGTCGAATATTGCGCGGCCGCCGCCCGGCCAACCGCCAAGAGCGTCTCGCCGGTCGCGTCCGACACGAGATGCAGATGGAAATAGCTTTCCGTCTTGGTCACGAAAGAACATCCATAGAACTGTGAATTGCTGGGGAGAAGGCCACGGAGAATCGATGCGCGCAAGAGCGCGCCGGGATAACGGCCGGAATCGTCCCGATTCAATCCCTCGGGCGATGATTCTGGAGAATGTCTGTGACTTGTGGGAAGAAGTCCCGAAACGAAGGCAGGCTTGGCTTTCCAGACGATGTGAACTTTGGGGATGAAGCGATTCGGGGAGTGTGAGGTGCGGACAAAACTTGTCCACGGACTCGACCCATCACACAGACTCTAACTAAAGATTCTAGAAACTAGTTAGTAAGGAAGGATAAGCGCGTCGTGAGTGGAAAGTTTCTGTGCGTCCTCGATGGCGAGAAGTTCGATGTGCCGCCGGTCTGGATGATGCGGCAGGCAGGGCGCTATCTTCCCGAGTACCGCGAGACGCGCGCCAAGGCTGGCGGTTTTGTGGATCTTTGCCTCGATCCCGATCTCGCTTCGGAAGTGACGTTGCAGCCGATCCGGCGCTTCGGCTTCGATGCCGCGATTATATTCTCCGACATTCTGATCGTGCCTTACGCGCTCGGCGCGAAGCTCTGGTTCGAGGAGAGCGAAGGACCGCGGCTCGAGCCGGTCGCGAATGCGGCAAACTTCGGAAAGCTCTCGGATCAACTTGACGGGAAAATCACGAGCCGCGTCTACGAGGCGCTGGCGAAGACCAAAGCGGCCTTGCCGAAAGAAACCGGCTTGATCGGCTTCTGCGGGGCACCCTGGACGGTGGCGACCTATCTGGTTGCGGGACGAGGTACCGAAGATCAGGCACCGGCGCGGCTCTTGGCAATGCAGGAGCCGGAGCTGTTTCGGAAGATCATCGACCGCTTGGTGGACAGCTCAGCCGAGCACCTGATCGGGCAACTCAAGGCCGGTGCAGATGCCGTGCAGATTTTCGATACCTGGTCCGGCGTACTCGATCCGGCTTCGTTCGAGCGCTGGTGCGTGAAGCCGGTTGCGAAGATTGCCGAAAAAGTGCGGAGCGTAGTTCCGAATGCACGGATCATCGTTTTTCCGAAGGGTGCGTCACTCGATGGGATCGAAGCGGTGGCGAAACAATCAAGCGCGAACGCCATAAGCATCGACTGGATTACGGATCGCAAAGAGTGTGCTGTGAGGTTCGGGGATAAACTCGCAATCCAAGGAAATCTTGACCCTTTGGCGCTGCTTGCCGGTGGAAAAGCACTGGATCAGGCTGTCGATAAAGTGCTCGCCGACTTCAAAGGCGCCCGGCATATTTTCAATCTCGGTCACGGCATCCGCAAGGAAACGCCGGTCGAACATGTCGAGCGGATGATCGCCAGAGTGAGAAAAAACTAGGCCATGGTTCTCTGGATCAAGGCGCTCCACATCATCGCGGTCATCTCCTGGATGGCGGCGCTGCTCTATCTGCCGCGGCTGCTCGTCTATCACTGCGGAGCCGTTAAGGGCTCGATCCAGTCCGAAACCTTCAAGATCATGGAGCGGCGGCTGCTCAAGGCGATCGCCCTCCCCGCCATGATCGTCACCTGGCTGGCGGGGCTTTGGCTCGTCTACGAGACTGGCACGTGGCGTTCGGGCTGGATGCAAGCGAAGTTCGTGCTGGTGCTCGCACTCTCGGCTGCGCACGGGATGCAGGCGAAATGGGTGCGGGAATTCGCGGCCGACGAAAATCAGCGCCCGGAGCGCTTCTACCGGCTCGCCAACGAGATTCCGACCGTATTGATGATCGGAATCGTCACGCTCGCCGTGGTTAAGCCGTTTTAATCTCGCCGGGGTTGCCACCCCGCCCGGTTTTCCCTATTTTCCCGCTGCCTTCCTCCAAATGCAGGCATCGTCCGCGGTTCGCCGAAAGCGTTTTCGTATCGGCAGCGGCGCCGGGCTGTAAGCCTTCCTTCCTCGCCCGAAAGACCTGCACCCCCCATCTGCAAAGACCGTGGCGGCGGATTCCGCCAGACAAGGACTATCCCCCAATGCGGGAAATCAAACTTACAGAACTCAAACAGAAATCCCCCGTCGAGCTGCTTGCGGTGGCGGAGGAGCTTCAGGTCGAAAACGCGAGCACGATGCGCAAACAGGAATTGATGTTTGCCATTCTCAAGCAATACGCGGCGAAAGAAGTCGACATCGTCGGCGAGGGCGTCGTGGAAGTGTTGCCGGACGGCTTCGGCTTCCTGCGCTCGCCGGACGCGAATTATCTCGCGGGGCCGGACGACATCTACATCTCGCCTTCGCAGATCCGCCGCTTCTCGCTGCGCACCGGCGACACCGTCGAAGGGCACATCCGTTCGCCGAAAGACGGCGAGCGTTACTTCGCGCTCTTGAAGGTCAACACCATCAATTTCGAAGATCCCGAGAAGATCAAGCACAAGGTACATTTCGACAACCTGACGCCGCTCTATCCCGACGAGCGGATCAAGATGGAAATCGAAGACCCCACGCGCAAAGACAATTCCGCGCGCATCATCGACGTGGTGGCGCCGCTCGGCAAAGGCCAGCGCGGCTTGATCGTCGCGCCGCCGCGCACGGGTAAAACGGTTCTGCTGCAGAACATCGCTCACTCGATCACGGCCAATCATCCGGAATGCTATCTGATCGTTCTTCTGATCGACGAGCGTCCGGAAGAAGTCACCGACATGCAGCGTTCGGTGAAGGGCGAGGTGGTTTCCTCGACCTTCGACGAACCGGCGTCGCGCCACGTCGCGGTCGCCGAGATGGTGATCGAGAAAGCGAAGCGTCTGGTGGAGCACGGCCGCGATGTCGTGATCCTCTTGGACTCGATCACGCGCCTGGGCCGCGCTTACAACACCGTCGTTCCTTCGTCAGGCAAGGTGCTGACGGGCGGTGTTGACGCGAATGCGCTCCAGCGTCCGAAGCGCTTCTTCGGTGCCGCGCGCAATATCGAAGAAGGCGGCTCGCTCACCATTATTGCGACCGCGCTGATCGATACCGGCTCGCGCATGGACGAAGTCATCTTCGAAGAATTCAAGGGCACCGGTAACTCGGAAATCATCCTCGACCGCAAGGTCTCGGATAAGCGCGTGTTCCCGTCGATGGACATCACTCGTTCCGGCACGCGCAAAGAAGAACTGCTCGTTCCGGCGGATGTGCTCAAGAAGATGTACGTGTTGCGCCGCATCCTCAATCCGATGGGCACGGTCGATGCGATCGAATTCCTCATCGACAAGCTCAAGCAGACCAAGAACAACGGCGAGTTTTTCGAGAGCATGAATACGTAGCAAACGCGAAAGAAGATCAGCAATTACTTCGTCATGCCCGGCATCCCAAGTCGGCTTCAGCCGACTTGGGCTCTGTTCAATGTCGATGTCGGGTTTACCCGACATCGAGTGCCGGGCATCTCGTTTAGGAACGCATTGCCCTAGTAGTCGAGATGGCCGGGACAAGCCCGGCCATGACAATTTGAATTGGCTTCACGCCGGAGCCACGTTTCTTCGCGAAACATAGAACGCAAACAGCGTCGCGGTCAGATACATCGCGAGCGTATAGATACCAGGCACCAGCGATGCCGACGGATTGTTCAGCACGTTCAGCGCGATATAGATCGCAAGCGCGGTGTTGTGAATCCCGATCTCCATCGTGATCGCGATCGCCTGCCGCTCGGGCAGCTTCAGCGCCAGCGGCGCGAGATAGCCGGTCAGCATGCTCACGACATTGAACAGGAGGCAGGCGAGGCCGACGGCGACGATGCTGGATAGCAAGTTCGCGCGCTCGATATAGATCGCCGCAAGGATCAGGATCGCGAGCACGACAATCGAGAAAATCTTGACCGGCTTCTCCATGCGCTTCGCGAACGCCTCCGAGCGCGCACGCACGAGCATGCCGATCAGGACAGGGATCAGAATGATCGCAGCTACCTCGACGATCTTGCGGTGCGGCGGCGGCACGTACTGGCCGGTGCCGTAGAAGTATTCGAGCGAGAGGTTGATCACGATGGGAAGCGTGATGAGCGCCAGTACGCTGTTGACTGCCGTCAACGTGATGTTGAGGGCAACGTCGCCTTTGGCGAGGTGGCTGTAGATGTTCGCGGTAGCGCCGCCGGGAGCGGCAGCAACCAGCATCAATCCCAGCGCGAGTTCAGGCCGGAGCTTGAGCATGATCGCGATCAGCGCTGCAGCGAAGGGTAGCAGGATCACCTGCAGGAACAGTCCGAAGCCGACCGCGAAGGGATAGCGCGCGACCCGCTTGAAGTCGTCCCAGGTCAGGCTGAGGCCGAGGCCGAACATGATGATGCCGATCGAGAGCGGCAACAGGAGATCGGTCAGGATGGATGCTTGCATGGTCGTTCGCCCCCGCGAATTTGTTTGTTGGGATGCAAGTTAAACGAGCAGCGGCGATGCGCAATGCGCGGTGCGGCGCTTCCGTAAATTTTCGGTTGCCCCCACCCACGCGCTACGCGCGCTTCCCTCCCCCGCTTGCGGGGGAGGGATAGGGAGGGGGCTGCAACGCTTGAACGAGGCCGCCGGGGTTAGTGATGGGTAAGGAGCAGACCTCGCCGCGGCAGACGAATGCCGCGCCCTCGCCTTTCGCGGCGGTGATCTTTTCGCGGGCCGGATGATTGCCGGGAAGCAAAGACTCGTCAGGTGCGCGCAAGAGCGTCGATGCGAGGAAGGATTGTGCGAATGCGGCCCTGGCAAATTCTTCCGCGCGGCTTCCGGTCACGACGATCTCGGTCAGCCGCAGCCGGGTATCGAGCGCGGCGAGCAATGCGGCGTGTCCAAAGAGATTGGCGGTAGCCAGTGGCAAGATCCCTTCGAACAGCCGGTCGGCTTTTTCGCGATAGGAATATTGTCCTGTGAGCGCGGCGAGCCGGACGAGGTTCTGCGCGATCCAGGCATGCGGGTTCGGGATCGCGTCGTCGCGGGTCGAGTTCGGCCGCAGGATCAATTCGCCGCCGTCGTCGGCGGTTAGAAAATATCCGCCAGTCTCGGGGTCGGCATGATGCTTCTCGAGCAGCGTTTCCCATTCGATGGCGCGATCGAGATAAACCCGCTCGCCCGCCGCACGATGCAGCGCGAGTGCTGCGCGGATCATCGAGCCGTAGTCGGAAGACAGGCCGGGAAAGAGCAGACGACCCGAGCGCCAGGAGTGTCCGAGCCGGCCGCCGCGCGTCATCGAATTAGCGATGAAGTGAAAAGCCTTCGCGCCGAGTTCAATCCATGAAGGCTCCCCGAACATTGCGCCGGCGTTGGCGAGCGCGGCGATCATGAGACCGTTCCAGTCGGCGAGCACCTTGTCGTCGAGACCGGGCCGGACTCGTCTGGCGCGAGCGTTGAGAAGTTTCGCGCGGAGCGGAGCGAGCTGAGCTTCTTCCTCCATGCTTGCGCTTCCGGACAGAAGCCGGTTCGGAATGTTGTGGCCCTCGAAATTGCCGTCGCGCGTGATGTCGTAAGCTTTCGCGAAGAAGGCCGCGTCATTCGCGCCGAGCACGGACTCAATCTCCGAAAGCGACCAGACGTAGAACTTGCCCTCCTCGCCTTCGGAGTCGGCGTCCAAGCTCGACGCGAACCCGCCGCCTTCGACGATCATCTCGCGCTGGAGCCACGCGACCGTCTCGCGGGCGCGGCGGCGGAACGGATCGTCTTTGGTCTTCTTCCATACGAGCGCGAGCAGCTCGAGCAACTGCGCGTTGTCGTAGAGCATTTTCTCGAAGTGCGGGACGAGCCAGCGGTCGTCGACCGAGTAGCGCGCGAAGCCGCCGCCGAGATGATCGTAGATGCCGCCTTCGCACATATTCCGGAGCGCGACGATCACGGCATTGAAGAACGATTCGGAGCCGGTTCGTTCGCTCGTTCTTTCTCCTGCGCGCCAGAGCATTTCGAGAATCGCGCTTTGC
This sequence comes from Xanthobacteraceae bacterium, assembly GCA_019752575.1. GTDB lineage: Bacteria > Pseudomonadota > Alphaproteobacteria > Rhizobiales > Xanthobacteraceae. The sequence continues at coordinate 175,634 of JAIELW010000013.1, read as the reverse complement.
GGAAATTTCGGCGCGCCGCGAATGCCGCCCTTCTCCATGTCGAAAAGATTCAGAAATTGCCCCGCAAGCTTATTGAGCTCTTCGGCGCCGATCGTGACTTTCCCCGCCGGCCGCGCTTTCTCGCGGAGAGCGCTAACAAGCGCGTCGCGGTTCTTGCCGACCTTGTCGGGCTCCTCCCGATAGATGCGCGAGAGCTCGCGAAGCACATCCTTGAAGGCGGGCCGGCCGTATTGCGCGGTCTTCGGAAAATAAGTGCCGCCCCAGAACGGCTTGCCGTCGGCGTCGAGGAACATCGTGAGCGGCCAGCCGCCCTGCTCGCCGAGATGCTGGAGCGCGGTCATGTAAATCTCGTCGACCTCGGGCCGCTCCTCGCGGTCGACTTTGATGTTCACGAAGAGATCGTTCATCACCGCCGCGGTCGCTTCGTCCTCGAAGCTCTCGTGCGCCATGACGTGGCACCAGTGACAGGCGGCGTAACCGATGGAGAGCAGCACGGGCTTGTTTGCCGCCCTTGCCTCTGCAAAGGCTTCCGGCGACCACGGCCACCAGTGAACCGGGTTATCCTTGTGCTGGATCAGGTAGGGACTGGTTTCAAAGGCTAAACGGTTTTCGGACATGCGTTTTTCTAACACGGCACATCCCGGGGCGTTCGCGTGAGCGAAGATACGATCTTCGCGCTCTCCAGCGGGCGGTTACCGGCTGCCATCGCGGTTGTCCGGATCAGCGGACCCAAGGCTCGAGTCGGACTCGAAACGTTCGGCGTCCACTTGCCGGATCCGCGACGTGCCTCCCGTGCGCAGCTCATCGACCCTGATTCACGTGAAACACTCGACGATGCTTTGGCGCTCTGGTTTCCGGCACCCCGGAGCGAGACCGGCGAGGATGTTGTCGAGCTGCACCTTCATGGCGGCCGCGCGGTGCTGGCAAAAGTCTTCTCGGTACTCGGCATCCTGCCCGGCTTCCGCCCAGCGGAGGCCGGCGAGTTCACGAAACGCGCAGTGCTGAATGGCAAAATCGATCTTTCCCGCGCCGAAGGTCTTGGTGATCTGGTTTTTGCGGAAACCGAAGCGCAACGCCGGCAGGCGATGCACCAATATCAGGGCGCGCTTTCGAAGAAGGTTGAAGCCTGGCGCGAACAACTGATCGATGCGATGGCGCTGATCGAGGCGAATCTCGATTTCTCCGATGAAGCCGACGTGCCCAAAAATCTATTGGCTCCTGCGGCTCGAGTCGCATCCGGAATGTTGAGCGAGATCGAGGCCGCATTGGCCGATGCGCGGCGGGGCGAGCGGCTCCGGGAAGGCTTCTCCGTTGCGATTGCCGGCGCCCCGAACGCCGGAAAGTCCACGCTCCTGAATGCGCTCGCCCAGCGTGATGTGGCGATTGTCTCCGACATTCCTGGCACCACGCGCGATGTGATCGAGGTCGCGCTCGATCTTAACGGCGTACCGGTGGTGCTGATTGATACGGCGGGTATCCGTGAAACTTCCGATCCGATCGAGATGGAAGGCGTGCGGCGCGCGATGGCGCGGGCAGAGAGTGCCGATCTCATATTGCTGCTCGAACCCGCGAGCGACGCTTCGATCTGCCTGCCAATTCGCGAAGATCAAACGCTCTGGCGCATTAAGACGAAGGCAGACCTGACCGATTCAGACTCGAAACAATCCTTGAGTCAGAAAGGTTCTCTTTCGATCTCCGCGAAGACTGGTGCAGGAATTGACGAGTTGTTGAAGCGCCTTTCGAAGGAAGCCGAACGCTTCGCGGGCGAACCCGCGCTGGTTACGCGCGAACGGCAAAAAGCAGCTCTCGCAGAGTCCGCAAAGCTGCTCGCAGCAGCTCTCGAAACTGCGAAGACAGGCGTGGGCGAGGAAATTTTCGCGGAAAATCTGCGCCTTGCCGCGCGTGCGCTCGGGCGCATCACCGGGCGCGTCGATGTCGAAGACGTGCTCGACAAGATCTTCAGCTCGTTCTGCATTGGTAAATGAAAGGTTAACGCACGGATGCCGCGTGTTTCACGTGAAACACGCCTTTGACGAGTCCGCGAACCGCGCTAGAGGACTCGGCATGCAGAGCAGTTTCGATGTGATCGTTGTCGGGGGCGGGCACGCGGGTTCAGAGGCCGCGAGCGCGAGCGCGCGCATGGGCGCAAACACGGCACTCATCACGCACAAGTTCGCGACCATCGGCGCGATGTCCTGCAATCCCGCGATCGGTGGCTTGGGAAAAGGCCATCTCGTTCGCGAAGTCGATGCGCTCGACGGATTGATGGGGCGCGTGGCGGATGCCGCGGGCATCCAGTTTCGCGTGCTGAATAAGCGCAAAGGCCCGGCCGTGCGCGGCCCTCGCGCGCAAGCGGACCGCAAGCTCTACGCGGCGGCGATGCAACGCGAGCTTTCGAGCCAGGAAAATCTGACGATCATCGAAGGCGAGGTCGATGATCTCGTGCTTTCGAATGGGAAGATCGCAGGCGTGCGCCTCGGCGACGGCCGCGAAATCACTTGCGGCGCCGTGGTTCTCACAACCGGCACGTTCCTTCGCGGCCTGATCCATATCGGCGAACAGCAGATTCCCGCGGGCCGCGTTGGCGAAGCGCCTGCGATGGGTCTTTCGAAGACGCTCGCTGCGTTCGACATCACGCTGGCGCGGCTCAAGACCGGCACGCCGCCGCGTCTCGACGGCAAGACCATCGACTGGAAGTCGCTCGAAATGCAGCCCGGCGACAATCCGCCAGAGCCGTTTTCGATGCTGACGGCGACGATCGAAAACCCGCAGGTCGAATGCGGAATCACGCGCACGACGGAAGCGACGCACCAGGTCATCCGCGACAACATCCATCGCTCGGCGATGTATTCGGGCCGCATCGAAAGCCGGGGCCCGCGCTACTGCCCCTCGATCGAGGACAAGATCGTGCGCTTCGGCGAACGCGACGGGCACCAGATTTTTCTCGAGCCCGAAGGGCTCGATGACGACACCGTCTATCCGAACGGCATTTCGACTTCACTTCCCGAGGATGTGCAGCAGGCGCTGCTGACGACGATCCCCGGGCTCGAGAAGGTCGTGGTGAAGCGCTGCGGCTACGCGATCGAATACGACCATGTCGATCCGCGCGAGCTTCTGGCATCGCTGGAAACGAAGAAAATTCCCGGGCTCTTTCTCGCGGGCCAGATCAATGGCACCACGGGCTACGAAGAAGCAGCAGCCCAGGGACTCGTCGCAGGCCTCAATGCCGCGCGCCGAGCTGGCAGCGGCGAAGCGATCACCTTCGATCGCACCGAGGCCTATCTCGGCGTGATGATCGACGATCTGATTACGCGGGGAGTCACGGAGCCGTATCGAATGTTCACGTCGCGCGCGGAGTATCGGCTTGCGCTGCGTGCGGACAACGCGGACCAACGGCTAACGGCCAAGGGTATTTCGCTTGGCTGCGTTGGCTCGGCGCGGGCGAAAGCCTTTGAGATGAAGCGCGCAGCACTCGATGCGGCACGGGCAGAAGCGAAGTCGATTTCAGTCACCCCGAACGAGGCTGATCGATTCGGTATCGTTCTGAACCGCGACGGACAACGCCGCACGGCGTTCGATCTTTTGTCCTATTCGCACGTCTCGACCGAACAGGTCACGAGAGTCTGGCCGGCGCTTTCGGCGCTTGAACCTGCGATCGCCGAGCAGCTTGAGATCGACGCGAAGTATTCGGTCTATCTCGACCGCCAGCGCGAGGACGCCGAACGCTTCCGCCGCGACGAAGCGATGAGCCTTCCGGAATCGATGGACTTCGAGACCATTCCGGGTCTTTCGAACGAGCTTCGCGCGAAGCTCACGACGGTGCGGCCGCGCACGCTGGGACACGCCAATCGCATCGAGGGTATGACGCCGGCGGCCCTCGGCCTGCTCGCGCTTCATGCGCGGCGCAAGGCCGGATGATCGACGAAAAAATTCTCAGCAAAGATCGCGAAGCTGCGCTTCGAATCACGCCCGTTTCACGTGAAACATCGGAACGGCTCGATCGCTTCGTCGAACATTTTCTGAAATGGCAGCGTGTCGTGCAGCTCGTAGCGCCGTCCACGCTGAACGCGCTCTGGACGCGACACATCGCAGACAGCCTGCAGCTGCTTCCGGACCTTGAGGACGCGAAAGAAGTTGTGGATGTCGGGAGCGGCGGCGGTTTTCCGGGGATGGTACTTTCGATCGCTGCGCCGGACAAAAAATTTCATCTGATCGAGAGCGACACGCGCAAGGCGTCGTTCCTTCGCGAGGCTGCGCGTGTCTCAAACTCAACTGCGGAGGTTTATGCAGAAAGGGTCGAGTCGGCAGCGAAACGTATCAGCACAGGAATTCACACGGTAACTGCGCGCGCCTTCGCGCCATTGCCGAAACTGCTAGAACTTGCAGAGCCGCTCTTTGTTGTTGGTGCGAAGGGCGTATTTCTTAAGTCACAAGATGTAGATGACGAATTGACTACAGCCGCTAAATCTTGGAACGTTAACTATCAACTAAGGAATAGCCTTACCGATCCGCGTGGTAGAATCCTCCTTATCGACAAAGCTGAGCGGCGTTAATCGCCAATGGATGCGGCCATGACCAACACCCTTCGCCCCCGGACGCTTTCCCTCGCCAACCAGAAGGGCGGGGTCGGCAAGACCACGACAGCCATCAACCTCGGCACGGCGCTCGCCGCCATCGGCGAGCGGGTGCTGATCGTGGACCTCGATCCGCAGGGCAACGCCTCGACCGGCCTCGGCATCGATCGCAAAGATCGGGACCGCTCGACCTTCGACGTGCTGGTGGGCGACTCAGACATCCAGGCGACGATTCGCGAAACCGCCGTCCCCGGTCTTCACATCGCGCCCTCGACGCTCGACCTCTCCGGCCTCGAACTTTCGCTCGCGACCCAGAAGGACCGCGCCTACCGCCTGCGCGACGCCATAGGGAAACTTTCCCGCCCGACGCGCGGCGCCGACGGCCAGCTCGCGGCGGATGGCTACTCATATGTATTGGTCGATTGTCCGCCGTCCTTGAACCTGCTCACCGTCAATGCGATGGCGGCTTCCGACGCGGTGCTGGTGCCGCTGCAGTGCGAATTCTTCGCACTCGAAGGTCTGTCGCAACTTTTGAAGACGGTCGAGCAGGTGAAGGTGAGCCTGAACCCGGAACTCTCGATCCATGGCATCGTGCTCACGATGTACGACGCGCGCAACAACCTGTCGGATCAGGTCGTCGCCGATGTCCGCCAGTTCATGGGCAAGAAGGTTTTCGACACCGTGATCCCGCGTAACGTGCGCGTGTCGGAAGCGCCGTCCTACGGCAAGCCGGTGCTGCTCTACGATCTCAAATGCGTCGGCAGCCAAGCTTATCTCAAACTCGCGTCCGAAATCGTGCAGCGCGAACGCGCGCTTGCGGCCGCGTAATTCAGTGACGCGGAAAAAGCGATAATGGCGATGGCGGAAGAGCGCTCACGATTGGGACGGGGACTGGCGGCGCTGATCGGCGACGTCGGCGAAGAGACGGCTGCGGTCGATCGCGCGCGCGGACAGAGGCGTGTACCGATCGAATACATCAAGGCCAATCCGAAAAATCCGCGCAAGCAATTCGACTCCGAGGAGCTCGACAATCTTTCCGCGTCAATCCGCGAAAAGGGAATCCTGCAGCCGATCCTGGTGCGGCCGGTCAGCGGCAAGAAAGATCAGTACGAAATCGTCGCCGGCGAGCGACGCTGGCGGGCGGCACAGCGTGCCGGCGTGCATGACGTTCCGGTCACGCTTCTGGAGATCAACGACAAGGAAGCGCTCGAGATCGCGATCGTCGAGAACGTCCAGCGCGCCGATCTCAATCCGCTGGAAGAAGCGGCGGGTTACGAGAACCTGATCGAGCAGTTCAGCTACAGCCAGAACGATCTCGCGAAGGTCGTGGGAAAAAGCCGCAGTCACATCGCGAACACGCTCCGGTTGCTCAAGCTGCCGAACTCGGTCAAGAAATTTCTCTCGGAAGGAAAGCTCACGGCGGGTCACGCGCGCGCGTTGCTCGCGCACGACGATCCGGAGAAGCTTGCGAAAGCCATTGTCGACGGCGGCATGAATGTCCGCGATGTCGAGGCGCTCTCCCCGGCGGATCGCAAGACTTCAAAAACAAAGAGCGGCGGCAAGGCGAAGCCCGCGAAATCTTCGGACGTGCGCGCGCTCGAGAAGAAACTTGTCGATCAGCTCGGCATGGCGGTTGCGATCAACAATCGCGGCGCGAAGGGCGAGATGAAGATCAAGTACAAGACGCTCGAACAGCTCGACGCGCTCTGCCGCAAGCTCGGCGTCCGCTACTAATTCAAGAAATCCTTATTTCAAGGGCTTTTTCGCTTGCCGCGTTCGGCGAGCGAAAGGATCGCCCGCTCTGCGATGACATCCGCGAGCGAAGACGAGCGCCGGGATTCGAGTTCGGCTTCGCCAAGCGAAATCAGCACGTTCTCGATGGTGCGCGAACCGAGCCGGCGCAAGGCGCGCTTGTGATCGTCTATCCGCCGCCAGAACACACGGTTGCGCTTCAAGACGCTTTCCGCGTCTTCGCCCGCTTCGACCTGAAGACTCATTTTATGCAGCGACGACAGATGGCGGATCGCGGCGTTCAGAATACTCGCGGGCGAGGTGCCTTCCGCGCGAGCGGCGGCGAGCGCACGCAGCGCGGATTTCGAGTCTCCCGCAGAGGCGGCATCGAGTATGTCGTCGATGGCGAGACCCGATGCGTCGGCAACGACTGCGCGCACGTCGGGGAGCGTGATCTTTTTCGTGTCACCGACATAGAAGATGAGTTTTTCGATCTCGGCGCGGGTGGAGAGGCGGTCAGAGCCGACGAGGCTCACAAGCGCTTCCTTCGCATCCCGATCCATCGAGAGACCGGCGCGCAAGACGGAGCTGTCGATCAGCGCGCCGATGGTACGCGCATCGTCGTCGTAGCAGGGAATGACGGCCGCCGGTTTCGCGGCCTCGCAAGCGGTACGCAGCGGAGAATTCTTTGCGAGATCGCCGGCTTCGATCGCGATCAGCGTTTCGCGCGAGGGATCTTCGAGCAACGGCTTCAGGCTATCGACGAACGAACGATTGCCTGCGCGCACATGCAGGATGCGCTTGTCGCCGAAGAGCCCGATGGTGCGGGCCTCGTCCGAGAGCTTGCCGGGATCGGATGCGAGAATATCGCCGTCGAGCATGACCACGGTGAAATCGTCCGACGATTTTCCGCGCACGTTCTTTAATAATGTCTCGATGCGCTCGGAGACCAACCCGCGGTTCGGCCCGTAAATCAGGACGACGGAATAGCGCGGATCGGGATCTTCGCAGAAAGAGTCGTAGTCGCTGCGGGGGAGGGCGACCATTTCGCCGGCGTCAGGTGCGGGTCAGGAAATAAGACGCGAGACGCGAGCGGATCTGTTCGGCGACGAGTTTGGCGGCGCGGTTCTGTGCGTCGCGTACCGCACGCATGCCGGAGTAGCGCTGCTGCGAGCGGTCAATGGAGATGCGGGCGATCGCCTTCTCGGAAAGCACGACCTTGTCGTTCGCGACATCGAGCACGCGGTAGGTGACGTCGAGTGTGACAGTCTCCGAAGTCGCGCGGCCGGTCTGCACGTCAACAAGGGGCGTCTGCGAGCCGGACGTGATGGTCATCGCAAGTTTGTAAGGCGCGCCGACCGGATTGCCCTGACCGCCGGTCAGTTCGAAAATCAGGTCGTTGCGGATTTCTTGACCGAGGCGGCCCTGGATTTCTAGAATCTCGACCTGGCGTAATTCGTCGCGAAGCTTCGCGCCGGCGCCGAACAAAGTGGATTGGCCGTACATTGGCTGGAAGCAGCCGCCAAGCGCCCCCGCGAGCAAGAGCACTGCGAGCCCGTTCCAAGCCTTTGAAATCGTTGAATTACGCGACCACATTCACGATTCTCTGCGGGACCACCACGATCCGCTTCGGGGCCTTTCCGCCCAGGGCCTGTTGTACCGCATCCAATGCTAACACGGCCTTTTCGACCTCCGAAGCCGGAGCCTCGCGCGAGACCGTGACATCCGCCCGCTTCTTCCCGTTAATCTGAACAGGCAGGGTAATTGTGTCTTCCACAAGGAGGGCGGCTTCCACCTCGGGCCAGGCCTCCTCGGCGATTAACCTTTTATGGCCGAGTGTGGCCCAGCACTCCTCGGCGAGGTGCGGCATCATCGGCGCTGCGATGCGGACGATAATTTCCGCGGCCTCACGGAAGGCGAAAGCGAGATCGGGCGAAGGGTTCTTGTTCGCATCGAGCGCGGCGCCGATTGCGTTCGCCGCTTCATAGATGTGCGCGACGCAGCGATTGAAGCGCAGCTTCTCGATGTCTTCGCCGACGCGCGCGAGCGCGGTGTGCGCGGCCTTGCGCACAGCGGTTGCGGCATCCGAAAACTGCACGGGCTTCGCGATGCCAGACTTGGCGCCGATTTCGGCAAGTTCGTTGGCGAGACGATAGAGCCGTTGCACGAAACGCGAAGCGCCTTGCACGCGGTCTTCGGTCCATTCGACATCGCGTTCCGGCGGACTGTCGGAAAGCATGAACCACCGCGCAACGTCCGCGCCGTAGGTTTCCATGATGTCGTCGGGATCGACGGTATTGCGCTTCGACTTCGACATCTTCTCGATCGGACCGATCACGACCGGCTCGTTATTCGAGAGCAGCAAAGCTTTGCGCTTGTCGCCGTCGAGTTCGATTTTTACTTCCGCGGGCGAGGCGAATGTGCCGTCTTTCTTCTGGTAGGTCTCGTGGACGACCATGCCTTGTGTGAAGAGGCCTTTGAACGGCTCGTCGATATTGGCGTGACCGGTTTTCCTCATCGCGCGCGTGAAGAAGCGCGAGTAGAGCAGGTGCAAGATCGCGTGCTCGACGCCGCCGATATATTGATCGACGGGCATCCAATATTGCGCGGCCTTCCTGTCGGTCGGCGTTTCCGCATCCGGCGCGGTGAAGCGCAGGAAATACCAGGACGAGTCGACGAAGGTGTCCATGGTATCCGTCTCGCGCCGCGCAGCGGCGCCGCACTTCGGGCACGACACCCTGGTCCACGTCGGATGACGATCGAGCGGATTGCCGGGACGATCGAACTCAATGTCCTCGGGCAATTCGACCGGAAGGTTTTCGTCCTTCTCCGGCGCCACGCCGCACTTGTCGCAATGGATCACCGGGATCGGGCAGCCCCAATAGCGTTGGCGCGAAATACCCCAGTCCCGCAGGCGGAATTGCACTTGCCGCTGCGCCACGGGGCGATTGCCGATGCTTTGTTTTTCAAGTCGTTTTGCGACTTCTTGCTTGGCCTGCTCGACGGTCATGCCGTCCAGGAAGCGCGAATTCGCGAGTTTGCCGTCTTCGAGATAGGCCTCGTTGCCGACATCGAAAGTTTTCGGGTCGGCGCCCTCTGGCACGACGACGGGAAGAACGGGCAATTTGTATTTATGCGCGAAGTCCAGGTCGCGCTGGTCATGCGCGGGACAGCCGAAGATCGCGCCGGTGCCGTATTCCATCAGCACGAAGTTTGCGATGTAAACCGGAAGCTCCCACGACTCATCAAACGGGTGCTTCGCGCGGAGACCCGTGTCAAAGCCGAGCTTCTCGGCTTTGTCGATCGCTTCCTGCGCGGTGCCGATTTTCTTGCACTCTTCGATGAAGTCCGCGGCCTTCGCGTTATTCGCGGCGGCCGCTTTTGCGAGCGGATGATCCGGCGAGATCGCGACAAAGCTCGCGCCAAACAGCGTGTCGTGGCGCGTGGTGAAGACTTCCACTTCGCCAAACTCGCCTTCGGGCTTCGCGAGCATGAAGCGGCAGAGCAAACCTTCGGAGCGGCCGATCCAGTTCTTCTGCATCAGCCGGACTTTTTCCGGCCAGCGGTCGAGCGTATCGAGTGCGTCGAGCAATTCCTGCGAATAATCCGTGATCTTGAAAAACCATTGGGTCAGCTCGCGCTGCTCGACTTCCGCGCCGGAGCGCCAGCCCTTGCCGTCGATGACCTGCTCGTTCGCGAGCACGGTCATATCGACCGGGTCCCAGTTCACTTTTGATATCTTGCGCTCGACGAGCCCGGCCTTCCAGAAATCGAGAAACATTTTCTGCTGGTGGCGGTAATAACTCGGATCGCAGGTAGCTAACTCGCGGCTCCAGTCGAGGGAGAGGCCCATCGACTTGAGCTGCTTCTTCATGGTGCCGATGTTTTCGTAGGTCCATTTTTTCGGATGGACCTTGTTCTGCATCGCCGCGTTTTCGGCGGGCATGCCGAAGGCGTCCCAGCCCATCGGATGCAGCACGTTTTTGCCCTTGGCGCGCATGTAACGCGCGACCACGTCGCCCATGGTGTAGTTGCGGACGTGACCCATGTGGATGCGTCCCGACGGATAGGGAAACATCTCGAGCACATAATATTTGGGGCGCGGGTCGTCGTTCTTCGTCTTGAAGATTTCGCGCTGGTCCCAGATTTTCTGCCAGCGGGGCTCGGCCTCGCGGGCGTTGTAACGCTCGTTTTTCATGGGTCTTGCTTGGCTTTGAAAACGGGCGGTATGGACCACGAATCGCCACACCAGGCAATGGTTTAAGGCTTGTCAGGGATGGCCGGACGCGCGAGACAGGCGAAATGAGCAATCTTGCCGCCGAAAACCTCCGCGAAGTGCGGAATCAGATCGAAAAGGCTGTCAAAGCCGCTGGCCGCGACGTGTCGTCGGTACGATTGATCGCGATCTCGAAGACCTTTGGTGAAGCAGAGATCGTGCCGGCCATCGAAGCCGGGCAGCGGCTTTTCGGCGAGAATCGCGTGCAGGAAGCGAAGGCCAAGTGGCCGGCTTTGCGCGAGCGCCATCCGGAAATCGAACTGCATCTGGTCGGGCCACTGCAAACCAACAAAGCGAAAGAGGCGCTTGCGCTGTTCGATGCAATTCATTCCGTTGACCGGCCGAAGCTCGCGGCCGAGCTTGCGAAAGAAATTCAGAAAGCGGCGCGCACGCCGCAGCTTTTTGTACAAGTGAATACCGGGGCCGAGCCGCAGAAGGCTGGCGTGCTTCCCGAAGATACGGACGCGTTCATCAAGGAGTGCCGCGAGACTTATTTTCTGGAGATCGCAGGTCTGATGTGCATTCCGCCGCTTGAAGAAGCGCCGGCGCCGCATTTTGCGCTGACGAAAAAAATCGCCGAGCGGAATGGTCTCAAATTACTTTCGATGGGCATGAGCGCGGATTTCGAAAGCGCGATCAATTTCGGCGCTACGCATGTGCGTGTGGGGAGTGCGATTTTCGGAGAGAGGCCGAAGCTATAAATGTCATTCCGGGGCGCGAGCGTAGCGAGCGAACCCGGAATCCAGAGCGATATGGCAAAGCTTTGAAATGCAGCCCTGGATTCCGGATCGCGCTGCGCGCGTCCGGAATGACAGATTGAACTAACGAATTTCAATCCAGCAATTTCGCCCAAGCAGCAACAGTAATTTCTGCAAATCGCCGCGTTTCAACGCAACGCATCCCGCCGTCGGCGTGAAGTCCTTTCGCGCGAAATGAATAAAGACAGCGCTGCCGCGATAAGGAATGCGCGGGCACGTGTTGTGGTCGAGTTCGATAATCAGTTCGTAAAGATGGTCGTCCCGCCACAAGCGGTCGGCGCCGCTTGCGGGGATCAACTTCACCGGGCGATTGTAGTTTCTGTCGCGCGGGTCTTCGCACCAGCCGTCGTCTTTCCGAATTTTCCGTATGGGAAACAACGAACGCGGACGAGGCATCCGGTCGGCACGATACCAAAGCCGCAACAGCCTGAAGCGGCCGCGCGGCGTGCCGCCATCGCCTTCGCGCTTGTCGGCGCGAATACCGCCGCGGCCCAGGGTCACCGGAAAAACATGGCTCCCGGCGGTCAAATGCCCGCGCGTTGGGCAACCGGCTGCCCTTGCGACCCGGATTAAGCGTAAGCCGCTGCCTTTCACCACGTTTTCCCGTCTCGTTCCGCCCGTACACAAAAGCGTGTAATGTCAAACCCTTGCTTGGCAAGGGCGGTTTGGCTACTCCCCCGGCCACGAAAACAACAGGGTTTCAACTGCCCATGGCCAATGCCCGCACGATTGTCGTCGTCGACGACGACGCAGAATTGCGCGAAACGCTGCTCGAGCAGCTCGCGCTGCATCAGGAATTTGCGACCGAATCGGCCGATAACGCGCAAGCCGCGATCGAGCGCGCGAAGCAGGGCCACATCGATCTTCTGATCATGGACGTCGGCTTGCCGGACATGGACGGCCGCGAGGCCGTGCGCGTCATGCGCAAGAACGGATTCAAGTCGCCGGTGATTATGCTCACGGGCCACGATACGGATTCCGACACCGTGCTCGGCCTGGAGGCCGGTGCCAACGACTATGTAACGAAGCCCTTCAAGTTCGCGGTGCTGCTCGCGCGCATACGCGCACAGCTTCGCAGCCACGAAGCCAGCGAAGACGCGATTTTTCCTGTCGGGCACTACTCGTTCCGGCCCGGCGCGAAGTTGCTCGTCGATGAGAAGGGCAAGAAGACGCGCCTCACGGAAAAAGAAACCGCGATCCTGCGCTATCTCTATCGTGCGGGAAAAACGCCGGTGCCCCGCGACCAGCTTCTCACGGAAGTCTGGGGCTACAATTCCGGCGTGACCACACACACGCTGGAGACGCATATTTATCGTCTCCGGCAGAAGATCGAAAAAGATCCGTCGAACGCGGCGCTCCTCGTCACCGAGGGCGGCGGCTACAAACTCGTCCCGTAAGAAGTAGATGGCGCTCGAAGACGACATGCTCTTCCTGCGCAAGATCGCGACCTTCCGCGTGCTCGGGCCGGACGCCTTACGCGTGCTCGCGATCAGCGTCGAAAGGGTTCACCTGCGCGCGGGCGATATTCTGTTTGAGGAAGGCGAACCGGCCGACGGCGCCTACGCGGTCTCCGCAGGCGTGATCCGGCTGCGCCGCGCAAAAGACAAGGCGCTCGACGAGCCGACGCTCATCAAAACTGGCGCCTTGATTGGCGAGAGCGCGCTGATGGTCGAGACCGACCGGCCCGCCACCGCCATCGCGATGGAGCCTTCTACTTTGCTGAAGATGCCACGTGGCATGTTCATGCGGATGCTCGAGAGCGACGTCGAGGCCGCGATCGGCCTGCGCGAGTTGATCGCGCGCCGGATCGACGCCGCCCTCGACGATCTCGATACGGTGCTGCCACGCTTCGAGCAGAAAGCTTGATCGCTTAAGCGGACTGACTTTTCGGAATCATGTTTTAAAGTGCGAATTCCACGATCACCGGGACATGATCGGAGGGCTGCTGCCAGCCGCGCGAAGGCTTGAACACCTTCATGCTTTGTGCCGCGCCCTTGAGCGCGGAACTTGCCCAGACGTGATCGAGCCTGCGGCCGCGGTCGGCCGCCCTCCAGTTGTCGGCAGCGCGATAACTCCACCACGTGTAGAGCTTCTGGTCGTCCGGCACGAAGCCGCGCATCACGTCGATCCAGCTTCCCGACGCGCGCGCTCGCTCGAACTTCTCGACTTCGACGGGCGTATGGCTCACAACTTTGAGCATCTGCTTGTGGCTCCAGACGTCGTTCTCGCGCGGCGCGACGTTGAGATCGCCGACGAGAATGGAGCGCGAGCCGGTCTTCGCGTCCTGCGTCACCGAACAGGTCGCAAGCTCGTCGAGAAACTGGAGCTTGTGTTCGAACTTCACGTTGATTGCAGGATCGGGAATGTCGCCGCCGGCGGGTACATAGAAATTATGAACCGTGACGGGTTTTGCGAGCTTCGCCTTGCGCTCGAAAGTCGCCGAGATGTGGCGCGCGTCGTTCTTGCCGCAGAAGAAATTCTTGCTCTGATCCTGAAACGGATGACGCGAGATCACGGCGACGCCGTGATAGCCCTTCTGGCCGTGCAGGGCGATGTGTTCGTAGCCGAGCTTCGCGAAATCGTTGAGCGGAAACTTATCGTCGGGGCATTTCGTTTCCTGCAGGCAAAGCACATCGGGGGAGAAGCGCGCGAGAAAGCGTTTCACCTGCGGAAAGCGGAGACGAACCGAATTGATATTCCAGGTCGCGACGGAAAACGTCATTGTGCAGTTTGGCGCGTGGTCTAACGCATGCGCCGCGCCTATTGCTGATAGCGCGTGAAGTCGATGCGGAACAGGCCGGGGTCGGGCCGCGTCTTGGCATCGAGATCGTAGACCGAGACGGTGGTGTCGAAGCCCTGCGGATCGGTGATGGTCCACTGCTTCAACTGGTTGTCTTTGGCGCCGAACAGCATGCGCAGGCGGTGGGTACCCGCGATCTGGGATTTCTCCTCGATCACGAGGGTTACGAAGAGATCGTCCTGAAAGACATTGGTGATGTTGCTGTCGCGCAGAAGATCGATCTTGTCCGCGAGCAAAAAGCGAAGCGGCGTCTGCGAAAGCGGATAGATGTCCTGTGTCGCGAGCGTCCGGTTACGCACGGCGATCGAAGAGCCGTCCGAGATCAGCTCGATTGGGCTCGGCTCTTCATACTGGAAGCGCACGCGGCCGGGACGCTGCATATAGAAGACGCCCTCGGTCTTCGAGCCGTCAGGGCCGATCTGATGGAATTTTCCGACGAGCGTCGCTGTCGAGTTGAAAAATTTCGTCACGCGCTCGAGCGAGTTGACCTGACGCTGATCGAGTTCGACGCCCGACTTCGTGGTCGCGACCGTAGGACCCTGTTTCGGTTGCTGCTGCTGCGTTTGCGCTTTCGGTTGGTCTTTCTTGGGGGCGTTCTGCGCCATGGCGCTCGCGCCGAGCGTGCTCGCGCTCAAAAGAAGAATTGCCGAAAGCCTGGTCAGCCGATCCATCGCTCGTCCTCGGGATTTCCGAATCACGGGAGCCCGCTCCGCATGGATACATAGTACCCGGGAGCGGAAAGAATGTAGCGGTTCCCGGCGCTGCATGAAGCGCCGTACCGGGTGTTTCCCTAGGAAGAAGCTATGGCGATTTGGCGACGATTCCGGGTCAATCCGCGCCGCCGCCCGCAAGAATCTCGCGTTTTCCCTGGTGGTTCGGGGCGGAGATGACGCCTTCCATCTCCATCCGCTCGATGATCGACGCGGCGCGGTTGTAGCCGATCTGCAGGCGGCGCTGGACGTAGGAGGTCGAGACGCGCCTGTCGCGCAAGACGATCGCGACGGCCTGTTCGTAGAGATCGCCGCCGCCCTCCTCGCCCATCGCGCTCTTGTCGAAAACCGAACCGTCTTCGCCTTCCGGCTCCGCGGTGATCTCTTCGAGATATTCAGGAACGCCTTGTTCCTTGAGATGTCGCACGACACGTTCGAGTTCGGAGTCGGACACGAACGGTCCATGGACGCGCGAGATGCGCGAGCCGCCCGCCATATAGAGCATGTCGCCCTGGCCCAAGAGCTGCTCCGCGCCCTGTTCGTTGAGGATGGTGCGGCTATCGATCTTCGACGATACCTGGAAGGAAATGCGCGTCGGGAAGTTCGCCTTGATAGTGCCAGTAATCACGTCAACCGACGGACGCTGCGTTGCCATCAGAAGATGGATGCCGGCGGCGCGCGCCATCTGCGCGAGACGCTGGATCGCGCCTTCGATGTCCTTGCCCGCGACCATCATCAGGTCCGCCATTTCATCGACCACGACGACGATGAACGGCAACGGCTCAAGCTCCATCTCCTCGGACTCGTAGATCGCCTCGCCGGTCTCGCGGTCGAAGCCGGTCTGCACCGTGCGCTTGATGGATTTGCCCTTGGCCGCAGCGTCAACGATCGCTTCGTTGAAGTTCGCGATATTGCGCACGCCGAGCTTCGACATCTTCTTGTAGCGCTCTTCCATCTCGCGAACGGCCCATTTCAGCGCGATCACGGCCTTGCGCGGATCGGTGACGACCGGCGAGAGCAGATGCGGGATGCCGTCATAGACGGAAAGCTCGAGCATCTTCGGGTCGATCAGGATCAGGCGGCACTGCTCGGGCGAGAGGCGATAGAGCAACGACAGGATCATCGTGTTGATCGCGACCGACTTGCCGGAGCCGGTGGTACCCGCGATCAGCAAATGCGGCATGCGCGCGAGATCGGCGATCACCGGCTCGCCGCCGATGGTCTTGCCGAGGCAGAGCGGAAGACTGGATGGCGTATCGCGGAAGTCTTTCGATTCGAGCTGCTCGCGCAGCACGACCTTCTCACGCTTCAGGTTCGGTAGTTCGATGCCGATCGCATTCTTGCCGGGGATCACGGCGACGCGGGCGGAAACCGCGCTCATGGAGCGCGCGATGTCGTCGGCAAGGCCGATCACGCGCGAGGACTTGATGCCGGGCGCGGGCTCGAGTTCGTACAAGGTCACGACCGGGCCGGGGCTGGCGTTGACGACCTGGCCCTTCACGCCAAAGTCGTCGAGCACGCTTTCCAGCATGCGCGAATTTTCTTCGAGTGCTTTCACGGAAAGCATAGGCGCGCGCGAGCCGCTCGCGGCGGCGAGAATGTCGAACGGCGGCAGATGATAGGAGCCGCGGCGGCGCGGCTTTTTACGCGCAGCGCTCGCCGCAGGTTTCCTGCGCGGCTCGTACTCTTCCTCTTCTTCGTATTCCTCCTCGTAGTCCGCGTTGGCGCCCTTGCCCGGCACCAGCGACGGCTCGCGGCGCGCGCCCTTCACATGCGGAAGCTCGGGCTCGCTCGCGAAGAATGCGGCGAGACGTTCACGCAAGCTCCGCTTCACTTTCGGCGGACGGCGCCCGGCAAGGCGGGTGCGCACCATGTAGAAGAAATGGAAGACGCTGCCGAAGAAGGCGGAGATGCGGGAGAAAAAACCGAGGCGCTCGCGCACCTCGCCGGTTTCTTCGTCGAAGTCTTCTTCGCGCGAAGCGGGCTCGCCGCGGAAGCCCGCGCCGAGCGCGACGCCGAGCATGAACAGCATCGGCATGCCGAACAGGAGCCCGATCAGGATGCGGCTCGCATTCGCGGTAGAGCCGAGAAGCAGCGAAGGAACGAAGATCAAGGAGTCGCCGATGGCGCCACCGAGGCCAGTCGGCAACGGCCAATTCGCGGGCGCGCGGAAGCAGGCGGCAAAGCCGCACGCGAACAATACGCCGCCCAGCCAGAACAGAATTCTGATTTTCCAGCGCGACGGCGCGCGGTGCGTCATCACGAGCCAGCCCCAAATGCCGAGCGGCAGGACCAGCGCGAGCGCGCCGAGACCGAACACTTGCATCAGGAAATCGGAGAACGCGGCGCCCGCGCGGCCCATCAGGTTTTTCACGGTGCCGTCGGTGGCGTAGCTGAAATTCGGATCGGTCGCGGCCCAGGTACCGAGCGCGACGAGGCAGAGCGCAGCGAGTACGATCAATCCGAAGCCGCGCAACTCGGCGACCCGGCGGTGAAACGCGCTCACCACTTCTTCGGGAAACAGGCTGGCATGTCTGGCGGAGGATTGGCGCATGGTGCGGTCCAACTACTTGCGGAAGGAAGCAAGGCGCTGGAGCGCCTGTTCCGTGATCTTGATGTCGTCGACGAGGGCGACGCGGATATAGCCGGCGCCCGGATTTTTACCGTCACTACCTGTACGCGCGAGATAACTTCCCGGTACGACGCGCAGGCCCGCGTCCCTGAAAAGCATTTTCGCGGCAGACTCGTCGTCGCCGAACTCGGTAACGTCGAGCCAGAGAAAGAACCCGCCTTCAGGGCGCTTATGATTGAAGCGCTTGCTTAAGAGCTTGTCCGCGAGATCGAATTTCTCACGGTAGAGCTTGCGCGTATCCTCGACATGATACTCGTCGGAGTAGGCGGCGATGGCGACCTCTTGCAAAGGCTCCGGGACCTGCGGCGCGGACACGTTGCGCAGTTCGGCGTAAGCGGAGATGAATTTCTCGTCGCCCGCCGCGAAGCCGCAGCGCAGTCCCGGCAGGTTCGAGCGCTTCGAGAGCGAGTTGAAGGCGACGACATTGTCGAAATTCGCGCCGCAGGCTTCGAGCGCACCGACGGGCTTCTTGTCGCCAAGCCAGATCTCCGAATAGCACTCGTCGGCAAACACAAACGCGCCGTGCTTGCGCGCGCGCGCGATCACCTGCTCCAGCGTCTCGCGCGACAGCACAGCGCCTTGCGGATTGGCGGGCGAGCAGAGATAGATCGCAAGCGTGCGCGCCATCAGCTCGTCGGACATGGAATCGTAATCCGGAATGAAATTATTTTCGCGGTACGCTGGCAGTGCTACGAGTTCGCAGCCTGTCACTTCCGCGCCCGCGCCATAAGCCGGGTAGAACGGATTGGGCACGATGATCGCAGGCTTGCCGCCGCGCTCGCCGAGGATTCGCTTCGCGGCGATGCTCGCGAGAAAGAGACCCTCGCGGCTGCCGTTCAGCACCAGCACTTCTTTATTCGGATCGATTGCGCGGGGAAGTTTGTAGCGCCGCCCGAGCCATGCTGCGACGGCTCCGCGGAAACGATCCGTGCCGCGCAGCATCGGATATTTGCCGAAGCCCGCGATATGCGTGCCGAGCACCGGGGAAACGAAACTCGGCATCGGATGGCGCGGCTCGCCGACCGAAAGATTGATCAGCGGCTTGTTCGGCTCGATGCCGGCGAGCAATTCGGTCAGCCGCACAAACGGCGAGCGCACGTTCGCATGCTGATTTCGCCCGGCCAGTCCGCTTGCTGCCATGCTCGCCTCAAACCCAAGAATTGCAGGTACAGACATTAAAAATGGCCGGTTAAGGCCCGTTTAACCATCGGGCACAGGCCGCGGCGGGCAAACGAAAACCCCGGCCGCGAGGCCGGGGTTTCCTTACTTTTGTAAGGAAGGCCGGGAGTTCGTCCCGGCCGACCAGACTTAGTTGTAGGCGCGTTCGCCGTGATCGGTGATGTCGAGGCCTTCGCGCTCCTGATCCGGAGTCGGACGGAGACCGATGATCATCTTCACGATGTAGAACAGGATCGCGGAGATGATGCCCGACCACAGGATGGTGATGCCCACCGCCTGCGCCTGGATCAGGACCTGACCGGCGATGTCGTAAGCGCCGAGGGCCTTATCCTTGATGATCGGACCGACGTAGTCGGTGATGCCGGTGCCACCGAGCGACGGCGCGGCAACGATGCCGGTGCCGATCGCGCCGATGATACCGCCGATCGCGTGAATACCGAACACGTCAAGCGCGTCGTCGTACTTGAACATGTTCTTCACGACGGTGCAGAAGAAGAAGCACACCACACCGGCGACCAGGCCGAGTACGAGACCACCCATCGGACCGGCGAAGCCGGACGCGGGCGTGATCGCGACGAGACCCGCGACAATGCCCGAGACGAGACCGAGCAGGCTCGGCTTACCCTTGGTGAGCCACTCGATCAGTATCCAGCCGATCGCCGCGGCCGCCGTCGCAACGAAGGTGTTGACGAGGGCGGTGACGGCCGAGCCGGTCGCTTCAAGGTTGGAGCCGGCATTGAAGCCAAACCAGCCGAACCAGAGCAACATGGCGCCGATGTAGGTCATCACCAGCGAGTGCGGAGGCATCAGCTCCTTGCCGAAGCCGATGCGCTTTCCGACGATCAAGCAGCCAACCAGACCGGCGAAACCGGAGTTGATGTGCACGACCGTGCCACCGGCGAAGTCGAGCGCGCCAAGCTTGAAGATATAACCGGCATCGGCGCCAACAGCGTCGAACGCGGCTTCAGCCTTCGCCTTCGCGTCACCCGTTGCCGCTGCAAGTGCTTTCGCAGCGTCGATGATGGCGTCCGGACCCGCCCAGTACCAGACCATGTGTGCGATCGGGAAATAGACGAACGTGACCCAGAGCGGGATGAAGATCGCAACCGCCGAAAACTTCATGCGCTCGGCGACCGAGCCGAGCAGAAGGCACGCGGTGATCGCAGCGAAGGTCGCCTGGAACATCACGAAAACGAGTTCTTGCAACGCGACGCGATCGGAGAAAGTGACGGCCTTGGTGTCGTTGGCGAGGCCCTTCAGGAAGGCTTTGTCGAAGCCACCGAAGAAGTCGCTGCCGCCGGTGAAGGTGACCGAGTAGCCGTAGATCACCCAGATGAGGATGACGATACAGACGGTGTAGCCGACCTGCATCAGCATCGAGAGCATGTTCTTCGAGCGGACGAGACCGCCGTAGAACAGTGCGAGACCGGGGACCGTCATCACGAGAACGAGGATCGCAGCGGTCATCATCCAGGCGGTGTCGCCCTTGTCGATTTTTGCGTCCTGCGCGAGCGCAGGGTCGATGGCGATTACCGCCACCACCAGCGCGGCGAAGGCCGCCCACAAGATGTTCTTAAACGTCATGGGAGAATTCTCCATCACATAGCTATGAGAGTTTCGGGGATCAGAGCGCATCGGCGTTCTGCTCGCCGGTGCGGATCCGCACCGCTTGATCGATCGAGAAGACGAAAATCTTCCCGTCGCCGATCTGGCCGGTTTTGGCGGCCCCGGTGATCGCGTCGATCACCTTCTTCACTTGGTCAGTCGCAACCGCGACCTCGATCTTGAGCTTCGGCAGGAAATTTACCGCGTATTCAGCGCCGCGATAAATTTCGGTGTGACCCTTCTGCCTTCCGTAGCCCTTGACCTCGGTAACGGTCAGTCCGTGTACGCCGATCCCGGTGAGGGCATCGCGCACCTCCTCCAGCTTGAACGGCTTGATGATGGCCATGACGATCTTCATTTGGTTCCTGTCCCCCAGTGGTGCCGGAGACAACTAGCTGCCACCGGACGATCTGATCGGACTCCGCCCATGGGAAATTGCTCCCGCAGACGAGTCGGGGCCTCACTAATCAAAGGGCGTGCCAGACTCGGGCGCCGTGCCGGAATCACTTGAGTCGCAAGGGCTTGGCTGACTCAGAAATGAGCAGGCAACAGGAGAGGTCTACGGAAAGCCGCAATTTTCGGTGGTTTCGCCTAGAAGTTAGGCAGATGCAGCAGAGCTGCCCGAATCACACTCAGACGAAAGAAAACGCGCGGCAAAGCTGCCGCGCGTTCGTAATTTTGGATAGGCAATGGCGTGAATCAGGTGTGAACCGACTCGCCATGCTGCGTGACGTCGAGGCCCATGCGCTCGTGATCGAGCGAGACGCGAAGGCCGACAAGCACATCGACGACTTTCAGGATCACGTAGGTCGCGACTGCGCACCACACCAAGGAGATGCCGACGCCGATCGCCTGCGTCACCACCTGACCCGCATTACCTTCGAGCAATCCCTGCTGTCCTTGCGGCAGTTCTTTCGTCACGGTGAAGGCACCGACTGCGAAGACGCCGGTCAAGATCGTGCCGAGAGCGCCACCGATGCCGTGAATTCCGAACACGTCGAGCGAGTCGTCGTATTTCAGGCGTTCTTTGAGCCACGTACAGGCCCAGAAGCAGATGATGCCGGCGGTAAGCCCGATCACGACGCCATGCCACGGCAGAATGTAACCCGAGGCCGGCGTGATGGTGCCCAAGCCTGCAATCGCGCCTGAAATGATTCCGAGTACGGACGGTTTCTTGCGCGTGAGCCACTCCATCATCATCCACGCGATCGCGCCCGAGCAGGCGGCGAGATGCGTAGCAACGATCGCCATGGTCGCGCGGGATCCCGCTTCGAGCGCGGAGCCGCCGTTGAAGCCGAACCAGCCAACCCATAGCAGCGCGGTACCGATCGCGGCCATCGTGAGATCGTAAGGTGCAAGATTTTCGCTGCCGTAGCCGCGGCGCGCGCCGAGGACGTATGCCGCGACCAGACCGGCGACGCCCGCGTTCAGGTGAACGACGATGCCGCCCGCGAAATCCATCACACCCATACCGGAGAGGAAACCGCCGCCCCAGATCCAGTGTGCGCTCGGCACGTAGACGATGAAGAGCCAAGCGACGATAAAAAGAATGAACGCGGAGAAGCGCATGCGATCGGCGACCGAGCCCGCAATCAGCGCGCAGGTAATAACGGCGAACGTCATCTGATAGATCGCAAACAGCGACTCTGGCAGCTTCGGTGCGAGCGAATTGACCGAGTCGAGATTCATTCCAGCGAAGAAAAGCTTGTCGAGATTACCGAGATATGGCCCATCGCCGGAGAAGGTCAACGAGTAGGCGGCGACGAACCAAAGCAGCGAGATGAACATCACCGCGGCGAAGCTCTGCGCCATGGTGGCGAGCAGGTTCTTCTTACGCACTAAGCCCGCATAAAAGAGCGCGAGACCCGGTATCGTCATCAGCAGCACGAGCGCGGTGGCCGCGATCATCCATGCGGTGTCGGCGGCATTGATTGTGCTCGCCTGTGCGAATGCGGGTGTCGTTGCGAAGCTCGCGCATACTGTGGCGTTGAGAATCCAAAAGCGTTTCATCGAAGTCCCCCAGAAAGTTTTCGCTGCTCTTGATTTAGAGCGCGTTGTTGTCGGTTTCGCCGGTGCGGATGCGGATCGCGCGTTCGATCGAAGCAACGAAAATCTTTCCGTCGCCGATCTGTCCGGTTTTCGCAGCCTTGACGATCGCGTCGATCGCGCGGTCGGCGTTCTCGCTTGCGACTGCGATTTCGAGCCGAACCTTCGGCAGGAAATGAATCGCGTATTCGGCGCCGCGATAGATTTCGGTGTGGCCTTTCTGACGGCCATAGCCTTTCACTTCGGAGACGGTGATGCCCTGCACGCCGACGGCGGCAAGCGCGTCGCGGACCTCTTCGAGCTTGAACGGCTTGATGACAGCAATAATGAGCTTCATGAGCGATTCCCCTGCTGCCGGCTTGTTTTCAGAGATTGCGATCCGGCAGTGCGGCCGCCTAAAAGTAAGGCGGCCCAATCTGCATAGAATATCGGCGTTCAGCCGGAATTTTAAGCGGGCAGGAGGAGTACGCGCCGCTTTTTAAGCAGCGATCCGTGCGCTGCGATTTTCCGGTTTTCGACCCTATTTCAGGGTTTTTTCTTCTCGAAATTCGGGTCGCGCTTCCGGATCAGCCCTTCCTGAGCCACGGAAGCGACCAAAGTACCGTCTCTTTTGAAAAACTGGCCGCGCGAAAAACCGCGGGCGCCGTTCGCGTTTGGCGAATCCTGTGAATAGAGCAGCCACTCGTCGGCTCTAAACGGCCGGTGAAACCACAATGCATGGTCGAGGGAAGCTGCCTGGATCGAGCGGGAAAAGACCGAGCGCCCGTGCGGAATCAGCGAAGCGTCCAACAGCCCCATGTCGGAGGCATAAGCCAGTGCGCAGCGATGAATGATCGGGTCGTCGGGGAGCGGTGAGACCGCTTTCATCCAGACGTTGAATTTCGGCTCGCGATAATCCTTCGAGAGGTAGCGCATGTATTCGACGGGCCGCAGCTCGATCGGCCGTTCGCGCTCGTAATATTTGCGTACGGCCTCGGGGAGCATCGGCAGAACTTTCTCGCGAATGTCTTTTTCGCTCGCGAGTTCTTCGGGCATCGGCACCTTCGGCATCCCGGCCTGATGCTCGTGGCCTTCCTCTTCCTTCTGGAACGAAACGCCCATCGAGAAGATCGCTTCGCCGTGCTGAATCGCCTTTACCCATCGTGTCGTGAAGCTGCCGCCGTCGCGGATGCGGTCGACCTCGTAGATGATCGGTACCTTCGGGTCGCCGCCGAGCAGGAAATAACAGTGCAGCGAATGACAGGCGCGCTCGGGAACAGTGCGATAGGCGGCGACCAGCGCCTGTCCGATCACCTGGCCTCCGAACACGCGGATGAAGGAATCTTTCGGCGAATGGCCGCGAAACAAATTCATCTCGAGCGTTTCGAGATCGAGAATGTCGAGAAGGGTTTCGACCGCTTTGGCCATCGGTAAACCTTGAGATAATCGGCGGGTTGCCGCGGGAGGCTTAACCTACATATCTTGCCGCCATGAACAAGCAAACGCCGGATAAGCCGCTGGATGTAGCGATTGCGGGCGCGGGGATCGTGGGAGCGGCACTCGGTGTCGCGCTCAAGCAGACGCTCGGCAACGGCTTTGCCGTTGCGGTCTTCGATCCGTCGCTTACGAAAGAGCCCGCACGCGACGACCGCACGGTCGCGATCGCAGGCGGTGCGCGGCGGCTGTTCGAGGCAATCGGCGTGTGGGAGCGGCTCACCGATGTGCAGCCGATCCGCGCCATGGAGATTACGGATTCGAAACTCCATGACGCCGTGCGCCAGACCTTTCTCGAATTTTCGGAACACGACGAGGACGAGCCCTTCGCGCATATGGTGGAGAACCGCGCGCTGATGGCGGCACTGCGCGAGGCGCTAGAGGAAGCGGAGATCGAACTCGTTTCGTCCGGTATCGGCGCTTATTCGGCGGACGAAAGCTTCGCGCAGTTCGAGGCGGACGGAAAAAAGTATCGCACACGTCTGCTTGCCGCCGCCGACGGCGCGCAATCGAAATTGCGAACGCTCGCAAAAATTCAGACGATCTCGCGCGGCTACGACCAGTCCGGTATCGTTGCCACGCTAGGCCATGCGCGCGATCATAACGGCAAAGCGGTGCAACATTTTCTGCCGAGCGGGTCGTTCGCGATCCTGCCGCTCACGGGAAAGCGTTCGTCGATTGTCTGGACGGAACAAAGCGCGGAAGCGAAGCGCATCGTTGCGCTTCCGCCCGCGGAATTTCTCGCAGAGCTGGAACTACGTTTCGGCCTACAGCTTGGCGAACTCGAAGTGTTGTCGCCCGCGCGCGCGTACCCCTTGCAGATTTCGATTGCGCGATCGTTTATCGCCGAACGCCTCGCGCTCGTCGGTGACGCGGCGCACGTCATTCATCCGCTCGCAGGGCAGGGGTTGAACATGGGGCTTCGGGATGTCGCCGCACTCGCCGAATGCATCGCAGACAACGCGCGGCTCGGTCTCGATCCCGGCGCGCCGGAGGCGCTCACGCGCTATCAGCGCTGGCGCCGCGCCGATACCATGGCGATGGGGCTGGCGACCGACGGACTGAACCGGCTGTTCTCGAACGAATCCATCGCTCTCAAATATCTGCGCGATCTGGGCCTCGGCCTGGTGGATCGTGCGCCGGCTCTCAAGAAGTTTTTCGCCCGCGAGGCGGCGGGCCTCACGGGCGATGTACCGAAACTGCTTCGGGGCGAATATATTTAAATCGAAGCACGATCTTTTCCGAAAACCGGTACCATCCCCGGATCAAGTCCGGGACATGCTTTTCGGGATCATGCTTTAATCGGTCAACGGCCGCGCTTCTTCCGGCAGCATGATCGGGATGCCGTCGCGGATCGGATAGATCAGCCTCGCCGCGCGCGAGACCAGCACCTGCTTCTCGGCGTCGTATTCCAGCGGTCCTTTTGTCACCGGGCAAACCAGAATTTCCAGGAGCTTGGGATCGACGGTGTGACGGTCGGTGTTCATCGGTCTCTCCGGATCGCTAGGGCAAGGGCAGCGCGAAAACGCACATCTTATTGCAAGGTTCCATGGTCGTCGCCTTCGCCGGCGGCGAGCGTGATTTCAGTGGCTGCGACAAGAAGCTCCGCGCGGGTCTTGAGATCGGGGGCTTCGAGGAGCGCCTGCTTTTCACGCACGCCGAACGGCGACATCAAAGAAAGGCCATTCACAAGCGCCTCGGTCGGCGCCTGCGTAATTCCCGACCAGTCAGCTTCGATCGAGTTCGCGGCGAGATAGTTGGCGAGCGTTTTCAAAAGTGCTTCGCGGTCCACTTCGTCCTCGCCGAGACCCTGGACCAGATCTTCGCCGAAGATCGTGTAGTCGACCTTGCACTGGCGGTAGGGCGTCGTGACGGTGACTTCTTCGAGCACGCGGAAGCGCGTGATCCCCGTGAGCACGACCTGATACCGGCCGTCGCCGCTCTCCGCGAAATTCGTGAGCCTGCCCGCGCACCCGACCGGATAAAGCGGCGGGACTTGCGAAGCGCCTTCCTCCGGCTCGTTCGGCTGGATCATGCCGATCACGCGCTCGCCGCGGATCACGTCCTCGATCATCTGCAAGTAACGCGGCTCAAAGATGTTGAGCGGCAGCTCGGCGCGCGGCAGCAGCAACGCGCGCGGTAGCGGAAATACCGGAATAACTTCCGGAATTTCCTTCGGCGAACGATAGGCAATGTTGATCGCCATGCTTCTGTTTCGCTACGAAAAGAGAATCGTCGAGAGTTTCTTGCGCGCATCGACGGTGGCTTCGTCCATCGGACCCCAGGCGTCGAAGAACTGCAGCAACTGCTTGCGCGCGGCTTCCTCGTTCCACTTGCGATCTTTCCTGATGATCGCGAGCAGATGATCCGCGGCTTTCGCCTTCTCGCCTTTCGCGCTCAAGGAAACCGCGAGATCGAAACGCGCCTGATGGTCGGCTGGATTTACGTTCACTTTTGCTTCGAGTTCGCCGGCTTCGCCACTCACTTTTCCGGCTTGCTCGGCCAGATCGAGCGCGGCTTTCGCGGCCGTGATCGCAGGCGCCACGGTCTTGTCCTTCGAGGCCTCCGCCGGAATCATCGCGAAAGTTTCTTTCGCCTGATCGAGATCGCCTGATGCGATATGACAGCGCACTAGACCCGCGAGCGCGCGCGCATTCGCCGGATCGCCGGTCAGGACCTCGGCGAACAGCGAAGTCGCTTCGTCGAATTCGCTGGCCGCGAGTTTCGCTTCGGCTTCGTTTAAGAGCTCTGTCGAAGGATTCGCCTTGCCGGTGAGGCGCTCGATGAAAGCAGTCACCTGACCTTCAGGCAGCGCGCCGACAAAACCGTCCACTGGCTGGCCTTTATCGAATGCGAACACCGCCGGGATCGACTGGATGCCAAGCTGACCCGGAATTTGCGGATGCTTGTCGATGTCCATTTTCACGAGTTTCACGGCGCCGCCTGCCGCGCGCACCGCTTTTTCCAGAATTGGGGTGAGTGTCTTGCACGGGCCGCACCACTCGGCCCAGAAATCGACCAGCACCGGACGCTTCTTCGATTCCTCGATCACGTCCTTCATGAAGGTCTGCGTGGTGGTGTCGGCGATCACGTCGCCCGCGCTTGCCGCTGCCGCGCCGTTTCCCGTATTCAACTCCATATTCCGCTCCAGA
This sequence comes from Xanthobacteraceae bacterium, assembly GCA_019752575.1. Classification (GTDB taxonomy): domain Bacteria; phylum Pseudomonadota; class Alphaproteobacteria; order Rhizobiales; family Xanthobacteraceae. The sequence goes on along the minus strand of JAIELW010000013.1, from coordinate 148,698 downwards.
TTGGCGCATCGATCTCGGGTTTACCCGAGAGATCGCTCATTCTTAATGGCAAAGTCGGGTAGACCCGACTTTGCTCGCGCCTTGAGTTCCGGACCATAAATGGGGTCCGGAGCCACCGAAAGCAAATCGGCGGCCGCTCGGCATACCGGAAACCGGCATTAAGCCTTGGCTTTTTCAGGTGTTGCGCGGGCCGAGGCTTTTGCCTAGAACCCCCGCTTACCCGGCGGGCTAGCCCCGCCAAACCGGATGCGGGTGTAGCTCAGGGGTAGAGCACGACCTTGCCAAGGTCGGGGTCGAGGGTTCGAATCCCTTCGCCCGCTCCAATTTTCTAAAAAATCATTCGCCGATCACGTGCAGTACGATCTCGCGCGTATGCGGGCGTGTGCGGTGTTCGAACAGATAGATGCCCTGCCAGGTACCGAGCACCGGCCGGCCATCGACAATCGGAATCGAAAGACTGGTTTGGGTTAGCGCCGCGCGCAGATGCGCGGGCATGTCGTCGGGCCCTTCGGCCGAATGGATGTAGCGATCCGATTCGGGCGCGATCTCCTCGAAATAATTTTGCAGATCGGTCTGCACGTCGGGATCGGCGTTCTCCTGTATCAAGAGAGAAGCCGAGGTGTGACGGCAGTAGACCGTGAGCATGCCGACTGAAAAATTTTCGGCAGCCAGCCAGCGCAACACCTTGTCGGTGAACTCGTAGAGCGCGCGGCCTTTGGTCTGGACTGCGAGTTTGTGCACAGACTGGCGCATTTCCATACCTTCTTCTTGCGTCAATGGCCGGCGGCCAACGTACCGAGATAGCGCGGATCGGACACGCCGGTAATGCCTTCGGGCGTCACCAGAATCGAATTCGCGGCGCCGATGTTGAAATTGAAGAAGTTGACCTTGTGGCCGTAAGTCTCGAACGCGATCCATTGTTCGGGCGGCATCACGCGCTCGATCACGCGCTCGGCGCGCACTTCGTCGGGCATCCACTGATGGTGAATGCGCGGTAGCAGCACGGCCTGGGCAATGTCGAGCTTGTGATCGATGACGCCGGAGACCACGCGCAACACGGTCGTGATGATGGTCGAGCCGCCGGGAGTACCGGTGACGAGAAAAACCTTGCCGTCTTTCAGGAGGATCGTCGGCGACATCGAGGAGAGCGGCTTCTTGCCAGGGCCGGGCGCGTTCGCAGCGCCCCCGATCAGGCCGAAAGCATTGGGCACGCCGGGCGCGAGCGCGAAGTCGTCAAGCTCGTTGTTCAAGAGGACGCCGGTGCCTTCCGCGACGAGGCCGAGGCCGAAGTTCAGATTGAGCGTGACGGTGGCGGCGACCGCGTTGCCGTCTTTGTCGAGAATCGAGAAATGCGTGGTGTTCTCGCCTTCTTTCTTCGGCGTGACGCCCGCGCGGATCTGCGATGACGGCGTCGCGTAACCCTGCTTGATGCTGTCGCGGATGCGCGCGGCGTATTCCTTCGAGGTGAGGCGGTCGAGCGGGACGTTTACGAAAGCCGGATCGCCGAAAAATTCCGCGCGGTCGGCATAAGCACGCTTCATCGCTTCGACCATGAGATGAAGCGTTCGCGGCGCATTCGGTCCGTCTTTAAGCTCGTAGCCCTCGAGGATGTTCAAGAGCTGCACAAGCAGCGCGCCGCCGGAAGAAGGCGGCGGCATCGAGAGCACGTCGTAGCCGCGATAACTGCCGCGAACTACTTCGAGAATTTCTGTTTTATATTTCGCTAAATCTTCAACGGTCATCACGCCGCCGGCTTCACGCACCGCGCGTGCGATCATCGAAGCGATCTCGCCGCGATAGAACGCATGCGGCCCGTTCTTTGCGATCGTTTCCAGCGTATTCGCAAGATCGCCCTGCACGAGCAGACCGCTTTGCAAAATCTTGCCGTCTTTTGCGAAAATCTTCGCCGAGGACGGCCAGCGCAAGAGCGTGCCCTGAAAACGGTTCAGCGAAGCGGCGAGATCGCTCTCGACCGGGACTCCTTCGCGCGCGAGCTTGATCGCGGGCGCGATCAATTCCGCGAGCGTGAACTTTCCCGAGCTGTATTTTTCGAGCGCGGTGGCAAGACCCGAGACGCTGCCCGGAACGCCGACACCCAAACCGGTACGCTGCACTTTCGCCATGTCGGGCTTGCCGTTCTCATCGAGAAAACTTTTCGCGTCGATCAGCGCGGGCGCGGCCTCGCGAAAGTCGAGTGCGACGGCTTGTTGTTTCTCCGCGAGCCAGATCACGAAGAAGCCACCGCCGCCGAGATTGCCCGCGCGCGGATGCGTGACCGCGAGCGCAAATCCGACCGCGACCGCCGCATCAACCGCGTTGCCGCCCTTTTCGAGAATCTCGACGCCAATGCGCGTTGCAATCGCGTTCTGCGACGTCACCATGCCGTTCTTCGCAACAACCGGCCTGATCGTGCCGGCAAGCTTGACGATGTCAGTCGCAGGATCGGATGCCGGCTGCGGCAAGACCTGCGTGCCGGCTGCGAACAGAACTGCCGCTGCGCTGACGAGTGCAAGCGCGCGGCGGATCAAAAATCCGGGAGGCTTCATATCGGAGCTCTTCTAGCAGGCCGCGTGTGCTTCACGCGAATTCCGCGCGGGGAGGCAGATCGAAATCTGCGGCAAGGTGCTGGCCGGACATTTTCCGCCCGGTGCCATGAACAAGGCGAGTTCCCGAACAAGCCCGTTCTGCTTTAATCAACGCGCCATCGAATAATATTCGGCGTTCGGCTCGTTGCCGGAGGCGGTCGCCATGCGGTTCGACATATTGAAGAAACCGGCGACCGCGGAAATATCCCAGATATCGCGATCGGAGAACCCCACTTTCCGGAGTGCCTCGCGATCTTCCTCGCCGACTTCCCACGGCGACTCGGTGAGTTTCCACGAGAAATCGAGCATTGCGCGGGTACGCGCAGCGAGCTCCGCCGCGCGGTAATTCGCGACGACGGTTTCCGCAAGCATCGGGTTGCCGGTCAGTTTTCGCAGCACCGCGCCATGCGCGACCAGGCAATAATGGCAATGGTTCGCGCAGGAGACGACAACCGCGATCATCTCGCGCTCGATTTTCGAAAGCCCCGATTTGCCGAGCATCAGGTCGTCGGACATCGCGACAAAGGCCTTGAGCTTCGCAAGATCGAACGAATAAGCCTTGAGCACGTTCGGAATGAAGCCCAGCTTCTCCTGGCATTTCGCGAAATAGGCTTTCATCGCCTCGTCGAGTTCGGCGGGGGTTAGATCGAGCGCGATCACCTTTTCCTGATTCGGGGCTGCTGCCGGATTGCCTGCGGCCTTCATGGTCGTGTCCTTTTTGGCGTGTAGAGCAAGCCTAACAGCCGGAAAGCCCGGCTGAAACTGCGGGGTCTCGACAGCAGGTTTGCGGAAGCAGAAACTGACGGGAACCGGCGCCGCTTCGCACGAGAACGGCCGGTCCTCTCGGGGGAGCAGGGAGGCGCCAGAATGAACATCGCGGGGAAGTTTGCGGCCGGCGGCAGCGCCGGGGCCGAGCTTTTGCTCAAGGAAGCCAGTAAGCTCGTGGCAGAGAAGAAGCTGCCGCCCGATTTCGTGACCGCGCTTTTCGGCGCCGCCTCGCCGGAGGATCTCGAGCCCTATAGCGCGCAGGACCTCGCCGCACTCGCGCTGCAGAGCTACGCGCATCTGGCCGCCCGCGCGCAAGGCAAAGCCGATATACGCATCTACAATCCCGCACCCGTTTCGAAAGACGGCGGACTTGGCTCGATCACCGTGGTCGAGATCGAGAACGACGATATGCCGTTTCTGCTCGACTCGATTGCGGGAGAGCTCGGCGAGCAAGGATTGAGCGTAAGGCTAGCCGCGCATCCGATCTTTACGGTGGATCGCGACGACAGCGGCAAGCTCGTCGAATGGCGCGGGCTCGCGAAAGACGGCAAGAAGAAGCGCCGCGAGAGCTTCATTCATATTCACGCCGATCGCATCGACGAATCGCGCCATGCGAAGATCGCGGACGCCTTGCGCGGCACGCTGGAAGACGTGCGTGTCTGCGTGGCGGACTGGCCGGCGATGCTCGAATATGCCGACGAGGTGATCGACGGCCTGCAGAAGAAATCGCACCCGTTGCCGGAAGAAGAACTGCAAGAAGCGGTCGCTTTCATGAAGTGGCTGCGCGACGGGCAGTTCACTTTGCTCGGCTGCCGCGACAATGTCGTGATGGGAAGCGGCGACAATATTTCGCTGGAGCCGCTTTACGAAACCGGCCTCGGCATTTTGCGCCGCCGCGACATTCGCGTCTTAAGCCGCGCTGGCGAGCCGGTCGGCACCACCGCGGAACTGCGCGAGTTTCTGAAACTGCCGCTGCCGTTGATCGTCACCAAAGCGAACTTGCGCTCGCGCGTGCATCGACGCGCGCACATGGATTACATCGGCATCAAACGCTTCGACAAAAGCGGCAAGCTCGTGGGCGAGCGCAGAATCGTCGGCCTGTTCACGTCGCCGGTCTATCGCGAATCCGTATTCAAGATTCCCTATCTGCGGCGCAAGTCGGCTTTTGTGCTCGATCACGCGGGCTTCGCACCGGAAAGCCATTCGGGTAAGGCACTCGCAAATGTGCTGGAAACCTATCCGCGCGACGATCTCTTTCAGATCGACCGCGACACGCTCCTGCAGTTTTCGCTCTCGATTTTGCAACTCGAAGAGCGGCCGCGCATCCGCGTGCTGTCGCGGCGCGACCGTTTCAACCGTTTCGTCTCGGTGCTCGTTTACGTTCCGCGCGAGCGCTACGACAGCGTGACCCGCGCGAAGATCGGCGCTTTTCTCGCGCAGATCTATCAGGGGCGGCTCTCGGCGTTCTATCCTTATTTCCCCGACGGTTCGCTCACGCGCGTTCATTTCATCATTGGGCGCGACTCGGGCGAGACGCCGAATCCCTCTCGCGCCGAACTCGAAGCCGGGGTCGCCGCGATCGTGCGAAGCTGGCACGACGAATTTTCGCAGGAACTGGCCGATGCCTTCGATGCGGTAAAAGCGCGCGAGTTGGAGACGAATTACGGCGGAGCGCTTTCCGCCGCCTATCGCGAGGCTTTTTCCGCAAGGAACGTGGTTGCGGACATCCGCGTCATCGAGAACCTCTCGAAAGAGAAGCCGCTTGCGATCAATTTCTATCGCGCTGCGGATGCGGACAAGAAATCCGTCAACCTGAAAGTCTGGAATTGCGAACGGCCGTTGCCGCTCTCCGAGCGCGTGCCGCTGCTCGAAAACATGGGTTTCTCCGTCATCGACGAACGCACCTATGTCGTCGAGCGCGAAGAAGCCGCGGGCGGCACAGTGTGGCTGCACGATATGACGCTCGCACGCGCCGATGGGCGTGAGATCGAAGCGGAGATACTGGACGCGCGGTTAGAGGCCGCGATGATGGCCGTGTTGCAGGCACGCGCGGAGAACGACGGGTTCAACGCACTCGTGCTGAACGCCGGAATGCCATGGCGCGATGTGACGCTTGTGCGCACGCTGGCACGCTACCTGCGTCAGGCTGCGATACCCTACAGCCAGGATTATCTGTGGCAGACCGCGAACAAGCATGCAGGAATCGCATGCGACCTGGTCGCGCTTTTTCATGCCCGGTTCGATCCGCGCGAGAGTGCGGACCTTCACGCGACGAAAGAGAACGAACTTCGCGCGAAGATCGAAGGCGCGCTGTCAGAAGTGCAAAGCCTCGACGAGGACCGTATTCTGCGGCGCTTCGCCAATCTCATTTCGTCCGCGGTTCGCACGAATTTTTACCAGATCGCAAAGGACGGCGGCCCGCGGCCGACGATTGCGATCAAATTCGAAAGCAAGAAGATCGACAATCTGCCGCTGCCGCGGCCGCTATTCGAGATTTTCGTCTATTCGCCGCGCGTCGAGGGCGTGCATCTGAGATTCGGCAAGGTTGCCCGCGGCGGCATCCGCTGGTCCGACCGGCCGCAGGATTTCCGCACCGAAGTCCTGGGTCTCGTCAAAGCGCAGCAGGTGAAGAACGCGGTGATCGTCCCGGTCGGCGCGAAAGGCGGTTTCGTGCCGAAGCAGATGCCGGTAGGAGCTTCGCGCGACGTGGCGATGGCCGAAGGCACCGAGTCCTATAAAATATTTATCCGCTCTCTGCTTGAGATCACCGACAATCTTTCGCCGGAAGGCGAAGTGGTGCCGCCGGAAAATACGGTACGGCGCGATCAAGACGATCCTTATCTTGTTGTCGCCGCCGACAAGGGAACGGCGACGTTCTCCGATACTGCAAATGGACTTGCGATCGAACACGGCTTCTGGCTCGGCGATGCTTTCGCGAGCGGCGGCTCGGCCGGTTACGACCACAAGAAGATGGGCATCACCGCGCGCGGCGCGTGGGAAGCGGTGAAGCGGCACTTCCGCGAAATGGATGTCGATATCTCGAAGACGCCGTTCACCGTCGCAGGCGTCGGCGATATGTCCGGCGATGTGTTCGGCAACGGCATGTTGCTCGAGAACACGATCAAGCTTGTTGCCGCGTTCGATCACCGCGACATCTTCATCGATCCGTCACCCGATGCCGAGAGGAGCTTTGCCGAGCGCAAGCGCATGTTCGAGCTGCCGCGCTCGTCCTGGCAGGACTACGACAAGTCGCTGCTCTCGCAGGGCGGCGGCATCTTCCCGCGCGGCGCGAAGAGCATTCCGCTCTCGCCTGAGATGCAGGGGCTGCTGTCGCTTCCGAAGAAAGACGCGACACCCGCCGAAGTGATGAACGCAATTCTCAAAAGTCCGGTCGATCTCTTGTGGTTCGGCGGCATCGGTACTTACGTTCGCGCATCATCAGAGAGCGATGCGATGGCGGGAGATCGCGCGAACGACGCGATTCGCATCACCGGCGGCGAGGTCGGCGCGAAAGTCGTGGGCGAGGGCGCAAATCTCGGCATGACGCAGCGCGGGCGTATCGAGGCGGCGCAGCGCGGCGTGCGGCTCAATACCGACGCCATCGACAACTCAGCGGGCGTGAATTCTTCGGACGTCGAAGTGAACTTGAAGATTGCGCTCTCGATGCCGGTACGTGCGGGCAAGCTTTCGCTCGAAGCGCGCAACCAGTTGCTCGCGGAGATGACGCCCGATGTCGCAGCACTTGTACTGCGTAATAATTACCTGCAGACGCTCGCACTTTCGCTTGTCGAACACGAAGGCGTCAACGATCTCGGCTTCGAGATGCAGTTGATGCGCAATCTCGAACGGCGCGGCTTGCTCGATCGCGGCGTCGAATATCTGCCTTCCGACATGACGCTCGCCGAGCGGCAGGCGAAAGGGCAGGGACTGGCGCGGCCAGAGCTTGCGGTAATGCTCGCCTATGCGAAACTCACCTTGTTCGACGATCTGATCGCGTCCGATGTGCCGGACGATCCGTATTTCGAGGAAGAATTACTGCGCTATTTTCCGGAAGAGGTGCCGGAGCGCTTTCCCGATGCGGTCAAGATGCATCGGCTGCGGCGCGAGATCATCACGACCCGCCTCGGCAATTCGATGATCAACCGCGGCGGCCCCGCCTTCGTCGTGCGCGTTTCCGAAGAAACCAGCGCCTCGGCGGCGGCAATCGCGAAAGCCTATGCCGCTGTGCGTGACAGTTATCGCATGGTCGAGATCAATCGCGAGATCGACGCACTCGATGCAAAAATCTCGGGAACCGTTCAACTCGCGCTTTACGACAGCGTGAAGAAGCTTCTGCTCGACCGCGTGGTCTGGTTCGTCCGCAATGCCGATTTTTCAGCCGGGCTTGCGCAGACGGTTTCGCATTATCGTGAGGGCATCGACGCGATCGAGCAGAACGTCGCCGCGCTTCTGCCGCCCGATCGTGCCGCACAACTGCTGATGCGCGCGGACGAAATCGCGTCGAAACAAGTGCCCGGCCGACTGGCCGCAAAGATCGCGCTCCTGCCGGAGCTCGCCGCCGCAAGCGACATCGTTCTGATCGCGGGAGAGAGCGGGCAGCAGACGCTCGCCGTCGCGGAAACTTACTTCGCGGCTGAAGATTACTTCCAGCTCGATCGTGTGCTGGCGGCGGGCGGCAGCATTAAGCTTGCCGATCATTTCGACCGGCTCGCCTTCGATCTTGCGCTTGTGCGTATTTCCGCGAGCCAGCGCCGCATCGTGGCGAGCGCGTTGCAAACCGGAAAGAGCGGGCCTGCGGCGATCGAAGCCTGGGTCGCGAAGCACAAGGGCAACGTTGACCGCGCACGGCGCGGCGTGCAGGAAATTGCGGAATCGGGACTTACATTGTCGAAGCTCGCGGTGGCCGCGAATTTGATCGGCGAACTGGCTTCATAGGACATTTTCTTTTGAGCATGACGCAAGCACCGCGCTGGGCGATCTTCGGTTGGATTTTGTTCGACTGGGCCTGTCAGCCGGTTGCAACGCTCGTTACCACGTTCATCTACGCGCCCTATTTTGCGTCCGCGGTCGCGAGCAGTCCGGCCGAAGGGCAGGCGCTTTGGGGCTTCGCCGCAGCGGCAGCGGGTATCGTGATTGCGCTCACGTCGCCGTTTGTTGGTGCAGTCGCGGACGCAACCGGCACGCGCAAGCCGTGGATAGCCGCTTTCGGCGTGCTTCTGATTCTGGGATCGATCGGACTCTGGTTCGGCAAGCCCGGCGACCAGAGCACTATCATGGTCGTGCTCGTGTCCTTCACGGTGCTGACCATCGGCATGGAATTCGCGACCGTGTTCAACAACGCAATGATGCCGTCGCTGGTGCCGCCGAACAAAATCGGCTGGCTCTCGGGCCTCGGCTGGGCGACCGGCTATCTCGGCGGACTCGTTTCGCTCGTCGTCGCGCTTCTGTTTCTCTCCACCAATCCCAAAACCGGACTGACGCTGATCGGCACGCCGCCGGCTTTCGGGCTGGACGCGGCCGCGCGCGAGGGCGACCGCTTTATCGGCCCGCTCACCGCGATATGGTTCGTCGTCTTCGTGCTGCCGCTGTTTCTGCTCACGCCCGACAACTCGAAGGCGCTCAAGCTCGGACCCGCGATCAAAAGCGGGGTCAGAACGACTTTCGCCACGCTTCGCGAAGCGCGGAAACACAAGAACATCGCGACGTTCCTGCTCGCGAACATGATCTATGCCGACGGATTGGTCGCGATGTTTGCATTCGGCGGTATTTACGCAGCCGGCACGTTCGGCTGGGGCGCGATCCAGCTTGGTGTATTCGGAATTCTGCTGACGATTACGGGTACCATCGGCGCGCTGGCCGGCGGAAGGCTCGACGACAAATTCGGAGCGAAGCCGGTCATTCTCGGTTCGCTCGTACTCCTGTTTCTTTCCTGCATCGCGATCCTGTCGATGGATCGCGACCGGATTTTCTTCTTCTTTCCGGTAACACCAGCCGACCCGCATGCCGGATTGTTTTCGAGCGCTTCAGAGAAACTCTATGTTGCGATCGGGCTGTTCATCGGGCTGGCGGCGGGGCCGTTGCAGGCGGCGTCGCGCGCGCTGCTCGTCCGCTTGGCTCCGAAAGAGCAGCTCGCGCAATTTTTCGGCCTGTTCGCGCTTTCCGGAAAACTGACCTCGTTCATGGGACCGTTTCTGGTCGCGACCGTGACCGCGCTCACGCTGAACCAGAAGGCCGGCGTGTCGGTGCTCGTGCTGTTCTTTATCGCCGGCGGGTTGCTGCTCTTGCGTGTGGATACGGCGCGGCGAAACTAGTGCCGGAAATGCCGCACGCCGGTGAAGACCATGGCGATGCCGGCCTTGTCAGCGGCCGCGATTACTTCATCGTCGCGGATGGAGCCGCCGGGCTGAATGACGGCAGTCGCGCCGGCTTCGATCGCTGACAGCAAGCCATCTGCAAACGGGAAGAAGGCGTCGCTCGCCACGACCGAACCTTTGGTGAGCGGCGTATCATAGCCTGCGGTCTTCGCTGCATCTTCCGCCTTGCGCGCAGCGATACGCGCGGAGTCGACGCGGCTCATCTGGCCGGCACCGATGCCGACCGTGGCGCGGTCTTTCGCATAGATGATCGTGTTCGATTTCACGTGCTTCGCGACCCGGAAAGCAAAGCGCAGATCGTCGAGTTCGACCTTGGTCGGCGCGCGCTTGGTCACGACCTTCAGGTCGAGATCGTCAGCGATCGCATTGTCGCGCGATTGCACGAGGAGACCGCCCGCGATCGACTTGAAGGCGAGGCCCTTCGCGCGCGGGTCGGGCAGCGCGTCGGTGAGCAGCAGACGCAGATTTTTCTTCGCGCCGACGATCCTGATCGCTTCGTCGCTCGCGCCCGGCGCGATGATCACTTCGGTGAAGATCTCGACAATCGCCTTCGCAGCATCAGCGCCGAGCGGCCGGTTGGTTGCGATGATGCCGCCGAACGCGGAGACCGGATCACAGGCGAGCGCTTTCTGGTAGGCGTCGAGGAGCGTTTCGCCTTCCGCGACGCCGCAGGGATTGGCGTGCTTCACGATCACGACCGCGGCCGAGCGCTTCGAATCGAATTCGGCGACACATTCGTAGGCGGCGTCGGTGTCGTTCAAATTGTTGTAGGAGAGTTCTTTGCCCTGCAACTGGCGCGCGGAAAGCACACCCGCGCGCGGCTCGCCGCCTTTGTAGGACGCTGCAATCTGGTGCGGGTTCTCGCCGTAGCGAAGTTTTTCCACGAGCTTGCCGCCGAAGCTGCGCCAGGTGGGCGCGTCGTCTTTCAGTTCGTTCGCGAACCAGTTCGAAATCGCGGCATCGTAAGACGCCGTGCGCGCATAAGCTTTCGCAGCAAGGCGTTTTCTCAAGGCGAGCGTGGTGCCGCCATGTTCGGCAATTTCGCGCCGCAGTTCTTCGTAGTCCGCGGGATCGACGACGATCGCGACATCGCCGTGGTTCTTCGCGGCGGCGCGGACCATCGCGGGGCCGCCGATGTCGATGTTCTCGATGCAGTCGTCGTAGCTAGCACCCTTCGCGACGGTTTCCTCGAAGGGATAAAGATTGACGACGACGAGATCGATCGGCGCGATCGCATGCGCCTTCATCGAGGCCGCGTGATCTGCGTTATCGCGGATCGCGAGAATGCCGCCATGCACATTCGGATGCAGCGTCTTCACGCGGCCGTCCATCATTTCCGGAAATCCGGTGAGATCGGAGACATCCGCGACTTTAAGGCCGGCTTCGGCGAGCGTGCGCTTGGTGCCGCCGGTCGAAACGAGTTCGGCGCCGTGCTTTGCCAGCGCGCGGGCGAATTCGACGAGGCCGCTTTTGTCGGAGACGGACAATAAAGCGCGGCGGATTGCTCGGATCTGGTCAGGCATGAGAGGCCGATAGCACGGCAAGAATTGCGGAAAAAGCGCGAGGGCGCCTTATCCAGCACAACCTTCGGCTAAATCGGAAGACGCGGATCTGCGCTGGTTTCCCGGCGCGGTTGGCCCGGCGCATCGGCGCGGGCAAAGGTCCAGACCACGCGCGAAAACGTCCGCGCGTTGTCGGCGATCAAGATCTGGCTGGTGCGGCGCGGACCCTCGCTTGCAGAAAGGAAAATGCTTTCCTCAAGCTCCACATGCATGTTCGGCGCGGTGAACAGCCAGCTATCGCGGCCCGGCAGGATCAGGAGTACGGTGCGGCCGTCGTTCACGCGGCTCGCCTTCACAGCGGGATGAAGGTGAAAGCGGATCACATAATCATCGTCCGTGCCCGGAGGAATCTCGCGGCCTGAAGGGGTCGAAAAAATATCCTCGCCGTCGAGGCGGTCACCTTCAGGCGAAAGGCGCCAAGAGCGCTGGTGAATAATACCGAATGGGCGCACATAGCCGTCATGCGATGCGCGGACGATCACCGCTTCCTCGCGTCCCGCGCGCGCGATCTGCACGTCGCGCGGACCCTCCGAGACGAGCACCGCGCCGTCGCGTGACGGCTTGAAGCGGCAGGATGACGTGTCGTGCCAGGTAACCGTGGAATGCGCGGCGGTTGCGCGCGCCGCCTCGCTCCAGCCCTGACGGTTTTGCGCTGGCATCCCGCAATTGATGACGATGCGGTGGCGCTTCACCGAAAACTCGAAAGAAAGACAGCCGGCATGTGTGTCATAGCTGAGCGGCGCGGGCGGTGCGCCACCCGTGTCGGCGACGACTACGCTGCCTCCGGACTCCAGCCGCTGATAACCGGAATAATGCGCGTCGAAGAGCGGGGCCGCGCGGGCGTCGTCGTAAGCCAGCACAGCGGCGAGCAAGTCGGTCGGCGTCGCGCCCATGCCGTTGAACTGCGCAATCGTGCCGTCGCTGAGGCGGAAAAATCGCAGCATCGGAATCATGCGTTCGATCGAGGCTGAGAGAATGGTAGGCGCCTGCACATTGCGCGCGTCGAAGGTCTGCCGGAGCGGGAGGAGGTCGATCAGGATTTCGATCAGCGTGCCGGGATTGCGGCTGACGTGACCGCCGTCCGGAAGAATCTGCTGCCGCAATTCGTGGATGAGCCGCTTCGCGGATTGCTGCAAAAGGCGCTGCTCGCCTGCCATGCAGAGGCCCGCGAAAGTAAGCGCTGTTGCGACCAACAGGCGCGGATAGCCGTCTTCGGTGACCGGGTAGACGCGGCGCAGGAAGCGCACCTGCCGCGAGAGCGAGCGAAGATAGGCGCGATAGAAACCGTGATCGGCGTCCTGCAGAATGAGTGGAGAATGCGTGAGCCACGAGATCACACGGCGCGCGGTAATTTCCGGCTCCCACGAAACCGGATGCGAGCCGCCGTGCTGCGAAATCCAGTCGGCGACAAGCGCGCGCGCATTCTTGCGCGACAGCGCATGACCGGCTGAGCGCAAGTGGCGCAACCAGCTGAAGCCGAGCAGCACTTCCGACCATTCGCGCGAAGGCGATCTGACCTCGAAAGGTGAGCGGCCTTCGGCGGTGACGGCTTTTCCCGCAAAGCTGAAGACGCCGCCATAGATTTCGGTCGCGATGGTCGGGTCGCCCGTGCGCAGATCCTGGGGGGCGATCAGCAGGCGATCCGGAATCGGCACTCGTAAACGCCAGCGATAGGCGGGGTTCGCGGCAATCCGCGTCCACCAGCCTCGCCAACCGCCACCACCCAGCGCAGGCCGCCTTCGCTCCGCCATCGGATGTTAGTGCCTTCCATTTTGCCGGCTCGCGTGGCCGGCTCCGCAACTCCCCGAGTCCCCTAGCCAACATAGCCAAGCCGGGAATCCTGTCTACTTGGCAGCGATCAAGATTTCCGGCGCAGGCGGCTCGCGAAGAAGCCGTCGCAACCGGCGAGGCGCGGGTCGCCGTGCGGAAAGTGGAAGGGCAGAGTGCGGAGTTCGCCCAATGCCGTGACGGCGTGCGAATCACCTGCTTCCTCGGGGCGGATGGCGACGCGCTCCAGCGTTTCGTTTCGCGAAAGCAGCGCATCGATCTGCAACTCGCCTTCTTCGGGCTCGAGCGAACAGGTGGAATAAACGAGTACCCCGCCGGGCTTCAGCAGTTTTGCGGCGTTGTCGAGGAGGCGCGTCTGGAGCTTCGACACCTGCGCGAGGTCCTCCGGCTGCTTCTGCCAAAGAATGTCGGGATGGCGGCGAATGGTGCCTGTGGCCGAGCACGGCGCGTCGAGCAGGACTGCGTCGAAGGGTCCGGCTTCCCAGATTGCGGCGTCTGCGGCGATTACTTCGGCTTTCAGCTTTGTACGATCGAGATTTTGCTGAAGACGCTTCAGGCGCGACGCGGAGCGATCGACCGCGACGACATGCGCACCCGCATTTGCGAGTTGCAGCGTCTTGCCGCCGGGGGCCGCGCAGAGGTCGGCGACGCGCTTGCCTTTGATGTCGCCGAGCAGGCGCGCGGGGATCGATGCGGCGGCGTCCTGCACCCACCATTCGCCTTCGTCATAGCCGGGGAGGTGCATGATCGCGCCCTTACCGGTTACGCGAACGCTGCCGGTAGGAAGAACGATGCCTTCGAGCTTTGCCGCGAGCGCTGAAGGATCGTTCTTCGGCGTAATGTCGAGCGCGGGTTCGATGCGATGTGCAAGGCAAATCGCGCGCAGCGTTTCCTCGCCATAGGTTTCGCGCCAGCGCGCGCGCATCCACTCGGCGGTGTCGGTCTCCGGCGGCAGGGAATCGAGAATCGCGCGGCCTTCCGAGACGGTCTTGCGCAACACCGCGTTGACCAACCCGGCAAAACGCTTGTTCCGGATTTCGTTCGCGAGATCGACGGAGAGATCGACCGCGGCGTGATTGGCGACTTCCAGGAGCAAAATCTGCGCCGCGCCGGAAAGCAGGATCGCATGCACGCGAACGTCTTCCGGCCAGCCTTCCTGCAAAAAATTCTCGAGCACGGCTTGCAGACTGCCCGCACGCCGGAGCGCGGTCGCGACGATCATGCGCGAAAGCGCGCGATCGCGCTCGTCCAGCGCACGAAATTGCGCGCCGGTTTCGCCGTGCTCGAACACGTCTTCGAGCGCGCGGCGCGTATGCAGGATTGCGAGCAGCGCATCCGCAGCAAAGCGCCGGGCGGTGAGGCCCGGCGCTTCTTCTTTATTGGCTTTGTGTTGGCGCTTTGCCATCAACCTGAATTCTATCAGCCCCACGGACCGCGCGGACGCGCTTTCGGTCCTGTTACACTCCCGACGCGCGGAGCGGAAGACATGCGCGTCGTCGCGCCCATTTCGCCTGCGATCTGTTGCAACTGCGCAATGCGATTCTCGACCGCCGGGTGTGTCGAGAACAGATTGTCCATGCGCTCGCCCGAGAGCGGGTTGATGATGAACATGTGCGCGGTCGCGGGGTTGCGCTCGGCATCCTCGTTCGGGATCGCATGCGCGGCACCGGAAATCTTGTTGAGCGCGCTCGCCAGCGCCATCGGCTGGCCGGAAATTTCCGCGCCCATGCGGTCGGCGGCGTATTCGCGCGTGCGCGAGATTGCCATCTGCACGATCATGGCGGCGAGCGGCGCCAGAATCATCATCGCGATCGTACCGATCATGCCGATGCCGTTGTTGTTGCGGTTGCCGCCGAACAGCATGCCGAAGTTCGTGACCATCGAAATCGCGCCCGCGAAGGTCGCGGTGACCGTCATGATCAGCGTATCGCGGTTCTTGATATGCGCGAGCTCGTGCGCCATCACGCCTGCGATCTCGTCCTTGTTCAACATCTGCAAGAGGCCGGTGGTCGCGGCGACCGCCGCGTTCTCCGGGTTGCGGCCAGTCGCGAACGCGTTCGGCTGCGGGTTGTCCATGAGATAGACCTTCGGCATCGGCAGGCCAGCGCGGCTCGAAAGCTCGCGCACAACCTGGAAAAGCTCCGGCGCGGTCTGCTCGTCGGCCTGCTGCGCGCCGTGCATGGACAAGACCATCTTGTCGGAATTCCAGTAGCTGAAGAGGTTCATACCGGCGGCGAACACGAGCGCGATCAGCATGCCCTGTTGGCCGCCGATCAGCGCACCGATGCCCATGAAGAGCGCGGTCATGCCTGCCAGCAGAATCGCGGTTTTCATGTAGTTCATGTGAAGGATTCCCTTTCCGGCGCTCTCTTTGCGCCACCTTCGCCCGACAAAAACAATGGGGTGCCGGAACCTCCTCCGCAAGTGGCGGTTCTGCTGGATGACTTGACGCGCAGAGGCGGGGGATGTTCCAGAGAAAGATGCCTGAGAAAAAGCGGCTTTCCGAAGCGGCCAAACGCGCACTCGCCGAAGCCGAGGCGCGCCGCAAGGAGATCGATGCGGCGGCTGCCAAGCTTGCGCCGGAGAAGGGCGTGAAGCGCGAGAAGGAGCCCTCGCGTTACGGTGACTGGGAGAAAAAAGGCATCGCCAGCGACTTCTGATGCGATGGTTCTTTCGCCGGGCCTATTTCCTGTCGCTGTGGGCGCTGATCGCAGCCGGGATTTTCGTTGCCGTAAACTTCGAGGATTTGCTCGACCACTACGCGCCGTTCGATCTGCGTGAGCCGCCTAATCTTCTTACCGGCACGCACCTCTATTACCTCCGCGCAAACCCGGAGAAATGTTTCGTGGTGCTCCAGCGCAGCGAAGTTACTTTCAATCGCCAGCAGTATCCCTTCAACGACCGCGGCTGCGGCTATGACGACGCGGTTTATCTGAGCAGGCAGACCGTGAGCTACGGCGGCGGCGTAATCTTGCGCTGCCCGGCTGCGGCTTCGCTCATATTGTGGGAGCGGCATGTGTTGCAGCAGGAAGCCGAACGCATCATGAAGAAGAAAGTCCGGGTGGTGAAAAGCTCCGGCACGTTTTCCTGCCGTAACGTCAATCACAAGAAAGAGGGCAGGCTCAGCCAGCACGCGACCGCGAACGCGATCGACATTTCGAGCTTTACGTTCGAGGACGGCTCAATCGCGAGCGTGTTGAAAGACTGGGACAAGGGCGAGCGCGGCGAATTTCTGCGCGCGGTGCGCGACGGCGCCTGCCGCTTTTTCGGCGGCGTGCTATCGCCGGACTACAACGCGGCGCACGCCAATCATTTTCACTTCGATATGGGCTGGTGGAAGATTTGCAGGTGACGCTTTTCTTTTCGTCATGGCCGGGCTTGTCCCGGCCATCCACGCTTATAGGCGTTGAGTTCGGGAAGGCGTGGATGCCCGGCATAAAGCCGGGCATGACGAAGTAGCGTTTAGCGCGTCACGATCACCGGCGTGCCGACAGAAACGCGCTCGTAAAGATCGACGATGTCTTCGTTGTACATGCGGAAGCAGCCGTAAGACGCGAAGCGGCCGACCGAGTTCGGACGGTTGGTGCCGTGGATCGCGTATTCGCCGCCGGTCAGCGTGAGCGCGCGAACACCCATCGGATTGTCCGGCGCGCCGCCCTCGTAGACGCGGCGCATATGCGGGTGATCGCGCAGCACTTCGCGCGGCGGCGACCACGCGGGGTTCACATGTTTCCCGTCGATGTAGCGCGTGCCATGCCATTGCATGCCGCGTTTCGCGACCGCGACCGGATAGCGAAGCGCGCGGCCGTTGCCGAGCGTCAGATAGAGCGAGCGCTCGCTGGTCACGATCACGATGATTCCGGCGGGTGCGTCGTCGAACGGCACCACTTCGCGAGCCTTCGCCGCGAAGACGGCGCCGAAAAGAAAAACGAGGATGAGCGCGAGCTTGGGTTTCTGCATGGCCCGCGTTTGTAGACGCGGCCATGCGGGCGCGGGGGAAATTAACCAAACAAGGTAAATCAGCCGAGCGTGAAGGCCTCATGCACGGCGCTTTGCACGCCGCGGGCGATGAAAGCGCGGCGATTGAAACGGGTCATGCAGCGTCTCCCAAAATACGTCGTCCCGGACGCAGCGAAGCTGCGATCCGGGACCGTACACGATTTCAAGACGATCCCGGATATTTCGCTTTGCGAAATTCCGGGATGACGGATTGAGTTAAGCGCTCTTTCGATTCTGGCGGTTGTTCACCAGATCGTCGACCACCGCGGGATCGGCGAGCGTCGAGGTGTCCCCCAAGCTCTGATATTCGTCCTCTGCGATCTTGCGGAGGATGCGGCGCATGATCTTGCCGGAGCGCGTCTTCGGCAGGCCCGGCGCGAACTGAATCAAATCGGGCGAGGCGATCGGTCCGATTTCCTTGCGCACCCAGCCGACGAGTTCTTTACGCAAATCCTCGGTCGCCTTCTCTCCGGTCATCAGAGTCACGTAAGCGTAGATGCCTTGACCCTTGATGTTGTGCGGGTAGCCGACGACCGCGGCTTCCGAAACTTTCGGATGTGCGACGAGCGCGCTTTCGACTTCGGCCGTGCCCATGCGGTGACCGGAGACGTTGATGACATCATCGACGCGGCCGGTGATCCAGTAATAACCGTCCTCGTCGCGGCGGCAGCCGTCGCCGGTGAAGTATTTGCCCTTGTAAGTCGAGAAGTAGGTCTGCACGAAGCGCTCGTGATCGCCGTAGACCGTGCGCATTTGGCCCGGCCAGGAGTCGGTGATGCAGAGATTGCCGGAAGCAGCGCCCTCGAGCACCTTGCCGTCGGCATCGACGAGCTGCGGCTGTACGCCGAAGAACGGCAGCGTCGCCGAGCCCGGCTTTTGTCCGATCGCGCCGGGCAGCGGCGTGATCAGGATGCCGCCGGTTTCGGTCTGCCACCAGGTATCGACGATCGGGCAGCGGCTGTCGCCGATGACGCGGTAGTACCACTCCCAGGCTTCGGGGTTGATCGGTTCGCCAACCGAGCCGAGAAGACGCAAGGACTTTCGCGACGTCTTCTTCACCGGGCCGTCGCCGGCCTGCATCAGCGCGCGGATCGCGGTCGGCGCGGTGTAGAAGATGTTGACCTTGTGCTTGTCGATCACTTCCCAGAAGCGCGACATCGACGGGTAATTCGGCACGCCTTCGAACATCAGCGTGATCGCGCCGTTCTGCAGCGGGCCGTAGACGATGTAGCTGTGGCCCGTGACCCAGCCGACGTCGGCGGTGCACCAATAGATGTCGCCGTCGTGGTAGTCGAAGACATATTGATGCGTCATCGACGTAAAGACCGAATAGCCGCCGGTCGTGTGCAAGACACCTTTCGGTTTGCCGGTCGAGCCCGACGTATAAAGTATGAACAGCGGATCTTCCGCGTTCATCTCCTCGCAGGGGCAATCGGCGGAAACCGTTTTCGCAACGTCATCATAGAAAACGTCGCGGCCGGCTTTCATCTCGACCGCGGCGTTGGTGCGTTTCACGACGATGACCGAAGTCACGCCCCCGGCCTTGTCGCAAGCGGCGTCGGTATTGGTTTTCAACGGAATCTTGCGCCCGCCGCGGATGCCTTCGTCGGCGGTGACGACGATGTTGGACTTACAGTCCTCGATGCGGCCCGCGAGGCTGTCCGGCGAGAAGCCGCCGAACACGACCGAGTGGATCGCGCCGATGCGCGCGCAGGCGAGCATGGCGTAAGCCGCTTCGGGGATCATCGGCATGTAGATGGTGATGCGGTCGCCTTTTTTGGCGCCCTGTTTCTTCAGGACGTTCGCCCAGCGGCAGACTTCCGCGTGCAATTGCTTGTAGGTGATCTTCTTGTCGTCGGCCGGCTCGTCGCCTTCCCAGATGATCGCAACCTGATCGCCGCGCTTTTCCAAATGGCGATCGACGCAGTTGTAGGAAATGTTGGTCTTGCCGTCTTCGAACCACTTGATCGAGACGTCCGGCGCGTAGCGCGTGTTCTTCACTTTCGTGAAGGGCTTGAACCAATGGATGCGTTTCTTCGCTTCTTCGCCCCAGAATTTATCCGGATCCTTGATCGAGGCGGCATACATCTCTTTGTATTTGGCTTCGTCGAGCCAGGCGCGTTTCTTCCATTCCGGCGAAACGGCATACATCTTGGCTTCGGACATCGAACTCCTCCCTTACCCCTTGGCGAGCGGGCTTTCAGCCCGTCTCTTTTTTTGAGCATGATCCTTTCCGAAAACCGGTTCCCACTTTTCGGGATCATGCTCTGATTGGGCGGCATTATGCCGAAGGGAGAACCCTCGCTTCAAGGCGCGCGGGTACCGACTTTGGTCAGGGAGGGTCCGGAAAAGGCAGCGATTCCGCGTACCGGGCAGTACTTATTCGCCTCGCGGGCAGCCTCTATTCGGCGAGCGCCCATACCCTGGTGCGCTTGATCTCGGCGTCTTCCAAATCGCGGATCACGGGCACTTCGTATTCGGCCAGCACCTCCATTTGGTCTTTCGGCAGATAGTTGCGGCCCGGATCGCCGACGAAGATTTGCGCACCTTGCGCCTTCATGCGCTGCAAAAAGGAAAGCGCGCGGGTGGCGGTGTCGCGCTCATAGAAGATGTCGCCGGCGAGTACCGCGCCGAAAGACTCAAGCTCGGTTGCAGGATCGAGGCGGTCCGTGGTTTCCATTTCGATCGAAACGCCGTTCGCATTTGCATTCAGCGCAATCGCGAGCATGGCGAACCGATCGATGTCGTTTGCGACGACATGCGAGGCTCCCGCCTTCATCGCGGCAATCGCGACGAGACCTGAGCCGCAGGCGAGATCGAGCACGCGCCTGCCGCGCACGATTTGCGGATGATCGAGGATGTAACGCGCGAGCGCCTGACCGCCCGCCCAGGCGAAGGCCCAGAACGGCGGCGGCAATCCCATCTCACCGAGTTCTTCCTCGGTCTTCTGCCAGAGCGGCACCGCTTCGTCGGCGACGTAGAGCGAGATTTCCGGGACGTGCGGAACGGGACGAAGACGCGTGTTCGCGCGGACGAAATTTTCCGCGTTCGAAAGCTTCAGGCTTTCACGCCGCCCAGTTTGCAGATCGCCGCCCATTCGGCGTCGGTAACAGGCTGCACGGACAAGCGCGAGAGTTTTATCAGCGCCATGTTTTTCAGCTTTGGCTCGGCTTTTATCTGCGCGAGCGTGACCGGGATTTGAAGCGGTTCTTTCGCCTTCACGTCGACGGCCATGAATTTTCCCGTCTTATCGGTCGGGTCAACGTAATGTTCCTTGACGACCTCGGCGATGCCGACAATCTCTTTGCCTTCATTCGAGTGATAGAAGAAGCAGCGGTCGCCCTTCTTCATGCGCATGAGATTGAGTTTGGCGGCGTGATTGCGAACCCCGGTCCAGGCTGTGCCTTTCGCCCCCGCTTTCACCTGTTCGTCCCACGACCAGGCATCGGGTTCGCTCTTGATCAACCAGAACGGCATGGCAAATCAGCTCGGCGTGCCGATGACCCAGCGCCACGGGCGAACCTCGATCGTCGCAAACAAATGCGCCTTCTTGTAGGGATCTTCCGCGAGGATCGCGTCCGCGGCGGCGCGCGTCGGCACGTCGAGGATCAGCATGGAACCGATCATCGTCTCGCCGTCGTCGTCGAGAAGCGGGCCGCAGGTGCGGATGGTCTTGGAATGTTTGCTAAGATAATCGAGATGCGCAGCACGGTTCGCGAGGCGCAGGTCGAGACTATTTGCTTTATCCAGACAGATCGCAACGAAATGCATTGAAATAAAAACCCCGTAAGGCGCAGGCGTCTAACATTGTTCGCATGACTTCGCCACAAGGTAACGACAGTTCGTTTCAATCTTCTTGCCGCAACGGGCGCGAAAGCAAACCCGCGATCGCAGCATCGATGCCGACTTTGCCTGCAAGCACGGCCGCAACCGCTTCTGCGATGGGCATTTCCACATTCTTCGCGCGTGCGGATTCCACCAGAACCGGGGCGGTGTAGACGCCCTCCGTGAGTTTCTTTCCGCGAACGTCAACGGAAGTGGAGCCGCCAAGCGAAACGCCAAAGGCGTAGTTTCGCGACTGCGCCGACGAGCAAGTCAAAATCAGATCGCCGAGACCGGAGAGACCCGTAAGCGTCTCTGCCTTTGCGTCATAAGCGCGTGCAAAGCGCATGAGTTCGGAAAATCCGCGCGTTGTCAGCGCCGCCTGTGCGCTCGCGCCGAGTTTCCTGCCGGCAACGATTCCGGCAGCGATCGCGAGCACGTTTTTCGCGGCGCCACCGATTTCGACGCCGCGCACGTCGGTGGAGTGGTAGAGCCGGAACGTCTGCGAGCTGAGGGCATTCGCAAGCTCCAAAGCGAGCGTTTCTTCGTTCGCTGCAAGCGTGATTGCGGTCGGCAGCCCGGCGGCAACGTCTTCCGCGAAGCCGGGGCCGGAAAGAATCGCCGCGCGCGCTTGCGGCAAAACCTCTTCGATCACTTCGGTCACGAATTTCTTGGAGCCGATCTCGATGCCTTTCGAGCAGGCGATCACTGGTGTACCCGCGCGCAGAAGCGGCGCAAGCAGTGTTGCGGTTTCGCGCAAGGACTGCGTCGGCGTCACCAGCAGGATCGCATCTGCCTCGACAACGCGTGCGAGATCGGTGGTCGGCATTACCTTGCTGTCGAGTTTGATGCCGGGGAGATACTTTTCGTTGCTGCGGACCTTTTCGATCGCGCCGATCAGCGAAGCGTCGCGGCCGTGGAGGACGACACCGCGCCCCGCTTTTGCCGCTGCATTGGCGAGCGCCGTGCCCCATGCGCCCGCGCCGATGACGCCGATCCGGTTCATGCAGGCTGCTTTTCTTCCGTAAGCGGCCAGCGCGCACGCGGCGCGAAATCGAGCTTGTCCTCCATGCCGCGGGCAAGCCGCTCGGCCGCGGCCCATGCGATCATCGCGCCGTTATCGGTGCAAAGTGCTTGCGGCGGAACGATCAACGGCGTGTCGAGCCGCGCGGTTTCGCTCTCCAGCATCTCGCGGATCGCCTGGTTGGCGGCAACGCCTCCAGCTACCACGAAGGCGGTCGGCTTGTTCACCGTGTCGCGCAATTTGCGCAGCGCGACCCGCGTGCGATCCGCGATCACGTCGAGCACGGCGGCCTGAAAGCTCGCGCAGAGATCGTTGACGTCTTGCTCGGAGAGCGGTGCGATTGCCTCGGCTTCGATGCGCAGCGCGGTTTTCAAACCGGAGAGCGAGAAGTCGGGCTCCGCTCTGCCGAACATCGGCCGCGGCAGATCGAAACGCTGCGGGTCGCCTTCAAGCGCGCGTTCCTCGACCGCGGGGCCTCCGGGATAGCCGAGGCCCAGCATCTTGCCTGCCTTGTCGAACGCTTCACCGATGGCGTCATCGACAGTGCCGCCGATTTTCCGGTAGCGGCCGATGTCCTCGACCAGCACGAGCTGGGTGTGGCCGCCCGACGCGAGCAGAAGAAGATAAGGAAAGTCGACGCGGCCGATCAGCCGCACCGACAGCGCGTGCGCTTCGAGATGATTGACGGCGACGAATTTTTTCTTCGCGGCGAGCGCGATCGCTTTCGCTTCGGTCAGACCTACGATCACACCGCCGATCAGGCCGGGTCCGGCCGCCGCCGCAATCGCCTTGCAGTCGGAGAGCCGGACCTGCGCCTCGATCAGCGCCTTGCCGATCACCTGATCGAGCACCTCGACATGCGCGCGGGCTGCGATCTCCGGCACCACGCCGCCGAATTCCTTGTGCTCGGCAATCTGCGAATAGACGATATTCGAGCGGATATCGCCGACGCCGTCGGCGCCGCGATAAACTACGGCGGCGGCGGTCTCGTCGCAGGTGGTCTCGATTCCGAGTACGAGCATAGGGCCGCAAATAGCAGGATTTCGTGAGGCCGCCCATAGTGCTATCCCGGCAGTCCATGACGAGAATCCGGATCGGAACGCGCGGAAGCCCGCTGGCGCTGGCACAGGCAAACGCCGTGCGCGCGGCGCTTGCCAAGGCACATCGTCTCGCTCCCGAAGATATTGAAGTCGTCACGATCAAGACGACCGGAGATATCGAGCGCGACCGCTCGTTCGCGGAGTCCGGCGGCAAGGGCATCTTCACCAAAGAGATCGATGAAGCGCTTTTGTCAGGGCAGGCCGATCTCGCGGTGCATTCCGCGAAGGACGTGCAGACGATCTTGCCGAAGAACCTTGTGATTGCGGCAACGCCCCCGCGCGCCGATCCGCGCGACGCATTTCTCAGTACGAAAGCGAAAACGCTCGAAGCGCTGCCGCGCGGGGCGAAGCTCGGCACCGCGTCGGTACGGAGGCAGGCGCTTGCGCTCCGGCTGCGGCCCGATCTGCAAATTTCGCTTCTTCGCGGCAACGTGCAGACGCGCATAGACAAGATGAAAGCGGGCGAGTGCGACGCGACCATTCTCGCTTACGCAGGATTGCAGCGGCTGGGACTGACCGCGCACGCGGCCGCGGTACTGGACCCGATGCAATATCCGCCGGCGGTGGCGCAGGGCATCATCGCGATCGAAGCGCGCAGCGACGACACGAAGACGAAAGCGCTGCTTGCCGCGATCAATGATGCCGAAAGCTTCGCGGCGCTTACCGCGGAGCGCGCTTTCCTGCTGGCGCTCGACGGCTCCTGCCGCGCGCCGATTGCGGGTCACGCGAAGATCGAGCGCGGGCGCATCGCGTTTGTCGGTCTTGTGATCACGCAGGACGGTGGCAAGTTCGCCGGCGTCTCGCACGAAGGAACTATGCGGGATGCAGAGAAGATCGGCAGAGAAGCAGGCGAATATCTTTTGAAGCGCGCGCCGGCTGGCGCGCTGTCGGGATAAGCGAAGTTGCGTGTGCTCGTCACCCGCCCCTCATTCGACGCCGCGCGCACGGCGGAAAAACTTTCGGTGCTCGGGCATCGCGCGATGATCGACCCCGTGATCGAGATCGAGGCGCTGCCGTTCGATATATCGGGCAGCGATATCGCGGCCATCGCTTTCACGAGCGGAAATGCGGTTCGCATCGCGTCAGCAATCGACACGCTTAGAAATATCCCGGTCTTCACCGTCGGCACGCGCACGGCGGAAGTCGCGCGCGAAGCGGGATTTCGGAATGTCGGTACCGCGGCGGGTGACGTGAATGCGCTCGGCGAACTCATGGCGGCGGAATTGCCGCCGGGCTCCTGCGTGCTGCATCTTGCCGGCGAAGACCGCGCGGGCGATCTGCCCCGCCGTCTCGCGCAAAGCGGAGTTTCGGTCGAAACGCGCGTGATCTACCGGGCCAAGGTTTCTTCCGGCTTCCGGCCCGAAACCGTGCGGGCGTTTCGCGAACGCAAGATCGATGTGGTGCTGCATTATTCGGAGCGCAGTGCCGCGGCGTTTGTCCGGCACGCGGCCGCCGCGGCCGCCGGAGACGACATAAAAAGTGCAAGACACCTGTGCCTTTCTTCCGCCGTGGCCGCACCGCTTAAATTGTTCGGCGTGCACTCCGAGATCGCAACAGCGCCGGACGAAGCGGCGTTGCTGGAATTGCTCGGGCCGTGAGCGTTGGACAAGGCGCGGGCGGGCGAGGAGACTGAACTATGTCAAACGAATCCGATCGTGAATCTGAAGGCGGCCTCAATCCACGGCCGAAGCGCGAACCGCCGGTAATCGACGCCGATGCGAAAGACGTGACGCCGTCCTCGCAGGAGAGCGCGGCAAAGCCGGTAAGCGACGCAGGACCGATGCTCAAGAATGCAAAGAACATCGAATGGCGGACGACGCTTCCCGCAATCGGCGTCGCTGCGCTCTGCGGTGTTGCGGCGGGCCTGTTCGGCGCTTGGCTGTTTTCGTCCAGCGCGCCGCAGAGCGCGGATGCTTCCGCGATCAACAATTCGATCGCACAGCTTTCTTCGCGCCTCACGCAGCAGGAAACGAAAACGCAGCCTGCACCCGATCTCACGCCGCTCAGCGAGCGCAGCGCGAAACTAGAGACCGCCACCGGCGAATTGCGGGGCGAACTGGCCGAAGTGAAGAAGCTCGTGGCAGCGCAAGCCAACGCGCCGGCCGCCGCCGAACTTAACGCCGTCAACCGGCGCCTCGCGCAGATCGAAGAGAAGGTCGGGGCGCTTGCGGCAGCACCGAAGGCTGAACCGAAAAACGAAACGCAACCCGCCGAGATCGTTGCGCTCGGCGCGCTGCGCGACGCGGTTGCGGCGGGCACGCCGTTCGCGAACGAGCTTGCCGCGGTACGCGGTATCCTGAAGGATCGCGCAGCAGCGCTCGCATCGCTCGACAAGTTCGCAAAAGAAGGGCTGCCGACGACCGCCGCACTTGCGAAGCGCTTCGAGCCGCTGGCGGCGAAGCTCGCAAGCCCGCCCGCGCAAGAGGACAGCGGCGTGTTCACGCGGCTCTGGAACAACGCGGGCAAACTCGTCGAAATGCGGCCTGTCGGCGAGCCGCAGGGTTCCGATCCGGGCGCCGTGGTCGCGCGCATGGAAACGAAACTCTCGCGCGGCGACCTTTCAGGCGCATTGGAAGAATCCAAAGCGCTGCCTGCACAGGCGCGCGAAATTGCGAAGGATTGGTTTGCTGCGGCCGAGCAGCGCCGCGATGCCGACGCCGCGATCCGGAATCTGATCAACGCGGCGCTGGCCGCAATTTCCGCGGAGCGCCCGAAACAGTGATCCGTATCGTTTTCTTTCTGCTTGCGGTGACAGCGCTCGCGCTCGGCGCGATGTGGATCGTCGAGCGGCCGGGCGAGATCGTGCTTACCTGGCAGGGCTGGCGCATCTCGACGAGCGTGACGGTTGCGCTGATTGCGCTCGCTGCGCTCTTGGTCACGGCCATTGTGGTCTGGTCGCTGTTGCGCTTCTTCGTGACCGCGCCGGGCAATCTTTCAATGTTTCTGACCGAGCGCCGCCGCGCGCGCGGCTGGCGCGCGCTTTCGCGCGGCATGATCGCGGCCGGAGCAGGCAACCTTGCGCTCGCGCGCAACTCCGCGAACGAAGCGCAAAAAATCCTCGGTCACGAACCCCTTGCGATGCTGCTCGCAGCGCAGGCCGCGCAACTCGACGGCGATGCACCGCGCGCCGAAGCCGAATTCCGCGCCATGCTCGCGCAACCCGAGACGCGGCTCCTCGGCCTGCGCGGTCTTTATCTCGAAGCGCGGCGCCGCGACGATCATCTTGCCGCGCGCGATGCCGCCGAGGAAGCGGCGAAGTCGGATGCCGGTATTCTCTGGGCCTCCGAAGCGCTGCTGGAATTTCAGAGCATTCGCGGCGAATGGGACGAGGCGATCGCGACCGTCGAGCGCGAGGCGAAAGCGGGCGCCATCGACAAGCCGATGATGAAACGCCGCCGCGCGGTGCTGCTCACCGCGCAGGGACTGACCATCGAGCATAACGATCCTTCGAAGGCGCTGGTGCTCGCGCGCGAAGCGGCGAAGCTCGCGCCTTCGCTGGTGCCTGCGGCGGCTCTCGCAGGGCGACTGGAAGCGCGCGACGGCTCGCCGCGCCGCGCGCAGCGCGTCATCGAAAAGGCTTGGGCTATCGCGCCGCATCCGGAGCTTGCGGAGTCTTATGGCGGGCTACGGCCGCAAGATGCCGCGAAGGAGCGTCTCCTCCGCATCAAGTCACTTGCGCGCAAAAACGCCGAACATCCGGAAGCGACGATTGCAATCGCGCGCGCTGCGATCGATGCGCAGGATTTCGTCGCGGCGCGCGAGGCGCTGCTTCCGTTTGCGGCGAATCCGACGCAGGCGATGTGCCTGATGATGGCGGAGCTCGAGGCGCTCGATCATGGCGATCACGGCAAGGCGCGCGAGTGGACCGTGCGGGCGGTGCGGGCGAAGCGCGATCTCGCCTGGGTTGCGGACGGTTTTATCTCCGAGCGCTGGCTGCCGGCATCCCCCGTGACCGGGCGGTTAGATGCTTTCGAATGGAAAGAACCGCCGGTCGCACCCGCGGGACCGATTCTGGAGCATGTCGTCGAGCAGGGCTTCGCAAAGCCTGCGCCTGCTCCGGCCGCCGTGCCGCCCTCGGTCGCAGCGAAGCCTTCCGAAGACATTCTGCTGGTGCCGGAGGATGCGCGTCCGCGCGCGCCCGTGAAGCGGCCGGCGATTGCGCCCATCATCGCGGAACCGCCGTTGCCGGACGATCCGGGTCTCGATCCCGAGCGCGACGACGACGCCGAAGCCTCGAAATCGGTGCTGCGCGGGTGGTTCAATCGCCCTGCTTGAAATGACCGGGCCCTGCCGCTATCAGGGCGTCTTCAAGTGAGGTCAGCCGCAATAGCTCAGCTGGTAGAGCACGTCATTCGTAATGACGGGGTCACAGGTTCGAATCCTGTTTGCGGCACCACCTCGCTCGGCTTTCATGCTATTTCCTGGGCCGTTCAATTCCAAACGGTTCCCTCCAGGATGCTTCAATCCATCACCGACTTCATTTCCGGCATTTCCGGCGACACGCCGAAGCCGTTCGACGATAACGACTACCGTCTCTCAGCGGCGGCGCTGCTTGTGCATGTCGCCGCTTCCGACGACAGTTTCGACGATGCGGAGCGCAGCGTGCTGCACGATGCGCTGACGCAGCGCTTCGAGATCGATGCGGACGACGCCAACGCCTTTATCGACGCGGCGGTCGCGGCGGATCGCGAGGCGGTGGACCTTTACCAGTTCACGAGCATGATCAATCGCGCACTCGACGACGAGGGCAAGAAGAAGCTGGTCGAGGTGCTGTTTCTGATGGGCTATGCCGACGGCAAGCTCACGGAATTCGAAGACAACATCGTTTGGCGTGCGTCCGAACTCTTGCACGTCGCTTCGCAGGATCGCGTGGAAATCCGCAGGCGAATTCGCACGACCATCGGAGATCGCGGGTGAGCCTCGTCACGGTCATTACCGGCGCCTCGGGCGGCATCGGCGAGGAACTCGCCTATTGCGCGGCCAAGGCCGGGCGCAAGATCGTGCTGGTCGCGCGTTACGCCGACAAGATGAAAGCGGTGGCTGCGAAGATCGTCGCGCTCGGCGCAACCGAGCCCGAAATTGTTGCGCTCGATCTCGGTGATCCGAAATGCGGTGAGGAGCTCGCGAGCGCATTGAAGCAGAAGAACCTGAAAGTCTTCGAACTCATCAATAACGCGGGCTATGGCCTCGCGGGTCCGGTCGAGAAACTCGATGCCGCCGATCAGATCGGGATCGTCGATCTCAATATTCGCGCGCTCACCGATCTGACGCGGCGCTTTCTCTCCGAAATCATCGAAGGAAACGGTGGCGCGATCGGCGGCGTGATGAATGTCGCGTCTACCGCGGCGTTCCAGCCCGGGCCGAACATGGCGGTCTATTACGCGAGCAAGGCCTATGTGCTCTCATTCTCGGAAGCGATCTGGTACGAATTGCGCGGCCGCGCGCGCGTGACCTGTCTATGCCCGGGTCCGGTGCCGACCGGATTTTCGGATCGCGCCAACCGGGGCCGCAGCCTGCGGCTGATGAAGCTTTCGATGACCTCGGCGGATTTCGTCGCTTCACGCGGCTGGGAGCGCTTTCAGCGCGGGCAGCGGGTGGTCGTGCCGGGCGTACTCAACGAGATTTCGTCGATGTTCGCGCCGCTGATGCCGAAGCCTTTGCTTTTATGGCTCGCCTCCAGACTTTCTCGTTAAGGCTGGCAGCTATGCCGCATCGTCTGTTGAACGCGCTCGCTTTCCATGCGACCGGTATGTGACGCGCGAAACTCGACGATGACGAAGAAAATTCTCACGATCCTGCATCAGGAGCGCTCGACCCCCGGAAGGGTCGGACGGCTGCTCACCGAGCGCGGTTTCACGCTCGACATTCGCAAGCCCTGCCTCGGCGGCGAACTGCCTTCGACCATGGAAGACCATGCCGGCGCGATCATCTTCGGCGGGCCGATGTCTGCGAACGACGATCACGACGGCATCAAACGCGAAATCGAATGGTGCGAAGTGCCGCTCAAAGAAGACAAGCCCTTCTTCGGCATTTGTCTCGGCGCGCAGATGCTCGCGAAACAACTCGGCGCGAAGGTGGACTTTCACGAGAAGGGATTGACCGAGATCGGTTACTACGCGCTGCGGGCGACCGAAGAAGGCAAAGCGATTCTGGAGTGGCCGGATCACGTCTATCAGTGGCATCGGGAAGGTTTCGCACTACCCTCGGGTGCAGTGAAACTCGCCGAGAGCGACACCTACGAGAACCAGGCATTCCGTTTCGGCCGCGCGGCCTTTGCCGTGCAGTTTCACCCGGAGGTGACGCACCAGATGATGTGCCGCTGGACCACGATGGCCGCGCATCGCCTCGAGCTGCCCGGCGCGAAAAGCCGCGCCGAACACTTCGACGGGCGCTACATGCATGACTCTAAAGTGCGCTTCTGGTTAGAGCGCTTCCTCGACCACTGGACCGGCTTGATGGATTTGCCGGGCCAAAAATCGCAAAATGCGAAAACGCTCGCAAAAAGCGAAATCTGAGCGCAAGCGCGCGGGCTAATATTCTCAATCCATAGAATCGAACGCGAACAGCGCACCGGATTTTGTGTCCGCGCGCCGTGAAATCACTTGGCAGAACGATTGCTGACTAGGACGCCAGCCGGCATCAGGTAATGCGTCGCCGGCCTCATCGTGTACCTAAGGGACGGCAGCTAAGACCCCAGCTGCCGTCCCTCTCTCATTTCCGGCTCGCGTTTCGCACTTGCTGTAGCTGCACGATCAACGCGGCTGCGAGAATCGCTAGAGCTCCGAGCCAGCTCACCAGTGTTAACTTCTCGTTTAGAATCAGCCACGCGCCGAAGGCCGCAAACAGCGTCTCGGTCATGACGATAATCGCGGCTTCGGTCGGCGAGGTGGCGCGCAGCGTCATCGTGAGGATCGTGAAGGTAAGCGCGGTCGAAAGCACGCCGACATAAAGAATGTCGGGCGCCGCGGCGCGCAGCGTTTCCAGCGTGATCGTCTCGAAGAGAATCGCGCCGATCAGCGCGGCGGAGCCGACCACCAGAAACTGGATCACCGAGAATAAAACGGAGCGGCCCATGGGAGCGGCGAAGCCCGCGATCACAAGGTGCAGCGCCCAGAAGAATACGGAGGCTGCGACCAGCCGGTCGCCGATCCGCAGGCCGCCGAGCGTGCCGCCGCCGAGCAACCACGTGCCGGCGAAGGACAGGCCGACCGCGGCCCAGATCAGCGGCGAAATTACTTTGCGCGTGAAGGCGAAACTAATGAAGGGCGTGGCCACGACATAAAGCGCGGTCAGAAACGCGGTGTTCGTCACCGACGCGGTTTTCAGCCCGGCCTGTTGCAGGAACGAGCCGATCACGAAAGCGCTGCCGGCGAGAATGCCGGTAACGACGAAGGGCTTACCGACCGCGATTTTGGAGCGGCGATGTTCGACGATCGCAAGCGGCGTCAGCACGGCTGCTGCCAAGAGCCCGCGCGCCGCGACGAAGGTCAGCGGACCGATGTGGCTCATCGCCGATTTCTGAAACAGGAACGCGAATCCCCAGATCGCAGCACAGGCGAGCAGCAGGAGGTCGGCGCGGATGCGAGTCATGTCGGGATTATGTTTTGCCCGCCTACGTTGCTGCGCAACTTCGGCGCGGCAGCCTTCGCGCTGACTGGTTTGCCGAGCCGTAGCGGCCGAAGGCCGCGAAGGCTGGTGGAGCCGAGGGGAGTTGAACCCCTGACCTCTGCAGTGCGATTGCAGCGCTCTCCCAACTGAGCTACGGCCCCGGTCCGGCGAGGCGGCATCTAGGGCGGGGCACTTTAGGGTGTCAAGACTTGGGGGTGTCAGGAACCGCGTTAAGTACGCGGGGTTCCTGCGACTTCCTTTAGACGCACGGCACGGCTATCTAAGGACGGATTCGAGGGGAGCTAAATCATGACAGTTGCTGGGGCAATCCTTTGGCTTATTAATGCAGTCATCACGCTCTACATCTGGGTGCTGATCGCGTCCGCGGTGTTGTCCTGGCTCGTCGCCTTCAACGTAGTGAACCCCTACAACAACGTGGTGCGCACGATTTCCGGCGCTCTTTATCAGCTAACTGAGCCGGTGCTGCGCCCGATTCGTAACGTGTTGCCTAACCTTGGCGGCCTCGATATTTCGCCAGTCATCGTAATTCTAATCCTGATTTTCATCTCGAAATTGCTCGAAGCGATTTTCGGCAGAATGTGAAATTAGATTGCGACCTTGGCGCGCGGTGGCAGGCGGCGTTTTTCTCGATCTCAGAGTGACGCCTAAAAGTGGGCGCGATGCCATCGAAGGCATCGAACGTCTTTCCAGTGGGCAAGCGATCCTGAAGGTGCGCGTGCGGGCGCTGCCCACCGATGGCGAAGCAAACGAAGCGGTCGTTGCGCTCGTCGCGAAATCGCTGAAATTGCCGAAGTCGAATGTATCGCTTGAGCGCGGCGGCGCTTCGCGTGTTAAAACGCTGCGACTCGCCGGAGGCGCAAAAGCGATTTCGGCAGCGCTGGAAAAGATCACGCGAGAAGAAACGTGAGCGCAAAGATTCTCGACGGCAAGATCATCGCGGATGAGCTGCGGGCGAAGGTCGCGACCGAGGCCGCGAGGATTTCCGCGAAACTGAAGCGCAAGCCGGGGCTCGCCGCCGTACTCGTCGGCGAAGATCCTGCGAGCCAGGCTTATGTGAAGAGCAAAGCGAAGGCGACCAACGAAGCCGGGATGGTTTCGTTCGAACACCGCTTGCCGGAAACGACTTCCGAGAAAGATTTGCTCGCGCTGATTGCGAAACTGAACGCGGATGACGCGGTGGATGGCATTCTCGTGCAGCTTCCGCTGCCGAAGCGGATCGATACTTCGCGCGTGATCGAGGCGGTCGATCCGGCAAAGGATGTCGATGGCTTTCATCCGATGAACGCGGGAAAACTTGCGACCGGTTCGCCTTCGCTCGTTCCCGGAACGCCGCTCGGCTGCCTCATCATGGCGAAAAAGGCGCATGCTTCGCTCAGCGGGCTCGATGCCGTTGTCGTCGGCCGCTCCAACATTGTCGGCAAGCCGCTCGCGCAATTGCTGATCGCGGAGAGTGCGACGGTCACGGTCGCGCATTCGAGGACGAAAGAGCTGAGAGAAGTCTGCCGCCGCGCGGAGCTGTTGTTTGTCGCGGTCGGCAAGCCGGAGTTCGTGAAAGGCGACTGGATCAAGCCGGGCGCGACGGTGATCGATGTCGGCATCAATCGTGTGCCGGGCGCGGACGGAAAGAACAAGCTGGTCGGCGATGTCGCTTATGACGAGGCGGCAAAAGTCGCGGGCTGGATTACGCCGGTGCCGGGCGGCGTCGGGCGCATGACGGTCGCGTGCTTGCTCGTGAATACGTTGCGCGCGGCCGCGGCGCGGGCGGGATTAGAAGCGCCGAATATCTAGTCTCACTCGTCATGCCCGGCCTTGTGCCGGGCATCCACGCCTTAGCAGATCATCCGCGCAGTAAAGACGTGGATGGCCGGGACAAGCCCGGCCATGACGAAATAGATTCAGAGGATTAGTTCAGCGCGCCCAACCAAAGGCGACCTTGTCGAGCACCTTGTTGCCGAAGCGCTCGGTCGAGCGCGCGATCGGCTTGCCGCCGAGCGAGCGGTAGAAATTCATCGCCGGCTCGTTGTCGGAAAGCGCCCACACCACGAGGCTTGACTGCCCCG
Organism: Xanthobacteraceae bacterium; assembly: GCA_019752575.1. GTDB lineage: Bacteria > Pseudomonadota > Alphaproteobacteria > Rhizobiales > Xanthobacteraceae. The sequence goes on along the minus strand of JAIELW010000013.1, from coordinate 115,987 downwards.
ACTGGATGAGATCGCGCTTCGCGGTGGTGAAAAGGCGGCTGCCAAACCCGAGACCTTGATACTCGGGCTTCAGGTAAAGCTCATAGACCTCGCCGGTGTAGGGCAGGCTTTTCGCGCGGTTGCGGCCGTAGTTCGCGTAGCCCGCGACCTCGTCGCCGAAATTGAGCAAGATCACGCGGGAGCCGCGCCGGATTGCCGCATCCCACCAGGAGGGCCCGCGGCGCTGCACCAGCTTTTCGAGTTCCGGCCCCGGGATCAGGCCGCGATAGGCGGCCGTCCACGCTTCGTCATGGGTTTCCGCAAGCGCAACCGCGTCTTCGGAGCGCGCACGGCGGAGTTCGATCAGGACCGTACTCATGGCCCTAATCGAAACAGGGTGGCAGCCCCGTTTCAAGCGTTTCGTTAATGAGAGGTTAACTTATCCGCTAAAGCGCGGCGGATTGGCCACACTAGCAGCAGCACCTGTCCCAAAATGAATCAGGCGGCGTTTTCGGCCTCGCGCTTACGCTCCTCGCGCTTGCGGTCGTTCGGATCGAGCATAACCTTCCGGAGCCTGATCGATTTCGGCGTGATCTCGACGAGTTCGTCTTCGCCGATATAGGCGAGCGCCTTTTCGAGAGTCATTCTGATCGGCGGCGTGAGCCGCACCGCTTCGTCCTTCGACTGCGTGCGGATGTTGGTGAGCTTCTTGCCCTTCAAGACATTCACTTCGAGATCGTTGTCGCGGGTGTGCTCGCCTACGATCATGCCGCGATACACTTTCCAGCCCGGCTCGATCATCATCGGCCCGCGGTCTTCGAGATTCCAGAGCGCGTAGGCGACCGCTTCGCCCTGATCGTTCGAGATCAAGACGCCGTTCCTGCGGCCCGGAATGTCGCCTTTATATGGCGCGTAAGCATGGAAGATGCGGTTCAGAACGGCCGTGCCGCGCGTGTCGGTCAACAGTTCGTTCTGGTAGCCGAGCAAGCCGCGCGTCGGCACATGGAAAACGAGACGCAGACGATTGCCGCCCGAGGGGCGCATGTCCATCATGTCGCCGCGGCGCTCGGAGAGTTTCTGCACGACGATGCCGGAATGCTCCTCGTCGACGTCGATCACGACTTCCTCGATCGGCTCCATCATCTCGCCGGTCTTGTCGTCTTTCGCGAGCACGACCTTCGGGCGTGCGACGGAAACCTCGAAGCCCTCGCGGCGCATGGTTTCGATCAGAATGCCGAGCTGCAATTCGCCGCGGCCTGCGACTTCATATGAATCTTTCCCCGCGCTTTCGGAGATCTTGAGCGCGATATTGCCTTCGGCCTCGCGGAACAGCCGGTCGCGGATCATGCGGCTCGTTACCTTGTCGCCTTCGGTGCCGGCCAGCGGCGAGTCGTTCACGCGGAAGGTCATGGCGAGCGTCGGCGGGTCGATCGGCTGCGCCGGGATCGCCTCGGTCACTTCAGGCGAGCAGATGGTATCCGCGACGTTCGCGAGCTGCAGACCCGCGATCGCGACGATGTCGCCCGCGCCCGCTTCGTCGACCGGCTGGCGCTCGAGGCCGCGGAAGGCAAGCACCTTGGTGATGCGGCCATTTTCCAGAACCTTGCCGTCTCGCGACAGCACCTTGACGATCTGATTCGGCTTCACCGAGCCCGCGGTGATGCGGCCGGTGAGAATGCGGCCCAGATAAGGGTTCGCTTCGAGGATAGTCGCCAACATCCTGAACTCGCCGGCCTCCACTTTCGGCTCCGGCACGTGCCTGACCACGAGCTCGAACAGCGGCGTCATCGAATCCTTCGGGCCTTCGAGCGAGGGCGCCATCCAGCCTTCCTTCGCCGAGCCGTAAAGGATCGGGAAGTCGAGCTGTTCTTCGGTGGCGTCGAGTGCCGCAAATAGATCGAAGACTTCGGAGGCGACGACGCTCGCGCGCGCGTCCGGGCGGTCAACCTTGTTGATCGCAACGATCGGGCGAAGGCCCATCTTCAGCGCTTTCGAGACCACGAACTTTGTCTGCGGCAGCGGACCCTCGGCGGCGTCCACGAGCACGATCACGCCATCGACCATGTTCAGAATGCGCTCAACCTCGCCGCCGAAATCGGCGTGACCCGGCGTATCGACAATGTTGATGCGGATGTCGTTCCAGAGGATCGAGGTGGCTTTGGCGAGAATCGTGATGCCGCGCTCGCGCTCCAGATCGTTACTGTCCATCGCGCGCTCGGCGACCTTTTCATTGGAACGAAAGGTGCCTGCCTGCTGCAGGAGGCGGTCGACCAGCGTGGTTTTGCCATGATCGACGTGCGCGATGATCGCGATGTTACGAAGCTTCATAATTTCGGGTCCGGAAAACGCGTCGCGGGCCCAATCGGCCCGCGGATTCGCGCCCGTATATAGGGGCCACTAGCCCCTTGGCAACCGTTCCCCGGTTAACCCAAACGCCTGCGCCACGGACCCTCGTAATCCTTGGGCCGGGCAGCGCGGACCATCATCATCTCGCCGAGGTTTTCGGCGGTGAGCAGGCCGATTAGCCGGTCGGAACTATCGGTCGCGCCGATCGCGGGCGCGCGGCTTTCCTGCAAAAGCTTGATCGCGCTCTCTAACGTCGCGCGAGCCGAGACCGTGGGAACTTCGCCCTCGGTGGCTTCGAGCACCGGGCACATCGGGCCTTTTTCTTTCAGCGCCTTGATCATGGCGTCGCGCGTGAGCACGCCGCGCAACTTGCCTGCGCCATCGACGATCGGGAAGTCTTTCTGCGTCGTCTGGATCAGCGCGTTGGTCGCTTCATCGACGGTAGATTGGGTGCTGAGTGCGCGGAACTGCGTAATCATCGCGTCGGACACAAGCGCGCCGCGCGAAACGTCGCGCAGTTGCGCATGACCCGCTTCGGCGGAGGCGGCGAGGAATACGAACACTGCGATTACGATCAGCATCGGACTCGTGAAGATGCCGAGGATGCCGAACAGAACGGCGAAGCCCTGTCCGACCATCGCAGCAAGCTCGGTTGCTCGGCCGAAAGAATAGCGTGTCGCGAGCAACGCGCGCAGCACACGGCCGCCGTCCATCGGGAAAGCAGGGATCAAGTTGAACAAAACCAGAAAGATATTCGCGCCGGCGAGCTTCACGATCATCGAAGTCTTCGGGTCTTCGATTTTCGCAAGCGACTGCACGTCCATCTGCGTCGCACCGAGATAGGCGATCAGCACGGCTGCGATCGCGACGTTCACGAGCGGGCCCGCGATCGCGACGATGAATTCCTGGCTCGGCTTCTCGGGAATGCGCTCCAGCGATGCGATGCCGCCGAAGGGCCAGAGGGTGATGTCCGGCGTCTTCACGCCGAAATAGCGCGCGGCGAAGACGTGCCCGAATTCGTGTAACAGGACACAGAAGAAGAGGAGCGAGACGAAAATCACGCCTTCCCACGCGGCGGCCGTGCCGCCCTCGCGGTAATAGGCGAACCAGATCCAGGTCAGGAACAAGAGAAACGTGACGTGGATGCGGACGGCGGTGCCGGCAACGCGGGCGACGGTCAGCGACCAGAGCATGGTGGAGGCTCCCAGAAGAATGTCCGCCTAAGATAGGTCAGACTATGCCAAATGGAATGAGCGAGACCAGCCATTTGCCGGCCTCCGCAGGCAGCGAGCCCTCTAATATGGCTTCGCCCAATCGCCCGCGGTTCGAATAATCTTGTCGAACAGTCTCGTCAGTTCCTGCCGCTCGGCGGCAGTCAGGCCGGCGAGCATGGCCTTCTCGCGCTCGATAAAATTCTGCACGATGGATTGATACATTTCCCTGCCCGACGCCGTGAGGTGGAGAACCTGCCTCCGGCTGTCGGCGACGTCCGTTACCCGCGTAATAAGTTTTCTGCGCTGAAGTTTTTTGACAGCGCTCGCGATGCTGGTTTTGGGCCGGCCCGTCACGATGCTGATCTGTTGCGCGTTCAACCGGGGCTGCCGCGTCAAACAAAACAATACGATCCATTCCGCGCGCGTCAGCTTGAAAGACGCTTCCATCATCGCGACCAGCGGACCGACATAAAAATTCGCGACGTAATTGATCCGATATGCTGCCGGTATCGGGTTCTCGGTCAGAATCGCCTTGAGCAAGAGCGAATGAACGGGCTCCGCTGCCGGCTGCCAGCTCATGTTCGCAGCCTCAACCGCGCCCGCACGCCGTCTAGCCATGAGCGAGAACCCATTCGTTACGTTTCGAGAAATCCACGAATTTCCTCGTACAGCGAGTGGCGGTTCCGTTCAACGCACAAGAAATGCGATCCCCCAGGGATTTCGCAGTATCTCGCTTGCGGATGATCAAGCTGCGAATAGAGGCTCTTCGCGTCCGTGCGCGTCGAAGTGGTGTCGTATTCCCCGCGAACCAAGAGCACCGGCATCGTCAATCTGGCCGGATCGTACAGCGGATGACCGTTGAAGATCTGGATCAGATCGGCGAGCGCGCCGTTCGGACAACGGAACGATTTCGGCTCGGAGCCGGCCGCACCAGGATCGAGCGCAGCCTGTGAGTTGAACAACAACTCGGCAACGCCTTCCTCGCGAAAAGCTTGCACGTTCGCTTCAGGCAAGTCGTCATTCCATCGCGCTACAATGTCTCCAAGAGAAATCCGCCGATAGGCGCCGTAGCGGCTTGCCAATCGTGCCGGGTCTTTCGCGTCCCCGATACGGCGGCGCCATAGATCATTGTGTTCGCCGAACAGCGGCGCATAAAGCGCGAGTTTGCGGACCGCGTTCGGGAAACTTGTCGCGAAAAGACTCGACGTGATCGTACCCCACGAGAATCCGACGAGATCGATGCGGTCTACATGCGTCTGCTCGCAAATGAACGATACCGCCAATCCGATATCGTCGAGCGCTTCTTTCGCGGGCGCGAAGGGCGGATGAAGCGCTGCCGGTGCATTCATTACATCGGTGTCCATGGACGAGCCGTAGCCCCGGATATCGAGCGCATAGACTTGTCTTCCGTTCGACGCCAGGTAGGCCATCAGCGAGTAGCCAGTCCGATCCAGATCGAAAATCGCCGCGCCGAACGTCGCCCCGTGCACCAGCAATATCGGCGGCAGAGCTACCACCGGCTCCGCGATCTCCCACAGGCCAATGGCTGGCCCGGCTGGGCGGGTCAGCTTGATCAAGCGTTTTCGCATTCGTTCTCGTATCACGTTCTGCGCCGCACAAAGCTCACGCCACTTATTTAGTGCGATATCGTACTAACTAGTCTAATCTGGACTCAATTGGCGAGACGGGAAATCCCGCCGCATGCCCGAAAGGGCGAATAAGGGAGGAAAGAATGAGGAAAATTCTGTTAGGGGCGTTCGTCCTGTTATCTGTTCTGGCGCTGCAGCCGGCGCCAGCGCTCGCTCGCGATGTCGCTCCGGTAATCGCGGCCGGCGCGGGGTTCGATGCCGCGAAGCTCAACGCGATCACGAACTGGCTTAAAGCTGATGTCGAAAAGGGAAGAAGTCCCGGTGCGATCGTGCTGGTCGCGCGCGACGGCAGGGTCATCCTGCACGAGGCGGTGGGCTGGGCCGATAAGGACAAGAAGATCGCGATGCAGCTCAATTCGATCCATCCGATCGCCTCGTCGACCAAGTTGATCACGACGATCGCGGTGCTTCGGCTGTTCGAACAGAACAAGCTGCAAATCATGACGCCGATCGCGACCTACCTGCCGGAGCTTAAAGACTTGAAAGTCGCGGTAGAGCGCAAGGATGCCGGCGGAACGGTAACGACCGAACTCGTGAACCCGGCACGCGCGCCGACGGTTCACGATCTCTTGACGCACCGGGCAGGGTTTACCTATTTCTTTTTCCCGCCGAATGCGCTGCGCACCAAGTATAGAGAGCTGGGCATCGACCGCGTGGACAACATGACCGCGGACGAAATGTTGCAGAAGCTCGCAACGCTGCCGCTCGCTTTCTCGCCGGGAACGACGTTCGAATATTCGATCGCGACCGATCTGCTCGGTCACATCATCGAGCGCGTTACCAAGAAGCCGCTCGATGTCGCGCTGAAAGAGCTCGTGCTCGATCCGCTGCGCATGAAGGAAACGACGTTTCATGTGAAAGGGCCGGACCTTGCGCGCTACGCACGCCCGCTCTCCACCGACAAGGATATGTGGGTCTTCGAGTGGCTCGATGTCACCCGCGCCCCGAAGCGTTTTTCGGGCGGCGCAGGAATGGCCTCAACGACAGGCGATTTCTTCCGGGTGTTGCAGTTGCTCGTGAACGAAGGAACGCTCGATGGCGTCCGCCTGTTGTCGCCGCAGACGGTTCGCTGGGCCATGGCAAATCACATCGGCACGCAACGCGGCGCGGCCCATCCCGGCGACGGCTATTCGTGGAGCCTGTTCAATCCCGTTCGCGTCGAAGACGGCGCGGCGCCATTCCCCGGAAGCGTCGGCGATCTGTTCTGGGGCGGGATTACCGGCCCTCGCTACTTCGTCGATTCCAAAGAGAAGCTCGTCGGAATCGTTTTTATGCAGGGACCGTCGATCCGCGCCGCTTACCAGGCTGAATTGAGAGCGATGGTGTATGGCGCGATGACGGTGAGCAAGAGCGCGAGATAAATTCGCAAACCTGAACCCGGCCGCGGCGAGAGCTGCGGCCGGTTCTATTTTCAGCCCGCGATCTTGCGGCCGAGCTTGTAAATGCCGAAGCCGATCAATGCGCCGATCAGCGCGGAGATGCCGAGCACGATGTTGCCCTCGCTGCCCGGATTTTCCGGCGCCCCCCAATAAGCGAGCATGATCAGGATGAACATGCCCGACAGCACCGCGCCGACGAGGATGCCGAGCAGGCAGACGAGGATGCCGATGATTTTGCGGATCGTCATTTCGGTTTGCCCTTGTTGCGGGAGCCAAGCGTTCGCAGGCGGAGTGCGTTGAGCTTGATGAAGCCCTCAGCGTCCTTCTGGTCGTAAGCGCCTTTGTCGTCCTCGAAGGTGACGAGGGTCGAAGAATAAAGCGACTTCGGCGAAGCGCGGCCGGCCGTGATCACGTTACCCTTATAGAGCTTGAGTGTGACTTCGCCTTCGACATGCTCCTGGCTCTTGTCGATCAGGGCTTGCAGCATTTCGCGCTCCGGCGAGAACCAGAAACCGTTGTAGATCAGCTCGGCGTAGCGCGGCATGATCTCGTCTTTCAGATGCGCGGCACCCCGGTCGAGCGTGATCGATTCGATCGCGCGATGGGCAGCCAAGAGGATCGTGCCGCCCGGCGTTTCGTAGATGCCGCGCGACTTCATGCCGACGAAACGGTTCTCGACAAGATCGAGTCTTCCGATGCCGTTCTCGAAACCGAGTTCATTCAATCTAGTGAGCAGCGAAGCGGGCGAGAGTTTCTTGCCGTCGATGGAAACCGCATCGCCCTTTTCAAAACCGATCTTCACGGTCGTGGGCTTATCCGGCGCTTCCATCGGCGATTTGGTGCGCTGATAGACGATATTCGGCGCTTCGACATTCGGGTCTTCGAGCACCTTGCCTTCGGAAGAAGAGTGCAAAAGATTCGCGTCGACCGAGAACGGCGCTTCGCCTTCCTTGTCCTTCGTGATCTGGATCTGGTGGTTGCGCGCAAACGCGAGCAGCTCCTCGCGGCCCTTGAATTCCCACTCGCGCCACGGCGCGATGATCTTGATGCCGGGCTCGAGCGCGTAATAGCCGAGCTCGAAGCGCACCTGATCGTTGCCCTTGCCGGTTGCGCCGTGGGCCACGGCATCCGCACCGGTTTTTCTCGCAATCTCGATCTGCTTCTTCGCGATCAGCGGCCGCGCGATCGACGTGCCGAGCAGATAGAGACCCTCGTATTGCGCGTTGGCGCGGAACATCGGGAAGACATAGTCGCGCACGAATTCCTCGCGCACGTCCTCGATGAAGATGTTTTCTTCCTTGATGCCGGCGCGCAGCGCCTTCTCGCGCGCGGGCGCAAGCTCGCCACCCTGGCCGAGATCGGCGGTAAACGTTACGACCTCGCAATTATAGGCCGTCTGCAGCCACTTCAGGATGATCGAGGTGTCGAGGCCGCCGGAATAGGCGAGCACCGCCTTCTTTACGCTCTTGGTCATTCGTCGCTCGTGGTAGGGCCGAAGTCGCGGCAGTTATAGGCCGGTCATAAGTCCGCGCAAGGTTGTCGCGAGAAGGCTCGCGGAAGCGGCAAGGCACGCTATTCTTTGTACGAGAATCGGACGTATTCCCGTGGCCAAACTCGACTTCTTCTACGAATTCGCCTCGACCTATTCGTATCTCTCGGCGATGCGGATCGACGATCTCGCGCTCGATTACGATATCGAGGTGAACTGGCGGCCGTTTCTGCTCGGTCCGATCTTCAAGGCGCAGGGCTGGGAGACTTCGCCCTTCAACGTCTATCCGGACAAGGGCCGCTACATGATCCGCGATCTGGAGCGGCTGGCGGAAGCACAGGGACTGCCGAACTTCAAAATGCCGAAGATATTTCCGGCACACCCGATCTTGCCTTCGCGGGTGGCGCTTTGTTTTTCAGGCGAGATGCGCGCGGCGTTTACGCGCGCGGTCTATGACGCGGAGTTCGCGCATGGCGCCGATGTCGCCGATACAAAAGTGATCGAGAAAATCCTGGAGGGACTCGGCGAGGACGCGGCGAAAATTTTCGAGAAGGTGAACACGCCGCCGGTCAAGGACCTGCTGCGCAAGGAAACCGAGGCCGCGCAGAAATTAAGAATCTTTGGGGCGCCGGCATTCGTTACCGAAGACGGCGAAATGTTCTGGGGTAACGATCGCCTGGAAGCGGCGATGGAATGGGTGGCGAAGGGTTAGATTCCCTTCCAGTTCCCCGCGCTGCGTCCCGCAATCAGCCAATAGACGAGCCCTGCGACGGCGCCAGTGATCACATTCAGGATCGTGCCGCTGCCTAACTTGAGCCACGGCATATAGCCGGCGTCGCCAAAGGTCGCGAGCAGGCCGAGGGCCGTGCCGAACAGCAGATAAGCCAGCGCGGAGCGGATATTGAAAATTTCCGCAAGGATAATCGCGATCAAAAACGGGATTGCCGCCAGCCAAAGGATCAGAAAAAGCCAGAAGAACGTCGCGGTCGCGAACACATCGACGAGCACGGAAGGCGAAACAACCGCGCCAAGCGCGGCCCATCCCGCATTCGCAAATAGAGCGCCGAAGCCGATGACAAGTCCGGCGGCGAAGGTCGCGGCGGCGTAAGCAAGCAGAATCAAGAAACAATGCACCAGAAATTTCATCGACATCTCCCGTTATTGCCGATTTGAAAATTCCTTCCGGACTAGGGCGCGTCTAACGATGCGCATCGGTTACACGCCTTTCCATTTCCCGGCATTACGACCCGCGATCAGCCAGTAAACGAAGCCCGCGATAATTCCCGCGGCCGTCAGCCACCGCAATTCCTGCGTGATCGGCACCACCGTGCCTTTGCCCGCGATGCGCGCGGCAATGTCGGTCATGAAATAAGCGAGCGCGCCGATCAGTGCGCCAGCCAATGCGTAATACAGGACCGAGCGCAGCGAGAACATTTCCGCAATCATAATGACGATGAAGGACGGCGCGAAGACGTAGAACGGCGTGACCACGCCAGCCGCGCCGCCAAGAAACAGAAACATGAGAAAGAATTCGGGGCTGCCCTTGAAGCCGGCGATCTCGGGCGCGACGAGGCCGTAAGCCACGACGAAGGCCGCCGCCATGCAGGAGATCAGGAAAGCGAAAGCGATCACGATGGAGCGGAGGAAAAGCGCCATCTTTTTTTAGTCCGTCATCGCCATGGCGCGTAATGCCATGCGCTCGCGCGCGGAAAGTTTCTGGGTTTCAGATTTCAACTGCCCGCAGGCAGCGAGAATGTCGCGGCCGCGCGGCGTGCGCACGGGGCTCGCGTAGCCCGCGTTGAATACGATCTCGGAAAATTTCTCGATCGTTTCCCAGTCCGAGCATTCGTATTTGGTGCCGGGCCAGGGATTGAAGGGGATTAGATTAATCTTGGCAGGAATGCCCTTCAAGAGACGCACCAGTTCTTTCGCGTCCTTCGGCGTGTCGTTTACGTCTTTGAGCATCACATATTCGAAGGTGATGCGGCGCGAGTTCGACGCGCCGGGGTAGGCGCGGCAGGCATCTAACAACTCCTTGATCGGGTGCTTCTTGTTGAGCGGCACCAGCTCGTCGCGCAGATCGTCGCGCGTGGCATGCAGCGAGACCGCGAGCATCGCGCCGACATCGTTGCCCAAAGGCTCGATCATCGGCACCACGCCGGAGGTCGAAACCGTGATGCGGCGCTTGCCGATGGAAATGCCCTGATCGTCGGAGATGGTCGCGATCGCGGATTTCACGCCGTCGAAATTATAAAGCGGCTCGCCCATACCCATGAAGACGATGTTGGTAATGAGACGCGGGGCGTCGGCTTCCGATGCCGTGCCTTCGGCGCGGGTCATGCCCGGCCACTCGCCCAGGCGATCTCTTGCGATCATCACCTGCGCGACGATCTCGGACGCATAAAGGTTGCGCACGAGGCGCTGCGTGCCGGTGTGGCAGAACGAGCAGTTCAGCGTGCAGCCGACCTGAGAAGAAATACAAAGCGTGCCGCGGTCGCTCTCCGGAATGTAAACCGCTTCGATGTCGTGCGGCTTCTCGCCCGGCGTATCGGCGGGCAGGCGAATGAGCCACTTGCGTGTGCCGTCGGACGATACCTGTTCGGCCACCACTTCAGGGCGCTCGAGCGTGAAATGCCCGGCGAGCTTCGCACGCAATTCTTTCGAGACATTCGTCATCGCCTCGAAGTCGCGGGCGCCGCGGAAATAAATCCAGTGCCAGAGCTGCGAGACGCGCATCCTGCGCTCGCGCTCAGGCACGCCGGTTTCAGCGAGCGCTTCGGAAAGCTCTAAGCGGTCGATGCCTGCAAGCGAGTGTTTCACGGACATTCCTTCGCGACGCGCTCGAGCGCCTGCGGCAAGCCGGTCAGCGAATAGCGGTCGGTGGTGACGGCGCCCTTCGCAGGCGTGAGCTTCAGGGCGATTTCTTTATCCTTCTGCAAGGCCGCGACGAGTTTCGGCTCGTCGGCAGGATCCTTGACCCAGAGGCCGTGGCCTTTGACATACATCGGAAAACTTGCGCCGTTCGCGATCAACGCGACTTCGACATCTTCCTTCAGCGGAAAGCCCGCCATGATGCTCACTTCGTTATTGAGCTTGTCGTTCGGGCGCGTAGTGACGAAGAAATAGGCGGGATCGCGCTTCACGTTCGCGGGCTGCCGATCTTTGGGCTGCGTCAGCGCAAAGCACGTCTTCGCGGTCTTGTTCACGTAGACGCCCCAGTCGCCGAACTGCGCGACCAGCGCGGGCGTGCCGGGCGTGGTCTTCTTCTGCTCGGCTTTTTTCTGTTCGGCTTTGGGCGCTTCCTTCTTTTCGGGCTGCTTCGGCGCTTCTTTCTTCGGCGCGGCTTTCACCGGCGCTTTCTTCTCGCCGTCCTGCGCAGCGGAATGCATCGCTCCGGTCGAGGCGAGAGCGGCGCCGATCAGCGCAACAAAGACGAGACGCAGCTTCATCGAAATTCCTTTTTGCCGGGCAGGCGCATAAGTCCCCGCGACAAACACCGCGACAACCACTAGAAATAGCCGCCTTTCCGGCCCGCTGCCAAGGAAAGCCGCCTTCATGTCTGGCGGCGCTTATCTAGGCAGGGAGGCGGACAAAAACATGGCGCGGGAAGCCCGCGCGATCAGGGACGGAGATGAAGCGATGAAAGCGGTACTTTGCGTGCGTCACGGCGGCCCCGAAGCGCTCGAAATCGGGGATATTCCGGAGCCCGCGGCCGGCAAGGGCGAAGTGGTCGTGAAGGTCGCCGCCGCCTCGCTCAATTTCTTCGACACGCTGATCATCCAGAACAAGTACCAGTACAAGCCCGAATTGCCGTTCTCGCCGTGCGCGGAGTTTTCCGGAACGGTCGATTCGGTCGGCGAGGGCGTCACCGGTTTCAAGGCAGGCGACCGCGTTTGCGGAAATCTGCCGACCGGCGCCGCGCGCGAGAAGATCGCGGTGCCCGCGCGTGCGCTGATCCAGGTTCCGCAGGCGCTCGAGCTTGAGAAAGCCGCGGGTCTCATCATCACTTACGGCACGACGATCCATGCGCTGAAAGACCGCGCGAAACTGAAAGCTGGCGAGACGCTTGCGGTGCTCGGCGCGTCCGGCGGCGTGGGTCTCGCCGCGATCGAACTCGGCAAGGTGATCGGCGCGAAAGTGATCGCGGCCGCGTCTTCGCCGGAGAAGCTCGATTTTGCGAAAAAGCACGGCGCCGACGAAGTCATCGACTACTCGAAAGAGGATTTAAAAGAACGGCTGAAAGTGTTGACCGGCGGCAAGGGTGTCGACGTGATCTACGATCCGGTCGGCGGGCCTTACGCGGAGCCAGCGCTGCGCTCGATCGCCTGGGAAGGCCGCTTCCTCGTGATTGGATTCGCGGCGGGCGAAATTCCGAAAATTCCACTGAACCTTGCATTGCTCAAAGGCTGCGACATCGTCGGCGTATTCTGGGGTGATTACGCGCGCAGAAACCCGGAAGCGAACAAGAAGCATCTCGACGAAATCGTGCGGCTTGCCGCCGAAGGCAAGCTCTCCGCGCATCTCGACGCGCGCTATAAATTCGACAATGCGGTGGAAGCCTTCCACGCGATTGCGCAGCGGAAGGTGAAGGGCAAGATCGTTTTGGTGCCTTGAAAATTATTGTCGTCCTCGGCGCTGCCAACGGGCCGCGCTTGCGCGCGCCCGATGACAGGCTCCGCAGCGGCCGGGGACCCATAATCCCAGCGCTTATAACTAACGCGACTGCCGGCAAAAATAACAGCCAGTCGTGGTTATGGGTCCCCGCCTTCGCGGGGACGACGACTAGTTGCTCTTCTGAATATCACTCAGCGCCGCCTTTGCGGCGTCGCGGTGCTCGGGCTTGATGTGCGATGAGATCATCTGGAACGCCGCCATCAGCACGGCCGCGTCGTCGGTGAAGCCGAGTGCCGGCAGCATGTCGGGCAGAAAATCGAGCGGCATCACGAAATAGGCGAGCGCCGCCAAGAGCGTGCCGCGCACGCGCAGCGGCGTATCGCGGTCGAGCGTACAGTAATAGGCGGCGAGCGCATCCTCGGCGAAGGGAATTTTCGCGGCGACCGCTTTCATCTTGGGCCAGAACTCGTTGCGCACGCGCGCGGCGTCACCCTTGCGGGCACGGAACCTGCCGAAGAATGCGCTTGCGCCGAAAGCTGCCATCGCTTGCCCCGAACCGGCGGAACATCCGCCTGGAAGCCAATTAGATGGCGCTGGCGTAGCGGGATTCAAGTCCGGCGCGGCCGCGCAGCGGATAGCCGGCTTCGACGATGTAAGGGCCGCCGCCCTGCGAGGCGCGCGAGGAATAAAGCACGAAACGCGGCACCGGAAAGCTCATCGGACGGAAGCCGCCGCGCGTCGCGAGATAATCTGCGACATCGATCACGGAAGCGTCGCGGAGTCTCGCCAAGGTTACATGCGGCGTGAAGCGGCGGCCTTCCGGCGGCAGGCCGATCCGCTGCATCATGCGCTCGTGCTCTGCCTGCAACTCGATCAGCGCCGGTGAAGGCTGCACCGCGGCGAAGATCGCGCGCGGCTTCTTGCCGCCGAACTGGTCGAGCCCGGTGAGCGTCACGTTGAAGGACGGCCGCTCGACGAAATCGAGAATGCCCGCGACTTCGTTCGCGGTGCGCTCGTCAATGTCGCCGATGAAACGCAAAGTGAGGTGGTAGTTCTCGGGGCTGATCCAGCGCGCGCCGTGTACTCCGCCGCGCAAAGCCGACAGCATCATGCCGATCTCTTTCGGCACTTCGATCGCAGTAAAAAGGCGCGGCATGACAATTACCCGCGGCGTTTTTTGACTCGCTCGATCAGCGATTCGACCGATGGCAGTATACGCTCAACGACGAGAGATACACCCTTCGGGGTGGGATGAATTCCGTCATTCATGTTGAGTTCGCGCTGGCCCGCGACCCCGTCCAGAAAGAAGGGGTAAATCAGGATGTCATGTTCTTTCGCTAGGTCCGCGTAAATCGAATCGAATTTCCTGGCGTAGTCGGCCCCGAGGTTGGGCGCGGCGCGCATGCCGCCGATCAGGACTTCGATTTTGCGGACCTTGAGCCGCTTGATCATCTCGTCGAGATTCTTCCTGGCAAGCTCCGGCTCCATGCCCCGGAGCATATCGTTTGCGCCAAGCACTAAAATTACGGCCTCGGTGCCGTCCTGGATTGACCAGTCGAGGCGTGACAGCCCGCCCGTTGTGGTATCGCCGGAGACGCCGGCATTGGCGATTTCGACAATGTGACCGCGCTTTTTCAGCTCGTTTTCGAGTTGCGCCGGAAAGGATTCGTTGGCCTTGAGGCCGAAGCCGGCGAGCAGGCTGTCGCCGAAAGCCACGATTTTGACCGGCTGCTGGGCGCTTGCCGGAGCTTCAATGCCCACTACCAAGAAAGCCACAATGATTGCGCCATAGAGACGCAGAGCTTGGCGCTTTCCGGGGCCGCGACTATCTGTGGCAGAACGGATGGTGCGAAAGCCGCGCCGGAGAAAACTAAAACGCATGAACATCTCCACGCCGATACCGGGAAGCGAGCAGCCCGCAATTCGGCTCGCCGATGTCGATCTCAAGCTCGGCTCGGGCGCTGCGCGCGTACATATCCTGAAGAAAGTGTCGCTCCAAATTGGCCAAGGTGAGGCGGTCGGCCTGGTCGGTCCGTCCGGCTCCGGCAAGTCTACGCTCTTGATGGTGATGGCGGGTCTGGAGCGCGCGGATGCGGGCTCGGTCGTCATCGCCGGACAGGAGCTTTCAAAGTTGAGCGAAGACCAGCTCGCGAAATTCCGCGGCAATGCCGTTGGCATCGTGTTCCAGTCATTTCATCTGATTCCGACCATGACCGCGATCGAGAACGTCGCGATCCCGCTCGAACTTTCCGGCCGCGCGGACGCTTTCGAACGCGCGAAGCGCGAACTCGAAGGGGTCGGTCTCGGCGCCCGGATCCACCATTATCCGGCACAGCTTTCCGGCGGCGAGCAGCAGCGCGTGGCGCTTGCGCGTGCGCTGGCACCCGAGCCTTCGATCATTTTCGCGGACGAGCCCACCGGCAATCTCGACGAGAAGACCGGGCGTGAGATCATGGATCTCCTGTTCTCGAAGCAGGCGGAGAAGAATGCGACGCTTGTCATCGTCACGCACGATCTCAATCTCGGCAACCGTTGCGACCGGCTGATCCGCATGCGTTCGGGCGAAGCGCAGGCCGAAGCGCCGAAGACGCGCGCATGAGCGCGGTCACCACGAACGGCTCTTCTCTTTCGCGTATGGGCACCTCGCTGCGGATCGCGCTTCGGGAATTGCGCGGCGGCGTGCGCGGCTTCGGTGTGTTTCTCGCGTGCCTTGCGATCGGTGTCACGGCAATCGCCGGCGTCGGCTCATTCGCCCGTGCGCTCTCCGACGGCATGCTGCGCGAAGGCGGCAGAATTCTCGGCGGCGATCTCGCGTTCTATCTGATCCATCGGCAGGCCAATCCGGCGGAGATGGATTTCTTCAAGGCCAAGGGCGCGGTCTCGGAAATCGCAAGCCTGCGCGCGATGACGCGCGCGGCGAACGGCGCCGCGACGCTCGTCGAACTGAAAGCCGTCGACAGCGCCTATCCGCTGACCGGCAGAATCCAGACCGAGCCGAACGTTCCGCTCGCACGCGCTTTGCAGAAAGTCGGCAACCGCTACGGTGCGGTCGCAGAATCGACGCTGCTTTTGCGCCTGAGCATTACGCCCGGCACCGAAGTGAAGATTGGCGACGCGACCTTCGTGATTACCGCTGCCATTGTGAGCGAACCCGACCGGGTCGCGACCGGCGTCGGCTTCGGCCCGCGGCTCATCGTTTCGCAGGAAGCCTTGCAGGCGGCCGGATTGATTCAGCCTGGCAGCCTCGTCCGCTGGGGCTATCGTGTGAAACTCAATGACGGCAGCGATGCTTCGCTCGACGCGACGCAGGTGCAGGCGCGCGATCTGTTTCCAAACGCCGGTTGGGAAATCCGCACGCGTTCCAGCGCTTCGCCGCAGTTAGAGCGCAACGTGCGAAGGCTCGCGGAATTCCTGACGCTCGTAGGGCTCACGGCGCTCCTGGTCGGCGGTGTCGGGGTCGCCAACGCCGTCATGCATTATCTCGAGCGCAAGCGCGCGGACATCGCGACGCTGAAAGCGGTCGGCGCTTCGGGCGGCACGGTGTTCTCGATCTATCTCGCCGAGATCGGTGTCATCGCCATCGTCGGCATTGCAATCGGCGTGGTCGCAGGAACCGCGCTGCCTTTCGCGATTACGTCGCTATTCGGGAAGCTCATTCCGCTGCCGCTCGCGCCGGGAATCCATTTCAGCGTGATCGCGCTTGCAACCGCGTTCGGAATTCTGGTGGCACTCGCTTTCGCCTTATGGCCGCTCGGCCGCGCGCATGACGTGCCGGTGTCGGCGCTCTTCCGCGACGCGGTCGAGCAAAGCAACCGGCTGCCGCGCCGGCGCTATGTCTTGATGGTCGTGCTTGCAGTCGTCTCGCTTGCGACGCTTGCGTTGTTCGTCGCAGAAAGCCGGCGTATCGCGCTGATCTATATCGTTGCCGCCGCCGCGATTTTTCTCGTCCTGCGAATCCTCGCTTGGGGGCTGATGGCGATTGCGGCCAAGCTGCCGCGGCCGCGCTCGACCGCGCTCCGGCTTGCAATCTCGAACATCCATCGCCCCGGCGCGTTGACGCCATCCGTCGTGCTTTCGCTCGGCCTAGGCCTCGCGCTTCTCGTCACACTCACCTTGATCGACGGAAACCTGCGCCGGCAATTGACGCAGTCGCTTCCGAAAAGCGCGCCGAGTTTCTTTTTCGTCGATATCCCGAACAACGATGTCGAGCGCTTCAACGCCTTCATCAAGCAGAACGGCGGCAACGCCGAACTTTCCGAAGTGCCGATGCTGCGCGGAAGAATCCTGCGCGTGAAGGATACGCCCGCCGATCAGGTGAAGGTCGATCCCGAGCAAGCGTGGGTATTGCAATCGGATCGCGGCATCACCTTCACCGATACGTTCCCGGAAGGCTCGACCCTCGTTTCCGGCGAATGGTGGCCGAAGGATTATTCCGGCCCGCCGCTCGTCTCGTTCGAGAAGCGCGCGGCGGACGGGCTCGGCTTAAAAGTCGGCGACAAGGTTTCGGTGAACGTCTTGGGCCGCACCATCGAAGCCCAGATCGCGAACCTGCGCACGGTCGAATGGGAAAGCCTCGGCATCAATTTCGTGATGCTGTTTTCGCCGAACACTTTCCGCGGCGCGCCGCATACGATTCTGGCGACACTCACCTATCCCGGCGGCGGTAACCAGAAAGCCGAGATCGATTTGCAGCGCGCAGTCGCCGGAGAATTTCCGGCGATCACGACGGTGCGCGTAAAAGAGGCGCTCGAGGCCATCAACTCGCTCGTGGCAGACATCGCGGTCGCCGTGCGCGGCGCAAGCTCGGTGACGCTGATCGCAAGCATCCTCGTGCTCGCTGGCGCGCTCGCGGCCGGGCATCACAACCGCGTCTATGACGCGGTGATCCTGAAGACGCTGGGCGCCACGCGCTCGCGGCTCCTGCTGGCCTATGGTGCGGAATACGCGATCCTCGGGCTTGCGACCGCGATCTTCGCGACCGCGGCAGGGGCGGTCGCGGCGTGGTTCGTGGTGGAGAATGTGATGAACTTCCGCTTCCGCTTCGAGCCGGCGGCCGCCGGTATTGCGGCCCTTACGGCTGTAGTTCTGACAATAGGCCTGGGACTGATCGGCACCTGGCGGGCGCTTGGGCAGAAACCGGCCCCGGTCCTGCGCAATCTCTAAAATTTGCAGCAATTTCAAGCGCTTCAAACCGTCACGGAACCTTGACGCAAATTCACTTGCGGGGGGATTCTCCGCGCACCATATTCGTCGCGGATTCAGGGCAAGCGCCGGAAACTTCACGTTCTTTACGGCGTTAGATGTCCTGCCACTAGGGAGAAAGGGACCACGATGTCCGACCTGAACACAAACACCCGCTATGGCGGCGCAATTTCGCGCAGCCAGGCGGAGATCGATCAGGGCCTCCGCTCCTATATGCTGGGGGTCTACAACTACATGGCGATCGGACTGGCCATCACCGGCCTGTTCGCGCTCGGCATCTACATGCTCTCGATTTCGAGCGTGCCGACGCCTTATGCGCTTCGCGGCGGTCTCTACCTCACGCAGCTCGGTTACACGCTGTTCGTAAGCCCGCTGAAGTGGGTCGTCATCCTCGCGCCGCTCGCGCTCGTGTTCTTCCTGAGCTTCCGCGTCGACAAGATGAGCGTCGGCGCCGCCCAGCTCACGTTCTGGATCTACGCGGCGCTGGTCGGCGTTTCGCTCGCCATCCTCCTGATGGTCTATACGCACACTTCGATCGCCCGGGTGTTCTTCATCACCGCGGCGTCGTTCGGTGCGCTCAGCCTCTGGGGCTACACCACGCAGCGCGATCTGTCTGGCTGGGGTTCGTTCCTCTTCATCGGCCTGATCGGCATCATCCTCGCGTCGCTCGTCAACATCTGGCTTGCGTCGTCGATGCTGCAATGGATCATCTCCTGCGTCGGCGTGCTCGTGTTCGCGGGCCTTACCGCCTACGACACGCAGCAGATCAAGGAAATGTACGACGCGAACGACGACGGCACGGCAACCGGACGCAAGTCGATCATGGGCGCGCTGCGCCTCTATCTCGACTTCCTCAATCTGTTCCTGATGCTGCTCAATCTCTTCGGCAACCGCGAATAAGCGCAAAGACATCAGCCAGAAATGCGAAGGCCCGGCTCACCGCCGGGCCTTTTGCTTTTCGGGCCTCGTTACGCCGCTTTCGTGAACCACGGCGGCGGCGCGAGCGTTTCGTTCACCAGCGCGGTGTCGAGATACTCCGTCATCTCTTTGATCTTGCCGTTCTCGATCCGGAAGATCAGGCAGTACTGGTTATTGTAGGGCTTCCCGGATTTCGTCGTGACGCGGCCCTCGCACTCCACGATCACATGGTCGCCGTCGGCGAAGATGCGAAGCGGGGTGTTCTTGTAATCGCTGCCGAATTGCTCGAACAAAGGCTGCAGTAGTTCGATACGCACGGCGTTGCGGCCTTCATAGGTGCGCGACCAAGCGGTTTTACCCTTCATGATCCAGCGGAAGTCTTCCGCCATGGCGTTCCTGAAGGGCATGCGGTTGCCCTTGGCAAGCTCGTCATAGATTTCCTGCATCAATTCTTTATTGGCGGCTGCGCTCATTTTCCATCTCTCCTTCACTTCGCAGGAAAGGCGCCCGGCTCGATCAACTCCGAAAAAAGCTTGGTATCGAGATATTCCACGACGTCTTTCAGTTTTCCGTCTTCCATCCGGCAGACGTAGCAATAGGAATTGTTGTAAGGCTTGCCGGAAGTCGTCGTATTGCGGCCTTCGAGTTGCACGACGACGATGTCGTCTTCGGCGACGAAGCGTGTCGCGCGGTATGAAAAGTTCGCGTCGAGCTGCGCCATTACCGGGCGAAAAAGCCCTACCAGGACATTCTCCTTGCCTTCGTAGGTTTTCGAGCAGCGCATCGTGCCGGGCACCGTCCAGCGGATGTCGTCGGCCATTGCGTCGCGAAACGCTGCTCCGTTGCCGCGCGCGGCTTCGGCGAATGCGGTTTCCAATATTTCCCGGTTTCTTGCCGCGGCGTTCATGGCCGTTCCCTTGCTTGCGTGGCATCCAGATAGCGCGGGAATAGCTATTCTTCCAATCGATTGTCTTTATGAACTATATTCATTGAATGGATTTACATGCCCTCGACCTGAACCTTTTGAAGGCGCTGGACGCCTTCCTGCGCGAAGCCAATGTCGGCCGCGCGGCGCTGCGGCTTAGTCTCTCGCAGCCGGCGGCGAGCCATGCGCTGCGCCGTTTGCGCGAGGCGCTGAACGATCCGATCCTCGTGCGGAACGGGTTGCGGATGGAACTGACGCCGCGCGCGGAAGCGCTGCGCGAGCCGCTGAAATCCGCGCTCGATCAGATGCAGAGCCTGTTCGCGGGCGACAGTTTCAACCCCGCGCAATGCGCGCGGCATTTCCGGCTCCTGTTTCCAGATCTTGTGGTAGAGCTGATGCTGCCCGAGATCATGAACAAGATTGCTAAGCAGGCGCCGCGCGTTGCGATCGAAGTCATGCCGTGGCGCGGTCCGGACGGCATGACCACGGAATTTGCGCGCTCGCTCGACCTGATCTGCTCGTTCATGCCCGATGCTTTCAAAGGATTTCACCGGCTCACGCTCTATAAGGATTCAGATGCCGTCGCGGCGCGAAAGGGTCATCCGCTCGGCAAGCGGCTGACCAAGCGCGACGTGTTCTTCGCCGCGCGTCATGTCGCCGTGGTCGGACGCGCGCAGCGCGAAGACATCATCGATTTCTGGCTGCGGGAGAAGAATCTGGAGCGGAATGTCGCGCTCACCGTTCCGGGCTATGTAGAAGCGCTGCATGTCGTGTCGCGAAACGATCTCGTCGCTTTCGTGCCGCGAAGACTGATCGCGTCGCTCGCGAAGCCGCTCTCGCTTATCGCAATCGATCCGCCCATCGATCCGGGAACCGACGAGCAGTTCCTGTTCTATCCGGCGCGTGCGCAGACCGATCCCGGCTCGGTGTGGCTGCGCAAGCTCGTGATGGAAACAGCGCGTCAAATGCGAGGCTAGTTCACGACGCTCAGGCGCTTGTCGATCACCGCGAGCACGCGGTTAAGATCGTGGCCGCGCTTCAGTACGAATCCGGTGGAGTTGACCACCGCATAGGCGCCCTGACGGCGCGCAAGCGCCGGACTTTTCTCGATGCGATAAAGCGGCTGTTCGGAGGAGCGCCGGAACACCGAAAACACGGCACGATCTTTGAGAAATGCGATCGCGTAATCGCGCCATTCGCCGGCGGCGACCATGCGTCCATAGAGATCGAGGATGCGCAAGAGCTCGCGCCGGTCGAAGGTAGTGTCTTTGGAGGCAGGGGCGGGGCTGCGGGTTGCAGGCCGCCCCGGGAACGCTATCGGCTCGAGATCGCTCAAATCGGCGCCTCCTGATCCGTTCAATGCATAATTCACGTCGCGTTCTTGTCATGATCGCGCCAGCGCGGAATTCGGGCAAGCCCCGGTTTTGCGCCTGGAACTGCTCGCTTTTTTGGCCTCGTCGCGAGGGTCAAAAATCATAAAGACGCCCCATTCTGGCCCCCCCGACGCCAAAGCGGGAGGCGAGATTTCCTCTCGTAGCCTCCGGGCCGGTTCTGAAGGAGTTCCGGTCAATCCCAGCCCCCCAGCCCCCCGGGCTTTTTCGGGCCGGCCCATCTGGCTAGACCGCGTACGGTTCAAACCCCAAATTCGTAAGGGCCTCTCTTTCGGGAGGCCCTTCTTTTTTGTCCCTAGATTCGCGACCTAGCGCAGCGCGAGCATGTCGGCGTTGCGGATGACCCCGGGCTGCTTCTCGTCGCCGTTCTGCACGAGGACTACGACGCTATCCGCGCCCTTATTCAAAAGCTCCGCGACCGGCACCGAGGTCATGATTCGCGCGCCGGACCAGGCGCCGAGATTGCGCCACGCGCGCACGACATTGAAGTAAGTAATCGTCTCGCCCTTGTTCTCGCCTTTGGCGATCTTCACTTCGACCTTGCCGGCGACTGAGAGCATCCAGACCGTCGCCTTGCCCTGGCCCGGACCCACATCGACCGAAATGTTCTCGCCGTCGCGCTTCACGGCCAGCGGAATTTCCGGCTCGTTGGTCGGGTGATTGCGGAGCGCCGAGGAAATTTCGTTCGCGTCGCTGCCGACCGCGTATTTCACGCCGTTCACGATGGCCTGCGGCGTATAGACGTTCATGTCGCCGCGAACTTTCGCGTAGTGGCGCTGGCGCTTGGCGTGCTCGGCGAGCGCGAGCGTGTCTTTCCAGCCGAGATAGTCCCAGTAATCGACCGCGAGCGTCAGCGGGATAAGATTCGGGTTTTGGGTGAGCTTGCCGAGCAACTTGTCCGCGGGCGGGCACGAATTGCAGCCCTGGCTCGTGAACAATTCGATCACGGATTTGCCGCCCGCGAGCGCGGGCGAAGGCGCGGATACCGCGATCACCGCGAATAGCGCGAGCGCGCGAGAAAAGCAAAGCACATGCATCACGAACCTGTCGATTTGATGCGAAGACGATATGCCTGAAAAAGAGAAGGCCGCCACTCACTAATGGGTGAGCGGCGGCTTTCCATCGAAATTCGCCCGCGATTTTCTAAGCTGCAAGGTTGCGAAGGACGTATTGCAAGATGCCGCCGTTCTTGAAGTAGTCGAGTTCGTCGAGCGTATCGATGCGGCAGAGGAGCGGCACGGTCTTCCTCGAGCCGTCGCCCATTGCGATCTCGGCCGAGAGCACTTCCTGCGGCTTCAACCCGTCGGCGAGACCCTTGATCGTGACCCTCTCGTCGCCCTTGAGGCCCAGCGTCTGCCACGAGGTGCCTTCCTCGAACACGAGCGGCACCACACCCATGCCGATCAGGTTCGAGCGGTGGATGCGCTCGAAGCTCTCGGCGATCACCGCGCGGATGCCCAAGAGCACGGTGCCCTTCGCCGCCCAGTCGCGCGAGGAGCCGGTGCCGTATTCCTTGCCGGCGAAGACCACGAGCGGAACCTTCTCCTGCTTGTACTTCATCGCGGCGTCGTAGATCGGGAGCCGCTCGCCGCCCGGATAGTGGATCGTGACGCCGCCTTCGACGCCAGGAACCATCTGGTTCTTGATGCGGATGTTGGCGAACGTGCCGCGCATCATGACTTCGTGGTTGCCGCGGCGCGTGCCGTACTGGTTGAAGTCGACCACCGCGACGCCGTGGTCGGTGAGATATTTGCCAGCGGGCGAGGCCGCCTTGATGGAGCCGGCCGGAGAGATGTGGTCGGTGGTGATCGAATCGAGGAAGAGGCCGATCACGCGCGCGCTGTCGATATCGGTGATCGCTTCCGGCGCGCGCTTCATCGTCGCGAAATAAGGCGGGTTCTGCACGTAAGTAGAGTTGTTGTCCCAGCCGTAGGTGTCGCTCGGCGCGACCTTGATCGCCTGCCAGTATTTGTCGCCCTTGAAGACGTCGGCATATTTCTTCTCGAAGATTTTCTTCGAGATCGAGCGGCGGATGAAGGTCGCGATTTCCTTTGGGCTTGGCCAGATGTCTTTCAGATAAACCTTCTTGCCCTTCTTGTCGGTGCCGATCGGCTCTTTTGCGAGGTCGATCTGCATCGAGCCCGCGAGCGCATAGGCGACCACGAGCGGCGGCGACGCGAGATAATTCGCACGCACATCAGGGTTCACGCGGCCTTCGAAGTTGCGGTTGCCCGAGAGCACGGCGGCGGCGACGAGATCCTTGTCGTTGACGGTCTTCGAAATTTCTTCCGGCAGCGGGCCGGAGTTGCCGATGCAGGTGGTGCAGCCGAAACCGACGAGATTGAAGCCGAGCGCGTCGAGATCCTTCTGCAGGCCCGACTTCGCAAGATATTCGCCGACGACTTGGCTGCCCGGCGCGAGCGAGGTTTTCACCCAGGGCTTGACCTTCAGGCCGAGTTTCACCGCATTGCGCGCGACGAGGCCCGCGCCGATCATCACGCTCGGGTTCGAGGTGTTGGTGCAGGAAGTGATTGCCGCGATCACCACGTCGCCGTGACCCATGTCGAACTTCTTGCCTTCGACCCGATAGCGGGTCGTGGCGTCGGCGCTCTTTTTGAACTCGCTCCCGAGCGCGGACATGAAGCCGGCCTTGGTCTTCGAGAGCGCCACGCGATCCTGCGGCCGCTTCGGGCCGGCGAGCGAGGGCTCGACTTTTCCGAGATCGAGCGCGAGCTTTGACGTGAAGACCGGATCGGGCGTCGAGGGCTTGCGCCACATGCCTTGTGCCTTGGCGTAGGCTTCGACCAGCTTCACGCGATCCTTTGCGCGCGCGGTCTCTGCGAGATAGCGCACGGTTTCGTCGTCGATCGGGAAGAACCCGCAGGTCGCGCCATATTCCGGCGCCATGTTGCCGATCGTGGCGCGGTCTTCGAGCGAGAGCGAGCCGAGGCCGGGGCCGTAGAACTCGACGAACTTGCCGACCACACCCTTCTTGCGCAGCATTTCGGTGACGGTGAGCACGAGATCGGTCGCGGTGACGCCGCTCTTGAGCTTGCCCGAGAGCTTGAAACCGATGACTTCGGGAATCAGCATCGAGATCGGCTGGCCGAGCATCGCCGCTTCCGCTTCGATGCCGCCGACGCCCCAGCCGAGAATGGCGAGACCATTGACCATCGTCGTGTGGCTGTCGGTGCCGACCAGGGTGTCGGGGTAGGCGATTTCGGCGTCTTTTATCTTGCCGGACTTCAAATCGACCATCTGGTCTTTCATCGTCCAGACGGTTTGGCCGAGATATTCGAGATTGACCTGGTGGCAGATGCCGGTGCCCGGCGGCACCACGCGGAAATTGTCGAAGGCAGCCTGACCCCATTTCAGAAACTTGTAGCGTTCGCCGTTGCGCTCGTATTCGAGATCGACGTTTTGCGCGAAAGCTTTTGCCGTGCCGAAGTGATCGACGATCACCGAGTGGTCGATGACGAGATCGACCGGCACCAGCGGATTGATTTTCTTCGGGTCCCCGCCGAGCGCCTTCATCGCGTCGCGCATAGCGGCGAGATCGACCACCGCCGGCACGCCGGTGAAGTCCTGCATCAAGACGCGCGCAGGGCGGAACGCGATTTCGCGGTTGCTCTTGCGCGCCTTGGTCCATTTCGAAAGCGCGATGATGTCGTCCTTGGTGACGGTGCGGCCGTCTTCGAAACGGATCAGGTTTTCGAGCAGCACTTTCAGGGAGAAGGGAAGCCTGGCGGCGCCCTTGAGGCCGTTCTTCTCCGCGACTTTCAGGTCGTAATAGACATAGGTCTTGCCTCCGGCTTTGAGGGTGCGGCGGCAGTTGAAGCTGTCGAGAGAGGAGATCACGGCGATTCCCGCTGGTTCAGGGTGAGGCCCGTACCGGCCGGCGGCGTTTTTCGTCCGGTGCCAAGGCTGATAAGCCGCTTTATAGAACTATTCGGAACAAGGGCAATGGAGCCGCATTTGATCCTTCGTCCAATTTTCGGGCATGGGGCTACGACTTTCCGATGCGCCTGACTGCGAGCGGTATTTCCTGCGTGCGCGGCGGGCGTGCGCTTTATGACGGCCTGTCGTTTTCGCTATCCAACGGCGAATTGCTGCTGCTCACGGGTCCGAACGGCTCCGGCAAGACCTCACTGCTGCGCCAGATCGCAGGACTCCTGCCTCTGGACGCCGGCAGCATCGTCTTCGAGGGCGGCGAACGGAGCGAGGAAACGCATTTCGTCGGCCATGCCTCTGCGGTGAAAGACGCACTCACGGTTTCGGAGAATCTTTCGTTCTGGTGCGATCTCTACGGTAGCAGCGGCGCGCTGAAGGGGGCCGCGCTTTCCAAACTGAGGTTAGCTCCGCTTGCGCCGCTGCCGGGACGGGTACTTTCCGCGGGCCAGAAGCGCAGGCTCGCGCTCGCACGCCTTGTCGCGATCCGCCGCACGCTCTGGCTACTCGACGAGCCGGACGCGGCGCTCGACGCGGAAGGCCGCGCGACGCTTCTCGAAATCATCGCCGGGCATCGCGCGCGCGGCGGGATGGCGATCGTATCGAGTCACACAACGCTGAACGTCGCGCCGTCGCAGGCGATTGCGCTCGGAGAGAGCAAGGAAACGGTTGCCGCATGATTCGCGCGTTGGCTTCCCTTATTCGCCGCGATCTGAAGCTCGGCGTGCGCGCCGGCGGTAGCCTCGGCACGGCGTTCGTATTCTTTCTTGCGATTGCGATGGTGGTGCCGTTCGCGGTCGGGCCCGATCTCGATGTTCTTGCGCGTATCGGCGGGGGAATGATCTGGGTTGCAGCGCTGCTTTCGAGTTTGCTCGGACTTGACCGAATTTTCGGTGCCGACGCCGAAGACGGCGGCCTCGATCTTCTGCTGCTCGCGCCTTTGCCGCTGGAAGCAGTGGTCGCCGCCAAGGGGATTGCGCATTGGCTCATTACCGGCCTTTCGATTGCGCTCGCGGTGCCGCTGTTTGGGATTCTGCTGGGCCTCAATGCAACGACCGTTGCCGCCGCCGCCGTGTTGTTGCTGATCGGCACGCCCGCGATCACGTCGTTCGGGCTGATCGGAGCGGCGCTCGCAGTCGCCTTGCCGCGCTCAGGCATGCTGACAGCGGTGCTCATTCTCCCCTTCACGATTCCGGTTCTCATCTTCGGCTCGGCCGCGACGCAATCCATCGCGGCGGGCGAGTATTTCGGAACGCCGGTGAAGCTCCTGCTCGCGGTGGCGCTCTTTTCCTTCGTGATCGGACCGGTCGCGGCCGCGGCGGCGCTCAGAATCGGGCGCGAAACATGACGCGTCTTCGCCGCATTGCCCGAAGGCGCCGCGATGCCTAGAACGCCGCGCATGAAAATGAGCGAGCTCGCCAATCCGAACCGTTTCATGCGGTTCTCGCGCTGGATGATTCCGCTGTTCGCGGCGCTTGCGCTGCCGTTGCTCGCTTACGGTTTCTATCTCGGCTTCCAGGCGCCGCCGGAGCGCGATCAGGGCTACATGTTCCGGATCATGTTCGTGCATGTCCCGGCCGCGTGGCTCGCGCTCGGTATCTATACGGTAATGGCAGTCGCGGCACTCGGCACCTTGGTGTGGCGGCATCCGCTCGCCGACGTCGCGCAGAAAGCGGCGGCGCCGTTCGGGGCCAGCTTCGCGCTGATCTGTCTCGTCACCGGCTCGATCTGGGGTTACCCGACCTGGGGCACGTTCTGGGAATGGGACGGACGCCTCACTTCCATGCTCGTGCTCTTTCTCATCTATCTCGGTATCATCGCGCTGTGGCGCGCATTCGAAGAACCGCTGCTTGCGGCGAAAGCGGTCGCGATTCTCACGCTCGCCGGCTTCATCAACATTCCGATCGTGAAATTCTCGGTCGACTGGTGGAGCACGCTGCACCAGCCGGCTTCCGTGTTCCGTCTCGGCGGACCGACGATGCACGCAGCTTATCTGACGCCGCTCATATTCTGCGCGCTCGGCTTTTCGTTTTTGTTCGGCGCGATGCTGATGGTGGCGATGCGCAGCGAAATTTTGCGCCGCCGCGTCCGCACGCTCGCGATCTTCGCGGCGCAGGAGGTGCGCTGATGGTCCACCTGCACACAACCTTCATTGCCACCGCTTACGGCTTCGCAGCCTTCGTGCTTTGCGCCTTGTTCGTCTGGGCCGCGCTGGATTACCGCGCGCAATGCAAAGCGCTCGCGGAACTCGAAGCGCGCCGCGCCAAGAAGAAATAGATGCGCCGCGCCGCCGTCTTCATTCCACTCGGCATTTTTCTCGCGCTTGCCGCGGTGTTCTTTTTCCGCATCGGCGGCGATCACTCGGTGGTGCCGTCGGCACTGATCGGCAAGCCCGCGCCGCAACTTGTCCTGCCCGCGCTCGAAGGCGCGAATACGCCCGCGATCGATCCGGTATCATTCAAGGGCAACGTGACGGTTGTGAACGTCTGGGCGTCGTGGTGTGTGCCTTGCCGCGCGGAGCATGCGTTCCTGGTGCGGCTCGCGAAAGACAATCGCGTTCGCGTCGCCGGCGTCAATTACAAGGATCAGCCCGCCAACGCGCTCAAATTTCTCTCGCAGCTCGGCAATCCATTTCACGCAATCAGCGTGGACACCGCGGGACGCGCGGCGATCGAATGGGGCGTCTATGGGGTACCAGAGACGTTTCTGGTCGGGCGCGACGGAAGGATCTTTTACAAGCTGGTCGGGCCGATCACGGCGGAGAATTATCCGCGGCTGCTTGCGGAAATCGAAAAGGCGCTGGCGAACTAGTTCTTCGCGTCCGTGTCTTTGATCGCGTACTTCGCCATGATCGGCGCTTGCGAAATTGCGAAGACGAGCGTCAGCGGGAGAAAGCCGAACGTCTTGAACGCGACCCACTGGTCGGTGGTGAATGTGCGCCAGACGAATTCGTTGACGCCGGCCATCACGAGAAAAAACAGCGCCCAGTTAAAGGTCAGCTTTCTCCAGCCGACTTCCGTCATGTGAAAGGCACCGTCGAGCACGATCTGAAACAGCGGGCGGCCGGTGGCGAGACCCGCGAGCAACACGACCGCGAACATCACGTAGAGAATCGTCGGCTTGAGCTTGATGAACGTATCGTTGTGCAAATAGAGCGTCAGCGCGCCGAACACTATGACGATCACCGCCGTCACGATCGGCATCACCGGAAAGCGGCGGATCAGATAGTAGCTGATGGCAAGCGTCACAACGGTTGCGATCATGAAGGCGCCGGTCGCGAAATAGATGCCGCGATAGGAGTTGGCGAAGAAGAAAAGCAGAAGCGGCCCGAGATCGAGCAGCAGCTTCGGCAGCGGCGCGAGATGTTTCTTCGGTGCGGCGGCGTCGGTCATTTCTTCCTGTTGCCCTTTGAATGCGGCGGTTTCAAGCGGACTCTTCAAAACCCACAAGCGCGCGGGAGAAGTCTTTCGCGGAGAAAACCTCCAGATCGTCAACGCTCTCTCCGACGCCGATGAAATGCACCGGCAGGCTGTGGCGCGCGGAGATCGCGACCAGGATCCCGCCCTTCGCAGTGCCGTCAAGTTTGGTCACGACAAGCCCGGTGACGCCCGCCGTCTGTTTGAACGCCTCGACCTGGGAGAGCGCGTTCTGGCCGACTGTGGCGTCGAGCACGAGCAACACCGCGTGCGGCGCGCTGTCGTCGACCTTCTTGATCACACGCACGATTTTTTCGAGTTCAGACATCAGCGAGTCTTTGTTCTGCAAGCGCCCGGCGGTGTCGATCAGGAGAATGTCCGCGTTCTCCTCTCGTGCTTTTGTGATCGCATCGAAGGCGACGCCTGCGGGATCGGACCCTTGCGCTTTTGCGACAATCGAGGAATTTGTGCGGTCAGCCCAGAGCTTGAGTTGTTCGATGGCGGCGGCACGGAAAGTGTCGGCAGCGCCCAGCGTCACCTTCTTGCCTTCCGCGCGAAACTTCGCCGCCAGCTTGCCGAGCGTCGTCGTCTTGCCCGAGCCATTCACGCCGACCGCGAGAATCACGAAAGGCTTATGAGTCGCGATTTCGAGCGGGTGCTCCACTTTTGCGAGTACATTCTCGACTTCATTTGCGATCAAAGCTTTGAAGTCGGCCGCTTCATAGCGCTCGCCGAGCCGTCCGTCGTTCAGCGCCATCACGATCTTGGATGCGGTCTCAACGCCGATGTCAGAGGAGATCAGAAGGTCTTCGACTTCCTGCAAGGTCTTCGGATCGGCGCCGCGAAAGCCGATGCGCGAGAGGCCTTCGCCGATGCGCGAAGCGGAGCGGGAGAGACCGCCGGTGAGGCGCTTCCAGAAACTCATGCCGCCAGTAGACCGCGTTCGTCATGACCGGCAATGCGTACTTCCGCGATGGTGCCGCGCGCGAAGCTATGCGCAAGTTTCACCGGCATGAAATGTTCGCTGCGGCCTTCAATCCCGCTCTGCTCGACGAGCACGCGGCGCGACTTGCCGACCTCGCTTGCCAAGTGACGACGCAGCAGCTCATCGCCCTTTGCGCGCAGGCGTGCGGCGCGCTCTTTAACAATGTCGCGTGCGACTTGGGGCATACGCGCGGCGGGCGTGCCCTTGCGCGGCGAGAACGGAAACACGTGCAGAAACGTAAGGCCGCAGTCTTCAGCATGCTGCAGCGTGTTTTCGAAGCGCACTTCGGTTTCGGTCGGGAAGCCCGCGATGAAATCCGCGCCGAAGACGATATCGGGACGCAGACGGCGTGCTTCTTTGGTGAAGCGAACGGCATCGCGTGCGAGATGACGCCGCTTCATGCGCTTGAGAATGAGATCGTCGCCTGCCTGCAGTGACAGGTGCAGATGCGGCATCAAGCGTTCGTCTTCGGCGAGCGCGCGCAGGAAATCGTCGTCGACCTCGATGGAATCGATTGAGGATATGCGCAGGCGCGATAATTCAGGAACATGCTTGAGAATCTGGCGAATGAGTGTGCCGAGCTTCGGCGTGCCGGGGAGATCGTTGCCCCATGAAGTGAGATCGACGCCGGTCAGCACGACTTCACGATAACCGCGCTCAACGAGCGCCCTGATCTGCGAAACCACTTCGCCCGCGCCGACCGAGCGCGACGGACCGCGGCCATAGGGGATGATGCAGAAAGTGCAGCGGTGATCGCAGCCGTTCTGAATTTGCACGAAGGCGCGGGTGTGGCCTTCAAACCCGTCG
Source organism: Xanthobacteraceae bacterium (assembly GCA_019752575.1). Classification (GTDB taxonomy): domain Bacteria; phylum Pseudomonadota; class Alphaproteobacteria; order Rhizobiales; family Xanthobacteraceae. The sequence goes on along the minus strand of JAIELW010000013.1, from coordinate 85,725 downwards.
ACGAGATGGAGCGCGGTGGTGCGAATGGAATCGAGATCGTCGATCTGCACTTTCTCCAATGCGCCGAAGGGCGCGGCCCATGTCGCGGCATCCAGCTTGCGTGCGTTGCCGATCACGCGAGCGACTTCGGGCATCGCTGAGAAAGTGTCCGCCTCCGTTTGTGCCGCGCATCCGGTGACGACGATCTGCGCGTCAGGCCGCTCGCGCTTCATGCGGCGGATTTGCTGGCGCGCTTGGCGCACCGCCTCGCCAGTCACGGCACAGGAGTTCACGATGATCGCGTTCTCCAGCTTCGCAGCTTGCGCGTGCCGGCGGATCGTTTCCGACTCGGTGATGTTGAGCCGGCAGCCGAAGGTGACGACCTCAACGGACATTACGCGGCCGATGCCGTGTTCAGAATCTTCGAATCCAAAACGCCTTCGAATTCGAATTCGACCGGCCCGGTCATCAAAACGTGATCGTCACTCTCGCGCCATTCGATTTCGAGACTGCCGCCGGGCAGCGAAAGATGAACCTTGCGTCCGGTGCGCTTGGTGCGCGCCGCCGACACGGCGACCGCGCAAGCGGCCGAACCGCAGGCCTTGGTTAGGCCCGCGCCGCGTTCCCAGGTGCGCATAATAATATTCTCGCGATCCTTCACGCTTGCCAGCGAGATGTTCGCGCGCTCGGGAAAGATCGGATGGTTCTCGAGCATCGGCCCGAACTTCTCGAGATCGTAGGCGTAAGGATCGTCGACCCAGAACACCGCGTGCGGATTGCCCATCGAGACGACCGAAGGCGAGTGCAGCACCGGCTTGTCGATCGGCCCGATCTGCAATTCGATCATGCGGGTGTCGCGGAATTCCTCGGCGAGCGGAATGTCGCGCCAGTCAAAGCGCGGCTTGCCCATATCGACCGTGATTGTGTTCTCGTTTTCGAAATGCGCGGGGATCAGGCCCGCGCGCGTCTCGTAAACGAAATCGCGCTTGCCGGTTCGCTTCACGTCGCGCGAGACCACGCAGCGCATGCCGTTGCCGCAGGCGCCGGCTTCGGAACCGTCGGAATTATAGATGCGGATGAAGGCGTCGGTGCCCGCGACGCGAGACGGATAAAGCGCCATGAGCTGATCGAACGGCACGGCATCTTTGCGCGCGATCGCCCGCGCATCGGCTTCGGTAACGGGCGCAGAATCCTCCCGCAGATCGACGACGACGATATCGTTGCCGATGCCGTTCATCTTCACAAAGGGGCGGTTCAGAAGCGCGCTCATGCTGCGGTCATATATGGCGATCCGGCCGGATTAAGCCAATCCGGACCCAAAAGCCCCGATTTCCTTGACTTGGACACACCGGGCCCCTAGTCGTCCTGTCACCAAGCGACCTCGCGAGACTTCCTCGCGGCCGACCGGGGCTTTAGACCCCGGAGGTCACCCTCCGACAGCGCGTTGCGCCCTCGGGGGTGAACGGCGTTTGGCTGCTACCTCATCCTGAGGAGCGGGCGCAGCCCGCGTCTCGAAGGATGAGAAACGAGCCTCGCCCTTCGAGACGCGATCCTTTCGGATCGCTCCTCAGGACGAGGCAAACGGAAGACGAATGTTCGAGAACCTGACCGGCCGCCTCGGCGGCGTACTCGACAGGCTTCGCGGGCGCGGCGCTCTCACCGAGAGCGACGTGACAGAGGCCATGCGCGCCATGCGACAGGCACTCTTGGAGGCTGACGTCTCGCTCGAAGTGGCGCGTGCCTTCGTCGAGAAGGTGACGGCGCGCGCGGTCGGAGCGGAAATCATCCGCTCGGTAACTCCTGGCCAGATGATCGCGAAGATCGTCCACGACGAACTCGTTGCCGTACTCGGCTCGGATACGAAGCCGATCGATCTTGCCGCGCAACCGCCGGTCGCGATCCTGATGGTCGGCCTGCAGGGTTCGGGCAAAACCACGAGCACCGGCAAGATCGCGAAGCGCCTGAAAGAGCGCGCGAAGAAGAAAGTTCTGATGGCGTCGTTAGACGTGCGCCGTCCGGCAGCCCAAGAGCAACTCGCTGTCCTCGGCAAACAGGTCAGCGTCGATACGCTCCCGATCGTCGAAGGGCAGAACGCAGTCGAGATCACCAAGCGCGCTCTCTCCGAAGCGCGGCGCGGCGGTTACGACGTCGTGATGCTCGATAGCGCGGGCCGCGTCACTGTCGATGAAGAGCTGATGCAGGAAGCAGCCGACGTTGCCGCGCTCGCCAAGCCTCACGAAATTCTACTCGTCGCCGATGCGTTAACGGGCCAAGACGCAGTGAACACCGCGCGCGCATTCGACGCGAAGCTTGCCGTGACCGGCATCGTGCTGACGCGCGTCGATGGCGACGGCCGCGGGGGTGCCGCGCTCTCCATGCGCGCAGTCACCGGTAAGCCGATCAAGCTGATCGGTGTCGGCGAAAAGCTCGACGCGCTCGAAGATTTCGATCCAGTGCGCATCGCGGGCCGCATCCTCGGCATGGGCGACGTGGTCGGCCTGGTCGAAAAGGCGGCGGAAAATCTCGACGCCGCGAAGATGCAGGCGGCTGCCGAAAAGATGCGGAAGGGCTCGTTCGACCTTTCCGATCTACGCGATCAGCTCGACCAGATGAGCAAGATGGGCGGGCTTTCGGGCCTCATGGGCATGATGCCCGGCGTCGCCAAGATGAAGAATCAAATGGCGAACATGAACGTCGATGACGGCCTCTTGAAGCGGCAGAAGGCGGTCATCGATTCCATGACGCCGCAGGAGCGGCGCAATCCCGACATTCTGAAAGCCTCGCGCAAGCGCCGCATCTCCGCCGGCTCGGGCGCGAAGGTCGAAGAGATCAATCGTCTTCTGAAGATGCACCGGCAGATGGCCGACCTGATGAAGTCGATGGGCCGCGGCAAAGGCGGCGGCATGCTCGCGGGCTTGGGCAACATGCTCGGCATGGGCCCCGGCCAGATGCCAAACCAGGAAGACATCCAGAAACTCGCCGAGAAAATGCCCGACGCAGGAAAACTGCCCGCGCAATTTCCCGGTCTTTCCAACCTGCCTCCGAAATTTCCCGGCCTGCCGGGGCTCGGCGGCGTGAACCCACACAAGAAAAAGTAGTCACCTGAAAGGAAACTGAAATGTCCGTTGTTATCCGTCTTTCCCGCGCGGGCGCGAAGAAGCGTCCGTTCTACCGCCTCGTCGTTGCCGACTCGCGCTTCCCGCGCGACGGCCGCTTCATCGAGCGCGTCGGCACCTACGATCCGAAGAAGCCGAAGGATTCCCCGGAGCGCGTGAAGCTCGAACTCGAGCGCATCAAGTACTGGCTCTCGAAGGGGGCGCAGCCGTCGGATCGCATCATGCGCTTCCTGGATGCCGCCGGTCTCCTGAAGCGCAAGGCGCGCAACAATCCGCAAAAGGCGAAGCCGAAGAAAGAAGCGGCCGCGGAAGCCGCCGCCCCTGCCGCGGCACCTGCCGCCGCTCCGGCCGCCGAAGCGCCGGCTGCGAGCTAATCGCGGGCGACTATGGCGGATCGCGTCTGCGTCGCAAAGATCGGCGCCGCGCATGGCCTGCGCGGCGAGGTGCGATTGCAGGTCTTCACCGAAGGCCCGGACGCGATCCTTTCGTTTGGCGAACTCACAAGCGAGGACGGCACGAAGAAATTCCGTGTCGCCTCGCTTCGCCCGGCCAAGGGGCACTTCGTCGCGAAGTTCGACGGCGTGAATGACCGCAATGCTTCGGAGTTGCTGACGAACATCGAATTGTTCGTCTCGCGCGAGAAGCTTCCCGAAATCAAGGAAGATGGCGAGTTCTACCACGCGGACCTGATCGGGCTGCGCGTCGAAGACAAGTCCGGAAAATCCTACGGCGTTGTCATCGCGGTGCGGAACTACGGCGCGAGCGATCTGATCGAAGTCGCTGAGCCGCAAAAAAAATCCGGCACGCTCATTCCCTTTATCGATCAGTTCGTGCCGGAAGTGGACATCGAAGGCGGGCGCATCGTGATCGAACCGACGGCTGGATTGTTTGAAGAGAAGAAAAACATCCCTCCCCTGGAAGGGGAGGGCCGGCGGCGAAGCCGCCGGGGTGGGGTCGAAAGCGAAACGGGGGACACCCCCACCCGATCGCGCGATGCGCGATCGACCTCCCCCTCAAGGGGGAGGAGGAAGTAATGTGGCGCGCTTCCGTTCTCACGCTTTTCCCAGAAATGTTTCCGGGGCCGTTAGGCGTTTCGCTCGCTGGCAAGGCGCTTGCGAACAACGTCTGGTCGCTGCAAGCGCACGACATTCGTGCGTCAGCCACCGACAAGCACCGCACCGTTGACGACACGCCATCGGGCGGCGGGCCTGGCATGGTGATGCGCGCGGATATTCTCGCAAAAGCGATCGACGCCGCCTCGCCGAAGGACGACCCGCGCCCGCGCATTTTGCTTTCTCCCCGTGGCGCTCCGCTGACGCAGGCCAAAGTGCGCGAGCTTTCGAGCGGTCCGGGCGTCGTTCTCGTCTGCGGACGCTTCGAAGGCGTCGATGAGCGGATCATCGCGGCGCGCCAGCTCGAGGAAATCTCGGTCGGCGACTACGTAGTTTCGGGTGGCGAGATCGGTGCGTTCGTGCTGCTCGATGCCTGTGTCCGGCTCTTGCCCGGCGTCATGGGCGACGAGACCTCCGGGGCCGACGAAAGCTTCTCCGACGGCCTGCTCGAATACCCCCAATACACCCGGCCGCAGGAGTTCGAAGGGGTGCCAATTCCGGAGATTCTGACTTCCGGCGACCACGCCAAAGTAGCTGCCTGGCGCCGTTCCGAGGCCGAGAAGTTAACCGCCGCCCGCCGGCCCGACCTTTGGCCTCCGAAAGGGGGCAAAAAGGCATGACAAGGCCGGAATCTTCCCCTATAGACCCCGCCCATCCCGTTATGGAATTCACTTCCCGGCGCCGGATTTAGCGGCGCGGAGCTAACTGTCATGAACCTCATTCAGACCATCGAAAAAGAAGAAATTGCCCGCGTCACCAAGGGCAAACCGATCCCGAAGTTTCAGCCGGGCGACACGTTGATCGTGAACGTCCGCATCAAGGAAGGCGAGCGCTCGCGCGTGCAGGCCTATGAAGGCGTGTGCATCGCGCGCTCCGGCGGCGGGCTGCAGGAGAGCTTCACGGTTCGCAAGATTTCCTATGGCGAAGGCGTCGAGCGCGTCTTCCCGGTCTATTCGCCGAATATCGATTCGATCGAAGTCGTCCGCCGCGGCAAGGTTCGCCGCGCGAAGCTCTATTATCTGCGCGATCTCGAAGGCAAGCGCGCCCGCATCGTCGAGCGTCAGGACGCGGCTGCCGCCGCGATGGACGCCGAAGCCGCGGCGATTAAGGCCGCGGCTCCCAAAGCCGAGAAGATCAAGAAAGAAAAGCCGAAGGCCGAAAAGGGCGCAATTCGCGCCGCCAAGGGCGGCGGCAAGAAGTAAGCTTATCCTCACGAAGAGTTCAGAAAGGCCGGCGCATTCCCGCCGGCCTTTTTATTTACGGAAGCTTGAGGCAACCGGATCGGGCGAGAGGAGTTTTACTCGTGATGAAGAATATCCGTCATGCCTGCTTCGCTCTGCTGGCCGCTTTCCTGGCGGCCACGCTTTCGATTCCGGCTTGTGCCGAGTCCATCAATGTCGAAGTCCAATCCTCCTCGGTGGAGCGCGACAAGACCACGAACGAAGTCGTGGTCACGATCGAGCTTACGCCCGAAGGCAAGACCGCGTTCGAAAATTTTACGCAGCGCAATGTCGGGCGTAGCATCGAAATCCGCGTCGGCTCGACCGTGCTTTTGAAGGCGCGCCTGGTCGAGAAAATTTCCGGCGGCATCATTCGCGCGAACACGAAATTCAACGAGGACGAAGGCCGGAAGGTTGCCGCGCAGCTCACGCGCGGAACGATGATCACGCTGGAAGACAAGCTCGACTGATCTTCCATGATCTCAAGACGCACGTTCTTCAGCCTGCTCGGCGGCGCCTTCCTTGGCGGCGCGGGCATGTTTTCTTACGCCTTGTTCGAGCCGCGCTACCGGCTTGTCACCACAACCTATCGCTTCATCCCGCCGCTTTGGCCGAAGACCGGCAAGCCGTTACGGATCGCGGCACTCGCCGATCTGCACGCCTGCGATCCCTGGATGCCGCTGCCGCGCATCGAGGAAATCGTGCGGGTCACGAATGCACTGAAGCCGGATCTCGTAGTTTTGCTCGGAGATTATGTTTCCGGAATCCATCGTTTCAAGACTGCGGCCGTCGAAATCGAAGACTGGACCGCCGCGCTCGCGAAGTTAGAGGCGCCGATCGGCAAGTTCGCGGTGCTCGGCAATCACGACTGGTGGGAGAACCCGGAAGGCGTGCGGAAAGGACTAGAGAACAACGGCATCCCTGTCCTCGAGAACGAAGCGCTCAAACTGAGAGCGCCGGACGGAACGCAATTTTGGCTGGCGGGTCTCGGCGATCAGTTGGCTTACGGAAATGCGCGCACCGGCTACCGGGGCGTGCACGATCTGCCGAAGACCATGCGCGCGATCACCGACGACTCCCCGGTAATCCTGCTCGCGCACGAGCCGGATATCTTTCCGCAAGTCTCCGAGCGCGTGTCGCTCACGCTCTGCGGGCACACCCACGGCGGGCAAATCCGTCTGCCCTTTTTCGGAGCCCCGGTGGTGCCCTCGCGTTTCGGGCAGCGCTACGCTTACGGGCACATCGTCGAGGAGAACCGGCATCTTGTAGTGTCCGGCGGTCTCGGCTGCACCTTTCTGCCGGTTCGGTTTGGTTCTCCGCCCGAGGCCGTTCTCCTCGAATTGGGGTAATTGCGGGACCTCGGGGGCGGGTCTATATGAGCGCTATGCCGAAGACCGCGACGATGGAACCCACAGGAAATGCAGGCGCTGCGCGCCCGCTGACCTTTGTCGTGCTGCGCGACCACTCGCGTCTGCCGTCGCGCTTCTTCGGCCGGCTGACCGCTTCGATCCAAGCGGCGCTTTAAGCGGTAGCCGCGCTTTTGCGCGTAACTTTCACCCGCTTCGATCAGACTTAGCCAAGAGCCATCTTATGAAACCGCGCACTCTCTACGACAAAATCTGGGACGATCACCTCGTCGATCAGCAGCCGGACGGCACCTGCCTGCTCTATATCGACCGCCACCTCGTGCATGAAGTGACGAGCCCGCAGGCATTCGAAAGCCTGCGCATGGCGAAGCGCAAGGTGCGCGCGCCGGAAAAGACGCTTGCCGTGGTTGACCACAACATCCAGACCACCGACCGCTCGAAAGGCATTGCGGACCCGGAATCGCGCACGCAGGTCGAGGCGCTCGCGAATAACGCGAAAGAATTCGGCATCGATTATTTCAACGAGCACGACCGCCGTCAGGGCATCGTGCATATCATCGGGCCGGAGCAGGGCTTCACGCTGCCCGGCACGACCATCGTCTGCGGCGACAGCCACACCTCGACGCACGGCGCATTCGGCGCGCTCGCGCACGGCATCGGCACCTCGGAAGTCGAGCATGTGTTAGCCACGCAAACGCTGATCCAGAAAAAAGCGAAAAACATGCGCGTGACGGTAGACGGCAAGCCGCCGGAAGGCGTCGGCGCGAAAGACATCATTCTCGCGATCATCGGCGAGATCGGTACTGCCGGCGGAACCGGGAGCGTCATCGAATATGCGGGCGAAGCGATGCGCGCGCTTTCGATGGAAGGCCGCATGACGGTGTGCAACATGTCGATCGAAGGCGGCGCGCGTGCCGGCATGATCGCGCCGGACGAGAAGGCGTTCGAATATCTCAAGGGCCGTCCGCGCTCGCCGAAGAACGGCGACTGGGATGCCGCGATGCGCTACTGGGCAACGCTGCATACGGACGACGGCGCGCATTTCGACCGCGAAGTGAAACTCGACGGCGCGGCGCTGCCGCCCATCGTGTCCTGGGGCACGAGCCCGGAAGACGTCGTGTCGATCAGCGGTGTGGTGCCCGATCCCGCGAAGCTCTCTGAAGAAAATCAGCGCATCGCCAAGCAACGCGCGCTCGATTACATGGGCCTCAAGGCGGGCACCAAGATCACCGACATCAAACTCGATAAAATTTTCATCGGCTCCTGCACCAACGGCCGCATCGAAGACCTTCGCATGGTCGCGAAGATCGTCGACGGCAAGAAAGTGCATGACGCGGTGAGCGCGATGATCGTGCCGGGTTCGGGTCTGGTGAAGGCGCAGGCCGAGCAGGAAGGGCTCGACAAGATCTTCAAGGCCGCCGGTTTCGAATGGCGCGAGCCAGGCTGCTCGATGTGTCTTGCGATGAATCCGGACAAACTGAAACCCGAAGAGCGTTGCGCCTCGACGTCCAACCGCAACTTCGAAGGCCGTCAGGGCTATAAGGGCCGTACCCACCTTGTTTCGCCCGCGATGGCGGCGGCTGCGGCGATCGCCGGGCACTTCGTCGACGTGCGCTCGTGGCCGAAGCACTGAGCGAAAACAAAATTCAAAAGTAGAACGGGCGCCCTTTTCTGAAGCGCCCGTTTTCTTTTGCTCTCACCAGTAGCGGTATGGCCAGCCATACCAGCGATTGTATGCGTGCCACTGCCTGCTCCAGTAAAGGCGCTGCTCATAGTAGTAGTGCGGCCTGCCGAAGTAGCGTGAGGGATAATAGAGCGGTGGTCTAGCTACGAAGCGAAGTGTCTTCGCGCTCGTGCAGGCACGCTGCGACGACCAGCGGTAGTGATGGCAGACTTGTTGCGCCTCAACACGCGAGAGTTCCATCGGCGCGGCGGCGAAGAACAGCGCGAACGCAAGGACGATGAGCCGGATTGATTTCATCGCTCAGTCGTAATTGCTCTGCGTGCGTAATTCAAATGTAAAACGGGCGCCCAACCAAGTCGGGTTTATCCGACTTGGTCATTAGATATTGCCGATCTCGGGTAGACCCGAGATCGGTTGAGCACCCGTTTCTGTCGTCTGTGAATTCGCAGTTAGTGACGCGAGTAGATCACGTCGTTCTGCTGAACTTGCGGCTGATACTGCCAGTTCTGCTGCTGATGGTAGCCGTGGCGATGATGGTGCTGGTGACCGGTTGTGACGCCGACACCAAGATTGAGACTCGAACTCAAGTTGAGGCCCACGCCGTAGTATTTTGGCTGGGCGTAGTTGTATTGCGGCTGCGCGTAGGTCACCTGCGGCTGCACGTATACCGGCTGCGTCTGCTGCTGCGTGTAGTAGTAGGTCGTCACCGCATAGGCGTAAGGCTGCGCGTAAGTCTGCTGCTGTTGCGCGGCGTAGTATTGCGGCTGGGCGTAGTTGTATTGCGGCTGCGCGGCGTAGTTGTAGCGCTGTGCGTAGTTGTAGCGCTGTGCGTAGGCGTAGCGCTGCGCGTAGTTGTGGCGCTGCACATGAAAGCGATGCGCATAATGGTGACGATGCGAGTGGTGGTGATGCTTATGCATGTGCTGAGGTTTGTGGTTCGCGTGATTGCAGCGCCACTTCTCGTAGTACGGGCAATTCACGGCGAGCGCGTTCGCTTCGACTGACGGCGCTTTCAGCGCGGTCACGCGCGCTTCCGCGGGCGCAGAAGCCGCGAGCGCGATTGCGCCAGCGAAGCCGAGCGCGAGCATGAGATTTTTCATTGTGGTCGCTTTCCCCTGTTAACGAATTCTTGCGGCCAGTATTTCTTCTATGGCGCGCGGGAGAAAGCGAAAGCCGCCGGTATGGTAAGCCGAGATGGTAAAACAGGCGCTCGAACGAGAGCGCCTGTTTCATTTGTTATGTCTTCGTGGTTACCAGCCCCGGTGGCGCGATTCCCACCGGTGATGTCCGCCAGGACACTGCCAGCGCGACGAATGGCGCCGGTGCCAGCAGCGCCGCTGCACTTCGACCGGTCCTGCATCGACAGGTGCTGCCCGTAGGCCAGTGAAGTAGCCGGCGGAAGCCGGTGCCGGAACCGAAAGCGCGATGGCTCCGGCGGCGGCAAGCGCAAGGATCAGGTTTTTAATGCGGTCCTCCTGTTTCTTTCTCAGATGAAAATTGCCGAGAAGGGACTTTGTTCCTGCGACGAGTCAGAAGAAGCGGGCGCAATTTGCGGCGCCCGCTTGGCCGTTGTCATTAGTGATGAGGGTGATGACGGCGGTGATGATAGCCATGGCCCCAATAGGGCTGCACGTAGAAGGGCTGATAGTAAGGCTGGTAGTAGGGTTGTACGTAGTGATGCCGGTTGCGGCAGTGCCAGCGCGACGAATGGCGGTTGTGCCAGCAGCGGACATCGACCTTATTCGACTCCACGGCGGGAGCCGTGGGGCCTACAGCGATGCGAGCATTCGCCGGCGTGGCTGAAGTGGCGATGCCGATCGCGCCTGCGGCGGCAATCGTTAGGACAAGGGCCCTCAACATAGTTTTTTTCCTCTCGATTTTTGTTCGTCGTCCGTGTGTATGCGCGGACCGATAGGCAAGAATTACAAAGAAGTGCTGAACCACCGCTGAGATCGTCATTCATAACGGGTTCAGGAACGTGGCCAGAATGAGGCTTGAAGGAACGCGCGCCGGCATGGGAACTTCAGGAATGTCTCACGAGTACACCCGCACTAGTACGGACTGGAACGCGCTCGCCGCGCCCTCGCTTGCCGAGTTCGAGCACATGGCAGCGGAGGCTTATGCGCGGCTACCGGAAAATTTCCGCATGCTCTGTAAGGGCGTCGTGATCCAGGTCGTGGATTTCCCGGACGACGACGTGCTCAAGGAAATGAATGCCGAGAGCCCGTTCGATCTCCTGGGGCTGTTTTCGGGAGTCGGACTTGCGCAGGACGGTGATGTCGCGGAGTCCGGACGGCTTCCTAACCACGTTTATCTTTATCGCCGGCCGATCCTCGACTACTGGGCCGAGCACAAGGAGACGCTCGGCCACCTCGTTACCCATGTGCTGGTACACGAAATCGGCCATCACTTCGGCATGTCGGACGAAGACATGGAGCGCATTGAGGCGCTGGCCGACGCCGATGCCCGTTAGTGCAGTGCAACAGGCGCCCGCTATCGGGCCTTAGACCAAAGTGGTACCTCTCCGCGCGTTTGTGATTCGGAATCACGAAATTGATTCGCAAAGGGGAACGCCATGTCACTCACCGTATTAGCGTGGCTCGCAGTAGCAGCCTATGCGTTGCATGTCGTCGAGGAGCACATCCTCGGCTGGTACGACTGGGCGCGTAAGACGATGAATATTTCGCTCGGCTGGGACCAATATGTCATCACCGAGGCCGCCATCCTCATTCTCGGCCTGACGGCGGCGATGCTGTCCGGCACGGCGATGGGGCCGACGCTGGTCGTGGCGTTCGCAACGCTGCTTCTGATCAACGTGATCTTCTTCCACCTGCTGCCGATGCTCGCGAACCGCGGAAAATTCTCGCCCGGCGTGATCTCCGGCATCTTCCTGTTCCTGCCGCTCGCCTGGCACGTCTACAAGACGCAGACGCTCGCCCAGAACGATCTCATCTGGGCGGTGGTGCTCGGCATCCTTCTGATCCTGTGGCCGATGTTCCTGCTGAAGCTCAAGGGCGTCGGCTACTTCTCCGGCGCACCGGCGCGGGCGAAGCGCAAGCGCTAAAAGCCTTCAAATAAGGCCGTTCTCGAGGGCCTCCGGCGGCGACGCCGGAGGCCCTTGATCGTCATGGGGCCGATGTGGGACAGGAACGGCCAAATCCGCCTGTTACGGACTTCTGTCATGGAAAAATTCACGACCCTCACTGGCGTCGCGGCACCGCTGCGGATCATCAATGTCGACACCGACATGATCATCCCGAAGCAGTATCTGAAGACGATCCAGCGCACGGGCCTCGGCAAGGGCCTGTTCTCGGAGATGCGCTACAAGGACGACGGCTCCGACAACCCGGACTTCGTGCTGAACAAGCCCGCCTATAAGGGCGCGAAGATTCTGGTGGCCGGCGACAATTTCGGCTGCGGCTCCTCGCGCGAGCATGCGCCCTGGGCCTTGATGGATTTCGGCATCCGCTGCGTGATCTCAACCTCGTTCGCGGACATCTTCTACAACAACTGCTTCCAGAACGGCCTCTTGCCGATCGTGGTCTCGAAGGACGATCTCGAAAAGCTGTTTGACGACGCCGAGCGCGGCGCCAACGCGACGCTGACCGTCGATCTCGAGCGCCAAGAAATCCGCGGGCCGGACGGCGGCGTGATCAAGTTCGATCTCGATCCGTTCAAGAAGCATTGCATGCTGAACGGTCTCGACGGCATCGGGCTCACGATGGAAAAGAAATCGAGCATCGACGCGTTCGAGAAGAAGAACGCGGCCGCGCGGCCTTGGGCGTAAGAAAAATCCTCATGGTGAGGAGTTCCTGCGCCATCCTTCGAGATGGCGCTTCGCGCCTCCGCAGGATGAGGCGCAGGAACGCCTCGAACCATGAGACCAAATTCAACTCAGTAAGCGAGTAATTCATGCCGACATTCAATCTGCTTCTGCTGCCGGGCGACGGCATCGGTCCCGAAGTCATGGCGCAGGCGAGGCGCGTGCTCGACTGGATCGAGAAGCGGGGGCTTGCCACCTTCAACATCGAGGAAGGCCTGGTCGGCGGCGCGGCCTACGACGCGCACGGCAAGGCGATCTCCGAAGACGACATGAAGAAGGCGATGGCGTCCGACGCCGTGATTTTCGGCGCGGTCGGCGGTCCGAAGTGGGACAAGGTGCCGTATGACGTGCGTCCGGAAGCGGGGCTCTTGCGCCTCCGCAAGGACCTCGCGCTGTTCGCCAACCTTCGTCCGGCGATCTGCTATCCGGCGCTTGCCGACGCTTCGTCGCTCAAGCGCGAACTGGTCGAGAACCTCGACATCGTGATCGTGCGTGAGCTGACCGGCGGCGTCTATTTCGGCGAGCCGAAGACGATCACTGACTTAGGCAACGGCCAGAAGCGCGCCATCGATACGCAGGTCTACGACACCTACGAAATCGAGCGTATCGCACGCGTGGCCTTCGATCTCGCAAAAGCGCGAAAGAACAAGGTCACGTCGTCGGAAAAGCGGAACGTGATGAAGTCGGGCGTGCTGTGGCATGAAGTCGTTACCCAAGTGCATCAGCGCGAATACAAGGATGTCGAGCTCGAGCATCAGCTCGCGGACGCGCTCGGCATGCAGCTTGTGCGCAACCCGAAGCAGTTCGACGTGATTGTCACCGACAATCTGTTCGGCGACATGCTCTCGGACGTGGCGGCGATGCTCACCGGCTCGCTCGGCATGCTGCCGTCGGCCTCGCTCGGCGAAGTCGATCCGAAGACGAAAAAGCGCCGCGCGCTCTATGAGCCCGTGCACGGCTCGGCGCCGGACATCGCGGGGCGCGGCATGGCAAATCCGATCGCGATGATCGGCTCGCTCGGCATGGCGCTGCGCTACTCCTTCGGCATGGGCAAGGTCGCGGACCAGATCGAGGAAGCGATCGCGAACGTGCTGGCGAGCGGCCACCGCACTGCGGATATCCGCGGGTCGGCGACCAAGATCGTGTCCACGCAGGACATGGGCGACGCGATTCTGGCTGAGCTCGACAAACTCGCGGCGTAACTTTCTCCGCACCACGACAAACAAAAAGCACCGGGCAGAACACCCGGCGCTTTTTTTATTTCGGCTCTGGAGAAGAAATCAGAAGTTCGGCAGGTCGAACATCCGCGGCAGCGGAATGCGCGCGCCAGTGTTGTCCGGGCCGAGGGTCGAGTACTGCCAGTTATTGTCGAAGATGTGCGAGTGATAGTTCTTCGAGAGCGGCTTCACCTCGGTGCCCGCGTCAAGGTAGCTGCGCTTCTTGACGATGACGCGCGGCTGGCGTTCGCGAAGCTGCTGGGCTTCGACCTCGTAGGCGCTGGCCGCCAAAATCGAGAAACCGGCGAGCAGAGCAAAAATCGGCGCGAAACGCATGACTTCCTCACTGAAACGTCAAATCTACTAACCTTTTAGCCCGGAACAGGTTTCCGGGCCTAGTGGCTGAAAGCCACACAAGCCGCCGCATTGAGCCGGGGCCAGCGTGCCACTAGGTTGAGCCAAGGGGCGGCGGCGCCCGTCGCAGGCGGCAAGTACGGAATTGACCCGAATCAGACCGAAAACGCCTTCCGCCGATCCCGCACTGGCAGGAAAGGACCCGGGCGTTTTTGTCATCGAAGAGAAGCCTTTGGTCGCCGAAACCCGGCCGGAAGCGCTCGATGACGACACCACACCGACCGATAAATTTTTCATCCGCAACAACGGCAAGGTCGTTCCTGCGACCGACGATCCTCTGCGCTGGACGCTTTCCATCGACGGCGAAGTGAACAGCGCGCTCATCTTGTCGCTCGGCGAGATCAAATCGAAATTCCGGCCCGTCACGCAGCGCATGGTGCTCGAATGCGGCGGCAACGGGCGCGCATTCTTCTCACCGGAAGCGGAAGGGGTGCAGTGGCATCACGGCGGCGCGGGCTGCGCGGAATGGAGCGGTGTCAGGCTGCGCGATGTGTTGCAGGCCGCGGGCTTGAAGGAAACCGCGCGCTTCACCGGACATTTCGGGGCCGATCCCGCGCTCGACGCGCAGCATCCGACGCCACCGATCTCGCGCGGCATACCGATCGCAAAAGCGATGGACGAAAACACGTTGCTCGTGTTTGCGATGAACGGAAACGATTTGCTGCCTGTGCACGGATTCCCGTTGCGGCTGATCGTGCCGGGCTGGGTCGGCTCGGTCTCGCACAAATGGCTCACGCGCATACTCATCCGCAAGGATCGCCATGACGGCACGCTGATGGACCCGTGGCACTATCGCGTTCCGAAAGCGCCGATGATGCATGGCGACAAGTTCGATCCGATGACGTTCGTCGATCTTGAATCCATGCCGGTGCGCTCGATTATCACCTCGCCGGAAGACGGCGCACGCGTGGGGAAATCCGTCACAGTTCGCGGCGCGGCCTGGACCGGCGACCAGACCGTGCGGCTCGTCGAGATTTCCAACGACAAAGGCGCGTCGTGGCAACAGGCTGAGCTTTCGCCGCCGAAGAACGCTTACGACTGGACACGGTTCACGGCGTCCGTTTCTTTTGCGGTTTCCGGTGCGTTCGAAATCTGGTCGCGCGCGACCGACAGCGCGGGCAAAGCACAGCCGAACGAAGCACAAGGCTGGAATCCACACGGCTATGGCGCGAATCCAGTTCATCGGATTCGATTGAACGTGAATTAACGCGGCTGCGTTGTTGCGCTGCATGTTGAGTGCCGCGCGCGAAGCACTACGCTTCTCCGCGATGGAGTTGCCGTAAGCGCTCCTCAAAAAAAGAAATAACAACGCCCGCCGTAAGCGGGACGCGGAGGAAGCCATGAAGAAGCGCGAGCGCTCGCTCGAAGAACTCTATCGTGACGATCCGGAGCGCGCCGATGCGCTGCTCTACAACCGCAAGACCGGAACTTCGCGCCGCGGATTTTTAGGCGGTGCGGGTGTTGCCGCGATGGGCGCCATGGTCGGCGGCACGATTCCGTTTTCGCAGAACATGCCTGCGGGCTTCGTGCCCGCGGCTTTCGCGCAAGCCACGCCGCCGGCGCCCCCGGAGAAAAAAGGCCCGCAGCTCCTGGATTTTCCCGGCAAGGACAAGAATCTCGTCGTGCTCGGCGACCGCCCGCTGGTCGCGGAAACGCCCGAGAGCCTGCTCGACGACGACACCACGCCGACCGCGAAGTTCTTCATCCGCAACAACGGCAATCCGCCCGCGACCGTTGCCGCGCCGGATACGTGGAAGCTCGCTATCGACGGCGAAGTGAACAAACCGCTCGAAATTTCGCTCGGCGATCTGAAGAAAAACTACAAACCGCAGACGCTCCGCATGGTGCTCGAATGCGGCGGCAACGGCCGCGGCTTCTTCTCACCGACCGCGCGCGGCAACCAGTGGAACAACGGCGGCGCGGGCTGCGCGGAATGGACCGGCGTTTCGCTCGCGGATGTCTTGAAAACCGCTGGCGTGAAGCCGTCCGGCGTCTACACCGCGAATTACGGCGCCGACGCGCATCTCTCCGGCGATCCGAAGCAGCTGACGCTGTCGCGCGGCGTGCGCATGGCGAAAGCGATGGAGCCGCAATCGCTCTTGGTATGGGCGATGAATGGCAAGCCGCTCGAAAACGTGCATGGCGGCCCGCTGCGGCTGATCATTCCGGGCTGGGCGGGCTCTGTCTCGCACAAGTGGGTCACCAAGATCACGATCCGCGACAAGGAGCATGACGGGCCCGGCATGCTCGGCACCAATTATCGCGTGCCGATCAACCCGATGGTGCCGGGCGCGAAGGAAGACCCGAAGAATTTCAGAATTCTCGAGTCGATGTTGGTGCGCTCGATCATCACCTCGCCTGCGAACGGCAGCAAGCTCGCCGCCGGCACGCGCGAACTGAAACTGCGCGGCGCAAGCTGGGCCGGCGATCTCACGGTGAAGCAGGTCGAGGTTTCGGTCGATTTCGGCCAGACTTGGGTGCGGGTGAACCTCAATCCGCCGAAGAACAAGTTCGACTGGCAGCGCTGGACTGCGAACGTCAAAGTACCCAGCGACGGCTATTACGAAGTGTGGGCCAAGGCGACCGACCAGAACGGCAAGGCGCAGCCGCATGTCGCGGCGAACTGGAATCCGCAGGGTTACGGCTCGAACCCCTTCCACCGTGTCGCGGTGCTGATCGGTTGAGGCAATGAAAGTGAACACGAAAAAGCGGGCGGCATTTGCCGTCCGCTCGCTTTTCGCAGGCCTGCTTGTGGTCGTTGCTTTCGCGGGTGTGTCCGCGATCGCGCAGCAGCAACCGCAATTCGTGCCGCAGGCCGAAGACCCGGACAACTTTCCGGCTGGGCCGGGCAGGGACGATGCTTTTTATGCCTGCGCCGGCTGCCACGCCTTCCGGCTCGTCGCCAATCAGGGGCTCACGCGCGAGCGCTGGAACGAGACCATCAATTACATGACCGAGCGCCACGGCATGCCGAAATTGGAGGGCAAGGACCGCGAGTTGATCCTGAATTATCTCGCGAAGACCTACCCGCCGAAGCAGGAACAGAACCGCCAGTTCCAGAACCCGTTTCTGAAGCAATAAAGCCGCCTGTTTCCGGCTTATTCGCGCGTCTGGCTGCCCCGCGGGTAGCGAGGCTTGTTCTTGAAGACTTGGCGTTGATCTCCTTCTCGCGTAGAACGCGGCCGCATTCCGGTCTACGTGAGAGGAGTGCCGCGTTTTCGCGGCCAGTACGAACAATGGGTTACAAGGTTGCCGTAGTCGGCGCGACGGGAAATGTCGGCCGCGAAATGCTCAACATTCTCGCCGAGCGCGGGTTTCCCGCGGACGAGGTCGTGGCGCTTGCGTCGCGCCGCTCGCTCGGCGTCGAGGTCTCTTACGGCGACCGCGTGCTGAAATGCAAAGCGCTCGAGCATTTCGATTTCTCGGACACCGATTTCTGCCTGATGTCGGCGGGCTCTTCCGTTTCCAAGGAATGGTCGCCGAAGATCGGCAAGCAGGGCTGCGTCGTGATCGATAACTCGTCTTGTTTCCGCTACGACGCCGATGTGCCGCTGATCGTTCCGGAAGTGAACGCGGACGCCGTCACCGGCTATACGAAGAAGAACATCATCGCGAACCCGAACTGCTCGACTGCGCAGCTCGTAGTCGCGCTGAAGCCGTTGCACGATGCCGCGAAAATCAAGCGCGTCGTGGTCGCGACCTATCAGTCGGTCTCTGGCGCCGGCAAGGACGCGATGGACGAGCTCTTCAACCAGACGAAATCGATCTACGTGAACGACTCGGTCGAGCCCGAGAAGTTCACGAAGCGCATCGCGTTTAACGTCATTCCGCACATCGACGTGTTCCGCGAGGACGGCTACACGAAGGAAGAGTGGAAGATGTCGGCGGAGACCGCGAAGATTCTCGATCCGAAAATCGCGCTCACGGCGACCTGCGTGCGCGTGCCGGTGTTCGTCGGTCACTCGGAGGCGGTGAACGTCGAGTTCGAGAATCCGATCAGCGCCGATCAGGCACGCGATATCCTGCGCGAAGCGCCGGGTATTCTCGTCGTCGATAAGCAGGAAGACGGCGGCTATATCACGCCGTTCGAAGCGACCGGCGAAGACGCGACCTACATCTCGCGCATCCGCGAAGACAAGACCGTGAAGCACGGCCTGAACTTCTGGTGCGTCTCGGACAACCTGCGCAAGGGTGCCGCGCTGAACGCGATCCAGATCGCGGAAGTGCTCGTCAATCGCAAGCTGGTGCAGCCGAAGAAAAAGGCGGCGTAAGCACCCTGTCATTCCGGACGGCGCGAAGCGCCGATCCGGAATCCAGAGCGAAATCGCAAAGCCGATGGGTGTGATCCTGGATTCCGGGTTCGCTCGCTTTGCTCGCGCCCCGGAATGACAAGAAACAATGGCCGGGCTTGACGACATTTTAGAATTCAGAACTCGCGCAAGCGCGAGTTCTGTTGCGATCCATGCTGAACTGCAAAGTTCTTTGATCTTTCCAATGGATCACCGGATCAGGCAGCGTCGGACCGCTCGCTTACGCTCACGGGACGCTGCCGTCCGGTGATGACGAGGATGACTAAAACCTCGGCGCTGCGATCGCCGCCGCTCGTCCCGCTTCATAAGAATCTTGACTTCTTGCGTTATCGGATTATATTCCTATCGCCGTTTCCGTTCGAGGGCGCTTTCATGAGGCGTTTTGAGATGCGGGAAGCGGCCGGCGTCTCCGTGTGCGGTTCGCAGCCGTAACCCGGGACGGCGCGGGGCTCCGCCCGGCGGCATTAGGACCGCCTGCCAGGAGCATGGCTGACGGAGAGGCGCATCAATCGCGCTTCACGAAAAGCGCGGCCCGTGTCCGACAAAAGCCGATGTGGAGCGCTGCGAGACGATACGCGCCCCGCGCATTTTCATCCGGGCAACCGGAAGAATGTGTGGGCGCGGCAAGCAAGAACGTGGCGTCTCGTGGCGCTCCGCAACCCTCGATTATTTCACCGGGGAGGTATTGGCGTGCGCTGTGTTACCTCACGCTCGTCATCGCCGGGCTTGACCCGGCGATCCATGATGAAGCGTAACATTCGCCGATCTTTCGGATGGATCACCGGATCAGGCAGCGTCGAACCGCTCGCGTTGCTCGCGGGACGCTGCCGTCCGGCGATGACGTGGGCGCTAAAACCTCGGCGCTGCGATCGCCGCGGCATGTTCGGCCTTCGCGACCGGAACGAAGTTCTTCGACTTCTCGTCATAAACAAGAAGATCGCCTTCCGCGACGCCGAAATAGGCGCCGTGCACCTTGAGCTTGCCGCGGCCGGCGAGAATATTGACGCAAGGAAACGTCATCAGGTTCTGCATCGTGAGTACCACGGATGCTTTCTCAAGGCGCGTGAGATAATCGCGTTCGCTCTCATTATGCGCGCGGCGCGGCATGCTCTGCACCGCCGGCTCAATCAGCTTCATCCAGTTGCCGATGAAGTCGCCCGGCGAGAGCGGCTCGATATTGTTGGCGTGCGCGGCGATGCCGCCGCATTGCGCGTGCCCGAGCACCACGATGTGCTTCACGCGCAGCGCCTGTACCGCGAATTCGAGCGAAGCGGATACCGCGCGGGTCGCGCCATCCGGCGAATAAGGCGGCACGAGATTGGCGACGTTGCGCGCGACGAATAGCTCGCCCGGCGCGGCGTCGAAAATGGCCTCCGGCGAGACGCGGCTGTCACAGCAGCCGATCACCATGATCTCGGGCTTCTGGCCGCGGGACGCCAATTCCTTGAAGCGGTGCTGCTCTTCGGGCAGCCGGTTGGTGAGAAAATTGCGATAGCCTTGGGAAAGCCGTTCGGGAAAATCCACGCGATCTGTTCCTCGTGGCGGGTTTCCTACGAAAGAAAGCACCCGCGCCGCCGCGTCAAGGGCTTGGCATGCGGGATGCACGGGCGCTAGGAGAATGGCTCGATAGTTCCGGGGGTTTCAGATGCCGACCGCAATTCGTCCGCGCAGAAGCGTGCTCTACATGCCGGGCTCGAACGCCCGCGCACTGGAGAAGGCGCGGACGCTTTCTGCCGACGCCCTCATTCTCGATCTCGAAGACGCGGTCGCCCCCGATGCCAAGCAGACTGCGCGCGAACAGGTGACCGCCGCGGTCAAAGCCGGCGGTTACGGCAAGCGCGAGATCGCGATCCGCGTGAATGCATTCTCGACGCCTTGGGGCATGGACGATTTCAAAGCGGCGGCCGAAGCGAGCCCCGACGCCATTCTGGTGCCGAAAGTTTCCTCGGCCGACGAGATGAACGACATCGCGCGCGCGCTGGCGCAAGCCGGATCGGGCGCAAGCACCCGCATCTGGATCATGATCGAGACGGCGTTGTCCGCCTTCCGGCTTCAGGAAATTGCCGCCACGGCGAAGAACGACAAGACGCGGCTTTCGGTCTTCATTCTCGGCACCAACGATTACGCGAAGGAAACGCGTGCGAAGATCACGCGCGGACGCGCGGGGCTGATTCCGTTTCTCGCCAATGCCGTCGCCGCGGCGCGCGCCTACGGCATCGACGTGATCGACGGTGTTTATAACGACATCTCGAACATCGACGGACTGAAGGAAGAGGCCGCGCAGGCGCGCGATCTCGGCTTCGACGGCAAGACCATCATTCACCCGACGCATATTGCGCCCTGCAACGAGGCGTTCTCGCCGGGCGAGGAAGAAGTCGCGACCGCGCGCAGGGTCGTCTCCGCTTTCGAACAGCCGGAAGCCAAGGGCAAGGGCGTGTTGCAGATCGACGGCCGCATGTATGAAATCCTGCATGCGGAAATTGCGAAGCGCACGGTCGCGGTCGCCGACGCGATCAAGGAACGGGAAGCCGCGCAATGAAAACCAATGGCGGCAATTTCTTCGAGGACTTCAAGTCCGGCCAAAAGATTGTGCATGCGACGCCGCGCACGGTTACCGAGGGTGACGTCTCGCTCTATAGCGCGCTCTACGGCACGCGCTTCGCCGTGCAGTCGGCGTCGAGCTTCGCGAAAGCGATCGGCTATCCGCGCGCACCGGTCGACGATCTGCTCGTCTTTCACGTCGTGTTCGGCAAGACCGTCCCCGATATTTCGCTCAACGCCGTCGCCAATCTCGGTTACGCGGACTGCCGCTTTCTCGCAGCGGTTTATCCCGGCGATACGCTGAGCGCCGCCTCCGAAGTGATCGGCTTGCGCGAGAACGCGAACAAGACCTCCGGCGTCGTTTATGTGCGCTCCACAGGCTTCAATCAGGACGGCAAGGAAGTTCTGCAATATGTGCGCTGGGTCATGGTGCGAAAGCGCGACAACAATGCGCCCGCTCCCGAGGCGGTGGTACCGAAGCTGCCTACGGGAATCTCGCCGGACAAGCTCGGCGCAGCGCTGCCCCCGATCGATGTCTCGAAATACGATTTTGCGCTTGCGGGGAGCGCGCATCGCTTCGGCGATTACAAGGCGGGTGAAAAAATCGACCACGTCGACGGCATGACAGTCGAAGACGCCGAACAGCAGATCGCGACCCGGCTCTATCAGAACACCGCCAAGGTGCATTTCAATAACTTCGCGCAGAAATCGGACCGCTTCGGCAAGCGGCTGATCTACGGCGGCCACGTGATTTCGCTCGGCCGCGCGCTTTCCTTCAGCGGGCTTGCGAATGCATTCCACGTCGCTGCGATCAACGGCGGGCGTCATGTCGCGCCGCTGTTTGCAGGCGACACGGTGTTCGCATGGTCGGAAGTGCTGGATGCGAAAGAAGTACCGGGCCGCAAGGATGTGGGTGCGCTCAGGCTGCGCACCGTCGCAACCAAGGATCGCCCCTGCGCGGACTTCCCGTACAAGAGCGGCGAGGAATACGCCGAAGCCGTGATCCTCGATCTCGATTATTGGGCGCTGATTCCCAAATAGTCGTCGTCATGCCCGACACAAGGCCGGGCATGACGAGAAAGCTACTCCTCCTGCTCGCGCAGGTGGGTCACGAGTTCGCGCGCAAACGTCGGCAATTCTTCGAGTTTGCGCACGCAGATCGTGAGATCGCGCTCGGCCCAGCTATCGGAAAGCGATACGGAGGTCACCGCCATCGAGAGCGCCGCGCGCCGCGCGGTGGTTTCCGGCACGATGCCGATGCCGACATTGCGCTCCACCATGCGGCAGACTGCGTCGAAGCTGCGGAGCTGAATCCGCAGCCGCAGCGGCCGGCCGATGCGCGCGGCCTTGTCGGCAAGAAAGCGCTGAAGCGCCGAGGCGCGATCGAGTCCCACGAAGTCGTGGTCGAGCACCTGCGCGAGCGAAACGGCGGAGCGCACGGCGAGCGGGTGATCGTGCGCGACCACGAGCACAAAGCGGTCGCGGCGAAACGGATAGGTCTCAAGCGAGCCGGAATCGACGGTGCCCGCGACGATGCCGAGGTCGGCGACGCCTTCCGCGATCAGGCTCACGATTTCGTCGGAGAGGCGTTCTTCGAGATCGATGCTGACATGCGGATTTGCCGCGAGAAAAGAGGCGAGCGCCTCGGGCAAAAACTCCGTGAGCGCGTTGGTATTGGAAAGCACCTTGATCTGGCCGGCCTGGCCGCCGGCGAAGACGCCTAACTCCTCGCGCAGCTTCTCGGCCTGCTGGAGCATCGAGCGGGCGTGCGCGAGCAGGATGCGCCCGGCCTGCGTCGGGGTGACACCTTGGCGGCTGCGGGTAAGCAAGGGCGCCCCTAGAGCCTCTTCCATGTTGCGGATTCGGGTGGAGGCTGCAGCCAGCGCAAGATTTGCCCGCTCCGCGCCATGCGTGATCGAGCCCGCGTCGATCACGTGGCGAAAGAGACTGAGGTCGGAAAGGTCGAAACGCACGGCCCCTCGCTGGTATGCCAATCCTTCGCTTTTTGCGATGGAATACTACGCCAAATAAGGCTTGTGAGGAAGAATGCTGGGAATATGGTTCGCAGAACACGAAGTCAGAGCATTTCCAAACTATGTGGATTGCGCGGGCTTCGGATTGCAGCGCCAGCAATCGCGGCCAATTCTGCGGCGCATCTTTGATGAGAGCCAGCATGAGTGACACGCCAGCGAGGCCCCGCCCGCTTTCGCCGCATCTGACGATCTATCGCCTGACCTGGACCATGGCCATGTCCATCGTCCACCGCATCACGGGTTCGGCGCTCTATTTCGGCACGCTCCTGCTCGCCTGGTGGCTGGTCGCCGCCGCGACCGGCGCGAAATACTTCGACACGGCCAACGCTTTCTTCGGAAGCTGGATCGGGCAGCTCATTTTGCTCGGCTACACTTGGGCGCTCGTCCATCACATGCTCGGCGGCATCCGTCATTTCATCTGGGACACCGGCCGCGGCTTCGGTCCCGAGCGGCAGGGGCTCGCGCGCATGACGCTGATCGGCTCGGTTTCGATCAGCATTCTCTTGTGGGTGCTTGCCCTCGTGTTGAGGAGCTAAATATGCGCACCCCGCTTTCCCGCATTCGAGGACTGGGTGCCGCCCACCACGGCACCGAGCATTTCTGGCTGCAGCGGCTGACGGCCGCCGCGAACGTGCTGCTCTTGGTCGTGCTGCTCGGCATTGTCGTGACGCTCGTGGGGCGCAGCCATGCGACCGTGATCGCGACGCTCTCGCGGCCGCTGATCGCGGTGCTGCTCGTCGCCGCCGTGATCTCGGTTGCGATTCATATGCGTCTCGGCATGCAGATCATCATCGAGGACTATGTTCACTCCGAATTCCGCAAAGTCGTGCTCCTGATGCTGAACACGTTCTTCTGCTGGGGTGTCGGCCTTTCCTGCATCTACGCCGTTCTCAAGATTTCCTTCGGACCCTAATCCATGACCGCCATCAACGGACGCGCCTATCCGATCACCGAACATCTCTATGACGTCGTCGTCGTCGGCGCGGGCGGCGCCGGCTTGCGCGCGGTCGTCGGCTGCGCCGAAGCGGGCTTGAAAACAGCCTGCATCACCAAGGTCTTCCCGACGCGATCGCACACGGTGGCGGCGCAGGGCGGCATCTCGGCCGCGCTTGGCAACATGGGCGAAGACGACTGGCGCTGGCACATGTACGACACCGTGAAGGGGTCGGACTGGCTCGGCGATCAGGACGCGATCGAATATCTGTGCCGCAACGCGCCCGCCGCCGTGTACGAGCTCGAGCACTGGGGCGTGCCGTTCTCGCGCACCGAAGCTGGCAAAATCTATCAGCGCCCGTTCGGCGGCATGACCACGCATTACGGCAAGGGCACCGCGCAGCGTACTTGTGCCGCCGCCGACCGCACCGGCCACGCCATCCTGCACACGCTCTACGGTGCGGCGCTGAAGCATCGCGCGGAATTCTTCATCGAGTATTTCGTGCTCGATTTGCTCATGAACGACGACGGCGATTGCTGCGGCGTACTCGCGCTAAAGATGGACGACGGCACGCTGCATCGCTTCCGCTCGCATGAAACGATTTTGGCCACCGGCGGCTATGGCCGCGCTTATTTCTCCTGCACCTCCGCACATACTTGCACCGGCGATGGCAACGCCATGGTGCTGCGCGCGGGGCTGCCGCTGCAGGACATGGAATTCGTGCAGTTCCACCCGACCGGTATTTACGGCGCGGGCTGCCTGATTACCGAAGGTTCGCGCGGCGAGGGCGGTTATCTCGTCAACTCCGAAGGCGAGCGCTTCATGGAGCGCTACGCGCCGTCGGCGAAGGACCTCGCCTCGCGCGACGTGGTCTCGCGCTCGATGACCATCGAAATCCGTGAAGGCCGCGGCGTCGGCAAGAACAAGGATCACATCTATCTGCACCTCGATCATCTCGATCCCGAGGTGCTGCACGAACGGCTGCCGGGGATTTCCGAGTCCGCGCGCATCTTCGCGGGCATCGATGTCACCCGAGAACCGATCCCGGTCATCCCCACGGTCCATTACAACATGGGCGGGATTCCTACGAACCCGCACGGCGAAGCCGTCACCAAAAAGAACGGCGACCCCGACACCATCGTGAACGGCTTGATGGCGATCGGCGAAGCGGCCTGCGTCTCGGTGCATGGCGCGAACCGCTTGGGCTCGAATTCGCTGATCGATCTCGTCGTGTTCGGGCGGGCCGCGGCCGACCGCTGCGCCGAGAAGCTCACGCCCAACGACAAGCACATGATGCTTTCGAGTACGCCGACCGAAAAAGCGCTTTCGCGCTTCGACCGGCTGCGTCACGCTAAAGGATCGACCACGACCGCCGATTTGCGGCTCGACATGCAGAAAGTCATGCAGACCAACTGCGCAGTGTTCCGCACCAGTGAAATTCTCGACGAAGGCCACAAGCTCATTCACGGCGTGTTCGGCAGCGCGGACGACGTGAAGGTGACCGACCGCTCGCTGATCTGGAACACGGACCTGATCGAGACGCTCGAATTCGACAACCTGATCTCGCAGGCGGTCGTCACGATGGATTCGGCGCTGAACCGGACCGAGTCGCGCGGCGCGCATGCGCGCGAGGATTTCCCCGACCGCGACGACAAAGACTGGATGAAGCACACGCTTTCCTGGGTCGATTTCGAGAAGAAGAAAGTCTCGATCGATTACCGTCCGGTGCACACCTACACGCTCACGAACGAAATTCAGTACATCGAGCCGAAGGCGCGGGTTTATTAAGATGGTCGAACTCACCCTCCCGAAAAACTCCCGCGTCGCCGAAGGCAAGACCTGGCCGAAGCCGGAAGGCGCGGCCAATCTCGAAGAACTCCGCGTCTATCGCTACGACCCGGACAGCGACGCCAATCCGCGGATCGACACCTATTACGTGGACCGCGACGACTGCGGGCCGATGGTGCTCGACGCGCTGATCTGGATCAAAAACAACGTCGATCCGACGCTCACCTTCCGGCGCTCCTGCCGCGAGGGTATCTGCGGCTCCTGCTCGATGAACATCGACGGCACCAATACGCTCGCCTGCACATGCGGCATGGACGAGATCAACGGCACGGTGAAGATCTATCCGCTGCCGCACATGGCGGTGGTGAAAGACCTCGTTCCCGATCTCACGGGTTTCTATGCGCAGCACGCCTCGATCGAGCCGTGGCTGAAGACCACGACGCCGGAGCCTTCGGCGGAATGGAAGCAGAGCCACGAGGACCGCGAAAAGCTGGACGGCCTTTACGAATGCATTCTCTGCGCCTGCTGCTCGGCGTCGTGCCCGAGTTACTGGTGGAATTCGGAGCGCTTCCTTGGGCCTGCCATTCTGTTGCAGGCGCAGCGCTGGATCGTGGACAGCCGCGACGAGGCGACCGGCGAGCGGCTGGATGATCTCGAGGATCCGTTCCGGCTTTATCGCTGCCACACCATCATGAACTGCGCGAACACCTGCCCGAAAGGGCTGAACCCGGCCAAAGCGATTGCCGAAATCAAAAAGAAATTGGTGACGCGCCAGCTCTAAGCGCGGCGCGTTTTTCGTTCAGTCGATGCTGCGGCGTGCGCGGAAGGGCCAGCCCTTCAGCATGCGCGAAATGCCGAGCACGATCACGACGCAGGACGCAAATACCGGCAGGATCACAACGCCGAGGACGAGGCCCCAGACGAGCCAGGCCAAAGTCCCGCCGCCGGGCACGACCGGTAAGAGCGCGTTATAAAGCGATGCGGAAGCCACGAGCGCGACCGCCTTGAGCGCGGCAAGCGCCAGCGCCACCACGACGAGCGCGGCAGCGGCGATCCAGAACACGAAAAAGACGCGCAAGAAAGAACGCATGAAGCGTCCGCAATCCTAGAATCGATAGCGCTTTCGATACGCGATCGCCGGTTAAGGACTGGGTAACGCGAATTCCGAAATCTTATTAACGAGAACGGCGCCTTGTGGCGCCGTTCTCGGTCTTGCACCGGAGTTTAATCAGAAAGCGCAGTTATAAGCGGCGAGCGTCTGCTTCAGCTGGTCGGCGGTCTGCTTGCATGAAGACTCGAGCACGGCCTTCGCGGTCGGGTTTTTCGCCGCGTCAGCCCAGGCCTTGCGGGTCTGGTCGAGCGAGGATTTGAAAGTCGCCTGCTGCGCGGCCGGGATTTTGGTCGTAACGCAGGCTTCGTACTTGGTCAGGAAGTCGTCGCAGACCGGCACGCCGACCTGCTGGGCGTGGGCCGCCGTCATCGTTGCGAGAGCAAATGCGGTGGTCAAAGCAAAGCGTTTCATCATCGCCACTCCTGAATAAGTTTGATTGAACGAGAGCGCACTCTCGCGAAAATCTGGCCGCGAATGTGGCCCGGCAAACAAACTTTCCGTGAAGACGGAAAAATTTCCTGTGTTGCCGAAATTCCGCAAAAGCGATTCAATTATTGGAACCCGGCACCAGAGGAGCGCACAGCATGATCGATCACGTCGGCTTTCCGGTTTCCGATTACGCGAAGTCGAAAGCGTTCTACGAGAAAGCACTCGCGCCGCTAGGCTACTCGTTGATCATGGAAGTGCCAGCGGAGACTAATCCGAGCGGGGCCGAGGCCTGCGGATTTGGGAAAGACAATAAACCCGATTTCTGGATTGGCGCCGAAGGCGGTCTGGCGAAGCCCATCCACGTCGCGATCGTGGTCGAGAGCCGCGCGATTGTCGATGCATTCTATGAGGCGGCACTCGCGGCCGGCGGCAAGGACAACGGCGCGCCGGGTATCCGCGCGCATTATCACAAGAACTATTACGGCGCCTTCGTGCTCGATCCCGACGGGCACAACATCGAAGCGGTCTGCCACAGACACGCGTGATGCGGACGCCTCAAAAAGTTGATGGCCGCATGCCTTGCGGCATACGGCCATCGAAAACTAATCGCGAATAGCGAAGAGTTACATCGCCTTCTTCTTGCGACGCTTCTTGGACTTTTTCGCCTTCTTCGCCTTCTTCGCCTTCTTACGACGTTTTGCCATGATATGCCTCTTGGCGGATGTTGGGTTGCGCGCGTCAGAACCGGATTTAGCTTTCGATTCCCTCGTGCGGCGCGGTTTTGAAGTTTCCTTCGGTTCGATCCCGAAGATACCCATCATGGGACTTGTTGAGTCGCTCCTGGGCATTCGCTTCCGAATCAAACAACCGGCAGCGACATATCGCGCATGCATTTGTCGTTTGCCAATAGGGGGAGCAGATATCGTGTGTGTTTGCGCGTTCATCTACGAGGTGTTGCGTTCGGAAACTCGAATCCAAAAACAGTTTTCGATTGACAACCGAAACTCCCAGCGCCGCTTGAATTGAAAAGAAAACGCTCGAACTTTCAGTAAGTTAGCAAAGCCGCGATTTTGCGCCGCGATTCTCGTTTCTTTGCCGTGCGAATCCAAAAAGATTCCTGCGCGGAATCGTTTAACCCTCTTGAAAAAATTATTCACAGGCGCGCGAAAACGAGCGCCTGAAACGCAACTGCGAGTCATTTTTTGACAAAACGCGCACTGATTCGCGCCAAGTGATTCGTTTTTCCGCGTTGCGAACGAACGCGAATTGCGCCGGAAAGTGCGCGCAATACTCTTTTAACGAATCGGAACGGCCGGGAGCGCGTCTTTACGCCGAGCGAAGCGCGCGGGAATGCGTCTGCATCACCGAATCGGCGAGATCCTGGCCGTCGGTGAGCGCTTCCTTCCAGATGGAGAGCGCGTTTGCGCGCGGCGCCTCGATCTGCGCGTGTCCGCCATCGGAGTCGTAAGTAACAACGGCGTCGAACTTCTTCGCGATCGCCTGCATCCGCGCGTTCTGGGAGAGAAAGTTCACGAAAAGCTTGGAAATACCCCGGTTTCGCGCGGCCAGAACGGTGCGGCCGAATAATTCGGTGCCGATACCCTTATTCTGAAAGTCGTTCTCCACGCTGAAGGCCGCTTCTGCCTCGCCGCCAGCAACGCCGCGAAAACCGCGCAGCTCGGCGACCCCGCGCAACACGCCGTCCACGAAATAGCCATGCGCGATCGAGTGCGAGCCCAGCGCGTTCTGCGCGTAGTGCTCGATGAAATAGTCGGTGACCGGCGTGCCGAAGCGCATGCGCCGGCTCTCCGGATCGAGGCGCAGAAGATGCACCCGCAGCGCCATGGCATCGCTGGCCCAGAGCTTCCGGAAAGAGATTTGCGCGTTTGCCTTCATGTTCGTCGTCATCGTTCAATCCTCAGCAGGCAGGCGTCGAATCGCGGCCTGCCTTCCGTTCACGGAAACCATGTATGTGCAGTGCAGCAATTTGCAACCCTGAAGGCTTCGCGTAGCGGCTTGATGACAACCCATGGGCGAAAGCGGGGCGGAGTGCTGTTTGGCCTAAAGTATTGTTGCATAATGTGTATTTTAGATAGCGAGGCGGGTTAATTAGTCCCTAATGCGCTGTTCGCAGAGCCGTGCTGCATCTGCGAAATAGCCCAATCGCCACGCCTTGCCCGTTTCTCCTCCGCAAGGTTAGGTCCGGCTCATCTTGAATCGAGAGAAAGGCCGCCCGCTCGCATGCCGGGAATTGCCGAACGCTATGCGGGATTGGTCGAAAACGGCGCGCTCGAGCGGGACCCGGCGCAGGCGCGCGCCGCCGATCGGCTTCAGAAATTGCAGGACGAACTCGCGAACTATAAGCGCGCGTCGAAGTCGTCTTCGCTCGGCTGGTTGATGGCGCGGGGACCGAAGTCGGCGGCGCCGCGCGGTCTTTATATCTGGGGCGACGTCGGCCGCGGCAAGACCATGCTGATGGATCTCTTCTTCGAGACGGCGAAGGTCGAGAAAAAGCGCCGCGCGCACTTCCACGAGTTCATGGCCGACGTGCACGACCGCGTGCATCTGGTCCGCCAGGCGATGAAGGAAGACAAGACGAAGGACGGCGATCCGATCGCGCCGGTCGCAAGCGAACTCGCCGATGAAGCACTATTGCTCTGCTTCGACGAATTTCATGTGAACGACATTGCCGATGCGATGGTTCTGTCGCGTCTGTTCGAGCGTCTGTTCGAGCGCGGCGTGGTGGTGGTCGCGACGTCGAACGTGCCGCCGGACGACTTATATAAAGAGGGGCTCAACCGCGCGCTGTTCCTGCCGTTCGTGAAGCTGCTGCGGGAGAGGTGCGATGCCATCAACCTCGCAGCCCGCACGGACTACCGGCTCGAAAAGCTTTCCGGCACGCAGATGTGGCACGTGCCGGCCGACCGCGAGGCGCAGCAGCAGATCGACGAAGTCTGGCGCAAGCTCGCGGGCCGCGAGCGCGGGGCACCGGTGGAACTGTCCTATCGCGGGCGGAGCATCCGGATTCCGTTCGCGGGTAGCGGTGCCGCGCGCTTCGATTTCGCCGATCTCTGTCACCAGCCGCTCGGTGCCGCCGACTTCGTGCAGATCGCGCACAACTTCCATACCGTCGTGATCGAGGACATTCCGGTGATGAGCCCGGCGCAGAGGAACGAGGCCAAGCGGTTCATCCTGTTGATCGACGCGCTCTACGACAACGCTGTGAAGCTGGTCGCTTCCGCCGCCGCCGAGCGCGACGAGATTTATCAGGGCGAGGGCACCATCGAAGCCACCGAATTCAAGCGCACCAGTTCGCGGCTTATCGAAATGGGCTCGACCGAGTATCTGGCGCTACCGCACGGGCATGCGGGTCCCGTAAAGAACTAAGCGTCGCTGCGCGTTCACAATCGAAGCGTTCAATCGGCCAGAAAGAACACGCACCGCAGCGACTTTTGCTGCGCCGCTTATGCGTTTTCTGCCTAGACGGACCTGAAGTTAGCTGCTGGTATTATGTATATCAGCAGGGCGGATAAGCCCGAGGTCTTGTTGCAGTGCCCCCGTCAAATGGATAAGCCAGCGCAGTCTTTCCAACGCTAGCGAAGAGTTTTCCCACCATGGCTCGCAACAAAATCGCCTTGATCGGCGCCGGTCAGATCGGCGGCACCCTTGCTCACCTCGCAGGACTGAAAGAACTCGGCGACATCGTCCTGTTCGACATTGCCGAGGGCATTCCCCAAGGCAAAGCGCTCGACCTCGCGCAATCCTCGCCGGTCGATATGTTCGACGCCAAGCTCTCCGGCACGAATACTTACGAGGCGATCGAAGGCGCTGACGTCGTGATCGTCACCGCCGGCGTGCCGCGCAAGCCGGGCATGAGCCGCGACGATCTCATCGGCATCAACCTGAAAGTGATGGAGCAGGTCGGCGCCGGTATCAAGAAGTACGCGCCGAACGCTTTCGTGATCTGCATCACCAATCCGCTCGACGCGATGGTGTGGGCGCTTCAGAAAGCATCGGGCCTGCCGAAGAACATGGTGGTCGGCATGGCGGGCGTGCTCGACTCGGCCCGCTTCCGCTATTTCCTCGCCGACGAATTCAATGTCTCGGTCGAAGACGTCACCGCTTTCGTGCTCGGCGGCCACGGCGACACCATGGTGCCGCTCGCGCGCTATTCGACGGTGGCCGGCATCCCGTTGCCCGATCTCGTGAAGATGGGTTGGACCACGCAGGAGCGTCTCGACAAGATCATTCAGCGCACGCGCGACGGCGGCGCGGAGATCGTCAATCTCCTGAAGACCGGGTCAGCGTTCTATGCGCCGGCGGCTTCCGCGATCGCGATGGCCGAGTCCTATCTCAAGGACAAGAAGCGCGTGCTGCCGGTCGCAGCCCACCTCAACGGCGAATACGGCCTGAAGAACATTTATGTCGGCGTGCCGGTCGTGATCGGCGCGAAAGGCGTCGAGCGCGTGGTCGATATCGAAATGGATAAGGCCGAGCGCGCGATGTTCGACAAGTCGGTCGATGCCGTGAAGGGCCTGATCGAGGCCTGCATCAAGATCGCGCCCGATCTCGCGAAGTAAAACAATCCAAGGGGGACAAGGCTCGCGATGAACATCCACGAATATCAAGGCAAGGCGGTTCTTCGCGAGTTCGGCGTACCCGTCGCGTATGGCCTTCCGGCGCTTTCGGTTGCAGAAGCCGTCGCTGCCGCGAAAAAACTCGGCGGCCCGGTATGGGTCGTAAAGGCGCAGATTCACGCCGGCGGCCGCGGCAAGGCCGGCGGCGTCAAGGTCGTGAAATCCGTCGAGGACGTCGAGAAGGAAGCCAAGCGCATCCTCGGCTCCACGCTGGTGACGCACCAGACCGGCCCCGCCGGCAAGCAAGTCAATCGCCTCTATGTCGAAGAAGGTTCGGCGATCGCGAAAGAATTCTATCTTTCGATGCTGGTCGACCGCGAAACTTCGCGCATCGCGTTCGTGGTTTCGACCGAAGGCGGCATGAACATCGAAGAAGTCGCGCACGACACCCCGGAGAAGATCGTGACTTTCTCCGTCGATGCCGCGACCGGGATCATGCCCCATCATGGCCGCCGCGTTGCAAACGCGCTGAAGCTCGAGGGCGATCTTGCGAAGCAAGCCGAGAACATGGCGAACAAGCTCTATGCGGCTTTCACCGCGAAAGACATGAGCCTCTTGGAAATCAATCCGCTGGTTGTCACGAAAGACAACAAGCTGATCTGTCTCGACGCCAAAGTCGGCTTCGATAGCAACGCGCTCTATCGCCACCCGGACATCATGGAGCTGCGCGATCTCACGGAAGAAGACCCGAAAGAGATCGAAGCGTCGAAATACGATCTCTCCTATATCGCGCTCGACGGCAGCATCGGCTGCATGGTGAACGGCGCGGGCCTCGCCATGGCGACCATGGATATCATCAAGCTCTACGGCGAGGCGCCCGCGAACTTCCTCGACGTCGGCGGCGGCGCCACCACCGAGAAGGTCACCGCCGCGTTCAAGATCATCACCTCCGATCCAAACGTGAAGGGCATTCTGGTCAATATCTTCGGCGGCATCATGAAGTGCGATGTCATCGCGCAGGGCGTGGTGACGGCCGTGAAGGAAGTCGGCTTGAAAGTGCCGCTCGTCGTTCGGCTGGAAGGTACTAACGTCGAACAGGGCAAGAAAATCATCAACGAATCGGGATTGAACGTCGTCTCCGCCGACGATCTCGACGACGCCGCACAGAAAATCGTGAAGGCGTTGAAGGGAGGCAAGTGAGATGGCGATCCTCGTCGACAAAAACACGAAGGTTCTGACCCAAGGCATGACCGGCAAGACCGGCTCGTTCCACACCGAACAGGCGATCGCCTACGGCACCAAGATGGTCGGCGGTGTCGCGCCCGGCAAAGGCGGCACGAAACACCTCAACCTTCCGGTCTTCAACACCGTGCGCGAAGCGCGCGAGGCGACCGGCGCGGACGCGAGCGTGATCTATGTGCCGCCTTCGGGTTGCGCGGACGCGATCTGCGAAGCGATCGATGCGGAAATTCCGCTGATCGTGACGATTACCGAGGGCGTGCCCGTGCTCGACATGGTGCGGGTGAAGCGCTCGCTAGCGGGCTCGAAGTCGCGGCTTCTCGGGCCGAACTGCCCCGGCGTAATTACGCCCGGCGAATGCAAGATCGGCATCATGCCCGGCCACATTCATAAGCCAGGCAAAGTCGGCATCGTGTCGCGCTCCGGGACGCTCACCTACGAAGCGGTGTTCCAGACCACTGCCGAAGGTTTGGGTCAGACCACCTGTGTCGGCATCGGCGGCGATCCGGTGAAGGGCACCGAATTCATCGATGTCCTGGAAAAATTCCTCGGCGACCCGAAGACCGAAGCGATCGTTATGATCGGCGAAATCGGCGGCTCGGCCGAAGAGGATGCCGCGCAGTTTTTGAAGGACGAGGCGAAGCGCGGCCGCAAGAAGCCGATGGCCGGCTTCATCGCGGGCCGTACCGCGCCTCCGGGCCGCCGCATGGGTCATGCCGGCGCGATCATCTCGGGCGGCAAGGGCGGGGCAGATTCGAAAATAGAGGCGATGGAAGCCGCCGGTATCAAGGTCTCGCAATCGCCCGCGCGGCTCGCCAAGACCCTGGTCGAAGTCCTCAAGGGTTGATCGGCCGAAATCCCAAAAATGCTTACGAAACGGGCGCTATACCAAGTCGGGCTTACCCGACTTGGTCATTAGTAGTGCCGATCTCGGGTAAACCCGAGATCGGTGGCGCCCGTTTTCGTTTTCCCGGCTCTTAAATCATCCGTTACGGACGCCTTCTTATATTGAGCGCGGGGCCTCGGCCCATTAAAAGAGCCCTGCGCGGCGCGGGGGCCTGATAGGACCTCGTTTCCTCATATTTTCGAAGTCCTATGTAGGCATAGAAATGGCAGCGCGGCCCTGTCGGCAGGCGCGCAAATGGCGGACGTTTTCGTCCGGGATGAACATGGCACGCGAAGCAAGCAACCAAGGCTTTCTGAACTCCTCTTTCCTTGATGGCGGCAACGCCGCCTATATCGAAGATCTCTACGCCCGATACGAAAAGAATCCATCGTCGGTAGACGAAAGCTGGCGCGCATTCTTCGAGCAGATGAAGGGCGACGACCGGACCGCGATCGAAAAGAGCGCGAAAGGCCCGTCGTGGAAGAAGCCGGGCTGGCCCTTGATCGCGAACGGCGAACTGGTCGCAGCACTCGACGGCAACTGGGCCGCGACCGAAATCGCGGTCGGCCAAAAGATCAAAGGCAAGGCGGCATCGAAGGGCGTCGAGCTTTCCGAAGCCGACGTGCAGCAGGCGACGCGCGACTCGGTCAAGGCACTGATGATGATCCGCGCGTTCCGCATGCGCGGCCATCTCGAAGCCAAGCTCGATCCCTTGGGCCTGGAGCCGGAAGTCCCGCATCCCGAACTCGATCCCGCGTCTTACGGCTTCACCGAAGCCGATCTGGACCGGAAGATTTTCATCGATCACGTGCTCGGGCTCGAATTCGCGAGCGTGCGCGAGATGGTCCAGATCCTGCGGCGCACCTATTGCCAGACCATCGGCATCGAATTCATGCATATGTCCGATCCGGAAGAGAAGGCGTGGTTGCAGGAACGGATCGAAGGTCCGGACAAAGAAATTACGTTCACGCGCGAAGGCAAGCGCGCGATTTTGAACAAGCTGATCGAGGCCGAAGGCTTCGAGAAGTTCATCGACGTGAAATACACCGGCACCAAGCGCTTCGGCCTTGACGGCGGCGAAGCGATGATCCCGGCGATGGAGCAGATCATCAAGCGCTCGGGCGCGCTCGGCTGCAAAGAGATCGTGCTCGGCATGGCCCATCGCGGCCGCCTGAACGTGCTCTCGCAAGTCATGGCGAAGCCGCATCGCGCGATCTTCCACGAATTCAAGGGCGGCTCCGCGACGCCGACCGAGGTCGAAGGCTCCGGCGACGTGAAGTACCACTTAGGCGCTTCCTCGGACCGCGAGTTCGACGGCAACGAAGTTCATCTTTCGCTGACCGCGAACCCGTCGCATCTCGAGATCGTCGATCCTGTGGTGCTCGGCAAAGTGCGCGCGAAGCAGGATTTGTTCGGCGACAAGCCGGAAGACCGCATCTCGGCGATGCCGCTCTTGATCCACGGCGACGCCGCCTTCGCGGGCCAGGGCGTGGTCGCGGAATGTTTCGGCCTCTCTGGCCTGAAGGGTCACCGCACCGGCGGCTCGATCCATTTCATCATCAACAACCAGATCGGTTTTACGACCAATCCGCGTTACTCGCGCTCGTCCCCGTATCCGTCGGATGTTGCGAAGATGATCGAAGCGCCGATCTTCCACGTGAACGGCGACGATCCGGAAGCGGTGGTGTTCGTGGCCAAGGTCGCGACCGAATTCCGGATGAAATTCCACAAGCCGGTCGTGATCGACATGTTCTGCTATCGCCGCTTCGGCCACAACGAGGGCGACGAGCCGGCATTCACGCAGCCGCTGATGTACCAGAAGATCCGCGCGCACGCGTCCACGCTCGATCTCTACAGCAAGAAGCTGGAAGAAGAAGGCGTCGTCGCGAGCGGCGAAGTCGACGGCATGAAGGCCGAGTGGCGCGCGAAGCTGGAAACCGAGTTCGAAGCGGGCCAGAGCTACAAAGCCAACAAAGCCGATTGGCTGGACGGCCGCTGGTCCGGCATGAAGGCCGCGAAAGAAATCGACGATCCGCGCCGCGGCGACACCGGCGTCGATCTCAACACGCTGAAAGAAATCGGCAAGCAGATCACTTCCGTTCCGGAAGGCTTCAACGCGCACAAGACGATTCTGCGTTTCTTGGAGAATCGCAAGAAAGCGATCGATAGCGGGAACGGCATCGATTGGGCAACCGGCGAAGCGCTCGCGTTCTCAACGCTGCTTCTGGACGGCCATCGCGTTCGCCTGTCGGGTCAGGATGTCGAGCGCGGCACCTTCTCGCAGCGTCATTCGGTGCTGACCGATCAGGTGAATGAGAACCGCTACAAGCCATTCAATCACATTCGCGAAAAACAAGGTGTCTACGAAGTCATCAACTCGATGCTTTCGGAAGAAGCCGTGCTTGGTTTCGAATACGGCTATTCGCTTTCGGAGCCTAATGCGCTGACGCTCTGGGAAGCGCAGTTCGGCGATTTCGCGAACGGCGCGCAGGTCGTGTTCGACCAGTTCATCTGCTCGGGCGAGCGCAAGTGGCTCCGCATGTCGGGTCTCGTCTGTCTCTTGCCGCATGGCTACGAAGGGCAGGGGCCGGAGCATTCCTCCGCGCGGCTCGAGCGCTTCCTGCAGCTTTGCGCGGAAGACAACATGCAGGTCGCGAACTGCACGACACCCGCGAACTACTTCCACATCCTGCGCCGCCAGTTGAAGCGCGATATCCGCAAGCCGCTCATTCTGATGACGCCGAAGTCGCTGCTTCGTCACAAGCGTGCGGTATCGACGCTCGCCGAGCTTGGGCCGGAAACAACGTTCCATCGCGTTCTCTGGGACGACGCGCAATATCTGAAGGACCAGCCGGTCAAGCTCGTCGCGGACGAGAAGATCCGCCGCGTCGTGCTGTGTTCCGGCAAGGTCTATTACGATCTCTATGAAGAGCGCGAAAAGCGGGGCTTGAACGACATCTATATCCTGCGGGTCGAGCAGCTTTATCCGTTCCCGCTGAAGGCGCTGACCACCGAGCTTTCGCGCTTCAAGAACGCGGAAGTGATCTGGTGTCAGGAAGAGCCGAAAAACCAGGGCGCCTGGGCCTTCGTGCAGCCTTACGTCGAATGGCTCCTGGAAAACGTGGGTGCCAAAAACAAGCGGGCGCGCTATGTCGGCCGCGCGGCGTCGGCATCGACTGCGACTGGCCTGATGTCGATGCACGTGAAGCAACTGCAGCAATTCCTCGAAGAAGCGCTGGGCTAAGAGAAAGCGAAGAAGATGGCGACCGAAATCCGTGTGCCGACTCTCGGCGAATCCGTCACCGAAGCCACCATCGGCAAATGGTTCAAGAAACCCGGCGACGCGGTGAAGGCCGACGAGCCGCTGGTTGAACTCGAGACCGACAAGGTTACGGTCGAAGTGCCGGCGCCAACTGCCGGCGTGTTGCAGGAAATCATCGCGAAAGACGGCCAGACCGTCACCATCGGCGCGGTGCTCGGCTCGATCAAGGAAGGCGCGGGGGGTGCTGCTTCAACGGGCTCCGCTCCCAAAGACAAGACCGTTCCCGCGGCCGCCGGACGCCCCGATCAGAAAACCGAAACCACGAAGCCTGTTGCCGCCGGTCCAACGCCGATTCAGCCGCGTAGCGGCAACGAGCAGCGCGTTGCGACCGATAATGCACAGGCGCCTTCCGTGCGCCGTCTCGGCGCGGAGAGCGGCGTCGATCCCGCGAGCGTTTCGGGCACGGGCCGCGACGGCCGCGTGACCAAGGGCGACATGCTTGCGGCGATCGAGCGCGGGCCATCGGTTGCCAACGCTCCCTCGCAGCAGATGCGGGCGCCGTCTCCGGCCGACGACGCGAGCCGCGAAGAGCGCGTGAAGATGACGCGCCTTCGCCAGACCATCGCGCGGCGTCTTAAGGACGCGCAGAACACCGCCGCGATGCTGACCACGTTCAACGACGTCGACATGAGCGCGGTGATGAAAATGCGCGCCGAATACAAGGACGCGTTCGAGAAGAAGCACGGCGTGAAACTCGGCTTCATGGGCTTCTTCGTGAAGGCCTGCATTCAGGCGCTGAAAGAAGTGCCCGCGGTGAACGCCGAGATCGACGGCACCGATCTCGTCTATAAAAATTATTATCACATCGGCGTTGCGGTCGGCACCGAGAAGGGTCTCGTCGTACCGGTGGTGCGCAACGCCGACATGATGTCGATCGCGGAAATCGAAAAGACCATTGCCGACTTCGGCAGGCGCGCGCGCGACGGCCAGCTTTCGATCGGCGAGATGCAGGGCGGCACGTTTACGCTTTCGAACGGCGGCATCTACGGCTCGCTGTTGTCCACGCCGATTTTGAACGCGCCGCAGTCCGGCATCCTCGGCATGCATCGCATCGAGGAGCGCCCGGTCGCGGTGAAGGGTCAGGTCGTCGTGAAGCCGATGATGTATCTCGCGCTTTCCTACGATCACCGCATCGTCGACGGCCGCGAGGCGGTGACCTGTCTCGTGCGCATCAAGGAAGGTCTGGAAGACCCGGCGCGCTTGGTGCTCGACCTATAATCAATTTTCGTCATGCCCGGCCTTGTGCCGGGCATCCACGTCTTTGACCTCCGAAAAGTAAGGCGTGGATGGCCGGGACAAGCCCGGCCATGACGCGGAGAACTTGGAGAAAGCAAATGTCCTACGATCTCGTCGTCATCGGCACCGGCCCGGCGGGCTATGTCTGCGCCATTCGCGGCGCGCAGCTCGGGCTGAAAACCGCGGTGATCGAAAAGGACAAAACCTTCGGCGGCACCTGCCTCAACGTCGGCTGCATTCCTTCGAAGGCGCTGCTGCATGCGTCGCATCTGTTCGAGGAAGCCGCGCATGATTTCGCCGGCATGGGCATCGGAGTTTCGAAGCCGAAGCTCGATCTCAAGCAGATGCTTTCGTTCAAGCAGGAAGGCGTCGACGGCAACGTGAAGGGCGTCGACTTCCTGTTCAAGAAAAACAAGATCGACACTTTCAAGGGCACCGGCAAGATCACCGGTCCCGACAAGATCGAAGTTGTCACCGGCAATGGCAAGGCTGAAGTCGTCGAAGCCAAGAACATCGTGATCGCGACCGGCTCCGATGTGACGCGTCTCAAGGGCATCGAGATCGACGAGAAGCGCGTCGTCTCTTCGACCGGTGCGCTTACACTCGACAAGGTGCCGGGCAAGCTCTTGGTCGTCGGCGCTGGCGTGATCGGGCTTGAATTGGGTTCGGTATGGCGCCGCTTGGGCGCGGAAGTGCAGGTCGTCGAATTTCTCGATCGCATTCTGCCCGGCATGGACGGCGAGATCGCGCGTCAGTTCCAGCGCATTCTCGAAAAGCAGGGCGTGAGCTTCAAGCTCGGCTCGAAGGTTACCGCGGTCGATACCAAGGGCAAGACTTTGAAAGCGAGCGTCGAGCCCGCGGCGGGCGGCAAGGCGGAAACGTTAGACGCCGATGTCGTGCTCGTCGCGATCGGCCGCGTGCCGTACACGCAAGGTCTCGGTCTCAAGGAAGCCGGCGTCGAACTGGACGAGCGCGGCCGCGTGAAGATCGACGATCACTTCCAGACCAACGTCAAAGGCATCTTCGCAATCGGCGATGTCGTCCGCGGCGCCATGCTCGCGCATAAGGGCGAAGACGAAGGCATCGCGGTCGCCGAATTGATCGCTGGCAAGGCCGGTCACGTGAATTACGACGCGATCCCGAACGTGATCTACACCTACCCGGAAGTGGCAAGTGTCGGCAAAACCGAAGAAGAACTGAAGCAGGCGGGCGTCGCTTATCGTGCCGGCAAATTCCCGTTCACCGCGAACGGCCGCGCCAAGGTGAACAAGACCACCGAAGGCTTCGTGAAGATCCTTTCCGACGACAAAACCGACAAGGTCTTGGGCGTGCATATCATCGGCCCGGACGCCGGCACCATGATCACGGAAGCGACCATCACGATGGAATTCTCGGGCTCGGCGGAAGACATCGCCCGCACTTGCCACCCGCACCCGACGCTCTCGGAAGCGGTGAAAGAAGCCGCGCTCGGCGTCGATAAGCGCGCCATTCATATGTGATCTGCCGTCGTCCCGGCCAAGCGAGGCGAAGCCGAGCGCGAGCCGGGACCCATAGCCACACGCCTCAGTTATTTAGTGATACCGGGGTTATGGGTCCCCGCCTTCGCGGGGACGACAAAAATCGTTAATCACCGCGCCCGCGGGTGTGCGGCACGATAGGCCTCCAGAAGATGCGTCGTATCGACCTGCGTGTAGACCTGCGTGGTCGCGAGCGACGCGTGGCCGAGCAATTCCTGAATTGAACGAAGATCGCCGCCGCGCGCGAGCAAATGCGTGGCGAAGGAATGGCGCAGCGCATGAGGCGTTGCGGAGTCGGGCAAGCCTAGCGCGCCGCGCATTCTTTCCATCGCAAGCTGCACGATGCGCGGGCTGAGCGGGGCGCCTTTCTCGCCGCGAAACACGGGTTC
Organism: Xanthobacteraceae bacterium; assembly: GCA_019752575.1. Taxonomy (GTDB): domain Bacteria; phylum Pseudomonadota; class Alphaproteobacteria; order Rhizobiales; family Xanthobacteraceae. Next base: position 45,481 of record JAIELW010000013.1, on the reverse strand, counting down.
GGCGGCAGCGAGGGCAAATGGGCAGATCGCGATGTAGTCTGCGATCGCCTGGGTAATCTGCGGGAGCAGCGGCACCATGCGCGTCTTGCTGCCTTTGCCGGTGACGGTGATCGTATCGGCGGTACCCGGCGCGGGAATTTGATCGCGCTTCAACGAGAGTGCTTCGGCAATACGAAGGCCTGCACCATAAAGAAGCGAGAGCACGGCTGCATCGCGCGCGAGCACCCATGGCTCGCGCTCTTCAAAGGCGCGGGTTGCAGGATCGGCGAGCGCGAGCGCGGAAGCCGCATCGAGCGGACGCGGCAAGGTTTTGGCGACTTTCGGTGCGCGCACCGCGGAAAGCGCGTCGGATTTGCCGCGGCCTTCCCGCTCCAGAAAACGCACGAAGGAGCGGGCCGCCGCGAGCGAGCGCTGCAGCGTGCGGGCTTCGACGCCGTTCGAGCGGCGGAAGGCGAGAAACGCGCGAATGTCGGAAGGCGCAAGCTTGGAAAGGTCAGAAAGCTTCGCCGCGTGACCAAGATGTTCGGTGAGAAACGCAAGAAAGAAGCCGACATCGCGGGCATAGGCCTCTACGGTCTTCGGCGATAGGCGCCGCTCGGCAGCGATGAATTCGAGCCAGCGCTTCAGCTCGGCCAGCACATCTTTTGCGGCGACGGAAAAAAGCCGAGCTTCCGCGGAGTTGCGGGCGCCGTCTGCGTTCGATTTGGCGCGGCTTGACATGGAATCAGGTTGTCGCTCCGCTCGGCTTAACTTCCGCTTAAACGCAAGAAACGTCCAGAGAAACCACAAGAATCATGGCCGAACGAATCGTCGATGTGCTCGTGCCGCTCGCGGTGGACCGGCCCTACTCATACAAAGCGAGCGAGGCGCTTTCGGCCGGCGACATCGTGCATGTGCCGCTCGGAAATCGTGAAGAAACCGGCGTGGTGTGGCCGGGCAGCGGACAGGCGCCGGCAAAGACGAAGCTGAAAAGCGTGATCGCGAAAGCCGATCTGCCGCCTTTGCCGCTCGAACTCGTCAAACTGATCGACTGGATCGCCGATTACACGCTCGCGCCCCGCGGCATGGTCTTGCGCATGGCGTTGCGCAGAAGCGCGGAGCTTGGCGCTGCGCGCGAGAAGATCGGCGTGCGCGTTACCGGGCTACAGCCTCCGCGCATGACGGAGGCGAGAGCGCGTGTGCTCTCGCTCCTCGAAAACGGTCTGCTGCGCTCGAAGTCCGAAGCGGCGGAAGAGGCGGGCGTTTCTCCGGGCGTGATCGACGGCTTGATCGATCAGGGCGCGCTAGATGCCGTCGTGCTGCCGCCGGAACCGATTGCGCTGCCGCCGGATGAAAACTTCGCCGCGCCCGAACTCAATCCCGCGCAATCGAAAGCGGCGAAAGAATTGTGCGAAGCCGTATGCACCGGGAAATTTTCCGTGAGTCTGCTCGACGGCGTCACTGGTTCCGGCAAGACCGAAGTCTATTTCGAGGCGGTCGCGGAAGTTCTCAAGCAGAAGCGGCAGGCGCTGATCCTGCTGCCCGAGATCGCACTGACCACGCGTTTTCTCGACCGCTTCGCAGAGCGCTTCGGCGTTCGCCCGGCGGAGTGGCACTCCGCGATCGCGCCGAGAAAACGCGCGCGGACATGGGAAGGTGTCGCGAAAGGCGAAGTCAGTGTTGTCGCCGGCGCACGCTCGGCGCTGTTTCTCCCCTTCAACGACCTTGCGCTGATCGTGCTGGATGAAGAGCACGACCCCGCCTACAAACAGGAAGAGGGCGTGCATTATCACGCGCGCGACATGGCGGTCGTGCGCGGCTCGCTTGCGAATACGGCGGTGGTGCTCACCTCCGCGACGCCGAGCTTAGAGACCGAAAGCAACGCCCGGCGCGGGCGTTATAAACGCTTGCAACTGTCGGAGCGCTACAGCGGCACGGAAGTCCCGCAACTCGAAGCGATCGACCTCCGCAAGGACGGCCCGCGCAAGGGCCGCTGGATTTCGCCGCGGCTGGAGCAGGCGATCAACGAAACCATTTCGCGCGGCGAGCAGGTATTATTATTCCTGAACCGGCGCGGTTACGCGCCGCTGACACTCTGCCGCTCCTGCGGCTTTCGCATGCGCTGCGTGAATTGCGATACCTGGCTCGTCGAGCATCGTTACCGCAAGCGGCTGGTCTGCCATCACTGCGGTTTCGACATGCCGCCGCCGCAGCATTGTCCGAAGTGTGAGACACCCGATTCTTTCGTGCCGATCGGCCCCGGCGTCGAACGGCTCGAAGAAGAAGTACGTCCGGCCTTTCCGGAAGCCCGCACGCTCGTGTTGTCGAGCGACATGGCTGGCGGCGTCGAGCGATTGCGCGCAGAACTCGAGGCCGTCACGAACCGCGACGTCGATATCGTGATCGGCACGCAACTCGTCGCCAAGGGCCATCACTTTCCGGGCCTTGCACTCGTCGGCATCATCGACGCCGATCTCGGTTTGAACTACGGCGATCCGCGCGCGGCGGAGCGGACGTTCCAGCTCCTGCATCAGGTAGTCGGACGCGCGGGCCGCGAGAACATCGGCGGGCGGGGACTTTTGCAGACCTATCAGCCGGAGCATCCGGTGATGAAGGCGCTCCTCGCCGGCGACCGCGATGCGTTCTACGACAGCGAGATCAAGTCGCGCGAAGAAGCGGGACTTCCTCCGTTCGGAAGAATGGTCGCGATTATCGTTTCCGCGAAAGACGGCCCGACGGCAGAATCGCACGCGCGAAAGCTGGCTGCTAACGCACCGATCTCGGATGACGTGCGTCTCCTGGGTCCGGCCGAAGCGCCGCTCTCGATGATTCGCGGACGGCATCGCTGGCGGCTCTTGGTTTCCTCGCCGCGCAATTTCGATCTCTCGCATTACGTGCGCGAATGGCTGGAAGCGGCACCACCCGCGCGCGGCAGCGTCCGTGTGCAGATCGATGTCGATCCGCAGAGTTTTCTTTAATTCCCTAAACTTTGGCTCTTGACCGGATTGGACAAGTGTCCTATTCGATAACGTCAAATTAGGTCAATTGTCCTAACCTATACATGCCACTGAGTTCATGAGCGAGCAGACAACCCGGGATCAAATCGTAGACGCCGCCGACCGGCTATTTTACCGGCACGGTTACGATCACACTTCGTTCGCGGATATTGCCGAAGCGGTGAAAATTTCGCGCGGCAATTTTTACTACCATTTCAAGACCAAGGATGAGATTCTGGATGCAGTGATCGAGACGCGGCTCGCCGCGACCCGTGCGATGCTTGCGCTTTGGGAAAGCGAAGGCAAAGGGCCCGCCGATCGCATCGAGGGCTTCATCGATATCCTGATTGCGAACAAAGCCGACATCAAACGCCACGGCTGCCCGGTCGGCACGCTATGTTCCGAACTCGCGAAGCTAGGTCATGCTTCGCAAGCCGAAGCCAACAAGCTGTTCATCCTTTTCAGGGTGTGGCTGCGCAGGCAGTTTGAGCTGGCCGGTTGTGAAGAGGCCGACGCTCTTGCGATGCATCTTCTCGCCCGCAGCCAGGGCGTTGCTACGCTGGCGAGCGCTTTTCGCGACGACGCTTTTATCAGGCAGGAAGTCGAGCAGATGCGCGGCTGGCTGAAGTCATGGATTGAACGCGGCAGGCGCCGCGCCGCAACACGCAAACAATGAAAAAATCATGGGAGACAGCCGATGTTTATCGTCTTGCTGAAATTCGCAGCCAACAGAGGCGACGCCGCGCAATTCATGGAGGGGCATAAGGCTTGGCTCAAACGAGGCTTTGACGATGGGGTGTTCCTGCTCGCAGGCAGCCTGCCGCCCAATCAGGGCGGCGGGATCGTCGCGCACAACACCTCGCTCGCGGAGCTGGAGCGAAGGGTGAACGAAGATCCGTTCGTCGAGAAAAAAGTGGTCGCTGCCGAGATTATCGAGCTCGCGCCGTCGAGAGCCGACCAGCGGCTTAGCTTTGTTCTTGGATAAAGGCATCCGGCTGCTGCCGGTGCCGTTGTGGCGGCCGACGCGCGGTAAATTCTCTAGCCGGATTTCTTCCGCAGGCTTGCCGCGCGGAAAAGAAACGACAGCGCGACACCGATCCCGATGGCGGCGACGAGGTCGTAGAACGCCGTGATCAGAAATACCGCGAGCAGCACAGTCGCATCGGCCCAGGATTTTCCAAGCAGAGCGCGGAACTCGTGGTGATCCGACATATTGAACGCGACCACGACGAGTACGGCGGCAAGCGCGGCGAGCGGGATATGCACTGCGAGCGGCGCCGCCAGCATCATGAAGACGAGCAGGTAAGCGGCGTGCAGAATTCCGGAGACCGGGCTCTTCGCCCTCGCGCGCACGTTGGTCGCGGTGCGCGCAATGGTGCCGGTGACCGGAATGCCGCCGAAGGCGACCGAGCCGATATTGGCGACACCCTGCGCGACCAGCTCGCCGTTCGAGCGATGCTTGCTGCCGCTCATCTTGTCGGCGACGACGGCGGAGAGAAGCGACTCTATCGAGCCCAAGAGCGCAATCGCGATTGCGTCGGGAAGCACGCGATAAATTTTCTGCCAGTCGAACGGCGGCAGCGACGGCGCGGGCAGCGAATTCGGTACCGCGCCGAAACGCGAGCCGATGGTGGCGACGTCCGGATGAAAGATGGCCACAAAAGCCGCGCTTAAGGTCACGACGATCAGAAAGCTCGGCCAGCGCGGGCGAAACTTCCGGATCAGGAGAATGACCGCGACACCCGCGACGCTGATCGCAAGCGCCGCCGGCTTGATCGTGGAAAGCGCGTTCCAGAGTGCGCCGAGCTTTGCAAGCAGCGGCCCGGGCTCTTTTGCGATCTCGAGCCCGAGGAAATCGCGTAGCTGGCTTGCAAAGATGATAACTGCGATTCCGGCCGCGAAGCCGACCGTTACCGGATGCGGAATATATTTGATGTAGGTGCCGAGCCTGAACACGCCGATGGCGATCATGATGAGGCCGGCGATCGCCGTCGCAAGCACGAGGCCGTCGTAGCCGTGCCGCTCGACCGTCAGCGAAACGAGCACGATGAAGGCGCCGGCCGGTCCGCCGATTTGAAACTTGCTGCCACCGAGGAGCGAGATCAGGAAACCGCCGACGATGGCGGTGTAGAGCCCGCGCTCGGGCGGCAGGCCGGAGGCGATGGCGAGTGCCATCGAAAGCGGCAGCGCTACGATCGCAACCGTCAGCCCTGCGAGCGCATCGTCCCGGAGGTCGGAGCGGCTGTAGCCGTGCTTGAGCGCAGAAATCAGGGCGGGCTTGAACAGGAAAGCCCGTTCCGCCTTTGCCTTGCCGTCCTGAAGTTCCTCGCCGCGGTCGCTCATTCAGCCCGAATCCCGCAAGGAGCGTTGCATCCGGAGGCCGCTACCGGAAAGTCTCATCGGCTGCGGCGGAATCGGCCGGTTTTTCCGCCCGGATGCGGCAAATCGGACAGGGGAAAACATTGCGTAACGGCGGGCCCGCATGGTAGCAAACGCCCGATTTTGCAGGGCTTTCGCGGGCGTTCCGGAGCTTCTCGCAAAATCGGAATTCCCACTTGAATTCCAAGAGGTTACGGGGCCGCTCGCCGCGGTGCCGGACGCTTGGAACGGGACAAAAAAGAATAGTCACAGATGGCGGCTGACCAACCCATCATTTCCGGCATGGCCGGGCGTTATGCGACGGCTCTTTTCGAGCTGGCGCACGAAGCGAAGTCGATCGATGCCGTGAAAGGCGATCTCGAGCGCTTCACCGCGATGCTCGGCGAAAGCGCCGACCTTCTCCGCCTCGTCCGCAGCCCGGTCTACACGGCCGAAGAGCAGACCAAGGCGATCGACGCCGTTCTCGCGAAGGCGAAGATCGCGGGTCTCGCCGGCAAGTTCATCTCGACGGTGGCTTCCAATCGCCGTCTGTTCGCGATCCGCGAAATGATCTCCGGCTTCAATGCGCTCGTCTCCAAGGCGCGCGGCGAAACCCGCGCCGAAGTCACGGTCGCCGAGAAGCTCGACGGCAAGCATCTCGAAACGATCAAGGAAGCGATCCTCGCTTCCACCAAGCAGAAAAACGTAGAACTCGACGTGAAAATCGACCCGGCGATCCTCGGCGGCCTGAAGGTCAAAATCGGCAGCCGCATGATCGATGCGTCTCTCAAAACCAAACTCAACTCCATTCGTAACGCGATGAAAGAGGTCCACTGATGGACATCCGCGCCGCCGAAATCTCGGCAATCCTGAAAGAGCAGATCAAGAATTTCGGCGAAGCCGCCGAGGTGACCGAAGTAGGACAGGTGCTTTCCGTCGGTGACGGTATCGCCCGCGTCTATGGCCTCGATAACGTGCAGGCCGGCGAAATGGTCGAATTCGAAAACGGCACCCGCGGCATGGCGCTCAATCTCGAGAGCGACAACGTCGGTATCGTGATCTTCGGCTCCGACCGCGAAATCAAAGAAGGCCAGACCGTCAAGCGCACCCGCGCGATCGTGGACGTTCCGGTCGGTAAGGAATTGCTCGGCCGCGTCGTCGATGCGCTCGGCAATCCGATCGACGGCAAGGGTCCGATCAAGGCCGCCAAGCGCGCCCGCGTGGACGTGAAGGCGCCGGGCATCATCCCGAGAAAGTCGGTGCACGAGCCGATGGCGACGGGTCTCAAGGCCATCGACGCGCTGATCCCGATCGGCCGCGGCCAGCGCGAGCTCATCATCGGCGACCGCCAGACCGGCAAGACCGCCGTCGCGCTCGACACCATCCTGAACCAGAAGCCCTTGAACGCAGCCGGTTCGCCGGAAGCGCAGAAGCTCTATTGCGTCTATGTTGCCGTCGGCCAGAAGCGCTCGACGGTCGCGCAGTTTGTGAAGGTCCTCGAAGAGCAGGGCGCGCTCGAATACTCCATCGTCATCGCCGCGACCGCTTCCGACGCTGCACCCATGCAGTTCCTGGCGCCGTTCTCCGGCTGCGCGATGGGCGAGTTCTTCCGCGACAACGGCATGCACGCGGTCATCATCTATGACGATCTTTCGAAGCAGGCCGTCGCGTACCGCCAGATGTCGCTGCTCTTGCGCCGTCCGCCGGGACGCGAAGCCTATCCGGGCGACGTGTTCTATCTCCACTCGCGCCTCTTGGAGCGCGCGGCGAAGATGAACGACACGCAGGGCGCGGGCTCGCTCACGGCACTTCCGGTTATTGAGACGCAGGCGAACGACGTGTCGGCCTACATTCCGACCAACGTCATTTCGATCACCGACGGCCAGATCTTCCTCGAAACCGATTTGTTCTATCAGGGCATCCGCCCGGCGGTGAACGTCGGCCTTTCGGTGTCGCGCGTCGGCTCCTCGGCGCAGACCAAGGCGATGAAAAAGGTCGCCGGCAAGATCAAGGGCGAACTCGCGCAGTACCGCGAAATGGCGGCGTTCGCGCAGTTCGGCTCCGATCTCGACGCCGCGACGCAACGCTTGCTGAACCGCGGTGCGCGCCTCACCGAGTTGCTCAAGCAGGCGCAGTTCTCGCCCTTGAAGATGGAAGAGCAGGTCGTCGTGATCTGGGCCGGTACCAACGGCTATCTCGACCAGCTTCCACTCAACCGCGTGAAGGCGTTCGAAGACGGTCTGCTCGGCACCATCAAGTCGAAGCACAGCGATCTCTTGGACTCGATCCGCTCGTCGAAGGATCTCTCCGACGCCGATGCTGGCAAGCTGAAGTCGGCGGTCGACACCTACGCGAAGTCGTTCTCGTAAAGGAAAAGTCGTAGCCAATGGCTTCGCTGAAAGAGCTTCGCAATCGTATCGCCTCGGTGAAGGCGACGCAGAAGATCACCAAGGCGATGCAGCTTGTCGCCGCGGCGAAGCTGCGCCGCGCGCAGATGGCGGCGGAAGCGGCGCGTCCTTATGCCGAACGTATGGACGCGATCCTCGCAAACATCGCGGGCAAGGTCGCGGGTCAGGCCGGCGCTCCGGTATTGCTTGCGGGCACCGGCAAGGACGACACGCATCTTCTTCTGGTTTGTACGGCCGAGCGCGGTCTTTGCGGCGCGTTCAATTCCTCGATCGCCCGTCTCGCGCGCGAGCGTGCGAATGCGCTGATCGCTGCCGGCAAGACGGTCAAGATCATCTGCGTCGGCCGCAAAGGATACGACATCCTGCGCCGCACTTTCGCGAAGAACATCATCGACGTGATCGATCTGCGCGGTGCGCGCTACATCGGCTACGAACATGCGGAAGAAATCGCGCAGAAGGTAGTCGCGCGTTACGAAGCGGGCGAGTTCGATATCTGCACGCTGTTCTATTCGCGCTTCAAGTCGGTGATCGCGCAGATTCCGACCGCGCAGCAGATCATCCCGCCGCAGCTTCCCGAAACGAAGACGGAAGCCGCCGGCACCAACACGCCGGTTTACGAATACGAGCCGGACGAAGACGAAATTCTCGCCGAATTGCTCCCGCGCAATTTAGCCACGCAGGTATTCCGCGCGTTGCTGGAAAACGCGGCCTCCGAGCAGGGCGCGCGCATGTCCGCGATGGACAGCGCGACCCGCAACGCCGGCGACATGATCAAGAAGCAAACCATCACTTACAACCGCACCCGCCAGGCGATGATCACGAAGGAATTGATCGAAATCATCTCCGGCGCGGAAGCGCTCTAACGTTTAGGTACGAGGACGAACATGGCAGCAACGAACGCAACCGGAAAAGTCACACAGGTCATCGGCGCCGTCGTCGACGTGCAGTTCGAGGGGCACCTGCCGGAAATCTTGAACGCGATCGAGACGCAGAACCAGGGCCAGCGCCTTGTGCTCGAAGTTGCGCAACACTTAGGCGAATCGACCGTTCGCACGATCGCGATGGACTCGACCGAAGGTCTGGTGCGCGGTCAGAAGTGCAGCGATACCGGTCAGCCGATCGCGATCCCGGTCGGCGACGGCACGCTCGGCCGCATCATGAACGTGATCGGCGAGCCGATCGACGAAGCGGGTCCGGTGAAGGCTTCGGGCCAGCGTCCGATTCACGCGCCGGCGCCGAGCTACACGGATCAATCGACGGAAGCGGAAATTCTCGTCACCGGTATCAAGGTCGTGGACCTGCTCGCGCCTTACGCGAAGGGCGGCAAGATCGGTCTGTTCGGCGGCGCGGGCGTCGGCAAGACCGTGCTCATTCAGGAATTGATCAACAACGTCGCCAAGGCGCACGGCGGTTATTCGGTGTTCGCCGGCGTCGGCGAGCGCACCCGCGAAGGCAACGACCTCTATCACGAGTTCATCGATTCTGGCGTGAACAAGAAGGGCGGCGGCGAAGGCTCCAAGTGCGCGCTCGTGTTCGGCCAGATGAACGAGCCGCCGGGAGCGCGTGCACGCGTGGGCCTCACCGGTCTTACGGTCGCTGAACACTTCCGCGATCAGGGCCAGGACGTGCTGTTCTTCGTCGACAACATCTTCCGCTTTACGCAGGCGGGCTCGGAAGTGTCGGCGCTCCTGGGCCGTATTCCTTCGGCGGTCGGCTACCAGCCCACGCTCGCCACCGACATGGGGGCACTGCAAGAGCGCATCACCACGACGCAGAAGGGCTCGATCACTTCGGTGCAGGCGATTTATGTCCCGGCCGACGACTTGACCGACCCCGCGCCGGCCACCTCGTTCGCCCATCTCGACGCGACCACCGTGCTGTCGCGCTCGATCGCGGAAAAGGGCATTTATCCCGCAGTCGATCCGCTCGACTCGACCTCGCGCATGTTGACGCCACTCGTTGTAGGCGAAGAGCACTACGCGGTGTCGCGCCAAGTGCAGCAGATTTTGCAGCGCTACAAGGCGCTGCAGGACATCATCGCGATTCTCGGCATGGACGAGTTGTCGGAAGAAGACAAAATCTCGGTCTCGCGCGCGCGCAAGATCGAGCGTTTCCTCTCGCAACCGTTCTTTGTCGCCGAAGTATTCACCGGCTCGCCCGGCAAGTTCGTCGAGCTCGCGGACACCATCAAAGGCTTCAAGGGTCTTTGCGAAGGCAAGTATGACCACCTGCCGGAGCCGGCCTTCTACATGGTCGGCACCATCGAAGAGGCGGTCGAAAAGGGTAAGAAGCTCGCGGCGGAGGCTGCGTAACCAATTTCCTCACCCTGAGGAGCGGACCGAAGGTTCGCGTCTCGAAGGGTGAGGGTTGCGGCTCATCCTTCGAGACGGCGGCTGCGCCGCCTCCTCAGGATGAGGGTTGAGGGAAATAAAGATGGCCACCTTCAAGTTCGAACTCGTTTCTCCCGCCAAGCTGCTTTTCTCCGGCGAGGTCGATGAAGTGATCGTTCCGGGCGCCGAAGGCGAATTCACGGTGCTGCCGATGCATGCGCCGGTTGTTTCCACGCTGCGTCCCGGCATTCTCACGGTGAAAGCCGGCGCGGACGTGAAGCGTCTTTATGTGTGCGGCGGCTTCGCGGAAGTGAACGAGAAGGGCCTGACGATTCTGGCCGAAGATGCGACCGCAGCCGAGGACGTGAACATGACCGAATTCGCGGCGTCGGTTTCGGCTTATGAAGCAAAGCTCGCGTCGGCCGCTTCCGACGAAGCGCGCTTCAAGATGGCGGAAACGCTCTTCCAGCTCAAAGCCGTGCAGGCGCAACTAGGCGGTGGCGGCGCGGCTGCACACTGATTTTCGCTGCAAGAAAAATTCAAAGCCGCGCTTGATGCGCGGTTTTTTATTCCGGATCGAGCGGGCGGCTCATGAAAACCGCGGGACCGTAAGGTGCGAGCTGATCCACGAGCTTTCCCTTTGCCTGCGCGCGCCAAAAACCGTGACGAAACCACGCTGTTTCAGAGCCGTACATCGCGGCGAGCGTAAAACCGCTCAAACCCTGCGCGCGCGCGGCTTTGCTGAGCCGCTTCAGAAGATCGGGCACCAGCGGCCCGCCGCGCGCGCTCGGCAATAGCGCGACGTCGTGGATGTACAGCACGCTCGCATTATCGGGGAGCTTGCGGATGAAAGTGTCGAGCTGCGGCATGTCGTTGTCGATCCAAGGATAAGCGACCGCGTAGCCGCGCACGACGCCATCCGCATCTTCCGCGACGAAGTGAGTGGCCGGCGCGAGCATCAGCTTTTCGGCGACGACGTCATCCCGCTCGGGGTAGTCGGGATGGATCAGGTCGGAAATACGCTGAACCTCGGCGATATCTCTTGCCGTCATTGCACGCCATTGCGGAGTGCGGTCAGCGCCCATTTCTATGCCTGTGCGAATCCCATGAAGGCCTTCACAACATCATCGTAGACGCGGCGTTTGAACGGGACGATCAACTCCGGCGTGCTCTCAAGCTTTTCCCAGCGCCACTCCACGAATTCCGGTTTGTGCGCGCCGCCGCCCGGCGTCGCGATGTCGATCTCGCTCTCGTCGCCGGTGAAGCGCAGCGCGTACCATTTCTGCTTCTGGCCGCGATACTTGCCCTTCCACGCCTGGCCCGCAATATCGCGGGGAATATCGTATCTGAGCCAGCCGTCGATCTCGCCGAGCTTCCTGATCGAGCGGATATTGGTTTCCTCGTAAAGCTCGCGAAGTGCTGCCTCATAGGGATCTTCGTCCTCGTCGATGCCTCCCTGCGGCATCTGCCAGGAGTGGATGGCGTCTACGTGCTCTGGTCCGCCGAGGCGGCGGCCGACAAATACGCGGCCTTCCGCATTAAAAACGGCAAGGCCCACGCAGGCGCGATAGGGCAGGTCTTCGAAATTTTTCATGCGCGCGTTTTACCGCGCGGCGGCGTCACAGTCAGCTTTGTTTCGGCTTGCGCTGGAAGGCAACGCTGACCGGCACTAACCGGATACCGCGGGCTTCGAGAGTTTTCGACCAGCGCGCGATGCGCTCGATGGTAACCGGCAACGCACTTGCGGTCGCGACCGCGACGCCCTTCTCGGCGGCAATCGCCTCGAGCTTGACGAGCGCTGCGTCGATATCGGCCCATTCGGCTTTGGCGTCGATCACGAGATCGGATTTCAGGAAGGGCGCTTTCGCCTTCGCCGCGGCTTTCTGTACCTGGCTGCGCGGCGAACTGCCGTCATCGACAAAGAGAAGCCCGCGCTTGCCGGTCTCGGCGAGCACCGCCGACAGCGCGTCTTCGTTCGCAGTGAAGCGCGCGCCCATGAAGTTTGCGACGCCGACATAGCCGGGTGCACGGCTCAGAAAGAAGTGCAGCCGGTCGATATTCTGGTCCTTCGGTGCGGCTGCCGTCAGCGTCTGCGGACCCGGATCGTTATCCGGATAATCGAAGGGCTCCATGGGAATTTGTAGAAGCACTTCGTGGCCGGCGCCGCGCGCGCGCGCGACCCAGCGCGGCAGCTCGCCGCCGTAAGGCACGAAGCCCAGCGTGACAGCGGCCGGCAGTTTCGAGATCGCGTCGCCCGTGCTGGCGGCACTTATGCCGAGGCCGGTGATTACGATCGCGATCATCGAGTCGGCATTGCCTGCAACGGGAATCGGGCTGGCATAGGCATCGAGCGGGCGCACGCCGTCGGAGCCGATCTTCGGGATCGAGCCGTGCTTGGAATTCTCGATCAGGCGGTTGTCGGCCGGCGGCACGTTGTTGGTCGGCTCGTTCGCGGGAGCGTTGCTGTTCGACTTGGCATCGTTGATCACGACCTCGCGCTTGGCACCGGTGTTGCCATCGATGATCGTAATGGTGCGCTGGTCGCCGGTGGGCTGCGCTTGCTTGGTAGGTTCGCGCTTCTGTTCGGGGGCATTCTTCGTCTGCGGCGTTGCCGGAACGATCTGCTCGATCTTCACGACATGCCGCGGTTCGCCGCCGAGCGGGTCGTCGTAGACGAGCACCCAGCCGATCGCGACCGCAAGCGTTCCGGCAAGCGCGATCGTCAGCAAGCCGAGCAGGCTCACGGGAAGCCGCCGCTCGGAATTGCCGTTCTGTCTGGTCTTCAGGGGCGTATCGAGATCGTCCGCCACAGCGATCTTCCGGAAATCGAATCAGGCCGGGACTGTATCACGCGGCTCTTTCCTGGCCGGTTAACGGAACCTTACCAAGCAAAAGCCCCGCCGAAGCGGCGGGGCTTTGTCTTTTACTGCTTGTCCGAAGTTCAGTTCGGTACCGCCTTCGGATTCGGCGGGAATGCCGAGTTCTTCTGGACGCCACGCAGCAACTCGAGCGCCATGTTGAGCTGCTTGTCGTTCTTAGGGTCCGGCGGGATGTAAGCCGGCGAACCAGCCTGCTCTTCGCCGTCGTTCGCCTTGATGTGACCCTTGAGCGAAGCCTCGCCACGCGGCTCGAGCTTGCCCTTGAGTTCTTCAGGCAGATCCTGAATGAGCTCGATGTCGGGCTGGATGCCCTTGGCCTGAATCGAGCGGCCCGACGGCGTGTAGTAACGCGCGGTCGTGAGTTTCAGCGCGCCATAACCGCCAACCGGCATCACGGTCTGCACCGAGCCCTTGCCGAAGGAACGCGAGCCCAGAAGCGTTGCACGCTTGTGGTCCTGAAGCGCGCCCGCGACGATTTCGGAGGCAGAGGCGGATCCGCCGTTGATCAGCACGATCAGCGGTTTGCCGTTCGTGAGATCGCCGGACTTGGCATTGTAGCGCTGGCTCGTTTCCGCGCGCCCACGGGTCGAGACGATCTCGCCGCGCTCGAGGAACGTATCCGCGACCGCGATCGCCTGATCGAGGAGACCGCCACCGTTATTGCGCAAGTCGAGGATGTAGCCCTTGAGCTTGTCGTTCGGAATTTTCGCCTTGATCTCGGCAATCGCTTCTTCGAGCTGCTTGATCGTGCGCTCGCCCTGGAAGCTCGTGAGCCGGATATAGCCGACGTCGTCCTCGATCTTGGCGCGGACGTTGCGGATCGAGATGATTTCGCGAACGAGCTTGATCTCGATCGGCTTCTCGACGCCTTTGCGCTGAATGCGGAGCACGATCGCGGTGTTGACCGGTCCACGCATCTTCTCGACCGCCTGTTCGAGCGAGAGGCCCTTTACCGGCTCGCCGTCGAGATGCGTGATCAGGTCGGCCGGCTGCACGCCGGCGCGGAAGGCAGGCGTGTTGTCGATCGGGGACATGACCTTCACAAGGCCGTCTTCCATGGTGACTTCGATGCCGAGCCCGCCGAATTCGCCGCGGGTCTGGGTCTGCATGTCGCGGAAGTTCTTCGCGTCGAGGAACTGCGAATGCGGATCGAGCGAGGAAAGCATGCCGTTGATCGCGGCTTCGATGAGCTTCGCGTCGTCGACCTTTTCGACATATTGCGCGCGGACATGCTCGAAAATGTCGCCGAAGAGATTGAGCTGCCGATAAGTATCGGCCGACGCCGCGCGCGCCTTGGTAAATACCTGCGGCTGGGCTGCGACCGCCGCGATCAGCGCGCCGGTGATGGCGCCAATAAAGAATAGCGAGATTTTCCGCATTATCCGCGAACCTTCTGCTTGCCGGTTGCCAGCCACGGAGGGCCGGAGTGGATTGGATTGCACTCGCGCGAATTTACGGGATGCAACCGATCTTGGGGTGAAAGCCTCGTTGCCGAGGGCCGAAATCCGTTATCCGTCCTGTTGTGTTTCTCCGTAGCGGGCTGTCCTCGAAGAACAAGTCACCCAAGTTCCACAGCGATTTCCCACCCCTGCCAATGACCTATGATACCCGCCGCCCGTCTGGCCTAGCAAGGGATCGCCGGGTTCCGGGCAAAATCGCCTGCGGGTGTGGCTTCGGAAAAGGCGAAATTTTCCTCCGCTCCGCTGCCGTTTCACGGGAAATACCCGCGAGACGGCTGGCCGGACCAGAAGGCAGCGCGTGATCGCGCAAAAGTGAGCCGGAAACAGGGCAGCCGTGCCGCGCGCATTAAATTTTCGAAAGCCGCCGGTCAGCCGCCGCGGTGGTAGGGGTGGCCCGAGAGAATCGTGACGGCGCGGTATATCTGTTCGGCAAGTAAGATCCGCACGATCTGATGCGGAAAGGTCGCAGCGCCATAGCCGATCGTCAGATCGGATTTTTTATCTAGCGCTCTGTCCAGTCCGTCGGCGCCGCCGATCAGGAACACGGTTGCAGACGCGCCGTCGTCGCGAAAGCGCACGAGCTTTTTCGCGAAGTCTTCGCTCGAGATGCTTTTGCCGCGCTCGTCGAGCGCAATGAGTTTCGCTTTTTCCGGAACGGCTGCGAGCAGCGCCCTAGCTTCGTCGGATTTTCTTTTCATGGCGGTTTGCGCCGGGCTTTCGGGAACTTCGATGACTTCGAGGGGGCTGAGCGAGAGAGATTTTCCCGCAGCATTTGCGCGCTCGATATAGCGGGCGAGCAACTCGCGTTCCGGCCCCGCCTTCAGGCGGCCGACGGCGGCGATCAGCAAGCGCACGCGCGAGAACCGTCAGGCTTTCGCGGCGTTCCGCGACTGCCACATTCTCTCGAGGCTGTAGAACTCGCGGACTTCGGGCCGGAACACATGAACGATGATGTCGCCGGCGTCGATCGCGACCCAATCGGCGGCGGGCAGTCCCGCGAAGCGCGGCTTGTGGCCGGCTCTGGACAGCGCCTCGATCAGATGCTCGGCGATGGCCGCGACATGGCGGTTCGAGCGGCCGCTCGTGACTACCATGTGATCGGCAATCGACGTGCGCCCGCGGACATCGATCGGCGTCGTGTCCTCGGCCTTGTCGTCGTCGAGTTGTTTCAGGATGAGAGAAAGAAGGGCGGGCTCTTGCTTGCTCGCCGCAATCTTTGGCTTCGCGGCTCTACGTGCCGTTACGCTGCGTACCTTGGTTGCCAGGCTATCGATTCCTTCCATCAGGCCTCGGGTAGCGAATCGGTACTGGGTTCAGCATACGCCTCCTCCATTACCGTTCAATTACTAAGCTTGTCGCGGTCCCTTCATGCGTAAGCTGGTGGACGAGAGCGGCGATTTCAAGCCGTGCAGATAAACCCACGCAGGCGGATCCATAGATAAGAGAAGCGGGGCGTCGCTTTCGTCGATGCGATGACGTGCCATCGAATGAGCGGCTTTCGAAGAAAGGGGCGCGTCCTCGTCGCCGGGCCGTTCGATCACTGCAATCGGCATCAATTCAGCGATCTCCTGCCAGCGCTTCCAGCGATGGAACTGAGCGAGATTGTCCGCGCCCATGAGCCAGACGAAACGCGCGTCCGCATGTTCCGCGACGAGGCGGGAGAGCGTGTCGAAGGTGTAGCGCGTCCGGTAGGCGACTTCCGGCGCACAGACGTCGATATAAGGAGACGCCGCGATCTCGCGCGCCTGCGCGACTCGGCTTTCCACCGGTGGCAGCTTCGAGTTTTCCTTCAACGGATTGCCGGGCGACACCAGCCACCAGACGCGGTCGAGGCCGAGACGTTTCCACGCCAGGAGACTAAGCGCGCGATGCGCTTCGTGCGCGGGATTGAAGCTGCCGCCGAGGAGCCCGACCCGCATGCCGGGCGAAGCGAGGGGCGCGCGGAAGTTCAAGGCCGGGTCTGACCGTTGCCGTGGACGCGATACTTGAAAGAGGTGAGCTGTTCGACACCGACCGGCCCGCGCGCATGCATGCGTCCCGTGGCGATACCGATCTCGGCGCCGAAGCCGAACTCGCCGCCATCGGCGAATTGGGTCGAGGCGTTGTGCAGCACGATCGCGGAATCCACTTCGCGCAGAAAGATTTCGGCTTCCGAAGGATCGTCGGTGACGATCGCGTCGGTGTGCTGCGAGCCGTATTTCGAAATGTGGTCCATCGCCGCTTGCAAGCCATCGACGACTTTCACCGCGATGATCTTGTCGAGATACTCCATCGGCCAGTCTTCTTCGGTGGCGGCCTTTACGCGCGGATCGACGGCGCGGGTCGCCTCGTCGCCGCGCACTTCGCATCCGGCTGCGAGCAGCATTTCCACGAGCGGTTTCAGGTGGGTAGGGGCGGCTTTCCTGTCGACGAGCAAGGTTTCCGCCGCGCCGCAGACGCCAGTGCGGCGCATCTTGGCGTTGAAGACAATCGACTTCGCCATTTCGAGATCGGCGGGCGCGTGGATATAGACGTGACACACGCCTTCGAGATGCGCGAAGACCGGCACGCGCGCTTCCGTCTGCACGCGCGCGACCAGGCTTTTGCCGCCGCGCGGCACGACGACATCGATGTTGCCGTTCAAGCCGGAAAGTATTTCGCCGACCGCGGCGCGGTCGGTGGTCGGAACCAACTGGATGGCGTCTTCCGGCAGGCCGGCTTCTTTCAGCCCCGCGATGAGACATTCGTGGATCGCGCGGCTCGAATGGAAGCTGTCGGAGCCGCCGCGCAGGATCACCGCGTTGCCCGCTTTCAGGCACAACGAGCCGGCGTCTGTCGTCACGTTCGGACGGCTTTCGTAAATGACGGCGACCACGCCGAGCGGCGTGCGCACGCGCTGAAACATCAAACCGTTCGGCTGCTGCCAGTCGGCGATCACTTCGCCAATGGGATCCGGGAGAAGCGAGATTTTTTCGACATCCGCGGCGATTGCATCGACGGATTTGCCGGTGAGCGTGAGGCGATCGAGAAATGCGTCTGTGATGTTCTGTTTCTTCGCGGCCGCGATGTCTTGTGCGTTGGCTGCGAGAATCTTCGCCTTGCTTGCGCGGATGGCTTTAGCCGCGGCTTCCAGCGCATTGGTCTTCTGCGCGGATTCGGCAAGACCGAGCACGCGCGCCGCTTTGCGCGCGCGAATGCCGATGTCGCGCATCTGCGCCGATACATCGCCGGTCTCGCGCATATTCATCTCAGTCTCCCGCCATCGCAAGGTCGTCGCGATGGATCATGGCAGTGCGTCCCTCATAACCGAGAATAAGCACGATCTCTTTCGTCGACTTCTTCACGATCTTGGCCGCGTCCTCCGAGTCATAAGCGACTAACCCACGCGCGATTTCCTCGCCGTCGGGCCCGCGCACGAGCACCGCGTCGCCGCGCGCAAACTCGCCTGCGACTTTTACCACGCCGGCGGGCAGAAGGCTCTTGCCGTTACGAAGCGCCGATACCGCGCCGGCATCGACATGAATGATGCCCTTGGGCTCGAGATTGCCGACAATCCATTTCTTGCGCGCGGTCACGGGGTTCGCGGGCGTCAGGAACCAGGTGCAGGGTTCGTTATTCCCAATCGCGCGGACGGGATGCATCTTGCGGCCAGACGCGATGATCATATGCGCGCCCGCGAGCGTTGCGATCTTCGCTGCTTCCACCTTCGTCACCATGCCGCCGCGCGAAAGTTCGGAGCCCGCGGCGCCCGCCATGCTCTCGATCTCGGCCGTGATGCGCGGAATGACCGGAATGAGTTTTGCGTCTTTCTTGATGCCGGGCGGAGCGTCGTAAAAGCCGTCGATATCGGAAAAGAGAATCAGCAGATCGGCGCCGATCATGGACGCCACGCGCGCAGCCAGGCGATCGTTGTCGCCGTAGCGGATTTCGGTGGTGGCGACGGTGTCGTTTTCGTTGATGACGGGAACGGCATCGATGTCGAGAAGCTTGCCGATGGTCGCACGGGCATTGAGATAGTTGCGGCGCTCCTCGGTATCTTTGAGTGTGAGTAGCACCTGACCCGCTATTAATCCGACTTTGCCGAGCGCTTCGCTCCAGGCGCGGGCGAGTGCAATTTGTCCTACGGCTGCGGCGGCCTGACTTTCCTCGAGTTTCAGCGCGCCGTTGGCAAACTTCAGCACCGTGCGGCCGAGCGCGATCGCGCCGGAAGAAACCACGACGATCTGCGCGCCGGCTTTCGCGCGCTCCGCTAAATCTTCTGCCAGCGCATTCAGCCAGCCGGAATACAGTTCGCCGCGCTCGGCGTTCACGAGTAACGACGAGCCAACCTTCACAACCAAGCGTTTGAAGCTCTTCAGCTCCGGCGTTACGGACGCCATGCGGCACTCTTCTCGGATTTTTTGTCTTTGTTCTTGGTCTCGCGCGAGCCAGCGAGCTTGAAGATCGCGCGCAACGCTTCCGGTACGCCCTTCTTCGAGTGTGCGGAAAGTGCGAGCGGCTTTTTCTTCGTCACCTTTTGCAGTTTCTTCATCTGCGCTTCAATTTTCTTCGGCGTCAGTGCGTCGATCTTCGAAAGCGCGACGATCTCGGTCTTGTCAGCCAATCCGCCGCCATAGGCTTCGAGTTCGTTGCGCACAGTCATGTAAGCGCCCGCGACATCTTCCTGCGTCGCATCGACGAGATGCAGCAGCGCGTTGCAGCGCTCGACATGGCCAAGGAAACGGTCGCCGAGGCCAGCGCCTTCGTGCGCACCTTCGATCAGGCCGGGAATGTCGGCGAGTACGAGTTCGCGATTGTCGGTGCGGACAATGCCGAGCTGCGGGTGCAGCGTCGTGAAAGGATAGTCCGCGACTTTGGGTTTCGCGGCGGTGACGGAAGCTAAAAAAGTCGATTTGCCTGCGTTGGGTAGTCCGACGAGGCCTGCATCTGCGATCAGCTTCAGGCGCAGACGGATGGTGCGTTCTTGTCCTTCGATGCCGGGATTGGCGCGGCGCGGCGCGCGGTTGGTCGAAGATTTAAAGTGAGCGTTACCGAAGCCGCCATTGCCGCCTTCGAGCAGTACAACGCGCTGACCGACTTCGGTCATGTCGGCGAGCACAGTCTCGCCGTCTTCTTCCAGGACTTCCGTGCCAACCGGGACTTTCAACACAGCGTCAGCACCGCGGCCGCCGGCACGGTTTTTTCCCATGCCATGAACGCCAGTGCCGGCTTTGAAATGCTGCTGGTAGCGATAATCGATGAGCGTGTTGAGGCCGCTCACGCATTCGATGACGACATCGCCGCCGCGGCCGCCGTCGCCGCCGTCAGGGCCACCGAACTCGATGAATTTCTCACGCCGGAAGGATACGGCTCCGCCGCCGCCGTTGCCGGAGCGGACATAGACCTTGGCTTCGTCGAGAAATTTCATGTGGAATTTCTATCGGCAATCACGAGGGTATTTCCCATCCGATGCGTGAGCGCCGGACGGGAAACCAGTTGTCTATCCCGCTTTGGTAAACGTGGGCAAAGCGGTCGCGCCCCAGGCCCGGAGCGCCTCCCAGGTCTTGCGCGAGAGCACAAAGCGATCGACCGGAACGGAAGCACCCAGCGCCTTCACCTGATTCAAGCCGGTGCCGGTCCACTGGAAGCCGCACTTCTCGATCACACGGCGCGAGGGCTCGTTATGAATCCGGCACGAAGCGGAGAGCGCGTCGATCCCGGTTTCGGAAAACGCATGGTCGATCAGGGCGCGCGAGGCTTCGGTCGCAAAACCCTGGCCCCAATGCGCCTCGCCGATCCAGTAGCCGATCTCGGGATTGCGCTCGTCGCCGCGATGGCCAAAGCCCGCGACGCCGACAAGCACGCGCTTCTCACCTTTCACGTAAAGCACCATCGAATGCCCGCGTCCGGACGAGACTTTTTCGAGCCAGCTCTCGGCGTCGTTGCGTGTGTAGGGATGCGGAATCGTCGCCGTCATCTCGGCGACCTTGATGTTGTTCGCGAGTGTTACGATCCCGTCGAGATCGCGCTTCGAGGGCGCACGCATGACAAGACGGGCGGTCTCGATGATGAGGCCGCTCTTCTTCTCAACAGGCATGCTCGCTTCCATCTGCAACGTCATGACGGGTCTCTCCTAGGTCTTAAAATAATTCAGGGGAGACACCTGCCTCCCCTGTAATCAGACCCGTCTTTTTATTGGGTCCCGCGGAGCGACAAGTGCCGGCGGGACTTTTTAAGTCTCGCCTATTCGGCTGCTTTCGGCATCGGTACGATGTTTACGAGGTTGCGGTCCTTCGACTTGACCTTGAACTCGACGATGCCGTCGGTAAGCGCAAACAGCGTGTGGTCCTTGCCGGTGCCGACATTGGCACCCGCATGAACCTTCGTGCCGCGCTGGCGGACGATGATGTTGCCGGCGAGCACGGCTTCGCCGCCGTAGCGCTTCACGCCAAGGCGGCGGCCAGCCGAATCGCGACCGTTGCGCGAGGAGCCGCCTGCTTTCTTATGGGCCATCGTAGTAACTCCGAATTCTTGCGGGGCTATACCCCAAAATCCTGACTATGTCTTACTTCTTTTTCTTTGCCGCCGATTTGGCCGGAGCTTTGGCCTTGGCAGCGGGCTTTTTCGCGGCAGCCTTCGGCTTTGCGGCCTTTTTCGCCGGGGCTTCGGCAGCTTCGCCCACCGCTTCGCCGGCGGTCGCAGCCTTCTTCTTCTCCGGCTTCACGCGCGCGGTCTTCGTGGGCTTTGCGCCGTTCAAGAGAATCTCGGTGACGCGCACCAGCGTGTGTTGATCGCGATAGCCGCGCTTGCGTTTCGAATTCTGGCGGCGGCGCTTCTTGAAGGCGATGACAGTGCGGCCGTGGGTCTGGGCCAACACTTCGGCCGCGACCGAGGCACCATCGACGAGCGGGGTGCCGAATTTCGGCTGATCGCCGCCGTGTGCGGTGACCGGGAAGGTGACGATTTCGCCGACCTTCGCGTCGTGCAGGTAAACTTTCAAAGTCTGGTCGGCCACAACGCGATGTTGTTTGCCGCCGGTCTTGATGACCGCGAACATGTCTGTCTCTTTCTCCGGCCTCTAAGGGCTCGGCTTCTTGCAGTCAGACCCTGATTTCAAGGCCTGCCGGGACGTCGTTCATGCGTCCTTTTTGGATGCCGGGGTGATAGGGGCGGCGGATAGGGGAGTCAAGGAATGACGTTCCGTGGCCTGAAACGCCGGAATTTCCGGTAAATTTGGTGTGCCGGCGCGACCGGCAGTCCCAGCCCCGTAGCCGTCCTGTCATGTGCCGGGCCTAGCCTCCGGCCCGTCGGTTTCGGGTCGTGTTGGGTCCGGGCACGCGCTTAGTGTCCCGCGCAAGTCACTGCGATCCGCACCAAAATAAGAGGGGCGGTTATGCAGGCGGATTTATTCCGGGACGTTCTGGTTCCGGTCATCGGCGGCTTGGGCATCTTCATGCTCGGCCTCGAATTCATGTCGAACGGAATTCAGGCGCTCGCGGTCAACAAGATGCGCGCGTTGCTCGCGAAAATAGCGGGCACGCCGATCAAGGGCGTGATCGCGGGAACGGCGATCACCGGTGTCATCCAATCCTCGACTGCGATGACCGTGATGGTCGTCGGTCTCGTCAACGCGGGCGTCATGGGCCTCAGGCCCGCGATCAGCGTCATCATGGGCGCGAACATCGGCACCACGATCGGCAACGGCCTGATCGCGCTGCCGCTCGGGCCGCTCGGCCTGATCCTCGGCGGCGTCTTTGCGCTGTTCTATGTGTTCGCGAAGACCGACAAGGTCCGCAACATCGCGCTCGCCTGCATGGGTTTCGCGCTGATCTTCTACGGCCTGAATCTGATGACCGTCGGTTTGCGCCCGCTTCGCGCGATGCCGGAAGTCATGTCGGTGATTTCGGCGCTCAAGGCCGACAACTTCATGAGCCTGATCTATTGCGTGCTGATCGCGGCGCTCGTCACCGCGATGATCCACTCGTCTTCGGCGACGATCGGCATCGTGATGGGCTTGGGCGCAGCCGGCGTGCTCGACTGGACCACGGCGGTTGTGTTCTCGCTCGGCGCGGATCTTGGCACCACAATCACCTCATGGATGGCATCGCTGAATTTGTCGAAGAACGCGAAACGCGCGGCCTACGCGCATATAGCGTTCAACATTATCGGTGTCGCGATCACGATACCCTTGTTCTTCCCGTCGATCGAAGTGTTGACGTGGGCGATGCAGTGGTTCGGCGGCAATCCGGGTGTCGCGGTGCTGGTCAACGGGAAGGAGACCTTCCCGCTGGTGCCGGTCGCGGTCGGGCTTTATTCGACCTTCTTCAATATCTTCAACACGCTTCTGCTGTTTCCCTTCGTCGGCGTGTTCGAGCGCGTGCTTTCGCGTGTCGGGCATACTTCGGCGGAAGATGTGGAGGATTATTCGCAGCCGAAATTCCTCGATCCGCGTTATACGCACGATCCGGGGCACGCCTTGCCCGCGATCCAGCGCGAAACGGGGCGCTATCTCGAAGCCGCGCACCAGTTCATCGACATCGCGCGAGGGGCAAAGGATGCCCCCGACGATGCGAAGGAGCATTACGCCGCGAGCGACATTCTCAGCCGCGAAATCCGCAAATACACGGCCGGATTGTTCGAGCCGAACATGCCGCATGCGCGCGCCGATCTGGTCGCAAGCCTGATCGAGGAAGAAGACTTCACCGCGAGCCTCGGCGAAACGCTCTACCAGATCGCACGGCGCACCGAGCGCGAGCCGTTCGGCCCGAAGGGCCGCGAGATCCTGAACCAGGCGCTCGATCAGGTGGACGAAGCGATGGCGGGTATTCTGCCGTTCGCACCGGCCTCCGCGAATGTGAACGCCGAGTCGCGTCTGCCCACAATCGCCGCACTTCGCGACGAATGCCTGAACCTCGGCGAGGAGCTGCCCTGGGCCGATCGCGGCGCGCTGCTTGCGATCTTCGGAAGCGCGGAGCGGGCGTTCTATCTGGTCGAGCGGATCGACGCGGAGCGGAGATCGGTACCGCGGGTGGTTCCGGCGGCGGCGGCCGAACCGGCACCCGAGGGTCCCGGACTGGCGGTGCCGCAGCCGGCTTAAGGCGAGACTGGTTGCCCGCTCCCGGCCGGTTCCGGCCCCAAAGACAGGCCGCGCTTTAAGCCGGCCTGTTCTGCGTTTTGGCGCTCGCGCCGTTAGGGTTGCCTCGAAAATCGCCGGTTTTTGATCGCAAAGGCACTGGTTTGGCCGCGCGGCTCGTGTATCTAGTCGCCGGCCCGTATTCGCCGTGCCGGAGACTTCGATGCAGACCAAGGCCAAGACCGCGATTGCCGCCCTGATCCTCGCCTGCGCCGCAGGCGCGGCTTTGGCGCAGGGCAGGCCTCAGCAGCCGTTCAACGTCAACAAGATGGGGGCGAGCGAGGCGCAGAAGCGGTTAGAGACCGCGATCCGCCTCAGCCAGGCCGGGCGCAACTGCAAGCTCGAGGCCCCGATCGCCGACAAGGACGACGAACGGCTCACTGCCTTCATCAACGCGCTCCAGAAGAAGCTCCGCCTCGATCCGAACCGGCTCGAGCGCGCCTACTACGTGAAGAGCTTCGACGAATACGAGAAGGACGAGACGAAGTTCTGCGATACCTGGGGCAAGCAGATCCCGGATTTCGTGAAGCGGCTGCCCTGAACTCCGTCAGTTGTCCTTCTTCTCCGGCATAGCCGGACCCTTCGCCGGTCCTTCCTGACGTTGCGGCTGCTGGGGCGCTTGCTGCGGGCCCTTGGGTGCCATGTCCTGCTTCTGCTGCGGGGCCTGTTGCTGCGGCTGCGCTTTCGGAGCGGCGTCCTGTTTCTGCGGTAGCTCGCGCTTCTGCTGCTCGCCGCGCGGGCCATCGTCCTTCTTCTGAAGATTGTCGGGCCGATCGTCGCGCTTTGGCATCTGCTTCGGCGCAGTGTCCTGCTTCTGCCGCGACTTCGCGTCGTCGTCCTTCTGCCGCGACTTCGTATCCTCTTCGCGCTTCTCCTGCTTGGCTTTCGGCGCGTCTTCTTTCTGCTTCTGCGGCTGTGCTTTCGGCGAATCGTCGCGCTTCTGCTTCGTGTCTTCTTCCTTCTGCTTGGTGTCCTGCTTCTGCTTGAGGTCGTCTTTCGGCTGCGCCTTCGGCGCGGCATCCTCGGTCTTTTGCTTCTGCTTCGGCGCGGCGTCATCCTTCTGCTGCGGAGAAGGGGCCTGCTGCGGCTGCGCCTGTTGCAAGACCTTGGGTGCATCCGGCGTGTCCGGCGTCGCGCCGCGCTCCAAGCGCTGCGGCTTCGGCACATCGTTCGCCGGCTGAATGGTGCGGTCGGCCTTCTGCACGACCGTGCGCCGGTTGCCGCGCTCCTTCGCGTCAACCTCGATCGCGCCGCTGATCTGAGCGGTGCCGCGCAGCACCACCGGCTGCACGCGGGAGACGGGTACTGTGACCGCAAGATAAGACGGCGGCACGCCGATATTCGCGGCGACCCGGACGCGGCTGACATATTGCGTGCGGCTGACGACAACGGTTTCGCGAACCAACACGACCGCGCGCGGACGCGGCAGCACGACCCGTATGATCGAAGGCGCAATCACGTCGCGCGAGCGGACGAAAACCCAGACTTCCGGTTCGTCTTCGTATTCGACGATGACTTCATCCGGCGGCAGCGCCGCCCAGCCGACTTCCTCGCCGCCGCGGCGCCAGGTTACCCAAGCCGGACCCCATTGATCGCCGGGAATCCAGACCCAGCCGACCTCGCGATCGCGATACCAGCGGCCGTAGTGATAAGCGACCCAGCCCCATTCGTCTTCCTCGTCGTTCGCAATCCAGTACCAGCCCCAGTCTTCGGTGTAGACCCAGTGGCCGCGCGTATAAGGCCGCCATTCGCGGTCGATGTTCGCCGGAATCCAGACTTCGCCAAAGCGGGAGTGCCTGTGCCATCGGCCATGCGGCTCGAGCGCGGTTCTGAATTCGACGGAGATGGAGACGCCCTGGGCCTCGGCCTTTTCGGCAATGCCGGGGCGGAAAAGAAAAGCGAGTGCGATCAAGCCGGCCGCGAGCGCGACCCGCGCGAACAAGCGCGAATACATGTCCGATACCCTTCCTTACCCTCGGGAAAAGAAGTGCGTTGCGCGCGTTTCGTTCCCGGCTGGACGCGGATTTTCTATGCGTGCCCTGCACGGCGCCCTCTCGATCGGCGTTCCCGCCTTCCGGCTGCCTCTGAAAATCCCCGAAAATTAGCGTGGGTGAAGAAAATCGGGCTTCGGCTTGTGCCCTCCGCCGCGCTTCGTTAAGTAGCGGCCCGTTACAAGGACCTTGGTATCGACCCGGTCCTTCGGCGCGGAGAGGTGCCAGAGTGGTCGATTGGGACGGTCTCGAAAACCGTTGTGCGTGCAAGCGTACCGTGGGTTCGAATCCCACCCTCTCCGCCATCCTGCTTCGCGCTACGCGCTACTGCCGGACTTACGCCACACAACGATTCCTCGTTTTATTTTTGCGCTTGCCCCAACAATGATCGGCGAGTTCGCGCGTGCATCCAGTCACGCTTTTGGCTCAGTTCGTTTAACGCAGACCCATCGGATCGAGGAACGCCATGCCCAAAGACAAAAAGAAGCCCTGCAAGAATTGCGAAGGCAAAGGACTGATCAAAGTCGGCGACAAGAAAGTTAAATGCCAGCGCTGCGGCGGCACGGGCGTGCAATCCTGAACATTAATTTCATAACGCGCGCGGCGCTGCTGTCGGCAGCGATTTCTTATTCATTGCCCGCGAAAGCGCAGTCCGCTTTCGATCCTGAGCCGGCGAGCTATGTGCTCTGCGTGACCAACGCGATGAAACGGCTGGCGCTCGAGACGCCGCCGATCGCAACGGATGCGATTGTCGAGCGGACATTCCGTGCCTGCGGCGAAGACGAAACGCAGCTCCGGAAATCGCTGGCCGGGAAAGGCGTTGCGGCGAACGTCGTCGAAGACCGGCTCGCGCTGATCAAAAAGTTCATACGGCAAACCCTCCCGGATGACATCGAGCGCTTCCGCGCCAACGTGCGGCCGCGTTAGCGGCAAAAAGACAGCATTGCGCAGAACGGCCCATAAACAGCGCGTTTGCTTTTCGTTAACTCATCAAAGGCATTTTGCCCCGACAAGGTATTCAGGTGCGCTGTGGAACTCGCTCACAAGCAACGCGCATTGCCTCTTTGGCTGCCGTCGACGAACTGGCTGATTTTTCTGGCCAGCGCGCTCGTCTTTGCCGTGACATATACGGCGATACGAGCGGCGAGCGAACGTGAGCACGACGAAATCCTGACCGCGCTCGACGCGCAGGCCCGCTTCTCGGTCATTTCGATCGATACGAGACTCGCGATCGAAGTGCAGCAGCTTCGCGACCTCGCGGCTTCGGAGCGGCTGAAGCGCAGGCAGCTCGACGAGTTCTTTAAGGAAGCGCGGCTCTTCGCGCAGCGAACGCGCAGGCAAGTCGTGCTACTCGACGTGCCGCGCAACACCCAGCTCTTCAACACGGCATACGAAGCGCGGCTCGCCGACGGCGCGCGATTCATGCAAAAAACCGAACTCGACAGCCTGCGCCCGGATCGCGCCTACATATCGAATCTTTTTTATGCGCCGCTGGTACAGAAAAACCTGCTCGCGGTCGGCGTGCCCGTATCGGAAGGGGGCCGCGTTCTCTATCTCCTCGGGGTCGCACTCGATCCCGCGGAAATTCTCACGGCGCTGAAAGACGTGAGTTTTGTCGCCGGCACGACGACGACGGTCGTGGACC
The DNA here is from genome assembly GCA_019752575.1 of Xanthobacteraceae bacterium. Lineage (GTDB taxonomy): Bacteria > Pseudomonadota > Alphaproteobacteria > Rhizobiales > Xanthobacteraceae. The sequence continues at coordinate 18,344 of JAIELW010000013.1, read as the reverse complement.
GCAACGGCGTGATCCTCGCGCGCAGCGCGGAGAACGATAGATATGCGGGCAGGAAGGCGCCGGGGAATGCGGCCGAGCGGCCGGATAAGAGCGGCAGGTTCAAAAGCAAGACTTTCGACGGCACTCCGATCGAAATCTCTTATCTGCAGTCGGACCTCTCGGGGTGGGCTGTGGTTTCGTTCGTGCCCGATCGCCGCGATTCGCACTTGCCGTTAGCGATCGCGCTGGTGGCTGCGCTTGCAGTAGTTGTGTTGGGTTCGCTCAGAGCGATCCTGCTGAAGGCCGGCCGGCGGCAAGAGGCCAATCCGTAAGTTTGGCCGCTGCTTGCGACAGCACAAATCAGTTTTCAGTTTGTTGCCTGCACGGAACAAAGTCGCGCTTCGCGCGTTTGTGCGAATCTCGCCGCATATCGGAACGATTCAAAGTCTCGGCGATTTCTCTCCTAAGGATGAAAACAAGGGAGAAGTATCATGCTGAAGACTACGCTTTACGGTGCGGTTGCGGGCGGCCTGCTCGTTGCTGCGACCGTTACCACTCCGGTGATCGCGGCGCCTAGCGTGCCGACGGCTCCGCAGGTCGAGAAGAATGCGACCGACGCGCAGTACTATTATTATGAGCGCCGCCATCGCCGCCATTACAATGATCACGACGGCTATTATTATTATGGCCCGCGCCACCACTACTATCAGCCGGGTCCGGGCATCCACTTCCGCGCCTGGTAACAGCCTGATCTAAGAAAGCCCGCGCTTCTGGCGCGGGCTTTTTTCACGATTGCGGTGGTCAGCAGACATCGACCCACTCGGCTTTCGTCAGTTCCGCCATGCGCGCGGCCGGAATTTTCACGGCAGCATTGCCGGCGCCGGCGGCAGGTACGACGATGTCGAAGGCTTTCAGCGAAACATCGCAATAGACCGGAAGCGGGCTCGCGAGCCCGAACGGACAAACGCCGCCGACCGGGTGGCCGGTGAGTTCGAGCACTTCCTCCGCGCCGAGCATGCGGGGGCGCACCCCAAAAACATTCTTGAATTTCTTGTTGTCGAGCCGCGAAGCGCCGCTGGTTACGACCAGAAACACGCGCTCGGCCGCCCGCACGCAAATGGTCTTCGCGATCTGTCCGGGCACGACATTGTGCGTGCTCGCGGCGTCCGAGACCGTCGCCGAACTCGTGGCTGTCACCAGCACTTCGATGTCGGGGGCGTTCTGCGCGAACCAGGCGCGCACGGAATCGAGGCTCATTCGTAATACTCTGTGAGGGACAATTTCCGGAAGGGCAGGAACCCGAAACCGCGGTTCCGGTTAGACCAAAGTTGGGGACGGGACAAACGGAAAGGATCGGGCCATGCTCGAATCCGATTTGGTACCTTGGGTCCTGCTCGCAGGGCAGCTCGGCTTCATCATGGTCGCGCCGCTGCTTTCCGAAGGCATCCCGGATTACGAACCGCGCGACTGGCCCTAAGTCAGATCAGCCCGCTGAGATAGAGCGCGATACCGGCAGCGGCGCAAACCGCTAGCACCGGAATCATCCGCACCTTGAAGACGAACATCGCAACCACGGCGGCGACCGAGAGCGCGGCCGCCCACAGATTGACGCTCGAGAATACCGGCGCATCGAAGCGGATCGGCCCGAAAGCGATCGCGCGCGTCTGCGAGAAGACCGCGTGGACTGCGAACCAGATCGCCAGATTCAGAATGACGCCGACGACGGCCGCGGTGATCGCGGCGAGCGCCGCCGAAAGTGCGCGGTTCGAGCGAAGCGTCTCGACATAAGGCGCGCCCGCGAAAATCCATAAAAAGCACGGCACGAACGTAACCCAGGTTGCCAGCAATCCGCCGAGCGTGCCCGCGAGCAATGGCGGCAAGCCGCCGGCGTCGCGATAGCTCGCGAGGAAGCCCACGAATTGCAGCACCATGATCAGCGGGCCGGGCGTGGTTTCGGCAAGGCCGAGGCCGTCGAGCATCTCGCCCGCCGAGAGCCAGCGATAATTCTCGACCGCCTGCTGCGCGACATAGGCAAGCACCGCGTAAGCGCCGCCGAAGGTCACCATCGCCATCTTCGAGAAGAACACCGCGATCCGCGAGAACACATTGGCTTCGCCGAGCAGCAGGAGAAGCAAAACGACGGGAATGAGCCACAGCGCGAGCCAGACGGCAGTGACGATTGCGAAGCGTCTGAAGCTCGGTTTGGTGTGTTCCGGCTGCTGCGTATCGAGGAGCGCATCGACGACGCCCGCCGATTTCGACGAGCCGTGCAGCACGTTCACGTCGAAGCCGCTCCAGTTCATTTTCCCGCCGATGTAGCCGATCAAGCCCGCGCCGAGCACGACGATCGGGAACGGTACATTCAAAAAATAGATCGCAATGAAGGCCGCCGCCGCGAGCAGGACGAGCGTCGTGCCCTTCAGCGCACGCTTGCCGACGCGCACGACGGCTTCGAGCACGACCGCAAGAATCGCCGCCTTCAATCCGAAGAAGAGCGCTGCGACGATCCCGATCTGACCGAACAGCACATAGATCCAGCTCAAGGCCATGATCGAAACGACGCCAGGCAGGACGAACAGCCCGCCCGCAACGAGACCGCCGCGCGTTTTGTGCAGGAGCCAGCCGATATAGGTGGCGAGTTGCTGCGCTTCCGGGCCCGGCAGCAACATGCAGTAGTTGAGCGCATGCAGGAACCGGCTGTCGGAAATCCAGCGCTTCTCGTCGACTAGCACGCGATGCATCAGTGCGATCTGCGCGGCGGGCCCGCCGAAGGAGAGCAGCGCGATCTTGAGCCAGACGCGGGTCGCTTCGGCGAAGGTGGGATAGGCAGGCGCGCCTGCCCCCGCTTCCGTTTTCGTGTGCATCAGTTCTTCGCCTTGTGCGAGGGCCAGTTGTGCGTTTCCTCGGTGGCGTCGCGGCACCAGCGATAAAACGCGTCATAGAGCAACATGCCGGCTTCCAGTTGTTCGAGGTCGTCGGCATACATACGCGAGAGCCCGAGCGAGGCGGCGAGCAGTCCTGCGGCTTGCGGCGACAGATCGAGCCGTGCGGTGTCGGCGCCGCGCACCATATCGGCGAGTTGCTGCAGCGGTTCCGTTTGCAATCCGAATTCCTCGAGCATCACGTCGAAGGTGCAAAGCTCGCCGCGATGGCTCCAGAATACGCCCTCGACGTCGAAGGGCGCTGCGCCGAAGCGCTCGCCGACCGCGATCACCTCGGACGGTTTCACAAACATGACGACGGCGTGCGGGTCGATGAAGCGCTTGATCAGCCACGGGCAGGCGATGCGGTCGACTTTGGGCCGCTCGCGCGTGACCCAGAGCGTGCGATTCCTGTCGTCGCGCTTCGGCAAATGCTTAGTCGCAATGAGTGGAAGTTTCGCGTCGCGCCAGGCGACAAAGCCGCCTTCGAGCACTTCGGCGGAAGCGCCTTCGTTGCGGAGATAGGCGGCAAAGCCCTGACTGATCTTCGCGCCTTTGTGACAGACGATCGCGAGCGGACGCGCGCCGAATTCGTGCGCTCCGTTTGCGAGTTCGGCGTTGCGCCGCAGGCTTCCGGGAATAAGCCTTGGATCGGCGGCGTAATCTTCTTCAGTCCGAACGTCGATGACCAGCGGCGATTTCGGCGTGCCGATCAGACGGGACAGCTTTTCGGGTGTGATGGAATGGATTGACGACATGATGCGCCCTCGGTTGAACAGGACGCGATGCTTCGGCTGTCGCCTCGTGGGGAGATCGCAACCCCCATGCGTGGAATAAGAAAGAGAAGGCGCGGAAGTGTCAAGAGAAGTTAGAAACGTCGGCGTTGCCTGCCGCGCCATTGGCGGTGAGATTGTGCGAATGAGCAAATTTATCCAGCTCGCGGCGTGCCTGATTGCGTCCGGCTTTTTTGCGTCGGCAAGCATCGCCTCGGAATACAAATGGGTCGGGCAGGTCACCGAAGACGGCGCGAGTTTGAGCTACGCGATCCCCGAAAGCGACGCGATCAAGATCGATTTCCAGTGCGAACGGAAGACCCGCAAGATCGCCGTCAACTTCGAGCACGAGCCGAAGGATGCCAAAGACGGAATCCGAATCACCATGCGGCTCACCGTGCGCGGCCGCGATCCGGGAGTCGGTGCCGATATCCCCGCAGCCGGCAGGCGGTTAGAGCTCGACGACAAGTTTCTGCTTCAGGGCGAAACCCGCATGAGCCCGCAACTGCGCCGGATACTCGCCGAGGGCGGAACCTTGCTGGTGATGGTGGACGGCCAGACCGAAGAGATTCCGCTCAAGGGTATCTCGCAGGCGGCCCGCCAACTATTCGCTTCCTGTCCCGGCTAGAAGGCTATCGCGGAAGGGACAGGGCGTCGCTAAGCCTTGCGATTATTGCCAAAAAGCGCAACTGTAGCGGCCGTTTTGGTGGCTTATCCGGCGTGCGTTCCCGATCGGGCCCGCGCCATGATTTTTGAGGGGACGGCGCGTGGCGAAAGAACCGAAGGAAGCGAAAAAGGCCGAGAAATCGGGCGGCGGCAAGCAGAAGCCGGCCGTCATCATCGTTGGCGCGGACAAGGGCGGCGTCGGCAAGACTACGGTTGCGCGCACCATGCTCGACTATTTCGCGGGCAAGAACGCGCTGACACGCGCCTTCGACACCGAAAGCCCGCGCGGCACGCTGAAGCGCTTTCATCCGCGCGTCACCGAAGTGGTCGATCTGACACAGGTCGCTGACCAGATGAAGGTGCTCGACACGCTGCATTCCAGCGAAGTGAAGGTTTCGGTCATCGATGTGCGCGCGGGACTGCTCTCGCGCACGCTCAAAGACATGACCGACGTCGGCTTCTTCGACGCGGTCGAGAACGGCGAGTTCAAGTTCGCGCTGTTCCACGTGCTCGGGCCGTCGGTCGCTTCGCTCAGCGAGATCGACGAGATGCTGCCCTACACCGAGAACGCCGAATATTATGTGGTGAAGAACCACATCAACGACACCAACTTCTTCGAGTGGGATCAGGCAACCTACGACCGCTATTTCAAGAAGGCGCGCCGCACCGCGAAAGACATCAACGTGCCGAAGCTCAACGAGATGGCTTACGAGCAGGTCGAACTCGCCGGCGTTCCGTTCGTCTCGTTCGGCCAGAACAAAACCGCGAAGAACCAGAAGGCGGATTACTCGCTGGTGTTGCGCGGCTATGTGCGCACCTGGGAAAAGGCCGTGCACGAGCAATATGACGACGCGGGCCTGATGGAATGGGCGACCGACGGCGCGCAGGCGTCTTGACGCCGCGGCCCGCGCGCGCGTCTGCGCGCGGATAATCAGAGGCGACAATGCTCGGAAAGAGCCTTGCCATTCTTGTCGTCTCGCCGCGCGAACGCTCCGGCACCACGCTGATCGCGCGGCTATTCGCGGAATTCTTCCGGCTCGCCGGCGATGCGCCGATTTTGTTCGACACCGACGCGGTAAAGCCGAAGTTCTCGAAGTTCTTCCCGGAAGCCGAGATCGTCAATCTCGATCAGACCAAGGGACAGATGCGGCTGTTCGATACGCTGCCGATGCGCGCACACGAGCCGAAGATCGTGGATGTCACGAGCCGCGTCTTCCCGGGCTTCTTCACGCTGATGCGCGACATCGATTTCGTCACGGAGGCGCGCGCGAACAATGTAGAGCCGGTGATCGTCTATGTCCCGCACTACGAGGCCGACGATTTCGAGCGCGGCTTTCGGATTCGCGAGCATTTCAACTGCGAGTTTCTGTTAGCCGAGAACGCGTTTCTCGGCGTCGCCCCGCAGTCGCTGCACAGCGTGAATTCCTATTGGGCGCTGAAAGCGCACCCCGCGCACATGATGATTCCGCTGCTCGATCCGATGAACATGAATCTCATGGAAGACGAGCGGGTTTCGCTCGCCGAGTTTCTCAAGGCTTCGGCGCCGGGCAGCGCCATGCCGACACCCGGCGAGAAGGCGACGCTGCCGCTCGCTTACCTTTCGCTCGATGCACGCTCGAAAATCCGCGGCTGGATCAAGCCGTCTTTGCGCGAAGTGCAGCGAACGGTGCAACTCGTCCAAGCGCGGCTGAATACACCGGTCAGCGAGCCGCAGGCGTTCTAACTATTTTGCCGCCTTGCGTGCGGCCTCCAGCGCCTCGGGCGTGTCGATGTCGGAGAACGCGCCATCGTCATCGGCGGCGATCTCGAAGAGGCCTTCGTCATAGAAATTCGCGAGCTTGCGCGCGCCCATGTCGCCTTCGAGCTTCAACAATTCCGGAAAGAAACGCCGCGCCCACAACACGGGATTGCCGCGCTGCCTGTCGCGCACCGGGGCCACGATCATCGCGCCGCGCTCCGGCGCGAAGCCTTCGATCAGCCTGTCGATCAGCACGGAAGCGACGTTCGGCATATCGCCGAGGCAGATGACCGCGCCCGCGCTTTCTTCCGGCACCGCGCGAATACCCGCCTTCAGCGATGAAGAAAGCCCTTCGGCGAAGTCCGGATTGTTTGCGAAGCGCACATCGAGGCCGGCGAGCGCGCGCTTGATGGCATCGTCGTCCTTGCCGGTGACGACAATGACCGGCGATGCCTTGGAACCGAGTGCCGCTTCGACCGCGCGGCGCACAAGGGGCTTACCGCGGAAATCTTCGAGGAGCTTGTTACGACCTTCCATGCGGCGCGATTGGCCGGCGGCGAGCACGACGGCTGCGATGTTCTTCTTAGCTATCACGGCTTCTTCGCGCGGTTGCGGACGCGTCACAATTTCCATCAAGAGCCCGCCGACACCCATCCCGGCGATTTCCTCGCGCTTCACCGGAAGCCCGGCGAGCAGGCGCGCAAGCACCCAGTCGAACCCGTTTTCTTTCGGCGAGCGCGCGCAGCCCGGCGCGCCGAGTACGGGTGTGCCGTTCACGTCGCCGATCAGCATCAGATTGCCGGGATCGACCGGCATGCCGAAATGTTCGATGCGGCCGCCGGAATTTTCGATCGCGGCCGGGATCACGTCGCGGCGGTCGGCGATCGCGGAAGCGCCGAAGATCAAGACAAGTTCCGCCCCGGCAGTGAGCGTTTCCTTGATCGACTGCGAAAGTTTTCCCGCGTCGTGCTCGATACGCTGCTCGGAGATAATTTCCGCCCCTGCCGGCGCGAGCCGTGCGCGCGTCACCTTGAGCGTCTTCTCGATGACTTTCTCGGCGAGCCCCGGTAGCCGCGTGGAAACGACGCCGATCTTCTTCACGCGATAAGGCGCAACGCGCACGAGATCGCCTGCAGCCTGTGCCGCCTTCAGCGCGGCAGCGTGAGAGGTACCGCTGACGGCGAAGGGAATGATCTTCGCCGTTGCGATCATCTGGCCTTCGGCAACCGGCTGGAATGCCGGCAGCGTTGCAAAGGTGATCGCCTCGTCGATGACGTTGAGCCTGTCGATGGCGGCCTTGTCGACGACGAGCACGCCGGCCGTTTCGGCAAACAGATTTGCGCGTCCGGTAAAGGCGCTATCGGCGCGGACGTTCTCGCCCTTCGCGGCATTCGCAAGCGCCTGTGCCGCCTCGTCCTCGCCGATATCGCCCGGCTCGAGCTTCGCGACGACGATCTCGGAGATGCCGGCGGCGCGAAGTGCGGCGATCTCGGCATCGCCGATCTTGGTGCCTTTCTTCAGCACGAGTTTGTCCTTGCGGATCGAATGCACCGCAACGCCGCCGCGCGCTTCTTCGAGAGGCAGCGAACCGAATTTCATTTGCGCGGCTCTTCGCCGAGACGCAGACGCGCGGTGATCTCGGCGAGAATCGAAACCGCGATCTCGGCGGGCGAGACAGCGCCGATGGAAAGTCCGATCGGCGCATGAATACGAGATAGCTGCGTGTCAGCCGCACCCTGCGACTTCAGACGCTCCAGCCGCGTTGCGTGCGTTTTCTTCGAGCCCAGCGCGCCGATGTAGAAGCAATCCTTCGAGAGCGCGTGCAGCAACGCGGGGTCGTCGATCTTGGGATCGTGGGTCAGAGCCGCGAAGGCCGTATGCGCGTCGATCGCGAGCGAAGGCAACACCTTGTCCGGCCAGTCCGCGATCAGCTTGATGTTCGCGAAGCGCTCTGGCGTGGCGAAAGCCGTGCGCGGATCGACGATCACGACATCGTAGCCGAGCCGTTGCGCCATCGGCGCAAGCTCCTGGCTGACGTGCACGGCGCCGGTCACGACAAGGCGCGGCGGCGGTACGAAAACGGTGAGAAAAAATTTTCCCTTTGGCGTTTCTTCGGTGCCGCTTTTGCCGGAGCGCAACCGCCGCTCAAGCATCTCGTGCAGTTCATCTTTCGCGGCGTCTACGGCTTTCACGAGCCGCTGCTCGCCGGTGCCGAGCGCCGTCACGACGATCGCCGCGCGGCGCGCGGTGCGTTCCTCGTTCAAGGCTTTCAGCAAAGCGAGTTGCATCGCTTACGTCTTGTCGGTGCCGAGCTTCAGGCCGAGGCCGATCAGCAGACTGCCGCCGATCCAGCGTATGAGACGCTCGGCGCTGCCGGATTTCTTCAGGCGATTTACAACGGCGCTCGCTGCGAAGACCGTGACGAGATCGGCCGACGAAAATGCGAGATTTACCATCACGCCGAGGACCAGCGATTGCAGCCAAATGGGAAGCGCGCCGTTGGGATCGACGAACTGCGGCAGGAACGCGATGAAGAAGATCGCGACCTTCGGGTTGAGCAATTCGACGACGATACTTTCGGCAAAGGCCCGGCGTGCGGATTTCGGCGCGACCTTCGGCGCTTCGCTTGCGCCACCGCCCCGCAGCATCTGAATGCCGAGCCACACAAGATAAGCGGCGCCCGCGACCTTCAGCAAGGTATAAGCCTCCGGCACGTAACGGAAGACCGCTGAAAGCCCCAGCGTCGCCGCGATCACATGTGCGTAGCAACCGATGTGAATGCCGAGCGCGGCCATGAGGCCGGCACGTTTACCGCGCGCGAGCGTCTGCGCCGCGGTGTAGAGCAGCGCGGGCCCCGGAAAGTAAGCGAACAGCGCCGTCGCGATCGCGAAAGCGATCAGAATTTCGGTCGAGGCCATTTCAGGTCACCGGCTCGACATAGACCGAGATTTTTCCGCCGCAGGATAGACCGACTTCCCATGCGGTTTCGTCGGCGACGCCGAAGGAAACGAGCTTCGGTTTGCCGCTCTCGATCACGTCGAGCGCTTCGGCGACGACCGCACCTTCGACGCAGCCGCCGGATACCGAGCCCAGGAAATTTCCCTCGCCGTCGATCACGAGATTGGAGCCAACCGGGCGCGGCGCCGAGCCCCAGGTTTCGGTGACGGTCGCGAGCGCGACCTTGCGGCCTTCGGCGCGCCAGGCGGCCGCTGTGCCGAGCAGGTTTTCCTGTTGCATTCTAGCGCTCCTTTCTTATTCACAGAGATTGTAGCGCCATCGCTGTCCGGCAAGGAAGCGCAGAGGAGACCGGCTATTTCGGTGCGCCTTTGCCTTTCGGGGCTGCTTTGTTCTGTCCAGCCGGCGGCTGCGGTTCCTCATCGACGACAAAGCATTCGTAATAGCGCGGGCCTTTGCCTTGCGGGCCGGTCGCGCAGCGATGCACCGGGAAGAGGTCTTCTTCGCGCCTATAGTTCATGTACGGCGCGATCAGGAAACGCTCGGAGCCGTCGAAGCTGCCGCCGAAGCGGTCGATGGTGCCTTTCAGGTTCGGAGCGACTTCCAGAATCGCTTTGAGCAAATCGTCGCCTTCGATGAAGTTGTCCGGCAACTGATCGAACGGTCCGTCGAAATAGTTGTTTGCGAGCGTGTTGCCTTCATAGACGCCGATCAGTATTTTCCGTTCGCGCTTGAGATCGCGGTAATAGGCGAAGCCCGTGCGCGTGCCAAGGAGGATGCGGTCGGTCGATTTAATGCGGTTCAATTCGTCCGCGACCGGCACCGTTTCGTCTAGGATGTAATGAAACAGCCGGAGCTTCGCGTTGTAGACGAGAAAGAAACGGATACCGGATTCGTCGAACACGGGACCGATGAAGCGCTCGTCCGGATCGAGCGTCCCTTCCGGCGGGCGCACTTGCGAAAGATCGTTGAGCTCGAAGAGTACGCTGCGGCCGCCCGCGGTCACGCGATAAAGGAAGCGCTCGACTTTTTCCACTTTCACGCCGTCGGCGGTGTCCATGAGCACGTAGGTGACGGGTTGTTCGCCTTTCCAGGCGACGCTGTCGATGTAATAGGCGAAGTGCAGCTTGCCCTTGTCGCGGTCGCTGGCGTCGAGGCGAATGTTGCCGGCGTAGCGCACGCCGCCCGAATAGAAGCCGAAATAGTAATAGTTCTCGGTAGGATAAATCTTCACGCGATCGGGGAGCGTCTTCAGCACGAATTGCAGCATCTCCCGTTTGTCGCCGAGCGGGGCCACTGCGTGGCGATAAAGCTCTTCGATATATTCCTGATTGGTCTCAAGCCTCGGTTGCTGCGCGAGCGCGGGAGATGCGAGCGTCAGCGCGAGCGGGAGAAAGAATTTCCAGAACTTCATTCTTCTATTTAGCCATAAAAGGACAACAGCGCGAAGACGAGCATCTGCGGCGATTGCGCCGAAGTTGCGGTTAGGTTTGCAGCCCGAACTCCTTGAACGCGGCGCGGTGATGCGCGGCGGACTCTTCCGAGAAGCAACAGAAGATAATTTGCGAAGGCTCGCCTGCCTCCGCTTCTTTCACACAGGTGCCGACGGCGATCTTTGCCGCACGATCCGCCGGGAAGCGATAGACGCCGGTGGAGATCGCGGGGAAGGCGATGGAGTTCAGCCCGCGTTCGCGGGCGATTTGCAAGGATTTCCGGTAGCAGGAGGCGAGCAGCGCGTCTTCGTTCTCGCCGCCGCCTTGCCAGACCGGGCCGACGGCGTGGATCACGAAACGCGCGGGCAGGCGATAGCCTTTTGTGATCCTGGCGCCCCCGGTTGCGCAGCCGTTCAGCGTGCGGCATTCGGCGAGCAATCCGGGTCCGGCGGCGCGGTGGATTGCGCCATCGACTCCGCCGCCGCCGAGCAACGAATTGTTCGCAGCATTCACGATGGCATCGACATCGAGTTTGGTGATGTCGCCGGTGACGATCTCGAAGCGCGTGCTCATCGCGCGAGCCTAGCCCGCAATGCAGCGCATGGCGACCTCAGCCGCCTTCCTTCCTGAGATCGAGCGTCGAGCGCTTGCCGATGGCGCGGTAATGGCGTTTCAGGAATTCGTCCGTCGCATTGCGCCCGATGTCGCGCAGATGCTGGAAGAAAGACCAGTCGATATTGAACTTCGAGCTTGAAGTCAGTTCGAGCAGCCCTTCGCCCGACTCGATGCGATGCAGCCGCACTTCCGGCGTGGTTTTGCCAGCGAGGCGGCGCAGGAGCTTAGAGCCGAGCATGCGGTTCACATAACCGATCGCGCGGAATTCGGAAGCGAGCGAAGCGTTGAAGGTGATCTCGTTCATCCGGTTCAGGATGTCGCGCGCGCTTTGTGGCGTCTGCTCGCGGATCACCGGATTTGTCTGCACCAGAAGAATATCGCCGCCTTCGCCGCTCCGGAAAAAAGGAAACAACGGGGGATTACCAACATAGCCGCCGTCCCAGTAGGGCGTGCCGTCAATTTCAACTGCTTTGAATAGAAAGGGCAAGCACGCGGAAGCCATCACCACATCGGCGGTGATTTCCTTGCTCTGGAATACGCGCACCTTGCCGGTGTGCACGTTCGTCGCGGAAAGATAAATCCGGATGTCGCGGTTCTTGCGGAGCGCGTCGAAATCGACTTCGCGCTCCAGCACGTCGCGCAGCGGATTGATATTGAACGGATTGAAGTCGTAGGGCGAGACGAAGCGGGTTGCGACATCCATCGCCAGGAAAAACGGGTTCTTGTCGAGCGACCAGTTGCCGAGCAAGCGATCCATCAATCCGCGCTGGATCGGGCTCAGGCGTCCGTCGCGGGAAACCGCGCGCCAGAAATTCTCGAGCGCCGCTCTCGCGCCGTCGCGGCCGCCTTTCTGGTAGCCGCTTGCGAGCACGACCGCATTCATCGCGCCCGCGCTGGTGCCGGAGATCGCGTCGATTTCGATACGGCGCTCTTCGAGGAGCCGGTCGAGTACGCCCCAGGTGAAGGCGCCATGCGCACCGCCGCCTTGCAACGCGAGGTTCACGGATTTGGTCGAGCGCATGAACAGGCTTTTCGGTTGGCGGGAGACAAGGGGAAACCAGCGCCGGGGAGGCGTTGCCGCATCCGGGATAGGGCCTTCAAGCGTTCGGCCGAGCTGGAGCGGCAGCATCCCCTATATATTGTGCACCGCAGCAAAAGGTGCAAGGGCTGGTTTTGGCCGCCTTTGGCCTGATATTCTGTATCCATGCACAAAGCCTTTCCCGACCCCGGCCACGACCACGAGCAATGCGTGGAAGATGCGCTTTCGCGCGCCGAGAAGGCGTGCGGCGGTCGGGGCCTGCGGCTGACCCCCTTGCGCCGCAGGGTGCTCGAAATCCTCGCACAGAGCCACGCGCCGGTCGGCGCTTACGAGATCGTCGAGAAGTTAGCTGCCGGCGGCGAACCGGCGCCTGCGATGTCGGTCTATCGCGCGCTCGATTTTCTGACCGCCGAAAATCTCGCGCACCGGATCGAAAGCCGGAACGCGTTTCTCGCCTGCAACGCCGGGCACGAGCGCGCCGAGCCCGTGATGTTTCTTCTCTGCGAGAAGTGCGGGGCGGTCGCCGAAATGCAGGCCTCGTCATTCGGCCGTGACGTTGCGAAGGCAACGAAAGCGGCTGGCTTCGAGCCGCGCTCATCCATTATCGAAGTGAGCGGCACCTGCGAGCCCTGCCGGAAGAAATCCAGGCGATGAATATGCGCGAGCAGGAAACGGTCTTCGGCGCTTCCACGCGGCGCGTCTCCGTGCCCGTCAATGTCGGCGGGGTCGTCGTTGGCGGCGGCGCGCCCATCGTCGTGCAGTCGATGACGAACACCGACACCGCGGATGTCGAGAAGACCACGCAGCAGGTCGCCGATCTGTTCCGCGCGGGCTCAGAGATCGTGCGCGTGACGGTGGACCGCGCCGAGGCAGCTAGCGCGGTACCGCATATCCGCGACCGCCTGCTGAAAATGAATCTCAACGTGCCGGTCGTCGGCGACTTTCACTACATCGGCCACAAATTGCTCGCCGATCATCCGGCCTGCGCCGAGGCGCTCGCGAAATACCGCATCAACCCCGGCAATGTCGGCTTTCGCGAGAAGCGCGACAGGCAATTTTCGTCGATCGTCGAGATCGCGCTGAAGCACAACAAGCCGGTGCGCATCGGTGCGAACTGGGGCTCGCTCGATCAGGAACTGCTCACGCATCTGATGGACGAGAACGCGAAGTCGGCGAAGCCCATGGAAGCGCGTGCGGTCACGCGCGAGGCGCTGGTGCAGTCGGCGCTGATTTCGGCGAGCCGCGCCGAAGAACTCGGCATGAAGCGCGAGCAGATCATTTTGTCCGCGAAAGTATCCGCCGTGCAGGATCTGATCGCGGTCTATCAGGATCTCGGCCACCGCTCGGATTACGCATTGCATCTCGGGCTTACCGAGGCGGGCATGGGCTCGAAGGGCATCGTCGCTTCCGCCGCGTCGCTCTCGATTCTCCTGCAGCAAGGCATCGGCGACACCATCCGCATTTCGCTGACACCCGAGCCGAACGGCGACCGCACAGTGGAAGTGAAGGTCGCGCAGGAGTTGTTGCAGACGATGGGTTTCCGCACTTTCGTGCCGCTCGTCGCCGCCTGTCCCGGTTGCGGGCGCACGACCTCGACAGTGTTTCAGGAGCTTGCCTTTGAAATCCAGTCCTACATCCGCGACAGCATGCCGGAGTGGAAGAAAAAATATCCCGGCGTCGAAACGCTGAACGTCGCGGTGATGGGCTGTATCGTGAACGGCCCCGGCGAATCGAAGCACGCCGACATCGGCATCTCGCTGCCCGGCACCGGCGAAGCGCCGGCAGCACCCGTCTTCATCGACGGCAAGAAGGCGATGACGCTGCGCGGGCTGACGGTTGCCGCTGATTTCAAGACAATCGTCGAAGATTATGTTGCGCGCCGCTTCGGCAGGGCTGCGCAGAAGCCGGCTGCCGAATAATCAGCCGCCGACAAGTTTCGACGCGACGCTGACCGTGAGCGCGATGATCGCGGTGTTGAAGAGAAATGCGACCAGTCCCTGCACCATCGCGGTTCTACGCAATATCCGCGAGCGAATTTCGACGTCGGACGTCTGGAAGGTCGTGCCGAGTACCAGCGCGAAATAGAGAAAGTCCCAGTAGTCGGGTTCTTTTTCGTTCGGAAAGTTAAGCGCGTTGATCGAGAGCTTGGTGCGATAAACTTCGTGCGCGTAATGAAGCGCGAACGAGAAGTTCACGAACAGCCACGAACCGAAGATCGCGGCGATGGCAATCGCTATACGAAGCGACTGATTCGGCGCCTTCGCTTGCAGCGCATCAGAAAGTTCGACGCCGAGGGCGATCAGCGCGGCAATCGTCGCGACAGTGACCAGAATCAAAGTCGCGACGCGGCCTTCTTCTTCGAGGCTCGCGCGCTTGCGCAGGTCGGCGATGGTCGCGGTCGCCATCATCTTCAGCACCAGCGCGAGAAACAGCCAGACGCCGGCATTCCACGCGATCAGGAACCGGGTGACCGCAAGAAAATCTCGTGCGGCGAACCAGACGACGATTCCTGCCGCGACTGCTGTAAGAAATCGCGCGTGCGCTTTGACTTGCCTTTGCAGAACGGTGTACTGCCGATGTGCAAGCGGCTTGCGCATCACGATTTTCTCGACGAGATGAATTCCGCGCAGGCGATCAGCCACTCTGCGCGGTCGCCGAAGGGGCGCAACGCCCATCTCGCATCGTCGACCAGTTCGTCGAGTTTTCGTTTCGCCGCGCGCGGGCCGAGCGTGGAAACCAGGGTAGCCTTGTTCTTCGCGGCGTCTTTGCCGACCGCTTTGCCGACCGCCTCCGCATCGCCTTCGACGTCGAGAAGGTCATCCGCGAGCTGAAAGGCAAAACCGATCGCGCGACCATAGCGCATGAGCGCGCGCGTGTCGCTGTCGTTCGCGCCGCCGAGTATCGTTCCGGCATCGCAACAGGCCGACAGCAGCGCGCCGGTTTTCATGCGCTGCAGCTTTTCGACGTCACCGAGCGAAAGCACGGCCGGAGATTTGTCTTCGGCGAAGCGGCCCTCGGCTTCGAGATCGAGCATCTGGCCGCCCGCCATGCCACCGATGCCACTCGCTTTCGCGAGGCATTGCACGAGGGCTGCGCGCACCGCCGGGTTGTTGTGGGTGGTCTCGCGCGAAAGCACGTCGAAGGCGAGTGTCTGTAGCGCATCGCCCGCGAGGATCGCGGTCGCTTCGTCGAAGGCTTTATGCACCGTCGGCTTGCCGCGCCGCGTATCGTCGTTGTCCATCGCGGGCATGTCGTCGTGCACGAGCGAATAACAATGCAGGAACTCGAAGGCGGCGCCCGCATACATCGCCTGCGATTCGGCGACCCCGAACAGCGCCGCGGTTTCGACCACCAATGTCGGACGCAGTCTTTTGCCGCCACCGAGCACTGCGTGGCGCATCGCGTTGAGCAACCGCGCTGGACGCGCAAACTCCGCCGCCTGCGGCTCGGCGGCGAGCAAGGCGGCGAGTACGCCCTCGCAATATTCCGCGCGCCGGGCGAGACGCTGCTCGAATTGGCTCGGCGTTTGCGGCTTTGCGCTCGTAACTTCGGACATTGCGCTCTTGTGGTGCCGCACCGTCATGCCGTCGTCAAACGCGGCTTGCCGCGCGTAGCCGTGGCGGCTCTAATGCCGCCACATGGATCAGGATCGCCCGCCACAGGACGCGCCGCAGCGAGCGGATGGCGGACCGGCGCCTTCGGCCTATCCGTTTCCCGTTTCCTACGAATATTCGATTCAGCACAAGGCCAGGGTCGAGCGGCAACTCGGCTTCTTCGCTTTCGCCGCGCGCATTATGCTTGTCGTCGCGTTGATCCCTGTGATCCTGGTTCCGCTTTACTGGGTGATCCCGCCGGTTTCTACGCTGATGCTGTGGCGCTGGATGACGTTCCAGCGTGTCGAGCGCGTCTGGACGCCGATCTCGGAAATCTCGCCGCATCTGGTGCGCATGGTGATCGCGGGCGAGGACGGCCGCTTCTGCGCGCATCGCGGCGTGGACTGGCAGGAATTGCAGATGGTGATCGACGACTATGCCGAGTATGGCGACGCGCGCGGCGCCTCCACGATCCCGATGCAAGTCGCGAAGAATTTGTTTCTCTGGTCGGGGCGGCAGGTGGTCCGCAAAATACTCGAGGTTCCGCTTGCTTATTACATGAGCGTGGTCTGGTCGAAGTCGCGCATGATGGAGATCTATCTCAACATCGCCGAATGGGGGCCGGACGGCGAGTTCGGGATCGAAGCGGCGGCGCGCCGTGCGTTCAAAAAAAGTGCGCGCGACCTGACGGCGGAAGAAGCGGCGCTGCTCGCGGGTGCGCTTCCCAATCCCATCGTTCGCGACCCGCGCCGGCCGGGGCCACAAATCTCCCGGGCCGCGCAGACCAGGCTCAGAATCGCAGGAAATAACGGCTCGGCGGCCAGTTCCTGCGTGATTTCAAGGCGCTAAAACTGGCTAGCCCCAGCCGGACCAATCCTCTATAAGCCCGGTCTTCCAGACAGACTTTTCCGGCCCCGTCTCCTGACAGCGGGCCGCTTCCGGAGACGAAGATGGCCGTTCCCAAGCGAAAAACCTCGCCCTCGCGCCGCGGCATGCGCCGCTCGGCGGATGCGCTCAAGGCCCCGACCTATGTCGAAGACAAGGACTCGGGCGAACTGCGCCGCCCGCACCACATGGACCTGAAGACCGGCATGTATAAAGGCCGTCAGGTCCTTAAAGTGAAAAGCGACAACTGAGTCTGACACCCAACCCAGCGGCACGCCGGAGAGAGCCCATCATGGTCGCATTTCCGCTGCTGCTGATTTCGTTCGCGATCTACAACATGATCGCGTTCCTCTGGACGGGCACGTCGTGGACCGCCCCGATGTTTTCGGTCCACATGCCCTCCGGCGCGGAATGGGCGATCTCGGCGGGCGATCTGCTGGTCGCCTTCACGCTCTTTCTTCTGTTCTTTGAAGTTCTGAAGGCCGCGCGCAACACGGCGCGGTCGATTTTCGATCACGTGCTGTCCACGCTGATCTTCATCGGCGCGCTCGTGGAATTTCTCCTGGTGCGCGAAGCGGGCACTTCCACTTTCGCGATTCTTTTGATCATCGCGCTGGTCGATGTGCTCGGCGGCTGGTCGGTCGCGGTGCGCACCGCGCGGCGCGATTTCTCGATCGATCCTCAGGCGCAATAGTTGAGCCGCCGGCCCTTGGGCTGGCAGGCAAGCGCATCCGCAATCGTCGTGCGATAGTTCTTCGCGCCCACTTCCGGCTGCACGCGACGCTTGGCGCGATAGAGGGAGAAGCCTTTCACATTTGCCGAGAGCTGGGTCACGAAGGCTGCATCAGGGCGATAGTGCACGGCTGTCCCACGCTCGCTAACCGATACGGTTAACGGCACGAGGGCGCGGCATTCGCTCATCTTCTCGCTTGCGGCTTTAATTCCGTAACGCATGGTTCGTCTCTGAACGGGACAACGCATTTCGTTGCGCTTCGTTCAGTGCAAGCGGCGCACCAGCGGTAACGTCCCGTTAAGGATCGCGGCCGAGTTGCGGTTCGCGGTGACCCGGCATTAAGCGCCCGCGCGTTATCGCTGGACCCAAGAAAAAGACGGGGAAGCGAACAGTGAGTGTGCCTACGCGCGCAGCGCGCCCGATGCCTATTCAGGGTGAAGACAAGCCTGTAACGGCGCCGATGCTCTCGCCGGAGCGCATCGCGTCCGTGTTGTTTGCGAGCGGTGAGGCGGCTTATTCCTGGAACTGCGAAAGCGGCACGCTCGAATGGAGCGGTAACGCACCTGCCGTCTTGAACGTCACTTCCACGGACAAGATTTCATCAGGCCGCGCATACGCAGCACTACTTGCGCCGGAAAGCACGCAGAACCGGCATGACGCGGTGTTCAGCGATCAGCGCAAGGACCCGGGCGTCGGCGTGCCTTACGAAGTACGCTACGCACTGAAGCAGGACGTGCCCGGCCAGCTCTGCTGGATCGAGGATGTCGGCCGCTGGTTCGCGGGCGTGGACGGCAAGCCCGCGCGCGCCGACGGTGTCGTGCGCAACATTACCGCGCGCCATCAGCGCGAACAGGAGCTCGCGCGGCTCTCACTGTCAGATCCGCTCACCGGCGGGCTCAACCGCACGGTGCTGACCAAGGCCATCGAGGAAGAATTCGATAGCGCCACGAAATTCAAGACGAGTTTCGGCTTCATCGTCGCCGCCATCGACGATCTCGCTTACTGCAACCAGAC
>JAIELW010000004.1 GCA_019752575.1 Xanthobacteraceae bacterium | reverse complement strand
ACGCCGAGCTGCATCCAGAATACTTTGGGGCGCAGCGAGAGCTTCATGGCTTCGTCGAGCACGCCGGGAACGGCGTCGGAGGAGCGGAACACGTCGATCATGTCGATGGGTTCGGGCACATCGCTGAGCTTCGCGTAAGCCTTGATGCCTGCGATGTCGCTTTCGCCCTGACCGGGATTGATCGGAAAAACTTTGTAGCCGCGCTCATTGAGATATTTCACGACGAAATGGCTCGGCCGATTGTCCTTTGGCGACGCGCCGACAATCGCGACCGATTTCACGTCATGCAGAATGCCGCGGATATAGCTGTCGTCGTATTTGTCGTGGTTCATTCGTGAAACGTCTTGCATCTTGCGTTGTTGCGCCCCCACCCGCTCGCTAACGCTCGCTTCCCTCCCCCGCTTGCGGGGGAGGGATTAAGGGTGGGGGTCAACGATCTTCCCATTTCGGCTACCGCTTCTCGCTCGCTTCGCTGAGCGCTTTGCGTAATTGCGCGTTCTCGGTCTCGAGCGCAACGATTTTTTGCTGGATTTGCGAAACCGCCGACGCGATTTCCTCTTTTGTAAAGCGCTCGGTGATGTGTTGCGAACAGTTCACATCCCAGGCCTCGATGGTGAACAGAAGAACGCGCTCGGGTTTCGCCTTGTAGCCCTGATCGAACAGTTTCCCAATCAGCGCCGCGTCGCCCTCGACGGCTTTCAGCCGGCCCCAAAGCTTGATGCGCGAGCGCGTTGCAGGCTCGAACAGAAAGAGAAAGGCGCGGTCGTTGTTCTCAATATTCGAGATCGTGATGTATTGCCGATTTCCCCGATAATCGGCGAAGCCGAGCGTTTGCTCGTCGACGATCTTGATGAAGCCACGCGGGCCGCCACGGTGCTGGATATAAGGCGCACCGTTTTCGGTGACGGTGCCGAGAAACGCCGTATCCATGCGTTCGATGAATTGCGCGAGGTCGGGCGTGATCGTGTCGGGGAAACCTTCCTCGACGCGCCCCGCATAGGCCTTTGCGGAACCACGTTGTTCCTGCGCCCGCCGCGCGGCGGGCGGAAAAACGACATCGCTGTTGTTGGTCATGCCACCCTCATCCTGAGGAGCCGTACCCATCTCGGATATATCCGAGATGGGCATTCTTTATGTCCAAGTCGGCTTCAGCCGACTTGGATGCGGCGTCTCGAAGGATGGAGATGGAGCTTCATGGTTCGAGACGCAATGCTTCGCATTGCTCCTCACCATGAGGATCATCGATCTTCCCATTTCGGCTCGCGCTTCTCAACGAAGGCGCCGATGCCTTCCTCGGCGTCGCGCGCGAGCATGTTTTCGGTCATGACTTCGGCGGTGTAGCGATAGGCGCTTTCCAGATCGAGTTCGCGCTGCTTGTAGAAGGCTTCCTTGCCGACTTTCAGCGTGTAGGCGGATTTCGAGACGATCTTGTTCGCAAGCTCGATCGCTTCGTGGCGCTCGGCTCCGATGTCGGTCACGCGATTGATAAGCCCGATCTCGTAAGCGCGCTCGGCGGAAATGAGATCGCCGGTGAGCAGCATTTCCATCGCGTGCTTGTTCGCAACATTGCGCGAAAGCGCGACCATCGGCGTCGAGCAGAACAGGCCGATATTCACGCCCGGCGTCGCGAAGCGGGATTCCTTGTTCGCGACCGCAAGGTCGCAGCTTGCGACGAGCTGTGCGCCTGCGGCGCTGGCGGAGCCGTTCACGGCGGCGATCACGGGCTTAGGCAGGCGCACGATCGACATCATCATCGCAGCACAACTTTCGAACATGTGCCGGAAGAACGCGCGGCCTTTGTCTTTGTCGGCGCGTCGCGCGGTCATCTGCTTCATGTCGTGACCGGCGCAGAAGCCGGGGCCGTTCGCGGCGACGATGAGCGCGCGCACCGATTTGTCGTCGCGCACCTTCGCGATCTCAGCGGACAGTGTGTCGATCATCTCTTGTGAAAGGCTGTTCCGCGCTTCGGGACGATTGAGTATGAGCATCGCGATCGCGCCGTGATCCTCGCGAAGGATGATCGCGTCGGCCGGTTTCTGGGCGAGGGCGCTTTGCGGCGTCATTTGTCGGCTTTTGGCTTCTCGTTTTTCGCTTTGCATTGTATCCGAAATGCGTTGCGCGCGAGAGGGAGGCTGCCATGCAGGTAAAGATGACGGTCGAGGAGCTTCGCGACTATCTCGCCAAGGAATTCCCGCAGGCCTATGCGCCGGGCAAGCCGAACACGATCGTTTCGGTGGGGCCGGGGACTGCGGTCGTGCATTTCACTGCGGGCGAGCGGCATCTGCGTCCGGGCGGCACGGTGTCGGGCCCGACCATGATGGGGGTCGCGGATGGTGCGATTTACGTCGCGATCCTGGCCGCCATCGGTCCGGTCGCGCTCGCGGTGACGACGAGCTTCACCTGCAATTTCCTTTCGAAACCGGGGCCGGGTGATCTCGTCTGCGAGGTGAAGATCCTGAAACTCGGCAAGCGGCTTGTAGTGGCGGAAGCCTCGATCCGCGGCATCAACGACGCGGAGCCTGCGGCGCACGTGGTTGCGACCTATTCGATTCCGCCAAGATAGCATCACCTAGTGCGCGGTACTAAAATACCATATTTATAAGCTATTGTAATTAAAAGACTTTATTTCAGCGTAGCTATTGACGCTGCCGAGCTTGTTTCCTAGAACCCGCCCAAGAATTTCCCTACCAAGGAAGAACGTCATGACCACCTTTGTGGCGAAGCCCGCCGAGGTCGAGAAGAAATGGGTGCTGATCGACGCATCCGGTCTCGTCGTCGGCCGTCTCGCAACGATCATCGCCATGCGGCTCAAGGGCAAGCATAAGGCGATCTACACCCCGCACGTCGATTGCGGCGACAACATCGTCGTCATCAATGCCGAGAAGGTCGTCTTCACGGGCAAGAAGCTCGAGAAGAAGGTCTATCACCACCACACCGGATACATCGGCGGCATCAAAGAGCGCTCCGCCAAGATGATCATGGAAGGCCGCTTCCCGGAGCGCATCCTCGAGAAGGCCGTCGAGCGCATGCTCGCGCGAGGGCCCCTCGGCCGGAAGATCATGGGTAACCTGCGCGTCTACAAAGGCGCGAAGCATCCGCACGAAGCGCAGAATCCGCAGCCGCTGGATATCGCAAAACTCAACCGCAAGAATGTGGGGGCCGCCTGATGGCCGATACCGTTCAATCCATGGAAGGCCTCTCGGCGCTCAAGGGCGTGCAGCCGGAAGCGCCGGTCTACGTTCAGAAACTCGACAAGCAGGGCCGTGCTTACGCGACCGGCAAGCGCAAGGACGCGGTCGCCCGCGTCTGGCTGCAGCGCGGCTCGGGCAAAATCCTCGTCAACGAACGCACGGTCGAAGTTTACTTCGCGCGTCCGGTGCTTCGCATGATCATCCAGCAGCCGTTCGTTGCGGCCAACCGCGGCGGTCAATATGACATCGTCTGCACGGTGTCCGGTGGCGGTCTCTCCGGCCAGGCCGGCGCGCTGCGCCACGGCGTCTCGAAGGCGCTGACTTTCTTCGAACCCGAACTGCGCGGCGTTCTGAAGAAGGGCGGATTCCTTACCCGCGACAGCCGCGTGGTCGAGCGTAAGAAGTACGGCAAGAAGAAAGCCCGCCGCAGCTTCCAGTTCTCGAAGCGCTAAGCGTTATCGGTTCATTCACTACGAAGGGCGCGCTAGCCAGCGCGCCCTTTTCGTTTGCGCGGCGGCAACTCCGTCAAATTTTATCGAGTTCCGGCCCGGTTCTGTAGGAACTCTTGCCGCAGGATGCGCGTGAGGAAAAACCACGCAAAGGCCCGGCTGTGCTCGATCTCGACGTTCGCACGCTCTTCATCGTGTCGATCTCCGTCACGATGGTGCTCGGATTTCTGCTGCTATTTGCCTGGTACCAGAACCGCGAAATCCGTGCGCTCGGCTGGTGGAGCGCGAGCCATTTCGTGATGTGCATCGGCGCGGGCCTGCTCGGCGCGCGTGGTTTTATTCCCGATGTGGTTTCGATCGATATCGCGAACGCGCTCCTTCTTATCGCCTGCGGCATGGGTTGGGGCGGCGCGCGTTTGTTCGACGAGCGGAGCGTTCCCGTTTCCGGCGTTCTGGCCGGCGCGATCCTGTGGTTGCTTGCCTGTCAGCTTCCCGGATTGAGCGATTCCGTCAACGCACGGATCATGCTCAGTTCCGCGATCATCTCGGTCTATGCAATCGGTACGGGTTGCGAGATTTGGCGCGGACGGCAGTTCGAGCCCTTGATGTCGCGATGGCCTTTGAGCGCCACGCAATTCGTGCACGGCGCGGTTTACGCGCTTCGCATCTGGCTCGTTTTCGCGTTTCCGGTGGCGCCCGGCGCCACGCTCTTTTCAGCCGCCTGGTTCAGCATCATCGCACTGGAATCGCTTCTTTATCTGATCGTCGCTTCGTTCATGATCCTCGCCATGGCGAAGGAGCGCAGCGAACTCGTGCACAAGACCAACGCGATGCTCGATCCGCTGACGAATATTCCGAACCGCCGCGCGTTCCTCGATGCCGCGATGCGCCGGATGCGCCAGCGCTCGCGCAACCCGGAGCCCGTGACCGCGCTCCTGTTCGATCTCGACCACTTCAAGTCGATCAACGATCGCTTCGGCCATTCGGTCGGCGACGAAGTGCTCCGGATTTTTACCGCGAAGGCCGCGGCGGAGTTCCGCTCGACCGACATGATGGGCCGCCTCGGTGGCGAAGAATTCGGCGCGCTTCTGTTCGGCGCAGGCGAGGGCACGGCGGTCGGCACCGCCGAGCGCATCCGGCGTGCGCTCATGGTTGCGACCGCGGAAATCGACGGCAAGCACGTTGATGCGACGGTAAGCATAGGCGTTGCTGCTCTGACTTCGGATTCGGTCGAAGATGTCGCCGAATTGCTCGCCCGTGCAGACAACGCGCTCTATCTTGCGAAGGAGCGCGGGCGTAATCGCGTCGAGGTCGCCGGCAAGCTGCCGCCGGTTGCCGTGCCGCCGGTCGAAGAGGCGCGCGCCGCGGTCGCCACAATTCCTTCGCTGCGTGTCGTAAGTCCCGGTATCGCGCCGCAAGTTCCGGCGGCGGCGAACGAAGACGACATTATGTGGGCTGAGCCGCAACAGCTCCGCGCCGCTGGAAACTAACCCCGCTTTTCGCGTTCCCGCTTTCTCAATTTTTAATCAGTTCGGGGACGCTTTCCTAAAACGTCGCCGGTACCTTCACGTCCAACAACAAAAGAACCTAAGGACGTTGCGGCGGACCGATGATTCTCGATGTACCGACACTGCTCGTCGTCTCGATCTTCGTGACGGCGGTGCTGGGCCTGCTACTGATCTTCGCCTGGATTCAGGACCGGAGCATACAGGCGCTCGGCTGGTGGGGTGCGGCTTATCTCGTGGGCGGCTTGTCAGCGGGCATGCTGAGCCTGCAGCAGTTCATTTCCAGTTCGCATCTAATCGACTTCGCAAGCGCGCTTCTGTTCGTCGCCTGCGGAATGTCGTGGAACGGCGCACGCGCATTCGACGGCAAGAGCGTGCGGCCTTTCGCGATGTTCGCCGGCGCGATCATCTGGCTGGTCTCATGCCAGATTCCGGGTTTCGCGGACTCGTCGATCGGCCGCATTGTCGTAAGTTCGCTGATCATCTCCAATTACACGCTCTTCACCGCGTTCGAGCTGTGGAGCGGCAGGAGCGAGCGGCTTAATTCCCGTTGGCCGGCCGTGATCGTGATCACGCTGCACGGCGTGGTATTTCCGAGCCAGGTGCCGCTGACGATGGTGCTGCCGGGCGACCGTATCGCGGCGACGCTGACGAACGGCTGGATCGCGACGCTTGCGATCGAGTCGTTGCTGTATTCGATCGCCGCCGCGTTCATTTTGCTGGAAATGGCTAAGGAACGCACCGAGCGCGTGCATAAGGAAGCCGCGCTGATCGATCCGCTGACGGGCGTCCATAACCGCCGCGCGATCACCGAATTTGCGAAGCAGATTTTGTCGCGCGAGGTGCGTCCGACCAAGCCGATGGCGATCTTCATGTTCGACATCGACAAGTTCAAGTCGATCAACGACCGGTTCGGCCATCCGGTCGGGGATAAAGTGATCAAGTTGCTCGCGGTGACCGCAAAGAAAACGCTTCGTCAGACCGACGTATTCGGCCGTCTGGGCGGCGAGGAATTCGCGGCGTTCCTCGGCAATACCGACGAGAAGGGCGCGGTGATTGTTGCCGAGCGCGTGCGGCTCGCATTTATCGAAGCGGCGAAGGTGGTCGACGGGACCGAGATCGGCGCAACCGTCAGCATCGGCGTCACCTTCACGACCAATTACAGGGACGAGGTCGATGCACTTCTTTCCCGCGCGGACGAGGCGCTGTACGAGGCGAAGAATTCAGGTCGTAATCGCGTGATGATCCGCAGCGAGCAGAACCTGCAGGTTTCGGCTGCGAGCATCGTGCCCGATCTCGCCGCGGAAACGGCGCAGCCGGCGCTTACCTCTCATTAACCTTCGCGGGCTTACGCTTCGAACATGGCAAGCGTTGAATCGCGTAACATTCTGGCCGAAGCTGCCCGCCTCGAAGCGGTTGCGCATGGCGCGGGTAGTGCGCTTGCCTGCATCCATGAGACAGCCGAAGATTTGCACCGGGCGCTGGTGAGCGAATATCTCCAGCGCAAGCAGCAGCGCGGAATGTGGGCGCGGATGCGCGCGCTCAGCTTGTTCTCGCTCTAAATTTCCAGAACTTAGAGTTTGCTCGCGCTGCCGCGCGGCAGGCTGTGTTTCTGTGCGTTTTCGAGAACGATCCACGCGAACCCCCGCAAGCCAGCGATTTCCGCAGCGCTATGGTTTGGGCCGAGCTGGCCCTGCACGGCGAGGGTCGCAAAGCCGTGCACGAGCGCCCACTGGCGCAGTACGGAAGGGTCCGACACTTTTTCCGCGTCCGGATCGATCCTGATGCCATGCACCGCCGAATAAGTTTCGAGATAAACCCCGAACGCCCGGCGGCCCGCGGCAACAAAGCGCTGGTTCGAATGATCGAGCAGGCCGCTCTGAAACATCACCTGGAACTGTGCGGGGTGGGTGAGGGCGAAACCGACATAGGCGACGCCGGTTGCAAGCAAGAGGTTCTGCAGTTTCGGCTCGGCTTCGCGTGCACGTATCTGCGCTTCCGTCAGCCGTTCGAAGCCGACTGCCGCGACTTCGGTAAGCAGACCGCGCGCATCGCCGAAGTGATGTGCCGGCGCTGCATGCGAAACGCCCGCGCGGCGCGCGCATTCGCGCAAGGTGAAGCCTTCAAGACCGCGCTCGGTGAGTACGGCTTCTGCCGCTTCGATCAATGCCGCGGCGAGATCGCCGTGGTGATAGGCTTTGCCCCGCTGCGGCGCCGGGCGGCGCGCGGGTTTTTTCTTCTTCGCTTTCATAGAACGTATTTACACCGTCAGATTGAACTTGACAATAGTAAGATTAACCGTAGTTTCTAACTTGTCAACGTCAAGATGAGAGGTCGCGATGTCGCCGGAACTCTTATTCCGTCTTGCCAATGGTTTTGCGCTTTTGGGCTGGCTCGTGCTGGTCGCGGGGATCGTCACGAACCGCGCGTGGCTTCGGGACAAGCTCGCGGGCATCTACTGGCCGCTGGCGCTCTCGGTGGGCTACTGCGCCGCGCTTTTTCTCGGGTTCGGCAAGAGCGGCGGCGGGTTCGACACGCTGCCGGCCGTGCGCCAGCTCTTCACAAACGACTGGTCGTTGCTCGCGGGCTGGGTGCATTACCTTGCCTTCGATCTTTTCGTCGGCGCGTGGATCGCTGCGGCGTTGGCACGGGAAGGTATATCGCGCT
This sequence comes from Xanthobacteraceae bacterium, assembly GCA_019752575.1. GTDB lineage: Bacteria > Pseudomonadota > Alphaproteobacteria > Rhizobiales > Xanthobacteraceae. The sequence continues at coordinate 350,747 of JAIELW010000004.1, read as the reverse complement.
GGTTTCTGATCCCGGTGTTGCCGCTGACCTTCCTGTTCGGTCCTGCCGGTTTCCTTCTCTTTCAGATTATCAAAGCCTTTTTCGGCAAAGGAGCTAAGTCATGAGCGCGCGAGCGACTATGCCCAATTCCGGCTTCGACAATCCCGGAATGCTGCAGCGCTTGTACCGGCAGGAACCGGTGCTGGTCGCCTTCGCGGCAGTCATGACGGCAATGATGCTGCCAACCTTCGTTGCGTTTCTGTACGAGACGCGCACGTTCAACGGCATCAACGTCTGGATCAAGCCACTGAAGTTCATGTCTTCCGTCGCTATCTTCCTTTTCACGATGGCGCTGTTTTTCCCCTATCTCGACGCCAAGGACCGTGCGCGGAAATCGGTCCGCGTGATGGTCTGGGCGATCAGTATCATTTTCTTGCTCGAAATTTCCTACATCACCTACCGCGCGTCGCTCGCCGAAGCCTCGCATTTCAATCGGACGACGATACGAGACGAAATCTACTACGCGCTGATGGGTGCGGGCATTCTCACGGCGACAGTCATGAGCGGCTGGTTCGGCTGGCTGATGTTGCGCGGCAAAGACAAAATCATGAACACAGATTTGCGTTTCGCGATTGCGCTCGGGCTTATCGCGGGCTGCGTACTGGGAAGCGCCACCGGTGCGTATATGAGCAATGAGACCGGGCACTGGGTCGGCGGCGTGCAGAGCGACGCTGGCGGCTCGTTCTTCTTCGGTTGGTCGCGCACCGGCGGCGACCTTCGTGTCGCACACTTCATCGGCCTGCACGCGATGCAAGGTATTCCGCTGATCGGTTGGTTGGCTACGCGCTACACGCCGGCTAATGCACGTAGGGTTACGGTTGCCGCAACGGTCTTATGGACCGCTGCTACGCTTGCGGTCTTTGTACAGGCGATGATGGGCCGGCCGCTCTTTCCGGTCTAACTCGCAATCTTTCCGCCGCCGCGTTTCGTGATCGCGACCACCGACGGGCGCGGCGGCATATCCGGCTTGAAATCCGGCCATCGTGTCGATGGATTCTCGTAGGTTGCGGGCGCAGCGTTCGGATCGTCGTCGTCCGCCTCGCCCGGATGCTGGACCGCAACGAATGCGGTTTCGCCGTCCGGCGTGAAGCAGGGGCCGCACAGTTCCGCACCATTCGGGCAGCGGAAGAACAGTTTTCCGGTGCCGCGCAACACGCCTTCGGTCTCCAGCGCCCACAAGCCGTCCGCGCGGCCGGTCTTCGACGGCGCGTTGCCGTCGGTCGCGATCCACAGGCGGCCGTCGGCGTCGATCGCGCAGTTGTCGGGCATTCCGAACCATCCGTTCTTCGTCGTCGCCGGATTGAAGCTCGCGCCGACCGCGGCAATCGAAGGATCGCCGCATCTGACGAGAATATCCCACTTGTACTGCGGGCTTGCATGATCGCCGCCGGGCGGGATCATCTCGATGATGTGGCCGAAGCGGTTTTCTGCGCGCGGGTTCGCGGCGTCGATCTGTTCCGGCTTACGGCGGCTGTTGTTGGTCAGCATCACATAGACTTTGTCGGTCGACGGGTTGGCATCGATGTCTTCCGGGCGATCCATCTTCGTCGCGCCGAGCAGATCGGCGGCGCGGCGCGTTTCGATCACGACATCGGCTTGCGATGCAAAGCCGTTTGCCCCGGTGAGCGGACCTTGGCCGTGCACAAGCGGGAACCAGTCCACGGTACCGTCCGGATTGTAGCGCGCGACGGAGAGCGTACCTTCGTCGAGCAGGTCGCGATTGGCGGCAAGGTTGTTGCGATCGACCGGCTTCGCGGTGACGAAACGATAAACATATTCGAAGCGCTCGTCGTCGCCGGAATAGACGACATAGCGGCCGTCTTTGTTTACGATTCCAGCGGCGCCTTCGTGCTTGAAACGGCCGAGCGCCGTGCGCTTCTTCGGCGTCGATTGCGGGTCGAACGGATCGATCTCCACGACCCAGCCGAAACGGTTTGCTTCGTTCGGTTCTTTCAGAATGTCGGAGCGGTCTTCGTAGGCGCCCCAGTTGAACCAGTTCGACGGCACGCCGTAGCGGCGATAGTTGCGGTATTCGGGATGCTTGTCGCCGATTTTCCCCCAGAAGTAGCCGTGGAAGTTCTCCTCGCAGGTGAGCCAGGTACCCCAAGGCGTCACGCCGCCGGCGCAGTTGTTGAACATGCCGAACACGCGGCGGCCGGAAGGATCGGCTTTCGTTTGCAGGCGCGGATGACCGGCGGCGGGTCCTGAAATATCCATCGGCGTTTCGGCATCGATACGGCGGGCGAATTTCGAATTGCCGATGACGCGCCACTTGCCGTTGTCGCGGCGGATTTCCAGAACGCTGCCGCCATGCGCCGCTTTCTCGACTGCTACGATCTCCGGCGTCATTTTCTTGAACGCGACTTCCTTGCGGTCCTGCCGGCCTAAGCCGGGGAACATCAGTTCCTCGTTCGTGTATTCGTGATTGACGACGAGCAGACCGTGCGCGGACGGATTTTCCGAACCACGCATCGGGAAGTAACCGAGATAGTCGTTGTTGTAGCCGAACTGAAGTTTCTGCGCCGCGCCGGTTTGCTTGGCGGGATCGAAATCCGGCGCGCCGGGCAGCACCTTGTCGCCCCAGCGCATCAGAATATCGGCGTCATAGCCTTCGGCGACGACGTGTTCCGGAGTCGAGCCTGCTTCCACTTCTTTGAAGATGTAGCGCGAGTTTTCCTGCGCCTCGGCGCGCCCGATTGCACCGAGCGCCGCCCACGGCAAAGTCGCGGATATCGCGGCGACGCCGAGCGCACCTTTCAGCACATCGCGCCGCTCGTAACGTGTAGCGATCACGTCGCCTAGCGTCGGATTGTCCGAGCGATTGCGGCCGGCGTCTTCGGATTTCTCGCGCGCCTGTGCGGGCTGGCGATGCTCTTCGGTCATGGCGTTCTCCCTGGCGAAGCCACACGGAGATTGAATTTTCGGTATGACAGTCCCGCGACGTAACGCGTTCGTAAATAGCGGCTGTGCAAAACAAAAAAGGCGCTTCTTTCGAAGCGCCCTTTGAAGTTGGACCGCGCAATCCCCCAATCGCGCGGCCTTGGGAGGAATCTCTTATCTGAGCATGATCGTTTCCGAAAACCGGTTCCCATCCCCGGATCAAGTCCGGGGACAGGCTTTTCGGGATCATGCTTAGTATGAGTAGTACATCTCGAATTCGACCGGGTGCGGCGTGTGTTCGAAGCGGATCACATCCTGCATCTTGAGGTCGATGTAGCTGTCGATGAAGTCGTCGTCGAAGACGCCGCCTTGCTTGAGATAATCGCGGTCCTTGTCGAGGTTGCCCAGCGCCTCGCGGAGCGAACCGCAGACCGTCGGAATCTTCTTCAGCTCTTTCGGCGGCAGATCATAGAGGTCCTTGTCCATCGCGGAGCCCGGATCCATCTTGTTCTTGATGCCGTCGAGACCCGCCATCAGCATGGCCGCGAAAGCGAGATAGGGGTTCGCCATCGGGTCGGGGAAGCGCACTTCGACGCGCTTTGCCTTCGGGTTGGAGGTGACGGGAATGCGGCATGACGCCGAGCGGTTGCGCGCAGAGTAGGCGAGCAGCACCGGCGCTTCGTAGCCCGGCACCAGCCGCTTGTAGGAGTTCGTGGACGGATTGGTGAAGGCGTTGAGCGACTTCGCGTGCTTGATGATACCCGCGATGTAGGAGAGGCAGGTGTCCGAGAGACCGGAATATTTGTCGCCGGCGAATACCGGGGTCGAGCCCTTCCAGATCGACTGGTGGCAGTGCATGCCTGAGCCGTTGTCGGCGTAAACCGGCTTCGGCATGAAGGTCGCGGTCTTGCCGTACATGTTCGCGACTTGATGGATGCAGTACTTATAAACCTGCATGTGGTCGGCCATGGTCGTGAGCGGGCCGAACTTCAGACCGAGTTCGTGCTGCGCTGACGCCACTTCGTGGTGATGCTTTTCGACTTTGGCACCCATCTTCGCCATAGCGCCAAGCATTTCGGAACGGATATCCTGCGCGGAATCCTGCGGTGGCACCGGGAAGTAGCCGCCCTTGGTGCGGACCCGATGGCCGAGGTTGCCGGACTCGTAGTCGGTGCCGGAGTTGATCGGCAGTTCGACCGAGTCGAGCTTGAAGCCGGTGTTGTAGGGATCGGCGGAATACTTCACGTCGTCGAAAATGAAAAACTCCGCTTCGGGGCCGAAATAGACGGCGTCACCAATGCCCTGGGATTTTACATAGGCTTCGGCCCGCTTCGCTATTCCGCGCGGATCGCGATTATACGGCTCGCCGGTCAGCGGCTCGAGCACGTCGCACACGATCGACATGGTCGTTTCCGCGAAGAACGGATCGATGCAGGCGGTCGTCGGGTCGGGCATCAAGCACATGTCGGACTCGTTGATCGCTTTCCAGCCGGCGATCGAGGAGCCGTCGAACATCAAGCCTTCGGAAAAAGTTTCTTCCTCGATCATGCCGACGTCGAACGTGACGTGCTGCCATTTTCCGCGCGGGTCGGTAAAACGGAGATCGACATATTTTACGTCCTGATCTTTGATCAGCTTCAGGACATCCTTAGCGCTAGACATTGCGGTAGTTCCCCTCTGTGTTCGATTCCCTGGGCCCAGGGAATTTGTTCTGATTTAGCGCGACGTTTTTTAAACGGCGTCGTCGCCCGACTCGCCGGTTCGAATGCGGATCGCTTCCTCGATGTTGGAGACGAAGATCTTGCCGTCGCCGATGCGGCCAGTTTGCGCCGCCTTGCGAATTGCGTCGATGGCTTTCTCGACCATCGGGTCGGTCAACACGATTTCGATTTTCACTTTCGGAAGGAAATCGACGACATACTCCGCGCCGCGGTACAGTTCGGTATGGCCCTTCTGGCGGCCGAAGCCCTTGGCTTCCGTCACCGTGATGCCTTGCAATCCGACCTCTTGCAGAGCCTCCTTCACCTCATCGAGCTTGAACGGCTTGATGATGGCCTCAACCTTCTTCATTGGCTTACTTCCCTCTCCCGGCATCGTCGCGCGTTCAGCGCGCACTTTCGAGCCGGGGTCGCATTAGCAGGGTCCGTGCCAGCCTCCGGCCATCGCCGGCACGTTGAAATCGCAGGAAAAATCGGAAATTTGCACCCTTCGTATTTTCCGGGTGCTCGCTGTGCGCCCAAGAAATAAGCAAAATGCTCAAGTCGCGGGCAGCGAAAATGCGCCCGTTCCTTGTGCAGAGCGCGGAGTTTAGGCAGAGCCGGAGCGGACCGCTAGAGCGTGGCGGCAACGCCTCGCGTGATAATGGTCGCAGATGATCGAAATTCTTACGCCGGATGAGATGGCGGAGGCAGACCGGCGAATGATCGCTGCGGGTAGCCCCGGCATCGAATTGATGGAACGCGCCGGTGCGGCGGTCGCCCGCGTTGCGGCCGAGCGAGCAGACGGCGGGCGGCGCATCGCGGTGGTTTGCGGTCCCGGCAACAATGGCGGCGACGGTTTTGTCGCTGCGCGCCTGCTTCAGGAGCAGGGATTTGATGTTCGGCTTTCTCTGCTCGGTGCGCGAGAGAAGCTCATCGGCGATGCCGCGATCGCGGCTTGGCGCTGGCGCGGAAAAGTCGAGGCGTTCGGCACAAACGCGCTCGCGAATTCCGATCTCATTATTGATGCGCTGTTTGGAGCCGGGCTCTCGCGCAATTTAACCGGCGACGCGAAGCGCGCCGTCGAAGCGATCAACGCGACAGGCGTTCCCGTTGTTGCGGTCGATCTGCCGAGCGGGATCGACGGCAAGAGCGGGCAGGTGCGCGGAGCGGCGGTTCGCGCGATGCATACGGTGACCTTCTGCCGGATGAAGCCCGCGCATCTCCTGATGCCGGGAAGAATTCACGCCGGCAAAGTCACGGTCGCCGACATCGGAATCCCGGATCGCATCGTCGCCGGAGTTGCCGGCGGAATTTCGCTCAACACGCCCGAAATCTGGATCGGCACTTATCCGTGGCCGCGGATCGACGGGCACAAATACAAGCGCGGGCATGCGGTGGTCGTCAGCGGACCGGCGCATGCAACCGGGGCCGCGCGACTGGCTGCCAAGGCGGCGCTCAGGACAGGCGCGGGGCTGGTCACCGTCGCAGCGCCGAAGGCAGCCTTGCCCGTCCTTTCCGCGAGTCTGGAGGCGGTGATGGTCCGCGAGGCGCAGGGCGCGGCGGGCCTGCGGAAGCTCTTGTCCGACGAGCGGCTCAACGCCGTGCTGCTGGGGCCGGGAAGTGGCGTTGGGAAGGCGACGAAAGCGGCGGTCGAGGTGGTCGTGAAAGCCAAGCGCGCGCTGGTTTTGGACGCAGACGCTATTTCAAGTTTCACAAGAGAGTCCGAAAAACTCTCGAAACTCCTGAAAATAAATCAGATTCAGGCGTTACTGACACCGCATGACGGCGAATTCGCGAGGCTCTTTGCCAGCGACTCAGCGCAGGTCCTTGCGCTTGAATCGAAAATCGAAAAAGTGAAAGCGGCAGCAAGGCTCCTCGGCGCGGCCGTGCTCCTCAAGGGGCCCGATACGGTGGTCGTATCCCCGGATGGCCGCGCGGTGATCTCTCAGAACGCGCCGCCGTGGCTTGCGACAGCAGGCGCCGGCGACGTTCTCGGTGGCATAGCGCTGGGTCTAATTGCACAAGGCATGCCGGTCTTCGAAGCCGGGAATGCGGCCGCCTGGCTTCACGGCGAGGCAGCGCTGGAAGCGGGTTTCGGCATGACCGCCGAGGACCTCACGCCCGCACTCAAAAAGGTGCTTGAGCGGCTTTACGAAGCCTTCGCCCCGGAGCGCTGAGCGAGCGCATCGGCGACGATCTCGTCGTGATCGAAGGCGAGACGCTGTGCACGGTAGTTTTCGACAAATTCGGCGGCTGCCGCGTCGTCGCCGGCAACCGGCGACTGGTCTCCGGCGTCGACAAGATAGACTGCGGACACACAATGCCCGCGCGGGTCGCGGTCAGGCCGTGAATAGACGCCGACGAGGCGGACGATTTTACCTGCGATGCCCGTTTCCTCGCGCAGTTCGCGCAAGGCCGCGTCCTCCATCCGCTCGCCGTACTCCACGAAGCCGCCGGGAAGCGCGTACTGGCCCTGAAAGGGCGGGTTTTTCCGGCGGATCAGGAGCAGGCGTCCCGCTTTGTCGAAGACGACGCAGTCGGCCGCGAGCGCGGGTTGCTTATGCATTGGGAGGTATCGAAACGGAGTTGAACCCCGAAAGTGCCATGCTATACCCCGCTCGCCAAATCGGCGCCGGGCAGCCCCCGTGCATTTTCCGCGGGCGTGGCGGAACTGGTAGACGCGCTGGATTTAGGTTCCAGTGACGCAAGTCGTGGGGGTTCGAGTCCCTCCGCCCGCACCAGTTTTTCCTGCCCGGCGGCAATCAGAAACGAAGGCTTTGACGACAGATGCAAGTGAAGGAAACCCTCTCCGAGGGCCTGAAGCGCGAATATGAAGTTGTAGTGTCCGCAGCCGATCTCGATCAGCGCGTGAACGCGAAACTCGGCGAGATCAAGGATCGTGTGAACATCGCAGGCTTCCGCCCCGGCAAGGTGCCGATGAGCCACCTCAAGCGCGTCTACGGCAAGTCCGTGATGAGCGAGGTGATCCAGCAAACGGTCAACGACTCGAACCAGAAGATCGTCGACGACGGCAAGTTCAAACTCGCACTGGAGCCGCAGGTCACGCTCAAGGCGAACGACGAAGCGGCGGTCAAGGAACTGATCGAGGGCAAGAGCGATCTCGCCTACAAGGTTGCGATGGAAATTCTGCCGAGGGTCGAATTTCCCGACTTCAAAAAGATCAAGGTGACGCGCCCAGTCACGGAGACGACTGACGCCGACGTCGCTCAGGCGCTCGAAAAGATCGCCGAAGCCAACCAGCAATTCGAGGAGAAGCAGGGCAAAGCCGAAAGCGGCGATCAGATCATCATCGACTTCAAAGGCTCGATTGACGGTGTGCCGTTCGACGGCGGTGCCGCGGAAGATGCGCCGCTTCAGCTCGGCTCCAACACCTTCATCCCCGGCTTCGAGGATCAGTTGATCGGCGTTGCCGCGGGTGACAAGAAGGATGTGAAGGTTACGTTTCCGGCCGAGTACGGCGCGCCGGAGCTCGCCGGCAAGGATGCCGTCTTTGCGATTAACGTGAAGAAGGTCGAGAAGCCGAAGAAAACCGAGATCGACGACGAGTTCGCCAAGAGCGTGGGCGCGGAAAATCTCGCGAAGCTCAAAGAGCAGGTACGCGAGCGCATTGCGCGCGACTTCAAACAGGTCTCGCGCACCAAGGCCAAGCGTTCGCTATTGGATGCGCTCGACGAAACCATGAAGTTCGCCGCTCCGCCTTCGCTTGTTGAGCAGGAATTCGAGACCGTCTGGAAGGCGGTTCAGAACGACCTCCAGAACCGCAAGCGCACGTGGGCTGACGAAGACACCACGGAAGAAGAGGCTAAGTCCGAATACCGCCGGATCGCCGACCGCCGCGTTCGTCTCGGCCTGACCATTGCGGAACTGGGCGAGAAGAACAATATCCAGGTTTCCGAAGACGAATTAACCCGCGCGCTGGTCGAGCAGGCCCGGCAGTTCCCTGGCCAGGAACAGCAGGTGTGGGATCATTTCCGCAAGAACCCGCAGGCTATGGCGGGCATCCGCGCGCCGCTGTTCGAGGACAAGGTCATCGACTTCATCCTCGAACTCGCAGACGTCACCGAAAAGAAGGTCAGCCGCGACGAATTGCTCGCGGACGATGAGGAGACCACTTCCCAGCCCAAGATCGGGAAGAACAAGAAGAAAGCGAAAAAGTAGGGTTCCGGATTAACCCACTCGAACCGGGGCCAAGCTAAATTCCGGCAAATCCGATTCGAGTGGAATTCCTGCGAGGAGAAGACGATGCGCGATCCGATCGAAACCTACATGAACTTAGTCCCGATGGTGGTCGAGCAGACCAACCGCGGCGAGCGCGCTTACGACATCTTTTCGCGCCTTCTGAAAGAGCGGATCATCTTCATCACCGGCCCGATCGAGGATGGCATGTCGACCCTCGTGGTGGCGCAGTTGCTTTTCCTCGAAGCGGAAAATCCGAAGAAGGAAATCTCGATGTACATCAACTCGCCCGGCGGCGTGGTGACATCGGGCATGGCGATCTACGACACCATGCAGTTCATCCGGCCGCCGGTCTCGACGCTCTGCACCGGTCAGGCAGCCTCGATGGGCTCGCTTCTGCTCGCCGCCGGCGAGAAGGGCCAGCGCTTCGCGCTCCCCAATGCGCGGATCATGGTTCACCAGCCTTCGGGCGGTTTCCAGGGTCAGGCGACCGACATCATGGTGCACGCGCAGGAAATCCTGAACCTCAAGAAGCGTCTTAACGAGATCTATGTGAAGCACACCGGCCAGCCGCTGAAGGTCATCGAAGACGCGCTCGAGCGCGACAAGTTCATGACGGCGGAAGCGGCGGCCGAGTTCGGTCTCGTCGACAAGGTGATCGACAAGCGCCCGACCGACGAAGTCTCGCTCGCGAAAGCTTCGTAAGCGCTTCTTTCTTCCGCACAATTACGCGACTGAACGCCTTGGCGGCGTTTTCTTATGCGACTAGCATTGCCGCATCTGAATGCGCGGCGGGGCGGCGGCCATGTGGACTCAGGTTCTCAGCTTTTTCGACTACAAGTTTCTGCTGTTGTTGCAGGTTCTCGCGGTCGTCGGCATTCCGCTGATCCTCTGGCACTACTTCAATCTTCGGAAGCTTTTCCCGCTCGCGATCATCCAGATTTTCGTCGGCATTCTGCTCGGCGGCTCGATCTTCGGTGTGATCGCGCCGGATGCGTTCAAATATCTCTTCGGTCTCGCCGATCCGAGTAACGCGAAGCTCGGCACGACGGTCAGCGCCGGTATCACCGCGCTCGCGACCGTAGCTGTCGTAATGTTCGTGTTTCTCGCGGGCTGCGAGGCGGACCGCAACGTCGTGCAGAACGCCGCAGGTATGATCCTGAAAATCGGCGTCACCGGCGTGTTCACACCATGGATCATGGGCTCGATCGCGGCCTATTTCATCGCGAGCTATTACGTGAATGTGCCGGGAAGCCTGGTGCTAGGGACGCGAGGCGAATTGCTCTACACGGTAGCGTTCGGTCTCTGCATGGCGGTCACCGCGCTGCCGGTGCTCGTGATCGTGTTGCGCGAGCTCGGCTTCAACTCCAAGCCGATCGGGTCGGTCGCGCTCGCGGTCGGCGGCGTCGACGACGGACTTCTATGGCTTTCGCTCGCAATCATTCTGCCGCTCGCGCCTCCGGGTGTGAGCGGCGCGCTGCCGCTAATCAACTGGATTTCATTCTACGCATTTCTGTTTGCAATCGGGGGAGGCATCCTCGCGATCATGCTTGTGATCTACGTCGTCAATCCGATTCTGGAGCGGCTGCTCGCGCAGCAGGCGACCGAGCGCATGTTGATGTCGATGGTCATTCTGGCCGTGTTCGGGGTCGGTGCGATTACCGAATTGACTGGTCTGCACGCCGTGTTCGGGGCGTTCTTTGTCGGCCTGCTCATTCCGGAAAAGTTGCGTCACATGGCGCAGGATCGATTCGACGTTCCGGTCAGCTTGTTGCTGCTCCCATTCTTCTTCCTCGCGACCGGTCTGAAGACCAAGTTCGAGTTCGGCAATACCGAGATGTGGTACATCGCGGGCATCGCGCTGGCGGTCTGCATCACCGGCAAATTCTTTGGTGTCACGATCCCGACCTGGCGCTTGGGCCAGTCGGCGCCGTTCTCAATCACACTCGGCACGCTGATGCAGTGCAAGGGCCTGATGGAACTCGTGGTCGTGACCATCCTGTACGAGCGCGGCGTATTCGGGCAGAGCACGTTCACGGCGCTCATTCTGGTCGCGCTCGTTTCGACCGCGATCACCGTGCCGCTTTGTAATCTCGCGCGAGGCTATTTCGGCGAGGCCGCGGTGCAGACGCGTGAAGAACAGAAGATCGAAATCAGCGTGCCGACTGTGCCCGACCTGCCTAAATCCGAGCAGCCGGGCAAAGTGGTCGGTCAGCGCGCGAAAGTCGAGGGTGCATCGCTCGATTTCGAGAACGCCATCGGCAAGGTTGCGGTCAACAGCCCCGACGTGGTCATCGGACGTCACAAGGAAGACGGCATCCGCGTCAACGACGTGCGTGTTTCACGTGGACACGCGCGGCTTCAGAAGCTGGGCGAGGATGTTTACGAGATCACCAACCTCACGGCGGCGCGTTCAGAACCCAATCCGATTACCGTCAACGGCGTGCAGCAGGATCGCGCGATCCTGAAAAACGGCGATACGGTTTCGTTGAACGGCGTGAACTTTAGATTCCGGACGGCGTAAAGCTCACGCTTGTTCCAGCTTGAGCGTAGTTTCACCAAGCTTGATCAAATCGCCGAATTTGACGGGCTGATCGGAAGTCACGCGGGTGCCGTTGACCCACAGCCCGCCCGGCTTGCCGCCGTCATAGACGCGGACTTCGAGGTTCTTGGCGTCATAGGTGATGACCGCGTGCTGCTGGCGCGAGATCGTGTCGTCGCCGAAGTTGACCTGCACGCGCATGTCGTCGCCGCGGCCGATCTGGTTGGTGCCGGTGAAGATGTTCACCGATTTCCCGGCGCCGGGGCCTTCGACGATCGTAAGCTTGCCGACCACTTGATTGGACTTGTCGCGGATGAGCTGGGTCGAAATGTCGTCCAGAGCCTCGCCGCCACCGGTTTCGCCTTGCCGTTTGATTCTGGTTTCGTTACCGGACATGGCTGCCGTGTTCCCTCGCCACTTGAATGGGGCCGAAGCTAACGCATATGGCGCGGGCAGGCCACGCGGTCTGTGCCTGACCTTCAGCGGAACTTTCTCCTTCCATCCAAAGTCGTAAGAGCAAGCGTCTTTTGGCGGCGGATCGTCGCAATTCGGCCGCCGGGACACATCCGACGGCACACGGATTGCACCGTACACAAAGGGCGGGAGTCCGGGTTTCGGTAGCACTTGGATAGGATTTGGGTCGTAAGATCGTCATCTACGAATCGTGGAAGGCGGTCCCGCTAAGGTTAAGCAAACCTTGATTGTGCCAGCGCTAGCGTGCTTCGCTATTGCATTGCAGGGTGGGGCGGGATTCTCGAACTACCCCGGGCCAGAAATCGGACTGGGACAGCGCGGCGGGGGCAGGATGCGCCCGCTGCGAAGGAACGGAGAAGTGGAATGAGCAAGGCCGGCGGCGAGTCCAAGAGCACCCTTTACTGCTCTTTCTGCGGCAAAAGCCAGCACGAGGTCCGCAAGCTGATTGCCGGCCCAACCGTCTTCATCTGCGATGAATGCGTCGAACTGTGCATGGACATCATCCGTGAGGAGAACAAGTCCTCGCTGGTGAAGTCGCGCGACGGCATTCCGACGCCGAAGGAGATCCGCAAGGTTCTCGACGACTACGTCATCGGCCAGGACCAGGCGAAGAAGGTTCTCTCGGTCGCGGTTCACAACCACTACAAGCGGCTGAACCACGCGACCAAGCACAACGACGTCGAGCTCGCGAAGTCGAACATCCTGCTGATCGGGCCCACCGGCTCAGGCAAGACGCTCCTGGCGCAGACGCTCGCGCGCATCCTCGATGTGCCGTTCACGATGGCCGACGCCACGACGCTGACCGAAGCCGGTTACGTCGGCGAGGACGTCGAAAACATCATCCTGAAGCTGTTGCAGGCCGCCGACTACAACGTCGAGCGCGCACAGCGCGGCATCGTTTATATCGACGAAATCGACAAGATTTCGCGCAAGTCCGACAACCCGTCGATCACCCGCGACGTGTCGGGCGAAGGCGTGCAGCAGGCGCTCCTGAAGATCATGGAAGGCACCGTCGCCTCCGTGCCTCCGCAAGGCGGCCGCAAGCACCCGCAGCAGGAATTCCTGCAGGTCGATACCACCAATATCCTCTTCATCTGCGGCGGTGCCTTCGGCGGCCTCGACAAGATCATTACGTCGCGCGGTAAGGGCACCTCGATCGGCTTCGGCGCGACCGTGCGCTCGCCGGAAGACCGCAAGCCCGGCGAAGTGTTCCGCAATGTCGAGCCGGAAGACCTCTTGAAGTACGGGTTGATCCCCGAATTCATCGGTCGTCTGCCGGTGCTCGCGACCTTGGGCGATCTCGACGAGGACGCGCTGAAGAAGATTCTCACGGAGCCGAAGAACGCGCTCGTGAAGCAATATCAGCGGCTGTTCGAGATGGAGAATGTCCATCTCACGATCCACGAGGAAGCGCTCGGCGCGATTGCCCGCAAGGCGATCGAACGCAAGACCGGTGCGCGCGGTCTGCGCTCGATCATGGAAGGCATTCTGCTGGAGACCATGTTCGATCTGCCGAGCCTCGAAGGCGTCGAAGAGGTAGTGATCTCGCGCGAAGCGGTCGAGGGCGGCGCGCGTCCGCTCTACACCTATTCGGATCGCGGCGCCGAGCAGAGCGCACCCGCCAGCGCCTGAGAATTTAGCGCACGAGTTCCAGGGAACGGGGCCGCTAGGGCCCCGTTTGTCTTTGGTATTAGCCGTTAGCTAATCCGGCCGAAAAACCGGGGAAAATGGACTGAGACCTGCATTTTCAGGCACTTGAACCCCTATGGTTCATTGCTACTTATGATCCCGAACAAGATTCCGGCAGGAATCGCCCGTAAGTCACTTTTCACTACCCGAGGGCAGACTCCTATCCCGGAACCGAAGAAAGGGCCGATATGACCGCCCAGAAGCCGCGTCCTCCGCTAGTTCCAGGTCAGAGCCAGAACTATCCCGTTCTCCCGCTGCGCGACATCGTGGTGTTTCCCCACATGATCGTGCCGCTCTTCGTCGGCCGCGAGAAATCGATCCGCGCGCTCGAAGAGGTGATGAAGAACGACACCTACATTCTTCTCGCGACGCAGATGAACGCGAGCGACGACGAGCCGAAGGCCGATGCCATCTTCAAGGTCGGCACGCTCGCGTCCGTGCTGCAACTGTTGAAGTTGCCCGACGGCACCGTGAAGGTGCTGGTCGAAGGCGTCGAGCGCGCGAACATCTCGAACTACACCGACCGCCCCGAATATTTCGAAGCGGAAGCGGCCACGATTGCCGCCGAAGACGGCGAGCATGTCGAGGTCGAAGCGCTCGCGCGGTCGGTCGTGAACGAATTCGAAAACTACGTGAAGCTGAACAAGAAGGTCTCGCCGGAAGTCGTCGGCGTGGTCTCGCAGATCGACGAGCACTCGAAGCTCGCCGATACGGTCGCTTCGCACCTCGCCGTCAAGATCGCCGACAAGCAGGCGGTACTCGAACTGACGAGCGTAGCCGCGCGCCTCGAGAAGGTGCTTCAGCTTATGGAAAGCGAAATCTCGGTCTTGCAGGTCGAGAAGCGCATCCGCACGCGCGTCAAGCGCCAGATGGAGAAGACGCAGCGCGAGTACTACCTCAATGAGCAGATGAAGGCGATCCAGAAGGAACTCGGCGACGAGGACGGCAAGGACGAGCTTCAGGAACTCGAAGACAAGATCAAGCGCACCAAGCTGACGAAGGAAGCGCGCGAGAAGGCGATGCACGAGTTGAAGAAGCTCCGCCAGATGTCGCCGATGTCCGCGGAAGCGACCGTCGTGCGCAACTATCTCGACTGGTTGCTCTCGATCCCCTGGAACAACAAGAGCAAGATCAAGAAGGACCTCAAGTTCGCGCAGGACATTCTCGACGCCGACCACTACGGTCTCGAGAAGGTCAAGGAACGCATCGTCGAATATCTCGCGGTCCAGCAGCGCGCGAACAAGCTCTCGGGCCCGATCCTGTGCCTCGTCGGCGCCCCCGGCGTCGGCAAGACCTCGCTCGGCAAGTCGATCGCGAAAGCGACCGGCCGCGAATTCGTGCGCGTGTCGCTCGGCGGCGTGCGTGACGAAGCCGAAATCCGCGGTCACCGCCGGACCTATATCGGCTCGATGCCCGGCAAGATCATCCAGTCGATGCGCAAGGCGAAGAAGTCGAATCCGCTCTTCCTGCTCGACGAAATCGACAAGATGGGCGCGGACTTCCGCGGCGATCCGTCGTCGGCGCTGCTCGAAGTGTTGGACCCTGAGCAGAACTCCACGTTCAACGACCACTATCTTGAGGTCGATTACGACCTCTCGAACGTGATGTTCGTGACGACGGCGAATACGCTGAACATTCCGCCGGCGCTCTTGGACCGTATGGAAGTGATCCGTATCGCGGGTTACACCGAGAACGAGAAGGTCGAGATCGCGCGCAAGCACTTGATCCCGAACGTTACCGCCAAGCACGGCCTGAAGCCGGAAGAGTGGTCGATCAGTGAGGATGCGCTGCTCACGATGATCCGCCGCTACACCCGCGAAGCGGGCGTGCGTAACCTCGAGCGCGAACTTGCGATGGTTATCCGCAAAGGCGTGAAGGAGCTGATTACCGAGAACAAGGAAAAGGCCTCGGTCACCGCTGACAACCTCGAAGGCTACCTCGGCGTGCCGAAGTATCGATACGGCGAAGCCGAGATGGAGGACATGACCGGTGTCGTGACAGGTCTCGCCTGGACGGAAGTCGGCGGCGAGCTGCTCACGATCGAAGGCCTGATGATGCCCGGCAAGGGCAAGATGACGGTCACCGGCAACCTGCGTGACGTGATGAAGGAGTCGATCTCGGCGGCAGCGTCCTACGTTCGCTCGCGCGCCATCGACTTCGGCATCAAGCCGCCGCTGTTCGAGAAGCGGGACATCCACGTCCACGTGCCGGAGGGGGCCACCCCGAAGGACGGCCCCTCGGCGGGTGTCGCAATGGTCACGGCGATCGTTTCGGTGATGACCGGCATTCCGGTGAAGCGCGACGTGGCGATGACCGGCGAGATCACGCTGCGCGGCCGGGTGCTTCCGATCGGGGGCCTCAAGGAGAAGCTTCTTGCGGCGCACCGCGGCGGCATCAAGAAGGTGCTGATCCCGGAAGAGAACGCGAAGGATCTGACCGAGATTTCGGAGCAGATCAAAGGCGGTCTCGACATCGTGCCGGTGTCTAGGATGGACGAGGTGCTCGCGCATGCCTTGATCCGCACACCGGAGCCGATCGAATGGGACGAAACCGCTGAGGCCGCTTCCAAGCCGGTCAAGGGCGCGGAAGACGATTCCTCTTCGGTCATCGCGCACTAGCGCTACCGATGCTTTTTCGCCCGCGGCGGGGAAACCCGTCGCGGGCAATGCATTTAAAGGTTCCAGTGCAAATCCCTCCTGCATTTTGGGGAGGCGCTTGCATTTCGAAGGGAAAGGCGGAACCTCACCAGAATACCGGATTGGGGAGTCCGGCGGCTAACGGCTAGAGGGAAGGAAGACCGAATGACCAAGAACGATCTGATCGTCCAGGTTTCGGAAGTATCGAACTTGACCCGTATTCAGGCGACCGCGGCGGTCGAGGCAACTTTTGACCTCATCGCCAAGGCCCTGAAGGGCGGCGACGAGGTCAAGATCATCGGCTTCGGGACTTTCACGGTTTCGAACCGCGCGGCGCGGGAAGGGCGCAATCCGCGCACCGGCGAAACGGTCCATATTCCGGCGTCGAAGGCGCCGAAATTCTCGGCCGGCAAGGGGCTGAAAGACGCTGTCAATCGATGATCTACGACGCGGTTGATTGCGACGGGCGCGCGTCGTAAACGGGCGGCCCCGGAGCGCGGTTAGCTCAGCTGGTAGAGCATCTCGTTTACACCGAGAGGGTCGGCGGTTCGAGCCCGTCACCGCGCACCAACTTCTCCATTGTGCGAAAAACAAAACGGCGACGCGCTTCGCGCGCATCGCCGTTTGTAACGTTCAGTCCGTTCGCGAGGAGCGAAGAAGCCTAGACCGCTTCTTTCAGTTCCTTGGCGGCGCGGAAGGCGACCTTCTTGGACGCCTTGATCTGGATCGCCTCGCCCGTCGCAGGGTTGCGGCCCATGCGGGCGGCGCGCTTGCGAACCTGAAGGATGCCGAGACCGCTCATGCGGACGCGATCGCCCTTCTTCAGGAGCTTGGTGATCAGAACGACGAGATCGTTCAGGATCGCTTCGCTCTGCTTCTTCGAAAGCTGGTGGTCTTCCGCGAGCTGCGCCGCCAGATGCTTCAACGTGTGCGTCGGGGCAGTCGCCGGCTTCTTGTCAGCCATTGGTGGGCTCCTTTGTCATCAAGCGGCGTAGAAAAGCTGTAGTTGCTGGCGTTTACGTGATTCTCGTCCCTAGCACTACGAATTTCCCCTTATTTTCAGGGCTTTTTTGCATCTCGGGGCCCGGAAGCCGCCTTGACTAAGGGGGTAGCGGTCTTTATCCCGGCCTCTCTCCCTTCGGGGGCGTAGCTCAGTTGGTTAGAGCGCCGGCCTGTCACGCCGGAGGCCGCGGGTTCGAGTCCCGTCGCTCCCGCCATTAGATTTCAATCAGTTAGCGCTGCTGCGCCGCAAAAACGTGAGTCGCCCGGATACTTTCACCAGGGCTGGTGTCGTGCGAATCTTCCCCAACGATGCGGCCGATCCGGGGGGAGCAGCATGTGGTTTCCAAAATAGTGTTTCGTATCGCGCTGGCCGCGGCCGCATCGATCGCGCCGGCGGCGGTGCAGGCGCAACTCGCGCCGCAATGGAGCTTCTGCACGGGCGAAGACAAGGTTCCGTGGGAAGCCCAGATCGCGAACTGCACGATCCTGATCGAGTCCGGACGCGAGACGCGGAAGAACCGCTCGATCGCTTATATCAATCGCGGGCTCTCGTATTACTACCTCGGCCAGAATGACCGGGCGATGCGCGATTACAGCGAAGCGATCTACGACGATCCGAAAAGCTCGATCGCATTTCACAACCGGGCGCTGGTGCATCGCAGGTTCGGCCAACAGCGCGATGCGATTGCGGATGCGACCGAGGCGCTGCGCTTCAACCCGCGTTATGCGAGCGCGCATATCATTCGCGGAAACGCTTATCATTCGCTCAAGGAATACGATCGCGCGATCGCGGAATACAGCGCGGCGATCCGGATCGCGCCGGACTATCTCGGCTACTACAATCGCGGATTATCCAATCACGAGAAGAACAATTACGATCAGGCGATCGCGGATTACGACGCGGCGCTGCGCCTGCGGCCGCGTTATGTCGATGCGCTCGCCGGCAGAGGGCTGGCGCATTATGAGAAGCGCAACTACGACAAAGCGCTCGCGGATTACGATGAAACCTTGAAGCTCGATCCGCAGCAAGCCAATACGCTCAGCAACCGCGGCTTGATCTGGGTTCTGCGCAAGGACCACGACCGGGCAATTTCCGATTACAACGAGGCGATCCGTCTCAATCCGAAATTTGCGACTGCGTTTTACAATCGCGGGATCGCGTATAATCGCAAGAACGATTACGACCGTGCAATCGCCGATCTGAACGAAGCGATCAGCTTAGAGCCGAGCATGGTCGGCGCCTATCGCGAGCGCGCGGTGGTCTTTCACAACAAGGGCGATTACGACCGGGCGTTTGCCGACTACAATGAAGCGATCCGTATGAGCCCGACGGATGCGCGGACCTTCGAGAATCGCGGCATCCTGTTCGAATTCCGGAAGGATTATACGAAGGCCATCGCGGATTACAGCGAAGCGATCAAACTCGATCCGAAAGATTCCGTGTTGTGGAATTCGCGCTGCTGGTCGCGGGCAATTTCGGCGATTGATCTTCCGGCGGCGCTCAGCGATTGCGACCGTTCGCTGCAGATCGCGCCGAATAACGCGAATACGCTCGACAGCCGCGGCTTCGTCTATTTCCGGCTTAACCGCCTCGACGAGGCGATCAGAGACCTCGACGCCGCGATCAAGGCCGATCCGAAGCATGCGGAGTCGCTTTACGTGCGCGGGCTTGCGAAGCTGAAGAAAGGCGACAAGGCGGGCGGCGAAGCCGACATCGCGGCGGCCAAGGAAATCCGGAAGAATGTCGTCGAAACCTACGAGGGTTACGGCGTCAAGCAGTAAGCCGGGTTGCGCGCAATTTCGCTAAAAATAACGTGATCTCGCGCGGGCTTTACCGCGCGCGCGAAGCGTGTTCCGTTCCGGGCATACGTTGCCGGATTCCGGCGAAACACGAAGGTCGATGTCATGCGAATTGCTTGGCGCACAGGCGTTGTTGCTGTGGCGTTTCTGGCGATAGCGGCGCTGCCGGCGTCGTCCCAACGCGGACCTCAGGTGATCTACGCGCAGGACGAGCTTCCGGATGAGGAGACGCCCGGCGTCGTCCCGCAGCAACAGGAAGCAGCACCGCAGTTCCAGAAGCAGGTTGTGTTCTTCCGCACTAATGAGGAACCGGGCACGATCATCATCCATACCAATGAGCGCTTTCTCTATATGGTGATGGGGAACAACCGCGCGCTGCGCTACGGCGTCGGTGTCGGCCGTGACGGCTTCACCTGGATGGGGCTGCACAAGATCACGCGCAAGGCCGAGTGGCCCGACTGGCGCCCGCCGCCGGAAATGATCGAGCGTCAGCCCTATTTGCCTCGCTTCATGGCGGGCGGGCCCGGCAATCCGCTCGGTGCGCGCGCGCTTTACATCGGAACCACGATCTATCGCATCCACGGCACCAACCAGCCGCATACCATCGGGCACGCGGTGTCGTCGGGCTGCTTTCGTATGGTCAATAACGATGTGGCCGACCTGTTCGATCGCGTTCCCGTCGGCACGCGCGTGATCGTCAAACACGCGCCGACGATGTAGTGCGCAGGAGAGGGGAATGAGAAAACTCGGAACGATATTCTGTGCCGCATCGGCACTTCTCGCTGCCGGCTCAGTCGCGGATGCGCAGACGCTGAAGGCGGTCAAAGACCGCGGGGCGCTTGTCTGCGGCGTCAGTCAAGGGCTTCCCGGATTCTCGCAGGATGACAGCAAGGGCAACTGGTCGGGTTTCGATGTCGATTTCTGCCGCGCCATCGCGGCGGCGATCTTCGACGATCCGAAGAAAGTCACCTATGTGCCGCTCAACGCGAGCGAGCGCTTCGACGCTCTGAAGGCTAACAAGATCGATATTCTTTCGCGTAACTCGACCTGGACAATAGGGCGCGAGAACGAAGGCCTCGCCTTCGCCGGCGTCACTTACTACGACGGGCAGGGTTTCATGCTGCGCAAGCGGCAGAACCTCATGACGTCGATGGACCTTTCCAACGTGAAGATCTGCGTTCAGGAAGGCACCACGAACGAGCTGAATCTGACCGACTACTTCAACCAGAATGGCATGCGCTTCGAAATCGTGAAGTTCACCGCCGTTGCCGAAATGCTGAAAGCCTATGACGGCGGCAAGTGCGAAGTGATTACGGCCGACGTTTCGCAGCTCTACGGCCTGCGGATGGAGCTGCCGAAATCGATGGATCATACGATCCTCGCCGACGTGATTTCCAAAGAGCCGCTAGGGCCGGTGGTACGGCAGGGAGATGAGCAGTGGTTCAACGTCGTGAAGTGGGTGCATTTCGCGATGCTGAATGCGGACGAGCTCGGTGTTCATACCGTGAAGCTCGATGACGCTCTCAAGTCGGAGAAAGCCGATCTGAAACGGCTGCTTGGCCGCGACGGCGACTACGGCGAAAAGCTCGGGCTTTCGCGCGACTGGGTCGTGCGCATCGTGCGTCACGTGGGCAGCTACAGCGACGTTTACGAGCGCAATATCGGCATGAAGTCCAAGGTGATGATCCCGCGTGGGCTCAATCACCTGTGGAGCGCCGGCGGCATCCAGTACGCGCCGCCTATTCGCTAGTTGTTCGCTGGCGGCGGCGGATCGTCGTCGTCCGGCGGCGGAGCCATGAAGACGGGACCCTTCTGCTGTGCTTTCGGCGCGGTCTTGGTTGCGGCGGTCTTCTTCGGTGCGGCTTTCTTCTTCGCGGTCGGCGCGCCATCGCAGCGGACATAAACCGCGGTGCCGTAGCGCGAGGCGATTTCCGTGCTTACCCAGCGCAGCACTAAGACGCGTCCATCGAAGGATACGACTTCTCGATCCTGATCGCCGCCGGCGTCGCCTTCGGGGCCGATGAACGTCTTGCCGCCGGCGAGACCCTTGAGTTGCAATTCCTGTGGCTGCGACTGATCGGCGAGATGCATCACCACACCGCCGCCGGGACCCCTCGTGATTTCATAAGGCTGGCGGCATTGTTGGCGCGCTTCCGTCTCTGTGCGCGTCCGATCTTCCTCGCGCTGATACGCGGCGAGACCATAACGCCCGACAAGCTGATCGGCGGTGTAGGCGGGCGGCGCGGAGGCAGGCCCGGTCAGGCTGCTCATATTGAAGTTGGTTCCCGAGCAGCTCGCGGTCAGCAAAGCAGCCAGAGGAATCCAAAAAAACCGGACAGGCGAGATAGCGCTTGTGAGGGTCCGCATCACATTTCCTTCGCAAAGCAGCCGCCACACCCTAGCCGTCTTCGCGCATGGCGGGAAGTCATTGGAATAGCCTGTGTTTGGGACCTTTTGTGCCCTTGCTTCAGTTAGGGGGGTGCGTTACTCCCTAACGTCTTTCGAACTATTCGCAACTGCGAGATCGGGAGGCGCCGCCTCCCGGCGATGTGCCCCGGCCTCGTTTAGGGTCTCCGATGGCCGTTCTGATCAACGACTACCTTCCGGTCGTCATCTTTATTGGCGTCGCGACCGTCATCGGTCTGGCGCTGTTGATCTCGCCATTCCTGCTCGCCTACCAGCAACCCGATCCGGAAAAGCTCTCGGCTTACGAGTGCGGCTTCAACGCTTTCGACGATGCGCGCATGAAATTCGATGTGCGCTTCTATCTCGTGGCGATCCTGTTCATCATTTTCGATCTCGAGGTCGCATTCCTGTTTCCGTGGGCGATCGTGTTCGGCGAACTGGGCTCGTTCGGCTTCTGGTCGATGATGATCTTCCTCGGCGTGCTCACTATCGGCTTCGTCTATGAGTGGAAGAAGGGGGCGCTGGAATGGGATTAGTCGCCCCCGCACCGAAAGGCATTCTGGATCCGAAAACCGGCAAGCCGGCCGGCTTGGACGATCCGTTTTATCAGGGCCTCTCGAACGAACTTGCCGACAAGGGTTTCCTCGTCACCGCGACCGACGACCTGATCAACTGGGCCCGTACCGGCTCCTTGATGTGGATGACGTTCGGTTTGGCATGCTGCGCGGTCGAAATGATGCAGGTGTCGATGCCGCGCTACGATGTCGAGCGCTTCGGCTTCGCGCCGCGCGCGTCTCCGCGCCAGTCCGACGTGATGATCGTCGCCGGCACGCTCACCAACAAAATGGCGCCGGCGCTGCGCAAGGTTTACGACCAGATGCCGGAGCCGCGTTACGTGATCTCGATGGGATCCTGTGCGAACGGTGGCGGCTACTATCACTATTCCTATTCCGTCGTGCGCGGCTGCGACCGCATCGTGCCGGTGGATATTTACGTGCCGGGCTGCCCGCCGACCGCGGAAGCGCTGCTCTACGGCATTCTCCTGCTGCAGCGGAAAATCCGCCGCACCGGCACGATCGAGCGCTGAGTATTTGCGATGGCTGACGAAGCGCTGCATGAACTCGGAGAGCATATCGCCCGCGCGTCGAAGGGCGGCGTCACTGGCTTCAATGTCGCTTACAGCGAACTGAATATCGACGCGGAAGCGAGCCGCATCGAAGCGGTGATGAAGTTTCTGCGCGACGACAAGAAGTGCCAATTCATCAACATCATCGATGTCTGCGGCGTGGACTATCCGACGCGCGAGAAGCGCTTCGACGTCGTCTATCACCTGCTGTCGCCGAAGAAGAATGTGCGCGTGCGCGTAAGAGTACAGACCGACGAACAGACGCCGGTGCCTTCGATCACTGGAATTTTCCCGGGTGCAAACTGGTTCGAGCGCGAAGCCTACGATCTTTACGGTATTCTCTTCACCGGACATCCGGAGCTTCGCCGGCTACTGACCGACTATGGCTTCGAAGGCTATCCGCTGCGCAAGGATTTTCCGCTCACGGGCTTTGTCGAGGTACGCTGGGACGATGAGGTCAAGCGCGTCGTCTATGAGCCCGTGCGGCTCGCGCAGGAATTCCGCAATTTCGATTTCCTCTCGCCATGGGAAGGCGCCGACTACGTGCTGCCGGGCGACGAAAAGGCCAAAGCGGAGGCGAAGAAGTGAAAGCCTCGCTGCAGCCCGGACTGAAACATCGGCTGACCTTTAAGGTTACGGACAACAAGACCGTGCCCGCGCTTTATCCGGAGTCGGACGGCTTCGTGAAAATGCCGGCGGTGTTCGCGACCGGTTTCATGGTCGGCCTGTTCGAATGGTGCTGCACCGAATTGCTATCGATGCACCTGGACGAAGGCGAAGGCAGCCTCGGCGTTGTCGTCAACTTCACGCATGATGCGGCCACACCTCCCGGCATGACCGTCACAGTCGACTGCGAAATCACCGAAGTCGAGAGCAAGCGCGTGAAGTTCACGGTTGTGGGTCACGACGGTGTCGACAAGATCGGCGGCGGCACGCACGAGCGTTTCGTCATCAACCGCGCGAAGTTCGACGAGCGCGTTGCCGCGAAAGCGGCAAAGGTGGCGGCATGAACGAACAGCAGCCGACCAGAAATTTCACGATCAATTTCGGCCCGCAGCATCCGGCGGCGCACGGCGTGTTGCGTCTCGTGCTCGAACTCGATGGCGAAGTCGTCGAGCGCGTCGATCCGCATATCGGATTGCTTCATCGCGGCACCGAAAAGCTGATCGAGGCGAAGACTTACCTGCAGGCGATCCCATATTTCGACCGGCTCGATTACGTCGCGCCGATGAATCAGGAGCACGCCTTCTGCCTCGCGGTGGAAAAACTGCTCGGACTGCAGGTGCCGATCCGCGGGCAACTCATTCGTGTGCTCTATTCCGAGATCGGCAGAATTCTGTCGCATCTTCTGAACGTGACCACGCAGGCAATGGACGTGGGTGCGCTAACGCCGCCGCTCTGGGGCTTTGAAGAGCGCGAAAAGCTCATGATCTTCTACGAGCGCGCGTCCGGCTCGCGCATGCATGCGGCGTACTTCCGTCCGGGTGGCGTGCATCAGGACATTCCGCAACAGCTTGTCGATGACATCCGCGCGTTCTGCGATCCGTTCCTGAAGGTCGTCGACGATCTCGACCGGTTGCTTTCCGAAAACCGCATCTTCAAACAGCGTAACGCCGATATCGGTATCGTGACGCTCGAAGAAGCATGGGCCTGGGGCTTCTCGGGCGTGATGGTGCGTGGCTCAGGCGCAGCGTGGGACTTGCGCAAGTCGCAGCCCTACGAGTGCTACGCCGATCTCGATTTCGATATTCCGATCGGCAAAAACGGCGACTGCTACGACCGCTATCACATCCGCATGGAAGAGATGCGGCAGTCGATCCGGATCATGAAGCAGTGTCTCGACCGGCTCGACAAGGAAAAGGGTCCAGTCAGCGCGAAGGATAACAAGATCGTGCCGCCGAAGCGGGATGAGATGAAGCGCTCCATGGAAGCGCTCATTCATCACTTCAAGCTCTACACCGAAGGCTTCCATGTTCCGGCCGGCGAAGTCTACGCCGCCGTCGAAGCGCCGAAGGGCGAGTTCGGCGTTTATCTCGTCGCCGACGGCACCAACAAACCCTATCGCTGCAAGATCCGCGCGCCGGGTTTCGCGCATCTGCAGGCGATGGATTATCTCTCGCGCGGGTACATGCTCGCGGACGTCTCGGCCATTCTAGGGAGCCTCGATATCGTGTTCGGGGAGGTGGACCGGTGATGGCGCAATCCTACCGCGAGCCTACCGCCTTCGCGCGCATGCTTGCGAGCGGACTGCGGGCCTATGGCGCGCGCGACGACGTCAACTGGAAGCGCTTCACGCGGCTCGCCAAGCTTGCGCGCGCGGCGCATCTGAAAAACGGGCTGACCAGCGTGCAGCTCGACGCGGATACGCGCTTCATCTTCCCGCTCGGCGATCATTACTGGCACGGCGTTTTCCTCGGGCGCGTGTACGAGCCCGTAGTCGACTGGCTGTTCCGCCGCATCAAGGACGTGCCTTATGCGCTGATCGATTGCGGCGCGAACATGGGCTACTGGTCGCTGCGCGTTTCCGGCAAGGAATTTGGCGCGCATAAGGCGGTCGCGATCGAGGCGGCGCAAAGCAATTTCGAATTGCTTCAGAATAATGCTCGCGCGAATGGCGAGCGTTTTGCTGCAGTCCGCCGCGCGATCTCGGACGAACCCGGAAAGACATTGAAACTCTACGGCAAGATGCATTTCGGCCGCTCGCTCAATCCGGATTGGCACAAGGGCGCCGACGCGCATGCCGAGGAAGTCGAGACGATTACGATTGACGAGGTCGCTGCGAAATTTCTTCCGGGCAGCGGATCGCCGATCGTGATCAAGCTCGATGTCGAAGGCGTCGAGGTCGCGGCAATGATGGGCGGCAAGAAGACCATCGATGCCGGCGCGCTGCTCGTTTACGAAGATCACGAGAAAGAAACCGCGCATCCAGCTTCCGCGCACCTGCTCGCGGCAGGCGACATGGAAATCCGGCATCTCAGCCAAAACATGAAACTCACGAAGATTCAGAATCTCGCTCAGGTCGCGCAAGCGAAGGCCGCAGCGCACGATTTCTTCGCCTACAAGCGCGGTTCGCAGTGGGCGAAGCTGTTTGCCGAGGGAATGCACTGATGGCCGTCCGTCGTCTCGCAGCAGAACAGCCCAAAAGTTTCTCGTTCTCGAAGAAGAACGAGGAGTGGGCGATGAAGCAGATCGCGAAATATCCCGAGGGCCGGCAGGCCTCCGCGGTGATCCCGCTTTTGTGGCAGGCGCAGAAGCAGGCGGGCGGCTGGCTGCCGGAAGCCGCGATCCGTCACGTCGCCGACATGCTCGGCATGGCGCATATACGCGTGCTCGAAGTCGCGACCTTCTACACGATGTTCAATCTCGAACCGGTCGGCGAACATTTCATTCAGGTCTGCGGCACCACGCCTTGCGCGCTACGCGGCGCGGAAGACTTAATCAAGGTCTGCAAGAAGCGGATCGGCGAGCAGCGCGAAGTCTCGAAAGACGGCAAGTTTTCGTGGCTGGAAGTCGAGTGTCTCGGCGCTTGCGTCAACGCGCCGATGGTGCAGATCAACGACGACTACTACGAAGACCTGACGCCTGAGCTGCTCGAAAAGCTCATGAACGATCTTGCGGCCGGAAGGAAAGTGAAGGTCGGTCCGCAGATCGACCGGCAGTATTCCGCGCCGTCGGGCGGTCTCACGACCTTGAAAGGCGAGGGGAAATAACATGCTCGCCGACAAGGATCGCATTTTCAAAAATCTCTACGGGGTCCACGACTGGGGCCTCAAGGGCGCGATGGATCGCGGCGCGTGGGACGATACCAAAGCGCTGATCACGAAGGGCCGCGACTGGATCGTCAACGAGATGAAAGCGTCCGGTTTGCGCGGGCGCGGCGGCGCGGGTTTTCCGACCGGCCTCAAGTGGTCGTTCATGCCGAAGGAGTCGACCGACGGCCGCCCGAGCTATCTGGTTGTGAACGCCGACGAGTCGGAGCCCGGCACCTGCAAAGACCGCGAGATCATGCGGCACGATCCGCATCTTCTGATCGAAGGCTGCCTGATCGCCGGCTTCGCGATGAACGCGCATGCCGGCTACATCTATATTCGCGGCGAATACATTCATGAGCGCGATCGTTTAGAGGCGGCAATCGAGCAGGCTTACGAAGCGGGGCTGCTCGGCAAAAACAACAAATGCGGCTGGGATTTCGAGCTCTACGTGCATCACGGCGCGGGCGCTTATATCTGCGGCGAAGAAACCGCGCTGTTAGAGAGTCTCGAAGGCAAGAAGGGCATGCCGCGCCTGAAGCCGCCGTTCCCCGCGAACGTCGGCCTCTATGGTTGCCCAACGACCGTGAACAACGTGGAATCCATCGCGGTTGCGCCGGACATTCTGCGCCGTGGTGCGGGTTGGTTCGCGAGCTTCGGCCGTCCGAACAACGCAGGCACGAAACTCTTCTGCGTCTCCGGCCACGTCAACCAGCCTTGCAACGTCGAAGAAGCGATGAGCATTCCGTTCCGCGAACTCATCGACAAGCATTGCGGCGGTGTGCGCGGCGGCTGGGATAATCTGCTCGCGTGCATTCCCGGCGGCTCGTCGGTGCCGATCGTGCCGGCGGCGCAGATCATCGACTGTCCGATGGATTTCGATGCGCTGAAAGAACTGAAATCCGGTCTCGGCACCGCTGCCGTGATCGTGATGGATAAATCGACCGACGTCGTGCGGGCGATTGCGCGCATCTCTTATTTCTACAAGCACGAGAGCTGCGGCCAGTGCACGCCATGCCGCGAAGGCACCGGCTGGATGTGGCGCGTGCTGACGCGCATGGCCGAAGGCCGCGCGCAGAAGAAAGAAATCGATTTGCTCCTCGACGTTGCGGGGCAGGTCGAAGGCCACACCATCTGCGCGCTCGGCGATGCCGCGGCGTGGCCGGTGCAGGGTCTCATCCGCCATTTCCGGAGTGAGATCGAAAAGCGCATCGACGACTATGCGGCAAACCCGCATGGCGACTCTGTGCTTCAGGCGGCGGAGTAAGTCATGCCGAAGCTGATCGTCGACGGAAAAGAAATCGAAGTACCCGCCGAGTTCACGCTGCTGCAAGCGTGTGAGCAGGCTGGCGCTGAGATTCCGCGCTTCTGTTTCCATGAGCGCCTTTCCATCGCGGGCAACTGCCGCATGTGTCTGGTCGAGCTGAAAGGTTCGCCGAAGCCGGTTGCTTCTTGCGCGTGGGCCGTGCGCGATTGCCGTCCGGGCCCGAACGGCGAGCCGCCGGTCGTCAACACCAAGACGCCGATGGTGAAGAAGGCGCGCGAAGGCGTGATGGAGTTTCTGCTGATCAACCATCCGCTCGACTGCCCGATCTGCGATCAGGGCGGCGAGTGCGATCTGCAAGATCAGGCGATGGCCTACGGCGTCGACAAGTCGCGCTACGAGGAAAACAAGCGCGCGGTCGAAGACAAATATATCGGCCCGCTGGTCAAGACGATCATGACGCGCTGCATTCACTGCACGCGCTGCATCCGCTTCGCGACCGAAGTCGCGGGCGTGTCCGAACTCGGCGCGATCGGGCGCGGCGAGGACATGGAGATCACGACCTATCTCGAAAAAGCGATGTCGTCCGAATTGCAGGGCAACGTGATCGATCTTTGCCCGGTCGGCGCGCTCACCTCGAAGCCTTACGCGTTCCAGGCGCGGCCTTGGGAATTGACTAAGACCGAGAGCATCGACGCGATGGACGCGGCGGGCTCGAATATCCGTGTGGACGTGCGCGGGCGCGAAGTGCAGCGCGTGATGCCGCGGCTGCATGAAGACGTGAACGAAGAATGGATCTCCGACAAGTCGCGCTTCATCTGGGACGGGTTGCGCACGCAGCGGCTGGACAAGCCTTATGTCCGCATCAAGGGCAAGCTGATCCGCGCGAGTTGGTCCGATGCGTTCGCGGCTATCGCCGACAAGATGCGAAGCGCCAACGCGAAGAAAGTCGGCGCGATCATCGGCGATTTAGCTACGGCCGAAGAGTCGTTCGCGCTGAAGAAACTGATGGATCAAATCGGCTCGCCGAATATCGATTGCCGTCAGGACGGCTCAGTCCTGCATCCGAAATACGGGCGCGCAAGCTATCTGTTCAACGCGACCATTGCCGGCATCGAAGAAGCCGACGGCATGATGATCATCGGCGCCAACCCCCGCAAGGAAGCGCCGGTCATCAACGCCCGCATCCGCAAGCGCTGGCGTGCTGGCGGGTTCAAGATCGGCGTAATCGGCGAACAGGCCGACCTCACCTACGACTACGCGTACCTCGGCGCGGGGCCGGATACGCTCGCGGATTTCACGAAGCACAAGAAGGCGCAACTGAAGAAGCAGATCTGGCTGATCGGCCAGGGCGCGCTGGCGCGGCCTGACGGCGAAGCGGTGCTTTCGATGTTCGCGAAGTCCGTGCACTCGGTCGGCGGCATCGCCGACGGCTGGAACGGTTTCTCGGTGCTGCATACGGCCGCGTCGCGCGTCGGCGCGCTGGACGTCGGCGCGGTGCCGGGCGAGGGCGGGCTGACTGCACCGCAGATGGCGAAGTCGAAGTCGCTGGAAGTGCTGTTTCTGCTCGGTGCCGACGAAATCGAAGTCGAAAACGACGCCTTTGTCGTTTACATCGGCACGCATGGCGACCGCGGCGCACATCGCGCCGACGTCATTCTTCCGGCAGCCGCCTACACCGAAAAGTCCGGCATCTTCGTCAACACCGAAGGCCGCCCGCAGCTCGCGAAGCGTGCGGCGTTCGCGCCGGGCGACGCGCGCGAAGACTGGGCGATCCTGCGTGCGCTCTCCGATGTCATCGGTCACAAGCTGCCATTGGATTCGCTTTCGCAGTTGCGCCAGCAGATGTTCGCCGCGCACCCGCATCTTGCGAAGCTCGACCAGATCGTCCCGGCGGACGCTTCCGTGTTGGCAAAACTTTCCAAGCTTGGCGGCGAAGCGAAGAAGACGGGGTTCAAATCTCCGGTCACCGACTTCTATCTCACCAATCCCATCGCGCGTGCGTCCGCCATCATGGCGGAATGTTCGCGTCTGGCCGCGGGCAAGCTTCCGCAGGCGGCGGAGTAACGCGCGATGAACTGGACCAATTTCTTTTGGCAAACCCTCTGGCCGATCGTGATCATTCTTGGCCAGAGCGTGCTGCTGCTCGTCGCCCTTCTGATTTTCGTTGCTTACATCCTGCTCGCCGATCGCAAGATCTGGGCGGCGGTGCAGATGCGCCGCGGACCGAACGTAGTCGGGCCGTTCGGCTTGCTGCAGTCTTTCGCGGACTTGCTGAAGTTCGTGCTGAAAGAGCCGATCATTCCGGCGGGGGCGAACAAGGGCGTGTTTCTGCTCGCGCCGTTAGTCACCTGCGTGCTCGCGTTAGCTGCCTGGGCGGTGATCCCGGTGCATCCGGGCTGGTCGATTGCCGAGATTAATGTCGGCATTCTTTATATCTTCGCGATCTCGTCCTTGATGGTCTACGGCGTGATCATGGCGGGCTGGGCGTCGAACTCGAAATATCCGTTCCTCGCCGCACTGCGCTCCGCAGCCCAGATGGTTTCCTACGAAGTCTCGATCGGCTTCGTGATCATCACCGTTCTGATGTGCGTGGGCTCGCTAAATCTCACGAAGATCGTCGAAGCGCAGAACGGCCCGTGGGGCATGCTGCAGTGGTACTGGCTGCCGCTGTTACCCATGTTCGTCGTGTTCTTCGTGTCTGCGCTCGCGGAAACCAATCGTCCGCCGTTCGATCTCGTCGAGGCCGAGTCCGAGCTCGTCGCGGGCTTCATGGTCGAATATTCCTCGACGCCGTATTTGCTCTTCATGCTCGGCGAGTACGTCGCCATCGTCACGATGTGCGCGCTCGCCACGATCCTGTTCCTCGGCGGCTGGCTGCCGCCGTTCCCCATTGCGCCGTTTACCTGGGTGCCCGGCATCGTCTGGTTCGTGATCAAAGTCTGCTTCATGTTTTTTCTGTTCGCGATGGCGAAGGCCATCGTGCCGCGCTACCGCTATGACCAGTTGATGCGGCTCGGCTGGAAAGTGTTCCTGCCGCTCTCGCTATTCATGGTCGTGGCTGTAGCGGCGGTTCTTCACTTCATGGGGCTGGCTCCGAAATGAAACTTGATCGTGCCGCCCGCTCGATTTTCCTCTGGGAGTTCGTCTCGGCGTTCTTCCTCGCGATGCGTTATTTCTTCGCGAAGAAATCGACGCTGAATTATCCGTTCGAGAAGGGCTATCTCTCACCGCGTTTCCGTGGCGAACATGCGCTGCGCCGCTATCCGAACGGCGAAGAGCGCTGCATCGCCTGCAAGCTTTGCGAAGCGATCTGTCCCGCGCAGGCGATTACCATCGAAGCGGGCCCGCGCCGCAACGACGGCACACGCCGCACCACGCGCTACGACATCGACATGGTGAAGTGCATCTATTGCGGGCTGTGCCAGGAAGCCTGCCCGGTCGATGCCATCGTCGAAGGGCCGAACTTCGAATTCGCGACCGAGACGCGCGAAGAACTCTATTACGACAAAGAGCGGCTGCTCGCGAACGGCGACCGCTGGGAGCGCGAGATAGCGAAGAATCTTTCGCTCGACGCGCCGTACCGGTGATCTAGATGACCGTCCCCGCACTCTTCTTTTATCTCTTTTCGGCAGTCGCGGTCGCGAGCGCGTTCATGGTGATTGCGGGCCGCAACCCGGTTCACTCGGTCTTGTGGCTGATCCTGACGTTCGTAAACGCGGCCGGACTCTTTCTTCTGGTCGGCGCTGAGTTTCTCGCGATGATCCTTGTCGTCGTCTATGTCGGCGCGGTCGCGGTGCTCTTCCTCTTCGTTGTGATGATGCTGGACGTCGATTTCGCGGAACTGCGCGAAGGCTTCCTGCAATATCTGCCGATTGGTGCGCTGGTGGGGCTCGTCTTTCTCGTCGAACTCGTGCTCGTGGTCGGCACCTGGGTGACGGGACCGGGAATTGCGAGCGCAATCACTTCGCCGATCCCGGATGCCTCGAAGGTTACAAACACCGAAGCGATCGGCCGGGTACTCTACACAACTTATGTCCATTACTTTCAGCTTGCCGGCATTGTGCTCCTGGTAGCGATGATCGGCGCGATCGTGCTGACGCTGCATCACCGTCCGAACGTGAAGCGCCAGAGCATCTCGTCGCAGAACGCGCGTACGCGCGACACGGCGATCGAAGTCGTGAAGGTCAAGCCGGGCGAGGGGCTCTGAGATGATCGTCGGTCTTTCGCACTATCTCACTGTCGCAGCGATCCTGTTCACACTCGGCACACTCGGCATTTTCCTGAACCGGAAGAACGTGATCGTCATTCTGATGTCGGTCGAATTGATCCTGCTAGCGGTGAACATCAATCTCGTCGCGTTCTCGGCCTTCCTCGGCGATATCGTCGGGCAGATTTTCGCGCTTCTCGTGCTGACCGTCGCCGCCGCCGAAGCCGCGATCGGCCTTGCCATTCTCGTCGTGTTCTATCGCAACCGCGGTTCGATCGCGGTCGAAGACATCAATGCAATGAAGGGCTGAGCGCGCAATGACGATGTATCATTTCATCGTATTCCTGCCGCTCGCAGGCGCGCTGATCGCGGGCCTGTTCGGCCGCGTCATCGGCGCGCGTGCTTCGGAAATCATCACGACGCTGTTCCTGATGATACCGGCCGGCCTGTCGTGGATCGCGTTCTTCGATGTCGGCTATTTCGGCAAGGACACGCGCGTC
Organism: Xanthobacteraceae bacterium; assembly: GCA_019752575.1. GTDB lineage: Bacteria > Pseudomonadota > Alphaproteobacteria > Rhizobiales > Xanthobacteraceae. The sequence continues at coordinate 318,533 of JAIELW010000004.1, read as the reverse complement.
GCGCTGTTTACATGGATTTCGGCGGGCGATCTCAAGGTCGAGTGGGCGCTTCGCATCGATACGCTGACCGCGGTGATGCTGGTGGTCGTGAACAGCGTTTCCGCGCTCGTGCATCTTTATTCGATCGGCTACATGCACGAAGACCCGCATCGCCCGCGCTTCTTCGCCTATCTTTCGCTCTTCACCTTCGCGATGCTGGCGCTGGTCACCGCCGACAACCTCGTGCAGCTTTTCTTTGGCTGGGAAGGGGTGGGTCTCGCGAGCTACTTGCTGATCGGGTTCTGGTACCAGAAACCCGAAGCGAACGCGGCGGCGATCAAGGCCTTCATCGTCAACCGGATCGGCGATTTCGGCTTCGCACTCGGCATCTTCGCGGTGTTCGCCTTGGTCGGCGCGGTCGGCTTCGAGACGATCTTTGCGGAAGCGAAATCGCTCACCGGCAAGACGATACATATCTTCGGCGGTAACTTCGATGCCCTGACCGTGATCTGCCTGCTTCTGTTCGTCGGCGCGATGGGCAAGTCCGCGCAGTTCCTGCTGCACACCTGGCTGCCGGACGCGATGGAAGGCCCGACCCCGGTTTCCGCGCTCATTCACGCGGCGACCATGGTGACCGCCGGCGTCTTCATGGTCGCACGTCTCTCGCCGCTGTTCGAACTTGCCCCGACCGCGCTCGCGGTCGTGACAGTGTTTGGTGCCACGACGGCCTTCTTCGCCGCAACCGTCGGCCTGGTTCAGAACGACATCAAGCGCGTGGTCGCGTATTCGACCTGTTCGCAGCTCGGCTACATGTTCGTGGCGATGGGCGTCGGCGCTTACTCGGTCGGCATGTTCCATCTCTTTACCCACGCTGCGTTCAAGGCGCTGCTTTTCCTGGGCGCGGGCTCCGTGATTCATGCGATGCATCACGAGCAAGACATGCGGAACATGGGCGGGCTCTGGAAGAAAATCCCGTTCACCTATGCGATGATGGTGATCGGCACGATCGCGCTCACCGGATTTCCGTTCACCGCGGGGTATTACTCGAAGGACGCGATCATCGAAGCGGCTTACGCAGGCCATAATACCTTCGCGGCTTACGCCTTTTATCTTACGATTATCGCTGCGGCGCTCACCTCTTTTTATTCGTGGCGCCTGATCTTCCTGACGTTCCACGGCGAGACGCGCGCGGATCATCACACCTACGATCACGCGCACGAGTCGCCGCTCACCATGCTGGTGCCGCTTGCGATCCTCGCGCTAGGCGCGCTCGTGCTCGGTTTCGCGTTCAAAGGCGTCTTTATCTACGAACAGGGTGTCGAAAAGTTTTTCCGCCAGTCGCTATTCTCGCACGATGGCTGGAAAATTCTCGAAGAGATGCATCATTTGCCGGGATGGGTGCCCTGGCTGCCGACGGTGATGATGACGGGCGGTTTCCTCGTCTCGTACTGGTTTTATATTCAGCGCCCCGATATTCCGGCGACGCTCGCGAAGAGTCAGGACGTGCTGTACCGCTTCCTCCTCAATAAGTGGTACTTCGACGAGATCTACGACTTCCTTTTCGTGCGCCCCGCGATGTGGCTCGGCCGCTTCCTCTGGAAGCAGGGTGACGGCTTCGTCATCGACGGTTTCGGGCCGAACGGTATCTCGGCGCGCGTGCTTGACGTGACGCGCAACGTCGTGCGGCTGCAAACCGGCTACCTTTATCACTACGCCTTCGTGATGCTGATCGGCGTCGCCGCGCTCATCACCTGGTTCCTGTTTAGAGGAGCCGTCTGATGGCGACCTGGCCTATTCTTTCGGTCACGACGTTCCTGCCGCTGGTAGGCGCGCTGTTCATTTTACTGTTGCGCGGCGAAGACGAGGCGGTAAAGCGCAATGCGCGATGGGTCGCGCTCTGGACGACGGTAATCACCTTCGTGATCTCGATCTTCCTGGTCACCGGGTTCGACAAGGGCAATCCGGGCTTCCAGTTCGTCGAGGATCATCCGTGGCTCGGCGGAAGCATCCGATACAAGATGGGTGTCGACGGCATCTCGCTTCCTTTCGTGATTCTGATCACGTTCCTGATGCCGATTGCGATCATCGCGGGCTGGCACGCGATCGAGAAGCGCGTGAAGGAATATCTCGTTCTGTTCCTGCTGCTCGAGACGCTGATGGTCGGCACCTTCTCCGCGCTCGACATCGTTCTCTTCTACGTCTTCTTCGAAGGCGGCCTGATCCCGATGTTCCTGATCATCGGCGTATGGGGCGGCGCGCGACGCGTCTATGCGAGCTTCAAGTTCTTCCTCTATACGCTCGCGGGCTCCGTCTTGATGCTGCTCGCCATTATGGCGATGTATTTCCAAGCCGGGACGACCGATATCGTGAAGCTCTTAACCTACGGCTTCCCGCGCGGAATGCAGACCTGGCTGTGGCTCGCTTTCTTGGCGTCGTTCGCGGTGAAGTTGCCGATGTGGCCGGTCCATACATGGCTGCCCGACGCGCACGTCGAGGCGCCGACCGCGGGCTCCGTTATTCTGGCGGCGGTGCTGCTAAAGATGGGCGGCTACGGTTTCCTGCGTTTCTCGCTGCCGATGTTCCCGCATGCCTCCGAGCTGTTCGCACCGATGATGTTCTTCCTCTCGGTCGTGGCGATCATCTACACCTCGCTGGTCGCGCTGATGCAGGAGGACATCAAGAAGCTGATTGCGTATTCCTCGGTCGCGCATATGGGCTTCGTCACGCTCGGTATTTTCACCTTTTCGAACGAGGGCGTGCAGGCCGGTGTGTTCCAGATGGTGTCGCATGGCATCGTGTCCGGCGCGCTCTTCCTCTGCGTTGGCGTGGTCTATGACCGCATGCACACGCGCGAGATCGCCGCCTATGGCGGGCTTGTGAACCGCATGCCGATTTACGCGGCCGTGTTCATGGTCTTCACCTTGGCTAACGTCGGGCTACCGGGGACGAGCGGCTTTGTCGGCGAATTACTGGCGCTGCTCGCGGCTTTCAAAGCCAATACCTGGGTTGCGGTGTTCGCGACGACCGGCGTCATTCTGTCGGCGGCTTACGCACTTTGGCTCTATCGGCGCGTCGTGTTCGGCGCACTCGAAAAAGACAGCCTCAAGAGCATCACCGATCTCAATGGCCGCGAAATCGTAATCCTCGCGCCGCTTGTGATCCTCACGATCCTGTTCGGTTTCTGGCCGGCGCCGGTGCTCGATATGAGCGCTTCAGCCGTCGCCAATCTTGTCGCGCAGACCAAGGCGGCGTTAGCGCCCGCCAAGGCAGCGCTGCTCGGAGTGCAATAACCGTTATGACGCTAACCTCTCTCATGCCGGTGTTGCCCGAGCTCGTCGTCATCGTCGGTGCAATGGCGCTCCTGATGCTCGGCGTCTTTAAGGGCGAGGACAGCACGCCGCTTGTCGAGGCTGGCGCGCTTCTGGTTCTTGCCGTCACACTCGTTTTGATTGTCATGCAGCCTGCCGCGCCCGTCGAGATGTTCGGCGGCAGCATTGTGGTCGATGCCTTTTCGCGCTTCTTCAAAGTGCTGATCCTGATCGGTGCGGCTGCGGCGTTGATAATGTCTGCGCCGTTCTGGAGCAATCACAAGCTCAACCGCTTCGAATTCTCGATCGTGGTGTTGCTGTCTGTCGCCGGGATGATGGTGATGGTCTCGGCGCGTGACCTGATCTCGCTCTATCTCGGCATCGAACTGATGTCGCTGTCGCTTTACGTGATCGCGGCGATCGACCGCGAGAACCTGCGCTCGACCGAAGCGGGCCTGAAGTATTTCGTACTCGGCGCGCTATCGTCGGGCATGTTGCTCTATGGCGCGTCGCTGATCTACGGCTTCACCGGAACAATATCGTTCGCGGGAATTGCCGCCGCGGCGAAGTCGCCTTCCATCGGCTTGATCTTCGGCATCGTCTTTTTGTTCGCGGGTCTTGCGTTCAAGGTTTCCGCCGTGCCGTTCCATATGTGGACGCCGGACGTCTATGAGGGCGCGCCGACTCCGGTCACCGCGTTTTTCGCGGCGGCGCCGAAAGTGGCCGCGATGGCGTTGTTTGCGCGCGTTGCCATTACCTCGTTCCCGGCGATCGCGCTTCAGTGGCAGCAGATCGTCGTGTTTATCGCGATTGCGTCCATGGTGCTTGGCGCTTTCGCGGCGATCGGCCAGCGCAACATCAAGCGGCTGATGGCGTATTCCTCGATCGGCCATGTCGGCTATGCGCTTGTCGGCCTCGCGCCCGGGACAGCAACTGGCGTTTCCGGCGTGCTGATCTACATGTCGATCTATCTTGCGATGACGCTCGGCACTTTCGCCTGCATCATCGCGATGCGGCGCGATGGCGGGCAGGTGGAGGAGATCGACCAACTTGCTGGGCTTGCCCGCACACAACCCGCGATGGCTTTTGTGCTCGCAGCACTCCTGTTCTCGCTTGCCGGCATTCCGCCGCTCGCCGGGTTCTTCGCGAAGTTCTACGTTTTTCTCGCAGCAGTCGAAGGCAAGTTCTATACGCTTGCAGTGATTGGCGTGCTGGCGAGCGTCGTAGGCGCTTACTATTATTTGCGCATCGTAAAAATCATATACATCGACGAGCCGGTCGCGCGCTTCCTGCCGATGCCGAAGCCGGTCGCAGCAGTGCTGTTTCTATCGGGCGCGTTCACGATCCTGTTCTTCGTTTATCCCGCGCCGCTCGTTGCTGCGGCCAATGCGGCAGCGAAGTCGCTGTTCTGATGACGGTTTTTCCGGCCGTCGCAGGCGCGCTTCCGGTTGCTCACTTCAGCGAGATCGGATCGACGAATGCCGAAGCGCTTGCGCGCGCGGCAGCGAATACGCCGGAGCAATGGATTGTGGCCGACCGGCAGATCGCCGGACGTGGCCGCCGCGGCCGCCAGTGGGTATCGGAACCCGGCAATCTCTATTCGACGTTACTGCTCTATGATCCCGCGCCGCCGGCGCTCAGCCCGCAGATTTGTTTTGTCGCAGCACTCGCGCTGCACGATGCCGTTTGCGATGCGTTGCCTACGCTCGATCCGCAGTACTTGCATCTGAAGTGGCCGAACGATCTCTTGCTCGCGGGGAAGAAACTCGCGGGCATTCTGGTCGAGGGCGCGAGTGCAGGGGCGCGGCAAGCGGTCGTCACGGGTACCGGAGTCAACTGCGTGCATCACCCGGTCGATACGGCCTATCCCGTGACGGATTTCGCGGCGGAAGGTTTTTCGCTCACGCCGCAGGCGCTATTCGAGAAGCTGGCGGCGCGCATGATGGATCGTCTGACGCTATGGCGCGGCGGCCGGGGTTTTAACGCGATCCGGAATGCCTGGCTTGCGCGGGCGCATGACCTCGGCCGTCAGATCGAGGTGAAGCTGGCCGAGCGCGTATTGAACGGCCGCTTCGATGAAATCGACAGCGAAGGCGCGCTTGTCTTGTCGCTGCCGGGCGGCCATCGTGAGTTGATCAGGGCCGGAGACATCTTTCCGGCGGCAGCGAAGTAAATTTCGTTTTGGCAAAACCGCAGCAGGAACTCTTATTCGCGCCGCTCGGCGGCGTCGGCGAGATCGGGATGAATCTCGCGCTTTACGGTCTCGCATCGGGTAACCGGCGCGAGTGGCTTTGCGTCGATATGGGCGTTTCGTTCGGGGACAGCGAGACGCCGGGCATCGACCTGATCATGGCCGATATCGGTTTCGCGGAGGAGCAACGCCGCGATCTCAAGGGCATTGTACTCACGCACGGCCACGAGGATCATGTCGGTGCGCTGTTCGATCTCTGGCCGAAATTGCGCGTCCCGGTTTATGCGACCCCGTTCACCGCGACGCTGATCGCTTCCAAGAAGGCGATGGAGCCGAACGCGCCGGAAGTTCCGGTAACGGTCGTGCCGGTCGGCGGGCGGGTAACGATCGGATCGTTCGATGTGGAATTCGTTCCCGTCGCGCATTCCATTCCCGAGAGTCACGCGCTCGCGATAAGGACGCCCGCCGGTCTTGCGGTTCACACCGGCGACTGGAAGCTGGATGCAAATCCGATAGCCGGCGAAATCACCGACGAGAAGAAATTCCGGGCCCTTGGCGAGGAGGGTGTGTGCGCCGTCATCTGCGACTCCACCAACGCGGTACGTGACGGCATCTCGCCGTCCGAAGGCGATGTTGCGGAAAATCTTAAAAAAGTGGTCGCGCGGGCGAAAGGCCGTATTGCGGTTACGACTTTCGCCTCCAACGTGGCGCGATTGCGTTCTGCAGCACTCGCCGCTGCAGCATGCGGGCGCGAGGTCGTCGTTGCCGGCCGTGCGATGGAGCGCGTGATCGGGGTCGCGCGCGAACTTGGCTATCTCGAAGGCGTTCCGCAATTTCGCGGTCTCGACGCCTATCAGACGCTGCCGCCGAACAAGGTCATGATTTTGTTGACCGGCAGCCAGGGCGAGCCGCGCGCGGCGCTTGCCCGTCTTGCGAATGACGACCATCCGGCGATCGAGCTTTCGCAGGGCGATATGCTGATCATGTCGTCGCGCACTATTCCTGGCAACGAGAAGCTCGTTAACCGGATTATCAACAACATTATCGCGAAGGGCGTCGAAGTCGTCACCGATCGCACCGAACTCGTTCATGTGTCCGGTCACCCGCGCCGCGGCGAACTGAAGAAGATGTACGAGTGGCTGAAGCCGGATCTGGTTATCCCTGTGCACGGCGAAGCGCTGCATCTTCATGAGAATGCGGTGCTTGCGCGCGAAGCGGGGATCGGCGAGGTCGTCTCCTGCACGAATGGAGACATCGTCCGGCTGACCCCCGGCCCTGCGGGAGTGATCGATCAATTCCAGTCGGGGCGTCTTTACAAGGACGGCACGATTCTGATTTCCGCGTCGGACGAAGCCGTGAAGGATCGCAAGCGGCTCAGCTTCTCCGGCGTGATCTCGATTGCCGTCGCCTTGCAGGGCCGTGGCGAGCTCGCTGACGAACCTGTCGTAGAATTCGCGGGCATCCCGGAGCAGACCGGGAAAGACGGCTCGATGTTCGATGTAGTCGTCGATGCCGTGCATAGCGGCTTCGAGAGTTTGCCCAAGGCGCGGCGGCGCGACCCGGATGAAGTCGGCGAGGCGATCCGCAGGAGCGTGCGCGGCGCGGTCAATGCGGTGTGGGGCAAGAAGCCCACGTGTCACGTCCTCGTGCTAGAAGTATAAGCGAAGCCAGAGGTGCATCATGATCGGCCGGCTCAACCACGTTGCGATCGCGGTCAAGGACATCAAGGCGGCATCCGAGGTTTACCGGACCAAGCTCGGCGCGGAAGTTTCCGAGATCGTGCCGCAGCCGGATCATGGCGTTTCGACCGTGTTCATCACGCTGCCGAATACCAAGATCGAATTGCTTGAGCCGCTCGGCGAGAATTCGCCGATTGCCAAGTTTCTGGAGCGCAATCCCGAAGGCGGCGTGCACCACGTCTGTTACGAAGTCGATGACATCATCGCCGCGCGCGATCAGCTAAAGGCGACCGGTGCCCGCGTACTCGGCGACGGCAATCCGAAAATCGGAGCGCATGGAAAGCCCGTGCTATTTCTGCATCCGAAAGATTTTCTCGGCACGCTCACGGAGATCGAGCAGGCTTAAGCCATGAACATCACGCTCGGGCTCGCGATCTATTTCATCCTTTGGTGGACCGTTCTGTTCGCGGTGCTGCCTTGGGGCGTGCGCTCGCACAAAGAAGCAGGTGTCATGCCGGGCAAGGGGGCCGATCCGGGAGCGCCGGTCGTGCCGATGCTGTTGAAGAAGGCGATCGCAACGACGATCGTCTCAACAATCCTTTTCTTCGCGGGATATGCGATCTGGCGCACGGGCTGGATTTCGCTCAACGATCTGCCGATGCCCTACAAGCCGGTGAATCTTTAAGCCTGCCCAGAAAAGATAACGGGCGAGCCTGTTCAGCTCGCCCGCTTCTGGTGACCGCCTTTCCGCCGTCGCGCGAACGCGCCTTGCGGTGGGGTTTCTCTTCCTCCCGAGACCTGGGCCCCGGCTGACGCCGTCTCCCAATCGGTGGCGGAACGTAGAACAGCTTGATCTGGCTTGTCATTCTTGCGCCGCAACAAACCAACAATGGTCTGGATGCCAACGATGTGCCGCAGTCGCCGGGGCTTGTCATTCCAAGCGGTTATGCGTTCATGCCCCGTCTTCTGCCGTTTTCTTGAGTCGAGAGTTCTCACCGAATGCGTCTTTCCCGCTATTTCATGCCCATCCTCCGCGACACGCCCAAGGACGCCGAAATCGTCTCGCACCGGCTGATGCTGCGCGCCGGCATGGTCCGGCAGGAGTCCGCCGGCATCTATGCCTGGCTGCCGCTCGGCCACCGGGTGTTAGAGAAGGTCTGCAAGATCATCCGTGAGGAGCAGAACCGCTCCGGCGCGATCGAGATGCTGATGCCGACGATCCAGTCGGCCGACCTCTGGCGGGAAAGCGGCCGCTATGACGATTACGGCAAGGAAATGCTGCGCATTCAGGACCGGCACGAGCGCGAGATGCTCTACGGGCCTACCAACGAGGAAATGATCACGGAAATCTTCCGTGCCTATGTGAAGTCATACAAAAACCTTCCGCTCAATCTCTATCATCTGCAGTGGAAATTCCGCGACGAGGTGCGCCCGCGCTTCGGCGTCTATCGCTCGCGCGAATTTTTGATGAAGGATGCGTACAGCTTCGATCTCGATGCGGCGGGGGCGAAACATTCCTACAACAAGATGTTCGTGGCTTACTTGCGGACGTTTGCACGCATGGGCCTGAAGGCGATCCCGATGGTTGCGGACACCGGACCCATCGGCGGCAATCTTTCGCACGAGTTCATTATTCTTGCCTCGACCGGCGAGAGCGAAGTCTTCTGTCACAAAGACTATCTGGGCTTCGATGCGCCCTCCTTGAGCGTGAACTTCGACAATGTGAGCGAGCTTGAAGGCCTGGTCGGGAAGTGGACGTCACTTTATGCCGCGACTTCGGAGAAACACGACGCGGCGGCGTTCGGAAAAATTCCGGGCGACAAGCAGATGTCGGCGCGCGGGATCGAAGTCGGGCACATCTTCTATTTCGGTACGAAATACTCGGAGCCGATGAAAGCGAGCGTGCAGACGCCGGACGGCCTGACGCAGCCGGTTCATATGGGATCTTATGGCATCGGCCCGACGCGGCTCGTGGCGGCAATCATCGAGGCGAGCCACGACGACGCCGGCATCGTCTGGCCGGAAGCGATTGCGCCGTTCAAGGTCGGGATTCTGAATTTGAAGCAGGGCGACAGCGCGACCGATGCCGCCTGTGAGAAGCTCTATAACGAGCTGACCGCGCGCGGAGTTGAGGTGCTCTACGACGACACCGACGATCGCGCGGGCGCGAAGTTTGCGACTGCCGATCTGATTGGATTGCCGTATCAAATTCTCGTCGGCCCGAAAGGGCTCGCGGAAGGAAAAGTGGAATTGAAGCAGCGCGCGGGCGGCGCGCGCGAGATGATTGCGCCTGAGGATGCGGTGAAGCGTCTCGCGGCATAGGCCGCGAGCGCGTCAGGAGGGATCATGGCGGCAAAGGGCGGAACGATACCGTTCTCGCGTTACGAATGGATGCTTGCGGGGCGTTACTTAAGGTCGCGCCGCAAGGAAGGATTCATTTCCGTCATTGCCGGGTTCTCCTTCGTCGGCATCATGCTCGGCGTCGCGACGCTCATCATCGTCATGGCGGTGATGAACGGCTTCCGCTTCGAACTGCTCAACAAGATTCTCGGCCTTAACGGCCACATGCTGGTGCAGCCAGTCGGCACGCCGCTTACTGATTTCGACGCCGTCTCGCAGCGGTTGCTCAAGGTCAAAGGTATCACCCATGCGATCCCGCTGGTCGAAGGCCAGGCGCTCGCGTCGTCGCCGTTCCATGCCGGTGGCGTGCTGGTGCGCGGCTTGCGCGAAAACGATCTCAAGCAGCTTCCTGCCATCGGCCCCAACATCAAGTTCGGCTCGCTGGAAGGTTTCGATGCCGGGCAGGGTATCGTGATCGGCAAGCGCCTTGCCGATCAGCTTTCGGTGCGCGCAGGCGATAACGTCACATTGGTCTCGCCGCGCGGTTCGGTGACGCCGATGGGTACGACACCGCGGATCAAGACCTACAAGGTCGCCGCGATCTTCGAGATCGGCATGTCGGAATACGACTCCGTCTTCGTGTTCATGCCGCTCGCGGAAGCGCAGGCCTATTTCAATCGCGCGGGCGATGTGAACGCGATCGAGATCTACACCGACAACGCCGATCAGATCGTCCAATACCGGCAGCTCGTGAACGACTATGCGGGCCGTCAAGTCTACATCATCGACTGGCGCCAGCGGAATTCGTCTTTCTTCAGCGCACTGCAGGTCGAACGCACTGTGATGTTCATGATCCTGACGCTGATCGTGCTCGTCGCCGCGCTCAACATCATTTCCGGCTTGATCATTCTCGTAAAAGACAAAGGCCACGACATTGCAATCCTGCGGACAATGGGCGCGACAAAATACGCGGTCATGCGCATCTTCCTCATCACCGGATCGAGCATCGGCATTGTCGGCACACTCGTAGGTTTCGCAATCGGTCTGCTTGTGTGTCTCAACATCGAGGAAATCCGCCGCTTCGTCTCCTGGCTGACTTCGACGCAGCTTTTTCCGCCGGAGCTTTATTATTTGAGCCGTTTACCGGCGCGTATCGACAGCACGGAGACGACTTCCGTGATTGTGATGGCGCTCGCGCTCTCGTTCCTCGCGACGCTTTATCCGGCGTGGCGTGCGGCGCGGCTCGATCCCGTGGAAGCGCTCCGGTACGAATAAATGGAAAAGGTGCCTGCGCTTCATCTGGAGGACGTCCGCCGCAGCTATGTGCAAGGCGAGACGGAGCTTGCGATCCTGCGCGGCGCAACCATGTCGGTGTGGCCCGGAGAGTCGGTTGCGCTGATCGCGCCATCGGGCGCCGGCAAATCGACGTTGCTGCATATGGCAGGTTTGCTCGAACATCCGGATGGCGGCGAGGTTTATGTCAACGGGAGGCCCACCGCGAAGCTAAGCGATACTCTCCGCACCGCGATCCGGCGGGACGAGATCGGCTTTGTCTATCAGTTTCATCATCTTCTTCCGGAGTTCACCGCGAGCGAGAACGTCGCGTTGCCCCAGATGATCGCGGGCCTCGACAAACGTGAATCGACGAAACGTGCGGAAGAGCTGCTTGCTTTTCTCGGTCTGGGAAAGCGGCTCGAACATCGTCCGTCGGAGCTTTCCGGCGGTGAACAGCAGCGCGTTGCGATTGCGCGCGCGGTCGCGAATGCACCGAGATTGTTGCTTGCCGACGAGCCCACGGGCAACCTTGACCCGAAAACGGCGGGTCATGTGTTCGAGACGCTCTCGAAACTCGTGACCGCAACGAAACTCGCGGCAATCATTGCGACCCACAATCTCGATCTTGCCAAACGCATGACAAGGCGTGTGACGCTGCGTGACGGCAAGGTCGTGGAACTCGAATAGTCCACAAGCGCCGTTTGCTTATCGTGGCTGAAACCGGACAATAGCGTTTCAAGAGTCGTAGAGGCCGCCGTGGCGATCACGCCGTTCGTTCATTTGCATGTTCATTCGTCCTACTCGCTGCTCGAAGGCGCGCTGACGATTGGCAAGCTTGCGGCACTTGCCAGTGACGATCGCCAGCCGGCGATCGCGCTGACCGATACGGGCAACCTGTTCGGCGCGCTCGAATTCTCGGAGAAGATGGCTGAGAAAGGCGTGCAGCCGATCATCGGCTGCGCGCTCGCGATGGAGTTCGCCGATGAGCCGCCGGCACGGGCGGGCGCCGCGCCGCAGCCGTTGCCGCGTATCGTGCTGCTTGCCGCGACCGAAGCCGGTTATCGCAACCTCATGACGCTGACATCGCGCAGCTTTATGGAATGCCCCGACAGCGAAGAGCCTCGTGTGCAGCTTGCGTGGCTCATGGAGCATGCGGACGGTTTGATTGCGCTCACTGGCGGACCGTCCGGCCCGATTGATCGCGTAGCGGCCGAAAAGCCGGAGCTTTCGCGCGCGCGGCTTGAGAAGCTGAAAGCAATTTACGGAGACCGCCTATACATCGAGTTGCAGCGGCATAGCCTTACGCAGGAGCGGCGTGCCGAGCCCCATTTGCTTGCGCTGGCGGATGCCTTGCAGCTTCCTACGGTCGCTACAAACGAGCCTTTCTTCGCTTCAAGAGACGACTACGAAGCGCAGGATGCCTTGCTTGCAATCGCGGAAGGCAGGCGGGTCGCGGAAGCAGACCGGCGTCAGCTAAGCCCTGAGCATTATCTCAAAACTCAGGAAGAGATGATCGAGCTGTTCGAGGATCTTCCCGCGGCAATCGCCGCGACGGCTGAGATCGCGCAACGCTGCTCCTATCGCCCAACCGCGCGGAAGCCGATCCTGCCGAATTTCGGCGGCGACAGAACGGACGAGACGGAGCAACTGCGTCATCTCGCACAAGAAGGTCTGCGCCGCCGGATACAGGCGTTTGGTCTCGCGGAGGGCTACTCGGAAGCGCAGTACCGCGAGCGTCTCGATTTCGAACTGAACGTGATCGGCAACATGAAATACGCCGGTTACTTCCTGATCGTAGCCGACTTTATCGTCTGGGCGAAACAGCAGGATATCCCCGTCGGACCCGGCCGCGGTTCCGGCGCGGGCTCGCTCGTCGCCTACGCGCTCAGGATCACCGATCTCGATCCGATCCGCTTCGGTCTTCTGTTCGAGCGATTCTTGAATCCGGAGCGCGTGTCGATGCCGGACTTCGACATCGACTTCTGCCAGGACCGGCGAGACGAAGTGATCCGCTACGTGCAGGAGCGCTATGGCCGCGACCGCGTCGCGCAGATCATCACCTTCGGCTCGTTGCAGGCGCGCGGTGTGCTGCGCGATGTCGGCCGCGTGCTCGAAATGCCTTACGGGCAGGTCGATAAGCTCTGCAAGCTCGTGCCGGTCAATCCGACCAACCCCGTCACGCTCGCAAAGGCGATCGAAGGCGACCCACGCCTGCAGCAGGCGGCCGAAGAAGAGCCGATCGTGCAGCGCGCATTCGATATCGCGCTGAAGCTAGAGGGATTGCATCGCCACGCTTCGACCCATGCCGCAGGCATCGTGATCGGCGACCGGCCGCTGGGTGAGCTGATCCCGCTCTACCGCGATCCGCGCTCGAATATGCCGGTCACCCAGTTCAACATGAAATGGGTGGAGACCGCGGGGCTCGTGAAGTTCGATTTTCTCGGACTGAAAACGCTCACCGTCATCCGCACCGCGACCGATCTTCTGGCGAAGCGCAGCGTGACGATCGACATCGACAAGATTCCGCTCGATGACAAGAAGACCTACGAGATGCTCGCGCGTGGCGAGACAGTTGGTGTGTTTCAGGTCGAAGGTCAGGGCATGCGGCGCGCACTCGTCGATATGAGGCCCGACCGCTTCGAGGACATCATCGCACTGGTCGCGCTCTATCGTCCCGGTCCGATGGCGAATATCCCGACTTATTGCTTCCGCAAGGTCGGCAAGGAGCAGCCCGACTATATTCATCCGAAGCTCGAGCCGGTGCTCAAAGAAACCTTCGGCGTCATCGTCTATCAGGAACAGGTGATGGAAGCCGCGCGCGTGCTCGCCGGCTATTCCCTCGGCGAAGCCGACCTTCTGCGCCGCGCGATGGGCAAGAAGATCAAGAAGGAGATGAATGCGCAGCAGCAGCGCTTTGTTACGGGCGCGGTTGCGCAGGGCATCGACAAGCCGCAGGCACAGTCGATCTTCGATCTCCTTGCGAAGTTCGCCGACTACGGCTTCAACAAGAGCCACGCGGCCGCCTATGCGCTGGTCGCGTATCAGACCGCGTATCTCAAAGCGAATTACCCTGTCGAGTTTCTGGCTGCCTCGATGACGCTGGACATGGGCAACACCGACAAGCTCGCGGAATTCCGCCGCGAGGCGCAGCGGTTGAAAATTAACGTCGAGCCGCCATCGGTGAATAAATCCGGCCGCGCGTTCGATGTCGAAGGCAATACGATTTTCTATTCGCTCGCGGCGCTGAAGGGCGTAGGCGGACAAGCGGTCGATTCCATCGTTGCCTCACGCGGGGACAAGCCTTTCAAGGATCTCGCGAACTTTGCCTCACGCGTTGACGCGAAAGCGATCAACAAACGGATGCTTGAGAGTCTTGCAGGTTCCGGCGCGTTCGATGGTCTTGAGAGGAACCGCGCGCGCGTGTTCGCGGGTTGCGAAGCCGTACTGCGCCACGCGCAGCGCAGCGGCGAAGATCGCGCGTCCGGCCAAAGCGAATTGTTTGGAGGAAGCGCGAACACGACGGTGCTCCGGTTACCCGAGGCGGAGCCGTGGCTGCCTGCAGATCGTCTCGCCAAAGAGTTCGATGCAGCGGGTTTTTACCTCTCAGGGCATCCGCTGGACGACTATGCAGTTGCGCTGAAGCGCATGCGGATTCAATCCTGGGCGGAATTTCAGCAGAGCGCCCGTGCCGGAGCGAGCGCGGGGCGCCTCGCCGCAACGGTCGTCTCGCGTCAGGAGCGGCGCACGAAAACGGGTTCGCGGATGGCGAATATCAAGCTCTCCGACCCGACCGGGTATTTCGAAGCCGTCATCTTTCAGGAGGGCCTCGCGCAATATCAGCGCGATCTGGAGCCGGGGAAAGCGGTTCTCATTCAGGTCGGAGCGGATACGCAGGGCGACGAAGTGCGGCTGCGTATTTATGGCGTCGAATTGCTCGATCAGGTTGCGGCCAGGAACCAGCGCGGCTTGCTCGTCATCGTGAAGCCGGAAGCGTCGATCGAGCAAATCGCAAAGCGTCTTCAGAATGGCGGTAACGGCAACGGAAACACGGCCGAGGGCAAGGGCGAGGTGAGCATTCTGGTCTCGCTGGACGAAGGCCAATCGGAGGTCGAGGTGAAGCTGCCCGGCAAGTATTCGATTTCGCCCCAGATTGCCGGCAATGTCCGTTCGGTAGAGGGCGTGCTGGAAGTCCAAGAAATATAGTAAAAACAATGGTTTATAGCACATATTTCGCGGCGCAACCAATCGGTTGCGCGGGCCAGCCGCTCCGCCTATATACCCCGCCATCTCGCACGCGGGCGCTTCGATCCTGAGAGGGATCATCCGGTGCAGGGTCATGTGACCTTGCTCTGCCCGCGGAGGCAAACCGGAGTTTGGAAATGGCGCTGCCCGACTACAGCATGCGTCAGCTATTGGAAGCTGGCGTTCACTTTGGCCATCAGGCCCATCGTTGGAATCCGAAGATGCAATCGTACATCTTCGGCACCCGCAATAACATTCACATCATCGATCTCGCGCAGACCGTGCCCGCGCTTTCGCGTGCGTTGCAGGCGGTGTCCGATGCCGTGGCGAAGGGCGGACGAATTCTTTTCGTCGGCACCAAGCGTCAGGCCGCGGATTCGATCGCTGACGCCGCAAAGCGTTCGGCGCAGTATTTCGTGAATTCGCGCTGGCTCGGCGGTACGCTCACGAACTGGAAAACGATTTCGAACTCGATCGCGCGTCTCAAGAAGATCGAGGAGATGCTGAACTCGAACGAGTCCGGGGGCTACACCAAGAAGGAAAAGCTCACGCTTTCCCGCGAAAAAGAAAAGCTCGAGCTCGCGCTCGGCGGCATCCGCGACATGGGCGGTGTTCCCGATCTGCTCTTCGTGATCGACACGAACAAGGAAGACATCGCGATCAAGGAAGCGCGCCGTTTGGGCATTCCTATCGCCGCGATCGTGGATACGAACTGCAATCCGGACGGCATCACGTTCCCGATTCCGGGTAACGACGACGCCGCGCGCGCAATCAACCTCTATTGCGATCTGATTGCGAAGGCCGCGATCGACGGCATCTCGCGCGCACAGGGCGAAGCCGGTGTCGATCTCGGCGCCGCCGAGAAGCCGATGGTAGAAGCGCTGCCTGCCGCGACCGAGTGGGAAAAGCTGGAGCCGCTGCCGGGCCCGCGCGGTGCCCCGGACGATCTCAAAAAGCTCGGCCATGTCAGCCCGGACGTCGAAAAGCAGCTCAACGATCTCGGCATCTTCCACTACTCGCAGATCGCCGAACTGACCAAAACCGATGCGCATCGCGTTGGCGAAGAGGTCCGGCTGCCGGCGCGCGTCGCGGACTGGGTCGAACAGGCGAAGAAGCTCTCAGCCGACGCCGAATAATTCCGGCGTAACGGAGAAAAGAAATGGCAGAAATTACCGCGAGCGCGGTCAAAGAACTGCGCGAACTTTCCGGCGCAGGCATGATGGACTGCAAGGCGGCGCTCACCGAAACCAAGGGCGACATCCAGGCCGGCGTAGATTGGCTCCGCAAGAAGGGCCTGTCGAAAGCTGCGAAGAAGTCGGGCCGCGTCGCTGCCGAAGGCCTTGTCGGCATCGTCGTCGATGGCAAGAAGGGCGTCGTCGTCGAAGTGAACTCGGAGACCGACTTCGTCGCGCGCAACGATCACTTCCAGGGTCTCGTGAAGCTGATCGCGCAGACCGCGCTGCATAACGGCGCGGACGTCGAGAAGCTGAAAACGGTGAAAGCCGGTTCGTCCACGATCGACGAAGCGGTGGCTTCCGCCATTGCCACCATCGGCGAGAACATGACCTTCCGGCGTGCGGCCGAAATTTCGGTCAGCGAAGGCGAGGTTGCGCAATACATGCACGGCGCGATCTCCGAAGGTCTCGGCAAGATCGGCGTGCTGGTCGCGCTCGAATCGAAGGGCGGCAACAAGGACGAATTGAACCGGATCGGGCGCATGGTTGCGATGCACATCGCCGCCGCAAACCCGCTGGCCGTGGAATCCAAGGGCATCGACGCGCAGACCATCGAGCGCGAGCGCGGTATTCTCGCCGAGAAAGCACGCGCCTCTGGAAAACCCGACAATGTGGTCGAGAAAATCGTCGATAGCGGCCTCAAGAGCTTCTACAAGGAAGTAAGCCTTATCGATCAGCCTTTCGTGCACGATCCGTCCAAGACCGTCGCGCAGGCGCTGAAGGAAACCGAAGGCAAAGCGGGCGGCCCGATCGCGATCAAGGGCTTTGTCCGTTTCGCACTCGGCGAAGGCGTCGAGAAACAGGAACAGGACTTCGCCGCGGAAGTCGCAGCCGCCGGCGGTAAAGCCTAAGAGCTGAACATATGCCGAAACAACGCTTCGTCCGGATACTCGTAAAGGTTTCGGGCGAAGCTTTGATGGGCGAGCGCGAATTCGGCCTCGACCCGAAGACGCTCGATCGGATCGGCAAAGATCTCGCGAAAGTGCGCAAGGCCGGCGCCGAAATCGCCGTCGTCGTTGGCGGCGGAAATTTTCTGCGCGGCGCCGAATTGGCTACGACCGGTATGCCTCGTGCGACCGCCGACCAGATGGGAATGCTGGCGACGGTCATCAACGCGCTCGCGCTGGAGCGTGCCATCGAGGCGGCAGGCGCGCCGGCGCGTGCGTTCTCCGCGCTCGACATGCCGACGGTCTGCCAACCTTATGCGCGTCAGCCCGCGATCAAGGATCTTTCCGAAGGCAGGATCGTCGTGCTCGCGGGCGGTACGGGCAACCCGTACTTCACAACCGACACTGCGGCAGCGCTGCGCGCGGCGGAATTGAACTGCCAGGCAATCTTCAAGGCGACCGATGTCGATGGCATCTACGACGCCGATCCGAACAAGAACCCGAAGGCCAAGCGCTTCAAGACGCTGACCCATAGCGATGCATTATCCAAGAATCTCAAGGTGATGGACGCGGCGGCGTTCGCCCTTGCGAGGGACGCCAAGCTGCCCATAATCGTGTTCTCGATCAAAGCCGCAGGGGCGATTTCGGCGGCAATTGCCGACCCCTCGCGCGGCACGATCGTCACGGCCTAAGCTTCATAAATTCCGGCCCTCGCGGCCCCAAAAAATCGGGACCCAGACCATGGCAGCGCAGCCGTTCAACATCGCAGACCTCAAGCGCCGGATGCAGGGCGCGGCGGGCGTTCTGAAAACTGAACTGTCGGGCCTACGCACCGGCCGTGCGACGCCTTCGCTCGTAGAGCCGATCACCGTCGAAGCCTACGGCTCGAACATGCCGTTGTCGCAGGTTGCGACGGTCGCGATACCGGAGCCGCGGCTGATTTCGATTCAGGTGTGGGACAAATCGGTGGTCAGCGCAGTCGAAAAAGCGATCCGGGACTCCAACCTCGGCCTCAACCCGAATACCGAAGGCCAGGTGATACGCCTGCGTATTCCCGATTTGAACGAAGAGCGCCGTAAGGAACTCGTGAAGGTCGCGCACAAATACGCGGAGGCAGCGAAGGTCGCGATCCGCCATGTGCGCCGCGACGGCATCGATCTCTTGAAAAAGTCGCAAAAGGACGGCCACGTCTCGGAAGACGAGACCAAGCGCCACGAAGCCGAAGTGCAGAAAGTGACCGACACGGCCATCGCCGAAGTCGATCAGATGTTGGCGCACAAGGAAAAGGAAATCCTGTCGGTGTGACAGGGGCACCAGATGTCGATGCCTGACGCCGCGCAAAAGGAAGAAGCCGGCGTAGCCGCGCCTCCGGTTCATGTCGCGATTATTATGGACGGCAACGGGCGCTGGGCCGCGGCGCGCGGACTGCCGCGGCGCGAGGGGCACCGGCGCGGAGTCGAAGCGCTGCGCAACATCGTCAAAGCCGCCGGCGAACTCGGCATCAAGTACCTGACGATTTATAGCTTCAGTGCGGAGAACTGGTCGCGGCCCGCGGACGAGATCGAAGACCTGATGGGTCTTCTCAAGCGCTTCGTCAGGAACGATCTCGCGGATCTGCACAAGAACGACGTGCGCGTGAAGATCATCGGCCACCGCGCGAACCTCAAGCCCGACATTCTCGCGCTGCTCGCAGAAGCCGAGGAGCTGACGAAGAATAATTCCGGGCCGACGCTCGTGGTCGCGTTTAATTACGGCGCGCAGCAAGAGATCGTGGAAGCAGCGCGCAGACTCGCCGAGGACGTGGCGAGCGGCAGGCTTTCGTTGTCGCAGATCGACGCCGCGAAGCTCGCGGCTAACCTGCAGACGAAAGACATCCCCGACCCCGACCTGATCATCCGCACCAGCGGCGAACAGCGCTTGTCCAATTTTCTGCTTTGGCAGGCGGCCTATGCCGAGTTCGTTTTCGTCCCGACGCATTGGCCGGACTTCGACAAGGCGGCGCTCGAAGCCGCGGTGGACGAATTCCATAAACGCGAGCGCCGTTTTGGCGGATTAAGCGCAAAGGCGAGGGCGTAACGTGAGCGAAATGCCTTCGCCTGCGGTATCTTCGATGGCGAGCGATCTGAAGCGACGCGTGCCTTCTGCCATCGTCCTCATTCTGCTTGCGCTCGGCGCGACCTGGTACGGCAGCTTTCCGTTTCTTCTCTTCTGGACGGTCGCAGCGCTGATCGTCTGGTACGAATGGGCGACCGTAGTGCGTGCTGAGCCGCGCACGACAGTAATCGCACTAGGTGCCATTGCGCTCGCGATTGCCGCGGTTCTGCTCAGCCTGAAGATGACGCTTGCGGCCTGCGCGGTTGTTGCGATCGGCGCGGCCGCCGGCGCTTTTGCGACAAACGGCAGCCAGGAGGCACGTATCTGGAGCGGCAGCGGGCTTCTCTATGCGGCGTTTGTTTTCATTCCTGCGGTTCTTCTGCGCGAGGACGCGAAGTTCGGTTTTCTCGCAATCATCTGGTTATACGCAGTCGTGTGGCTCACGGACATCGCTGGCTATTTCTGCGGACGTTTCATCGGCGGGCCGAAACTCGCGCCGGTAATCAGCCCGAAGAAAACTTGGTCCGGTGCCATCGGCGGGACGGTGTTCGGCGTAGTCGGCGGCGTGATGGTCGCAACGCTCGCTAATGCAGGTGTTGCCTTCATGTCGATCGTAATTGCGCTGCTCGTCTCGGTATTCGCGCAGGCGGGCGACATTTTCGAATCTTTCGTTAAGCGCAAGTTCGGCAAGAAAGACGCTTCCGGAATTCTTCCCGGCCATGGCGGCGTGATGGACCGGATCGACGGGTTCATCGCGGCAGCACTGTTCGCGCTCGTCATCGGGCTTCTGCACCGCGGAGCGTCCGCGCCGGCAACCGGACTGCTGCAATGGTGACGAGCGTCAGCATTCTCGGCGCGACCGGCTCGATCGGCGCGAGCACGCTCGATCTTTTGCGCGACGGCGCATTTCGCGTAACCGCGCTCACCGCGAACAGCGACGCGAAGAAACTCGCGACACTCGCTAGGGAATTCGATGCGGAGATTGCGGCGGTTTCGGATGAAGCGGCATATACGGAACTGAAAACCTTACTCGCCGGAACCCGAACCAAAGCGCTTGCGGGTGCGAATGGCATGGCGGAAGCGGCTGCGGCGCGTTCCGATATTCTGCTTTCCGCAATTGTCGGATCAGCAGGACTGGCGCCGACAATCGCGGGCTTTGCGAAAGGTCGCAGAATTGCGCTTGCGAACAAGGAATGTCTCGTCACCGCCGGCCGCCTGTTCATGCGCGAAGCGCAGGCAAAAGGCGCGATCGTCCTGCCGGTCGACTCCGAACACAACGCGGTGTTTCAGGCGCTCGCCTGCGGCAAGCGCGATGCCGTCTCGAAAGTGACGCTGACCGCGTCAGGCGGACCCTTTCGCACCATGAGCCGCGAGCGTCTCGCTATCGTCACGCCTGAAGAAGCCGTGCGGCATCCGAACTGGTCTATGGGCGCGAAAATTTCCATCGACTCCGCCACGCTCATGAACAAAGGACTCGAGCTGATCGAAGCCGCATATCTGTTCGATCTCGCACCGTCGCAACTCGACGTGCTAATTCATCCGCAATCGGTGGTCCATGCGCTCGTCGAATTTCATGACGGTTCGGTGGTGGCACAGATGGCGCATCCCGACATGCGAATCCCCATCGGCTTCTGCCTCGCCTGGCCGGAGCGGATGAATTGGAATGCGCCGAAGCTCGATCTCGCGAAGCTCGGTACACTGCATTTCGAGGCGCCTGATTACGAGCGGTTCCCGGCGCTCAAACTCGCGCGCAGCGCGCTCGAAACCGGCGGCGGCGCGCCGAACGTTCTTAACGCAGCGAACGAGGTTGCCATCGACGCATTCCGCGCGAAGCGGCTCTCTTTTCAGGGCATTCCGGGGCTGGTCGAAGCGGTACTCGACAAAGCTGCGAAAGAGGGCCATCTGCGCGAGCCGGGTACGGTTAATGACGCGCTCGCTGTTGACCATGTCGCGAGAAGTTTTGCCGCGACCCTCTTGCCTCAATTCGCCGCAAAGGCATCTTAACGCGGTAAGAGATCAGAAAGGGCGGCGCGAAATGGAACTGTTCGGAATTTTGGGTGCCAAGGGCGGCTGGATCCTTGGCTACGTGATCCCGTTCCTTTTTGTCCTGACCGTCGTCGTTTTCTTCCACGAACTCGGCCACTTCTGGGTCGCACGCCGTTGCGGCGTGAAGATCGACGCGTTCTCGGTCGGCTTCGGTCCGGAACTTTTCGGCTTCAACGACAAGCACGGCACGCGCTGGCGCTTCGCTGCGATTCCGCTCGGCGGTTATGTGCGCTTTCACGGCGACGATAGCGCCGCAAGCACGCCCGATCTGCAGAAGCTCGAGAAGATGAGCACGGCCGAGAAGAAGATTTCGTTCTTTCATCAGCCGGTGCGGAACCGCGCGGCCATCGTGGCGGCGGGTCCGATCGCGAATTTCATTCTGGCCGTCGTGATCTTCGCGGGCGTGCTCTACGGCATCGGCCGCAACATGACGACGCCGGTTCTCGAAGTCGTCCGCGCGGGCAGCCCCGCGCAGATCGCCGGTCTTCAGGCCGGCGACCGCGTCATCAGCATCAACGGCAGGCAGATCGACGGTTACGAAGACATCATCCGCGTGACCAGTCTTTCGGCCGGCGAAAAGCTCGCTTTCGTGGTCGAACGCAAAGGCAAAGACATCGCCGCAACGGTCACGCCGGCGCTTCGCGAGATCAAGGACAATTTCGGCTCGACGCATCGCATCGGCGACATCGGCATTTCGCGCTGGCCCGCGCGCGCGAATTCGATCCGCCCGAATAGCGCTGCGATGGAAGCCGGCATGCAGCCGGGCGATCTGATCGTCTCGATCGACGGCAAGCCGGTCGAAGCCTTCGAGGACCTGCCGCGCGTCGTCTCCGCCGCGCTCGGCAAGAAGCTCACGCTCGTCGTGCAACGCGGCAACCAGCGTCTCACGCTCGTTGCCACGCCAAAGCCGCATCCGAACAATCCGAAAGCCGGCGTGCTCGGCATCGAGAATCCGGCGAAGCCGGACGACACCTTCCGCAAGCGCTATGGCGTGATCGACTCGATCGGCTTGGGTTTTTCGGAAACCTGGTTCGTGATCGAGCGCACGCTCGCCTATATCGGAGGGATCATCGTTGGCAAGGAATCCATCGACCAGCTCGGCGGTCCGATCCGTATCGGACAGGTAGCGGGCGAGGTCGCCGCACAAAGCTT
Organism: Xanthobacteraceae bacterium; assembly: GCA_019752575.1. Taxonomy (GTDB): domain Bacteria; phylum Pseudomonadota; class Alphaproteobacteria; order Rhizobiales; family Xanthobacteraceae. The sequence continues at coordinate 296,105 of JAIELW010000004.1, read as the reverse complement.
CTATGACCTCCTGCGCCTGACGGCCGTGCTTTCGGTCAGCATCGGCCTTCTGAACCTCTTTCCCGTGCCGCTCCTGGATGGCGGTCACCTTCTGTTCTACGCCATCGAGGCGGTCCGCGGCCGGCCCTTGAGCGAACGGGCACAGGAGTACGGCTTCCGGATCGGGCTCGCTTTCGTGATGCTCCTGATGATCGTCGCGACCTGGAACGACATTTTCCAGCTTTTCCTGCGCGCACAGGCATCCTGATACCTCTAAAGCAACCCCGGTAATCGCCCGGTAAGGCCCCGTTGGCCATATTTGGCTGCCGGTGGTGGGTTCTCTGCATGGACGCAGAGGGGCGTTCTAAGTGGTATCGAGGTATGGCGTAATGCGGGGCAATGGGTCGCGTGGCGGTTCGGCAACGCGGGCCGGAAAAGCCCGGCAAGAACTGCCCACTTCGTTTGCAAGCCACTGGAAAGTCTGTAAAACCGGACGCGAGTGAAGGTCGATTCCGCTTGGGTTCCCAAGCGGATGGGGGAGCGGTCTTGTCCAGACCGCTTTTTTGGAATTGCGGTCGATGAAATTTGGTGGGGTACGGGTCATTCGTAAGCTGGGCGTAGCGTTCGCGCTCGCCGTGACCTTCTTTTGCGGCGTTGCAGCAGTCTCGGTGGCCGCTTCGACGGCCGCTTCCGCGCAGACGATTACGGCGGTCGATGTCGTCGGCAACCAGCGCGTCGATGCCGATACCGTCCGCAGCTATGTAAAAATCCGTCCGGGCGAGCGCGCCGACGCACAGCGCATCGACGAAGCGCTTCGCGCGCTTTACTCGATCGGTCTGTTCGAAGACGTGCAGATCCGGATGCAGGGTTCGCGCCTTGTCGTCACCGTGCGCGAAGCGCAGGTGATCAATCGCGTCGTGTTCGAAGGCAACAAGAAGGTCAAAGACGACATTCTGACCGCCGAAGTGCAGTCGAAAGCCCGCGCGGCACTTTCTCGCGCGACCGTGCAGGCCGACGTTCAGCGCATCATCGAAGTCTATCGCCGCAGCGGCCGCTACGACGTCACCGTCGAGCCGCAGATCATCGATCGCGCGAACAACCGCGTCGATCTGATCTTCCTCGTCAAGGAAGGCGACAAGACCACCATCCGCACCATCAATTTCACCGGCAACAACGTCTATTCGAACGCGCGGCTTCGCGACGTGATCAACACGACGCAGTCGAACTGGCTGAGCTGGCTGCGCAACACCGACGTGTACGATCCGGATCGCGTGAACGCGGATCAGGAACTGCTGCGCCGCTTCTACCTGAAGAACGGCTACGCCGACTTCCGCATTCTTTCCGCGACGGTCGATCTCGATCGCGGCAACAACGGTTTCGTTCTGAATTTCGTCGTCGATGAAGGTGCGCAATACCGTTTCGGCAGCGTCGATGTTCTTTCGAACGTCCGCGATCTCGATCCGACTGCGATCCGCGCACTGATCCGCGGCCGCTCGGGCGAAGTCTATAACGCCGAACTGGTCGAGAAGACCGTCGAGCTGATCACCATCGAACTGGCAAACCGCGGCTACGCTTTCGCGCAGGTACGTCCGCGCGGCGACCGCGACTTCCAGGGCCGCCTCATCAACGTGATCTACGTCATCGACGAAGGCGCGCGCGTCTATGTCGAGCGCATCAACATCCGCTCGAACACCCGCACGCGCGAATACGTCGTGCGCCGCGAATTCGATATCGTCGAAGGCGACCCCTACAACCGCGTGATGGTTGATCGCGCCGAACGGCGCCTGAAGAACCTCGGCTACTTTAAGACCGTGAAAGTCACGAACGAGCCGGGCTCGGCGCCCGACCGCGTCATCCTGAACGTCGATGTCGAAGAACAGCTTACCGGCGAGTTCTCGGTCGCAGCAGGTTATTCGACGTCGGACGGTATCATCGGCGAATTGACGATCGGCGAGAAGAATTTCCTCGGCCGCGGGCAGTATTTGCGCACCTCGCTGCAATACGGCGAGCGCGTGAAGGGCATTGAGTTCTCGTTCACCGAACCGTATTTCATGGACTACCGGCTCGCCGTCGGCTTCGATGTTTTCTACAAGGAAACGCAGCCGTCGGAATGGGTGGCATACGGCATCGACACGGTCGGCACCACGCTGCGCGCGGGCGCGCGCCTGAACGAAGAAGTCACGCTCCAGTTGCGTTACAGCATCTTCCAGCGCGAGATTAAATCCAGCACTACCCTCCTAATCTCGAACGCGATTCTAGAATCGATCTTCACGCCGATCCTGACATCACAGGTCGGCTACACGCTGACCTACAACTCACTCGACAACAGCAAAGATCCGACGAGCGGCGTTTACGCGAGCTTCTCGCAGGACATCGCCGGTCTCGGCGGCGATTCGAAGTATGTGAAGACAGCAGTCGAAGCGCGCTACTACCGTCCGCTGACGGGCGATTTCGTCGGCATGGTGAAGGGTTCTGCTGGCCACGTCTTCGCGTGGGGCGGCGATACGCTGCGCTTCCTCGACCACTTTAACAACGCGCACTCGCTGGTCCGCGGTTTCGCGACCCAGGGCTTCGGCGCACGCGACATCAACGCGAACATCACCGGCGGCTCGAATTCGCTGGGCGGCACTACCTATTGGGCGGCGACGGCGGAATTGCAGTTCCCACTGTGGTTTCTGCCGAAGGAAGTCGGCATAAAGAGCGCATTCTTCGTGGACGTCGGTTCGTTGTACAATTATGAGGGCAACTTGAATCCGGCGGGCCCGGTCGGAAGCTGCGGCTCGCAGGTTTGCTTGTTTGACGATCAATCTATCCGCGCTTCGGCCGGCATCAGCTTGATCTGGCAGTCGCCGTTCGGCCCGCTTCGCTTCGACCTCGCTTATCCGATCGCGAAAGGTCCCTTCGACAGAACGCAGGTCTTCCGCTTCGGTGGCGGCACCAAGTTCTGATCTATTGAGCCCAGCCGCAAGAGGCAGGGCTCCGACGGTTTTCGCATGACCGATCCGATCTTCTTTCGCTCCCGTGGTCCGCTCGCGCTTGCGGCTATCGCCGAACTGACCGGCGCTGGTGTGCCGGAAGCGAGCGGCGGAATCGTTGTGAGCGGAGCCAAGCCGCTCGATATCGCAGGGCCGGAAGACATTACCTTCTACGAGGACGCGGATTACGCTGAGCAACTCGCGATTTGCGATGCCGCGGCTTGCTTCGTGAACGAGAAGCTCGCGTCTTCTGTGCCTTCACACATCGCGCGGCTCGTTACACCGAAGCCTTACGCAGCCTTCGTCAAAACCGCGCGCACGCTGTTCGCGGACGATCTGCGCCCGCTTTCGATTGTCGGGACCCGCGGCGTCGATCCCGAGGCGTCCGTACATGAAGATGCGCGGCTCGAAGACGGTGTCATCGTCGATCCCGGCGCGGTCATCGGCCCCGAAGCCGAGGTCGGTGCAGGTACGATCGTCTGCTCGAACGTCGTGATCGGGCCGAATGTGCGCATCGGACGCGACTGTAGCATCGGCCCAGGCGCGAGCATCACACACGCGCTGATCGGCGACCGCGTAATCATCCATGCCGGCGTGCGGATCGGACAGGACGGCTTCGGTTACATTCCAGGCAGGGGTCACCTGAAAGTTCCGCAGCTTGGCCGCGTCATCATTCAGGATGATGTCGAGATCGGCGCTGGCACCACCGTCGATCGCGGCGGCGGACGCGACACCACGATCGGCGAGGGCACCAAGATCGATAATCTCGTGCAGGTCGCGCACAACGTTTCGATCGGCCGCCACTGCATCATTGCAGGTCATGTCGGCTTGTCGGGCAGCGTTACGCTCGGCGATGGCGTGATGCTAGGCGGCAAGGTTGGTATCGCCGACCACCGCACCATCGGCGACCGCGCGCAATTGATTGCGCTATCCGGCGTGATGCACGATGTGCCGGCCGGCGAGCGCTGGGGCGGCGCGCCGGCAAAGCCGTTGCGGGAGTTTTTCCGCGAGCAGGTAGCGTTGCAGCGGCTCGCCGGAAAAGGTGGTAAAGACGCCAACGATAAATCGCGCGAATAATCATCGAGTTCAGCCATGAACGCCGAAGCAAAATCGAACGTGATCGAACCGGCCGAGCTGTTGCAGCTCCTGCCGCATCGCTACCCTTTTCTGCTTGTGGACCGGATCATCGAAGTCAAAGCCGACGAGTCGTGCATCGGTATCAAGAACGTGACGTTTAACGAGCCCTTCTTTCCCGGCCACTTTCCCAATCGTCCGGTGATGCCCGGCGTCTTGATGGTCGAGGCGATGGCGCAAACCGCAGGCGCGATCTGCTCGAGGCACTCAGGCCACGGCGGTAACCCGCCGAATGTTTTTTTTCTGACGGTCGATAAGGCAAAATTCCGTAAGCCGGTTTTTCCGGGTGACACCATCGAGTACCACATGAAAAAGATTCAGCAGCGCAAGACGATGTGGTGGTTCAAGGGCGAGGCGAAGGTCCGCGGTACGATCGTTTGCGAAGCCGAAGTCGGCGCGATGATCGTGGAAGACTGAAATTCACGTGGCCAAGATCGACTCCACAGCAAGAGTTGCCGACGGCGCTAAACTTGGCGCCGACGTGTTTATCGGTCCTTATTGCGTCATCGGCCCGGAAGTGAAGATCGGCGACGGTAGTCGTCTCGTTTCGCACGTTTCGATTCAAGGCATCACTGAAATTGGCGCGGGCGCGAAAATCCAGCCTTTTGCTTCGCTCGGCGGCCCGCCGCAATCGGTGCATTACAAAGGCGAAGCGGCGAAACTCGTCATCGGGAAGAATTGCGACATACGCGAAGGCGTCACGATGAATATAGGCACAGCCGGCGGGCGCATGGAAACGCGCGTCGGCGACAACTGCATGTTCATGATGAGCGCGCACGTCGCGCACGATTGTATTGTGGGCGATAACGTTATTTTCGCGCATTGCTCCGCGGTGGGAGGTCATGCCGAAATCGGCGACTATGTGTTCATCGGCGGCCTCGCGGCGGTCATTCAGTTCGCGCGCGTGGGCGAGCAAACCATTATCGGCGGCGTCGCTGCCATTCGTCATGATGTCATTCCATTCGCCGCGACGGATGAAAACGCCAACCTTTCGGGCCTCAATTTGATAGGCCTGAAGCGCAGAGGATTTTCGCGCGAAGCGATTCATAAATTGCGCGCGGCCTATCGCGAGATCTTTCTTGGAGGCGGCAATTTCGCGGAGCGCGTCGAAGCTGCCGCGAAGGCCTATGCCGGCGACGATTTAGTGCAGAGGCTTGTTAGCTTCATTCGCAGCACCGGTAAGCGGCGCCTTACAATGCCCGGCTCGCACCGCGAGACGGAGTAGCAGTGACTGCGTCCGGCGCATACACGAGCGCGCCGCAAACCGCTGCGGACAAGACTCCCGTTGCAATCATCTGTGGCGGTGGGGCATTTCCAGGGGCGGTTGCTGATGCGGTCGCGAGGCGTGGACGCCCAGTACATCTATTTTTGCTGCGAGGCTTCGCGGATCGGGCACTCGAACGCTACCCGCATGAATGGGTGAAGCTAGGTTCGGCGGCGAAATATCTCGGCGCAAACCGCAAACATGGCGTGCGCGAAGTTGTCCTGATCGGTAGCGCGGTGCGCCCGCGGCTTTCGCAAATCGGGTTCGACTGGAAATCGTTGCTGTTGCTGCCGCGGATTGCCAAGCTTTTCCTCGGCGGCGACAACAATCTGCTCAGCGGCATCGGGAAGATATTCGAGGAGCATGGGCTCAAGCTGCGTGGGGCGCATGAAGTGGCGCCTGAACTGCTGATGCCGCACGGATTGGTTTCGAATATCCGGCCAACCGCGCAGGAGCAGGAAGACATCGATATCGGCAGCAAGCTGCTGCGAGCGATTGACGGCTTCGACGTGGGCCAGGCGGTCGTGGTTGCCAGCAGGCGTGTGATCGCGATCGAGGGTGCGGAAGGAACTGCTGGTCTTCTCGCGCGCGTCGCGGAGATGCGGCGGAGCGGACGGCTGAAACTTCGGGAACGCGAAGGCGTGCTCGTGAAACTTCCAAAACCGTCGCAGGACCGGCGCATCGATCTTCCCGCAATTGGCACCGATACGATTATGCAGGCACAAGAAGCGGGGTTGTCGGGCATCGCGGTCGAAGGCGGCGGGTCGCTTGTGATCGACGCGCAAAAATTTGTCGAAGCGGCGGACATGACCGGGCTATTCGTGATTGCGTTACCCGCGTCTGCACAGACGCCCGCATAATGGAAATCTATCTCGTCGCAGCGGAAGCGTCCGGCGACAGACTTGGGGCAAGCCTGATGGCTGCACTCAAGCGCAAGAGCCCCGGCATCTCGTTCCGTGGCGTTGGCGGCGATGCGATGCAGGCGCAGGGACTCACCAGCCAATATCCGATGAACGATCTTGCGGTGTTCGGCTTCGCGGATGTGTTCAAGAGTTTCTTGCGGCTGAAGCGGCGCATCGAGGAAACAGCCGACGCCATTGTCGCGAACCGGCCCGCGGCAGTCGTCCTGATCGACAGTTTCGGATTCAGTTTTCGTGTGGCCAAGCGCGTAAGGGCGCGGGCGCCGGAGATTCCGATTATCAAGTATGTAGCGCCGCAGGTATGGGTATGGCGGCAAGGACGCGCCAAAGCGATGCGTCCCTATTTCGATCATACGCTCGCGCTGTTTCCGTTTGAGCCCGAAGTGCATCTTAATCTCGGCGGACCGCCGTGCACATATATAGGCCATCCTTTGCTGGAGTCTCTGCCGCAGTTGCGCCCCGATGCAGGCGAGACCCAGCGGCGCGGACAACAACCGCCGGTGCTGCTCGTGATGCCAGGAAGCCGCAGGTCCGAGCTGCGCTCGCTGATGGCGACGTTTGGAGAGGCGGTATCGAGGCTTGTGAAAACACAGGGGCCTTTTGAACTTGTATTGCCGACCTTGCCGCATATCGAAGCGCAGGTTCGCGAGGCGGCTTCTAGCTGGCCTGTTCAGCCGCAAATCGTGGTCTCGGAGGCGGAAAAATTCGCGGCAATGCGCGTTGCGCGCACCGCCATTGCGGCGTCCGGTACCGCAACGCTCGAGCTTGCGCTCGCGCGTGTACCGCATATCGGTGCCTATCGCGTCCGCTGGTGGGAGGCGATCATCGGCAGGTTGTTGGTGAAGGTGAAGATGGCGCTGCTGCCGAACATCCTTCTCGACGAACGCGTCGTGCCCGAACTTCTGCAGGAAGATTGTACCGCTGCGAAGATCGTGGCGGCGGCGGCGCCCTTGCTGGAATCCGGCGCGGCTCGCGCGCGTCAGATGGAGTCTTTTGAGCGCCTCGACGCGATTCTCGCCGTGTCAGAACTGCCCAGCGAGAAGGCGGCCGCCATTGTCTTGGAATTGCTTGCGAAATCGCGCGCAATGCAGCGCTAGCAATTCGGCAATGGCCGGTTAACCATGCGTTCGCTACATTGAGGCGAGTTTTTTGCTGGCGGACGGGCCGGCGTTTGGGGATGTTTGTCTGATGAAAGCCGGCCGCGCTGCGATCGCAGGCGTTTGCGGATTTGTTCCGCCGGACGTGCTCACGAATGCGCAACTCGCGAAGTTGGTCGATACCACCGACGACTGGATCACCGAGCGTACCGGCATCAAGCAACGGCACATTCTGAAGGGCGAGGGGCTTGGCACCTCACACATGGCTGCGAAAGCCGTTCTCGGCCTCCTCGAAAAAACCGATACCAAGCCGCAGGACGTTGATCTGCTGATCTGCGCCACCACGACACCCGACATGGTGTTTCCGTCGACCGCAAACCTCGTCTGCGACATGGTCGGCATCAGAAACATTGCGAGTTTCGATATTCAGGCGGCGTGCTCTGGCTTCGTTTACGCACTCACGATCGCCAAGCAGTTCATCGAAAACGGCACTGCGCGGAAAGCGGTCGTCGTAGGTGCCGATAAGATGTCCTCGATCATCGACTACACGGATCGCGCTACCTGCGTTTTATTCGGTGATGGCGCGGGTGCGGTGCTGGTGCAGCGCTCGGAGAACGGTACCGGTATCGTCGATGCGCAGTTAGGCTCCGACGGTGCCGGCTGGGTTCATCTGCATCAGAAAGCCGGCGGCAGCCGGATGCCGCCGACCAAGGAAACCGTCGAGAAGCGACTGCACTATGTCCATCAGGAAGGCGCGCAGGTTTATAAATTCGCAGTCGCTAATATGGCGGAAGTCGTGCGCACGTTGATGGAGCGCAACGAGCTTACCGGCGCCGACATCGACTGGCTGGTGCCGCATCAGGCGAACCGCCGTATCATCGAGGCGACGGCCGAGCGCATGCAGATGCCGATGGAGCGCGTGATGATGACGATCCACAAATACGGCAATACGACCGCGGCCACGATCCCGCTTTCGCTGTGGGATTATGAAAGCAAACTGAAAGAAGGTGACCGGCTGATGCTGGCCGCATTCGGCGGCGGTTTCACCTGGGCGGGGGCCTATGTGAAGTGGGCTTACGACGGCGCAACGAAAAAGGCGGCTTGATAGCGCCGCCTTTCGCATTTCTATTTTTCTCTACGCTTATTTCCTGCGCGAGATCGGCAGGTAATCGCGCCGCGTGGCTCCCGTATAAAGCTGACGCGGGCGGCCGATCTTCTGACCCGGATCCTCGATCATTTCCTTCCACTGCGCGATCCAGCCGACGGTGCGCGCGAGCGCGAACAGCACGGTGAACATCGTAGTCGGGAAGCCCATCGCTTTCAGCGTGATGCCTGAATAGAAATCGATGTTCGGATAGAGCTTCTTCTCGATGAAGTAGTCGTCCTTGAGCGCGACTTTCTCCAGTTCCATTGCGACGTCGAGCAGCGGGTCGTCCTTGATGCCGAGTTCGTTCAGGACCTCGTGGCAGGTCTTCTGCATGATCTTCGCGCGCGGGTCGTAGTTTTTGTAGACGCGATGACCGAAGCCCATGAGACGGAACGGATCGTTCTTGTCCTTCGAGCGCTTGACGTATTCCGGAATTTTATCGACGTGGCCGATCTCGGTCAGCATCTTCAACGCGGCTTCGTTGGCGCCGCCGTGCGCCGGCCCCCAGAGGCATGCGATGCCGGCGGCAATGCACGCAAACGGGTTTGCGCCCGACGAACCGGCTAAACGAACGGTCGAGGTCGAGGCATTTTGCTCGTGATCGGCATGCAAAATAAAAATCCGGTCCATCGCGCGCGACAGGACCGGATTGACTTTGTATTCCTCTGCCGGAACCGCGAAGCACATCCGCAAAAAGTTAGACGACAGATCGAGGTCGTTGCGCGGATATACGAAAGGCTGCCCAATTGAATATTTATAGGCCATCGCGGCGAGCGTGGGCATTTTCGCGATCATACGGATCGACGCGATCATGCGCTGCGTGGGATCGGAGATGTCGGTCGAGTCGTGATAGAAGGCGGAAAGCGCGCCGACCGATCCGACCATCACCGCCATCGGATGCGCGTCGCGGCGGAAGCCCTGGAAGAAGCGGTGCATCTGTTCGTGCACCATGGTGTGGCGGTTCACACGGTAGTCGAAGTCGGCCTTCTGGGCGGCGGTCGGCAACTCGCCGTAAAGCAGGAGATAGCAGGTCTCAAGGAAGTCGCCGTGTTCGGCAATCTGCTCGATCGGGTAGCCGCGATAGAGGAGAACGCCTTCGTCGCCGTCGATATAGGTGATCTTGCTTTCGCAACTCGCGGTCGAGGTGAAGCCGGGGTCGTAGGTGAACATCCCGGTCTGGCCGTAGAGCTTGCCGATATCGACGACCGAAGGGCCGATCGAGCCGGGCTTCACGGGCAGGTCCAGTTTCTTGTCGCCTACGGCGAGTGCTGCGGATTTGGCCGTGTTCTTGGCGTCCATCCGGATCTCCTATTTTTATTGCGGACTGGCTCGTGGGCCTTAAGGCCGGGAAGCCATGCCGGAAAAGTGGGCGCCGGGGTTTTCAGCCCGGCAGATGGGCAAAACTAAACGCTTCGCTGCGCCGCGACAAGCAGACCGAAGCCGGGCCTGTGCAGGGTTCCGCAGTGTTTACGCGGGCTTTTGCGCCTGATCGCGCAGCCGGGCGAGGCTCTCTTCCTTGCCGAGCACGTTCAGCACGTCGAATATCCCCGGCGAGGAGGATTTGCCGGTCAGCGCTGCACGCAAGGGCTGCGCAACGGCGCCGAGCTTCATGCCGAGAGTCTCCGCGAGAGAACGGATCGCAGCTTCGGTCGTTTCCGCGGACCAGGGCTCCGCCTTTTCGAGCACCGGGACGGCTTTCTTGAGCGTCTCGCGGCCCTCGGCGTTCAGGAGCGCTGCGGCCTTCTCGTCGAGCGGTAGAGGACGCTCGGCAAAGAGGAAGCTCGAACCCTCGATCAACTCGATTAGCGTCTTGGCGCGCTCCTTCAGACCCGGCATTGCCGCGACAAGCTGATCCCGGCGCGACTTCAAGAGTGCTGCCGTGCGTCCGCCGCCGGGAAGATCGGGCAAGAGCGCCTCGATCTGGCGAACGATTTCCTCGTCCGGCATGGCACGCAGGTACTGACCGTTGATATTCTCGAGTTTGGCAAAGTCGAAGCGCGCGGCAGCGCGGCCGACTTTCGAGATGTCGAACAGTTCGATCATCTCCTTGGTCGTGAAAAGTTCCTGATCGCCGTGGCTCCAACCAAGACGGACGAGGTAATTGCGCAGCGCGTCGGGCACGTAACCCATCGCGCGATACGCTTCGACGCCTAGCGCGCCATGACGCTTGGAAAGCTTCGCGCCGTCGGATCCGTGGATCAGCGGAATGTGCCCCATACGCGGCACCTTCCAGCCGAGCGCTTCGTAAATCTGGCTCTGGCGCGCGGCGTTGGTCAGGTGATCGTCGCCGCGAATGATGTGCGTGACATTCATGTCGTGATCGTCGACCACCACCGAGAGCATGTAGGTCGGCGTGCCGTCGGAACGAAGCAGTACGAGATCGTCGAGGTCCTTGTTCGGCCAGGTAACTTTGCCCTGTACGAGATCTTCGACAGTGGTTTCGCCTTCCTGCGGGGCTTTCAGACGAATAACCGGCTGCGCGCCTGCAGGCGCTTCGGAAGGATCGCGGTCGCGCCAGCGGCCGTCGTAGCGCGGCGGCTTACCCTCGCGGCGCGCTTTCTCGCGCATGTCCTCGAGTTCTTGCGGGGTCGCGTAACACTTGTAGGCGCGGCCTAGCGTGAGTAGCGCTTCGGCGGCTTCGCGGTGCCGGGTCGCACGGGCAAACTGAAAGACAATGTCGCCGTCCCAATCTAGGCCAAGCCATTTCATCCCGGCGATGATCGCGTCGATCGCTTCCTGCGTGGAGCGCTGGCGGTCGGTGTCCTCGATCCGCAGGAGCATCTTCCCGCCTATGTGACGAGCGAAGAGCCAGTTGAAGAGGGCGGTGCGTGCGCCACCGATGTGAAGGAAGCCGGTCGGGGAAGGCGCGAAGCGGGTAATGACGGGTTCGGACATTGGACTCGGAGGATGGATCAAAACGGCGGCCCGTGTAGCATAGCGAGGAGGCTGCGAGTAGGGCGGGGAACCTATGAACGAGCCGGAGCGAGAGCGGCCCCGTGCCGTCCGCAAGGCTGCGGCGCTTGCCGGCACCGGCGCTTGGGATGCTGCCGGTCTCTGCGCATTGCGGCAGGCGCTTGGAGCAAAGCTTCGAGCCGCGTTCGCGGAGGAGGTGGAACAGGGCCGGCTCGGGCCGTGGCTCGCTGCAGGATTCTGCGCGGGCGTGCTGCTCTATTTTCTCGCGCCGAACGAGCCGTCCTGGATCGCGGCGATCGTGTTTTTTGCCGGAAGTGCGTGGCTTTGCTTCAGCCTGCGCGAGCGAGCCGTCGTCTGGGCGCTGACGGCAATGATCGCAGCTACCGCGGCTGGCTTTGCGACGGGTTCGGTGCGGGGCGCGATGGTCGCTCATCCCGTGCTGACGGCGCCGACTGCGACGGTGACCCTGCAGGGCTTCGTCGAGCTGCGCGATGCAAGCGCCCGCTCCGACCGCATCGTGCTTCGGGTGACGAAGTCCGATCCGAAATCGAAACAGGCGATCCCGGAGCGGGTGCGGCTCGCCTTCCGCAAAGGGCTTGCGCCTGCCGTTGGTGAGCATATCGAGTTGCGTGCGAGATTGCGGCCCCTCATCGGCCCGATCCGGCCGGGCGGGTATGACTTTGCCATCGGGGCCTATTATTCCGGGCTGGGAGCGACCGGGTTCGTGCTCGGCAAAAGCAAGACCGTTCCGGCCGCGAGCGAAGTGCCTATGCTCATCCGGCTGAACGCCAGCGTGGATGGCCTTCGGCGGTCGCTTGCCGAGCGCATCCGGCTCACCTTGCCCGGCGATGCCGGGGCAATTGCGGCCGCACTCGTTACCGGAATTCGAGACCATATTTCGAACGAGGCGAACGAGGCGCTGCGGGTTTCGGGCCTCTATCACGTGATCTCGATCTCCGGGCTGCACATGGCGCTCGTTGCCGGCGTACTGTTCGCTTTGGTGCGCGGAGGGCTTGCGCTGGTTCCGGGCCTTGCGCTCCGGCGGCCGATCAAGAAATACGCGGCGCTCGCCGCGCTCGGCGGCGTCACCTTCTATCTGCTCCTTTCCGGCGCGGAAGTAGCAACACAACGCTCCTACATCATGATCGCAATCGTGCTTGCGGGGGTGCTGATCGACCGGCCGGCTTTAACGCTTCGCACCTTGGCCGCAGCCGTCGTCGTGACGCTCGTCATATCGCCGGAAGCCGTACTCAACCCCGGCTTCCAGATGTCGTTCGCGGCGACGCTCGCGCTGATCAGTTTTTACGAGCGTTGGGTGCCGCTCGTAGCCGCGCCGCCGGCGCCCGGCGCGTCCGCAATCGGTGCGTGGTCCGGACGCGCGGGCAGGTGGCTACTGCTTGGCGCCACGACTTCGCTGATCGCGGGCTTTGCTACCGCGATCTATGCGGCGTTTCATTTTCACCGCTTCGCACCTTACGGGGTGCTCGCCAACGTGCTTTCGATGCCGGTGATTGCATTTGTCATCATGCCGGGCGCGTTGCTTGGCGTTCTCCTGATCCCGTTCGGCTTCGATTTCATCGGCTGGACGATGATGGGCTACGGCATCGACGCGATGCTGGCGGTCGCCAAATACGTAGCCGCAATCGAAGGCGCAGAGGGACGCATTCCTGCATTCGGGGGAAGCGCGGTGCTGATCGGGACGCTCGCGCTGTTGCTGCTCGCAATTCCCGCGACCTGGCTACGGCTCGCCGGCTTACCGCTTGTGCTCGCCGCGTTCGTGATGATGTGGAACGGACCGCGTTACGACGTGATGATCGACGCCGAAGGCGACGTGGTCGCGCTCTACACTGCCGGCGGGAAACTTTCGATCCACACGAACAAGAGCGACCGCTTCACGGTGGAGAACTGGCTTGCGGCCGCCGGCCTGCCGCCATCCGGCGCGGAACAGCTTCGCAAAGCGTTCTCCTGCGACGGAAATGGCTGCATCGGACGGTTTGCCGACGGAACGCTGGTTGCTATCCCAAAAACGCAGGCGGCGCTGCTCGAAGATTGCGGGCGCGCGAGCCTTATCGTTGCGAACAGAACCGTGCCTGCGACCTGCGCTTCCGCGGTGATCGACCGGCGAACTCTCGCGACGACAGGGGCGATCGCATTGAAGAAAACAGCGAACGGATGGGAGGCTTATCCCTCGCGCGCGCCGAACGCGGACCGCCCGTGGTTCGGGCGGGCGCAAGCGCCGGATGCAACTGCGCTTTCGCGGCTCAATCCGGCGCGGCAAACGAAACAGGTACCCATGGTACCGCCCGCGGAAATTTCCGGAGAGCTTCCTGCGCCGGACGCGCCGGAGGAAGACTTGGACGATTAAGGACTCGGACGATCAGTAGCGGCGATAGATGCCGACGAGCTTGCCCTGAATCTGCACGCGGTCGGGGCCGAAGATGCGGGTTTCGTAGGCCGGGTTCGCGGCTTCCAGCGCAATCGACGCGCCCTTCTTGCGAAGCCGCTTCAAGGTCGCTTCCTCGGCGTCGACGAGGGCCACGACGATATCGCCGGTATCGGCAATGTCGGCTTTCTTGATCAGCGCGAGATCGCCTTCGAGGATGCCGGCCTCGATCATGGAGTCGCCCTTCACTTCAAGCGCGTAGTGTTCGCCGGCGGAGAGCATTTCCGGCGGCACATGAACGGTATGGCTGCGGGTCTGGATCGCTTCGATCGGCGTGCCGGCCGCGATGCGGCCCATGACGGGAATCGCGATCGGGCGCGTGCCGCCGTCGTCTTTATCGGACGGCACCTTGGCGACCTTGCCGAGCGAACCTTCGATGACGTTCGGCGAGAAGCCAACCTTGCCGCGCGGGCTGCCCATCGCGGGCGCGACCGTCTCGGGCAGGCGGATGACTTCGAGTGCGCGGGCGCGGTTCGGCAGGCGGCGGATGAAGCCGCGCTCCTCGAGCGCCGTAATGAGCCGGTGAATGCCGGATTTCGAGCGCAGGTCGAGCGCGTCCTTCATCTCGTCGAAGGAGGGGGGCACGCCGGTTTCCTTCAGGCGTTCGTGGATGAAGCGGAGCAGCTCGTACTGTTTTCGGGTCAGCATCGTCGGAAAATCCCTGCTTTCGGGCCTTTTCAGGCGGTCTCGCTAGTCGGTACAAATCAGGAACAATTTGTATCTGTTCTAGTTGTGTTCCGCAAGGATTAAGATCGCAATTATCCCCTCTAGACATGTAACCTAATCTTTGCTAGGGTTTGGTCATGGCACACAAACCCTTGAAAATCCGTGACTTTATGGACCGCTTCCCCGATGACGCGGCCTGCCTCGATCACCTCATGCGGACCCGCTACGGAAGCCGTTTGGTGTGCTTCGGCTGCCAGCGGGAGGCAAAATACTACCGACTCAGGGCTCGCCGCTCCTACGAGTGCGAGCATTGTGGGCATCAGGTTTACCCGATGGCGGGCACTCCGTTTGAGCAAACCCGCACCAATTTGCGCGATTGGTTCTATGTGATGTTCCTCTTTTGCGCCTCGCGTAACGGTGTAGCCGCCAAGGAAGTGCAACGTCAGATCGGCGTCACGTACAAAACGGCGTGGCGCATGTGCAAACTCATTCGCGACTACATGGGCGCGGTTGATGGCGATGCGCCGCTCGGCGGTCCCGATGCTTCACGCGGCGTTGTCGAAATCGACAAGGCCTTCATCGGCGGCAAAGACAAGATGGGCGCGCAGGACAAGAAAGTCGTTCTCGGCATGGTGGAACGCGACGGCGAAGTAATTGCCCGTCACATTCCTGACCGCACCTCGCACCACATCAAACCGATTGTAACGAATTACGTTCGCGAAGGCTCATACATCGCGAGCGATACCGCGCTCGCTTTCAAGTTCATCAAAGAGTGGGGCTATCACCACGGCACCGTCGATCACTCCGCAAAGGAGTACGTTCGCGGGCAGGTGCATACCAATACGATTGAGGCGTTCTGGGCTAACCTGAAGCGTGGAATTAAGGGGACTTACGTCAACGTTTCGGAGAAGCACCTTTCTTCTTACTTGAAGGAGTTTGAGTACCGCCATAATTTGAGGCGGTCACCTGCTTTGATGTTTGAGATTTTGGTGCAGGCTTTTTCCCGCGTTCGCCTTGAGCCATCGCGTCCAATAAACGGTTGAAGCGTTGTTCAATGGGATGCTTCGTATTTGCCATTTAGAAGCCTTCGGTGCCAACGGTTGAAGTCCGAGCGCTCGATGGTGAATACATTTGCCCAACTATCGACGAACCTAGATGGCTGTCCACTCGCGCTTTGCTTTGTTATTAAACGGAATTGTGCGGCCTCTAGCATGGCAACAACGTCTTGATTGGGATAGTCGTTCAATAAGACATTCAAAATATCCCGTCGTTGGATTAGTGGTCGATCAACAACCCCGCCAGCGTCGTTGAGGCGCGTTACGCGCATTCGACTGTAGCCCCAGACGCTTTCAAACTCCTTTTCCCACATAGCCTTTAGTAGTCGCTCCATTATGTCATCCCGCGAATATGCGGGGTTGGAGGCGGCTACGGCGTCGGCAATTTCCCCAAAAGTCATGAAGAACTGTGAGCGAAGCCTGCTTAGCTGCGGCGACGTAAGTAGCCTGTGCTGCTGATGAACGGCGACAGCGAACAACGCCACGACCGCAGAGAGCCACCAAACCCATCCAGGAAGCGGGATTGCGGTCACGCCAAAACCGTCCTTCGCAACGCCTGCCGCCGCGAAAAGGAAGCTAGCCAACCCATACGCGCTACGGGAAACGTAAAGGATGCAATCCCAGATAAGCCCCATCTCGGGCTTATATCCCGATTCCGAGATACATGTCCAAAGGGGATATGTCCGATTAAGATCGGGTGAAGGCGGGAACGGGGGTTTGCTTCTTCACTCGTCATGGCCGGGCCCGTCCCGGCCATCCACGCCTTTACGGCGTCAGTGTAGGCAAGGCGTGGATGCCCGGCACAAGGCCGGGCATGACGACAAATACTGAATAGCGCGAGCCCAAAACCGCCCGCGAAAATTCGAGGGTTGCGAAGCGCCGCGAGACGCCACGTTTTCGTTTGTCGCGTCCGTGATTGCGGGGCGCGTATCGTCTCGCAGCGCTTCGCTATTCGGTTTTTGCCGGACGCGGGCCGCGCTTTTCGTGAAGCGCTCTCGAAAGATACGCCTCTCCGTCAGCCGTGCTCCCGGCAGGCGAGCCTAGTCTCGCCGGGCGGTGCCCCGCGACCGTCCCGCCTTGCCACTGCGAAAGGCAAACGGAGACGCCGGCCGCTTCCCGCATTCACGAACGCCTCATGAGCGCGCCCTCGAACGGAAACGGCGAGCGCGAATTTATGCGCGCCGGAGAGGGCGGGGATAAAGTTTTTAGCGGATTTGCGGAAGCCGCTGATAGAAAAGAAAAAAGCCGGTTTTGGGAAAAGTGATTTTCCCCGTCTTGCAGCTCATTCAGCGCCACCATAATTAAATTTGAGGCGGTCACCTGCGCTGATGTTCGATATCTTGGTGCAGACTTTTTCCCGCGTTCGCCTTGAGCAATCGCCCGAGCAAACGGTTGAAGCGGGCTTCAATGATATTCTTGGTCACTGCGACGACTCCGCCCGCGCCCGCAGCTAGGGTTCCGATACCAATAACCATTATGCCGTATGCTATCCACGACGGCACAACCGTAGGCCAGATCGTGAGGCTCGCACCAACCGCAATTTCTAAGCCACCGGCGAACACGAGCAGGCGCTCAACGGTACGGCGTGACATTCCCATTTGAGATTCGGATAGGTTGCGGGTGCGTTATCCTACACACGTCCTAGGCGTACATGTCCAAAGGGGATATGTCCGATTAGGATCGCGTGAAGGCGACCAGGTTCTTGAGCGGAAGGGGCCTCGATGTTTTTGATCTGGCGCGGTTGGGGAATATTGGTCGCGGCAATTGTGCCGCTGAGCTTCCTGCTAGCACTCCTGCTGGTGGAAAAGTTTCCGTTCGAGACGGCACAAGCCACCGGCTATCTGCTCGGCTACAACTCGCTTATCCTCTTTTTTGGCGGCGTGATCTCGGCGGCGCTGATCTTCGCACTCATCTCTGCAGTCAAATCGAAATACGGCGAAGCCGCAGAAGCCAGAGGCGACGCGCTTTTCTTCGTGCCGTTGCAAATATGGTTCTGGCTGTCGGCTGCCGTCGCGGTTTGCGGGATCGCGTACGGCCTCCTCGGGTTCAACTAGTTGGGGGCAGCGCCGCACGCCGTGGTCAGATAATCGATCATCGCTACCGCCGGCGGTTGCGTTTGAAATTGGGGACGGGATTTTCCGTGCTCGAGGACATTGCTCGCAAGTTCATAGAACTTGAACTTGGCAACGCACGTTCTGAAATGCTGACCGGCGTTCGGATGCGTGAGCGATGCGAATGACTCGTACGTGTCCCAAGCCCCCATCAGGTACATCGTTCTTAACGTGGGCTCGAACTGTGCCCATCCGCGAAAAGTCAGAAAATCCGCATTTGCCTGAACCGTAGAGCTGACCAAAAGAATTGCGACAAGCCGTTTCATGTGAAGTCTCCCACCAAGGCAAAGTAGCACTGCAAACCTCTTATTCGTGAGGGATAGCCTCGGCCCATGTTCGAAGGGGATATGCTCGATTAAGATCGGGTGAAGTTTGCTGGCTTGTCATTCCGGGGCGCGAGCGGAAGCGAGCGAACCCGGAATCCAGAGCGGCACGCCGCAGTGATTGTTGCCCCTGGATTCCGGATCGGCGCTTAAGCGCCGTCAGGAATGACAACAAGTGCGTCTAGGCGAGCGGCAAGACCTGCACGACATCGCCCTTCTTCGCCGCCGGCGCATTCGCCGGACGCAGCAAGAGACAATCCGCCTTCGCCAGCGTCGCGGTGAGCGAGCTGTCCTGCTCTTTCTTCAGAAACGGCGTGACCACGCGGCGGCCCTGTTCGTCCCACATACTCGTCGCGCGCAGATAATCCGCGCGCTCGTCATTCGCCCAGAGATCGATGCCGAGAATTGCGGGCAGGGGCTTCGTGATGGGCTCGCTATGTCCCTGCAGTTTTCGCAACAGGGGGCCAAGAAAAACGAACGCGCAGACGAAAGCCGAGACCGGATTTCCGGGCAGCCCAAGAACATGCGTCTTGCCGATCTTCGCGGAGAGCGTCGGCTTGCCGGGACGAAATGCGATGCGGTGAAAGCCGATCTCCGCGTTGATCTTCTCGAGCGCAGGGCGGATCAGATCGTGATCGCCGACCGAAGCGCCGCCCATGGTGACGACCACATCCGCGCCATTCGTCCGGGCGTGCTGGATCGCGTCCACGATCACCTCGACGCGGTCTTTCAGCACATCGCTTTCGATCACGCTCGCGCCTTCGCTTTCCGCGAGCGCGCGCACGGTGAACGGGTTCGACACGATCACGCGGTCGTAGGCGCCGCCTTCTCCGGGCATGGCGAGTTCGTCGCCGGTCGAGAAGAGGGCGATCCGCGGGCGTCTCGCGCATTCGATCGTGGCGCGATCCGCGGCGGCCGCGAGACCGAGGCTGCGCGCATTCAGGCGGTGGCCTTTTTCCAGCAGGATCGCGCCTTCGCGGAAGTCGTGGCCCGCGGGGCGAATGTTCTTGCCGGCGGGATACGCCGGCAACGTGACGCTCTCGCCGTCTCGTTTCGCGGCTTCCTGCTCGACGACGACATCCGCGCCCTTCGGAACGACCGCGCCGGTGAAGATGCGGAGCGCTTCGCCTGCGGTAATTTCATTCCCGAACGGATGACCGGCGGCGGATTGGCCAACGACTTTCAGAGCGGCATTCGCGGCAAGATCGCTTGCGCGCGCGGCATAGCCGTCCATCGCCGAAACGTCGAACGGGGGCTGCGAGCGCAGCGCTTTTACGTCCGCGGCAAGAACGCGGCCGACGGCATCGTCAAGCGCCACCTTTTCGTGCCCCAGCGGATCAACTCCGTCGAGCAGAAGCCGCAGCGCCTCTTCGACGGGGACAAGCGCCATGACTATTCCGCGCGATAATCGCCGGACTTGCCGCCGGATTTTTCGAGAAGCCGGATGCCCTCGATCCGCATGCTTTTCTCGGCGGCCTTCACCATGTCGTAGATGGTGAGACACGCGACCGAGACTGCGGTGAGCGCTTCCATTTCCACCCCGGTCTGTCCGGTGATCTTGACGGTGGCACGGACGACGAGGCCGGGAAGGGCGTTGTCGGGCGAGATATCCACTTCGACTTTGGAAAGCAGCAGCGGATGGCAGAGCGGGATCAGCTCACTCGTCTTTTTCGCGGCCATGATGCCGGCGATGCGCGCGGCGCCAAGCACGTCGCCTTTTTTGGCGTTACCGGAAAGGACGAGATCGAGCGTCGCCTTGCTCATCCTGACAAAGCCCTCGGCGGTGGCGGCACGCGCGGTCGCTTCCTTGCCGGAAACATCGACCATGCGCGCCGCGCCGTCCGCGCCGATATGCGTGAGCTTGCTCATGCACTGGCTTTCATCGGAGATTTTGTGAGAATCGCGCGCGTCGCCGCTTCGACGTTGTCCTGCCGCATCAGGCTTTCGCCGATCAGGAAGGCGTTGACGTTGACGCGCGAAAGCCGCGCGAGATCGCCCGGCGCGAACAGGCCGCTTTCGCCGACAACGATTTTGCCCTTCGGAATCTTCGGCGCAAGTTCCTCGGTGGTCGCGAGCGTAGTCTCGAAGGTGCGAAGATTGCGGTTGTTGATGCCGATCAACTTGCCGCCGAGTTTCAGCGCGCGGTCGATCTCGGCGCCATCATGCACCTCGATCAGCGCATCCATGCCGTAGCCGTGCGCCGCCGCAAGCAGATCGGCCGCTGCCGCATCGTCGACCGCGGCCATGATGATCAGGATGCAATCGGCTTCGAGCGCGCGCGCTTCCGCGACCTGATAGGTGTCGTAGAAGAAATCCTTGCGGATGGCGGGCAGGCGGGTCGCGTTCCGCGCTTTGGTGAGAAACTCCGGAGCGCCCTGGAACGATGGCGTGTCGGTCAGCACGGAGAGACATGCGGCGCCGCCGGCTTCGTAAGCCTTCGCAAGCGACGGCGGATCGAAGTCGGCCCGGATCAGGCCCTTCGACGGGCTCGCCTTCTTGATCTCGGCGATCAGCGCATATTCGTTGCGCGCGAGCTTCGCTTCGATCGCCTTGACGAAGCCACGCGGCGCGGATTTCGTTTTTGCATCGGCTTCGACCGAGGCAAGCGGGCGTTCGCGTTTTGCCTTCGCGATTTCCTCGCGCTTGTAGGCGCCGATCTTTCCGAGAATGTCGCTCATGCCGCGTTCGAGACGGCGACGAGCTTCTCAAGCCGCGCCTTCGCCGCTCCGCTTTCGACGGACTTGCTCGCAAGCGCCGCCGCAGCTTTCAGATTGTCGGCCTTGCCCGCGACCAGAAGTGCGGCTGCCGCATTGAACACCGCGACTTCGCGGAACGGGCCCATCTGGCCGTCCAAGACCGCGCGCAGCGCTTCGGCGTTATAGATCGCTTCGCCGCCTTTGAGCTCGCCAGGCTTCGAGGACTTCAGTCCCGCGTCGGCGGGCGAAATGTCGAACAGCTTCACCTTGCCGCCTTCGAGTGCGGCGACATGGGTCGGGCCGGTCGTGGTGATTTCGTCCAAGCCATCGGAGCCGTGCACGACCCAGGCTTTTTCCGAGCCGAGCGCGCCCAAGACCTTGGCGAGCGGTTCGATCCAGTGGCGCGCAAACACGCCGACCATCTGGCGCTTCACGCCCGCCGGGTTCGACAGCGGTCCGAGCAGATTGAAAATCGTGCGCGTGCCGAGTTCGACCCGCGTCGGGCCGACATGCTTCATCGCCGGATGATGCGCGGGCGCAAACATGAAACCGATGCCGGCTTCCTTGATGCAGCGGGAGATGCCTTCCGGTTTCAGTTCGATATTGACGCCCAGCGCGGAGAGCACGTCGGCGGCACCCGACTTCGAGGAGAGCGCGCGGTTGCCGTGTTTTGCGACCGGGACGCCCGCGCCCGCGACGATGAAGGCGGCACAGGTGGAAATGTTGTAGCTGCCGGCCGCGTCGCCGCCGGTGCCGACCACGTCGATCGCGCTCGCGGGTGCCGCGACCGCCGTCATTTTCGAGCGCATGGTCGCGACCGCGCCCGCGATTTCGTCCACGGTTTCGCCGCGCACGCGCAGCCCCATCAGAAACGCGCCCATCTGCGAGGGCGTCGCTTCGCCCGACATCATCTTGTCGAAGGCGTGCGCGGACTCTTCCTGGCTGAGCGCGGCACCCGTCGCGACTTTCCCGATCAGCGCACGAAATTTTTCCATTCTATCCTCGCGCGCGCTTGGTTGTTTTCTTGACTGGATTCTTGGCCGCGTTCCACGCGGCGGCAAGATCGAGAAAATTCTTCAAAATGACGCGGCCGTGCTCGGAGGCAATGCTCTCGGGATGAAACTGCACACCGTGTACCGGGTGTTCTTTATGCGAGAGTGACATCACGAGCCCGTCGTCGGTCTGCGCCGTCACCTTCAGATCTTTCGGCATGGTCTTGCGATCGACCACGAGCGAGTGATAGCGCGTCGCCTGAAACGGACCGTTGATGCCGCGCAGGACGCCTTCGCCGGAGTGCTTCACGAGCGAGAGCTTGCCGTGCACGGGCGAGGGTGCGCGCACCACGTCGCCGCCATAGGCCTGACCGATGGACTGCTGGCCGAGGCAGACGCCGAAGATCGGGGTCTCCGACCCCATTTCCCTGATGACGTCGAGGCAGATGCCGGCTTCGTTCGGCGTGCAGGGGCCGGGCGACAGCACCACCGCGTCGGGCTTCTTCGCCTTCAACTCCGCAACCGAAATCGTGTCATTGCGATAGACATCGACGGTCGCACCCAGTTCGCCCAGGTAATGGACGAGATTCCAGGTGAAGCTGTCGTAGTTATCGATAAGCGCGACGTTCATGGGGACTATCTAGACGGTCTCGGTTTTCGCTGCCAGCGGCCTCAAATATCAGGGTTATTGCCCGCGTTTGGCGGCGCTCGCAAAGCGGCGCGCCTCCTCGGCGGCGCGGAACAGGGCTTTCGCCTTGTTCTCGCACTCAGTCTGCTCGGATTTCGGATTGGAGTCGGCGACGATGCCGGCGCCCGCTTGCACGTACATCTTGCCGTCTTTGACGAGCGCGGTGCGGAGCACGATGCAGGTGTCCATCGAGCCGTCGGCGGCGAAATAGCCGACCGAGCCGGCATAGACACCGCGCTTTTCCTTCTCGAGTTCGTCGATGATCTGCATGGCGCGAACCTTCGGCGCGCCGGACACGGTGCCTGCCGGAAAGCCAGCGACGAGTGCGGAGAGCCCATCGTGCTTTTCGCTCATTTCGCCTTCGACATTCGAGACGATGTGCATGACGTGGCTGTAGCGCTCGATGAAGAACTGGTCGGTGACTTTGACGGTGCCGATCTTGGAGACGCGGCCGACATCGTTGCGGCCGAGATCGAGCAGCATCAGATGCTCCGCGCGTTCCTTCGGGTCGGCCAGGAGTTCATGTTCGAGGTCCTTGTCTTCGTGCGGGGTCGCACCACGCGGACGCGTGCCGGCGATGGGACGAATCGTGACCTTGTTGTCGCGCGCGCGAACGAGAATTTCCGGGCTCGATCCCGCGATCGCGTATTCGCCGTAGTTCAGGAAGTACAGAAACGGTGCCGGGTTCACGCGGCGCAGCGCGCGATAAAGCGCGAACGGCGGCAGCATGAATGAGGATTCAAACCGTTGCGAGAGCACGACCTGAAAGATGTCGCCGGCGAGGATGTATTCTTTTGCCTTCGCGACCATCGCCTCGTATTCGGCAGGCGTCGTATTCGACACCGCGTTCGCGCCGATCGGCTCGTCGGAAAAAGCGGCGGTTTCCTTGTTGAGCGGAACATCGAGCGCATCGACCACCGCGGTCAGCCGCTCGACCGCCTGCGCGTATGCCGCCTTTGCGGTGACGCCAGCCTGCACGCGTACCGGCGTAATCACCGTCATTGTGTCCTTCACCGCATCGAAAACGACGACGATGGTCGGGCGAATAAGAACCGCATCGGGCGTGCCGATAGGATCGGACTTCGGCGCGGCGAGCTTCTCCATCAGCCGCACCATGTCGTAGCCGAGATAGCCGAAGATGCCGGCCGCCATCGGCGGCAAACCGTAAGGCACCTCGACTTTGCTTTCCGCAATCAGCGCGCGGAGCGCTTCGAGCGGAGGCTGTTTCGCAGGTTCAAACGCCGCCGCGCTGCCGCGCGCGTTACGATTGATCTCCGCCTTGTCGCCGCGCACGCGAAAGATCAGATCGGGATCGAAGCCGATGATCGAGTAGCGGCCGCGCACGGCACCGCCCTCGACCGACTCCAGCAGAAACGAAGGGAAGCGTTCGCGCGCGAGCTTCAGATAGGCGGAGACCGGCGTTTCGAGATCGGCGACCAGCGTCGTCCAGACAAGTTGCGGCTTGCCATTGGCGTACTGCGCGCCAAAGGCGCCTTCGTCCGGCAAGACCTCCATGAAACTATCTCTGCTCGCCGGTTCCCGTGACCTGCCGCATCGCCGCTTCGTTCACCCGCAGGCCAAGATGGGTCTGCAAGCGGTTCACGTACTGCACCTGCAGGTCTTCCTGGATCGACTGCGTAAGCTGCTGAATGAGCTGCGCGGGCGGCACGCTTGCCGGAATGTCGATGGCCGTGACGCGGAAGATGATCTGGTCGGCGGTGCCGTCAGGCGTGCCGACGCCGGATTTATCCTTCGGGGTCAGGAAGATGCGCACGATCGTATTCGTGTCGAGCCCCGGCACGCTCGCGGCGCGATTGATCTTCTCGGTTTTCTCGACCTTCAAGTTCGGCGCGGCGGCTGCGAAAGCTGCGCCTTCATCGAGTTTCTTCTGTATGCCGGCTGCGACTTCGGCGAGCTTCTTGCCCAGTTGTTCGTTCTTCCAGCGCGCTTCGACGACCGCCTTCGCTTCCTCGAAAGTACGCTCGCGCGACGGCTTGATGTCGACGACCTCGAACCAGATCGTGCTGCGGCTCTCGCGCAACTCGATGGCGTCGGTTTCGACGTTTTTCTGCGCGGCGAAGACGGCATTCAAGAGCGTCTCCTGCGACGGCAGGTCGGCGACCTTCGTGCCGTCGGGTTTCGTTCCGCTGCGGTCGATCGCATCGACGGAAATCATCGGCACGCTCAGCTTCTTGCTGATTTCTTCGATGGTGAGCCCGGCGCCGCGCTCGTCCTCGATCTTGTCGTGCAAACCCTGCACGCGCTGTATCGCCTGACGAGTCTGTAAATCCTCACGCAGGGATTTCGAAACTTCCTCGAACGGCGGCGTGCGCTGCGGCTCGATCTTGGCGGCGCGGACGATCACCAGTCCAAAACGGCCCGCAATCGGCTGGCTGGTAGCGTTCGCCGCCAAACCGAAGGCAACTTCGGCAATCGGCGCGTCGATGATCTCGTTTTTCGCGAGTGTACCGAGCGCGACGATGTTCAGTTTCAGGTCCTTGGCCACGGCCTCGAACTTCTCACCTTTGGCGAGACGGTCGGCTGCGGCCTTCGCCGCATCCATGGAAGCAAACGAAATCTGTTCGAGCTGGCGGCGCTCCGGAATCGTCAGGCGCTCCTTGATCTGCTCATAGGTTTTTTTCAGCTCGTCATCGCCGATCGTGATGTCTTTCGCGATCGCGGCCGGGGTCAGATAGAGCACACGCAGCGTGCGATATTCGGGCGCACGGAACGTAGCCTTGTTCGCCTCGAAATATTTTTTGAGATCGTCTTCCGATGCGGCAGGAATCGCGCCGGCTTGGGCTGCCGTCAGCCGGACGTATTCGATCGTGCGCGTCTCGCTTTGCAGGCGCCAGAAAGCATCGGTGAGGACCTTCGGCGGCACGACTTCGCCACCTAGCGCACCAAGGAGTTGCTGGCGGATCGCGAGCCGTTTCTCCGCAGCAAGAAAGGTCGCTTCAGTGAAGTTGTTATTCCGCAGAAGCATCTGGTAGCGCACCGGATCGAAGTTTCCGTCCGGACCCTTGAAGCCCGAGAACTGCATCACGCGGTCGCGCACGATCCCGTCGGTGACGGCCAAGCCAAGGCTCTTGGTTTTCTCATCGAGCGCGGCTTCGGCAACCAGTTCGCCGAGCACCTGACGGTCCACGCCCATGGCGCGCGCCTGGTCCGGCGTGAACGGCCGGTTGATCTGGCGGCCGATGTCCTGAAGCCGTTCGTTGAAAGCCCGGCGGTATTGATCGATGCGGATTTCGGTCGAGCCGATCTTTGCGACCGTCTGTCCGCCGAAGCCGCGAAATACGTCGCCGATGCCCCAGAAAACGAAGCTGATCGTGAGCAAGCCCATCAGAATAACGAGCACGATCTGGGTCATTATCGAGCGCGAGCCGGCGCGAAAGCCTTGAAGCATCTTGGATTCCAGAGGGTTAGGGAAAGCGGGCCGGATAATAAGGACCGCTTCCGGGGGTCGCAACGGGAAGACTTGCCGCAATTTGCGGAGGCTAGTGATCCGG
Source organism: Xanthobacteraceae bacterium (assembly GCA_019752575.1). GTDB lineage: Bacteria > Pseudomonadota > Alphaproteobacteria > Rhizobiales > Xanthobacteraceae. Next base: position 270,190 of record JAIELW010000004.1, on the reverse strand, counting down.
TTCTGACATTCGTATCCCCGTACTGGCAGGCACTTTTACGAATGTCAGAACCAAAGGATCACTAGCAATTATAAGGTTCTAGTGGGGTTTTGGATTTGACATTCGCGGTGCGAACGCGCTGCAAATGCTTCGCGAATGTCAAATCCACCCCACTAGTACGCTCTGCTACGCGGCAGAACGCTCTAAAACAACAAGGAATTTTGAGAAATGACCCGCCGCCCGCTCGTCGCCGGAAACTGGAAAATGAACGGCCTGCGGGCCGGGCTGGCTGAGCTTGAGGCGATCTGTGCGGGCTATTCGGGGGCGCTGAAAGCCAAGGCCGATTTTCTGATTTGCCCGCCTTCGACGCTGGTCGCGGAAGCCGCGGCAAAAACAGCCGGCAAAGGGGTCATGATCGGCGGTCAGGATTGCCACGCTAAAGCCTCCGGCGCCCATACCGGAGACGTGTCCGCCGAAATGCTCAAAGACGCCGGGGCGCGCTTCGTCATCGTCGGACATTCCGAGCGCCGCGCCGACCACGCCGAGACCGATGCAATCGTGCGAGCGAAGGCCGATGCGGCCTGGCGGGCCGGGCTGACCGCGATCGTCTGCGTAGGCGAGCGCAAGGAACAGCGGGAGGGAGGAAAGGCGCTTGCCGCCGTCCGCGAGCAGCTTGCCGGTTCCATTCCGGAAGGGGCTTCGCCGGATAGATTGGTCGTAGCCTACGAGCCGGTTTGGGCCATCGGAACGGGGCTGACACCAACTCCGGGGGATGTTGCCGAAATGCACGCCTCGATCCGCGCCGGACTCGGCAAGCGCTTCGGCGCGAAGGGCGAGGAGATGCGGATTCTCTACGGCGGTTCGGTGAAACCCCAGAACGCACGCGATCTCATAATTCAGCCTGACGTTGACGGTGCGCTGATCGGCGGTGCGAGTCTCAAAGCTAAGGATTTTCTTGGTATTGCAGCGGCTTATACTTGAATCCTTAAGTTCAAAAATACTTTCAACTCATTCATTTGATTCGCGAATTTTCTCGATTAGCGGAATCGGCCTGCGGTATTTTCTCGTCCTGAGCCTCTCGCTTGGCTTTTCCGGACACCCCATGTATGGCTTCGCGCGAATTTTCGGGCGCTTTTGGCCGCCCCAGACGGAATCCGGACCATGCACACGACGCTGATCGTTCTCCACCTCCTGATCGTGCTGGCGCTAATCGGCGTTGTGCTCCTGCAGCGCTCCGAAGGCGGCGCGCTGGGCATCGGCGGCGGTGGCGGCGGTGGCTTCATGAGCAACCGGGGCACCGCAAACGTGCTGACCCGCGCGACGGCGCTCCTTGCCGCGGGCTTCTTTCTGACGAGCCTCCTGCTTTCGATTCTGGCGGGCTGGCGCCCGGCCGGGCCGACGCTGATCAATCCCAGCGCCCCGACCCAGATCAACCCCCAAGGGCCGACGATCCTGGATCAACTCCAGAAAAATCAGCCGAAGGGACCGCAGGTTCCACAATCGAAGTAACACCCAAAAGGGCCGGGAAACCGGCCCTTCTCTTTTGGGCCTAGGATTTTTCAGTGCAGGGGTGACTTTTTTGCCCTCGCAGAATCGTACCGAGAGGTTTAAGCGTTGAGTCCCATGGCGCGGTACATTTTCATCACCGGCGGCGTGGTCTCCTCCCTCGGCAAGGGTCTCGCTTCAGCAGCGCTCGGCGCGCTCCTGCAGGCGCGGGGCTATTCGGTCCGCCTTCGCAAACTCGACCCTTATCTCAACGTCGATCCGGGCACGATGAGCCCGTACCAGCACGGCGAAGTCTTCGTGACCGACGACGGCGCGGAGACCGATCTCGATCTGGGCCATTACGAGCGCTTTACGGGCGTGCCCGCGAGCAAGCGCGACAACATCACCACCGGCCGCATCTATCAGGAGATTCTCGCGAAGGAGCGCCGCGGCGATTATCTCGGCGCGACCATCCAGGTGATCCCGCACGTCACCAACGCGATCAAGGACTTCGTGCTGGAAGGCAACGACGGTTTCGACTTCGTGCTGGTGGAAATCGGCGGCACGGTCGGCGACATCGAAGGGTTGCCGTTCTTCGAGGCGATCCGGCAACTGAAGAACGAACTGCCGCGCGGTCATTGCATCTATGTCCACCTGACGCTGCTGCCTTATATTCCGAGCGCGGGCGAACTAAAGACCAAGCCGACCCAGCACTCGGTGAAAGAGCTGCGGTCCATCGGCATCCAGCCGGATATCCTGTTGTGCCGGACCGACCGCGAAATTCCGAAGGAAGAGCGCCGCAAGCTAGGCTTGTTCTGCAATGTGCGCGAAAGCGCGGTGATCGAAGCGCGCGACGCCGACAACATCTATGCGGTGCCTTCGGCCTATCACACGGCGGGCCTCGACAACGAAGTGCTTGCGGCTTTCGGCATCAACGATGCGCGCACCCCGGACCTCAAGCGCTGGCAGACGATCGAAGACCGTGTCCGTAATCCGGAAGGCGACGTCACGATCGCAATCGTCGGCAAATATACCGGCCTGAAAGACGCCTATAAGTCGCTGATCGAGGCGCTCTCGCATGGCGGGATCGCAAACAAGGTGAAGGTGAAGCTCGACTGGATCGAGTCCGAGATTTTCGAGAAGGAAGATCCGTCGCCTTATCTCGAGCACGTCAACGGAATTCTGGTGCCCGGCGGTTTCGGCCATCGCGGCGCGGAAGGAAAAATCCGCGCGGTGCAGTTCGCGCGCGAGCGCAACGTGCCTTACTTCGGCATCTGCTTCGGGATGCAGATGGCGGTGGTGGAAGCCGCGCGCAACCTCGCCGGCATCAACAGCGCGAACTCGACCGAATTCGGCGCGACGCCGGAGCCGGTGGTCGGACTTCTCACCGAATGGCTGCGCGGCAACGAGCGCGAGCGGCGCGAAGCCGGCGGAAACCTGGGCGGCACCATGCGGCTCGGCGCATATCAGGCGATGCTCGCGAAAGGCAGCCGGGTCGCGGAGATTTACGGGACCACGCGGATTCAGGAACGGCATCGGCACCGCTACGAGGTCAACACGATTTATCGCGCGCGGTTAGAGAGCAAAGGCATGCGGTTCTCGGGCATGTCGCCGGACGGCGTGCTGCCGGAGATCATCGAATATCCGGATCATCCGTGGTTCGTCGGCGTGCAATTCCATCCCGAACTGAAATCGCGCCCGTTCGACCCGCATCCGCTGTTTTCGTCGTTCGTGGGCGCTGCGGTCGAGCAGAGCCGACTCGTTTAATCGGCAATGTCCCGCGGCATCGATCACGTTATCCATCTCGTCCGCGATCTCGATGCGGCTGCCTCGACTTACGAGAAGCTCGGCTTTTTCGTCAGCAGCCGCAACAAACATCCGTTCGGCACGCATAACCGGATCGTGCAACTCGACGGCTCTTATGTCGAAATTCTCGAAGTCGCGGAGCCGGAAAAAATCCAAGGCGAGGGCGGGCCGACCTCGTTTGCGCATTTTCATCGCGATTTTCTCGCGCGAAACGGCGAAGGCTTGAGCGGGTTGGTGCTTGCGAGCAACGATGCAAATGCCGACAAGGCAGCTTTCGACAAGGCGGGCTTTGGCGGATTTCCTGTGTTTGACTTCGGCCGGATGGGGAAGCGGCCCGATGGCAGCGAAGCGGAGCTTGCGTTCTCGCTTTCTTTTTTGCGCGAACCGGATTCAGCGGATGTGATGACCTTCGTCTGCCAGCACAAACGGCCGGAGAACTTCTGGTTCAAGGAATTACCGACGCATCGGAACGGCGTTTCTCGCGCATCGGGCGCGATCTTCACCGCAGAAAGCCCGACCGATCACCAGTACTTCCTGCAAGCCTGGACCGGCATCCGCGATCCACGCTCGACCTCGCTCGGTGTCGTTGCAGAGACGCCGCGCGGCAGCGTGCAGATTACCGAGCCACGGCCGTTCGAGGATGCGTTCGGTGTTAAGCCGGCTACGTCCAGGGGGCTGCGCTTCTCCGCGGTCGTGTTCGCGGGCAATGCCGCGAAAATCCGCGATGCCGTTTCGAGGAGCGGAATAGCCGCGCAGGAACGCAACGGACGCCTTGTGATCCATGCATACGGTGCAGTGCTTGCTCTTGAAGTTAACGCCGCCGGTTGACCGGACCGGCGGGGAGAAGCAAGGTCCGCCGCAATGAACAAACCCCTCGCCAACCCCACCCCGAACACCACCGTTTCTGCCGGAAGCGTGCGTTTCGGCAATGACTTGCCGCTGAGCCTTATCGCGGGCCCCTGTCAGATGGAAAGCCGCGCGCATGCGTTCGAAGTGGCGACTGCGCTCAAGGAAATCGCGGGCAGGCTGAAGATCGGGCTCGTCTACAAGTCGTCGTTCGACAAGGCGAACCGCACCAGCGCGAAAGCCGCGCGCGGCATGGGTCTCGACGCGGCGCTGCCCGTCTTCGCCGAGATCAAGGAGAAGCTTGGTCTGCCGACGCTGACTGACGTGCATGAAATCGAACAATGCAAGCGGGCCGCGGAAGCCTGCGATGTGCTGCAGATTCCCGCATTTCTCTGCCGTCAGACCGATCTGCTCGCCGCCGCGGCGAAAACCGGCCGCGTCGTGAACGTGAAGAAGGGGCAGTTCCTTGCGCCGTGGGATATGAAAAACGTCGTCGAGAAGGTGACGGGAGCGGGCAACGCGAATGTGCTTGTTACCGAGCGGGGCGTTTCGTTCGGCTACAACACGCTCGTTTCCGATATGCGCGCCTTGCCGGTGCTGCGCGATACCGGCGCGCCGGTGATTTTCGACGCGACCCATTCGGTGCAGCAGCCGGGCGGACAGGGAACGTCATCGGGCGGCGAGCGTAAATATGTCGGCGTGCTCGCGCGCGCGGCGGTCGCGGTCGGTGTCGCGGGCGTTTTTATCGAAACGCATCCCGATCCGGACAAGGCGCCGTCCGACGGTCCGAACATGATCCCGCTCAAGGATCTCGAGGCGCTGCTCAAAGATCTCATCGCATTCGATCAACTTGCGAAAGCGAAGCGCTAGCCGCCCGAGAGTACCAAGAACCAAAACATGAACCGGGCGCTTATCGTCGTAAGTTTCATCGCGTTCTCGACCAGCCTGTTCATGCGCTCGATCGATCCGGTCGTGCCGCAAATCTCCGGCGAATTCGGAATGCCGGCCGCGGATGTGGCGCTGCTGGCGACCGCCTTTGCACTCCCGTTTGCTGTCATTCAGCCGCTGCTCGGCCCGGTCGGCGATTTCTTCGGCAAAACCAAGCTTATGCTCGCCGGCATGACGCTGCTCGTGCTCGCGACGCTTGCGGGCGCATTCGCGCAGAACTTCACCTGGCTCTTGATCGCTCGGCTGATTTCGGGCGTAGCCGCCGGAGCGATTTTTCCCGCCGGTCTCGCTTTCGTTTCGGATTCGGTCGCGGTTGAGCGCAGGCAGATCGCGCTCGGCCGCTACGTCGCCGCGGCGCTGGCCGGCAATCTTACCGGCGCATGGGCCGGCGGCATTGTCGGCGACTTTACGAACTGGCGCGGCGTTTTGTTCGCGGCAACTGCCTGCGGGGCGCTGGCACTATTTATCGGTCTTTGGGGTTTTCGCGACGTGAAGCACGACCGGGGTCCGCGCTTCGATCTCGCTTTTGCCGCCAACAGTTACAAAACGATCTTCGCGAACCCCCGCGCGAAGTGGACTTATCTCGGCGTGCTGCTCGAAGGCATCGCGATTTTCGGGATTTTTCCGTTCGTCGCGATTTTGCTGCACGAGAGCGGCGAGTATCGCGCGACTATCGCGGGCTTCGTGATCGCGGGCTTCGCGATCGGCGGTGCGTTGTTCGGCTTGTTCGTTCCGCAACTGCTGAAACTATTCGGTACGCGCGGGCTCATGATCTAGGGCGGACTGATCGCCGCCGCGATGCTTTGCGTTTCGACGTTGCGGCTCGAATGGGGCGTGGAGTTCGCCGCGTTCTGCATCATGGGTGTCGGCTTTTACATGATGCACAATTGCTTCCAGCTCGCCGCGTCGGAAATTGCGCCGATGGCGCGCGGCTCGGCAATTGCGCTGCATTCGTCATTCTTCTTTACCGGGCATGCGGTCGGCCCGATTTTTTATTATTACGGGCTTGCGTATCTCGGGCTGACGGCGACGCTCCTGCTCGCGGCCGTCATCATCGCCGTTACCGGCATCGGCGGAATGTATTTTCTGTTTCCGAAGAAGACTTAGCCGCGCGACAGCGCTTTGCTCGAAGGATCGAAGCGCCAGAGATTTTCGTTCGTGAGATGCACACCGCCGATCCAGCGGCCGATGCGGTTCAGCTTCACAAAATCCGCGTGGCCTTCCAGAACAGCGTTGCCCGCAGCCGTCAGTTCGACCGGCGTATGGGTGTATTCGACGGTCATGTTCGTTCGCGCGGCAAGCGCCACGCCGCCGGCAGGCAGCCCCTGAAGGAGTGGAGCGTTTCCGCCGGCCAACTGTTCGAGCCGGTAGTAAAACCCGAGGTCGCCTAGAAACGGCAGCTCTTCCGTTTGCTGATAATGCCGGAATGCGAGGCCGGGTGTAATCGCGCCGTCGCGGATCGCAAGCAGTGCGCGGCGCTCGATGCGGCCGAGGCCGTCTCGCGGCGACGGATACTCCTCAAGGAGGCGCGCGAACGACACGCGGGCTTCCTGTAGGGCGCCGACTTGTACCGCCAAGTCTTGCAGCCGCTCCGGCGAAGAGGCGCGGAACGCATCCCACATTGCCGATGCGGTTTCGTAATCGGCGGCTGTGATAGGCCGCATGCTGCGCGCGGCCTTGTCGACGTGGCTTGGAAGCGGCGGCGCGGTCAGCGCGAGCAGCGGCGCGGACGTTGGCGGATGCTTCGTCAATCGAGCGAGCAATTCGATGATCTGCAGTTGATCGTGCAGGTCGGTTTCGAACCACAACTCGATGCGGTCGAAGGATCCCACGCGCGCGAACGCTTCGTCGCGGCGTCTGAAATCGGCGCGCACATCGCTCATGCCGAAAGCCTGTTCGATGTGACTAGCGCGAATATCGGCGAGCACTTCGTCGCCGATACCGCCGGGGACCGGGCCTTCGACCAGTACGTCGCGCCAGATCAGAATTTCGGCGTCAGGGAAATGGACGGCGAGCGCATTCGCGGCGTGGTCGCCGTTCGTGATCAGGATTCGGCTCATTCCAAATTTTTAGCCGCGTCCGCGATAGGGGGCGACGCCCTGATCCGGAAGCCAGACGCTGCCGGGCAATTTGCCGTGCTGCCAGAACACGTCGATTGGCATGCCGCCGCGCGGGTACCAGTAGCCGCCGATGCGCAGATACTTGGGCGTGAGCAGCTTCACGAGTTTCTTGCCAATCGCGACCGTGCAGTCTTCATGAAAGGCGCCGTGATTGCGGAAGCTCGCGAGATAGAGCTTCAGCGACTTCGACTCCACCAGCCATTTCCCCGGCACGTAATCGATCGCGAGATGCGCGAAGTCGGGCTGGCCGGTGATGGGGCAAAGCGTCGTAAATTCGGGCGCGGTAAAGCGCGCGGCGTAATCCGTGTCCGGATGCGGGTTCGGCACGCGGTCCAGCGCGGCCTTTTCGGGGGACGCGGGCACTCGCGTTGGTTTGCCGAGCTGCAACGATTTTTTACTCATGGCGTTATCAAACCGGATTATCCTTAGCTGTCCAGTCGAGTCGGAGAGCTCGATGCGCCTTAGATGGCCAAAGTTCGGTTTTCTGGATGGATTTGCGGCGACGCTGCTGGTCTTCGCCGCGTCCTGGTACTACGTGACGCCCGATTGTCGAGCGCAGCATCAATCCCCTGGTTTACGATCCGGCCTCGAATTCCTACGCGTCGCTTCGATGCGTAAGGGAGAAAAACGCGAGCCCGCTCTTCACCCGAAACCGCGACTTCGCCGAACTCAAGGACGGCGTCGAAGTCGTCGATTGGTCCGACCTCTACCGCTACGCGAAAGCCGAACGGACCGGCCGTCTGGTCGAGTACCGCATGCCCGAGCCCGACGCAGGCTGCGTCGCGGCCAACGGCTTCGTCGAGATAGTGTCGCGCTGGGAGTATCACTTCGGCGGCTCCGCAAAGGCGGCTAACTAATCCGCCGGAAGGTCTTTGCGCGGCAGAGGCAGTTCGGGTAGAAGCCCGGCCCATCATGACCGCAATCACCGACATCCGCGCCCGCGAAATTCTCGACAGCCGCGGCTTTCCCACCGTTGAAGTCGAAGTACATCTGGAAGACGGCTCGATGGGCCGCGCGGCGGTGCCCTCGGGCGCTTCCACCGGCGCGCACGAGGCGGTCGAACTCCGCGACGGCGACAAGAAGCGCTATGGCGGCAAGGGCGTTCTGAACGCGGTCGCCGCCGTCAACGGCGAAATCTTCGACACCATCGGCGGCTTGGATGCCGAAGAGCAGTCCAAGATCGACAACGCAATGATCGCGCTGGACGGCACGCCGAACAAAGCCCGCCTCGGCGCGAACGCGATCCTCGGCGTATCGCTTGCAGTCGCCAAAGCCGCGGCGCAGTCCTCGAACATGCCGCTCTATCGATATGTCGGCGGCACCAGCGCACGTCTGCTTCCCGTGCCGATGATGAATATCGTCAACGGCGGCGCGCATGCCGACAACCCGATCGACTTCCAGGAATTCATGATCATGCCGGTCGGCGCGGAGACGTTTCGCGACGCGCTGCGCATGGGCTCGGAAATCTTCCACACCTTGAAGAAGGGCCTCAAAGACGCAGGGCACAACACGAACGTCGGCGACGAAGGAGGGTTTGCGCCGAACCTGAAAGACGCCGATGCGGCGCTCGGCTTCGTGATGAAGTCGATCGAGGCCGCCGGCTACAAGCCCGGCAGCGAAGTCCTGATCGCGCTCGATTGCGCTGCGACCGAGTTCTTCAAGAACGGCAAGTACGAATACGAAGGCGAGGGCAAGTCGCGCGATCCGGAAGCGCAGGCTTCCTACCTCGCCGATCTCTGCAAGCGTTATCCGATCATTTCGATCGAAGACGGCATGGCCGAGGACGACTGGGCCGGCTGGAAAATTCTCACCGACAAGATCGGCAAGAACGTACAGCTCGTCGGCGACGATCTTTTTGTCACGAACGAGAAGCGTCTGCGCGAGGGCATCGAGAAGGGGGTCGCCAACGCGATCCTCGTCAAAGTGAACCAGATCGGCTCGCTTACCGAGACGCTGGCCGCGGTCGATACCGCGCACCGCGCGGCCTATCGCGCGGTCATGTCCCACCGCTCCGGCGAGACCGAGGATGCGACGATTGCCGACCTCGCGGTCGCCACCAATTGCGGGCAGATCAAAACCGGCTCGCTCGCGCGCTCGGACCGCACCGCCAAGTACAACCAGCTCCTGCGCATCGAAGAGGAACTGGGCGACGAGGCGCGTTACGGCGGCCGCGAGGCGCTGCCGGCCTAGGGAACTTTGACGCCACGTTCTCGCTCCATTCCGCAGGACAAAATGCGCGAACGGAGCAGGGCACGATGCGAATTCCCCGACGCTACCGCTTCACCGCCTGTGTTGGTCTTTGCGCCCTCGTAAGCGTGGCGGTCCTGGTATCGCTCAATCCGGTTGCGCGCGGCGTTTTCGAGACGCCGGACCGGGCCGATGTTCCGCTCTTGCAGCAGACAGAGACTGCGCCGATTCATTTCATTCCTGCGCAGGAGCGCGCCGAAGTTTCGGCGGATATATTTCATCCCACTATTATTATACCGGCTACGGTTACTTCCTCGGCCGTGCACACGGAGCGAATACGGCCGCTTTCGATCTCGCAGTAAACGATCTGCCGCTCGCCAACTTGCAGGGAATTGCAAATGCGACACCCGCCGCGGCCGGCGAGCTGACCGGCAAAGCCAATCTGAATCTCAGCGTTCAAAACGCGCAGCCTGCGGGAGATGCGATCGAACGGCTCAAGCCGGTGGAAGCATCGATCGGCGGCGTGCAACTCCGAATGCTGGGTGCGTCCAATCCCGCCGCCGATGCACTGGATACTACGCCGGGTGCCCTGCCTTCGGTGACGCTGCCTTCGGCTTCCGGCACGAGCGGATTGCTGCGCCGCTAGCGTGTTAACGCTCGCGCAACCCCGACCGGCGATAAAGACCGGATGGTGACGCGCACGCGGCTTGGCCGCTTCTTTCGTGTTCTCGGGCTCTATTGCATCGCCTTTGCGATGATCGCCTATTTCGCGTTCCACGCGCAGCACGGCAATTACGGCATCGAGGCCGGCAAGGCGCTCAAGGAAGAGATCGCAAACCTTACCGTCGAGCGCGACCAGCTTGTGATCGAGCGCGCGGCGCTCGAACATCGCAACCAGCTTTTGCGCTCGAACCAGATCGATCCCGATCTCCTGGAAGAACTGGCGCGCCGCGATCTTTCTTTCGCAATGCCGAACGATTTGATCATGGTGCTGCAGCGGCGTTGATAGAGCCGCTCGCAATCTCGTTTCGTCCCGGCTGCCGTCTCCGAAATTTCCTTTAGTTTCAAGCGCATCCGTCTTGTATTCCAGCAAGAGCGGTAGCGCCTCCGCAGGATTTGCGGTAAGCAAATTTCACGGGAGACAAGAACAAGAATGCCTGCCGCCGCCAAAGCCGAGAAAACCGACAAATCCGTTTCGCGCGCAACGAAAGCGTCTGCGTGGGGCAAAGAGCAGGAGCTTTCCGCGTATCGCGAGATGCTCCTGATCCGCCGCTTCGAGGAAAAAGCGGGCCAGCTCTACGGCATGGGATTGATCGGCGGCTTCTGCCATCTCTATATCGGTCAGGAAGCCGTGGTTGTCGGCATGCAGATGGCCCTCAAAGAGGGCGATCAGGTCATCACCGCCTATCGCGACCACGGCCACATGCTCGCCTGCGGGATGGAAGCGAACGGCGTCATGGCCGAACTCACCGGCCGGCGCGGCGGCTATTCCAAAGGCAAAGGCGGCTCGATGCACATGTTCAGCATCGAGAAGAATTTCTACGGCGGCCACGGCATCGTCGGCGCGCAGGTTTCGCTCGGCACCGGAATCGCGTTTGCCAACCGCTATCGCGAAAACGGAAATGTGTGTCTCACTTACTTCGGCGACGGCGCTTCGAACCAGGGCCAGGTCTACGAGAGCTTCAATATGGCGGAGCTCTGGAAGCTGCCGGTGGTCTACATCATCGAAAACAACAAATACGCGATGGGCACCTCGGTCGAGCGTTCGTCGGCGTTGCAGGACTTCTCGAGGCGCGGGGCCTCCTTCAACATTCCCGGCGAGAAGGTCGACGGCATGGATGTTCGCGCCGTCTACGAAGCGGGCATGAAGGCGGTCGGACACGCGCGCACCGGCGAGGGTCCGTTCATTCTCGAAATGCAGACCTACCGCTATCGCGGCCACTCGATGTCCGATCCCGCGAAATATCGCGCGAAGGAAGAAGTCGAGAAGATGCGCACCGAGCGCGATCCGATCGAGCGCGTGCGCAACCGCATTCTCGAAGGCAAGCTCGCTTCCGAAGACGAGATCAAAAAAATCGATGCCGAGATCAGGACGATCGTGAACGAATCCGCCGAGTTCGCGACCAACGATCAGGAGCCCGACGCATCGGAGCTCTATACCGACGTATTGCGGTAGGAGATTTGATGCGGACAGTTGCTTTCATCGTTGCCTATTCCGCCATCGCCGGCATCGGTTTCAGCTGGATCGCGGCGTTCATCTTTTATCTGCGGACGCACGGCTCGCTTTCTGCCGAGCAATCGCATCTGCGCGGCCAATTGTTCTTCAACTGGCTATTCGTGAACGGCAAGCTGACCGGCGAGGCGCGCGACAACGCGCGCAAGGTGAACCTCGCGATGCTGGTATTTTTCGTCTGTATGTTCGTAGCCGGCGGCGCGTTCATCGTCGCCGTAGCGCCGCGCTGAAGGTAAGCAATGCCGATCGAAGTTCTTATGCCCGCGCTTTCGCCCACGATGGAGAAAGGCAATCTCGCCAAATGGCTCAAGGCCGAAGGCGACGACGTTAAAGCGGGCGATGTGATCGCGGAGATCGAGACCGACAAAGCGACGATGGAAGTCGAGGCGGTCGACGAAGGCAAGCTCGGCAAAATTCTGGTTCCCGAAGGCACACAGGATGTCGCGGTCAACACGCCGATCGCGCTGATCCTAGGCGAGGGCGAGAGCGCTTCGGATGCGCCCGCCAAATCCGCGTCGAAAAAAGCTGAGGCGCCTGCGAAGAAAGCGGACGCGACGTTAGAGAAGCGTCCGGCCGCCGCCGAGAAACCCGTTGAAGCCGCGCCGGTCGAACTCGATGTGCCTGAAGGCACCGAGATGGCGAACCAGACGGTGCGCGAAGCACTGCGCGACGCGATGGCCGAAGAGATGCGGCGCGATCCGGGCGTCTTCGTGATGGGCGAGGAAGTCGCGGAATATCAGGGCGCGTACAAGGTCACCCAAGGCTTGCTGCAGGAATTCGGCGCCAAGCGTGTGATCGATACGCCGATCACCGAGCACGGCTTTGCCGGCGTCGGCGTCGGTGCGGGCTTCACGGGGTTAAAACCCATCGTCGAGTTCATGACCTTCAACTTTTCGATGCAGGCGATCGATCAGATCGTGAACTCGGCCGCGAAGACGCTCTACATGTCCGGCGGCCAGGTGCAGTGCTCGATCGTGTTTCGCGGCCCGAATGGTGCCGCCGCGCGCGTCGCCGCGCAGCACAGCCAGGATTTCGCTTCGTGGTACGCGCACATTCCGGGCTTGAAGGTCGTTTCGCCCTACACCGCGGCGGATGCGAAGGGCCTGCTGAAATCCGCGATCCGCGATCCCAACCCGGTAATCTTCCTCGAGAACGAGATTCTTTACGGCAAGACGTTCCCGGTGCCGAAGCTCGACGACTATCTGGTCCCGATCGGCAAAGCGAAGATCGCGCGTCCCGGAAAAGATGTGACGATCCTCGCGTGGTCCATCGGCATGACCTATGCGCTCGAAGCCGCGGAGGAACTCGCCAAGAAACATATCTTTGCGGAAGTCATCGATCTGCGCACCATCCGCCCGCTCGACATGCAGACGATCGTGGAGTCCGTGAAGAAGACCGGCCGCTGCGTCACCGTCGAAGAGGGCTGGCCGCAATTCGGCGTGGGCTCGGAAATTGCCGCGCGCATCATGGAGGAAGCGTTCGACTATCTCGATGCGCCGGTGAAGCGCGTCACTGGCGAAGACGTACCGATGCCTTATGCTGCGAACCTCGAAAAACTCGCGCTGCCGAATGCGGCGAAGGTTATCGAAGCTGCTCGCGCCGTGACGTATCGCTGAGGTTCGCGCGATGCCCGTCAACATCCTCATGCCCGCGCTGTCGCCCACGATGGAGAAGGGCAAACTTGCGAAGTGGCTGAAGAAAGAGGGCGACAAGGTCAAAGCGGGCGACGTGATCGCCGAGATCGAGACCGATAAGGCGACCATGGAAGTCGAGGCGGTCGATGAGGGTACGATCGCGAAGATCATGGTGCCGGAAGGCACCGCCGACGTTCCGGTCAATCAGGTGATCGCGGTGCTCGCCGAAGAAGGCGAAGACGCGAGCGCCGCGGCGAAAGCCTCGTCATCCGCGCCGAAACCGCAGACGCAAAAGCAAAGCAGTACCCCCTCACCCCAACCCTCTCCCCAACGGAGAGAGGGAGCAGGCAGTGCGGCGGTCACGGCTTCAACCTCTCCCCGAGGGGGAGAGGTCGTCGCGCGAAGCGCGGCGGGTGAGGGGGCTCTGAATAACGGCAGCGGCGGGCGCGTATTCTCTTCGCCGCTGGCGCGGCGTCTCGCGAAAGACGCGAACATCGATCTTGCGCGCGTGAGCGGCACCGGCCCGCGCGGGCGTATCATCGCGCGCGACATCGAGAGCGCACGCACCGGCGGCGCGCAGATGCGCGCACCCTCGGCGCCCTCCGGCGGGACCGTGCCGGGTATTTCCGTTCCGAGCGACGACCAGATCCGCGCGCTTTACGAAGCAGGCTCTTACGAGAGCGTGCCGCACGACTCTATGCGCAAGACGATTGCGCGACGTCTCTTAGAGTCGAAGCTCACAATCCCGCATTTCTATCTGACCGCAGATTGCGACATCGGCTCGCTCTTGCGCGTACGCGAGGAAATCAACGCGACCGCGCCGCAGGACAAGGACGGCAAGCCGACTTTCAAACTTTCGGTGAACGACTTCGTCATCAAGGCGATGGCAGTCGCGCTCCAGAAAGTGCCGGATGCGAACGCGACCTGGACCGAAAGCGCAATGCTTCGTCATAAGCACTCGGACATCGGCGTTGCCGTCGCGATTCCGGGCGGGCTGGTCACGCCCGTGATCCGCCGCGCCGAGGGCAAATCGCTCTCCGCGATCTCGAACGAGATGAAGGATTACGCCGCGCGTGCGAAGACGAAAAAGCTCAAGCCCAACGAATTCCAGGGCGGCACGACCGCGATCTCCAATCTCGGCATGTACGGCGTCAAGGACTTCGCGGCTGTGATCAACCCGCCGCATGCGACCATCCTCGCGGTCGGCGCGGGTGAAGAGCGCGCGGTCGTCCGGGACGGCCAGATCGTTGCGGCCAATATGATGACGGTGACCCTTTCCTGCGATCACCGTGCGGTCGATGGCGCGCTCGGCGCGCAGCTGCTCGCCGCCTTCCGCGAGGCGATCGAAAAGCCGCTTTCGCTGATGGCGTGATATGCTGTGGAAGGACAAAGAAAGCACGGTCATGGCAAGAACGCAGAAGCCAAAACAGCAACCTGCCGAGAAAGGTAACGCGAATATCTTCGCCTACATCTCGTTCTTCGTCGCCGCGCTCTCGCTGGTCGCGACGATGTACCAGGCCTATCTCAACACGCGCTATGTCGAGTTGATCCAGACCAGCGTGTCGCGCGGCGAGACCGCGCGCACGTGCAAGGACCTGATCGACGCATATTTCCAGATCAAATTCCGCACGTCCGCGCTCTCTTCCGCGCTAGAGCGCGAGAAGAATCCCAACGCGCCGGCCGTGACCGCCGCGTCTTCGGAGGCGCTAAATTCGGTCAGCCGTTTCGCTGCCCTTGGAACCTTCCTCGCCAATTTTCAGGGCGAAGAGAAACGTGCGCAATACACCGCGCTCTCCAACGAGCTGACGCGCATCGTCGATCTTGCGCACAAGATGCAGACCGGCGACAGCGCCCGGCTGTTCGCAAAGGCCGACGAACTGTTCGGCACGATGAACGGCGACTGCGTGCAGAGCGCGACGAAGCGGCTCTGATTAGGGCGTCGCCGGTTTCCGCTCGCGCTGCTTCGTCATGTATTGATGACCGAGCACGACCGCACCCAAACCGAAGCCGCCGAGATCGAACCAGATACCCGGGAAGATCAGCAGGAAACCCGCGAGCCCGAGCGCGATCCGGTGCCACACCAGCGTGTTGGTCAGGAAATAGCCGTGCAACGAACCGGCGATAAATGCGATACCCGCCGATGACGTGCAGAAGGCAAGGATGATTTCCGGCCAGGTGCCGATCATCAAAAGCGCCGGCTGATAAGCGAACATGAAGGGAATGATGAAGCCGGCGGTGCCGATCTTCATCGCGGCCCAGCTACTCTTATTCATGTCCGCTTTCGCAAGGCCCGCCGCCGCAAAGACTGCGAGTGCGACCGGCGGCGTGATCGAAGACAGGATCGCGTAATAGAACGCGAACATGTGCGCGGCGGGTTCGATGACGCCGAGTTTCATCACCGCCGGGATAAGAAGCGCGGTCATGATGATGTAGGACGGCGTCGTCGGCAGCCCGGTGCCGAGAATCAGGCCCGCGATCGCAGTCATGACCAGCGCCATGAACAGCGAACTCTGCGAGAGTGCGACGACATATTGCGTGAACACGATGCCCATGCCCGAAAGCGTGATAACGCCAATCATGACACCGGCAGCGGCGCAGGCGAGCGCGACGCCGAGGCTGTTCTTCGCGCCATCGACGCAGGCTTCGATGATGGAAGCAGGATTGATAGGAAGAAGGGTCGCGCGGCCGGCGGTGCGCAAGCGGTAATCCCACCAGATGATAATCGCCGAAACGATGGCGGTTTCGATCCAGGGGTTAAGCGGAACACTGATGCCGGTGAAGTACGTGAACATCGTGCTCGTAAACGTAAAGTGCGGGACGTCGAGCGGCACGGGATAGAATAGCTTGACGATGTTCAGCAGCGGCATGACGAGCAATGCGCGCGGCCCCCACCATGCGATCGGGAAACAGAACAGCGTGCCCATCAGTGCCGCGTAGGGGGCGCTATAGCCGCCGAACATGAAGCCGAGAATGATCAGGATCGGGATCGCGAGGTGACCGCGCTCGCGGAATACGTTCGAAAGCTTCGGCAGTTCGGAGCGCGGGACACCGAGAATACCGCGGCGCTTCGCTTCGAAGTGAACAGCGGCGAAGCAGGCGACGTAATAAAGGATCGCCGGAATGATCGCCCAGATAACGATCTGTGCGTAAGGCACCGCGAGAATTTCGGCCATGACGAAGGCTGCCGCGCCCATGATCGGCGGCATGATCTGGCCGCCGGTCGATGCGGTCGCTTCGACGCCCGCTGCGAAATGCGGCGGGAAGCCCGAACGCTTCATCAGCGGAATTGAAATCGGACCGTCGACCATTACGTTTGCGACCGCGCTGCCCGAGATCGTGCCGAACAGGCTCGAAGATACGACCGATACCTTGCCGGGCCCGCCCGCGGTGTGGCCGGTCGCAGCCATCGCGAAATCCATGAAGAGCTGGCCGGTGCCAGTGCGCTCCATAAAGGAGCCGAAGATCACGAAGATCAGCACGAAGGTCGCGGAGGTCGCAATCGGCAGGCCGAAGATGCCTTCCGTCGTCATGTAGAGATGATCGAGCGTCCGCATCGTCTCGAGGTTCACGAAGAACAGACCGTAGGCGAGGAATGCGATCGAGATCAGCGGCAGCGACGGTTCGACGACGCGCTTCGTCGACTCGAGCACGGTCACGATGCAGCAGGTCGCCATGATCACATCGAGCGTCGACAGATCGTCGATGTAGAAAATGCGCTCGACGAAGTAATTGTAGTTCCAGAAGATGTAGATCAGCGGCGCGACGGCGGCGATCAACCACACATAGTCGAGCAGCGACGGTCCGGGATATTTTTTCTCGACCGGGTGCCGGTAGAAAAAGTATTTCGCAAACTCCAGCAAGGCGAAGAATGCCAGCGTCACGACGACGGCGTCGTTGGTCGACATCGGCACGCTGCCGGCGATGCGCGGGAAATAGTGTCCGGCGCGAAAGACGATGTAGAACAGCGGCAACGCGGAAACTGCGAGCCAGAAATAGCCGAAAGGTCCCGTTGGTCTCGCGTCAGGACGCCATGTGCTCGAATAGATCAAATACGCGAGTAGCAGCGCGAACAGGAGATGGGTCGCGCGGAACACGATCGCTTCGGGCGGACCGGCGAGAATGACCCATGAGTGATAGAGCACCATCGCGACCGAAACGAGCACGATGAAGAGGCGGATGGCTGCCGAGTGAGTTCGCGCAAGAGTCATGGAATTTTCGCCGGTCTAAAACAGGAAAGCGGCCCGGAGGTTATCCGGGCCGCGCGTTATTCAGTTTAGTTGGTGACGACGTTTACGCCCGACTCTTTATAGAAGCGGGCCGCACCCTTGTGGAACGGGATGCCGATGTCTTCCGCCATCTGCTTCGGCGTCAGGCCGGTCATCGCCTTGTTCAAGAGCGCGAGCTGCGGAATGTTCTGTGCGATGGTCTTGGTCATCGTGTAAACGACGTCTTCCGGCAAGTTGCAGGACGCGACCAGGTGCGTTGCATAGCCGATCACCTGCACGTCCTTGTCGTTCTTCGGATAGGTCTTGCCCGGCACGGTCACGAGCGTATAGCCGGGGTTCAGCTTCTTCATGCCGGCGAGGCTCGACGACAGGTCGACGAGCTTGATGTCGCGCGCGGAGGCGAGGTCCATCACCGAGCCCGCCGGGATCGCGGTGCCGAGACCGAACGCAACGGCGTGACCGTCCTGCATCTGCGAGACGGAGTCCGTATAAGACACGAAGCTCATCTTCACGTCGTTGTAGGTCAGGCCATGGACCTGGAGGAGCTGCTTGGTGATCAGCTCGCCGGTGTTGCCGCGCTGCTGCGTGGTCACGCCCTTGCCCTTCAGGTCGGCGACGGAATTGATGTTCGCGTCGGCGCGGACGACGAGTTGATAATACTGCGGATAGAGCGTCGCGATGTTGCAGACGTTCTTGTGCGGCTTATTGAACGGCTCGCGGCCGGCGAGCGCATCGACCGTCGAGATCGAGTTGCCGAAGCCGACGTCCGCCTTGCCCTCTTCGAGACCGCGAACGTTGGCGATGCCGGCGCCCGGCAGCGAAAGAACGCTCAAGCCCGGAATCGCCTTCTCCCACAGATCTTTCAACTGGCCGCCGAGCGGCACCCACACGCCGCCCTGGGGGCCGGTCATGAGGCGGATGTCGCGCTTTTCCTGGGAAGCGGCGGGCGTAGCGATAGCGACGGCGATGCCCAACGCGAGCACAGCCGCAGTCGTATGGCGTTTCATTAGTCCTCTCCCAAATGCGGAAGGCGCAGTGGCCGGCCGCTTGTTCTTCTTGGCGGGGAGGGTACGCGGGCGGGGGCGGTTTCTACAAGCCTTGCCGTACAATTACGGCGCCGTCATATGCAGATGCGGCAGGGCTGTTGTTCCGCGCCGCGGCTGACTCTGCGGGGCTTTGCCTGCTAAATGCACGGCAAACCGGAGTGGGCACTGCAACATGGCGGAAACGAATTTCGATGTGCTGATTATCGGCGGCGGTCCGGGCGGCTATGTCGCCGGGATCCGATCCGCACAGCTTGGTTTCAAGACCGCGGTCGTTGAGCGTGCCCATCTCGGAGGCATCTGTCTCAACTGGGGATGCATTCCCACGAAGGCGCTTCTGCGCTCCGCCGAAATTTATCACTACATGCAGCATGCGAAGGATTACGGCCTCTCGGCCTCCAATGTTTCCTTCGATGCGGCGGCGGTCGTCGCGCGCTCGCGCGCGGTTGCAAAGCAGCTCAACGGCGGCGTCGGCTTTCTGATGAAGAAGAACAAGATCGCGGTGATCGACGGCGAGGCGAAGATTGCGAAGCCGGGAACCGTGACGGTTACCGGGAAGGGTGCCGGCACGTATCAGGCGAAGCACATCATCGTCGCGACCGGCGCGCGGCCGCGGGTGCTGCCGGGCATCGAGCCGGACAAGAAACTGATCTGGACTTATTTCGAGGCGATGGTGCCTTCAAGCATGCCGAAGTCGTTGCTCGTGATCGGCTCGGGCGCGATCGGAATCGAGTTCGCTTCTTTCTTCCGCACGATGGGTTCGGAAGTGACCGTTGTGGAAGTGCTGCCGCAAATCCTTCCGGTCGAGGACGAGGAAGTTGCCGCCTTCGCGCGCAAGCGTTTCGAGAAACAGGGCATCAAGATCCTCACCGGCACGAAGGTGACGAAACTCGACAAAAAATCGAACTCGGTTATTGCCACCATCGACGACGGCAAGGGCAAGGCGCAGACCATCGAATACGAGCGCGTGATCTCGGCGGTCGGCGTCGCCGGCAACATCGAGAACCTCGGGCTCGAAGCGCTCGGCGTGAAGATCGATCGCGGCACCATCGTCACCGACAGCTACGGCAAGACGAATGTCGCCGGCATCTATGCCATCGGCGACGTGGCAGGCCCGCCGATGCTCGCACACAAGGCCGAACATGAAGGCGTCATCTGCGTGGAAGCGATCAAGGGGCTGAAGCCGCATCCGATGGAGAAGAACCGGATTCCCGGCTGCACCTATTGTCACCCGCAGATCGCGTCAGTTGGCCTTACCGAGAAGCGCGCGAAAGAAGAAAAGCGCGAAATCCGCGTCGGGCGTTTCCCGTTCATGGGCAACGGCAAGGCGATCGCGCTCGGCGAGACCGAGGGCTTCGTCAAGACGATCTTCGACAAGAAGACCGGGGAACTGATTGGCGCGCATATGATCGGCGCGGAAGTCACCGAGCTGATCCAGGGCTTTGTGATCGCGATGAACTGCGAGACCACAGAAGAAGAACTGATCCACGCGGTGTTCCCGCATCCGACGCTCTCCGAAATGATGCATGAGAGCGTGATGGATGCCTATGGCCGCGTGATTCATGTATGATCGAGTCGATGCATTTTTAACAATGGGGTGACACGATGAACGACGCACAAACGCTGCTCGGCAACCCGACCACCGGCTTCTTTCTGACACTCATCATCGGCCTGATCGCCGGCTGGATCGCGGAGAAGGTGACTTCGAGCAACCACGGCCTGTTCACCAATTTGATCGTTGGCGTTGCCGGTGCGTTCGTCGGCAACAAGCTCGCTGAAGTCGCGCAGATTCAGGTTTTCGGTTTCTGGCGCGGGCTGATCGCTGCCAGTATCGGTGCGATCATTCTTATCTTCGCCTGGCGCATGATCCAGAGCCGCCGTTCGACAATGTGAGATAACGCAAGAAGCATGACCGTCGTCATCGACACGCTGAAGAAAAACGCCCGGCCGCGCCATCCTGAAAAGGCGCACCGGGCGGATTCGGCGTTGCTGCCGAAGCCCGACTGGATCCGCGTGCGCGCGCCGGGACCGGGCGCGTTTAGCGAGACCGCGCGGCTCGTGCGCGCGGGCGGTCTGCATACGGTCTGCGAGGAAGCGTCGTGCCCGAATATCGGCGAGTGCTGGGCACAAAAGCACGCGACCTTCCTCATCATGGGCGACACCTGCACGCGCGCGTGCTCGTTCTGCAATGTGAAGACCGGGTTGCCGGGAGCGCTCGACGCGGACGAGCCCGAGAAAGTTGCTGAGGCGACAGCCAAGCTCGGTCTGAAGCATGTCGTCGTAACTTCGGTCGACCGCGACGATCTCTCAGACGGCGGCGCAGAGCATTTCGCGCAGACCATTCGTGCGATCCGCAAGCACAATCCGGAAACGACCGTCGAAGTGCTGACGCCGGATTTTCTGCGCAAGGACGGCGCGCTTGAAGTTGTTGTTGAGGCGACACCGGATGTCTTTAACCACAATCTCGAAACCGTGCCGTCGCTCTATCTGCCCGTGCGGCCGGGCGCGCGGTACTTCCATTCGCTGCGACTGCTCCAGCGTGTGAAGGAATTGAACCCGCGCATGTTTACAAAGTCCGGCATCATGGTGGGCTTGGGCGAGGAGCGGAACGAAGTCCTGCAGGTGATGGACGACCTGCGCTCGGCGGAGGTCGATTTCATCACCATCGGCCAGTATCTTCAGCCCAGCCGCAAGCATCACCCGATCGTGCGTTATGTCACGCCGGACGAGTTCGAAAATTTGGCGGCGATCGCGCGCGCCAAAGGCTTCCTGATGGTGTCGTCGTCGCCGCTGACGCGCTCGTCGCATCATGCCGGCGAGGACTTCGAGAAGTTGCGCGCAGCGCGCGAGAACGCGTAAACGCGCGGCTAAACCCGATGCACTCCTATCGCACCACGCGCCGCGTGAAGCACTCGGCGGCGAAGATGTTCGATCTCGTCGCTGACGTGGAGCGCTATCCCGAATTCGTGCCGATGTGCGAAAGCCTCTATGTGCGCAAACGCAGCGGCGAGGCGGAGGGTGTCGAGATCATCATTGCGGATATGACGGTCGCCTATAAGCTGATCCGTGAGACATTCTCGAGCCGGGTCACGCTCGACCGGCCGAAGCTCGCTATTCTGGTCGAGTATCTCGACGGCCCGTTTTCGCATCTCGAGAACCGTTGGCGCTTCCGGCCGGAGGGCGAGAATTCCTCGGAGGCCGATTTCTTCATTGCCTACGAATTCAGGTCGAAGATGCTCGGGCTGGTGATGGGCGCCTTGTTCGATTCCGCTTTCCGGCGCTTTGCCGAAGCCTTTGAGAAGCGGGCTGACAAAATCTACCGGGAAAAGGCGCTTTAAGCCCGTAAAGGCAATTTAAGACATTGGCGATAAGGCATGGGCCCGATTCCCGGAGCCCATGCGAGCCGCATGTCATCCATCGAAGCCGCCCCGCAAGCCCAACCGGTCGCGTCCCGGCTTTTCCGCAGCGCGCCCGCTATTTTCGCGGCGACGCTTTTCGTCTCCGCGCTGCTGCTTTTTGCCGTGCAGCCGATGTTCACGAAGATGGTGCTGCCGAAACTCGGCGGCGCGCCCGCGATCTGGTCGGTCGCGATGGTGTTTTTTCAGGCGGCGCTTCTGCTCGGGTATGCTTACGCACACTGGCTGACGAAATACTTTGCGCCGCGTCACGGCGCGCTGATCCATCTTGGCTTACTCGGAATTGCGGCGCTCACGCTTCCGCTCGGGATTGCCAGCGGTTTCGGCACGCCGCCGTCTTCGCATATCGAGATCTGGCTGCTCGTTCTTTTCGCAGCTTCAATCGGCTTGCCGTTCACGGCGCTCGCAGCGAGCGCACCGCTTCTCCAGCGCTGGTTCGCCGACAGCGGTCATCCGCGCGCATCAAACCCCTATGTGCTTTATGCCGCATCCAATCTCGGCTCGTTCGCAGCACTGCTTGCTTATCCGGTCCTGATCGAGCCGTTCTTCACGCTGCGCGAGCAGACGGCGGCGTGGGCCGCCGGTTTCGGATTGCTCGCCGTTCTGATCGCGCTTGCCGCGCTCGTCGTCGCCTCCGGCGCCGTCGTGAAGCGCGAAGCGGGCTCTCGGGCGGCGAAGCCTTCACTCGCAGCGAAACTTTCCTGGATCGGTCTTGCCGCTATCCCCTCGGGCCTTGTGGTTGCCGTAACCGCGCATATCAGCACCGATGTTGCCGCAGCACCTTTTCTGTGGGTCGTACCGCTTGCACTTTATCTGCTGACGTTCGTGGCTGTCTTTAACGACAAGCCGTGGATTTCGCACGGCACCGTGGTGCGGCTCGTACCTTACGTGATCGCGCCGCTTGCGATCAGCATGCTCGGCGGCGACCGCGCCTATTGGGCGATCACGATCTCGCTGCACCTGATCGGATTCTTTGTGCTGACGCTGTTGTGTCACGGCGAACTCTACCGTCGCCGCCCGGCGCCGGAGCGTCTCACGGATTTCTATCTGGCGACCTCGATCGGCGGTGTGATCGGCGGCGTATTCACCGGCCTGATCGCGCCGAACGTGTTTTCGACGACGACGGAATATCCGATCCTGGTCGCCGCCGCGGTGCTCGCGATGCCCGCCGCGTTCTCTCGCGGCTTGCGCGAGACGGCGACCGCCGCCGCGCTGCCCCTTGTGCTGGCGCTGGTTCTGTTTGCCGTTCACTTCCTCACCGGGTTGCGCATTCCGGTGGGCTGGATGATCGCGTTTCAGGCGGTGCTCATTTCTATTGCCGCGCTGATCCTGTTCTCGCGAGAAAATCCCGCACGTATGTTCGGCCTTGTTGTGCTCGCCTTCGCTTTCAGCGGTCTGTGGCAACCGGGACAGACGAATGTAGAAACCACGCGGAGCTTCTTCGGCGTACACAAGATCGCAGACAGCGCGGACGGCAAATACCGTTTGCTATTCCACGGCACGACCATCCATGGCGCCGACCGCGTCAAGAACGCCGACGGCACACCGGTGACTGATCGCGCCGAGCCGCTTGCCTATTACTATCGTGGCGGGCCGATTTCGGAGACCATTCTCGCAACACGCGCGGCGCGCGGGAAGCTCACGAATGTCGCGGCGGTCGGCCTCGGCACCGGAAGTCTCGCCTGTTATCGCGAGCAGGGCGAAAGCTGGACCTTCTTCGAAATCGACCCGGAAGTCGTCCGGCTCGCGCGTGACCCGCAAAGTTTCCGCTTCATCGCAAGCTGCGCACCCGGCATGCCGATTGTGCTAGGCGATGCGCGGCTGACGCTTTCGGCTTCGCAGACGAAATACGATCTGATCGTGCTGGATGCTTTTTCTTCCGATGCGATTCCGGCGCATCTGCTGACCCGCGAGGCGGTCGCCGGCTATCTTTCCCGCCTGAACCATAACGGCGTTATCGTGATGCACATTTCGAACCGGCATCTCGAATTGTCGAAGATCGTTGCCGCGGTCGGTGCGAGCGAGGGGCTCGTGACGCTCGTGAAGACGGATATGTCGGCGAATAACTTCGCGCAGGATTACAAATCGAACGCGACCGTCGCGGTGCTTGCGCGCGACTGGCGCGAGATTGCCGGCATTGCCCGCTTGCAGGGCTGGGAACCGGTCGCGCCGGAGGGCGTGCACCCCTGGACCGACGACTATTCCGATCTCATCAGCGCGATGATCCGTAAAAAATTCTAAACCTGCGGCTTGATCGGCTTCGCGAGCAATTCTTCGAGAAGCGCAAAGGCGGCGATGACCGAACGGCGGCGAATTTCGCATCGTCCGAGATCGCCGAACCGGCATTCGCGCACGTGATGCGCGCCGCTCGCGAGCGCGCCGCCGACGAAGACAAGGCCGACCGGCTTTTCTTCGCTGCCGCCATCGGGGCCGGCGATACCGGTCACCGACAGGCCGACCTGCGTATTCGTCGCGCGGATCACGCTTTCCGCCATGGCTTTTGCCACTGGGGCGCTGACCGCGCCGTGCTCGTTTAGCAGCGCTTCCGGCACGCCCAGCAGCATCTGCTTCGCTTTATTCGAGTACGTGACGATGCCGCGGTCGAAGACATCGGACGATCCCGGAATGTCGGTGATCGTCACCGCACACAGGCCGCCGGTGCAGGATTCCGCGGTTGCGAGCGTGAATTTCTTCACCCGGCAAAGTTCGAGTACGCGCTCGGCTGCATCGCGCATCTCCTCGTCGCTTCTCGGCTTGTGCGTCATTTCCTAGTCCAGGGCAGGCGGATCGTCGCCGTCGCCATTGCTGCAATGCCTTCGCCCCGGCCGAGGAAGCCGAGGCCTTCATTCGTAGTTGCCTGAACGCCGATGCGGCCTATTTCGATCCCGCATACTTCGGCGATTTTCGTGCGCATCGCATCGCGATGCGGGCCGATCTTCGGCGCTTCGCAGATCAGCGTCGCGTCAATATGCGCGATCATGCCGCCGCGGGCCCGGACGTGCTCCACGGCAAACCGAATGAACATCGCAGAGTCCGCGCCGCGCCATTTTGCGTCCGAAGGCGGGAAGTGATGACCGATGTCGCCGTCGGCAATCGCCCCGAGGATGGCGTCGGTAATCGCGTGCAGGAGAACGTCGGCGTCGGAATGGCCGGCAAGCTTCTTCGCATGAGGAATTTTGACCCCGCCCAGCGTGACGTGATCGCCATCTGTAAAGGCGTGCACGTCGTACCCGGTTCCGGTGCGGACATCACCTAATACCTGGGCTGCATAGGCGGTCGCGCGGTCGAAGTCTTCCGGCGTCGTCAGCTTCAGGTTTGCCGGGCTGCCCTCGAAAACCGTTACGGGCTCGCCGGCCCATTCCATGATTGCCGCGTCGTCGGTGAAATTGAGCAGACCTTCCTTTGCCGCGCGGCGGTGCGCTGCGAGCAACGCCTCGAATTCGAACGCCTGCGGCGTCTGCACCGCGCGCAGTTCGCTGCGTTCGACATTCGCCTTGATCAGGCCGGATTTATCGACGCGCTTGATCGTATCCGAGACAGGGATCGCAGGGATCGAAGCGCCGGTCTTGCGTACCGATTTGATGGCGCGGTCGATCAACGCGGCATCCGCAAAAGGACGCGCCGCGTCGTGGACGAGCACGAAACGCGGCGCAGTAGGCAGCAGACTTTCCAAGCCCGCGAGGACGGATGCTTGGCGTGTCTTCCCGCCGGGGACGGCCGGTCGACACTTCGGCAGACGCGCAGAGGCTCGCTCGTATTCGGCGACATCTTCGTGACGGATGACCGCCTGAACGGCGCCGATATCGCGATGATCTGTGAATAACCGGAGCGAATGGCGCAGAACCGGCTCGCCCTGTAACAGCCAGTATTGCTTGGGCCGGCCCGCGCCTGCGCGGGTTCCACCACCTCCGGCCACTACCAGGGCTGCAAATTCCATTTCCTACCGTCCGAAAGACACGGATTTCGCTGATTTCCTAGCCTATTCCGGTGCATAGGTCCCGTTGGGTGCATTGCAATAAAGCCCTTGCCTCCGAACTAGACTTGACTAAGATGTGTGCACGAATTTTCGGGCCTATTTTGTAGGCAGGGGTAGCTTGGTAGCCAAAACGGATATCCTGGGTTTTCAGATCGGGCCGCACGAGATCGTGGCGCGGGCTTTTCTCGCGCCGATGGCGGGCATCACAGACCTGCCGTTCCGGCGGATGGCGCACCGCTACGGTGCCGGCCTCGTGGTTTCCGAGATGATCGCTTGTGAGTGGCTGGCGGGCGGCAGCGCTGAGGCGCAGCTTCGCGCCGAGGGTTCCGGCGTCGGTCACCATGTCGTGCAGCTTGCGGGCTGCGAGGCGCGCTGGATCTCGGAAGGCGCGCGCATTGCGGAGGCAGCAGGCGCGGACATCGTCGATCTCAACATGGGCTGTCCCGCGAAATGCGTAACAACCGGCGCCGCGGGCGCGGCGTTGCTTCGCGACGCCGATAACGCGGTTCGCCTGATCGAAGCGGCGATTAGTGCCGTGAAAATTCCCGTCACGGTCAAGATGCGCCTCGGATGGGACGACGACTCGATTGTTGCGCCTGAGCTTGCGCGCCGCGCGGAGGCCGCAGGCGTGAAGATGGTGACGGTGCACGGCCGCACCCGCCAGCAATTCTACAAAGGCAAAGCGAACTGGCGCGCGATCTCGCGCGTGAAGGCGGCGGTTTCGATTCCGGTGGTCGCGAATGGCGATCTCGAAACCTATGAAGATGCCGCAGCGATGATCGCGGAATCGGGTGCGGACGCAGTGATGGTCGGGCGTGCGGCGCGCGGAAGGCCGTGGCTGCCCGGAAATATTGCCCGCTTCATCGAAAACGGAGCGCGCACCAGCGATCCCGCGATCGAAGATCAGCGCGACAACCTCATTGAGCTCTACGACGCCTGGCTCGGCCAATACGGTCACGCGCGTGGTGCAAAGGAAGCGCGCAAGCATATCGGCTGGGCGCTCGAAGCGGCTGGGCGTGCGGTCAATCTTTCCGCGGATTGGGTGAAAAGCTGGCGGGCGCAACTGCTCGCCGAAAATGCGCCATCTCGCGTCGTGCTCGGCATCCACGACGCCTTCGACGAACTGGGCTGGAAATCCGCAGTATGAGAAACGCGCGCGTGGAGAAAACCATGGCCCAGATTTCTGGCGCCGCAGATGCGGTGCTCGATGCATTGCCGCACCCCGTCATTACGATCGCACCGAGCGGACTGATCGCGAATGCGAACGCCGCCGCCGAGGCTTTCTTCGAAGCGGGCGCGCCCGTGCTTCGCCGCCACGGGATTCACGAGATCGTCCCATTCGGCAGTCCGTTGATCGCGCTGATCGAGCAGGTGAGGGCGCGCAACGCCGCGGTGAACGAGTATCGCGTCGATCTCGGCACACCGCGCAACGGCGGCGAACGCATCGTGGATATTCACGTGGCGCCGATGCCGGAAAATCCCGAGCAGGTCGTCGTGATGCTGCAGGAGCGCACGATGGCGGACAAGATCGACCGCCAGCTTACGCATCGCGGAGCCGCGCGTTCGGTGACGGCGCTCGCGTCCATGCTCGCGCACGAAATCAAAAATCCGCTTTCCGGTATTCGCGGTGCCGCGCAACTGCTCGAGCAGTCCGCTGACGATAGCGACCGCGCGCTTACACGGCTCATCTGCGACGAGGCCGACCGTATCGTGAAGCTCGTCGATCGCATGGAAGTCTTCTCCGACGAGCGGCCGATCGAGCGCGATGCCGTGAACATTCACGCAGTGCTGGAGCACGTAAAGAAGCTGGCCGCTTCCGGCTTCGCAAGCCGGATAAAGTTCATCGAGGAGTACGATCCCTCGCTGCCGCCGGTGTTCGCGAACCGCGACCAGCTCGTGCAGGTGTTCCTCAACCTCATGAAGAACGCGGCCGAAGCGATCGGCGACGCCGACGACGGCGAAATTCATCTGAGTACCGCGTTCCGGCCGGGGGTTCGTCTGACCGTGCCGGGGTCTTCCACGCGCGTCAGTCTGCCGCTCGAGTTCTGCGTGCGCGATAACGGTCCCGGTGTACCCGAGGACGTGCGGCCGCATCTGTTCGATCCATTCGTCACGACGAAGACCAGCGGCAGCGGGCTAGGGCTCGCGCTGGTCGCAAAAATCATCGGCGACCACGGCGGCATCGTCGAATGCGACAGCCAGCCGAGACGCACGATCTTCCGTGTCCTGCTGCCAACCTATTCGCACAACGGCGCGTCAGCGCATTCGGATCAATGAGGACGGCGCAAATGCCTTCTGGAAATATTCTTGTAGCCGACGACGACGCCGCGATCCGGACCGTGCTCAGTCAGGCCTTGTCTCGCGCCGGATACGAAGTGCGGTCCTGCGGAAACGCAGCGACGCTCTGGCGCTGGGTCAGCCAGGGCGACGGCGATCTCGTCATTACCGATGTCGTGATGCCGGACGAGGATGCCTTCAGCCTGCTGCCGCGCCTAAAGAAAATGCGCCCCGAGCTGCCGGTGATCGTCATGAGCGCGCAGAACACGTTCATGACTGCGATCAAGGCGTCCGAGCACGGCGCCTACGAATACCTGCCGAAGCCGTTCGATCTGAAAGAGCTCATTGGCATCGTCGGGCGCGCGCTCTCCGAGCCGAAAAAGACCAACGCAACGCCGGCAAAGCCGGAAGACATGGAGAACATTCCGCTCGTCGGCCGCTCGCCGGCGATGCAGGAAATCTACCGGCTGCTCGCGCGCCTGATGCAGACCGATCTTACGGTGATGATTACGGGCGAATCCGGCACCGGCAAGGAACTCGTTGCGCGTGCGCTCCACGACTACGGCAAGCGCCGCTCCGGCCCATTCGTACCGATCAACATGGCGGCGATCCCGCGCGACCTGATCGAAGCCGAACTGTTCGGTCACGAGAAGGGCGCCTTCACCGGCGCGAACACCAAAAACATCGGCCGCTTCGAACAGGCCGAAGGCGGCACGCTGTTTCTCGACGAAATCGGCGACATGCCGATGGAAGCGCAGACGCGATTGCTGCGGGTCTTGCAGCAAGGCGAATACACGACGGTCGGCGGCCGCACGCCGATCAAGAGCGATGTGCGCATCATCGCGGCCACGAATAAGGACCTGCGAATCCTGATCCAGCAGGGCCTGTTCCGCGAAGACCTCTTCTTCCGCCTCAACGTGGTACCGCTGCGCCTGCCGCCGTTGCGCGAGCGCACGGAAGATGTGCCCGACCTGATCCGTCACTTCTTCACGCTGGCAGCGCGCGAAGGTCTGCCGCAAAAACAGATCGAAAACGCGGCGCTCGATCGTTTGCGCCGCTACCGCTGGCCGGGCAACGTGCGCGAACTGGAGAACCTCGTTCGCCGTCTTGCAGCGCTTTATCCGCAGGAAATCATCTCGCTTGCGATCATCGATTCAGAACTGGCGCAGCCGGCGGCCGAACCCTCTCTGGAGGCTTCGGCGAAGGACGAGTCCCTGAGCTCTTCGACCGAGCGGCATCTCTCGAAGTATTTCGGCGGCTTTGGCGACAACCTGCCGCCGCCGGGGCTCTATCACCGCATTCTGCGTGAGGTGGAAACGCCCCTGATCTCGGCGGCGCTGGCCGCTACCCGCGGCAACCAGATCAAGGCTGCGGAGTTGCTGGGCGTGAACCGCAACACGCTGCGCAAGAAGATCCGGGACCTCGATATTCAGGTCATCCGCTCGACCCGCTAACCTTTATCGATATCGGGGCTTGCCCAGCCGCCCCGGCTGTCACATTTTTGCACCAGTGTTGTCAGTATGCATCAGGGCGCCGGTATGGTCCGGCCCAGATGGCGGTGTATGGCCGAGTCTATTGCTTCCCCCGAACCAGTCCTGAGCGCTGAATCGGCTCCGTTTCCGAAGCCGCCGCGCCGGCTGACGAGCTATTTCGCGCCGGTCATGGTCGTGCTTTCGCTGGCATCGGCGCTGGTGACATTCCTGGTGCTGACCGGGCTCACCCCGATTTCGCCGACCCACAATGTCGTCGTGACTGTGCTGCTCGCCAACGCGGGCCTGGTGTTAATCCTGCTCGCGGTCGTTGCGTGGGAAGTCTTTAACGTCATTCGAGCGCAGCGCCGGGGCAGGGCCGGTGCGCGCCTGCATGGCCGTATCGTTCTCCTGTTCGCAATCGTCGCAACTGTCCCTGCGATTCTGGTCGCGGTGATTGCCAGCATCACGCTCGACCGCGGTCTCGACCGCTGGTTCTCGCAGCGCACGCGCGCAATCATCGGCAACGCACTCACGGTCGCCGAGACGTATGTGCGCGAACACGGCCTTGGCATCCGGCAGGACCTCGTCGCCATGGCGAGCGACCTGTCGCGAATGAAGGAAATTTACGAGAACGACCGCCCGCGCTTCCGGCAGATTCTGACCGCGCAAGCGCAATTCCGCGGCGTGCCGAGCGCGGTGCTGATCCGCGGCGATCTGACGGTGATCGAGAAGGCCGACATCAACGTCGGCCGCGAGTTCCTGATCCCGCAAAACATCGTCGTGAAGGAAGCAACGGCGCAGCAGCCGATCGTTTACGTTCCGCCTTCATCCGACTATGTCGCCGCGATCATTCCGCTGATCGGCTACGAAGACACGTATCTCTTTATCGCGCGGCCTATCGACGCGCGCGTGATTCAGTATCTGCGGCAAACGGAAGCGAACCTTCTGGAATATCGCGGGCTAGAGCAGCGCCGCTTCGGCGTGCAGATCGCTTTCGCGTTGATGTATGCGGTGATCGCAATGATCCTGCTGCTATCCTCGATCTGGATCGGGCTCAACTTCGCGAACCGTCTGGTCGCGCCGATCCGGCGGCTGATCACCGCCGCCGATCTGGTCGCTTCCGGCAACCTCTATGTGCAGGTGCCGGTGCGTCAGTCGGAAGGCGATCTCGCGAACCTCGGCGACAGCTTCAACAAGATGACTTCGGAACTGCGCGCGCAGAACTCCGATCTCGTGCGCGCGCGCGACCAGATCGACGAACGGCGCCGCTTTTCGGAAGCCGTGCTTGCCGGTGTAGGCGCCGGCGTGATCGGTCTGAACGCAGTCGGCAAGATTACGATCCTCAATCGCTCCGCCGAGCGCCTGCTCGGGGTGACGGAGGGCGATATGATCGGGAAGGCCGCCGTCGATGCGGTACCCGAGATCGGCGCGCTGGTACGCGAGGCCTTCGCCGACAACTACCGCGTCAACGGCACCGTGACGATGTCGCGCGGCGGCCGTGAGCGCACCTTCAACGTCCGGGTCACGACCGAGCAGGCCGACGAAAGCGAGCATGGCTATGTGATCACGCTCGACGACATCACCGAGCTCGTCACCGCGCAGCGCAGCTCGGCATGGGCCGATATCGCGCGCCGCATCGCGCACGAAATCAAGAATCCTCTGACGCCGATTCAGCTTTCGGCCGAGCGTTTGAAGCGCAAATACGGCAAGACGATCTTGCAGGACCGCGAAGTCTTCGAGCAATGCACCGAGACGATTATCCGCCAGGTCGGCGATATTGGGCGCATGGTCGACGAGTTTTCTTCGTTCGCGCGCATGCCGAAGCCCGTCGTCGAAACCCAGGATCTCGCGGAGACCATCCGGCAGGCCGTATTTCTGCAACGCGTCGGTCATCAGAACATCAAATTCGACACCGATCTTCCGGGCGGCGTGATGAACGCACGCTTTGACCGGCGTCTGATCTCACAGGCGCTGACGAATATCCTGAAGAACGCAGCGGAAGCGATCGAAGCGCTGCCGCAGGAAGAACGCAATAACGGAAGAATACTTGTCCGCGTTTCGCGGGAAAGCCACATGATTGCAATCGATGTGATCGACAACGGTCCCGGCCTGCCGAAGGAAAATCGCGAGCGGCTGCTCGAGCCCTATGTCACGACGCGAGAGAAGGGCACCGGCCTCGGCCTAGCGATTGTCGGCAAAATTTTCGAGGAGCACGGCGGTCACATTGAATTGAACGACGCCCCGCGTGACTTCGCGAATGGACGCGGTGCATGGATCAGGCTGACGCTGGCGAACGGTAAGGATGCCGCGGAGAACGCGGAAGAAAACAATAAACAGGACGCGGTGAGCTGAAGATGGCGAACGATATCCTTGTCGTCGACGACGAAGCGGACATCCGCGAACTGGTCGCGGGTATTCTGGAAGACGAAGGCTATGTGGTTAGAACCGCTGGCAATGCCGACGATGCCCTAGTCGCAATCGAAACACGGCGGCCACAGCTCGTTCTGCTCGATATCTGGCTCGAAGGCAGCCGTCTCGACGGTCTCGCGCTGCTCGACGTGATCAAGGCCAATCATCCGGAACTTCCGGTCGTCATGATCTCGGGTCACGGCAATATCGAAACCGCGGTCGCGGCGATCAAGCAGGGTGCATACGACTTCATCGAAAAGCCGTTCAATGCCGATCGTCTTGTGGTGATCGCGAGCCGTGCAATCGAGACGCTGCGGCTGCGCCGCGAAGTGAATGCACTGAAGCAGCTCAATCCGCACGCGCAGAAGCTCGTTGGCCAGTCGGCGGCGTTGAATACGCTGCGTCAGACGATCGAGCGTATCGCGCCGACGAACAGCCGTATTCTGATCGTCGGAGCTTCCGGGTCGGGTAAGGAACTGACGGCGCGTATCGTTCACAACTCGTCTGCGCGCGCGAGCGGTCCGTTCGTCGTGATCAATGCCGCCGCGATTACGCCGGATCGCATGGAAATCGAGCTGTTCGGCACTGAAGGAAACGGCGAGCATCCGCGGAAAGTGGGAGCGCTCGAAGAAGCGGACGGCGGCACGCTCTTTATCGACGAAATCGCCGACATGCCGCGCGAAACGCAGAACCGGATTTTGCGCGTGCTTACCGACCAGACCTTCCAGCGCGTGAGCGGGACCGTGAAGGTGCAGGTCGATGTCCGTATCATTTCGTCGACCTCGCGCGATATCGAACACGAAATTAGCGAGGGCCGTTTCCGCGAAGATCTGTTCCATCGCCTGAGCGTGGTGCCGATCCGCGTTCCGCCGCTCGCGGAGCGCCGCGAGGACATTCCTGAACTCGTGCAATATTTCCTCGACCAGATTTCGGTAACGACCGGCCTTGCCAAGCGCACGGTCGGCGAGGATGCGCTTGCCGTGCTGCAGTCGCATGACTGGCCCGGTAACGTGCGCCAGCTACGCAATAACGTGGAGCGCCTGCTCATTCTCGCCGGCGGCGACACCCAGAGCACGATCACCGCGGACTTGCTGCCGCCGGACGTAGGATCGCTGGTACCGAGCATGCCGGCCGGAAATGGCGGCGAGCAATTGATGAGCCTGCCACTGCGCGATGCGCGCGAAGTATTCGAACGCGAATATCTGGTTGCGCAGATCAACCGCTTCAGCGGCAATATTTCGCGCACGGCGGAATTCGTCGGCATGGAGCGCTCGGCGCTACACCGGAAGCTCAAGGCGCTCGGCATCGACGAGCGCGCGCGTTAGGCGTCACGGAACTTCGCGATGTCCCGCATTGCCTATGTGAACGGAAGGTACGTTCCGTTCGCCGAAGCCAGTGTCCATATTGAGGATCGCGGCTACCAGCTCGGCGACGGCGTTTACGAGGTCTGCGAAATCCGGAGTGGGGCACTGGTTGACGAGCGCCGCCATCTCACGCGGCTGTCGCGTTCGCTGGCGGCGCTTCGTATATCGCAGCCGCTCAGCGATAAAGCGCTGCACTTCGTTCTGGAAGAAACGGTGCGCCGGAACCGGGTGAGAGACGGTCTGCTTTATCTCCAGATCACGCGCGGGGTCGCGCGCCGCGATCATGCGTTTCCTGAGCATCCGGTAAAGCCTGCACTCGTCGTAACTGTACGCGGGCTCGACCGGAAAAAAGCCGAAGCGAGTGCCGCCGCGGGCATTGCGATCGTCACGCTGCCGGACGATCGCTGGGGCCGCGTCGATATCAAGACCATCGGCCTGCTGCCGAACGCACTCGCCAAGCAGCGCGCGCGAGATGCGGGAGCGAAAGACGCGTGGCTTGTCGATAGCGAAGGCTTCGTCACCGAAGGCGCTTCTGCCAATGCCTGGATCGTCAAGGACGGGTTGCTGGTTACGCGCCCGAGTTCGAACCGGATTCTGACCGGAATCACCATGACGGTCGTTAAAGAGATCGCGGCGAGGCTTCAGTTCAAGCTGGAAGAGCGCGCCTTCAGCGTGGAAGAGGCGAGAGCGGCCGAGGAAGCGTTTCTCACTTCGGCAACGCAGACCGTGATGCCGGTCATCAGCATCGACGGCCGCGTGATCAGTTCGGGCAAACCGGGACCTGTTGCGAAAAGGCTTCGGGAAGAGTTCCACCGCACGGCGGAAATTGGCCGAAAGATCGTCTAAGCCTTTGGTCCTTCAGTCTGAAAAGTTGTCGTATTTCTACCGGGAACAATCTTGCGCGCGGAAAGGAACGCGCCTCTAATAGTACCGTCACGGTCGGAAAACGTCCGGACGGGATGGCCGGAAGGGGGTCATCCGGCAATCGCTCGCCCGAACCAAGAAGGAAAATCCCCATGGCGGCGGATAGAACGCAAAATCTCCAGGATACTTTTCTCAATTACGTCAGGAAGAACAAAACGCCGCTCACGATTTTCCTCGTGAATGGCGTGAAGCTTCAGGGCGTGGTGACGTGGTTCGATAATTTCTGCGTGCTGTTGCGCAGGGACGGACACGGTCAGCTCGTTTACAAGCACGCGATCTCGACCATCATGCCGGGGGCTCCCATTTCGCTGTTCGAAGGAACCGACGACAGCATCCCGACCGGAGACAAAGCCTAGTTGGAGCCAAGGAAATCGAAACGCAGAAAATCGCGGCAACCGGATAATCCGGCTGCCGGCGATACAAGCGCGCGCGACGCGACCAAGGTCGCGGTCGTCGTCCCGGTGCTTGCGCGCGGCAAGGATACAGGCGGCAATGCGCGCGACCCGCAAGCCCGGCTGGAAGAAGCCGTCGGTCTTGCCGCGGCGATCGAACTGCATGTTGTGAACGCAGGCGTGGTCACGCTCGGGACGATCCGGCCTGCCACCTATATCGGTTCCGGCAAAGTGGAGGAGATCGCCGGAATCGTGCGCGCGGAGGACGCGGGCGTCGTGTTCGTCGATTGCGCGCTTTCTCCCGTGCAGCAACGCAATCTGGAAAAAGCATGGGGTGCGAAGGTCGTCGACCGCACCGGGCTTATTCTGGAAATCTTCGGTGCCCGTGCGCGCACGAAAGAGGGCACGCTGCAGGTCGAGCTCGCGCATTTGAATTATCAACGCAGCCGCCTCGTTCGCTCCTGGACGCATCTCGAGCGGCAGCGCGGCGGGTTCGGCTTTCTCGGCGGTCCCGGCGAAACCCAGATCGAAGCGGACAGGCGCCAAATCGACGAGCGGATCATTCGCATCGAGCGCGAGCTGGAGTCGGTGAAGCGCACACGCGCATTGCATCGCCAGAACCGCAAACGGGTGCCCTATCCGGTCGTGGCGCTCGTCGGCTACACCAACGCCGGAAAATCGACGCTGTTCAACCGCCTCACGGCCGCGAACGTGCGCGCGGAAGACCTCCTGTTTGCGACGCTCGATCCGACGCTTCGCGGCATCGAGCTTCCGGGCGGCACGAAAGCGATCCTCTCCGATACGGTCGGCTTTCTATCCGAGCTGCCGACGCTTCTTGTCGCCGCGTTTCGCGCTACCCTCGAAGAGGTGATCGAGGCCGACTTGGTCCTGCACGTCCGCGATATCTCGCATCCCGATACGGCGGCGCAGGCAACAGACGTTCTGTCCGTGCTGCAGGATCTGGGCATCGACATCAACGATTACAAGCGAAATATCGAAATCTGGAACAAGGGCGACCGTCTTGACGAGAGCGCCCACGAGAACGCGCGCAACCATGTCAGACGCCTTCCGGAAGCGCAGCGTCCCAATCTGATTTCGGCGCTTACGGGCGAGGGCATCGAGACTCTGCTGCGCGCAATCGCGGACAAGATCGCATCGGGCTGGCCGGTCGTCTCGCTTGCACTAGACCCGGCCGACGGCGCGAACTTGAGCTGGCTGCATCGGCACGGCGAAGTGCTTTCAAAGACACTCGAAGGCGACGAACGCATGCGGGTGGAGGTGCGTATGTCGCCTGAGAAAGCGGAAGAATTTCAGCGGCGCAGGAATCCGAAATCGTCAGCGGCCTGAGGCCTGCCGGTAGATGCTCGCGCAGTAGACCATGCTCGCGGCGGTCTGCGGAAAAAAGACCAGCACTTTTACCAGCAGCAGGACGAACAGCGCCGGAAGCGACGCGCCGCTCGCTATTTTCTCGAACGCTTCCGAACTCACGCCGAGCAGAGGGCTGAGCGAGGCTTCGATCGTTACGTCGATGATCATAAAGAAAATAGTCAATCCCAGCATGCCGCCTAGAATTCGTAAGCCCGCTCCTTTGGTTGCGCGCCACGCTTGCATGAGCGTTTGCGGTTTCTCGGCGGCGGCTGCGACCATCCACGGTATCAGCCGGCCGCCGAGATAGATCGCGGCAACCACGGCGAATATCGCAAGCGCGATCAAAGCAATGATCGCGACCACGACAAGCCAGACCGGGGGCTCGCCCGAAGCGCTCAGAAGACCGATGACTGCAAGTCCGATCAAGAACGGCGGAACGAATATCGCCGTCATGGCGGCGAGGATCAGAAATGTCAGCGCGAGCACACGAAGCAGGAAAGGACCGAATACCGCGAGGAAGTTCGGGCTCGGTTCGCCGAGCAAAAAGTTTCTTGTGACAACGATGTAGTAAACCACGCTGACCAGAAAGCCGGACAGCAATCCGATCCCGACTACGAAGTAGATCGCAATCTCGTTTTCCTGCCGCGCGAGGAAGCCGATTATGACAAACAGCAGGGCCGCGACCGCAACAACGAATACCAGAAATTTCCACGACAGGCGGAACAAGTTCGGGAAGCCTTGCACTACGTAGGTTACGGCATCGCTGAGTGCGCTGACTACCGAGATAGGGCTGGTGGCGGAAGCGGGAGCTGCGACCGGCTCGTTCATTGTTTTAGTCTCCGGCGGAGGTGTGTTGCTTCTCAGCCTGCCAATAAGCTTCGAGTTCGTCCAATGACGTTTGCTCGACTTTCCTTCCGGCGTTCGCCGCGCGGCGCTCGACACCCCGGAACCGCTGCTCGAATTTCGACGTTGCGTTACGCAACGCGAGTTCCGGATCGACGTTGCTCCGGCGAGCATAGTTAACCAGCGAGAAGAGCAGGTCGCCGATTTCTTCCTCGGATTCCTTCTTCGATCGAGCCGCTTTCAATTCCGCGATTTCTTCTTCAATTTTATCGAGTACGCCCTGAACGTCAGGCCAGTCGAAGCCGACCTGGGCCGCGCGCTTCTGGATCTTTTCGGCCCGCGTAAGCGCAGGCAGCGCGACCGGGATGCCGGCAAGAACGCTATCGTTGTCTGCGGAAGGCCTCGTTATGCGCTCCTCGGCCTTGATCTTTTCCCACAGCGATTTCACTTCATCCGGGGAAAGATTACGCTCGTTGCCAAAGACGTGCGGATGGCGCCGGATCAGCTTTTCGTTGATTGCGAGTACGACGTCGCCGAAGGCGAAACAGCGGGCTTCTTCGGCCATGCGCGCATGAAAGACGACCTGGAGAAGGAGGTCGCCGAGTTCGTCCTTGAGGCTATCCATGTCGCCGCGCGCGATTGCGTCCGCGACTTCGTAGGCTTCTTCGATGGTGTACGGCGCTATCGTTGCGAAGTTCTGTTTCAGATCCCACGGGCAACCTGTTTCAGGTGTCCGTAGCCGCGCCATGATCTCGATGAGCCGGCTGATATCGCGAGAAGGTTGCATTTCCTGGGCTCCGGGTAGCCTTGCCTGGCCGGTCGGCACTGATTCGCAGAAGACATATTATGGAATATCTAGGTGCAACGTGGTTCAGAACACGTCGTAATTTCCGTCAAATTTGAATCATC
Organism: Xanthobacteraceae bacterium; assembly: GCA_019752575.1. Taxonomy (GTDB): domain Bacteria; phylum Pseudomonadota; class Alphaproteobacteria; order Rhizobiales; family Xanthobacteraceae. Next base: position 232,333 of record JAIELW010000004.1, on the reverse strand, counting down.
TCCAGCGGCCGATCTTAACGCCGGTCTGTCAAATTATTGTCGCGGGAAAGTTTATTGGGACTGGTTTATTTCAATGGCTATGGCTGATTTTCAGCGCGGGCCGGCGCGCCTCCGCTGGCTTTTGATTGCGATCGTAGCGCTCGCAGCGTTGCCGGTATTTGCACTCTATCTGGCCCGCCTGCACGCTAGCAACGAACGCGCACTCGAAGAAGCACGCGACTTTGCCGTATCGCTCGCGCAGTCCGGCGCGGATCAGCAGAAGTCTCTCGTCGCTAACGCACGCGGTCTCGCGGAGGCACTGCGGCACGTTCCGGCCCTGCAGTATCAGAGTGCCGATTGCGACTCATTTCTCGCTGAAGTGAACGCAAAAGCGTCGTGGGCATCCTCGCTATTTCTGCTCAATAACAGGGGCGTCGCCGTTTGCTCGAGCAGGCCCAATTCACAAGGTATGAATTTCAGCGACCGGCAGTATTTCAAGGACGCTATCCGTACCGGCGATTTCGTCGTCAGCGAAGCGATCATCGGGCGTATTTCGAAACAGCCCGTCGTTGCCGCGGCGCTGCCGATCAAGAACGCAATCGGCCAGATCACCGGCGTACTCATTATCGGGGTCGAATTGAACTGGATTCCCGCGCTCGCCGATACTGCCTATGAACGTTTCCGCGGCTCGGTTCTCGCGATCAATCGCGACGGCGGTCTCATTTCCCGGCATCAGCGCAACTCGGGCCGCGTCAGCGTTTCCGAAACCGGAACCAGCGGAACGACGCTGCACAAGCTGGTCAACGCGCAAGCGCCTTTTGTCGAGATCGAGGAAGACGGGGTCAACCGAATTTTCGGCGTCGCACATCTGAAGGATATGCAGCTCACCGTTGTCATCGCGCTGGATCGCGATGCCGTGCTCGGGCCGATCCAGCATCGCTTCCAGATCGACGTGCTCTGGCTGCTCCTGGTTGCGGCCGGTTCCGCCGGCCTCGCACTTACGGTCGCGGAATTCAGCCTGCTGCGTGGCGTGCGCACGCTCAACAACACGGCACTGCGCCTGAAGGCCGGCCGTATGGGAACGCGCGTCAACCTTTCGCCGCACGTAGCAACCGAGTTGCACGATCTCGCCGCAAGCTTCAACTCGATGATCGCGGAGTTCGAGCGTCTCGCTTACCTCGACCGGCTCACCGGACTGCCGAACCGGCGCTATCTGGAGCGCCAGATGCTTACGCGCGGCACCGAGCGCGACAAGCGCGGTAACCTGATTCCCGAGGCGGTTCTGGTCATCGATCTCGACGGCTTCAAGCCGGTCAACGATATCTTCGGGCATGCCATGGGCGACAAGGTGTTGACGGCGGTCGCCCGCCGTATCGCGGCCGTTGCCAGCGACCGGGCGACCGTTGCGCGACAAGGCGGCGACGAATTTGTGGCGCTGATCGCCCTTCCCGGCGCCATCGAAGCGCGCGCCTCGGCGCGCGCGTTTGGCGACGAGATTAGGCTTGCGCTGTCGGAGCCGTTCGAAATCGACGGCAACAAGTTTCCGGTCGGTGCCAGCATTGGCGTTGCGGTAGTGCCGGAGGACGCAGAAACGCTCGCGGGAGCACTCGTGGTCGCCGATGCGGCGCTCTACGAGGCCAAGCGGCTCGGCCGCAACCGGGTTATCGACCAGGCGCCGTCGCTCGCTTCAGAAGGCGAAGCGGACCACGACGGGTTTTTGGAAGGCCATTGGACGAGCCTCGATCTCGTCGGTTACGAAAATAAATAGCATTGTATTTCAAATGCTTGTAATATTTATTAGAGTAATATTGTTAGCTGGTTCACTGAAGTCCATTTAGCTGTAAAAATATCTATTATATATTTGTTTTATATAGATATTTCGATTCCATCATAAGCTGGCTCTACGTTCGGCGGGAGCTTCGCCTTCAGTTCCTCATAATCGAGATCGGTGTGCAGGTTCGTAAGCACTGCCCGCTTCGGCTTCATCCGTGCGATCCAGCCCAGCGTTTCATCGACCGAGAAATGGCTTGGATGCGGCCGGTAGCGCAGCGCGTCCACAATCCACAAATCGAGGCCTTCCAGCGCCTTCAGGCTGGCTGCCGGGAGGTCGCTCACGTCGCAGGAGTAGGCAGCCTTGCCGATCCTGAAGCCCAGCGCCTGAGTCGAGCCGTGCTGCATCGAAAAAGGGAGCGCCGTGATCTCGCCGCCCTTCCCCGAAACCGTCACTTCGCGGTCTTCGCGCATCCGGTGCTCCTGCAGGATCGGCGGGTATTCGCTGCCAGCGGGCGTCTCGAAGCAATAGCCGAAACGTTCGTGCAGGAGTTTTGAAGTCTGCTCGTCGGCATAAACGTCGATGCGCTTGCGCTGGACGAGCGCGAGCGGCCGCAGATCGTCGATGCCATGCGTATGATCCGCATGATCGTGCGAATAAAGCACTGCGTCGATTGTTGCGACGTCCGCGTCGAGCAACTGCTCGCGGAGGTCCGGCGAAGTGTCGATCAGAACCGTAGTCCGCCCCTCCGCACTTTCGCGTTCAACCAATAACGAACAGCGGCGGCGGCGGTTCTTTGGATTGTTCGGGTCGCAAGCGCCCCAGCCTTGGCCGACGCGCGGCACACCGCCGGACGAGCCGCAGCCGAGAATGGTGAAGGTGTAAGTCATGCGCGAGCTTATGCCGGGCGCGGAACCTTGGAGAAGAGGCGGAAGAAGTTTTCCGTGGTCTGCTTCGAGACGGTTTCGAAGCTGGTGTTGCGCGCGGCGGCAAGTGCGCGGGCGGTATTCGTTACATAAGCCGGCTCGTTGCGCTTGCCGCGATAGGGCTCCGGCGCAAGATACGGCGCGTCGGTCTCGATAAGGATGCGGCCGGCGGGAATGCTGGCCGCAACCGCGCGCAGCGCCTCGTTCCTCTTGAAGGTGATCACGCCGGAGAACGACACATAACCGCCGAGCGCAACCCCGCGCTTTGCGAGATCCTGTCCTCCGGTGAAGCAATGCAACACGAAGGGAAACGCGCCTTTCGCGGATTCTTCTTCCAGAATCCTTGCAATGTCGTCGTCGGCTTCGCGCGCGTGGATCACGAGCGGCAGGCCGGTTTCGCGCGCCGCCGCGATGTGCCGGCGAAAGCCGCGCTCCTGCCCTTCGACCGAGCTGTTGTTGCGGAAGTAATCGAGCCCCGCCTCGCCGATAGCGACGACCTTCGGATCGTTCGTCAGCTTCACGAGATCGGCGGTCGTGACGTCCGACTCCTTGTCGGCATAGTGCGGGTGCGTGCCGATGGAGCAGAAAACGTCATCGTAAGCTTGCGCAATCGCGCGGATGTCCGCGAACTTGTGGACTTTGGTGCTGATCGTGACCATGCGGCCGATGCCTGCGGCCCGCGCGCGCGAAACGATGGCATCGCGCTCCGCCGCGAAATCCGGAAAATCCAGGTGACAGTGGCTGTCGATCAGCATCGTCAGCCCTTTTTCTCGTCCTCGGCGTCCACATAGCGCGGGAAAATTCCGGCCGGCGCCGGAAGCGGCGTGCCTGCTTTCAGGCGGCCTTTCTCGCCGAGCGAAGCGAAGTCGCGCGCGTTTTCCGGGACGGCCAGCAGATCGAGCAGCTTTGCGCTGCCTGCGGGCACGAAGGGCTGCGCGAGGATTGCAACCTGACGCACGATTTCGGCGGTCGTCCAGAGCACGCTTGCCATTTTCGCGGGATCGGTCTTGCGCAATTCCCACGGCGCGCTCGCCGCGAAATACTGGTTCGCGTCGGCGACGACCGACCAAATGGCCTGCAGCACGAGATGAAGCTGCTGTGTCTTCATCGCCTCGCGCGCCTGCCCCAGCAACGCATCGGTCGCGGCAATGATGCTCTTGTCGGCGTCAGACAGCACGCCCGGCGCCGGCACCTTCGCCTCGCAGTTCTTCGCGATCATCGAAAGCGAGCGCTGCGCGAGATTGCCGAGATTGTTTGCGAGGTCGGCGTTCGTGCGGTTCACGATCGCTTCGTGGCCATAGCTGCCGTCCTGTCCGAACGGCACTTCGCGCAGGAAAAAATAGCGGATCTGATCGACGCCATAATGTTCCGCCATCTCGATCGGGTCCACGACGTTGCCGAGCGTCTTCGACATCTTCTCGCCGCGGTTCAAAAGAAAGCCGTGGCCGTGCACGCTTTTCGGCAGTTCGATGCCGGCCGACATCAGGAACGCCGGCCAATAGACCGCGTGAAAACGCACGATGTCCTTGCCGATGATGTGAATGTCGGCAGGCCAATATTTTTTGAAGTTCTCGGCATTGGTGTCGGGATAACCGACGCCGGTGATGTAGTTCGTGAGCGCATCGACCCAGACATACATCACGTGACCTTCGGCGCCGGGAACCGGCACGCCCCAGGTCAGCGTGGTGCGCGAGATCGACAAGTCTTGCAGACCGGCCTTCACGAAGCTTTCGACCTCGTTCCGGCGCGTTTCCGGCATGATGAAGCCGGGATGCGTCTTGTAGTGCGCGAGCAGCTTGTCGCTGTAAGCGGAGAGCTTGAAGAAGTACGTCTTCTCCTCGGTCCACTCGACCGGCGTGCCCTGCGGTCCGCGCCGCACCTTGTCTTCGCCGACAGCGGTTTCGGATTCCGCGTAGAACGCCTCGTCACGCACCGAATACCAGCCGGAATAGGTGCCGAGATAGATGTCGCCGGCCTGCTCCATCTTCTTCCAGATCGCCTTGCTGGCTTCGTAATGCGCGGGCTCGCTGGTGCGGATGAAGCGGTTGTAGGAAACGTTCAGCTTGTCGCACATCGCCTTGAACAGCGGCGCGTTGTGGTCGGCGAGTTGGTTCGGCTTGAGTCCCAGCGCAGCGGCGGTCTGCGTCATCTTCATGCCGTGCTCGTCGGTGCCGGTCAGAAAGAACACGTCATAGCCGTCGAGGCGCTTGAAGCGCGCGATCGCGTCGGTCGCGATCGCTTCGTAAGCGTGACCGATATGCGGCGCTCCGTTCGGATAGGAAATCGCCGTGGTGATGTAAAAGCGCGGCTTCTGCGCCATCCAAAGAATTTCCTTCGTCCGGTCCGGGCAGCTTCAGCCGCGGGCCGCTTCCGAGAGCATCGTAAAGACCTGAAACACCAAGGGCTTGCGGTCGAGATTATAAATCTCGGCGGTCGCCGTGGCGCGGCGGACCTTGTCCCATGCCTCGGCAAACTGCGCAAGGCGCGCGGGATCGCCGTCTCCGGTCGCGGCCTCCGCGAGCCAATCCTCCACCGCTTCCGAAAATACGCCGAGATTGTCGCCACGGAGCTTGTCGCCGAGCGCGGCAACCGACGCAGACTCGACATTGGGCAGTTTGCCCAACATTGCGCGTGTCATCTCGAGAATCTCGAGGCCATCTTCTCCGCCGAGCAGCAGCGAAAGCGCCCTGCCCACGCTGCCCTGGCTCGCCTCGGCGGCGCTTGTAAACTGGGTCTGATCGAGATCGGGCAAATCGCGCGCGAGCGATGCGAGCGCCTGCGCGACATCGCTTCCGCTAAGCGGTTTCATCGTTATCCGGCGGCAGCGCGACCGGATGGTGGGCAGCAGGCGTCCGGGTGTGTGCGAAATCAGAAGAAACAGCGAGCGTGCCGGAGGCTCCTCAAGCAGTTTCAGAAGTACGTTCGCGCTTGCCGCGTTCATGTCTTCGACGGCATCGACGATGCAGATGCGCCACCCGCCATAGGCCGAGGTCGAGCCGAAGAAGGATGTGATCCGGCGCGTGTCTTCGACGCGAATAACTTGCGAGATCGCCTTCTTGTCTTCTTCCTTAACGCGGCGAAGGACCAGCAGATCGGGATGCGAAAGCGCTGCGACCTGACGCGCAACCGGATGATCTTCGGCGACGGAAAGGTTTTTTGCGTTGCGCTTTCCGCCGGCGAACAAAAAGCGCGTAAGACGATACGCAAGCGTAGCCTTGCCGATCCCTTGCGGCCCGCCGAGCAGGATTGCATGCGGCAGCCGGTTCGCCTGCCACGCCGAGAGCAAGTCCGTCTCGGTCTCGCCATGACCGACGAGATCGAAGCGCTCGCGCGGATGCGGCGCGCCCGCGAGCCGGTCGCCTTCGATGGCATCGGAAATCAACTTGCAGCCCTCGGTGCGGCGGGTGCGTTGCGGTGCTTCAACAATCTCTCCACGACGGCAAGCCAGATGCGCGTTGCAACGACGTCGGGCTCCTGTGCGGCGTCGATCACGATACAGCGTTCCGGTTCGTTCCGCGCGAGATCGAGAAACGCCTCGCGGAGCTGGATATGAAATTCGATCTGTTCGGATTCGAAACGGTCTTTCGCCTCCCCGCGTCCGGATACGCGTGCGAAACCGACCTCGACCGGCACGTCCAGCACAAAGGTTAAATCCGGCATGGCATCGCCGACGGTCGCCCGTTCCAAGGCGCGAATGATCCTGCGGTCCACATTGCCGAGCACACCCTGATAGATACGCGTCGAATCGATGAAGCGGTCGCAGATTACCCACGCACCGCGCGAAAGCGCCGGCGCAATCGTGGTCTGCACATGATCGTCGCGCGCTGCCGCGAAGATCATGGTTTCGGCGGTCGGCCCGAGCGGCTTCACGACGCCGTTCAGCAAAAGCAGCCGCATCGCCTCCGCGCCCGGAGAGCCGCCGGGCTCGCGCGTCGTCACCACCTCGATGCCGCGGATGCGCAGGCGTTCCGCCAGCAAGGCTACCTGCGTCGACTTGCCGGAGCCCTCGCCGCCTTCGAATGTAATGAAACAGCCGCGCATCACGAGTTCCGGGTCAGCACTCTGCGAAAGCCCGCGCGCACGAGGCTTGTCACAAACTCGTAAGCCGAGTCGTAGGCGCGGCCAAACAGGCTCCCTGGCCCGACTTCTTCGGCTGCGTAAAGCGGCGCTTCATAGGCAAGCTGGTCGCCGCGGTATACGCGCAGCTTTGCAACCTCGGCACCTTTTGCGATCGGCGCGCGCAGCGGTCCCTCATACACAACCCGCGCGGTGAAGCGCTCGTTCACACCCTGCAGCGACAGAATCTGGATGTCGTTTTTTCCGACCAGCGCGACCGAACTTTGCGCGCCGCTATAGACGCTCGCGCGGGCGATCTGGTTCGTTCCGGTAAATAGCAGCCGCTCGCCGAAGGAGCGCAGGCCCCAATCCAAGAGCCGCCGCGTATCCTCCATGCGATCCTTCTCCGATTTCGCGCCGTTCACCACCGCGACCAGCCGGCGGCTGTTTTGCTCGGCGGAGGCGACAAAGCCGTAGCCGCCGTCCTTCGTCGATCCGGTCACGAGGCCGTCGACGCCGAGCGAAGAGCCGAGCATCGGATTGCGGTTCGTCTGCTTGATCTTGCTCCAGGTCAGCTCCGGCACCTTGAAGTAGCGATAGTAGTCCGGATATTCGCGAATGAGGTGGACGGCGAGCTTCGCGAGGTCGCGCACCGAAATGCGTTGTCCGTCGTGTTGCGCGCCGGTCGGGTTGACGAACCGCGCGCTCGTAAGCCCGAGCTTGGCCGCGTAATCGTTCATTCTCGCGGTGAAAGCCTGCTCGCTTCCCGCAATCCCCTCGGCAAGAACGATCGCGGCATCGTTTCCGGAAACGACGGCGGCGCCGATGATGAGATCCTCGACGCGGATGCGGCTGCGCACCGCCGCGAACATCGTGGACGCGCCAGACGGAGCGCCGCCGGTGCGCCAGGCGCGGTTGCTGACCGGGAATTCGGTATCGAGCGTGATCTTGCCGCGCTTGAGTTCGCCGAACACCACCGCAAGCGTGAGCAGCTTCGCCATGTTCGCGGGCTGAATCGGGTCGTCGGCCGAGCGCGAATAGAGAATGCTTCCGGTCGCAAAATCCATCAGCACGACGTTCGGTGCCGTCACCGTGACGTTCTGCGCACGCGCAGGCAGCACGAGCGCAGTGAGTGCCACAAGCGCGAGCGCCGCGGTCTTTCGGCTACCGGGTTCGCGCCTCAAGCCTGTGCTTCCGTGCGGGTAGAGTTCGATCATCGCAGGCGGTCAGGCTTACTAGGCAAGCCGCCGCCGATCAATCGCGGCTCAGTAAAGTCCGCGGCCGGTAAGGGAAGCCGGCGAGAAAGATGCGGGTGCCGCCGATGGAACCACGGGCGTCCGCTGCGGCTGCGCCGCTGCGACTTGTCTCGGCTGGCGCTGGACGACCTGAGGCAGGTTCGGTTCGTCCGGGATGAACGGACGCTGCTGCGCTACGCGAATTTGCGAGGGCGCGGGCGCGGGACCGTTTTCGCGCAACGTGGCGGCAAGCTGCTGGTCGTCCGAGCCTTCGAGCTTCGCCTTGCCGACATACTCGACGCGCACGCGGGCGGTGCCGTGATTGCGGAAACCGAGCAACTCGGCCGCGCGCGAGGAAACGTCGATCACGCGGTTTGCATGGAACGGGCCGCGATCGTTCACCCGCACGATCAGCGACTTGCCATTCGAAATGTTGGTGACGCGGACATAGCTCGGCAGCGGAAGTGTCGGATGCGCGGCCGTAATCGAGCGCATGTCGAACACTTCGCCGTTCGAAGTCAGGCGCCCGTGGAAGGCGTCGCCATACCAGGAGGCGATGCCGGTCGCGCGATACGCCGGGTCTTCCTGCGGGACGTAAGTGACGCCGGCGATCACGTAAGGCTTGCCGATGTGATACCGGCCATTGCCTTTCGGGATGTTGTCGCCGTCGGCAAAAACGCGCGGACTCGCGGTGACACCATATTTGTTGTCGTAGCCGCCTGTGGTTTTGCAGTTGGCAAGCAGGAGCGACGCCGCGACGATCGCCGCCGCGCGCGCACTTATCTTCGCGATTTGGGAAAAATCCCGCCCCATCCGCCGGCCGATACGCAACCTGAAACCGGGCTTGCCGCCCTCTTCCCGGTGTTATCGCCCGGAATGCCAACGAAATCGGGGCGCGCGGCCGCCGATCGCAAAGTTTGGTTAAGAGTTTCCGCTAGGCTTACGGCGCGGCTTGCAGAAGCCGCGCCAGTCGCTCATTTGTTGCGCGACGGAGAGGTGGCCGAGTGGTTTAAGGCAGCGGTCTTGAAAACCGCCGTGCCTGCAAGGGCACCGTGGGTTCGAATCCCACCCTCTCCGCCATCCTGCTTCGCGCTGCGCGCTTCGCAGGATTGGCACGAAGACTCACGCGAAGCAGGATGCCCTCCGAAGCCTTGGCGAAGGAGGGCTTTCTCATGTGGTACGTCTATCTTCTCGAAAGCATCGCGCTTCCTGGAAATCGCTATATCGGATTAACGTCGAACATTGAAAAGCGAATTACCGAGCATAACGCAGGCAAGTCTTCACACACGTCGAAATTCGTTCCGTGGCACCTGGTCGGCTACATTGCGTTCTCAAACAGGGAAAAAGCCATCTTATTCGAACGCTATCTCAAATCAGGTTCCGGTCACGCGTTTGCAAGGAAGCGCTTCTGGTAGCTTCGGGCAACTTGTCACAAAAAAAGCCCGGCATCCGATGTCGGGTTTACCCGACATCGGCATTCTAAATACTCAAGTCGGCTATAGCCGACTTGAGTTGCCGGGCTTTGTCGTTTTGTGGCTTGGAGCGGGCTCAGATTCCCCGCCCCCAGTACCCGCACCAGCGGTGAATGACCCACTCGATGTTCTGTTCGTAGTTGTTCAGCGTTGCGAATTTCGGAACGCGCACTTCTTTGGTCGCCGGGTCGAAGCACTTGCCGGCTTCGGACGCCTTCTTCACTTCGGCGGAGAGTTCGGTGAGGAAGGCGAGTTGCTCCTCCATGTCCTTGCGCGCGCCGAGACGGCCGCCCTGTCCGGGGTGGCCGGGAATCATGCGCTCCCAGGTGAGTGCGAGCGTGCGCTTCAAGGAGGCCTGCCACTCCTCGGGATAAGAGTCGTTCACCGCTAACCGCGACGGAACGGCGCCCAACGAATTGAAGTCGACCGCGAAGATGATCTTCTCTTTGGGCAGGAACATCACCAGCGACGAGTCGGAGTGGTTGCGTCCGGTGTAAACGAGATCGAGCCTAGTCCCGCCGAGATAGATACTGCGCTGGCCGTCCACAATCTGATCGGGAAGCGGCACGTCGGCATTGCGGCGCTGGAGCAGCCGCTCGTATGCACGCCGATGCGCGATAATGACCGCACCTTCCTTCTTGAACAGCGCGCCTCCGGCGATGTGATCGTCGTGATGATGGCTGTAGATCAGATAGCGGATCGGCGCTTTCGTGATCTTGCGGATTTCGTCGATGTAGGCTTTCGCCGCCTGCGGACGTCCGTAGCTGATCGGATCGGTCGCGATCACGCCCGCAGGCGTCACGATGAACATCGCCTGATGGTTCTGATAACGGAAGATGTAGACGTTATCGGTGCCCTCGACCTTCGTCGTTGCAAACAGCGGTGGCGTGGCCGGCGCCTGCGCGCCCGCGGGCAACGCGATTGCGGACGAGAGCATGGCGAAAGCGATTGCGGCAATTCCATTCCGAAACATGGCGTTCCTCCGGCGCAGTTCTTTGCTGCGCTGTGTTTGAGAACAACGCGATCATTCAAGCATTTCCGGCAATGCCATGGCATTGCGCGGCGGCAAGTCACACCCGCATAGATGCAGGAAAGCGAACTACATGTTTTCGAAATTGTGCAAGTGCTCAGGCGTCATAGCCGGTTCCGCCTCGCGATGTATCCAGAGGATGCGATTGATAAATCCTGCCGTCGCGGCAAGCGTCTGCTCGGGCTTTTCGCGGTGCGGCGCGTGAGCGGCGTCACCGATCACGACATGCTCCACGGGGCAATAGCATTCACGCTCGGCGAGCCGGACCTGCTCCATGGTCGCATAAGGGTCGTTCTCGCCCTTCACGAGCAGGACCGGGACGCGGATATGGATCAGCTCCTCGCGCAGGTTCAGCACGCGTCCGAAGTCCGGATCGAGCCACGCACCGCTCCAGCCCAGGAATGCGTTGTCCGGATCGCTGTGATGACGCGCGAGCTTCTCGCGCAGGTCACTGGTCTTGTATTCCGCTGTGATTTTGCGGATCGATTTGAGGTTGAATTCCTCGACGAAAAAATGCGGCTCGATCAGCACGAGCCCGCGCACGCGGTGATCCTGCACACTGCCTGCGTATGCCGCCGCGATGGTGCCGCCGTCGCTGTGGCCGACAAGAATGCCGCGCCGGAAGTCGATCTTATCGAGCAGCTTCGGCAACACCTCGCGCGCCTCGCGCTGCATGAAGTCGAGCGGGCGCGGCAGCTTTACCGGATCGGACTTGCCGTAGCCTGCGCGCGAATAGGCGAAGACGCGCGTGCCGGTTGCTTGCGCTAACGCCTCTGGATAGTCGCGCCAGATCGAAACCGAGCCTAAGCCTTCATGCAGCATGACCAGCATCGGCGCGTCCTCCGGCGCATCGCCGAACCACGCGCATTCGAGCTTTACGCCGCCGATTTCGATGAGTTCCGCCGCTTCTCGCTGCAAGCCGTAACGCTCCCTTGGATACGCATCGCGTCTCCGCGCGGTATGTGTTTCGGCTTACTATAATTCAGCGGCGCGTGTTCCTGCTATCCCCTGCAATCGCTGCCGTCGAGATTGCACTGCGTGTAAGAACCGCAGCTAAACTCGTTCGACGCTTTGAAGCAGCGGCAAGTGCAGTGGTTCAGAATGGGGTCGGAGGTAGGACAGCAGGCTTTACCGCCGCAAAAGGCCGTGTTGCACACATACCATTGTGAGGATTGTGCGAATACTTGCCGGGAGAAACCGGTCGCAAGCGCTGCACCAACGAAAACGGAGGCAAAGCGGCCGATAAATGCACGGCGAGGAAAGGAAGGTGTATCGACGATCGCAGGAACGCTTCCGTCGATCGGATCTTTGCCGGCCGTTGCGCGCAGGCTGAACACGAGAAGATGAAGTAGCCAGAGCAATGAGAGCAAGATCGCGAACGATGCGGTCACGACCAGGGGAACGCTCGAGTTCAGTACAAAGCCGGCTGCGCCGACAACAGCGGTAATGCCCCATGCGATTGCCGCGGCGAGAAACGCCTCGCGCATACATTTGGGACAGCTTCCGATACGGCGAACGAATTGCGAAAAAATGCTTGCGGTTGGCATGGCAATACCCTTTGCAAGAAGGTCGTGCTCGAAATTAATAACGAAGGTTAGCCAGAACGTTTACGACTTACAACACGGCAGTGCAGCCTCGCCGAAAATGCTGTTTGCGCGGTCCGTCATCGCCGCTTGCGCCCAAGGTCTTTGATGATTTCGCGCGCCGCGTTATGTCCCGGCGCGCCGGTCACGCCGCCGCCGGGATGCGTGCCGGAACCGCACATATATAATCCGGGTATCGGCCCGCGATAATCGGCATTGCCGAGCGCGGGACGCGCCGAGAACATCTGCCCGAGATCGAGCGCGCCGTGGAAGATGTCGCCGCCGGTAAGGCCGAAGGTGCGTTCGAGATCGAGCGGCGAAAGACTTTGCCGCGCGATGACGGACGGCTTAAAATTCGGCGCGTATTGATTGACGGTCTCGATCATAAGATCCGCGACTGTTTGCTTATGATCGTCCCACGACTTGCCATCCGGTAATTCCGGCGCGACGTGCTGGCAAAACAAACTCGCGACATGCTGGCCCTTCGGCGCGAGCGTGTCGTCGAGCGTCGAAGAGATCACGAGCTCGACGATCGGCTGCTTCGACCAGCCATGCGTCCGCGCATCGAAATAAGCCTGCTCCATGTAGCGCAGGTTCGGCGCCATGATGATGCCGGAGGTGTGATGTTCGGCGACTTCCTTGCCGGGCAGGCACTTGAAGTCGGGTAACTCGGACAGCGCGACATTCATGCGGAAGGTACCCGAGCCCACGCGCCAGTTTTCCATGCGGTGCCGGAAAGCGGCGGGCAGCGCATTCGGCTCGATCAGTTTCAGGTAGAGCAGTTTCGGGTTGAGATTGGAGACGACCGCGCGCCCGCGGAATACCTTGCCGTCCTCCATGACGGCGCCGGCGGCCTTCCCCTTCTCGATCAGAATTTCCGTCACCGGCGCATTCAGAACAATTTCCGCGCCGCTCGCGGCCGCGGATTTCGCCATCGCCTGCGTGATCGCGCCCATGCCGCCGATCGCGTGGCCCCAGACGCCCTTCTTCCCGTTCACCTCGCCGAAGCAGTGATGCAAGAGGACGTAAGCCGAGCCCGGCGTATATGGGCTCGCGTAATTACCGACGATGCCGTCGAAGCCGAGCACGGCCTTGATCGGGTCGCTCTCGAACCAGCCGTCGAGAAAATCGCCCGCTGAGTTGGTGAAAAGATCGAGCAGCGAGCGCTGGCCTTCCAGCCCGAGCTTGCGCAGACGATTGGCGAGCGCGCCTGCGCGGATCAGTTCGGGAATTGCGGAGAGCGGGCCGCCTTCGACGACATTCGGCGGCGTCTGCAGAACGAGCTCGCGCAATACATCCGCGACGGCGTTCAGTTGCGAGTCGTAAGCGTCGAGGGTTGCCGCGTCCTTCGCCGAAAACTTCGCGACTTCCGCCGCCGTCTTGCCCGCACCCGTCTTCAGATAGCGCCCGTCGGGCAGCGGCAGGAAATTCGAGATTTTGCGCTCGACGATTTTCAGGCCATGCGCAGCGAGATCGAGATCGCGGATCACTTTCGGATTGAGGAGCGAAACGGTGTAGGCCGCGACCGAATTGCGGAAGCCCGGATGGAACTCCTCGGTGACCGCCGCCCCGCCTGCGACTGCGCGGCGCTCGAGCACCACGACCTTTAGCCCCGCTTTGGCAAGATAAGCTGCGCAGACGAGGCCGTTGTGGCCGCCGCCGACGATCACGGCATCATAGGTGGAGGCGGAATCGCTCAAACTTCACCCGGAATTTGCATTGCATTTGCTTTTCTTGGCCTGAATAGGCCACAAAGCGCCCCCATGTGAACCCCGCACGCGGCCGGAAATGCCAGCGGCACCAATTACCGACGAGAATGAGCGAAAACCCCTCTCCCCGCGTGAGCTTCGTATCGCTCGGCTGCCCCAAGGCGCTGGTCGATTCCGAACGCATTGTGACCCGGCTCCGCGCCGAGGGCTACGAGTTGTCGCGCGACCACGCCGGCGCGGACGTAGTGCTCGTGAATACCTGCGGCTTTCTGGACAGCGCCAAGGCCGAGAGCCTGGCTGCGATCGGCGATGCGCTTGCGAAGAACGGCAAGGTGATCGTGACCGGCTGCATGGGTGCGGAGCCGGAGAGCATCCGTGCGGTGCATCCTTCGGTACTCGCGGTCACCGGCCCGCAGCAATATGAGGCGGTTGTCTCAGCGGTGCATGACGCGGTGCCGCCCAAACACGATCCGTTTCTCGATCTGGTGCCCGAGCAAGGCATCAAGCTGACGCCGCGCCATTACGCCTATCTGAAAATTTCCGAGGGCTGCAACAACCGCTGCACCTTCTGCATCATTCCGAAACTGCGCGGCGATCTCGTGAGCCGTCCTGCGGGCGAAGTGCTGCGCGAGGCGGAGCGGCTCGTGAAGGCGGGCGTCAAGGAACTGCTCGTCATTTCGCAGGATACCTCGGCTTACGGCGTCGATATAAAATACGCTGAGAGCAAGTGGCGTGACAGAGACGTGCGCGCGAAGTTCGTCGATCTCGCACGCGAGCTCGGCGAGCTCGGCGCTTGGGTCCGGCTGCACTACGTTTATCCCTACCCGCATGTCGATGACGTGATGCCGCTGATGGCGGAAGGAAAAGTGCTGCCTTATCTCGATATTCCGTTCCAGCACGGCAGCCCGGCTGTGCTCAAGCGCATGCGCCGTCCCGCCGCGCAGGAAAAGCAGCTCGCAAGGATCGCGAAGTGGCGCGAAGAAGTACCGAACCTCACGTTGCGCTCGACCTTCATCGTCGGTTTCCCCGGCGAGACCGAAGCAGAGTTCGCGGAGCTGCTTGCCTTCCTCGAAGAAGCGCAGCTCGACCGTGTCGGCTGCTTCAAGTTCGAGCCGGTGCGCGGCGCCCCCGCGAACGATCTCGACAATCCGGTGCCGGAAGAAGTGAAGTCGCAGCGCTATGCCCGCTTCATGGAAACGCAGCAGAAGATCAGCGCGAAGCGTCTGCGCGCCAAGGTTGGCAAGCGCGAGCCAGTCATTATCGACAGCATCTCAGGAAATACGGCTGTCGGCCGCACGCGCGGCGACGCCCCTGAGATCGACGGTGTCGTGCATATCGCGAGCCGGCGCCCGCTCAAGGTCGGCGAGATCGCAACCGTCAAGATTGAACGCGCGGAAGCCTACGACTTGCATGGAACGGTCGCAGGCTTCTAGCGATCAGCGTCCGAGTTCGCGCAGGCGGCGGCGCGCCTCGTTCTGGCCCCATTCATGCAGGCGGACTGCGTTCGAGCTCGTGTTGTACGGCCGGTCGATCTGTATCGCCTGCCTGTAGCTCGCCACGGCGTCGTCGATGCGGCCCAGTTTCTCGTAGGCCTGGCCGCGTGCGTAATACGCCGGCGAGTAATTCGGATTGATGCGAATTGACCTGTTGTAGTCGTCGATCGCGCGCTGGAACTCTCCGCGCTCCACGAATATGTCGCCGCGGAAGTCGTAATTTTCGACATCGCTCGGGTCGAGTTCGATCGCCCATTCGAAATCGCGCAATGCTGCGTCAAGTTCGCCCTTGCGGCGAAGCCAGTCGGCGCGCTGACGCACATAGGGCATAAGCTGCGCGCCGCGGTAACGCCCCGACTTGATGAAGCGGTCGCAGGCGGCGAGCCCGATATCGTAATAGCCGGGGTTTTTGTAGTCGTCGGAATGCGTCGAAAAGCATTTCTGCTCGTCGCTGTCGCTCTGTGCGAACGAAGCGGGTGACGAAATCAATAAAAGCGCACCGGTTACGACCGAGATGCGTGCTAGCGCTACGACTGTTCTCATCGGCTCCCCCTTCCGACAAGACATTTAATCTCGAAGAACTTTGATTGTCGAGATAAGAGGGTTGCGCGGTACGGCCGGCTTCCGATCAGGTCCGGTATGCCATGCGGAAACCGCCCCAATGGCGCCCCAGCACGCGAATGGGGGCCACGATCTCCCACATCATGATGATCTGGCCGCCGCCCATGTCGCGCGGATAGTACTGGATCATATAGGGCCGCGTATTGCGCGCGGCGGAAAGGCCTGCGCGATCGTCGAAAATGCGCTTGTTGCGGGAGTTCGCCGTGTTCCAGTCGACTTCCCCTGGGCGCTGCGGGTGCGAATATTTCTTGTTGTGCACCGGCAGATAGGCGTTGCGGTCGACGGCAGCACAGAAAACCATCTTGTCGTCGGACGACAATAGCGGCTCCTGAATAGGCCACAGTTCCTGCTCGAGCGCCGTGAGATAAGGCTTGTCGTACTGCACGGGGTTCGTGCCGGGGATCGGCTCGTAGCGGTTGTCGAACATCATCTCGGCGCTCACTTTGCCGGACTGGATCAAGCGCTCGATGGCTGTACCGATCTTGCTCGCGGTAGCGATCGCAAGCTCGGTGAATTCCTTGTTGTCGTTCCTGATCTTGTCGAGCTTGCCCTTGAGCGCAACCGCAGATTCCGGCGCCATATCGAAGAACGCGCAATGGATACCGAGATCGGTACGGTTCACGACGCGCGCAGGCAGATTGCCGACGCCCGGAATATCGACGTGGATGTTCTCGCCGATACGTAGGGTAAGCGCGTCGTTCGCTTTCAGAAGCACGCCGCCTTCCCCGAGATCGACCGTCATGGTGCCGGTCTTCACACCAGCCGCGGTGACGGTGACCCCCCAGTCGCAGGGCAGCCGGTCGTGCTGACGGCGGTCGCCGATCTCGGTGGCGCGCAGGAAAATGCTAAGCCGCTTGCGAAGCATCGCCGCAAGATCGGACGCGGTATGCGCCGAGGCATCGATCTGCACGCTTTCGCTACGCGCACTTTCCGCGGCATTGCGGATGCTTTGCACGCTTTGCGCAACCTTGCTGATGAAGTTCGAGTTGTCGGAAGCGTTAACCGACAATTCCGCTGTCGTTGCCACTTGCTGCTCGACCGACGACGATACGGTCGAGAACAACGGCCGGATTTCCTCGATCACGCGCGCAATCCGCGCCAGCATCGACATCGACTCGTCCGCATCCTTCCGGAGCGCGTCGATCTTCGAGGTGATTTCCGAGATTGCCTGCTGCGTCTCGGCGGAAAGCGCCTTCACTTCATTTGCGACAACCGCGAAGCCGCGGCCAGCATCGCCGGCGCGCGCGGCTTCGATGGAAGCGTTCAGCGCAAGCAAATGAGTCTGCTTTGCAATCGTCGAGATGAAAGTGACAACTTTCCCGATCTCGGCCGACGACGCCTGCAGGCGCTCGACCTGCTTTCCCGTCGTGCTCGCAGCCTGGCTCGCTTCGCTCGCGAGATCGTTGGCTCTATGAATTTGCGTACTGATCAGCGTCGAGGACTGCGCAAGCTGCTCGGTCGCAGTTGCGAAAGCGTTGACATTGGTTTCCGCAGTTCCGACCTGCTCGGAGAGACCGACGGCGGATGCCTTGATCGCTTCAATCGAATGAGCGGCGCTGCCGACGCCCTCATGGACGTTCTTCGCCGCGTCGCCGACCTTCAGCATCAGGACACCGAGATCAGCTTCCAGCAGATCGAGCGACTCCCGGACGCGGTGCAGAGCATCTTCGTGACCGGAAGTATCAGCGTTCAACACCGAAGCGGCCGCAGCGTCGCCGCTGCCGCCGGCGGAATCCATGCCGTCGGTTGCCTTCCGGAAAAACTGAACCACGGGTTAGCCGTTTCCTATCCCAGGCTAACGATATGCTGATTCTCGCGCCGTACATCGGCCTTTTGGCCTAGAGCGTCAAATAATCCAGCACCATCAGGGTAATAATACCGTCTGTCCGGTGGTATTGCGGGCTTCAAGGTCGCGATGCGCCCGCTCGACCTCTTTCAACGGATAGGTCTGGTTGACCTGGATCTTCACCTTGCCCTTCTCAATGACCTTCATGAGGTCCTTGGCACCCGCTTCGAGGTCTTTTCGGGTGGCAAAGTAGTGAACCATGGTTGGGCGACTCACGATCAACGAGCCTTTGGTCGCGAGGATGCCGAGGTTCACGCCATCGACCGGGCCGGAGGCGTTGCCGTAGGTCACGAGCATGCCCCGCGGCTTCAGGCTGTCGAGCGAGCTCATGAACGTCGATTTGCCGACGCCGTCATAGACCACGTCGCATTTCTTGCCCTTGGTGATTTCGGCCACGCGCTTCGCGACATCTTCCTCGCGATAAAGAATGACATGGTGGCAGCCGTTCTTCTTCGCGATCGCGACTTTGTCCTTCGAGCCGACCGTTCCGATCACGGTCGCGCCGAGGTGGTTCGCCCATTGCGTCAAAATCTGTCCGACGCCGCCCGCCGCAGCATGCACGAGAACGATGTGCTTCTTCTTCACCTTGAAGAGCGAGCGCAGGAGGTATTGCGCGGTCAGACCCTTCAGCATCATCGCTGCCGCGACCTTGTCGCTGACCTTTTTCGGCAACTTGATCAGCTTGTCCGCCGGAATATTGCGCTCCGTCGCATAGGAGCCGGTCATGTTGCCGTAAGCGACGCGGTCGCCTTTCTTCAGGCCCTTCACGCCCTTGCCGACGGAGACCACGACGCCCGCGCCTTCGTTGCCCGGCACGAAGGGATAGGCCGCGGGCTTGTAGAGGCCGGTGCGGAAGTAGGTATCGATGAAGTTGAGACCAACGGCGGTCTGCTTGATGCGCGCTTCACCCGGACCCGGCTCCGGCAGCGTGATTTCCTCGTACTTCAGAACTTCCGGACCGCCATGGGTATGAACCCGAACCGCGAACGCCATTCTATCCTCCACTGATCGCCGCACCCGGCGGCCGTTGTTCTAGCTTTCTTGTTTGTCACATACGAGGGTGCCGCCGCGCAAACGGCATGGCGTTACCGTCCGCCCGAGATGCGGACAATCGTACCCGTGACGTAACTTGCCTGCTCGGAGAGCAGATACAGGATCGCATCTGCGACCTCCTCGGCGGCGCCTGGTCTGCCCATCGGGATCGCAGCGCGCATGCGGGCAACACGATCCGGCTGCCCGGCCGAGGCATGAATGTCGGTATCGATCAGACCCGGCGCGACCGCGTTCACGCGAATGCCCTCGCCGGCGACCTCTTTGGAAAGCCCGATGGTCAGGGTATCGACCGCACCCTTGCTCGCGGCGTACCAGACGAATTCGCCCGGCGCGCCGAGAAATGAGGCCATCGAGCCGAGATTGACGATGGCCCCGCCTTTGCCGCCGCGCGCGGTCGACATGCGGCGCACCGCCTCGCGCGCGACGATCATCGCACCGGTGACGTTCACATCCACCACACGACGCATCATGTCCGCATCGGCGTCGGCAAATTTGCTGCTGGTTCCGATAATGCCGGCGTTGTTCACGACATGCGTCAGCTTGCCTAATTTATCGACGGCCTCGAACATCTTCTTGATGTCCGCCTCACTCGCCATATCGCCTTTGATCGCGATACCGCGCGCGTTGTTTTTCTCGATGTCGGCCACGACTTTGCGCGCAGCCTTTTCGTTGCCGACATAATTGATCGCAACATCGTAACCTTGACGCGCCGCGAGGCGCGCGGTCGCCGCACCGATGCCCCGGCTACCGCCGGTTACCAGAAGAATTTTCTTGTCCATTGCCGGCTTACTTCGTTTTCCTGGGCTTCGTTCTGCTCGCTGCGGCTGCCTTCGCTTTCCGCACATTACGGCGCATTGCGATATTCACGCCCTCCACGAGACCGGCGAAGGCCATCGAGAAGTAGATGTAACCGCGCGGAATCTTGAAGCCGAGGCCGTCGGCGACCAGTGCGATTCCGATCAAGAGCAGAAACGCGAGCGCGAGAATTTTCGTAGTCGGGTGACGCGAAATAAAATCCGAAATCCAGCCGGACGCCGCGTACATGATCACGATCGCGATCAGCACCGCGATCACCATGATCTCGATGTCGTCGGCAAGGCCGATCGCGGTGATGATCGAGTCCACCGAGAATACGATATCGATCAGGATAATCTGGAAGATGATGGTCCAGAACGCCCCCGCGGCGACGGAAGGTTTCGTGACCGCATGCGAACCTTCGATCTCGCGGTGCATTTCCTGCACCGCCTTCACGATCAGGAACACGCCGCCCGCGAAGAGCACGATATCGCGCCACGAAAAGTCTCGCCCGAACAGCGAGAACACCGGATGCTTCAGCGCGATGATCCAGGTGAGGAAGAACAGAAGAATGATGCGGAAAACGAGCGCGAGGCTGAGCCCGATCTGGCGGGCACGCTTCGCGGCCTGCTTGCCGAGCCGCTGCACCAGCAGCGAAATGAAAATCACATTGTCGATGCCGAGCACGATCTCGAGCACCGTGAGCGTGATCAGCGCAACCCATGCTGAGGGGTCGCCGATCCAGTCGAATACCGGGAAGCTCATATGCGGGTCCGCAAGATTCCTGCGCCAAGAAAATACACCGCTATCACCATCAGCGCGAGCCATACAGCCTGTGGCGGAGATAGGTCATATGCGAGCGCGACTGCCGCCAGCGCCGTCCATGCCGCCAGCAAGGCCAGCGTGATAAACCGCAAGCGCTTCACCCGGAACGGATGCAGGAATGAAACCGGCACGAAGGTCAGAACACAGAGCACAGTGATCACTCCGAGCGCGATTTCAGGCGGCGGTTTGCCGATCAGGAGATAGAACGCGACTACATTCCAGACCGCCGGAAAGCCACGGAAGTAGGCGTCCCCGGTCTTCATGCGCGTATCGGCAAAATATAACGCGCCGGTAACAACGATCGCGGCACCGGCCACGTAAGACAGCGGCACGGGAATAAGGCCGCTCAGCACCAGCGCATAGGCCGGCACCATTACATAGTTCAGATAGTCCACCACGAGATCGAGAGTTTCTCCGGACCAGTGCGGCAGCACCTCCTTGACGTTGAAGCGCCGCGCAAGCGGGCCGTCGATTCCGTCGATGAAAAGTGCGATACCAAGCCACAAGAACATCGCCGTGAAACGCCGCTCGTGCGCGGCAAGCAGCGCGAGCAAGCCGAAGGCGACACCCGAGGCCGTAAGAATATGTATGGCGAACGCGCCCGCACGCTTTGCCGCACTATGCTCCGCAGCCTGGGTCATGCCGCTATGTCAGCATTTCGACGCGAAATTCGCTAGACTGGCTTCATGACGGAAAGCGCTTCCAAATCCGATGTTGTTATTGTCGGCGGCGGCCCAGCAGGGCTGATCGCGGCGATCGCGCTTGCGCGCTTTGGCGTGCCCGCGACGCTGCTTGCGCCGGAGCCTCCGCAACCGGACCGGCGCACTACGGCATTGCTCGGCAGTTCGGTCGATATTCTGAAGGCTATCGGTGCCTGGGACGGCGTCGCTGCCAAAGCCGCGCCGCTGCGCAAGCTCAGGCTTGTGGACGGCACGCGCCGTCTCGTCCGCACACCGGAAGTTTTATTCGACTGCGGGGAAATCGGCCTCGAAGCGTTCGGCTACAACATACCGAACGAGGAGTTGCTCGCCGTTCTGCGCGCTTTGCTCGCGGGTCACGACAAGCTTCGCGTTATCGCGCAGCCTGCGGCGCGCATCGAACCGACGCCCGGCGAAGCTCGTGTTATCTTGCCGGACAGCACAACGATCGTTGCCAAACTGATTGTTGCGGCGGACGGGCGCAACTCCATCTGCCGTCAAGCCGCGGATATTCGCACCAGCAAGCGCCCTCTGCCCCAATCCGCCATCGCGCTCAATCTCGCGCACACGCGGGCGCACAAAGACATCTCCACGGAATTTCATACCGAGAGCGGGCCCTTCACGCTGGTGCCGATGCAGGGGCTACGTTCGAGCCTGGTATGGGTCTGCAAGCCTGAGGACGCCGCGCGCGTCCGCGCCGCGTCCGATGAGGAACTTGCGCGCGAGATCGAAACCAAATGCCACTCGCTGCTCGGAGCAATCCGCATCGATGGACCGCGCGGTATTTTTCCGCTCGGGGTCGAGATCGCGGATCGTTTCGCCGATAAACGCATCGCGCTCGTTGGCGAGTCCGGCCACGTCATCCCGCCGATCGGTGCGCAGGGCCTCAATCTCGGTATCCGCGACGCGGAGGCCATCTCAAGGCTCGTATCCGAAGCTCTTGCCGCCGGCGGCGACCCCGGTGCTCTCGGGGTGCTGGCTGCCTACGACTTCGAACGGCGCGCCGACATTCGCGCCCGTGCGGCGGCGGTCGAGATGCTCGGACGCTCGCTGCTTACCGAATTTCTGCCCGTACATCTTGCGCGTGGACTGGGTCTCGAAATCGCGTCGCGCGTTCCGTTCCTGCGGCGCGCGTTGATGCAAAGCGGTTTGGGCAAAACCGCGAACGGCTGAGCTATTTAATGCGCGGATAGTTACGCGCGCCCTTCACACGAAACGCCGGCGAGATCGGGACTGGCAGCGCCGGAATCTGCTTGTCGCCCGCGGACGAAGAAATCTGCTCGGCGAACAAGCCGCGCTTGACGAAATGCTCGTCGGCAAGCGCTTCCTCCAAGGTCGCGACGATCGTCGCGCAGCAATCGGCGGCGGCTAGTTTCGGCTTCCAGTGCGCAGCGGTTTCCTTCGCGATGATCTCGCGGATCGCCTTTTTCGTAGCGTCCGGATTTTTGAAATCGTTGGTGAATTCCGGCGCGAGCCTGATGGCCGCGCAGAAACCGGTCCAGAATTTCTGCTCCAGCGCGCCGCAGGCGACGAACTTGCCGTCCTTGGTCGGATAGATCTGATAACGCGGCGAACCGCCCGCGGTCATCATCGAAGTCGGCCGCGGCGCCTTGCCGGTCGCGTGCACGGTCGCGAGCGCCATCCAGGCGAAGGTGAACATCGCGTCCGCCATCGCAACATCGATGTAGGCGCCCTTCCCGCTTTTTCCGCGCGCGATTAAAGCCAACAAGATGTTCGTGACTGCCGGAAACGTGCCGCCACCGATGTCCGCGATCAGCGCGGGCGGAACCACGGGGTTATCCGCCGGCCCGGGAGCCAGCGAAAGCAATCCGGTCGCGCCAATATAATTGAGATCGTGGCCCGCTTCATCTCGTTTGGGGCCTGACTGGCCGTAGCCGGTGATCGAGCAATAGATCAGTTTCGGATTGATCTTCGATAGTTCGTCGTAGCCGAGGCCATGTTTCTGCATGACACCGGGCCGGAACTGCTCGACCAGCACATCGGCTTTGGCAGCGAGATCGCGCGCAGCCTCGCGGCCTGCTTCCGTGCGTAGATCGACGACGAGACTCTTCTTGCCGCGATTGAGCATCGCGAAGGCCGCCGAGATGCCGTCCCATTGCGGCGGATAGGCGCGCATGTCTTCGCCGCCAGGCTTCTCGACCTTGATCACTTCGGCGCCCGCTTCCGCGAGCATCAGGGTTGCGACAGGTCCGGGCAGCAGCGTCGTGAAATCCGCGACCAGAATGCCTTTGAGCGGCGGTTCGTGTTTGCTCATGGGAAGAACGTGACCGGCAATAACTTCCGCTCAATCAGATAGAGCAATGCGGTCACGGTCAACACCGATGCAATGGTGCAGATCAGCACGCCGTTCGAAGCCTGCTCGATATAGACCTCGTATTGGCGCGCCATCACGAAGGCGTTGAGCGCGGTCGGCAGCGCCGCCATCAGGACGGCGGTATAGACCCAGACCGGATTGAAGCCGCCGAGCGAAGCGAGCAGCGCCCAGATCAGGAACGGGTGCAAAAGCAGCTTGATCAGAATGAGCCCCGGAACTTCGCGCGGAGTTTCCGTAAAAGGACGCAGCGCCACCGTGACGCCGAGCGCGAACAAGGCACACGGCGCGGCGGCGTTCTTCAGAAATTCGAGCGTGCGGTCAATCGCGGCAGGCGGCGTCCAGTGCAGTGCCGCCGCGAGAATGCCGAGCAGCGTCGCGACGATGAAAGGATGTGTGAAGACACGTTGCAGGATCAGGAGTGCGGTTTTTCCCGCGCCTTTCTTTTCCGTGCCAGTGGCAGCCATCATGACCGGAACGAGCGTGAAAAAGAGCGTGGAGTCGAAAACGAAGATCAGCGCGGTCGGCACCGTCGCCTGTGCGCCGAGTGCTGCGAGCGTCAGGCCCGGCCCCATGTAGCCGACATTCGCGTAGCCGCCGACCACTCCTGCAATCGTTGCCTCACGCGCATTTCCCCGGCGCAGCCAGAGCGCGAAGAAGAACGCGAAGGAGAAAGTGAAAAGCGTGCAGGACGCGGTTGCCGCAATGAAGCGCCAGTTCGCCAATTCCTCGATCGGCGTTCGCGACATGGTCTGAAAGAACAGCGCCGGCAGCGCCATGTAGAGGACGAGGAAGTTCAGCCACGCCATGCCGTCTTCCGGAATGTTGGCGAGCTTACCGCTCGCGAAGCCGAGCGCGATCAGGCCGAAGAACGGCAGTGCGAGACTAAGAACATCGGCCATTGCGATTTCCGGAAGACCTTGAGACCAGCACCTATCGTCTGGCTCCGCGGTCCGGTCAACCTCATGCTGCGCTGCACTAGCCCTGTGCCCGGCGCTCGGCTAAACCGTTTCGAGACCACTACCGGGGGCCGCGATGAGCGTTTCGAAACTGCCGAGGAATTTCTATAAGCCGCTTGCCATCGGCGCGCCGCAGCCGCTCCGCGAACTGCCGGTGCGATTGGAGCGCGTGATCCAGTTCGTGCCGGGTCACAACGAGAAGGTGCTCTCCAAAGTCCCCGATCTCGTGAAGCAGGTCGATGTGGTTCTCGTAAATCTCGAGGACGCGATCCCGGCCGACGCGAAGGATGCCGCGCGCAAGGGCGTGATCGCGGTCGGCAAGAGCGTGAATTTCGGCTCCACCGGATTCTGGATCCGCTGCAATTCGCTGGCGAGCCCGTGGGCCTTCGACGACCTCGTCGAGATCGTAGCGGCCGTCGGTAACAAGCTCGATGTGGTGATGCTCCCCAAGGTCGATGGCCCGTGGGATATCCATTATCTCGATCAGTTGCTCGCGCAGCTAGAAGCCAAGCACGGCGTGAAGCAGCCGATCCTCATTCATGCGATCCTGGAGACCGCCGAAGGCGTGATGAACGTCGATCAGATCGCGAGCGCGTCGCCACGCATGCACGGCATGAGTTTCGGTCCGGCCGATCTCGCTGCCTCGCGCGGCATGAAAACCACGCGCGTCGGCGGCGGCCACCCCGGCTATCAGGTCGTGGCCGACGCCGAGGAAGGCAAGAAGGACCGCGCGCGCTATCAGCAGGACCTCTGGCACTACTCGATCGGCAAGATGGTGGACGCCTGCGCCGCGAACGGCGTCAAGCCGTTCTATGGCCCCTTCGGCGATTTTGCCGACCCCGAGGCGTGCGAGACGCAATTCCGCAACGCTTTCCTGCAGGGCTGCCTCGGCGCGTGGTCGCTGCATCCTTCGCAGATCGAAATCGCGAAGAAGGTCTTCAGCCCCGATCCGCAGGAAGTTGTCTTCGCCAAGAAGGCAATCGACGCGATGCCCGACGGCATGGGGGTGGCGCTCGTGGACGGCAAGATGCTCGACGACGCCACCTGGAAACAGGCGAAGGTCATGGTCGATCTCGCGAAGCTCGTCGCCGAAAAGGACCCCTCGCGGGCGAACCTCTACAAGCTCTAGCGCGGTCTGCTACCCTGCTTGAGGGGAGCATTCGCGCATGAAGACCTTTGTCGTCGTCAATCCCGCCGCGGCAGGCGGCAAAGCTGGAAGACACTGGCCCAGAATTTCGCGCGATTTGAAGAACGCCATTGGCGACTTCGATTCCGCGCTCACCACGAAATCCGGCGAAGCGACTTCCCTCGTCCGCGACGCTGTCGTGGACGGCGCGAAAACCGTGATCGCGGTCGGCGGCGACGGCACCATCAACGAAGCAATCAACGGACTCTGCAACGGCGAAAATTCGCCGGCGAGCGACGTCAGCTTCGGCTTTGTGATGTACGGCACCGGCGGCGACTTCCGCCGCTCGTTCGATCTTCCGAATGGCGTACATGCCGGGATCGAGCGGCTGAAATCAGGCCGCGTGCAGACCATCGATCTCGGCCGGTTGCGCTACACGAGCGCGAATGGCGCGCAGTCGCTACGCTGGTTCAACAACATCGCGAGCTTCGGTTTCTCCGGCGAAGTGGTACGCGCCGTGAACGCCGCACGCTTCTCGAAACTTCTCGGCGGCAAGTTCTCGTTTCTCTGGAACAGTTTTTTGGAGCTGCGAAAGTATCAGGGCTGCAAGGTCGATATCACGGTCGATGGCAAAACGATCCCGGAGAATATCTGTACGGTCGCCGTCTGCAACGGGCGCTTCTTCGGCGGCGGCATGAAGATGGCGCCAGACGCGGTGCTCGACGACGGCAGCTTCGATGTCGTCGTGGTGCGGCAGGAGCCGCCGCTCACGATCTTCGACATGCGCCTGCTCTATTCCGGCACGCATCTCAGTCATTCGAATGTTTCGGTTTACCGGGGCAGCAGAATCGAGGCGAAGCCGCTCTCGAACGCGCCGATTTATCTCGACGTCGAAGGCGAGGCGCCGGGCTCGCTGCCTGCGACCTTCGAGGTCGTGCCGCGCGCGCTCAGGATTCGCTGCTAACTCGTTCGCGCTCCCTTGGAATTGATCGAAACCGCCCGAGTTTGGCCGGAATGTTCCCATGGTCTATGAACGGCCATGCGAAAAGAAACCGCCAAACCGCGCGAAGCGAAGTACCGGATCGGACAGGTCGTCCGGCACCGCTTCTATCCGTTTCGCGGCGTGATCTACGACGTCGATCCGACGTTCAACAATACCGAGGAGTGGTGGCTTTCGATCCCGGAGGCCATGCGCCCGTCGAAGGATCAGCCGTTTTACCACCTGCTCGCGGAGAACGCGGAGACGGAATACTCGGCCTATGTCTCGGAGCAGAACCTGCTTCCCGACGACTCCGGCGAGCCGCTGCGCCATCCCGACCTCGAAGATAAATTCGAGATCGACGGTGAAGGAAACTACCGGGCGCGCGGACGTTCTAACTAATCACCCTCAAAACAAAAACGGCGCGTCTTTCGACGCGCCGCATTTCGTTTCAGGCGAAGCGCTTACTGCTTCTTCTGGTTTTCGAGATGCTTCTTCAGCACGTCCTTGGCTTCGTTCTGGACGGCGTTGTCGAGCTTCTGCTTCTGCGCCTGCAGTTCCTTCGGATCGACCGGCGGGCCGTCATGGGACTTGGCGAAGTCGGTCAGCGGGAACGTGATGTTCACGGTGCGGCCCATGTGATTGATCATCTGCACGAGCAGCGTCTTGCTCTTCTTCATCGTGTTGATGAATTCGTCGTTGATCTCGAGGTCGGCGAGACAACCGCCCTGACCGCAGATCGTGTACTTCACTTCGATCGGCGCGTTGGTGTCGATCACGACGCGAAGGCCCGGCTGCAACAGCATGCCGAACGGAACGGCGATACGGAACAGGCGCTGCGCGCCCTTCTCTTCGATGACGGTGACGACGGCGAGAACCTGGCCGGTCTCGGCGAAAAGCTGCTGCGTGATACCGCAGGTTTCCTTGTTGTTGGCGTCCGCCGGCTGGCACAGCTTGGTCCAGCGCGTCGCCGCGACCTGCTGCTGTTTCTGCTGCGGAGCTTTCGTTTCTTCTTTCTTCTTCGCGTCCTTTTTCTTTTCCTGCGCGAAGGCGGCGGTCGTGCTGCCGATCACGCCGGCCGAACCGACCCCGGCAATGACGAGCGCGCAAAGGAGCGCGGTAGACAAACGAAACTTCATAAACATTCCCCTGTGATTTCCGGCCGCTACGCAACAGACCCGGCGGCTTGCCAAACCGGGCCCCGGTTCGCGTTGTGCTGCTTTGTTCTGCACCCTGTCTGCGGCAAATAAGGCGAGACAGAGGCGCTATGCAAGGGCTTCCTTGGTCCTGCGTGATAAGGTCCCAGAACGAGGCGGCCGATTCGATCTGTAACAAAAAGGGAGCGCGTAAAGCCGTGCGGATGCTCGCCCTGGCGCGCGAATCGGCGTGGCGGTATTCGGCTCGGGCTGCCGCCGCTCTATGCATTGCCGCGCTCTCCAGCGCCGCTTTCGCCGCCGGGCCTCGTCACGCGCTGGCAATGCATGGCGAGCCTGCCTACGGCCCCGGCTTTTCTCATTTCAGCTACGCCAATCCGGACGCGCCGAAGGGCGGCAGGTTGACGGAGGGCATCGCCGGCACCTTCGACAGCATCAATCCCTTCGTCATTCGCGGAAATCCGTTTCAGCCGTTCCGTGGCTATGTAGTCGAGAGCCTCATGGTCCGCTCGCAGGACGAGCCGTTCACCGTTTATGGCTTGATCGCGAGCGCAGTCGAGACCGACGAAGCGCGAAGCTACGTCACCTTCACCATCGATCCGCGCGCGCGCTTCTCCGACGGCAAGCCAGTCACCGCCGACGACGTTCTGTTCTCCTGGAATTTGCTCCGCGAGAAAGGCCGGCCCAATCACCGGCTCTTCTACGGCAAGGTCACGAAGGCCGAGAAGATTGGGGTGGACAAGGTGCGTTTCGATTTCGGGAATGCAGGCGACCGCGAGCTGCCGCTGATCCTGGCGCTCCTGCCGGTATTGCCGAAGCACGCAACCGACGTCGAACGCTTCGACGAGCCATCGCTTTCGATCGCCCCCGGCAGCGGGCCTTACGTCGTATCGGATGTGCGGCCCGGAAGTTTTATCGTGCTCAAGCGCAATGCCGACTACTGGGGCCGCGATCTTCCCGTCAATCGCGGCCACTTCAATTTCGACGAACTGCGCTTCGAATTCTACCGGGACACGACAACCTGGCTGGAGGCTTTCAAGCGCGGGCTCTACGACTATCGCCTCGAAGACGATCCGACGCGCTGGGCGAACGATTACGATTTTCCGGCGGCGCGAACGAACGGCCTGATCCGCGAAACGCTGGATACCAAAATCCCGAAGCCGATGTTCGCGCTCGTCTTCAACACGCGGCGCGCGATCTTCTCGGACATTCGCGTGCGCGAAGCGCTGATCGAATTGCTCGACTTCGAATGGATGAACGCGAAGCTGTTTCATTCGGCTTACGCACGCACCAGCAGTTTCTTCGAAGGGTCGGTACTTTCTTCGCGCGGCATTACCGCGAGCAACGCGGAGCGCGCCCTGCTCGCGCCTTTCGCAAAAGTAGTTCGGGCCGATGTGATGGCCGGAAGCTATCAGCCGCCGTTATCGGATGGCAGCGGAAACGACCGCGTGCGTGCGAAGCGCGCCTTTGCCTTGTTCGCAGAAGCAGGCTGGGTGCTGCGCGATGGCGTGATGACGCGGAAGGACGACGCGACGCCATTCCAGTTCGAAATTCTCGTGACCAAGCGCGAAGAAGAACGCATCGCCACAATCTACGTAACCATGCTGCGCCGCGCGGGGATCGCCGCGAACGTGCGCATGGTCGAAGGCGGTCAGTTCGAGGCGCGCAGGCAGCAGTATGACTACGACATGGTCCCGGTGACGTGGCAGCAATCGCTGTCGCCGGGCAACGAGCAAAGCTTTTATTTCGGCTCTGCGAGTGCGGACCAGACTGCGACAAGAAATTACATGGGCATGAAAAGCCCGGCGGTAGATGCGATGATCGGCGCGATGTTGCGCGCAAAGACGCTGGACGAACTTACAACAGCCACGCGTGCGCTCGATCGCGTTTTGATCTCGGGTCTTTACGTCATCCCGCTCTATCATTTGCCGCAACAATGGCTCGCGCGCTGGCCGCATATCGAGCGGCCCGCGAAACTTCCGCTGCAGGGCGCGCTGCCGGAAACCTGGTGGCAGAAGCGAGCTTCGCAATGAGTTCGATCGCGCCGAATGTTGCGCTCGACGCGCTGTTCAGGCGCAACGCAACCTTGCGCGGCGACAAGCCGGCCTTGCGCGATCTGGACGGCGTATCGCTGACTTACGGCGAGGCCGCGAATGCTGTCGTGAATGTGGCGGAACAACTGGCGGCTCTGGCATTGCCGCCGAAGAGTGCGGTCGCGCTCCTGCTCCCGAACGGACGCGAACTCGTTACCGCTTTGCTGGCGGTTATCCGCTGCGGGCTTACTCCGGTTCCGATGCCGGTGGCTTGGAGAAAGTCGGATCTGGTACGGGCCTGCCGGGAGATCGAGGCGGTGGCGTTGATTACGACCGCGCACTTCAGCAACGAAAACCTGCCGCAGCTTGCGACAGAAGTCGCCATCGAAGTTTTCGAGCTGAGTTTTCCATGTGCCTTCGGCGTGTCGCTGCCGGATGGGGTCGTTCCGCTTTCGCTCGATACCGTGAACGAGTCCTTGCTCGCTTCCGCTTTGCTTTCGAACGCGTCCGCCGCGGGTATCGGGACACTTCAACCTTCCAGCGGCGGCGTCTCGTTCGCGCTGCACAGTGACGAAGAGCTTCTGGCCGCCGGATTGGGGGCGATGTTAGCTGCCGACATGCGCGGCGGCGACACGATCGTTTCTGCGATCTCTTTCACGACATTCGCGGGATTGTCGTCGGTTTTGGTTCCGTGGCTATTGACCAGCGGAACACTGATCCTGCTCACGGACATTCCTGCGGCAGGTGCGCTCGAACTCGACAAGAATACGCATGTGGTTGCGTCGGCAGGCGCTCTCCCTGTCCTCGCATCGTCAATAGAGACGGCAATTGCATCAGCCCTTGCGGTCCACTTTGCCGGGACCGAGGAACTGACCGCTTTTCCGGCTCTGAACGCACGCACGGCCGTCGACGTCATCGCGCTCGGGGAGCATTGCGTGATCGCGCTGCCCCGCCGTGAACGCAGCCTGACCGCGCCGCTCCCGCTCGGCGAATTCCACGCCGGCAATGGCGGTGCCAGCGCGCCGGTTATTCTCGAAACCCGCGTAAACAAAAAGCAGTTGCAGGTTCGCGGCGTTATCGTTCCGAAAGACGTGCTCGGCGATCAGGAATGGCTCGATACAAATTTTACCGCTGTCGAGAACGGCACCGGCTCCGTTTACGTCACCGCCCCCGAAGAGACCCTCGCGATCGGAGCCCTGCGTTTCGACTGCCCCGATCTCGAGCGCCGCATCCGTTCGGCCGCGCTGGTGTCGGAAGTTTATGCCGTGGAAGATCCCGTCCTCGGCGCCCGGCTCGTGATTACCAGCGACCGGCCGGAGGTAACGGCGGAGGCATTGCTGAAAGCCGGACTGCCGCGCGTCGTTGCGAGCGCCGTTCAGATGGCGGAGAATGTCCGCGCAAAGGCCCGCTAGGAGTTGCCATGACGGCCGCGCTTACCATCGACGTCGTATCGGACGTGGTCTGCCCCTGGTGCTACGTCGGCAAACGCCGTCTCGATGCCGCGCTCGCGCACCGCAAGGACATCGTCGCTGAAATTCGCTGGCGCCCGTTCTTCCTCGACCCGACGGTGCCGCGTGCGGGCAAGCCGCGCATCGATTACATCACCGGAAAATTTGGCGGGGTTGATAAGATCACACCCGCGCATCAGCGCCTCGCCGCGCTCGGCATGGATGTCGGCATAAATTTTCACTTTGCCGATATCGAAGTACAGCCGAATACCCTCGACGCCCATCGCCTGATCGGTTGGGCTTCCGCCGAAGGTAAGGCTGATGCGCTTGTCGAGAATATCTTCGCGGATTTCTTCGTGAACGGCGTCAATCTGGCCGACCGGGCGATGCTCGCCGCGACCGCCGCACGCGCCGGAATGGATGCGGCGCAAGTCGACGCCGATCTCGCTTCAAACAAGGATGAGGAACAGGTCGCGCGGCAGGCTCAAGCCGCTTCCGCGAGCGGCATCGGCGGCGTGCCGTTCTTCGTGTTCGGAGGCAAGGTTGCCGTTTCCGGCGCGCAGGAAGTCGAGGTTTTGAACGCGGCGATCGACCAGGCGCTCGCAGCGGCGGCCTAGGCCGCTTTCTTCGTCTGTGCGAGCGCCGCGAAGGTCTCTAACAATCGCTTCGCACCCTTGATCCGCTGCTCCATACGATCCCAGCCGCGCAGGATCACGAGCGACTGATCCGGACGCACGCGCGCGGTCCAGCCTTCCTTCGCGATCCAGGCCATCAAACCTTCTGGATTTTCGAAACGGTTATCCCGGAAGCCGATCACCGCACCCTTAGCTCCCGCCTCGAACTTCGCGATGTTCGCTCCGCGACAGAGCGCCTTGATCGCCACGATCTCGAGCAGCGTCTTCACTTCGTCCGGCATCGGGCCGAAACGGTCGACGATTTCCGCGGCGATCTGGTCGATCTCGTTTCCGGAATCGAGTTCGGCGAGGCGGCGATAGAGGCCGAGGCGGACCGCGAGATCCGGCACGTATTCTTCCGGGATCATCACCGGGGCGCCGATGTTGATCTGCGGCGACCACTTTTCGCTCGCGGGCTCCGTGACGCCCGCCTTGAGCATCATCACGGCCTCCTCGAGCATCTCCTGATAGAGCTCATAGCCGACTTCGCGGATGTGGCCCGACTGCTCCTCGCCGAGAAGGTTGCCCGCGCCACGAATGTCGAGATCGTGCGAAGCCAGTTCGAACCCCGCGCCGAGCTGATCCAGCGATTGCAGAACCTTCAAGCGGCGTTCGGCCTGCGGCGTAATCGGCTTGTCTACTGGTACGGTCATCAGCGCATAGGCGCGGGTCTTGGAACGGCCGACGCGCCCGCGCAACTGATAGAGCTGCGCAAGCCCGAAGCGGTCGGCGCGGTGAACGAGCAGCGTATTCGCGGTGGGAATATCGAGACCGGATTCGACAATCGTCGTCGAGAGCAGCACGTCGAACTTGCCGTCGTAGAAGTCGGTCATGATCCGCTCAAGCTCGGTCGCAGGCATCTGCCCGTGCGCAACCGCGCAGCGGATCTCCGGAACGTGCTCGTCGAGAAACTGCTTGCGGCCCGCCAGGTCCTCGATCCGCGGACAGACATAGAAGCCTTGCCCGCCGCGATATTTTTCGCGAAGCAGCGCTTCCCGGACGATCAAGGGATCGAAGGGGGAAACGAATGTTCGAACCGCAAGCCGATCGATAGGTGGTGACGCGATCAGCGACAGCTCGCGCACACCGGTCAGCGCGAGCTGCAGCGTTCGCGGAATCGGCGTCGCGGTCAGCGTCAGCACGTGCACTTCGGTGCGCAGTTCTTTCATCCGCTCCTTGTGCGCGACGCCAAAATGTTGCTCCTCGTCGACGATGACCAGTCCGAGGTTTTTAAACTCTACCGATTTCGCGAGCAGCGCATGCGTGCCGATTACGATGTCGACCGTACCGTCGGCGAGTCCTGCGCGGGTCTTTGCGATATCCGCCGACGAGACCAGCCGGCTCGCCTGCCCGATCCGCATCGGGAACCCGCGGAAACGTTCGGAGAACGTCTTGAAGTGCTGGCGCGCGAGCAATGTAGTCGGAACTACCACCGCCACCTGCGCGCCGTTGCTCGCCGCGAGGAAAGCCGCACGCAGCGCGACTTCGGTTTTGCCGAAGCCGACATCGCCGCAAATCAAACGATCCATCGGGCGCCCCGCGCCGAGATCGTCGATCACTGCCTCGATGGCCGCGCGCTGGTCGTCCGTCTCGTCATACGGGAAGCGTGCACAGAACTCGTCGTATAACCCTTCCGGCACCGTAAACTTCGGCGCTTCGTGCAGGCTGCGCGCGGCTGCGATCTTCACGAGCGCTGCCGCCATCTCGCGGATGCGCTGCTTCAGACGCGCTTTCCGGTTCTGCCAGCCCGCACCGCCGAGCCGGTCGAGTTCGGCGCCGGTTTCTTCCGAGCCGTAGCGCGACAGCAGTTCCAGATTCTCGACGGGAAGGAAAAGGCGGTTGTTGTCGGCGTAGTGAATCTCGAGGCAGTCGTGGGGAAGACCGAGCGCTTCGATGGCCTTGATTCCGATGAAGCGGCCGATGCCGTGATCGACGTGGACGACTAGGTCGCCGGCAGAAAGGCTCGTTAGCTCCGCGATGAAATCCTGCGCGCGGCGCTGGCGCCGCTGCGGCCGCGCGAGCCGGTCGCCGAGTATATCCTGCTCGCCGATGACGGCGACGTTCGCGGTCTCGAAGCCGGACTCCAGCCCGAGCAGCGCAAAGCCGGCCTTTGACGATGCGAGCCGCTCCGCCTCGCTCCAGTTGGCAATCCGCTCGCCCTGCTCCAGGCCGTGATCGGCGAGGACCTGCGAGAGCCTATCGCGCGAGCCTTCGCTCCATGTCGCGACGACAACCCGTTTTCCTTCGGCTTGCTTCGCAGCGGCATGCGCGACCACGGCACCGAACAGGCTTTCGTTCTGACCCGTTCGTTCGGGCGCAAAGTTTCGTCCCGGACGAATCTGCGGGTCGAACACACGTCCAGACTCCGGAACGCCGAACGGCGTCACGCGCCCGATCGCGTTTTCTTCCAGCTTCCGCTTCCACTCTATTTCCGTGAGGTAGAGCCGGTTCGGCGGCAGCGGCTTGTAAAGCGGCATCTGCCCGGCATCGAAGGCTTCCTTGCGTGCGTCGTAATAATCCTTGATCTGGGCGTGACGTTCCTGCGCGGCCTCGTCGGCCAACGGCTCGAGAATGAGCGGCACGCCGGGCAAGTAATCGAACAGCGTCTCTAACTTGCCGTGAAAAAGCGGCAGCCAATGCTCCATGCCGGGATAGCGCCGTCCGGCGCTCACGGCTTCGTAAAGTGCGTCGTCGCGTGTATTGCCGCCGAAGATCGAGGTGTACTCTTTCCGGAAGTTAGAAATGTTTTCCGGCGCAAGTTTGAATTCGCTGTTTGCGATCAGTTCGAGCGACGAAAGCGTTTCCGACGAGCGTTGCGTCTGCGGATCGAAGCTCCTGATCGTCTCGACGCTGTCGCCGAAGAAATCGAGGCGCACGGCACCGATGCCGCCCGGCGCGAACAGATCGATGATGCCGCCGCGAACCGCGTAATCGCCGGCGTCGCGCACGGTCGAGGCGCGGCTGTAGCCGTTCTCCTCCAGCCACGCGACCGCACGCTCGAATGCGATATTCTGTCCCGGCTTCAGGCGTAGCGACGCCTTCTCGACAAACTGTTTCGGCGGCGTGCGCTGCGAGACGGCGTTGACGGTCGTCAGCACCAGCGTCTCGCCGGTATCGCTCGCCGATAGTTTCGTCAGCGCTGCCATCCGGCGCGCGGTGATTTCCGCGATCGGTGAAACGCGGTCGAACGGCAAACAATCCCACGCGGGGAACGTCAGCACCGAGAGTTCAGGTGCGAAGAAATGAAGACTGCTCGCGAGCGCATTCATGCGCTCCGCGTCTCGGCAAACCACGAGCATTCGTTTCGACGCACCGGCGCGTGCGAAATGAGTGCGCGCGAGATCGGCGATGACGAGTCCACTTGCGCCTTCCGGCACTCCGGCGATCGTCAACGGCTGCTGCGGCAGGAGTGCTGCGCGTGACGTATCGGGGCGCGAGCTCACTTCGGCCCTTCCCGGTGAAACGCCACGATCTTGCGGAACAGCTTGGAGTCGTAATTCACAGGCACATCGGCCGTGCCCGCGATCCACAGATAGAGCTCCGGGTCGGGCACTTCCATCAGCGCTTCGAGGGTCACGATTTCTTCGTCCGTCAGCGAAGCGACATGGGCATCGACGAAACGCCCGAGCACGAGATCCATCTCGCGCGTGCCGCGATGCCAGGCGCGGAAGTGCAGCCGCTTCCGGCGGTCGTCCAGCGCGTTCATCTCCTCGGTCACGGTCTACTCCAACGCCAAAAGCCCGGACGTGCCGGGCGTGCCTCTATAGCCGTGCGGCGCGCGCGATTTCAAGCGCATTCGGCGCATGGTTGCGCTGCGCGGGGCGTTCCTTCACCTTGGCGGCGAATGCGTCCGCCCGTTCTCACGCCGCTCTTCGCCGGACTGAACACGCTGTCCGGAATCGGCCCGAAATTTCTGAAACTGTTCGCGCAATTGCTCGGCAACGACGAGCCGCGCTTCCTCGACGCGCTGTTCCATCTTCCGCACAGCGTTATCGACCGCCGCGCGCGGCCGAAATTGCGCGAGGTGCAGCCCGACACCATCGTCACGGTCGAGGTGCATATCGACAAGCACAAGCCCGCACCGCCACGCGGGCGCGCACCGCATCGCGTGCTTGCGCATGACGAAACCAACGATATTGAGTTTGTTTTTTTCGGGATGCCGCGCGAGCGGATCGAAAAAATGCTTCCGGCCGGCGAGAAGCGCTTCGTCTCAGGCAAAGCGATCCTTTACGACGGCCGCCTGCAGATGACGCACCCGGACCGGGTCGTCGATGAAGCGGGACTTGCGAAACTTGCCGCCGTCGAGCCGGTCTATCCGCTGACGCAAGGGCTTTCGAACGCGATGCTCCGGCGCGCTTGCACCGCTGCGAGCGACAGGCTTCCCGAGCTACCGGAATGGATCGATGGCGCGTTTCTTCGTGCGAAGCGCTACGACAGCTTCCGGCTTTCGATGCGCCGGATGCATGCGCCTGAAGAACCGAGCGATGTTGAGGCACTCAGTATCCAGCGCTCGCGCCTGGCTTATGACGAACTGCTCGCGCATCAACTTGCACTGGCGCTAGTGCGAAGCGACATGAAACGCGAGCCCGGCCGCGCGCATACCGCCAACGGGAGATTACAAGCGAAGATCGAGGCGGCACTTCCCTTTTCGCTGACGCAGTCGCAGCGCCGCGCCGTGGACGAGATCAAAGCCGATCTTTCGTCCGGCGAACGAATGTTGCGGCTCCTGCAGGGCGATGTCGGCTCCGGAAAAACGCTCGTCGCACTGCTCGCCGCGGCGCATGTCATCGAAAGCGGCAAGCAGGCGGTCATCATGGCGCCGACCGAGGTGCTCGCGCGTCAGCACCACGCGCGGATCGCGCCGCTTGCAGAAGCCGCCGGGATACGAACGGAGATTCTGACCGGCCGTGAACGTGGCGCTCCGCGGAACGCACTTCTGACAGACCTTGCGAACGGTTCGATTCAGCTTCTCGTCGGAACCCACGCCGTATTCCAGGACGATGTTGCGTTCGCCGATCTGGCGCTTGCCGTGGTCGACGAGCAGCATCGCTTCGGCGTGCATCAAAGACTTGCGCTCGCGGACAAAGGCGAAGCGGCCGACGTGCTCGTAATGACCGCGACGCCGATCCCGCGCACGCTGGTTCTGACCTACTTCGGCGACATGGACGTTTCCGAACTGCGCGAAAAACCGGCGGGCCGGATGCCGATTGAGACCGTTGCGGTCGCACTGGAACGCCTGCATGAAGTGGTGGAAGCCGTGCGGCGGGCGGTCGATAGCGGTGCCCGCGCCTACTGGATCTGCCCGCTGGTCGAGGAATCGGAAGAGGTCGATTTCGCCGCCGCTGAGGAGCGCTTTGCACATCTGCAGGAATTATTCGGCGCTCAAGCCGGGCTCGTGCATGGCAGGATGAAGGCGGCGGACAAAGACGAGGCCATGGAACGGTTCGCGAGCGGCGCAACGCCGGTTCTGGTTGCGACCACCGTTGTCGAAGTCGGCGTCGATGTGCCGGAAGCGACGATTATCGTGATCGAGCACGCCGAACGGTTCGG
Organism: Xanthobacteraceae bacterium; assembly: GCA_019752575.1. Taxonomy (GTDB): domain Bacteria; phylum Pseudomonadota; class Alphaproteobacteria; order Rhizobiales; family Xanthobacteraceae. Next base: position 194,986 of record JAIELW010000004.1, on the reverse strand, counting down.
ACTGGCGCAACTTCATCAACTCCGCGGGCGGGTCGGGCGCGGCCATGAAAAGTCCACTTGCCTCCTGCTTTACCGCGCACCGCCGGGTCCGACCGCCAAGCGCCGCTTAGAGACCATGCGCGAGACACAAGACGGCTTCCGGATCGCGGAAGAAGATCTGGCGCTGCGCGGCGAAGGCGAAATCCTCGGCACCCGCCAGAGCGGGATGCCGGGTTTCAAGATCGCCGACGCGAGTCTGCATCGCGATCTTCTGGAGACCGCGAGACGTGACGCAGCGCTGATCGTGACAAACGATCCCGCTCTCAAGTCGGCGCGGGGCGAAGCGCTCAGAATTCTTCTGCACCTGTTCGAGCGCGAAGACGCCGTGCGCTTACTGGATGCGGGTTAAGCGGCGTAGCGGTTGGGTCCGTAGCTGTTGTTACCCGGCACGCTGGGTATGCACATCCACACCAGCAGCAGAATCGTGCTGCCGAGAAAAATAATAATGGGAAGTCCTATCACTAAGAGCAATCCGATCGAAGGAGGGCCGACGGGATCGTGGAGCATACCGGCGATGGTTGCGACCATGGCAAAAACCAAAGATCCGACCGGAATCATAAACCACCAGCCGCTGCGGCCGGTGTCGTGCAATCGCCGTACCGTGACCGAAAGGCCGGGCAGTACCGAAGCAAGCCCGAAGACGAGATAGAACGGCCCGATGCTCCAGCCGCGGAAGACGAGAAAGTCGAGTGCCAGCGCGATCAAAAGAACGACCGTCGCAAACAACATCCACCACCAGTATTCCGCACGAGCAGCCCGGTCCCTGAAGTTCGCGTAGTTGAAGAAACACTCGCCGATCGCGTCGCCGAAGCTCATTGCCATGCCCTGCCGGATGCCGATGCTTGCGTCAGCTTAGCGGTGGCGCGAAAAAATGGAAGCATCGGCAGGCACGCCCGGCTCACATTCACGGCACCCGCGGATTTTACTTGATAACGTCACATTGCGCCGACTACATCAACCTATTCTCGTTGTCCGTTGTCTGCACCGATGGCTTCATTACCGTCATTTTCATCGAAGAAGCCGCCAACGCTCTGGCTGCATGGGCTCGCGGTTGCGCTGCCGCTCGCGCTGATCATGCCGGCCATGGCCGGTCTGGAAACGCCGTTGCCCGACGGCACCTATCGCGCAGAGCGCGGCTATCGTCACGTCAACGATAGCTGCCCGCGCAGCGTCGATATACCGGTCGTGAGAATTTCGAAGGGAACGATCTCGTTCGAAAGCGGCGAGTCGAACTGGGCCGGAACGATCAACGAGCAGACCGGGGTCGTTCGCATCGAGACCGCCGGGATCGCGCCACGGCCGAACGCGGCGCTTCATATTCGCGGGCACTACACGAAGGCGCAACTGTTCAGCGCCATTTGCGGCGCCGGACATTTCCGGATTTATCGCTGAGTTTTATTCGACGGTGACGGACTTCGCGAGATTGCGCGGCTGATCGACATCGGTGCCGCGCAGCACGGCGACATGGTACGCGAGCAATTGCACCGGGATCGCAAACACGAGCGGCGTCACGGTCGCCGGCATATCCGGCAGCGTCAGCACCGCTTCCGCCTTCACGCCCGCCGAAGCCGCACCCTTGCGGTCGGTGACAAGAATGATACGGCCGCCACGCGCGAGCACTTCCTGCATATTGGAGGCGGTCTTCTCGAAGACGAAGTCGTGCGGCGCGATCACCACGACCGGCATCTGCTCGTCGATGAGAGCAATGGGACCGTGCTTCAACTCGCCGGCGGCATAGCCCTCGGCATGAATGTAGGAAATTTCCTTGAGCTTGAGCGCGCCTTCGAGCGCGAGCGGGTAGTTGGTGCCGCGGCCGAGATAGAGCACATCGTTTGCGTCCATCAATTGCTTCGCGAGACGCTCGATCTCGTGTTCTAGCTTCAAGGCTTCAGCCATATGACGCGGCACTTCGATCAGCGCATGTACGAGCTTGCGCTCGTCTTCGCGCGAGAGATGTCCGCGCGCCTTGCCCGCGCCGATGGCAAGCACGGCGAGCGCTGCAAGCTGACAGGTGAAGGCCTTGGTCGAGGCGACGCCGATCTCGGGGCCGGCGAGCGTCGGCATGATCGACACGCTTTCGCGCGCGATCGTCGAGGTCGGTACGTTCACGATCGAAAGCGTGTGCTGCCCGTGCTCCTTCGCGTAGCGTAGCGAAGCGAGCGTGTCGGCGGTCTCGCCCGACTGCGAGACGAAGATCGCAAGGCCGTTTTTCGCAAGCGGCGCGTCGCGATAGCGGAATTCGGACGCGATATCGACATCGACGGTGATGCGCGCGAAGCGCTCGAACCAGTATTTGGCGACAAGGCCGGCGTAGAACGCGGTGCCGCAGGCTGAGATCGTGATGCGTTCGAGATTTTTGAAGTCGAACGGCAGGTTCGGCAGCCGCACTTCTTCGCGCGACATGTCGATATAGTGCGAGAGCGTGTGGCCGACGACTTCCGGCTGCTCGTGAATTTCCTTCGCCATGAAGTGGCGGTGATTGCCCTTGTCGACGATGAAGGAACCCGCGGCGACGATCTGCGTTGCGCGTTCGACCTTCTTGCCCTTCTCGTCGCGGATCTCGACGCTGTCGCGCGTCAGCACCGCGAGATCGCCTTCCTCGAGATAGGCGATCTTGTTGGTCAGAGGCGCGAGCGCGATTGCGTCGGAACCGAGATACATTTCGCCGGAGCCGTAACCGACCGCGAGCGGGCTGCCTTTTCGTGCGCCGATCAGAAGATTGTTCTCGCCGTTGAACAGGAACCCGAGCGCGAACGCGCCGCGCAGCTTCGGCAAGCTCTCCGCCACCGCCTCAACCGGGCTCTTGCCGTTCTGCATCGCTATCGTCACGAGATGAGCGACAACTTCGGAATCCGTCTCGGTCGAGAATTCCGCGCCGTCTTTTTCGAGTTCCTCGCGGAGTTCGCGGAAGTTTTCGATAATACCGTTGTGAACCACGGCGAGCTTTTCGGTCGCGTGCGGATGCGCGTTGGTTTCGTTTGGTGCGCCGTGCGTCGCCCAGCGCGTGTGCCCGATGCCGATGGTGCCGGAAAGCGGTTCTTTGTGCAGGCGGGTTTCGAGTTCGCGCAGCTTGCCTTCAGCGCGGCGGCGCGTGAGCGAACCGGCCTCTAACGTGGCGACACCAGCCGAGTCGTAGCCGCGATATTCCAAGAGCTTCAGCGCTTCGACGAGCTGCGGCGCGACCGCCGATTTTCCGAGAATGCCTACGATGCCGCACATGCGACGAACCGCCCTCTTCTTGTCCCGTGAATCTACCCGGAACCCGTTTAAGAGGCGTTCCCGGGTAGTGCGAAATCAAAATCCGTTGCGGAGGATTTCGACGTTTCGTTAATCGTGTTTTGCGGCTTTTCCGCGCCGTTTGCGCTGCTCCGCGGCCCAGCCTTCCTTAACGGATTGCCGTCCGCGCGCGACCGCGAGCGCGTCCGCCGGCACATCGTCGGTCACGACCGAGCCGGTGCCGACATAGGCGCCTTTGCCGACCTTCACGGGCGCGACCAGCGCGGAGTTCGAACCGATAAAGGCACCCTCGCCGATTTCGGTCTTGTGCTTGTCGTAGCCGTCGTAATTGCACGTAATCGTGCCGGCACCGATGTTCGCGTTCGCGCCGACGCTCGCGTCGCCGACATAGGAAAGATGATTGGCCTTCGCGCCGTCGCCGAAGGTCGCCGCTTTCACTTCGACAAAGTTTCCGATTTTTACTTTGGCGCCCAGCTTGGTGCCCGGACGCAGCCGCGCGTAGGGACCGACGACAGCGCCCTCGCCGATTTCCGCGCCTTCGAGATGCGAAAAGGCTCTGATCGTAGCATTGTCCTTCACGACGACGCCCGGTCCAAAGACGACGTTCGGTTCGACGGTCACGTCCATGCCGAGCTTCGTATCGGCGCTGAAGTACACCGTTTCGGGCGCGGCGAGTGTGACGCCGCTTTCGAGTGCGGCTTTGCGCATGCGCTTCTGCAATTCGGCTTCGGCCTGCGCAAGTTGCGTGCGATCGTTGATGCCCATGACTTCCTCCTCCGGCGCTTCGCGCACCGTGACGTTCAGGTTTTTGCTCCGCGCGATCGCAACCGCGTCGGTCAGATAATATTCGCGCTTGGAATTGTTGTTGCCGATGGCCTCGATCAGCGGCAACGCATGTTTGCCGGAAAAGGCCATGATGCCGGCGTTGCAGAGTGTGATTTTCTTCTCCGCTTCGCTTGTATCCTTCTCCTCGCGGATCGCGACGAGATTGCCGCCTTCCTGGATCAGCCGTCCGTATCCTTGCGGATTTTCCGGACGGAATCCGAGCACCGCCACGGCTGCGTCCTTCAACGCATAGGCCAGCATCGCGAATGTTTCCGCGCGGACCAGCGGCGTATCGCCGAAAGCGACAATGAGATCGTTGCCATTGCCGAGCGCTTGCTTCGCACAGAGCACTGCGTGGGCGGTGCCGAGCCTGTCGCGTTGTATATAAACGCGCGCGCCGGTCGTGCGGCTGCGCACTTCGGCCGCCACATCCTCACGCTCGGGCCCGATCACAACATCGAGCGCTTTTGCGCCGCTCGCCTTGGCGGCTTCGAGCACGTGGGCGATCAGGCTTCTGCCTCCCACTTTGTGCAGCACCTTCGGTAGCGCCGAGCGCATCCGGGTGCCTTCGCCGGCGGCGAGAATGAGGATCGTGGTCGGAGTCAAATATCGAGTTCCCAATAGGCCGCGAGCGGCGGAGGCGGTTTAGCCGATGAGACCCGCTGCCGGAAGCCAGCGGCGGGCTATCGGCCCGACTCTGCTAGATTCCCGCAAGCGATTCGCGAAACCGCAGGCCGCATGACCGTTACGCCGAAGATCGACCCCCGCAAAGACCGCAAGCCTGTGAAAAAGGCTCCGCGGATGGCGGCGATCTATACGGTCTGGGCCATTGCGGCGCTCGGAGCGATCAGCGCCGCCGGTTCGACCTATATCTGGCGCGACGGCAGGGCGCCGGTCGTGCAGCCCTCCATCGCCATGGTGCCTTCGGCTCCTCAGATCGTCGCCGATCCGAAGTCCGAGCGGGAGATCGGCCGGCTGAACGACGCGGTCCGGGTGCTCGCCTCCGAACGCGACCGGCTGGCAACGCGGCTCGAGCAGTTGGAGCGTTCCGTCGGCGACATCACGGCGACGATCCCGCAGCAGAAGAAGGCGCCGCCGATACCGAACGACGAGCCCTTTGCGCCCCCGCAAGCGCCCCCGGTTCAAGTTCTGACCCCGCCCAATCCCGAGCCCCGGCCGCAGGACAACAGCAAAGCTACGCCGCAACAAACCCAACAGATGAACACGACCGTCGTTCCGGCGGCGCCCTTGGTCGCGAACAACGAAACCAATTCGCCGCTCAATGCCGAGAACACGACACGGACCGAATTCGGCGTGGATCTCGGCGGCGAGAAGACCGTGGATGGACTGCGCGCACGCTGGGCGACGTTGCGCGGCAATCATGGCTCTACGCTGGATGGGTTACGCCCGCTGATTAGCGTAAAGGAAGGCCAGAAGGCCGGAACGGTCGAGTTGCGTCTCGTCGCCGGGCCGCTCGCCAATGCTGCGGCCGCGGCGCGCGTCTGCGCCCGGCTGCAGACCAACGGCGTGCCTTGCATTCCGACCGTATTCGACGGCCAGCGTCTTTCGCTCCGCTAAGCTCTGCATTTCCGGCGTAGCTCGCGCCGCCGGTTCGGGCTAAAGGCTCGGCGCGATGCAGTCTCCCTCCCGGCTTGGCATCTACGCGCTTCTGTTCGCGATGCCGCTCTTCTTCGTCTCGAATTTGATCATCGGCCGCGCGGTCACGCACGCGGTCGAGCCCTCGACGCTTGCGTTCTGGCGCTGGTTTCTCGCGAGCCTGATGCTCTTGCCGTTCGCGTGGCGCGGACTCGTTGCTCACTTCGCTTCGTTCCGGACATTGTGGCGCGAACTCTTCTGGCTCGGTGTGCTCGGCATGGTGATCTGCGGCGCGGGTGTTTATCTCTCGCTGCGATATACGACGGCGAGCAACGCCGCACTGATCTATTCGTCGTCGGCGATCTCGATTGTTCTTCTTGAGGCGCTCTTCTTTCGCGAACGCTTATCCGCGGCTCGCTTGCTCGGTACCTTGATCGGCTTCGCGGGAGTCGCCGTCATCATACTGCACGGCGAGTTGAGCCGCCTGCTCACCTGGCAATTCAGCATCGGCGATATCGGGATTGCGGTATGTGCATTCGCGTGGGCGGTCTATTCGGTAATCCTGAAACGCAAGGAGTTGAAGGCGCTGCCAACCCTGCCGCTGTTCGCCGCGATCACGATTGCGGGTTCGCTCACGCTCGCACCCTTCATGTTCTACGAATTATTCGCGCTTGGCGCGTTTCCGTATGGACAAACGCAATGGACCGCAATTCTTGCGCTCGCGCTGTTCCCGTCGGTGATCGCCTTTGGACTTTATCAAATCCTGGTCAAGTACGCGGGACCGTCACTGACCGGAATGTCGCTTTATCTATTGCCGGTGTACGGCGCGGCCCTCGCTGTCATCGCGCTCGGCGAACAGCTCTACACCTATCATGCGGTCGGGCTTGCGCTCGTACTCGGCGGGATTACGCTCGCGACCGAGCCGTTCAAGAAACGCCGCGCTTAAGCCGGCATCGCTTTTTCGGCGAGACGCACCCAGTACGAAGCGCCATAAGGAATCGCACTGTCGTCGAAGTCATAAGCCGGATGGTGGAGGTTCGCGCTGTCGCCGTTGCCCATAAAGATGAAGGCGCCGGGACGCGCCTCCAGCATGAAGGCGAAGTCCTCGCCGCCCATGACCGGCGGCGTTTTCGTATCGACGTTCGCCTCGCCCGCGATTTCGCGCGCGACCGACGATGCGAAATCGACCGCGTTCTCGTTGTTCACGACGACCGGATAGTCGCGCGAGTACTTCACTTTCGCTTTGGCGCCGTGCAACTTGGCGATGCCTTCGGCGACTTCCACGATCCGCTTTTCCAGAAGATCGCGAATGCTCGGACGAAGACTGCGGGCCGTACCGCGCAGAAGCGCGGTTTGCGGGATCACGTTGTCGGTATGGCCGGCCTGAAACAGTGTGATCGACACAACCGCGCTTTCCAGCGGATCGACGTTGCGCGCGACAATGCTCTGCAGCGCATTGATGATCTGCGAACCCACGAGCACGGTATCGACTGCGAAGTGCGGGCGCGCCGCATGACCGCCGACGCCTTCGATCTCGATCGCGAGCCGGTCCGCTGCCGCCATGATCGGGCCCGCGCGCATCGCGAACTTGCCGACCGGCAGGCCGGGCATGTTGTGCATGCCGTAAACCTCGCCGATGTTGAAGCGCGTCATCAAGCCGTCGTCGATCATCGCTTTCGCGCCGGCGCCGCCCTCTTCAGCCGGCTGGAAGATTACGATGGCGGTGCCCGCGAAGTTTCGCGTCTCGCAGAGATGGCGCGCAGCACCGAGCAGCATCGCCGTGTGGCCGTCATGGCCGCACGCATGCATCTTGCCCGGCACTTTCGACGCATAAGGCTTTCCGGTGATCTCATCGAGCGGCAGCGCATCCATGTCGGCGCGCATGCCGATGACCTTCGAGCCGGGCTTGTTACCCTTGATGACGCCGACGACGCCGGTGCGGCCGATACCCGGCACCACTTCGTCGCAACCGAAGGCTTTCAGTTTCTCTGTAACCGTCTTCGCGGTCTCATGCACTTCGTAGAGAAGTTCGGGATACTGATGCAGATGACGGCGCCATTCGGCGACTTCGCCAGCCTGATCGGCGATGCGGTTCAAGACGGGCATAAGCGGGAACTCCGTAAAAGCCGATTCAACCGGAGTGCCTGTGCCCGGTCAACCGCAGTATTTCTCCGGGATCAGAAGCCAGACCAAAGTTGATAGTTGCCGACCGCGGCATTGCCGTTGATCGCAAGCGCGGTGCAAGGCGCAAATTCGGTAAGCTGTGCCTGATGTATTTCTACGCCGTAGCCGTTCAGCACTTCGCCGACGCGGTCGGTCAGCTCTTCGGCGCAAGTATCACGAACTAGATGCCGCGATATTGCGTCACGCTAACTGAATGCGATCTGAATTCGGGCGAGCACCCGACGCCGGCGCGAAGTCCGTCGCCACAACTTTCGGTGATCTTTCCCGTTACCAAGCCCGTCTGCAAAGCGCGCCCAAGAGACTTTATTTCACGGATTATGAGACAATTCAGGAATTCGGATAGTGCGTTCATGAACGCGCGATGCTGGGCAGCGGTTCCAAGCGGTTCTACAGATTTGTGACGTCTGAACATGCGTTCAGAAATCACCCTCCCGCGAGACGGAAGGCCGCGTCTGGATTGCGCTATGGATTGGCTGGTGAGCCCGGATGGGATCGAACCATCGACACCCTGATTAAAAGTCAGGTGCTCTACCACTGAGCTACGGGCCCTGCCGGGCGGACTGGTACGGACCCATCCTATGCACGTCAAGGCGCGAGGGCAGCAGGTTCAGGAAAAGACGCCCTGCGGTAACAGAAAAGGCCCCTCCGGCACTGATCCGACGCGCGCCTTCACTCCATATAGAGCGTGAATCAGCTCGTCGGTGACGATCTCTTTAGGGGCCCCGCGCGCGATCACGCGGCCCTCGCGCATCGCAACGATCTCGTCGGCGGCCATGACGGCTAAGTTGATGTCGTGAAGAACGGCGAGAACGCCCCCACCCGCCGCCGCATGCTCACGCGCGATGCGAAGCGTCGCAAGCTGATGCGGCAGATCGAGGCTCGCGGTCGGCTCGTCGAGAAGCAGATACCCCTTTCCGCCATGGGCCCAGAGCTGGACCAACACGCGCGCGAGCTGAACGCGCTGGCGCTCGCCGCCCGAAAGCGTGTCATAGACCTGCTCGCGTGCCGGGAGCAGGTCCACTGCCGCAAGCGCCCGCTCGACAAGGTTTCTGCCGTCGTTGCGCGAAAAGTACTGCGGCAAGCCGAGTGCCACGATTTCGGCCGCCAGAAACGGAAAGGCGACGACGGCCGATTGCGGCAGCACGGCGCGCCGGTGCGAAAGCTTCTCCGCCTTCCAGTTCGACAACAAAATACCATCCAGCGTGACCGCGCCGGCATCGCTGCGGCGCTCGCCCGCCATCACTTTCATCAGCGTGGATTTCCCGGCGCCGTTCGGGCCGACGATCGCCACCACTTTTCCAGGTGCGAGCGAAAGCGAGACGTTGTCGAGAATTGCCTTTCCGTCTGCCTTCACCCGAATGTTTTCGGCGAGGTACATCTTCAACCGAAGCTCCGCTTGTGGCGGCGTAACAACCAGATGAAGAACGGCGCACCGATGAATGCGGTGACGACGCCGATCGGTAACTCGGCGGGCGTCGCCACGGTGCGCGCGAAAATGTCCGAGACCGTCAGGAGCGCAGCTCCCAAGAGCGCGCTGCCCATAATCAACGTGCGATGCAAAGGCCCGGCGCCCAGCCGCAGCAAATGCGGCACAACAAGGCCGACGAAGCCGATGATGCCGCTCACGGCGACCGCGGCACCGACGCCGGCAGCGACGATCACGATCGCAATCCGCTTCACATGCTCGACGTTCACTCCGGTATGAAACGCTTCGGCTTCGCCGAGTGCCAACGCGTCGAGCTCGCGCGCGATCCGGAACGATGCTGCGAACAGGACAAGTGCAAACGGCAGCGCCAGCACGACGCGCTGCCAGGTCGAGCCGCCTAGACTGCCGAGCGTCCAGAACGTGAATTCGCGCAACTGCTGATCGCTCGCGATGAAGATAATGAGTCCGGTGCCGGCGCTCGCGAGCGCACCAAGCGCAATACCCGCGAACAGCAAATTCGCAACGGAAGTTCGCCCTTCATGTGTGGCAAGCCGGTGCAACAGCAAAATCGCGGCGAGGCTTCCGGCGAAAGCGGCAATCGGTAACGCGAGGTTGACGATGACCCGCGGGACAGAGGCCGCAATGAGTCCGCCGAAAACGATCCAGGCGACCGCAGCCAACGCGGCACCCGGCGAAATGCCGACCAGACCTGGATCCGCAAGCGGATTGCGAAACACGCCCTGCAGGATCGCACCCGATACCGCGAGCGACGCTCCTACAATCGACGCGAGCACGGTACGCGGCAAGCGGATGTCGAGGACGACGATTGCGTCGCGCAGATCGAGCGACGACGTACCGCGAACGCCGAACAGGCCGTTCCAGAGAATCGAAACGACTTTTGCGGGCGCGATGACGACCGGACCGATTGCAAGCGATGCAAGAAACGCCGCCGCCAGTAGCAACGCACAGCCAATCAGGATCGAGCGCGTTCTTCCCGCGCGCCGCCACGAGATGCTGAGGGCAGCGTCGCCCACGGTCATCGCGTCGCGGCCGGCTCCGCCTCAGTCCATGGCCGTGGCGGCAGCTGCGGCAGAGAAAGTTCGGGATAGATCGCGGCGGCAAGCTTGCTCGCCGCATGCGCGGTGCGCGGACCGAAGGTGAGATAATAGGACGGCACGGAGACGAGACGCTTCTCGCGCGCAGCAGGCGTCGCGGAGAATGCGGGCAGCGCGAACATCACATCCGCACTCAGGCCATGACCGCGCTCGATCATGGTAATCACCGCTTCCGGCGCGGCGGCCAAAGTCGCCTCCGGCGTCGCCGGCTTGTAGCCGTTCATGCCGCGGATCGCATTCTCCACGCCGGCAAGTTTGAATACGCCTTCCGCACTGGTGTGTTCGCCGGCAACCGTTGGCGTTCCGTTGCCGACCGCGAGAACGAAAATAGCACTCCGGCGCGGTGCGATCTTCGCCCTCATCGCAGCGACCGCGGCAAAATCTTCGGCGAGCTGCTTCGCCATGACTTCGCCCTTCTCCGGCACGCCGAGCGCCTGCGAGATGAAGCGCACCTTCTTCAGTACGCTCGCCTCGTCATAACCTTCCGGCACGATCACGAAAGGAACGGACGCGCGCGACAGCACCTCGACCGCGTCCGGCGGACCGGAGCCTTCGATCGCAAGCACGATCTTCGGCGCGAGCGCCAAGACGCCTTCCGGCGAGAGCGCGCGCATATAACCGACGCTCGGTTTCGACTTGGTCGCGGCTGGAAATGTGCTCGTCAGATCGACCGCAACGACACGGTCGCCAAAGCCGAGCGCGTAAACGATCTCGGTTACAGCGCCGCCGATCGTCACGATTCGCGAGGTGTCCGCGATTTCGAGGGTACGGCCGGTTGCGTCCTTCACCGTCCACGCGCCGGCATTTGCGACAAGCGAGGATGCGGCGAGCGAAAGCGCCGCCGTAACGGCGATGTAAAAACGTGCGCGGCTCATTTTGTCAGGATCAGCTTGTTCAGCGCCGTCAGGCGCAGCCGGTACACTTCGCCTTCGTGGCCGATGGTTATTTCTTTCGTCGCGACAAATAGGTCACGGCTTTCGATGCGGTTGTTCGCGATCTCGATCGCTCGCGGAGTCGAGGCGGATGCCTCACCATTGTTCGCGATTCCAATCGCATCGGCCTTTTTCGACATCGAAGAACTGTCCATCGCCTGCGTTCGTCGTTTGTTTTGAACAATTCTCAACTGTATGCAGTTTAGAACTGTTTTTATCTAGTGATTTCAATAACTTGACCCTAGTACGCGGTATTGTTACGTATAGCAACCAATTTGCGAGACGGGGTTGGTCTCGCAACGCCCGCCAGCTAGCCGCAGCAATGACTGCAGCCCGCGAGCCCCGGCAAAGAAAAAACAAAGTGGGGCTCAAATGGTCGGGACTACAAAGCGCATGCTTGCGCTGCTCAGTACAACAGCAATCGCAGCAATCGCACTCGCGGCACCGGTATCGGCACAAGTGACCGTGCTGGATCCGATTACGATTATCGCGACACGAACCGAAGAATACGCAACCGAAACGCTTGCGCCGGTCAGCGTCATACGCGGCGAGACGCTTCAACAATTGAATGCATCGCGGATCGGCGACGTGCTGTTCGGCGTTTCTGGCGTGTCGACCGCGGCTTCCGCGCAGGAAGGCAGCGTATCGATCAATATCCGCGGCATGCAGGACTGGGGACGCGTCAATGTCGTCGTCGATGGCGTCCGGCAGAACTACGCGCGCATCGGTCATACCTCCGGTGCCGGCAGCTTCTTCCTTGATCCGGAGTTGATCGGCGGCGTCGATATCTTCCGCGGTCCTGCTTCCAATATTTACGGCAGTGGCGCGATCGGCGGCGTCGTTCAGTTCCGCACCAAGGATGTCGAGGACATTCTCGCGCCGGGTCAGCTCTATGGGACGACCGGCACGCTGGCGCTCGCCGGCGGCAGCGGCTTGAACACGCTGGCTTCCATCTTCGCTGCGAGCCGTGTAAATCCGAACGTCGATTTTGTAATCGGCGGCACATATCGCGAAAACGATCCGTACAAGAGCGGCAACGGCACGCTCATTCGCAACTCCGGCCAGAACTCGGCTTCGTTCCTGACCAGGACCACGTTCCGTCCTGCTGACGGACATTCCGTGAAACTCACGGCGCTGTTGCAGGAAAACGACTGGACCAGCGGCCCGCCGGTGACCGGCGCATCGGGCATTATCCGCGGCTGGGGCGCATTCACTTCCAATGTCGCAGCGAACTACCGCTACTCGAAGCCCGAAGACCGCTTGTTCGATTTCAGCGGCACGGTTTACTGGAATCGCACGGATGTCGACTCGACCACGCTCGCCGTGAACCCCGGCTTCACGGGCTTCTACGGTCCGGTTGGAAATCGCGCCAATTACCTCATCGACACGATCGGCTTCGACGCCAGCAACACTATGCGCTTCGATACCGGCGTGCTGCGTCATGCGCTCACCGTCGGCGGCGACTTGTTCAAGGACGACGTGCAGAACCGCGATGCTGCCGGTTTCGGCGCGGGCTACAATCCGCGCGGCGAACGTCAGATCTTCGGCGGCTTCGCGCAGCTGAAGACCAACTACTCGACCTGGCTAGAGACGATCACGGCCATTCGCTACGACAATTATTCGTTGAACGGCAATCACTACGTGACCGGCGCTGCGATCTCGACGGAAGGCGACCGCTTCTCGCCGAAGTTCACGCTCGGCATCACGCCGGTGACCGGTTTCACCGTTTACGCCAGCTACGCCGAAGGCTATCGCGCACCGGCCGTCACGGAAACGATCGTCGCAGGTCAGCATCCGATCCCGCCGTTCGACTTCCTGCCGAACCCGAACCTGCGTCCCGAAGTCGGCAAGACTTCGGAAATCGGCTTCAACATTAAGCGCAACGATCTCTTTGTTGCAAACGACGGCATTCGCATTAAAGCGAACTATTTCGAAAACCGCGTCGACGATTTCATCGAAAGTGTCATCATCGGCTTCAATCCGCTCGGACCTTGCACCAACGTAGTGGTGTTCTTCTGTACGCAATACCAGAACATCCCGCGCGCGCGGATTACCGGCTTCGAATTCGAAATGAACTACGATCGCGGCGACTGGTTCGTAGGGCTCGCCGGTCACGCCATTCGCGGCGGCGACCTCACCAACGGCGATCCGCTGAACAACATTCCGCCGGACATGGTCGCGCTCACGGTCGGCACCCGCGCGCTCAACCAGAAGCTCGTCATAGCGCTGCGTTGGGCCGCCTATGCCGCGAAGAAGCGCATCGATCTCCCGCGCGACGATCCGTCTTCTCCGGGCGACGAATGGGCGACCGCGGTCACGAACAGCTACAACCTCGTGAACCTGTATGCCGGTTACGACATCAACCCGGGTCTGACTGCATTCCTCAACGCGACGAACCTGCTCAACGAGCAGTACCGGCAATACAACTACGAATACGCGGCGGCGGGCACGACGATCTGGGCCGGCATCAAGTATCGCTTTGGCGGCGCGCAGACCGCGTCGAACAACGTGCAAAGCATGCTCGATACGCAGAACAACCAGACGCGGAACTTGCGGGCATCGGCGAACGCCGCGAACCGCTGACGATTTCGGCGGAGTCCCCCGCGGGGCTCCGCCTTTCGCTCCTTCGGGAGCATCGGCATGAAGGCCCGTTTCCACGACCTCCGGAAGCGGGCGTTCCGGCGTTTTCGGACTGCGTCCCGAAGACGCTGGCCAACCCAGCAACCGCGAGGCAAAAGGAACGACCCATGTATATCGCCATGAACCGCTTCAAAGTTACCCCCGGCCAGGAAAACGCCTTCGAGCGCGTCTGGCGCGAGCGCGAATCCTATCTCCACACTATGCCGGGCTTCATGGAGTTTCATCTCCTCAAAGGCCCGAAGAAAGACGACCACACTCTTTATTCTTCGCATACGGCGTGGCGCACCAAAGACGATTTCGAGAACTGGACGAAGTCCGACGCATTCCGGCTCGCGCATGCACGCGCCGGGGAGCATAAGCCGGCGGTGCCGATGTATCTCGGTCATCCTGAATTTGAGGGCTTCGAGTCCGTGCTCGAACAAAAAATGCCCGGAAAGGCTGCCTGAAGCAGCATGATCGGCAGCGCGCCAAAACCTGCACGGCGGGATGAAGAAGCGCCATCGAGCGCGACCATCCTGCCGTTCCGGCTGCGCGCCAGCCGCGTGGAAGACGCGAAGTCCGGCAAATCCGCGCCTGCCGTCGAAATCGAAAGCAAGAGCCCGGCTTCGGCCAAGAAGCGCAAGACCAAAGCCTCGGTCCTGCCTTCGGCAGAGCGGCCGACGATTCTGCCGCAGCGCTATCGCGGGCGCCTGCAGCAGACGCTGATCGGCGCATTGCTCTTGCACCTCGTGGTCTTCGCGCTGCTGCACTTCCAGTTCGTGCGCGACGTCGAACGCGCGGCCAATGCGGGCGGCGTGCAAAGCTCGGACGGCACCGTCGTGCTCGACATCGACATCGTCGCGGAAGCGAAGCTGCCGCCCTCGAAATTGCCGACCAATATGACGGCGCCCGACGCGAGCCAGCAGACCAATACGCCGCCGCAGATCAAGCAGCAGGAAAAGCAGAAGCAAGCGCAGAAAGCCGAGACCGCGCCGGACAACGCGCCAACCTTCGCACTGCCGAAGGAAGAACTCGCTGCTCCGCGCAAAGCGGAAACCAGCACAGCCGCGCAGTCTCCCAATCAGGAGAAGAAAGAAGAGCCGAAGGCAGAGCAGCAGAAGGCCGTCACCAAGAAGACGGAAGAGCAGAAGAAGAAACAGGAGCAGGCAGCTCCGAGCATCGCCGCCGCGCCGAACCGCGCGGCTGCGAATAACGGCAATCAGAGCCAGACCGGCGCTAACGGCTTCATTCAGAACGGCGGACAGGCGGACGCTTCGTCCTACAACGCGATCGTGCTCGCGCACCTGCAGCAATTTCGCGTTTATCCGGAGCAGGCGCGCGCCGCGAAAATCACCGGCGTCAGCACGGTTCGCTTTACGCTCGGCGCGAGCGGCAACGTGATTTCGGTTTCGCTCGCAGGCACCAGCGGTACCGGTATTCTCGATCAGGCGGCACTCGCGATGGTGCAGCGCGCTTCGCCCTTCCCGCCGATCCCGCCGTCGCTGGGCCGCGGCAGCATGACCTTTGCGGCACCCGTGCGCTTCAATCTGCGCTGATCGTTACGCCGCTTCGGCCTCGCCTCGCGTCCAGCCTTCGGCGGTTTCCGCTGCATAGTCCGCGAAGCGGCCTTTGCCGATCGCTTCGCGCGTACCTGCCATCAGCGACTGGTAATAAGCGACGTTCACCCAGCTCAAGAGCATCGCGCTAAGAATCTCGTTCGCTTTAATGAGATGATGGAGATAGGCCCGCGAGTAATCGCGCGCTGCCGGGCAATCGCTTGTTTCATCGAGCGGCCGCGGATCGTCGGCGTGCCGCGCATTCTTCAGATTCAACTGCCCGAAACGCGTATAGGCGAGTCCGTGTCTGCCGGCGCGGGTCGGCATTACGCAGTCGAACATATCGATACCGCGCGCGACCGCTTTCAAAAGATCGTCCGGCGTGCCGACGCCCATGAGATAACGCGGTTTGTCGGCAGGCAGCAACGGAACCGTCGTCTCGATCATATCGAGCATTACTGCCTGCGGCTCACCGACGGCAAGACCGCCGATTGCGTAACCGTCGAAGCCGATGTCGGCGAGTGCTTTGGCAGACATGAGCCGCAACGGTTTCGATGCACCGCCCTGCACGATGCCGAAGACTGCGCGATCTTTCGGCGTGCCGAAAGCGCGTTTCGATCGCTCCGCCCAGCGCAGCGAAAGCCTCATTGCGCGTTCCTGCTCATCATCGCTGCACGGAAGCCGGACACATTCGTCGAGCTGCATCGAAATATCGGAACCGAGCAGTTCCTGAATTTCCATCGCGCGCTCGGGAGTGAGTTGGTATGCCGTGCCGTCGATATGCGAGCGGAATTTCACGCCGTTCTCGTCGAGCGTTCGCAGCTTCGCCAGCGACATCACCTGAAACCCGCCGGAGTCGGTCAGGATCGGCCCGCTCCAGTTCATGAACTTATGCAGACCGCCGAGCTTCGCAATCCGCTCCGCGCCCGGACGCAGCATCAAATGATAGACGTTGCCGAGCACGATATCGGCGCCGGTTGCGCGCACCGTCTCCGGCAGCATGGCTTTCACGGTCGCCGCGGTACCGACTGGCATAAAAGCCGGGGTGCGGATGGTGCCACGCGAAGTTGCAAGCTCACCGCAGCGCGCCGCTCCGTCCGTTGCATTGATGCTGAATTTCATTATGGCGCTTTTAACGCGGCGCTTCTGGAAAGAGCAAACTGCCGTCGCCATAGGAGTAAAAGCGGTAGCCGTTCGCGATCGCGTGGTGATACGCATGCTTCATACGATCAAGCCCGGCGAAGGCGCTCACCAGCATGAATAGCGTCGAGCGCGGTAGATGAAAATTCGTGAGCAACGCATCGGCCGCGCGGAAGCGGTAGCCGGGCGTGATGAAGATGCCGGTTTCGCCCGTGAACGGTTTGATCGCGCCGGTTTCGTCAGCGGCGGACTCCAGGAGCCGCAGCGTAGTGGTACCGACGGCAACGATCCGGCCGGCCTTCGCGCGCGCGCTGTTGATCGCGCTGGCGGCCTCCCGCGAGATCACACCATATTCCGCATGCATCTTGTGGGCAGCGATGTCGCCGGTCTTCACCGGCAGAAACGTCCCAGCACCGACATGCAAGGTAAGCCGCTGCAAGCCTACGTCTGCTTCTGCGAGCTGTTTTAAAAGACTCTCTGTGAAATGCAGTCCCGCGGTCGGGGCCGCGACCGATCCCTCATATTTGGCGAACGCGGTCTGGTAGTCGCTGCGGTCGCGTTCGTCGTCTTCGCGCTTGGATGCAATGTAAGGCGGCAGCGGAATATGACCGAGCGCATCGATCGCTTCGTCGAGCACGGCACCATGGAAATCGAAGCGCAAGGTGATCTCGCCGCCCTCGCCTTTCTCCTCGACCGTCGCATCGAGTGCGCCGAGCAGGCAAACGCGCGACTCGTGACCGAAGCGGATACGGTCGCCGGCATGCAAACGCTTCGCGGGCTTGGCCAAAGCCTGCCAACGTTCGGGCGAGAGCCGCTTTAACAATGTCGCCTCGACATCGACGCTAACGCCGTTGCGTTCGCGCGAGCCTATCAGCCGCGCCGGAATGACTTTGGTGTCGTTGACGACGAGCACGTCGCCCTTGCAGAGCAGCGACGGCAGATCGCGCACCACGCGATCCCGAAATTCCGGCTGCGCGCCGGGCTGCACCACCAGCAGTTTCGCGGCGTCGCGCGGCTCGGCGGGCCGGAGTGCGATGCGCTCCTGTGGAAGCTCGAAATCGAAATCGGAAGTCCGCATTTTCTTTTCTCCCTCTCCCCGCTTGCGGGGAGAGGGTCGGGGTGAGGGGGAAGCAGACGCGAAGAAAACCCCTCACCTGGCTCGCTACGCTCGCCATCCTCTCCCCGCTTGGCGGGGAGAGGAAATTTCTCAGGCCGCCATTTTTGCGGAGACGATCTTGTCCGGGTTCATCACCGGCTCGCCGCGCTTGATCTTATCGACGTTTTCCATGCCCGAAGTCACTTCGCCCCAGACCGTGTACTGGTTGTCGAGGAAGCGCGCGTCGTCGAAGCAGATGAAGAACTGGCTGTCGCCGGAATCCGGGTTGGCCGCACGCGCCATCGACACCGTGCCGCGCACATGCGGAGCCGCGTTGAACTCGGCCTTCAGCTTCTTGCCCGAGCCGCCGGTGCCGGTGCCGTGCGGGCAGCCGGTCTGCGCCATGAAGCCGTCGATCACGCGATGAAATACGACGCCGTCGTAAAAACCGGACTTTACAAGCTCCTTGATGCGTGTGACGTGACCCGGCGCGAGATCGGGACGCATCTTGATCGTGACCGGACCCTGCGTGGTTTCGAGCATCAACGTATTTTCTTCAGCCATTTTCTCTTTCCTTACTGTCCGGCAGTCGCTTTAACGATACGGTCCGGATTGCGCGGCGGTTCGCCTTTGTTGATCTTGTCGACAACGTTCATACCTGAAATCACTTCGCCGATTACGGTGTACTGATTGTTCAGCGACGACTGCTCCGCGAACATGATGAAGAATTGGCTGTTCGCCGAATTGTTGTTGCCGGCCTTGCGTGCCATGCCGACGATGCCGCGGCGGAACGGAACGCTCGAGAATTCGGCCTTCAGATCAGGATAGCGGGAGCCGCCGCTGCCGTCGCCGTTCTGGCCGTCGCCGGTCTGCGCCATGAAGCCGTCGATCACGCGGTGGAACGGCACGTTATTGTAGAAGCCTTCGCTGGCGAGCTGCTGCAAACGCTTCGCATGCGCCGGGGCGATGTCGGTGCGGAGCCGGATCACGATATTGCCCTTGGTCGTCTCAAGCGTCAGCGTGTCGCCGCCGGTTTTTGTCTGTGCCGTCTTCTTCGGCGCTTTCGTATCGGCTTTATTCTCCTGCTTCGCCTTCTGATCCGGCACGGCACCGCGCCACGGATCGAAGCCCTGCTGCGCAAGGGCCGCAACAGGAAGTGCCAGCGCACACAAAATCGCAACGAGATGAAGTTTACGCATCGGAGTTCCCTCGGCCGCTATTTCTTGCCGGCGTATTGCGCCGCGAGTTTCTTGGCGACAAAATCCGGCACGAATTTGGAGACATCGCCGCCCATTGCCGCGATCTGGCGCACCAGCGTGCCGGTTACGTGCCGCGTCGCCGGCGACGCCGGAATGAAGACGGTCTGAATGGCGGGCGCCATTTCGCCGTTCATGCCGCTCATCTGCATTTCGTAGTCGAAATCGGTGCCGTCGCGCAGGCCCCTGATCAAAAGTGTCGCTTTCGCTTTCTTGGCAGCCGCAACAACCAGACTGTCGAAGGTGATCGCTTCGACCTTCACCTTATAAGCGCGCGCAATGGAGGCGGTCGCCTTCTCGATCATCGCCTTGCGTTCGGCGGCTTCGAACAGCGGCTTCTTGCCGGGATGCACGCCGATCGCAATTACGACCCGGTCGCACATGCGCGCCGCCGCCTCGATGACATCGAGATGCCCGTTGGTGACGGGGTCGAAGCTGCCGGCGTAAAGACCGATGCGTTCCATGCCGATTGGTTATCCCTCCCGCTGCCGCCGGGCAAGGCGGCGTCAGCTCTCGCTGTCGTCGTCCTCGCGGATGCGTTCGACCGAAACCACCTTCTCGTCGTCCGCGGTATCGAACACGATCACGCCCTGGGTCGAGCGGCCCGCAATGCGGATGTCTTTGACCGGGGTGCGGATCAGCTTGCCGCCATCGGTGACCAGCATGATCTGGTCGCTTTCCTCGACCGGGAATGAGCCGACCACGCGGCCGTTCTTCTTGCCGAGCGACATGGCGACGATGCCTTTGCCGCCGCGGCCGGTGATCCGGTATTCGAACGACGAAGTCCGCTTGCCATAGCCCAGATCGGTCAGCGTCAGGATGAACTGCTCCGCCGCGCCCATTTCGGCGTAGCGCTGCTGCGAAAGCTCGATCGAGCCGACCTTCTCTTCGTCGTCCGGCTCGCCTTCCGCTTCATCGCCGCGGCGGACAGCGTTGGCGAGCTTGAGATAGGCCACGCGCTCCTCGCTGATCGCTTCGATATGGCGGATGATCGCCATCGAGATCAGCTTGTCCTTGTTCTCAAGTTTGATACCGCGCACGCCCGTGGAGTCGCGCCCCTTGAAGACACGCACGTCGCTCACCGGGAAACGGATGCACTGGCCGGCCGCTGTGGAAAGCAGGATGTCGTCGGCATCGGTGCAGAGCGCCACGTCCGCAATCGCTTCGCCCTCGTCGAGTTTCATGGCGATGATGCCGGAACGGCGGATATCGACGAAATCCGAGAGCGCGTTCCGCCGCACGCCGCCCGCGGTCGTCGCGAACATGATGTTCAGCTTCTCGCGCTCGGCGTCGTCCGACGGCATCGTGATGATCGATGTGATCGCTTCGTCCGGCTGGATCGGCAACAAATTCACAAAGGCCTTGCCGCGTGCCTGGGGTGCCGCGAGCGGCAGCTTCCATACTTTCAGCGTGTAGGCGCGGCCGCGCGACGAGAAGAACAGTACCTCGTCGTGCGTGGAAGCCACGAACAGGCGGCTCACGAAATCCTCTTCGCGCGTCTGCATGCCGGCGCGGCCCTTGCCGCCGCGCCGCTGCGCACGATAGGTCGAGAGCGGCACGCGCTTCACATAGCCCGCGTGTGACACGGTCACGACCATGTCTTCCGGCGTGATCAGCGCTTCTTCGTCGATCTCGCCGATTTCTTCGCCGGAGATTTCCGTTTTGCGCGGGGTCGCGAACTCTTTCTTGATCTCGGCAAGCTCGGTCTTGATGATCGACTGGATGCGCGCGCGGCTGCGCAGGATATCCAGATACTCGGCGATTTCCTTGCCGAGCGTATCGAGTTCGGCTGCGATTTCGTCGCGGCCGAGCGCGGTCAGGCGCTGCAGGCGCAGGTCGAGGATCGCGCGGGCCTGTTCTTCCGAAAGTTTATAGGTGCCCTTGCTAGATACCTTGTGACGCGGGTCGTCGATCAGTTCGACCAGCGCCTTTACATCTTTCGCCGGCCATTCGCGCGCCATCAAGCCGTCGCGCGCGGTCTGCGGATCTTTCGCTCCGCGGATCAGCTTGATGACTTCGTCGATGTTCGCCACCGCAATCGCAAGGCCGACCAGGATATGCGCGCGGTCGCGCGCCTTGTTCAGCAGGAACTTGGTGCGGCGGCCGATAACTTCCTCGCGGAAGGCGACGAACGCAGAAACCATATCCTGCAAGCTCATCGTCGCGGGGCGGCCGCCGGTGAGTGCGACCATGTTCGCGGGGAACGAGGATTGCAGCGCCGTGAAGCGATAAAGCTGGTTCAGCACAATCTCGGAAACGGCTTCGCGGCGGAGTTCGATCACGACGCGCATGCCGAGGCGGCTTGACTCGTCGCGGATGTCGCCGATGCCGTCGATCTTCTTGTCGCGCACGAGCTCGGCAATGCGCTCGATCATCGACGCTTTGTTCACCTGATACGGGATCTCGGTGATGATGATCGACTCGCGCTCTTTCTTGTCGGTCTCGATCGCGACCCGGCCGCGCACCATGATCGAGCCGCGCCCGAGGTGATAAGCCTGACGGATGCCGCCCTTGCCGAGAATGATGCCGCCGGTCGGAAAATCCGGACCGGGCACAATCTCGGTCAGTTCTTCGAGGGTAATGTCTGGCTTGTCGATCAGTGCGATGCAGGCGTCGATGACTTCGCCGAGATTGTGCGGCGGAATGTTCGTCGCCATGCCGACCGCGATGCCGCCGGCGCCGTTGACGAGCAAATTCGGAAATTTCGCGGGCAGCACGACCGGCTCCCGTTCGGAGCCGTCGTAGTTGTCCTGATAATCGACCGTCTGCTTGTCGAGGTCGTCGACCAGCGCATCGGCGATCTTGCGCAGCCGCACCTCGGTGTAACGCATCGCCGCCGGCGGATCGCCGTCGACCGAGCCGAAGTTGCCCTGCCCGTCGATCAGTTCGACGCGCATGGAAAAGTCCTGCGCCATACGAACGAGCGCGTCGTAAACCGACTGATCGCCGTGCGGGTGATACTTACCGATAACATCGCCGACGATGCGCGCGGATTTCCGGTACGGCTTATTCCATTGATAGCCGTTCTCGTTCATCGAATAGAGGATGCGGCGATGCACCGGCTTCAGGCCGTCGCGCACGTCCGGGAGCGCACGCGACACGATCACGCTCATTGCGTAATCGAGATACGAGCGGCTCAATTCGTCCGTAATCGAAACGGGCTTGATGTCCGAGGGCGGTAAGTCCCCCGGATTGGGTGTCTTTTCGTCGGCCACGAGAGCGGATTATCCGGCTGAAATCAGTGCCCGTTTTCTAGCCGATTCCAGTCTGTAAAGCCAGCAAATCGGGTGGTAAATCGCATTGATTTAGCAAGCGACTTCAATGGTTTGCGAGCTATTACCCGCCGAATATGACGCCATGCATGATGCGGCCGGGGACAAACGTAAAAATGCCCGCGATCACAAGCGCACCGGCGAAGATTCCGATCATCCAGCCGCGGTGCGCGCGTACCTGATGGCGCCGCGCCATCATCACCGCGATCGGCAAATTGATCAGCGTGAAGACTGACAGAATGTGGATCGGACTCCAGATGCCCCAGAGCTTGATATCGTGAATCCAGAACGAGCTGATCGCAACGACCAGCATCAGCACGACCCAGATCCAGCCGAAGGTGCGGTGCGAGAACGTGCCTTTGCGGCGTGCGAACTGAAGCAAGCCGAGCACGAAAGCCGCCATCGCTGCGAAAGCATGAAGCTGGATCGCAGGCGAAGCGTTGAGAATAGGTGCCAGCGACATGGTCTTACGTCTTCGCGGCAGCTTTATCGACGGTTATCGCGCCGCCCGCGACATTGTCGACCGACACCGGGCTTTCAAACCAAAGAATTTCCGGCTTCGCACCGTAGAGCTTCTCGACGCGTTCGCGCCACTCGCCGCTATAAACCTCTTCCGCCGCCACACGCGACGTCCAGTGATAAACGCCGCCGGCGACGCGGCCATCCTCCGACACGATGTAGTGCTTGCGGACGAGGCCGCTTAGCTTCACGTATTTCGGCGCGCTGGATTGAAAGCGGCGCGACGCCTCATCAATGGTGATCGGCGATGGCAGGCGGAATTGCACGACGGTGGTAAACATCCAGAGCCTCATCGCTCGCGGTGGCGGCACGAGGATACCCCGCGCCACCCAGACTCACCAGAGTTGCGGCCGTGCGATCATGAGCCAGAAAATCAGCAGGACTGAAAAGAACGCAGGAAAACCGAACGCAAACCAGACCCGGTAGTACCAATAATAATCCGCCGGAAGCGCCCTGTTTTCCGCCACCGCTTTCGCCGCAATGTCACGAATTCGAATCTGAAAATACACAACCGGCAGCCACCACATGCCAATGAAGACATAAAGTACGAGCGACGCAACGATCCAGCTCGAGGTCAGCGGATAATTTTGCACATCCGCAAGCAGAATTCCCGTGATCGGCTGCACGATCACCGCCGTTGCCGTGAACACGAAGTCCGCGATCACCACGATCCGCGCAACTCCTGCGATTACCGCGACGTCCTTCGAGCGGTGCGCCATGACCATGAAAAACGCGATGCCCGCGCCGGTGCCGAGCAGCACCGCCGATCCGATGATGTGCAGGAATTTCAGATCGAAATAGGCCATTAGCGGTCGTCGAGAATGGCGAGCGTTGCGAACGACACCAGTAGCACTGGCACTATTTTCACGAACGGGCCAAGCGGATCGGCCCACAATTTCGGCAGCAGCATGCCGCCGAGTGCGAGATAGAGCAACGAAACGGCGATCGAAGCCAGCAGCGCAAAGCGCGCGGTTCTCTTCGCCGTTATGCCAGCTCCAATGAATATGTCTAGCATCGCGCCGCCCAGAACGGCCGCAGCAGCGTAGGCGCCGGCGCCCGCCTGCAGCATTAGGACAATACCCGCTTCGCGCCCTGGCCCGAACGCGATGAGACCCGTTACGATCCAGAACAGCGCGAGTCCGCCGATCATCAGCGGCTTCAGTAGATAAAGCCGCGCGAACCACTTTTCCTGAATTGACGCGGGCTCGCGCGCCAGCGCCTGCTTCAGTGAACGCGGCGCAATTCCCGTTACGCGTTTCCATTCCGATGGATCGCCCACCGCGCCGCGTGCCAACTCGCGTTGTGCCGTGGTTCTTACCGGCGGGCGCCAGCCGAGCCAACTGACAGCGTCGCCCAGCTTGAATGCGAGGGCCGCAAGCCAGCGCGGAATTGAAATTTCGCGTGCGTCGCCAAACCCGAGCCAGCGGCGGTAGGCTTTCACAATCTCCCGGAAAGTTAAGCGATCCGGTCCCGCTAGTTCGAGCGTCAATTTCTTCGGCGCTTCTTTCTTCAGGAAGAAGGCGACCGTGTCGGCGACATCGTCTAGATGAACGATCTGAAGTTCCGCGGTATCGGGGAATACCGGAATGAATCCCGGCAGCGCCGCCGCCGCGCGCAACAACGCGCTGCCGCCATACGCGTTGCTGCCATAGACCACCGAAGGTCGCAAAATCACCCAATCGAGATCACTCTTTGCGAGCGCTTCGTCGGCGATCAGCTTGGTTGCGGAAAATTTGGTCGGCGTCTCGCGGTCGATGCCGATCGCGGAAATGTGGACGATGCGCTTGATGCCGGCTTTCTTGCAGGCATTGAAAAGCGCGACGGTGCCATCGACATGCACGCCGCGGACATTGTCGCTGCCGCCGTCCTGTAACGCGCCGGCGCAGTTCACGAGCGCGTCGATGCCGTTCAGATGAGGAAGCCAATCTTCCGCTTGCGTCGCTCTCGCGATATCGAGTCCGATCCAGCGCACTTCAGGTTGCTGGAGCGATGCTTTGGCGATGTTTCTGCCAACACCGGCGACTTCATGACTGTCGGTAAGCAGCCGCGCCGCCACCGCCGATCCAATGAAGCCATAGGCGCCGGTAACGAGAACACGCATGGCAAAAAATAACCGGCGGCCAGCCTTTCGGCCAGCCGCCGGCAATATGAACTAAATTAGAACAGCCGGAGCGGTAAGATGCAGACCCCTTTGGCCGCCGTCACCCGGCCCGGCTGAACACGCGTGCCGCAGCCGACGCCGTCAGGACGCGTAAATCCGATGACATTCACCGGGTTTGCGTTCGGCCGCTTCAACCCCGAGATGTCATAGCGTTCGCCGTTCGGTGCCATGACCACTGCCGGGCACAACAGGGTCGAGTAAACGCAAGCCTTGGTAATCACCACCGGCTTGCCCTTTGCTTTGGCTTTGCCTTGCGCCTCGGCATCGGTCGCCGAAGCGAAGGAAAGTGCGACAGCCAGCGACAATACACCGGCTGCTGCCAATCCTGGTTTTTTATTGGTTTCTCTTCCTTCCGGCATTTATGCCGGCAGGGTCAGTCAATCATGTGCAGATGACAGGTCAACGAGCGCCGCAGCGAGGTCTTAAAACGGAATGTCGTCGTCGAGCTCGTTGCGCTTGCCGCTTGCAACGCGCGGCCTCGACACCGGACCGCTCGCGCCGAAATCGGCGCCGCCGTCGTCCGACATGCCGGCGCCGCCGCCACGGCCGTCGAGCATGGTTAGGGACGAATTGAAGCCTTGGAGAACAACCTCGGTCGAATAGCGATCCTGACCGCTTTCCTTGTCCTGCCATTTGCGGGTTTGCAGAGCGCCTTCAATGTAAACCTTCGAACCCTTCTTTAGATACTGCTCAACAATCTTGCAGAGACCTTCGTTGAAGATCACGACGCGATGCCATTCGGTCTTTTCGCGCTTCTCGCCGGTGGCCTTGTCTTTCCATGACTCCGAGGTCGCCACGCGCAAATTCGCGATCGGACGGCCGTCGTTGGTGCGGCGGATTTCAGGATCAGCGCCAAGATTTCCGATGAGAATGACTTTGTTGACGCTGCCTGCCATGACCACTTGCTCCGCTTCCGAAATTGCCGCTTCCGGCGGCCCGGCACCCTAGCCCCGAATGGCGCCAACACCCTGTGCGTTAAGAGTTTTTCCACAGGGGTGGAACTGGCCGGGGAAAACTAGCGTGTTCCTGATATGTTCTAATATGGAAAAAGCCCTGCCGCAAGGGGACAAGTTCGCCTTTCGTGCCCCTCGTTATGGGTCATCATGAAGCTCGTCTGAAGCGCGAATGTTCGCGTGCCGTTCACGGACTTATCCGCAACGAAAATTAACGATTATGACGCCAAGACAACGGTTTAGCGAAGCTTTGGCAGCTTCTGTTTGAACTTCGCGTAGCCCTTCCACGGGTCGCCGCGTGGCGTTTGGCCGATCGAAAACGGGTGTGCGTCTTTCAACTTGCCGAGCGACTGCCAGGACAGCGGCACCGCGAACGGCGCGCCTTTTTTGGCACGAGAGGAATACGGAGCGATAGCAGTCGCACCGCGCGTATTGCGCAGATAGTCGACGAAGATTTTTCCCTTCCGCCTCGCCTTGGACATGGTCGCGACGAAGCGCTCGGGTTCCTCATCGGCCGTCAATCGCGCCAGCGCCTCGGCGAAATCGCGGTGCTGATCCCAGGAATGTCCGCGCGTAAGCGGGACAACGACGTGAATACCCTTCCCGCCCGTTGCCATCGGATACGATTCCAGACCGAGCGACTTCAGCCGCTTGCGCATGTCTTTCGCAGCCTGTTTGACCATTGCGAAGTCCACCGCTTCGTCGGGATCGAAATCGAACACCATGCGATCCGGCGCCTCGACCGCATCGGCATGCGTTCCCCACACGTGCAGTTCGAGCGCCCCCATCTGCACGGCGGCAATCAGACCCTGCAAATCTTCGATGTAGAGATAATCGCGTTTGCCTGCGCTTTCGCGGATCGGCACCACGCGAAACTCGCCGGGAAAACCTTTCGATGCATGCTTCTGGAAGAAACATTCGCCGCCCTCGCCGTCCGGACAACGCACCAGGCTGATCGGACGGCTCGCGATATGCGGCAGCATGCGATCCGCAACCGCGATGTAGTGATCGATCAGGTCGCGCTTCGTTACTTCCCGATCAGCGAAAAGAACCTTGTCAGGATGCGTGACGCGGACGCCTTCGATGATGTCCTCTTCTTTTGAACGTGAAACCGCGCGCACTGGCGATGCCTTGCGCGATTGCGCGGCGAGCTTCGCAGCTTTCTTCTTCGGCATCGGCTTCTCCCGCACAACGGCTGCCGCCGGCTTGTCTTCGCGCAATCCCTTGAAGGCGCCCTGGCGCACGAGACCGTCGCGCGTCCAGCCGCGGAATTCGATTTCGGCAACGAGCTTCGGCTCGACAAATCTGGCATGCCGCGCAATGGCAGGCGGCACATCATCGACCGGAGCGTTCGGCCGCGCCAGCTTTCTGAATTGCGTCTCGAGTTCTTCAAGCCGCGCGCCGGAATAGCCGCTGCCGACGCGGCCCGCATAACGCAGCTTGCCCTCTTCGCGTACAGCAAGCAGCAACGACGAAAACGCGCGGCCTGCTTTGTCAGACGGCCGCCAGCCGATGATGACAAACTCCTGTTCCATCCCGCACTTCGATTTCAGCCACGTGGCCTGACGGCCGGAGCGGTACGGCGCGTCCGCGCGCTTCGAAATGATCCCTTCGAGCTTCAGATCGCAGGCGCGGGCGAACACGCCGCCGCCGCTGCCTTTGACATGTTCGGAAAAAGCAAGCGGTCCTTTACCGATAACCGGCTTTATCAGCGCTTCGAGCAGCCGCTTCCGGTCTTTCAACGGCTGTTTGCGCAGGTCTTCGCCGTCGCGTTCGAGAAGATCGAAAAGGTAATAGGCGAAGCCGCCGCGGCCGGTCGAAAGCGCATCCTGTAGCGCGCCATAATCGGTGTGGCCTTGTTTGTCAGCGACGGCGATTTCGCCGTCGAGAAGCGCGCTTTCGCAATCCAACTGTTTCAGCGCGGGCACCAGGGGCGCGAACTTTCCGCTCCAATCCAGGCCATTGCGCGTGAAAACCCGCACTTCGCCGGCACCGATCGCGGTGATCGCGCGATAGCCGTCGAGCTTGATTTCATGAAGCCACCCTGTGCCTGATGGCGGCGTATCGACGAGCGTTGCAAGCTGTGGCGCGACGAATTCGGGCAGGACTCGCTTGCGTTTCCTTTTCTTCTTCGCGCTCGCCATCTTTTTGACGGCACGGCGCGGCGAGGTCGAGCGTTGACGTGGAGAGCGGCGGGCGCCGGCGGCGCGCTTTACGGTCTTCAGCCGCTTCACATTGGCTTCGACCGGCTCGTTCGAATGCCATTCCGCTTCGCCTTGCGAGATTTCCTCCATCTCGCGTTCGGTCCGAACGCTGGTCAACTGGCTTTCGATCAGATTGCCGCCTTCGCCCGGCCGCGCATGTTCGTCTTTCTCCTTGATGAGCAGCCAGTTTTCCTTGCCCTGCTTGCGGCCCGTGTCGGAGCGCAGGCGAACCAGCGCGAAGCCGCCTTGCAGGCGCTTGCCATGCACGACGAACTTCAGCTTGCCCTCTTTAAGTCCTTCGTCTGGATCCTCGATCGGCTCCCATGAGCCTTCATCCCACAGCATCACGGTGCCGCCGCCGTATTGGCTTTTCGGGATCGAGCCTTCGAAGCGGCCATATTCCAACGGATGATCTTCGGTGCGGACGGCAAGGCGTTTGTCGCCGGGGTCCATGCTGGGCCCGCGCGGGATCGCCCAGCTTTTCAGGACGCCCTCGTGCTCGAGCCGGAAGTCGAAGTGCAGATTGCGGGCTTCGTGCTTTTGAATGAGATAACTATGACCCTTAGCCTTGCGCGCGGATTTATGCGTGCCCGCGGGCTCGCCGGTCTTCGTGAAATCGCGCTTTTCGCGATAGGTATCCAGACGATCGGCTGCCATTTAATTCACCTATGCTGCTTTGCTGCGTTTGGCGGAGCGGCGCGACGACTTCGCCGCGCGTTTGCTGCGCTTCGCCGGTTTCTTTTCTTCCTTCGCGCTCTCGCCCTTCTTGCCAACGCTGCGTTTCAACGCGTCCATGAGATTGATGACGTTGGAGGGAAGCTCCGCGTCCTCGATCTGGCGCGGCGCGCGCTTCTCCTGTTTCGCCTCAATCAACTCCTTCAGCGCGTCCGTGTATTTGTCGTGAAATTCCTTCGGGTCGAATTTTTTGGTCTTCTTCTCGATCAATTCAGAGGCGAGTGAAATCATTTCGCTATCCGGCTTCTTTGCCGGCACGTCTTTGAAGAACTTGTCGGCTTTCTGCACTTCGTCCGCATAGTGCAGCATCTGGAGCATCAGGCCTTTGCCGGCCGCGCGGATGGCGACGATCCCGCCTTTGCCGCGGACCACGATCTGGCCGAGCCCGATTTTCTTTTCCTTCCTCAGCGCATCGCGCAGCACGACGTAGGCTTCCTGGCCGTCTTCGTCGTCTTCCGGGGCGATGTAATATGCGCCCTCAAAATAAACCGGATCGATCTCGTCCTCGCTCACGAACTGCACGAGATCGATGGTGCGCTTGGCTTCGAGCTTCACCTCGTCGATTTCTTCGTCGGTGAGGAGTACGTATTTGCCCTTCTCGACCTCGTAGCCTTTGACGATTTCGCCGGTATCGATGGCGCCGATACCGGGCACGACTTTTTCGTAGCGGATGCGCTTGCCGCTCGGTTCATGGATCTGGTTGAACGCGATGCGCGCACCGCTCTTGGTCGCCGAATAGAGCTGCACGGGAATGGAAACGAGCGAGAGCCGGATGCGGCCGGTCCAATAGGCACGTGCGGGCATTTCGATACTCCGGCTACTGCAGACACGCCCCCGCTGGGAATAAACTCAACCGCTGCTATTTCGTTCCAAACATTGCAGAAATCCTTGGCAAGGCAGCGTTTCCTGGCTGCACACAGGCCATGCGCCACGCCCCTAGCGGAAGCCGGCCGTTCTCACTATGTTCGCGAGGACAATTACCGAGATTCCGCCTCCCGCCGCGCCATCAAAGGTGCGCCATAGCCCTGTATCGCACCGAAGATGACCGATAAGTCCGACAAGAAAACCGCGCGACCCGACAGCCGCTTCATCACTATCCGCGGCGCGCGCGAGCACAATCTCAAGAACGTCGATCTCGAATTGCCGCGCGACAAGCTCGTGGTGTTCACCGGGCTGTCCGGCTCCGGCAAATCCTCGCTCGCCTTCGATACGATCTATGCCGAAGGCCAGCGGCGCTACGTGGAGTCGCTCTCCGCTTACGCGCGCCAGTTTCTGGAGATGATGCAGAAGCCGGACGTCGACCAGATCGACGGCCTTTCGCCCGCGATCTCCATCGAGCAGAAGACGACCTCGAAGAATCCGCGCTCGACCGTCGGCACCGTCACTGAGATCTACGATTACATGCGCCTCCTCTGGGCGCGCATCGGCATTCCCTATTCGCCGGTGACCGGATTGCCGATCGAAAGCCAGACCGTCTCGCAGATGGTGGACCGCGTGCTCGCGCTCCCCGAAGGCACCAAGCTTTATCTGCTGGCACCCGTCGCACGCGGCCGCAAGGGCGAATACAAAAAAGAACTCGCCGAATATCTCAAGAAAGGCTTCCAGCGCGTCAAGGTGGACGGCAAGTTCTATGAGATCAATGATGTCCCCGCGCTCGACAAGAAGCTCAACCACGACATCGATGTGGTCGTCGACCGCGTCGTGGTGCGCGAGGAGATCAAGCAGCGGCTGGCGGAATCGTTCGAGACCGCGCTGAAACTCGCCGAAGGTCTCGCGGTTGCGGAGATCGCAGACCCCCACCCCATCCCTCCCCCGCGAGCGAGGGAGGGAGTCGCGCGCAGCGCGGCGGGAGGGGGTTCGTCCAAAGCCGTGAAGGACGAAGGCATGAAGCGCGGGACGCAGGACGACCCGAACCGCATCCTGTTCTCGGAAAAATTCGCGTGTCCGGTTTCCGGCTTCACGATTGCCGAAATCGAGCCGCGGCTGTTCTCGTTCAACTCGCCGCACGGCGCTTGTCCCGAGTGCGACGGCCTTGGCGTGGAAAAGCAGATCGACGCCGATCTCGTGGTGCCCGATCCGAAGAAATCATTACGTGAGGGAGCGATCGCGCCGTGGTCGCGTTCGTCGTCGCCTTATTACACGCAGACGCTGGAGGCGCTCGGCCGCAAATACAAATTTTCGCAACAGGCCGCGTGGAAGGACCTGCCGAAGAAAATCCGCGACATCGTGCTCTACGGCTCGGGTGAGGACGAAGTGAAATTCGTCTATGACGACGGCGCCCGCACCTTCGAAACGCGCAAGCCCTTCGAAGGCGTCGTGAACAATCTCGAGCGGCGCTATCGCGAAACTGACAGCGACTGGGCGCGCGAGGATATCGAGCGGTTCTTCTCGTCCGTGCCGTGCAAGGCCTGCCACGGCAACCGCCTGAAGCCCGAAGCGCTCGCGGTGAAAATCAACAAACAGCACATCGGCGAAGTGACCGAGCTTTCGGTGCGCGCGGCGCAGGAATGGTTCGAGGCGCTGCCCGGTAAGCTCAACAAGAAGCAGAACGAGATCGCGGTGCGCGTGCTGAAAGAAATCCGCGAGCGGCTCACGTTTCTGGTCGATGTCGGGCTCGATTATCTGACGCTCTCGCGCGCCTCCGGCACGCTTTCCGGCGGCGAAAGCCAGCGCATCCGCCTCGCCTCGCAGATCGGATCCGGCCTGACCGGCGTGCTCTACGTCCTCGACGAGCCGAGCATCGGCCTGCACCAGCGCGATAACGCACGGCTACTCGAAACGCTTCGCCGCTTGCGCGACATCGGCAACACCGTAATTGTCGTCGAGCACGACGAAGACGCGATCCGCACCGCCGATTATCTGATCGATGTCGGCCCCGGCGCGGGCGTGCATGGCGGCGAGATCGTCGCGCGCGGCACGTTCGAAGACATCGTGAAGGAACCCGAAAGCCTCACCGGCAAATATCTTTCCGGTGAACTGAATATCGAAATGCCGCTGGACCGCCGCAAGCCCGAGCGCCGGTCACTCAAGGTCGTGCAGGCGAGCGGCAACAACCTCAAGAACATCACGGCGGAAATTCCGCTCGGGCTGTTCACCTGCGTCACCGGCGTTTCCGGCGGCGGGAAATCCACGCTCCTGATCGACACGCTCTACAAGGCGATGTCGCGCCGGCTGAATAATTCCTCCGAACACCCCGCGCCGCATAAAGCGATCGAAGGCGTCGAGCATATCGACAAGATCATCGACATCGACCAGTCGCCGATCGGCCGCACGCCGCGCTCGAACCCCGCGACCTATACCGGCGCCTTTACGCCGATCCGCGACTGGTACGCGGGCCTGCCCGAGGCGAAAGCACGCGGCTACGGGCCGGGCCGCTTCTCGTTCAACGTCAAAGGCGGCCGCTGCGAAGCGTGCCAGGGCGACGGCGTCATCAAGATCGAGATGCACTTTCTGCCCGACGTCTACGTCACCTGCGAGGAATGCAAGGGCAAGCGCTACAACCGCGAAACGCTCGACGTGTTGTTCAAGGGCAAGTCGATCGCGGATGTGCTCGACATGACGGTCGAGGAAGCGCGCGATTTGTTTCAGGCGGTGCCGACGGTGCGCGACAAGCTGGAGACGCTCGCGCGCGTGGGCTTGGGGTACATTCACGTCGGCCAGCAGGCGACCACGTTATCCGGCGGCGAAGCGCAGCGCGTGAAGCTTGCGAAGGAATTGTCCAAGCGCGCGACGGGGCGCACGCTCTACATTCTGGACGAGCCGACCACGGGCCTGCACTTCCACGATGTCGCGAAACTCTTGGAAGTGCTGCATGAGCTGGTCGACAGCGGCAACACGGTCGCGGTGATCGAGCACAATTTAGAGGTCATCAAGACCGCCGACTACATCATCGACCTCGGCCCCGAAGGCGGCGACGGCGGCGGCGAGATCGTCGCGACCGGCACGCCGGAAGAAATCGTCAAGGAAAAGCGTTCTT
This sequence comes from Xanthobacteraceae bacterium, assembly GCA_019752575.1. Lineage (GTDB taxonomy): Bacteria > Pseudomonadota > Alphaproteobacteria > Rhizobiales > Xanthobacteraceae. Next base: position 162,145 of record JAIELW010000004.1, on the reverse strand, counting down.
ATACCGGACAGTTTTTGAAGCCGGTGCTGGAGCGCGAGAAGGCACTGCGTTTGAAACGGCCGAAGGTACGGGCGGCGGAGTGAATTCGGCGCACTGCCGCCGGGTAGGATTGCGATACCACTTGGCAATTTGCACCGTACACGCGGGCAACACGATAGAGCTTTTTCAGTACCCTTGTTCCTAGACGTGCTATGGTTGCGCCGCTGTGATTGGAATTCTGGCGCCACGGGGGTAAGCCATGCATTACGGCCGTCTTATTGCAGGCGTTCTCTTTTTTTCGCTGATTGCAACGCCCGCTTCGTTTGCTCAGGGTACTTTTGAAACGCAACGTCTTTCACCACCTCAAACGATTTCGCAGCTAGCCGCGCGTGACCTGATGTGTCCGCGCAAAAACATCACGATTCGGCAAGAAGGGCTTCCGTTCTTAGCTCTGAGCTTTTCAGCGAGTGGATGCGGAAAAAGTATTAGTTACCGCGTTCCGGCAAAGTTTCAATTGGCGCGTGAATGCCAAGGCCGGTGTTGGTGCACATCACGCCAGTGTGTTCGTCATTGTCCTTCCGAGGGACATCCTGGCGGCGGCACATATTGTTGTGAGTACGAGTGTACACAGTATGAGTGCAAAGATTGCGAATAGGGCGCTTCACAGTCCGATCTAAATTCGTTTTTTTGAAGCCGGTGCTGGAGCGCGAGAAGGCGTTGCGTTTGAAGCGGCCGAAGGTAAGAGCGGCGGAGTGAGAAGTGAAACTCAAATTCTGGACATTTGAGTACGAATTCGACAGAGATGACGCAAAGATCGTCATCCCAATGGCGTTGCTGCTGCTCGGCTTATCATTCACGACGCTCCCGCCGGTGTGGTTACTTGGTGGTGCTGCGCATATTACGCGGTCTATTTCTTTGGACCGGCGGTCGTAGGCGGAATTTCGAATCCATTTCAGGCTTGGAGGGCTAGAAGGCATATGCGCTGCCCCGAGTGTAAGAATGAAAAGATTATTTTGCAGGGCTATCAGTCTTATAAAGGTGATGAGCACTATCCGTATTATTTCTGGGATAGCTGCAAAACCACATCCATCTTGACGGACGGCGGTCTTCTCAAGATTTAGTTGCTGCCGCGATCTCTCAGTGGGTCTCAGGAGACGCAGGCAGCGGAGTGATTTTAGAGGGAAGTATTGTGCTAAGCACGCTAACTATTTCTGACGTTATTCAAGCTGCAATTGCGGTCGCAACACTAGCTACGCTGACCGTTTTAATATTTCAAACAGCCAGTCAGAACCGTCTGATGAACGACTTGGAATTGAGGATGTATTTGGCAAGCAGTGGCTTAAGCAATGGGTAGTAGACTTGTGCGAAACGGAGGAGTTTCTAGAAGTCAACGACTACTACAAAGAATATTATCCGCATTTTGTTGCATACGTTAGACGGGTGCAGGCTTAATGAGGCTCTGCTTCGCGACGTTCAATCTGTCCACCCCGCGTTAGAATGTTCATATGACCGTCGAAGAGCTTGAAAAGGCCGTTTCCATGCTCGCGCCGGACCAGCTTGCGAAATTCCGCACGTGGTTCGAGGCGTTCGATGCCGCGCGTTTTGATGACAAAATCCAGCGCGACGCGGTGAACGGCAAACTGGACGGTTTCGCTGAGGAAGCAATTGGCGAACACAAGCGCGGCCAAACCCGTAACCTATGAGGCATTTCGCAAGCCGCCGCTTCTGGCTGGTTTATGAAAAGCTTCCCACCCACATTCGCGAGCTACTCAGTTAGCATCCTGCAAACGCTCCGGATACTTCCGCGCGTATTGTGGCCATTGACCGAGCATTCCTTCGAATTTGCCATTAGGAGAACACAGCGCCCACATGCGGACATTTAACGGGCCCAGCGCTTTATCGAGCGCAGAGTCGTAGTACCAATCGCCGAAGGCTCCGAGCTTCCCGTAGCCTCCAATGTCATCCCAATAGAGCTGTGCGACCTTGAACGCCTCAGCCAGTATGCTGGCGTGTTCAATAAGCTCCAATTCCTGCAACGCCCAGATCTGCTTCTTGATGTAGCCCCGGTGATGCCAGTTGTTGAAATGGCACCCGAGATCGTCGAGCGCCATACTGACATCGAGCTGATACATGGCGGCCATCGCCTGAAATCCGATCGGGAGTTTCGACAAGCGTTTCAGGAAGTCGTCGAGATCGTCTCCCTCCTCGCCGGGCAGCCGCCTACTGAGTTCGCCCGCAAGCAACGAATATAGATTGTAATCGCTCACGCTGCCCTGGATGGTGGCAATGCTCAACGTCATCAAAACGAACCGTCATCAATCGAAATGCTGCTCCCTACTATAGGCCGAGCGCCGCTCACGGAAAACGAGCGCGATCGACGAGCACAATTGCTAGTGCCGTACTGCATTACTTCCTTGTGGGGAAATTCACTTTTCGCAATCGCGACTTTTCACTTCCCTCTCAACCACTTCTGCGAATTCCTAAAAAATTAAATGCCCACCCGTCCCCGCGCGCTTATGTTCGCGCCGTCCTGGCCCATGAGGGGCGCGTCGCGCGGCGTGTTCGATGTCGCGGGCCGGGAGCGGTGGCTGTGTGAGAGTCGTAACGCAACTCTCGCGCAGCGGCTGAAGTCGCATGGGCCCGGCGAGCCTGCCGCTCGCCACTTCGGCCTTCCTATGGCGGCTTCGTGCGAGCGCGTGCCAACGCGCAAACGGCGAAGCCGAGGAGGCATCCAGCGGAGGATAGCAAGGTAAGTCCTCCGGGGATCATGCGAAGCAGGCCGTAACCCACTGCGCGAAGCCTTGAAGTGCACGAATGGGGTAAACCCCAAGCGTGCTGCTTGGCGCGAATGGCTAACGCGCTTGCCGCTTGCGGCATTCGCGAAAAAATGGCCAAGCGCGCCGGGACGCCGGAGATGCTTCGGCCTTCGCGGTGACGACAATTCATGTGCACTTTCTTCCAACCTGTGCAGATGGCCGTGGAGGACGGAAATCCTCCGGCGTCCCCGCCGCCCTTTTTTTGGGTTGGCGCGCTGTTTGAAAACTCGGCTTACCGGAGCGCGAGAACGTGGGAGGCTGTCCCAAACACTTCGTCATGGCCGGGCTTGTCACTCAAGTCGGGCTTGCCCGACTTGAGCATTCATGATTCAGAACTCGCGCAAGCGCGAGTTCTGTTGCCATCCACGTCTTTACGATGGTTCGACGAAGCAAGGCGTGGATGCCCGCGACAAGCGCGGGCATGACGAAAGTGAGAGTGGAATGGAAGTTCGCGACAACCCCGGCAAACACCAGTTCGAACTGATCGCCGACGGTCACACCGCGCTCGCAGCCTATCGGCTGAAGCCCGGCGTGATCACGTTCACCCATACCGAAGTGCCGGAGGCGCTTGGTGGCCGCGGCATCGGCTCGCAGCTCGCCAAAGGCGCGCTCGATCAGGTCCGCGCGCGCGGGCTGAAGGTCGTTCCGCTCTGCCCTTTCATCAAGGCCTATATCGGCAAGCACGCCGAATATCAGGACCTCGTGCTTTCGCAGTAGGCGCGCATTGCAGCCATTCGTTCGCGCCCTTGCGCCGCGCGGAATAATCCCGACATTGCCGCCATGCCAATCCGCGACAACAAGCAAGCCAGCCGTTACGAACTCGATGTCGAAGGCGGCGTCGCGTTTGCGGATTACCGCATGGCGCCTGGCGCCGTTACCGTGAACTACACGGAAGTACCGGAAGCGCTGCGCGGACGCGGCATCGGCGCGAAGTTATCGGCCGCAGTGCTCGAACATATTCGTGCGGAGGACTTAAAGGTGATTCCTCGCTGCGGTTTCTTCGCCGCGTTTATCCGCGAGCATCCCGAATATCATGATCTGCTCGCAGAGAAATAAAGACTCGTCATGCCCGGGCTTGTGCCGGGCATCCACGCGTTTTCAACCTGCCAGCGCCGTAAAGGCGTGGATGGCCGGGACGAGCCCGGCCATGACGCGGTAACAGGCGAAATGCCCATCCCCTTCTCCGTTCTCGATCTCGCACCTGTCATCGCAGGCGGCACGGCGGCAGACGCGTTCCGCAACTCGGCCGATCTTGCACGGCATGTTGAGGCATTGGGGTACAAACGTTACTGGCTCGCCGAGCATCACAACATGCCGGGCATTGCCAGCGCCGCGACTTCCGTTGTCATCGGTCATATCGCGGGCGGCACCAAGACGATCCGTGTCGGTGCCGGCGGCGTGATGCTGCCGAACCACTCGCCGCTCGTGATCGCGGAGCAGTTCGGAACGCTCGCATCGCTCTATCCCGGCCGCATCGATCTCGGGCTTGGCCGCGCGCCCGGCACCGATCAGCGCACGATGCATGCGCTACGCCGCAACAAGACCGACGAAGACACTTTTCCCGACGATGTCGTGGAACTCGCGCATTACTTTCAGGAGCCGCAGCCTGGGCAACTCGTTCACGCCTTTCCGGGCGCCGGATTGAAAGTGCCGTTGTGGATTCTCGGATCGAGCGCCTACGGCGCGCAGCTCGCGGCACTGCTCGGTCTGCCTTACGCTTTCGCATCGCATTTCGCGCCGGATTATCTGATGACGGCGATCGAGCTTTACCGGAAAAACTTTCGCCCTTCGCAGTTTCTGGAGAAGCCCTATTTCATGCCCTGCATCGGCTGCTTCGCGGCGGACACGGACGAAGAAGCGGCAATGCTGTTCACTTCGCAGCAGCGGCAGTTCGTGAACTTAAGGCGCGGCGCGCCGGGCCTGCTGCAGCCGCCGGCAAGTCTCGACAATCACTGGTCGCCTGCCGAAAAAGCCGGCGTCGAGCATGCGCTGCAATATGCGGCGGTCGGCTCGCCGAAGACGGTCCGCGAAAAATTGAAAAGCTTTATCGAAATGACCGGCGCCGACGAACTGATGCTCGCCGCGCAGATTTACGATCACGATGCGCGTAAACGCTCCTACGAGATCGCCGCGCAGGCGCGCGACGAGATGTAGTCGTCATGCCCGCGCTTGTCGCGGGCATCTCGCTTAGGAGCGCGGTGCCTCGATTGTCGAGATGGCCGGGACAAGCCCGGCCATGACGAAGCAAGTTACAGCCCCTTCAAGAGCGCCGGGATGACGATGTCTTCCTCGTCCTCCAGATGGCGGTTCAGGATCCGGTCGAGCTTCCTTGCATCGTCGAGCGCCGCCCCAATCCGGTCCTTGTCCGTGGTTTCGGCCTGAAACGCGCGGACATGGTTCTCGACCGCATCCAGCGTCTCTTCGAGCACGCGATGATCGCAATCCAGGAGATCGATCGGGCGGCCGAGCTGCGGAAACACTTCCTTGAAGCGCGGGAAATAATGATCGTCCTCGATGTGATGATGCACATGCGCGTGGCCGACCAGATGCCCGCCGACATGCCGCATATTGTTTAGGAGCAGCGCCGACTGCATTTCGCCTTTCGGCATATCGGCGAGCTTCTCGAGCCCGGACACGAAGAGGCCGGACTCGTGCAAGAGCGAGCGGTGGATGTCCTGCCACATCTCGGCGCCGCGCCAGTAATTGCTGTGCGCGCCCCACTGCTCCTTCGGCGTATCGAACAGAAGCTTGCGCAGCTCCGCGGTCAGGCCGGGCCGCTTCGCAAGATGGTGCTCTGGCGAGTCGTAATTCGCAAACATCGCTCTACTCATTTTCTGGAGTTCTGGGTGCATATAGGGCGGCGATGGAACTTCGCAAGCTGGCGACCCTCGACACGGCATCCGAACGGCGCAATGATCCTTTGCAGAAGGGCATCGCGGGTCTGCGCTCGAAAGCGCTCGGTCGGCGGCCGTTTCCGCCGCCGCGCGCGACTTCCGGCCAGTTCGCCTGACCCATGCATCAGGAGGAAACGGTATGGCCACATTCCATGTCATCGCCGGCGCATCCGAAACGCCGAAAAATCCTGCGATACGGAAAATCGGCCTCGGCGATCTTCGCCAGGCGCTCGTCAAGGGCTGGGACGACTTTGCCGCTTTCCCGAGCCAGGCGCTGTTCATTATCCTGATCTATCCGATCGTCGGCTTCGTGCTTTTGCAACTCGCTATCGGCAACGCAACGTTGCCTTTGATTTTCCCGCTGATCGCGGGTTTCGCACTCGTAGGCCCGCTCGCAGCGGTCGGACTGTATGAATTAAGCCGCCGGCGCGAACTCGGTCTCGACACGCATTGGACTCATGCTTTTGACGTGTTGCGTAATCCTTCCATTTTTGCGATCGCTGCGCTCGGCATTGTGCTCCTCATTCTTTTTTCCGCGTGGATGGTGTCGGCACACGCGATCTACATGGCGCTGATGGGTCCCTATGCCCCGGACTCCATTCAATCCTTCCTGCACGAAGTACTGACAACCCGAGCGGGATGGATGCTGATCGCTATCGGCAACGCAGTCGGCTTCGTCTTTGCAGTAGTCGTGCTTGCCATCGGCGCGATTTCATTCCCGATGCTCGTCGATCGCGATGTCGGCGCGGCCGCCGCGGTCTGGACCTCAATTCGTACCGTGATCGCGAACCCGGTCACGATGGCGATCTGGGGTTTTATCGTCGGATCGCTATTGCTGTTGGGTTCGCTGCCGTTCTTCGTCGGGCTCGCTGTAGTCATGCCGCTACTCGGCCATGCAAGCTGGCATCTCTACCGGCGCGCCGTCGCTCGTTAGCGCAGTACCACGCGCGAGAGCCAGTTCTTCAAGTCGGCGAGCACGGCCGCGCGGTCGGGCTCGCGCTCGTTGTAAATCTCATGCCAGAGACCTTCATAGATTTTCAGCGTGCAAAGTCCCGATGGCGCGGCGGCGGCGAACGCCCGTGCACCGTTGACGTCCACAAGCTTGTCGTCGCCGGCAGCCTGCACAAGTGCAGGCACCGGCAATTTTTCCGCATCGCGTACCGCTGCTTCACCCGCTTCCAGAATGAAATTGGTGAGGCGCGGCGAAATCAGCCGATGATTCAGCGGATCGTTCTTCGCTTCGGCGAGCACCGCTGCGTCGTGCGAAATCTTGTCGAGCGGTAAGCCGTGCGGCACCGCTAGGTCGGGCGTCGCATACTCCATGACCTTCACTGTGCCGCGCATGATCGGATTGATAAACGACTTCAGCCCGGGCGAAGAAAGAACGAGCGCCCGCGGTGTAATCCACCCGCCGGTTACGGCGCGGGCGACGATCGCGCCACCCATACTGTGCCCGATCAAAATCGCCTTGCTCTGACTTCCGCTTGCGTCAGCGTCAGCACGAATTTTGTCGAAGACCAATTTTGTATCCTCGAGAAGCGACGTTCGCGATGCGATCACGCCGCGTTTGCCTTGCGATTTTCCAAAGCCGCGATGATCGTGCGCCCAGACTTCAATTCCGAGATCGTTCAACGCGGCAGCGACGTGTGCATACCTGCCGCCGTGCTCGCCCAAGCCATGCACGATCAGCGCGCAGCCCATGCGCTGCCCCGCACTAGACGGACTCCACTTCCGCACGTACAGGCTTGTGCCATCAGCAGATTCAATCATCGTAGCCGACGCAGTTGATTCTTGCTGGTGCGTCATCATTCAGCGACCGATGAAAACGCCAGCCGGTCGCAAGAACTCATAATTTGATGCTGTGCAGTGCGGGCGATTTCCATCGTCTGAGATCAAATTTTTATGTCACAACTGGATTACGCGTTGCGGTGGAGCAGTTTTGACGCAAAACTCGTTGCCGAACAACTCTGGTGACTCGGCTTTCGGGAAGGGGAAGTCGGTGGCGGACACAGAGATTGGTGCCCATTTTGCTGAGATATTGCGGACGCTAGAGGAGAAAACCTCGTCCGGCTTCTATGAAGCAATCGAATTCGCTTTATCTCACGGCGAACGCGACAAATGATTCAAAAGATGAAGCCGCTGCGGCGGACTTCATCGCCGGCCTTTCCAAGAACCTCGCACTGACCGCGCGCAGCAACGGACTTCCGTTTCTCGGACATCTGCTCGAGATGGCGCACGCCGAAGCGGTAAGTACGCTTGCGAAACATCAAGACTCGATCCATTCCGAAACCGAGGATACGCGGACAAAGGAACAAACGTAAGGAACCTGACATAACGCTGTCGCGTTATAGGGCCGAACGCGGCGCATCAGCGCCGATGAGTTCGACCCTTAGCTTAGGCAGTAAAATTTCGTCTGTCCGCTATCGGACGGACGCCTATGTTTTCCGCCCGGTAGTCTTCGACGCTCCGCAAGATTCGGGAGAGGCCTTGCCAGCTTCTGTCGAAGAGGCTCCTGGGATTGCTGCCATCACTCGGGGTCACGACTCGAACAACTGCAGAGTCTGGAACCGGAGTCCGATGCTTAAATCCGCCGCCGACGGGCGCAATCATTTGCTCGAAAGCCTTCCCCGGAACGAATACGATCTGTTGCTGCCGCACCTCAAGGACGTGCCCCTGAAACAAGGCACCGTGCTCGCAGAGCAAGGCGAAGCGATCGATCAGGTCCACTTTCCTCATAGCGGAATGGTCTCGATTGTCGTCGTACTTTCCGAGGGCGAGAAATCCGTCGAGACGGCGACCGTCGGCCGAGAGGGTGCCGTTGGCGCGATTGCCGGTCTTGGCGCGCGAAAAGCGAGCGCCCGCGCAATCGTGCAGGTGGAAGGTCACGGCGCGCGCATTTCCGCGCGCAACCTACAGGCCACTGTAAAACAGAGCCCGTTCCTGCGCGACTTCATCGTGCGCTATCAGGAGATGCTCCTGCATCAGGCGCAACAGTCGACCGCTTGCAATGCGCTGCACGAAGCCCGCCCTCGCCTCTGCCGCTGGCTTCTGCAAGCGCGCGACCGTCTCGACAGCGACACCGTTGCACTGACGCAGGAATTTCTTGCGCAGATGCTCGGTGTCCGCCGCACTACCGTCACCGAACTCGCGCGCGGCCTCCAGAGCAAGGGCCTAGTTCGCTACAAGCGCGGCAAGATCGAGATTCTCGACCGCCAGGGTCTCGAAGATTGCGCCTGCGAGTGCTACGAGGCGCTCCGTGATCAGGCCGACCACTACTTCCCGCGCTCATCGCAGGCTTAGCTGCCGCCTTCCGTAACGTCACGCTTCCAAACCGCCGCACGACCGTTGTAGTAAGCGGCACATGTACGACGCGATCGCTTTCGCAGGCGGCGGCAATCGCTGCTATTGGCAGGGCGGCTTCTTCGAGGCCGTCAATGATAAGCGCGAATTGAAAGCGCCGCTGATGACGGCTGTCAGCGCCGGCTCCTTCGCCCTCTCTTATTCGCTGCTCGGGATCGGCCCGCGCGTGCGCGAGCAGGTAATCTCCGCTTGTGGTCCGCACCTCAGGAACGTCGATTTCAAGGGCTGGCGCGCCGGTAAGCCGCTTTATCCGGTCGGCGCGATGTATCTCGACCTGCTGCGCAGTGTCTTCGACAATGCCGCGCTGAAGAAATTGCAGTCGATCGCTAACATCCAGGTTGCGGTTGCGCGGCTGCCGCGCGGCGTGCCGCCAATTCTCGGCGCGGCACTCGGAATCGGCGCGTATCAGGTCGAGAAGAAGCTCTTCCATCCCGTACATCCGACCTTCGGGCGCAAGCTGGGCATCAAGCAGGAGTTCGTAGGAATCCGCGATCTCAAGCAGGCGCCGGACTTGCACGATCTCATCATCGCAAGCGGCGGCGTGCCGCCGTTCATGCCAGTCACAAAGATTGGCGATCGGCCTGCTTTCGATGGCGGACTCGTCGATAATGTGCCGGTCGCCCCGCTCGAGCCCATCGAGAGCGCGGGCGGCAACACGCTCGTCTTGCTCACGCGCCGCTACAAGAAGATTCCGGAGATTGCAGGCCGAACCTACGTGCAACCGTCGGAGCCGATCCCGATTTCGCAATTCGACATCACGAACGCCGACGGCTTCCGCAAGGCTTATGAGCTGGGACTAAAAGACGGCAAGGCGTTTGTTGCGGCGCTCTAGGCCGTGGGCTTCGTAATCTTCAGCGAAAGATCCGGCAGGCCCGCGATCTTCGCGACCATGGTGTCGCCAACGATCACCGGACCTACATTCTCCGGCGTGCCCGACATGATGAGATCGCCCGCTTTCAGCTCGAAAAGCTGCGAGAGGCGCGCGATCTGCTCGGCGACGCTCCAGATCATATCCGAAAGATCGGCTTTCTGCTTCACCGCGCCGTTCACGAACAACGCGATTTCGCCGGATTTGAAGTGGCCGGTTTTCGCAACGGGATGGATCGGACCGATCGGCGCGCCGTTATCGAAACCCTTGCCGATATCCCAAGGCTTCTTGCCGTCCTTCATTTCGGACTGGAGATCGCGCCGCGTCATGTCGAGGCCCACGGCGTAACCGAAAACACAATCCAGCGCCTTCTCGACCGGAATGTTGCGGCCGCCATTGCCGAGCGCCGCCACCAACTCGACTTCATAATGGTAGTTCTTCGTGAGCGGTGGATATGGATGATCCACGGTTTCGCCTGGCATCGCGATCTGTACGGAGTCACCTGGCTTCTGAAAGAAGAACGGCGGCTCGCGTGTCGGGTCCGAACCCATTTCACGCGCGTGCGCTGCATAGTTGCGGCCGATGCAGTAGATCCGCCGCACGGGAAACACCTGGCCGGTCCCGGCGACCGGGATTTCACCACGGACCACTTCGAAGATTTGTTTTGTCATTTGAACGACTTCCGAACGCGAGGAGCGCTGACTGCCTATCGCGGCTTGGCCTGCAATGCCAGCAACCGTCACAAACCAGCCATGCAAAATTCGTAATTCAGTAAGGATGCCATGCGCTTATCGCATTGCAGTACTGAACAGTTCCCACTACCGCAGTGCGGCACTAGGCGTATTTTCTTCATCATGAAATAGACGATTCCGCTTCAGCCGAGGGCACGACGGGATCGCGTCACGTGAAGGAGACCGACCATGCTGATTTGGGGTTATCTGCTGAAGCAGATCCGCCGCTGGCGCACCTATCGCCGCACCTACAACGAGCTCGTAGCGCTCGACGACCGCACGCTGGCTGACATCAACATCAGCCGCAGCGAAATTCCGGGCATCGCGCGCCACGCAGCCGCGGCGATCCGCTAAGCCACCAATTACCGACTAGTCGCATAAAGGCCCCGGCGTTCCGCTACGCCGGGGCCTTTTTCGTTGCTCGTCAGCTTCCCTGCATCCAGCGCGCAAGCGGTAGCGTGTCGGGGCGCTCACCGTTACGCTTGGTCCAGGGATCAATCGCCCAGCGGGAGCCGTTTCTCAGATTGACAACGACAGCAGTCGTGTGCGGGTACCGCATATCGACCAGATAGCCACGAGACTCCGGGCCGACGACTTCATGATGCTTTAGAAGATTGAGCCTGGAAATCAGAAGCAGCAGCACGGTTGTATTCACGCTCTCGTCGATGCAATCGGCCTCGGTGCGGATGCCCGCCTGATCCGGTCCGGCACGCGGCGTCCGGCGGCTGGTGCCGGTGATCGGGCCGATGCGCCGTTCGAACCAGGCAATTGCATTCGCAATCGCATCGATTTCATCGTTCGCCGAACGCTGTCCGCGCTTCAGGATTTCACGCAGCCGCGCGATGTCGGCGCTACCGAGGGTGACAGGCGTTCGATATTTGCAGCCGAAGCCATGACAGACGACGACCTCGCTCGCGGTCGGCAAAGGTACGTCGTATTTACTGAGATAGCCGGCGGCCTCCGCATCTTTCGCATGCGCGGAGAAGCCACCAAGCAAAAACCCAATTCCCGCGAGCAAAACCGACAGACGCATTCGCGCGGCACTCCAGTTTAAATTTTGCCGGACCTCGCGGCGCGCCAAAGCGCGAACTGGCTGCGAAAACCCGACACGCTTAGATCGGAACGGAACGGATCGTAGCCCGGTTTTCTCATTCGCGCGAGATAAAGTGGCGTTAATGCCGCCGCCAAAAATGCAGGCAGCACTGATGTAGGGATTGTTTTTGCGCGCAGCGCGGCCATTTCGCGCCCCGCTTCTTCGCAAAGTTCCATTAGCGCCGCACGCAGACCGTCCGAATTTTCTCCGCCGAAAACGCTCGCCGTATGCAGATCCGCCATTGCGAGGATTTCGAGGGGCAGAAACAAGCGCCCCCTCGCTACATCCCGTGCAAAATTTCGAAAGATCCGCGTAAGGCCGAGTGCCCTTCCCGCATGCTGGGCTGCCTCATTCGGATTGCAATGATCGTCGAGAATTCGTGCGGCGATTTCGACAACTTTTCCCGACGTCACATCGAGGTATTCGCACAGCGCTGCGCGCGACTCCATCGGCTGGCCCAAGAGATCGAACTGCCGGGCGTCGATCATTTCCGTAAGCGCACTGATCGGCATGTCAAGCTGCCTGATCGTATCGATCAGCGCGGCCGCGACCGGATTGGCTTTCGCTTCTTCCAAGCGCTCCCCCGCAATCGCCTCGCGCCACCACTGAAAGCGGACTTCACCTGCCATAGGTTCGCGCACGGCGTCCGGCACATGTGCAATTTCCAGATCGAAGGCATAAAGCGCGAAAACATGCTGTCGTTTATATGCGGGCGCGAACAGTGTGGACAGAAATCGTTCGCGATCCTGCTGGCGCACCAGCGCTTCGCAATGCTCATAGTCCGCGTTCATGGGTTTCAGCTTACAGCAATCAGCGCAGCAGCAACGCGGCGGCCTTCGTTGAGCAATACATTGTAAGTCGAGGCCGCGCCTCCGGTCGGCTGAACATCGACGGAGATATTCGCTTTCCTGCAGCGCTCGCGCAGCGCGGCCGGAAACGCAACCGGATCGCGGCCTGAGCCGATTATCAGAAGATCGATTTCGTCCGCTTCCGCGAAGATGCGAGCGAGGGCTGCCTCGTTGATTTCCTGCGGCGTGAAGACATTCCAGGCGTAGATGCCGCTCGGCACGATCAGAAGCGAGCCCCGGTGCGACATGCCCGCGAAGCGGAAGCCGCCCTGCCCGTATCCGTCGATGGGCGCGCGGCCCGGATAATGCGGGTCGTCTTTCGAGACGCTCACGGAGTAACGCGCGCGGGCGTATTTTCTGTGGTCGACTCCCTATCGCGATGCGCGCCAACGCCGAGATACATCAGCATCGGAGCCGCGATGAACACCGACGTGTAAGTGCCGACCAGCACGACGCCGAAGGTCATCACCGCGGCGAAGCCGTGGATCGCGCGGCCGCCCCAGACCAGGAGCGCGACCAAGGCGAGCGTTACGGTGATGTGCGTGATCACCGAGCGCGACAGCGTCTGGTTCACGCCTTCGTTGAGCAATTCCTTCATCGGTAGCCGCTTGTATTTGCGTAGCAACTCACGGATGCGGTCATAGATCACGACCGTGTCGTTCAGCGAGTACCCTAGAATGGTGAGCAGCGCCGCGACCGAGGTCAGGTCGAAGTCAATCTGTGTGATCGCCATGAAGCCGATCGTAAGCGCGATGTCGTGTACGTTTGCGATCATGGCGCCGAGGGCGAACTGCCATTCGAAGCGGAACCACAAGTAAATCAGAATGCCGATAATTGCGAGGCCGAGCCCGATAATGCCGTAGCCGAGCAGTTCGGCGGACACGCGAGGGCCGACCACCTCGACACGCCGATATTCGACAGCATCGCCGAGCGCCGCGCGTACTTTGGTTACGACCGCCTGCTGCGCGGCATCACCGCCCGGCTGCTGCGCAATACGGATCAGGACTTCGTTCGCGCCGAACTGCTGCAACTGCACTTCGCCGAGATCGAGCTTTTCGAGCGTCGCGCGCATGGGCGCGATGTCGATTTTCTCCGTCTTGCTCTGCACCTCGATGATGGTGCCGCCTTTGAAGTCGATGCCGAGGTTCAGGCCGTAGTGGAAATAAGCGAGCACGGCCAGGATCGACAGGATCGCAGACAGCGGAAAGCTGATGCGGCGGAACTGAACGAAATCGATTTTGGTGTCGTCGGGAACGAGACGAAGCAGCGGAATACGCATCGGTCGCTCCGGTCAGATCGGCAAGGTCTTCGGGCGCCACCAGTGATACCAGAGTGCAACCAGAAGACGGGTGAAGGTGAAGGCGGTGAACAGCGTCGTCAGAATGCCGATGCCGAAGGTCACGGCAAAGCCGCGGACCGGGCCGGTGCCGACATAGAAAAGCACCACGGCGGCGATGAAAGTGGTCAGGTTCGAATCGAGAATGGTCGCGAGCGCGCGGTCGAAGCCGGCGTTCAGCGCCGAGAGTGCCGAGCGCCCTGCCCGCACTTCCTCGCGGATACGCTCATAGATCAGCACGTTACTATCGACCGCGATACCGACTGTGAGTACGATGCCTGCGATGCCGGGCAGCGTCAGCGTCGCGCCAAGTAGCGAGAGAATGCCGAGGATCATGCCGACGTTCACGGCGACCGCGATATTAGCGAACAGCCCGAACAGGCCGTAAGTCACGAACATAAAGATGATGACGAAGATAGAGCCGATCCACGCGGCCTTTAAACCCGCCTGAATCGAGTCTCCGCCGAGACCGGCGCCAACGGTGCGTTCCTCGATGACAGTGAGCGGCGCGGGCAATGCGCCCGCGCGCAGCAGGATCGCAAGATCGTTCGCAGTCTGCGCAGTAAAGCTGCCGGAAATCTGTCCCTGCCCGCCGAGGATGGGCTCGCGGATGTTCGGCGCCGAGATCACTTTGTTGTCGAGCACGATCGCGAACGGGCGGCCGACATTGTCGCGCGTGGCATTTGCGAAGCGCCGCGCACCGGCGCTGTTGAAGCGGAAGTTTACAACCCATTCGCCACTGCGCTGATCGGTGCTGGGTTGCGCGTCGATCAGATCCTCACCCGCAACGACAACACGCTTTTCGATGACGTAAGGCTGGCCTTCGTTCGACTGCAGCACTTCGGAGTCGGCGGGCGGACTGGCCTGAGCCTGCTGTACCGAGGTCGTGAGATCGACCATGCGGAAGGTAAGCTTCGCGGTTTGGCCAATCAGGTCGATCAGGCGTTTCGGATTATCGAGGCCCGGCACCTGCACCAGGATGCGGTCGAGACCCTGCCGCTGGATCGACGGCTCGACCGTGCCGAGTTCATCGACGCGCTTGCGGACGATCTCGATCGACTGTTCGACCGACTGGCCGATGCGCTGAATGATGCCGGCGTTCGAGATGGTGAGGCGGATCAAGCCGCCGGTCTCGGTGATCTCGAGATCCTGAATATTCGAACCGGAGAAAACGCCTGCGAGCGGCTGCGAGAGTTCGCGCAGCTTGCGCAGCGCTTCCTGTACATCCTTCTCTTCGCGTATGCGGACGCTGACCGTCAGACCTTGGAGTGCGAGATTGGTGTAACCGATCTTGGCATCGCGCAGCACGCGGCGCACGTCGTCGCGAAGATTCTCGCCCTTCTCCTTGCGAACGAAGTCGGCGTCCACCTGCAGCAGAAGATGCGAGCCGCCCTGTAAATCGAGGCCGAGCACCATCTTGCGCTTGAGTGCACCGGGAAGTGCGTCGAAGGTCGCAGGCGCGAACAAATTGGGAACCGCAAGCGCACAAACGATCGCCGAGAAGACGATGATCGCCAAAGCCCGCGTGGTGGAGAAATGCATGTTTTAGTTCCCGAACCGCCTAGCACGGCGAAGCATTCTGCTTCTTATTCCTTGACCGGCTCGCCCTTGGTGCGGACTTCGGTCACCATCTGCTTCACTTGGCGAATTTTTACGCCGTCGGCGATTTCGATTTCGACTTCGTGGTTGTCGAGTACCTTCGAAATCTTGCCGATCATGCCGCCGTTGGTGACGACCGTGTCGCCGCGGCGGAGGTTATTCACCATCTCGGTATGCGACTTCACCCGTTTCTGCTGCGGGCGCAGGATCAGGAAATACATGATCACGAAGATCGCGATGAATGGGAGCAGCGAAACCAGCATGTCGCTGCCACCAGCGGCGGGACCTTGGGCATAAGCGGGGGTGATAAACATGGCCTCCTCGGGGGCTTTTTGGTGGGCGGCAGCGCCGGAAGCGGCCGCCGCCAAATCGGGCGGGACTATACTGGCGGAGGACCGGATTGCAACGGAATCGGCCTTTTCCTGAGCCCCCGAATGCCCGATTAGGGCTATGCAGGCCCTTGTCTTGCCTGCGGCAAAGCCGCCGCGCTATGCCGCCCCTGACAAGGACGCCGTAATGAACCGACCCGCCTCCTCCGACACGATTCTGGGCATGCTCGCCGACGCACTCTCGCGCATGGCCGCGGCCGTGGACCGCTGGGCGCCGCCCGCGGTCGAAGCCCCGGATTTCACGAAGGCTGAGGCCTTCGTCTGGAATGCCGCGCAGAAGCGGCTCGATCCGGTCGCGAAGGTCAATCGCGTCGAGATGATGCTCTTGAAGGGTATCGACCGGATGCGCGACACGCTGGTCGAAAATACCGAGCGTTTCGCGAAGGGCCTGCCGGCGAACAATGCGCTCCTCTGGGGCGCGCGCGGCATGGGCAAGTCGTCGCTCGTGAAAGCGGTGCATGCCTCGATCAACGCGCAGACGAAGAACCTGAAGCTCATCGAAATTCACCGCGAGGACATCGAGTCCCTGCCGCTTTTGATGAACCTCCTGCGCGGCTCGAAGGATCGTTTCATCGTGTTCTGCGACGATCTTTCGTTCGACGGCAGCGATACTTCGTACAAGTCGCTCAAGGCCGTGCTCGAAGGGGGCATCGAAGGCCGCCCGGACAACGTAATTCTGTACGCGACCTCGAACCGCCGCCATTTGCTTGCGCGCGAGATGGTCGAGAACGAGCGCTCGACCGCGATTAATCCCGGCGAGGCGGTCGAGGAAAAGGTCTCGCTGTCCGATCGCTTTGGCCTGTGGCTCGGTTTTCACCGCTGCTCGCAGGACGAATATCTCGCGATGGTCAATGGTTATGTCGCGCATTTCAAAATTCCGATTCAAGCCGAGACGTTGCGCCGTGAGGCATTGGAATGGTCCACGACACGCGGCTCGCGTTCGGGGCGCGTTGCCTGGCAGTTCGTGCAGGACCTTGCCGGGCGTTTGGGCGTGAAGCTGAGGTAAATCGCGAAGCGATTTCGTCATGGCCGGGCTTGTCCCGGCCATCCATGCCTTCCACAATATTGTAAGCTGTAAAGGCGTGGATGCCCGCGACAAGCGCGGGCATGACGAGGAGCGCTTCCAATGAACCGCCAGATTCTGCTTGCCGAAACGCCCAAGGGGGAACTCGGACCCGAACATTTCAAATTGCAGGAAGGCGCGATGCCTTCACCTAAAGACGGCGAAGTGCTCCTGAAGGTTCGCCTGATTTCGCTCGACGCCGCGAACCGCGCCTGGATGCAG
The DNA here is from genome assembly GCA_019752575.1 of Xanthobacteraceae bacterium. Lineage (GTDB taxonomy): Bacteria > Pseudomonadota > Alphaproteobacteria > Rhizobiales > Xanthobacteraceae. The sequence continues at coordinate 144,947 of JAIELW010000004.1, read as the reverse complement.
GGCGCGACCTATCGCGAAGCGGTCGGCGCCGGCAGCGTGATGGCAGGCGGCGCAATTGCCGAAGTCGTCGAGAGCAAGGATGCGAAGTTCGCCAAGGGCGATCTCGTTTTCGCCGATACCGGCTGGCAGGAATATGCTGCACTTGCCGCGCGTAAGCTCTTGAAGGTGCCGAACATCAAGCCGATGTCGAACCTCTTGAGTGTCTATGGCGTCGCGGGCCTCACCGCCTATTTCGGTTTGCTCGACGTTGGTAAGCCTAAGGAAGGCGAAACGGTTGTCGTTTCCGCTGCCGCAGGTTCGGTCGGTTCGCTGGTTGGACAGATCGCAAAAATCAAAGGCTGCCGCGTCATCGGCATCGCCGGCGGCAAAGAGAAGTGCGACTGGCTGAAATCCGATCTCGGCTTCGATGAGGCCGTCGATTACAAAGCCGGTCCCGTTTTCAAGCCGCTGAAAGCCGCGTGCCCCGACGGCATCGACGTCTATTTCGACAATGTCGGCGGCGACATTTTCGAAGCGTGTCTCTCGCAGATGAAACTGCACGGCCGCATAGCCTGTTGTGGCGCTGTTTCCGCCTATGACGGTGCGCCGCCAGCGAGCGGTCCGCGCGGCATCCCGGGCCTGATCGTCGTGAAGCGCCTCCGCGTCCAGGGCTTTATCGTCATGGACTATTACGATCAGGCGATGAAGGCGGTCGGCGAATTGCAGGGCTGGGTCGCAGCCGGAAAGCTCAAAGTTCAAGAGGACATTCTCGAAGGGATCGAGAATACGCCCAAAGCGCTAATCGGTCTGCTCAACGGCGACAACCGCGGCAAGCGCATGGTGCGCGTGTCTTAAAAGAAAAAGCGCCGGAGATTCTCTCCGGCGCCTCTTCATAAAAAAAGAAAGTCTATTAGACGGCGTCTTTCACGCACTTGGTCGTGAAGCTGTTCTTCGCAGCGCCCGAGAGCTTCTGGTCGGCTGCCTTCTTGTCGCAAGCCGCCTTGGCGTCGGTTTCGCACTTCTTCAGGAAGCTGGTCTTCGCAGCTCCCGCAAGTTTCTTCGTATCCGCTTCTTTAGTGCAGCTCGTCTGCGCATGGGCCGCCGTCGCGGCAAAGGTCAGCGCAAGCGCGAGAATGATCATACGCATTGGGGTATTTCCTCCATCGCCCCCGGAAACGATTCCCGGATTGGCGAGAAGCAAGCGTATTGAAAAAATTGCGCCCGTAAAATGACGCGGTAAAATGTGCGGTTTTGTACTTATGAGAGTTCTACTTTCGGCCGTCCGGCATAAACGATCGCCGCCGCAACCAGATCAAGCACCGCGGCAATGTGCAGCGCAACGGAATAACCGCCGAACCAATCGTATAGCCAGCCAAAGAGCACCGGGCCGATCGCGCAGGCTATTCCAATGACCATCCAGGCGGCGCCGTTGATGGCGCCGAACGCGCCTGCCCCGAATTCACGACGCACAATAATCGGCGACAACGACGTCACGTTTCCCGTCGTCAGGCCGTAAACGACGCTGGCCCCGATCAGGACCCAGATCAGCGGAAAGGCGGCGATTGCTTCCAGCGAAACCGCGGCTACGCAAAGTACGATCGCGGATGTAGTGCGCAAGTCCACCTGATCGGCCCAGCGCGCGAGAGCGACGCGCCCGAGAAAAGCTGCGATCGCAGTGATCGAGACGATGAATGCCGCGCCGCTCGCGCCTATCAGCGGTGCCGCAAGCGACACGTGATGGGTCAGGAAACCTACCTGCACGCCTAGCCCAAGTGAGAAGGCAACAACGAGTGTTACGAAGGCAGCTGTCCTGATGGCTTCTGCGCGGCTAAAACTCCGCGGTGGTGCCGCTTCGCTTTTTGTGCGCGGCGCTTCGCCGTCAGGATAAAGCCCGAGCTGCGCCGGATTCTTCTTCATCACGAAAAGCGCGAGCGGCAGGACGATCGCGAGCATCAATCCCGCGCTCCAAAGCATGGTCGCCGGGAAACCGATCTTCTCCACACCGAAGATCAAAATCGGCGTCGAGGTCATGCCGCCGACGGACGCACCGAGCATCGCCGACGACATCGCCCGGCCCTGATGTTTCTCGAACCACGGTGAAATCGCAGCGGTAATCGCAGTCACTGATAAGCAGGCATTGCCGAGCCCGGAAAGAATGAAGGCACCATAGACGTGCAAAAGCGTCTGCACCTGCCCGATCAGCGCGAGACCTGCGGCCATCATGATTGCGCCAAGTGCCATCACCGGACGCGGGCCATAGCGGTCGATCAGTGGACCGACAAAGAACGAAGCGATCGCCGAGAGAATTGCGGAAACCGTGAATGCGGTCGAAACGGAGCCGATCGAAAGACCGCGAGTTTGCGTAATCGCATAGAGCGAAACACCTACGCCGAAAATGCCGAGCCCCCAACTCAGGATCGCGATCGCAAGACACGCGGCGACGATCCACCAGCCGTAAAAAATCCGCCCGCTCATGCGCATTACTCCGGCGCAGAGCTATACGCGTTTCGCACGACCGCGCGAAGCGCTCGAGAAGTTTCCGTTACGTCAGGATGTGGAAGTGCCGCTTCGCGGCAGAACGCCTAATGGATGGTGTCGTTCGGGCCCGGTCCACGCTCGCCGATGCTTACAACGGCGCCGAGGTCCTCGATCAGATCGTAATGCTGCGCGACGTCCTGCCAGACTTTTGCAATCCGCGCCCACTCGACGCGGGCTTCGTCCGGGAGCGACGGGTCGTTGGCCTTGTTGACGGCCTCAACTGCGCTGGCGTGGCAATATTCGAGGACTCTCATGGGGAGTAAACGCAGGTGCGAAAACGCAGTTCCTCTGCGCCTGAGCCGTTCACAGGCAAATAAATCCGCTGTGATCGGGAACCTAGATGCGGGTCGCGCATTTATAGCCCGTCACGCAACGCCTTCCCCCCGGGCGGCGGACACCAAAACCCGGAGCGCGCCTCGCCTCCGGGTTTTCTTTTGTTTTCAGGCTATTGGTAGCCGGAGCAGCGCAGTGCGCGCAGTTGCTCCATCGCCGTTGCGCGCCGATAGGCGGTCGCCGTCATATCGCCCGCGATCCGGCTGAATTCAGCGCAGCGTTGTTCGCCGGAACGGGTGAGCGGGGGGTGGTCTGACGCGACCTGCGTGCAGGCACCAACGCACAACGCCATCGCCAGCACGGCTACCGATTTCATCGAATTCCCCCACTTGCGGGCGCTATATCCGTCAATTCGATTGCGAAGTCCACGCGACAAGGCGCTCGCAAACATTCTTCCAACATCGTTCCTGCTCGCTCGCGAGAACGTGTAATGCTGCGGGAAATTCAGTGTTGCCTTCACGCTCGCGGTCCTCGGTCTCGTTTGCTACGCTTACGGTCCGGTGACCTATCTCTCCTCATTCCCCTCGGTATCTGACATGAAGAAATTTCTCACGGCCGCCGCCCTGCTCGCTGCCTGCGCTTCCTCTAATCCCGTTTTCGCAGCCGGCGCTGTAGCGGTCGCCGAACCCGCCGACATCGCCAAAGACGGCTATGCCATCGGCATCTCCTACAATTACAAAACCACCGCCGAGGCCGAGGAGCGCGCGCTGCGCGAGTGCCAGAGCACGGAAGATGCGCCCGCGGAAACGCGCAAGTTGTGCAAGATCGTCCGTACCTTCGAAAATCAGTGCGCAGCTTCCGCGCTGGATCCCAAGGCCGGAACGCCGGGTGCGGGCTGGGCCGTTGCAGAATCGCTCGCCATTGCCCGCCGCGACGCCCTACAGCGCTGCGAAGACACCGCCGGCCGCGATCGCCGTGGCGAATGCCGCACCAGCGCCGAAGGTTGCGACGGCAAGGCGAAGTAGCGCGATGATCGAGCCGTCCTCGGAGCAGTTGAAGCGGAACCGTCAGGTTCTGCTGCGCGCTCGTCGGCACAATTTTCTACATCGAACAACCGGCGCGACGGCTTCGAACTGATCGTGCTGTTCTTTGCGGCCGACCAGGCATTCCCATGGTTCCCGTGGTCGATTTTCGGCGGTGGCTAGGAACCGGGACTCGGCACGCGCGTTAGAAATCGCAGACGCCTTATTCTCTTATGCGGGTCTGCGCGATGCGCGACGTTCTTTCGCTCTATCCGAGGTTTCTGGTCTTCAGCGGCATCATCGCAGCCTTCCTGATTGTGCTCGCGCTGATCCCCGCTTCGACCGACGCGACGACGGTCGATAATCCCATTCAGACCTCGGCCGCGGATACCACACGCAAGCTAAACACTGGCGATTGTCGTCTCGACCAATACGCCTATACGCCGACCTGCCAGACGCAGGGGCGAACAATACGCGTCATCAACTTTTAAATCGAAATCAGATTCCGGAGAGGTGCTTTTCCGGATCGACCGGGTTCGAACCCTTGCGGATTTCGAAGTGCAGTTGCGGTGAAGTCACACCGCCGGTCTGGCCCGCGCGCGCGATGATTTCGCCGCGCTTCACCTTCTGATCCTTCTTCACGTCGATGGTACCGAGATGCGCGTAAGCGGTTACCCAGTTGTCGGCGTGACGGATCAGCACGAGATTGCCGAAGCCCTTCAGCTCGTTGCCCGCATAAGCGACGACGCCGTCTTCGGAAGCGCGGATCGGCGTGCCGTCAGGCACGGATACGTTAATGCCGTCGTTCTGCTGGCCGTTCGGCTTCTTGCCGTAAGCCGAAAGAATCCGCCCGCGAACCGGCCAGTGGAAAGTGGGCGCCGCGTTTGGTGCACGCGTGTCGTTGGTGACCGGCGGCACGTTCGGACGCACCACACCGACGTTTTCGGGCGCGGGCACGTTTTCGTTCTGCGCAACCTGCTGCGTCGGCGTCTGCGGCACCGTCTGCACGTTCTGCTTCTGCTGCGCAGCCGGTGTATTCGCAATCGGCGCCGTCGCCGGAATTTTTACCTGCTGGCCGATTTTGAGCTGCGTCGAGAGCGTCAAGTTATTCGCATTCGCGATCGCCTGCGGCGTAACCTTGTATTTGCGTGACAGCGAATAGATCGTGTCGCCTGCAGCGGTGGTGTGCATATTCGCGGGCGCGGGTGCAGTTTGCAGCATCGGGAGGTTGGCAGTACGGCGCACCGGGATCACGAGCCGCTGACCCGGTTGGATCATGCTCGCGCTCTGCAAATTGTTCGCCTTTAGGATCACTTCCGCCGGCACGTTGTGCGTGCGGGAGATCGAATAGACGGTTTCGCCCTGCTGGACGGTAATGGCGCGGCCGCCGTCCCAGGACCAGTCGTTGGTATTGACCGCAGCCGTCGTGCGCGGGGCATTCAGTTGCTTGTGCTTGGCCTGCGGCGACGGCACCGCGGGCACCGTCTGCGGGCGATAATTGCTCTGCGGGTTATTCAGCGGCTGGGTCTCAACATGATTGCGCTGCGGCAACTGGTGACCCGGCACCTGCGCCTGCATCTGCGTATTGTTCTGGGTCTGCGGGACCGAGGCGGTCGTGTCCTGCCGGTTCTGGAACGGATTGGAGTCGAACCGCGTCACGTCCATGCTGCAAGCGGCAGCAAACGCGCCGATCACGGCGACGGCAACACAGCGGGCGAGCAGCGCTCCCCGGAAGCGCATCGAATTGGTACGCATCACTACTCACTCAGGACGCAACAACACGCCTGACGAATAGGCTCGGTCGGGTAAACGGCGGCTTAAGAAAATGGGGGTTGGCGCGAAATTTCGCAGGCCCGCTCAAAGGTTAAGAAGTTAGAGCGCGGCGGCCTTGCCTTCGACGAGCGGGACGAAGCGGACCGACATCAGGTCCAGATGCTCGATCTTGCCGCCGGTCTTGGTGAAAAGCCGGAGCGACTGCACGCCGTTCAGCGGGCCCACGGGCGCGATCATGCGGCCGTTGTTGGCAAGCTGATCGATGAGCGCGGACGGCACGGTTTCGGCCGCCGCCGTCACCATAATCCGGTCGAACGGCGCCTCGTCCGGCGCGCCGAAGCTGCCGTCGGCCACGCGCACCGAGACGTTCTTCAAGCCCAAAACCCGGAGCCGCGCCGAGGCGAGATCGGCTAGCGTGCGATAGCGCTCGATCGTGACCACCGATTTCGCGAGCATACCCAGCACCGCCGCCTGATAGCCTGAGCCGGTACCGATCTCGAGGACCTTATGGGCGGGCTCGACATCGAGCGCCTCGGTCATGGTGGCGACCACGAAGGGCTGGCTGATGGTCTGACCGCAGTCGATCGGCAGCGCCTGATCGGCATAGGCGATGCCACCGTGCTCGGCCTCGACGAAAATCTCGCGCGGGACCTGTTCAAGCGCGCGCAGGACCTTCACGTCGCGGATGCCGCGGCGGCGCATGGAGAGCAAGAACTCCATCCGCGCTTCCGCGTTTCTCCGCTCGAATTCCTCGTCGCGCCTGTTGCGGTCCGCCATCCGCGCCGGAAGCTCCGTTAGTTGGTCAGTTCGCTCTCGTCGAACATCGCCGCGAGCTTGGTCATGAACGGCTTGTCGGTCAGATCGATTTTCAGCGGCGTCACCGAGATCAGCTTGCGCTCGATCGCGGAGAGGTCGCTGCCGTCGGAAAACGTGCGTTTGATACGCTGGAAACCGATCCAGTAATACGGGAAACCGCGCCCGTCCTGCCGCTTGTCGACCATAAGCAACTCCGCGTCTCGGCGGCCCTGGGTCGTGATCGAAACGCCTTTGACCTCGTCCGGCGGGCAATCGGGGAAGTTGATGTTGAGCAGCACGCCGACGGGAAGCGGGTCTTTCAGAAGCTTCTTGAGAAGGTCCGGAGCCAACGCTTCGACCGTATCGTAGCCGAGCCGGTCGCGGGTGGTCGGGCCGTATGCCTGACTGAGCGCAATGGCCTGAATACCGAGAATGGTGCCTTCCATGGCCCCGGCGACGGTGCCGGAATAGATCACGTCTTCGGCGAGGTTCTGCCCGCGATTGATGCCGGAAAGCACGAGGTCCGGGCGCTTGTCCTCGAGCACATGACGCACGCCCATGATGACGCAATCGGTCGGCGTGCCTTTCACGGCGAAGCGCTTTTCGTCGATCTTGCGCAGGCGAAGCGGGTCGGAAAGCGAAAGCGAATGCGAAACGCCGGACTGGTCGAACTCGGGGGCTACGACCCAGACATCATCGGTCAGCGTTTTCGCGATGCGGACCAGCGCGTCGAGCCCGGCGGAGTGAATGCCGTCGTCGTTGGTGACTAAAATTCTCACTGGTCGTCATCCCCGCGAAGGCGGGGATCCATAACCTTCAGCGTCCAATTTGAAACGCAGGTGGTTATGGATCCCGGCTCGCGCTCACTTCGTTCGCTTGGCCGGGATGACGGGTTCATGCGGTCGCTTTCGTGATCCTGGTGAGGCCGCCCATATAGGGCTTCAAGGCCTCCGGAATTGTGACCGAGCCGTCCTCGTTCTGGTAGTTCTCCAAGACGGCGATCAGCGCGCGGCCGACCGCCACGCCGGAGCCGTTCAGCGTGTGCAGATAGCGCGGGCTTTTCGCGTCTTTCGCGCGATAGCGCGCGTTCATGCGGCGCGCCTGGAAGTCGCCGCAGTTCGAGCAGGACGAAATCTCGCGATAAGTATTTTCGCCCGGCAGCCAGACCTCGATGTCGTAGGTCTTCTGCGAGGCGAAGCCCATGTCGCCGGTGCAGAGCGTCATCACGCGATAATGCAGGCCGAGTTTTTGCAGCACTTTCTCGGCGGAAGCGAGCATGCGCTCGTGTTCTTCGGCGCTCTGTTCGGGCGTCGTGATCGAGACGAGCTCGACCTTGGTGAACTGATGCTGGCGGATCATACCGCGCGTGTCCTTGCCCGCCGCACCCGCTTCCGCGCGGAAACACGGCGTACAGGCGGTGAGCCGCATCGGCAGCTTGGCTTCGTCGGTGATGTCGTCGCGGACGAGGTTTGTCAGTGAAACTTCGGCGGTCGGGATGAGCCAGAAGCGATCTTTTGATGCCTGTTTGCTTGCATCAGTCATCAGATAAATCGCACCTATAGGCACGGATTCGGTCGGATGCTTGCCTATCCATTCCGCGATTAACCTTTGCCCCTCTCTTTGCTCACGCTCGCGTATTGTTACCTCGCGATATGCAGCAAATTGATCGTCCTCAAACTTTGGGAGTTGCGCCGTCCCATACATAGTCTCATCACGCACAAGGATCGGCGGATTCACCTCGGTGTAGCCGTTTTCGCCGGTGTGTACGTCGAGGAATAGCTGCGAAAGCGCGCGCTCTAGACGCGCCAGAGCGCCCTTCAAGACGACAAAACGCGCGCCGGAAATCTTCGAGGCGGCCTCGAAATCCATCAGCCCGAGCGCTTCGCCGATTTCGAAATGCAGCTTCGGCTTGAAAGCCATGTTCGGGACGCTACCGTGGCGGCGGTATTCCTTGTTGCCCTTCTCGTCTTTGCCGTCCGGCACGTCGGCAGCCGGTAAATTCGGGATCGAGGCGAGGATTTCGTCGAGCTTCTTTTCGAACTGCTGCTGCTCGGCCTCCAGCTTCGGCATCTCATCCTTGATGGATGCCACCTCCGCCATCAGTTTTTGCGCGCGCGGCTCGTCTTTCGCCTTCTTCGCTTCGCCGACTTCCTTGGAAACGGCGTTGCGGCGCTCCTGCATGGCCTGCAGTTTCGCGATCACGGTGCGGCGCTTCTCGTCGAGCGCGATCAGATCACCCGCCTCGGCGCTCAAACCCCGGCGGGCGAGGCCCTTGTCGAAGGCGTCCTTGTTGTCTCGAATCCACTTAATGTCGTGCATGGTTTTTCCTGCGTAATGGACTTTGATTACGCACGATTTTCTACTTAAAGCGATACTTTAACTAGGTGCTGGACGGGCTGGCCGGAGGCGCCGTCACGTCGGTCGAAGCGCTGTCCGCCGCGGCCTGCGCCGCTGCGCGTCTCTTCTCCGCCGCCGCCACGAGCCAGATCGATGCTTCGTAGAGGAGCAGCGTCGGCACGGCAAGCGCAAGCTGTGAAATCACGTCCGGCGGGGTCAGGATCGCCGCGATAATGAAAACCACGACGATCGCGTAGCGGCGAACCGAGCGCAGCCAGTCCGCGGTCACGATGCCGATACGCGCCAAGAGCGTCAGAATGACGGGAAGCTGGAAACAAATCCCGAAGGCGAAGATCAGCGCCATGATCAGCGAGAGATATTCGGAGACGCGCGGCAGGAGTTTGATCTCCGGGCCCGCGCCAAGCTGCTGCATGCCGATGAAGAAGCCCATCGCGAGCGGCATCGCGACGAAATAGACGAAGGCGGCACCCAAGAGGAAGCAGAACGGAGTCGCGATCAGATATGGCAGGAACGCGCCCTTCTCGTGCTTGTAGAGGCCCGGCGCCACGAAGGCGTAAATCTGCGTCGCGATCACCGGAAACGAGAGGAACGCCGCGCCAAAAATCGCGAGCTTGATCTGGGTGATCAGGAATTCCTGCGGCGCCGTGTAGATCAATTCGATCTTCGCGTCGGCGCCGGCGGCGAGCTGATAGGGAAACAAGAGAATATTGTAGATGTATTTCGCGCCGGCGAAGCAGACAATCAGCATCACCATGAACGCGAGCAGCGACTTAATGAGCCGCGAACGCAGCTCGATCAGGTGCTCCATCAAAGGAGCCTTGCTGGCGTCGATGTCGCTGTCGCTCATGCGCCGCTGCCCTGCTTGCGGATAGGCTCATTCGTCGTTTCGGCGGAGGTGGTGGCCGAAGGCGCGATGGGCGCGGGCTCGATATTGACGGGCGCGGCTTGCTGCGGAGCCGGGATCGCGGCGTCGACCTGTGCGTCGGTCGCGGCCGGCGCGGGTGGCGCCGGCTGCAACTGCGCCGATTGCTCGATCGAATTCTGAATCGACTGGATCGGGTTCTGGATGGCGTTCGTCGTCGAGGTCGCGAGCTTCTCGGCTTCCTTTTTCAGGTCCGCGAGTTCGGCCTCGCGCATGGCCTCCTGAAACTGGCCCTGAAATTCGGAGGCCATCGAGCGCACCTTCGACATCATGGTGCCGAGCGCACGCAGAACTTTCGGCAGATCCTTCGGCCCAATGACGATGAGCGCGACGATACCGATTAAAAGAAGCTCGCTCCAACCAACGTCAAACATGCGCTGCTACCTCGCGGCCACTTGCCGGTCCGCGAAAGGCGCCGCAAGCGGGCGGCGTCAGCCGACCTTCTGATCGTCGGTGCGGCGTACCACCGGCGGGTTTTGTTCGATCGTCTTCGGCGGCGTCTGCGGGTTGTTCGCAGCGGCGGCAGGTTCGTCGTCCGCCATGCCCTTCTTGAACGCCTTGATGCCCTTGGCGGCATCGCCCATCAGCTCGGAAATCTTGCCGCGCCCGAACAGGAGCAGCACGACGACGGCGACCACGAGCCAGTGCCAGATACTCAAACCACCCATAGGAGTCCTCCGCTGGCAGGTTAGCTGAAGCGCCGCCGGAACCAGCCAATTTTCGTTGCTTTGAACGAACCTAGGGCCGGGAAGCGGCAAAAACAAGAACTTCGGCGGGGTCGATTTCGACGCCTACGTCCTCGCCTTCTTTGCGGTTAACGGCGTCCCGGACCCGCGCCAGCACGGGCTCGTCCAGTCCCGGCATTGCGATTTCCAGAAGGTCCACTTCGCCCACGAAACGGTGCGCGACAATCCGCCCAGGCAACCCGGTTCCCGCTGCCTGCAAATCGAAGGCCTGCGGGCGGACACACACGACCGCCTCACCTTCGGCAATTTCGCCCGCGGGGAAAGTTCCAAGCGGGGTATCGATCTGTCCGCGGTGGGCCCAGCCGGTGAGTTCGTTCATCTCGCAGAAGAAGCGCGCGGCGAAAAGGCTCTGCGGCCGGCGATAGATCATTTGCGGATCGCCGAATTCCACGACCCTGCCCTGGTTCATGAGCGCAATCCGGTCGCCCATGCGCATCGCTTCTTCTGCGTCATGGGTCACGACCACGCAGGTCGCGCGCGCCTCGCGGAGGATGCTCAAGGTTTCCGCGCGCACGACATCGCGAAGCCGGCTGTCGAGACCCGAGAACGGCTCGTCCATCAGAATCACGGCGGGCCGCGGCGCGATTGCGCGCGCTAACGCCACGCGCTGCTGCTCGCCGCCCGAAAGCATATGCGGATATTCGGCGCCGCGATTGCCGAGACCCACGCGGTCGAGCGCCTGAGCCGCCTGCCGTTCGGCTTCCACGCGCGAAAATCCGCGCAGGCCGAAGCGCACGTTTTCGAGATTGGTCATGTGCGGAAATAGCGCGTGGTCCTGAAACATCAGACCGATGCCGCGCCGCTCGGGCGGCACGAAGTTACTCGGCCCCGCAATTTCGAGACCGTCCAGCAACACGCGGCCCGAGGCAGGGCGTTCGAGACCGGCAGCGAGACGCAGTAGCGTCGTCTTCCCGCAGCCGGACGGACCGACAAGGCTCACGACCTCGCCCGGATCGACCGAGAGCGTCACACCGCGGACGGATTCAGGACCGCCGTAAGAGTGATGCACATCGTCGAAAGCGAGGTGAGCCGCAATCGAGACGGGTGTGGGAGCGCGGGGGGCGATACGGGGCGCCATGACGGCGGCAAACTAGCGGGTCGTGCGGCTTTCGTCGCGTTACTTGGCTTCCGGGTCGAGCGCCGGATCGCCCTCTTCAAGAGGCTCCTCGTCGTCGCGGAGCGTCGAGACGTCGTTCGGGATCGGCACCGAAAATCCGGCGGGCAGCCGGTCGTCGAGGAATCCTGCGCCCTTCAATTCGTCCAGACCCGGCAGGTCGTCGATCTGGTCGAGGCCGAAATGGATCAGGAACTGCTCGGTGGTGCCGTAGGTCACCGGGCGGCCCGGCACCTTGCGGCGGCCGCGCAGCCGCACCCAGCCGGTCTGAATCAGCACGTCGAGCGTGCCGGTATTGATCGTGACACCGCGAATTTCTTCGATCTCGGCGCGGGTGACCGGCTGGTGATAGGCGACGATCGCAAGCGTCTCGATCGCGGCACGCGAAAGCTTGCGCGGCGGCGGCGTGTCGCGCGCAATCCGATGGCCTAGGTCGGAGGCGGTGCGCAGCGCCCACTTGCCGGCGACGCGCACGAGGTTCACGCCGCGCGCGGCATAATGATCGCCGAGCTTTTTGAGTTCTGCATTTAGGTCCGTACCTTCCGGAAGGCGCGAGACAAACAGCTTTTCATCCACCGGCTCTGCGGAGGCGAACAGGATCGCTTCCAGAATGCGCTGGTTTTCGTCGGTCTCGGGCTCTTTGCCCACGATCGAAAGCGGCGGTTTGCGCAACGCGGTCACTGCTTGGTCTCCACTACTTGCAATTCAGGTCTCGGCTCATGGCGACGTTTCAACCAGAGCGGGGCAAACGGCGATTCTTGCTGAAGTTCGAGCTGCCCCTCTTTGACCATTTCGAGAGAGGCCGAAAAGCTTGACGCCAATACGGTGGTACGCATCGACGGCTCGACCAGATATTCGATGAGGAAGGTGTCGAGCCGGGTCCAGTCTTGACCTACACCGACCAGCCGTTCAAGCGCCTCTCTGGCCTCTTTCAACGACCAAACGACACGCTGCACTACCGTGTGATGCGAGAGCGCCTTTTTCTGACGCTGGAGTGCATAGGCTGAAAGCAGGTCGTAGATCGTGGCGGTAAATTGCTGCGGCTCGAGCGGATCGTTCTCCTCCGGCGCGCCGCGCATGAAGAATTCGGCGCCGAGCTTGTCGCGCGTCATCAGACCCGCGCCGGCGCGGCGGATCGCTTCGAGGTGCTGCAGGCGCGCCGCGAGATCGGCCGCGAGATCGGCGGCGGAAGGCTCTTCGGGGCCTGCGGCTTCGGGCAGCAGCAGACGCGACTTCAAATACGCGAGCCACGCCGCCATCACCAGATAGTCGGCTGCCACCTCGATCCGGAGATCGCGCGCGCGCCGGATAAATTCCAGATACTGCTCGGCAAGCGCGAGAATGGAAATCTTCGCGAGATCGACCTTCTGCGTGCGCGCAAGCATCAGCAGAAGATCGAGCGGACCTTCAAATCCGGTCACGTCGACCACGAGCGTTGGCTCGTTACTTCCGCGTTCTGCCTCGGGCAGTTCGAAATCGCTGGTTTCCACGCGACTCAATTCCGTTAAACCGTTTCGATCATAGCGGAAAAGCGGCTCCAAGCCTCGGCGACATCGAGCGCTTTCGGCCCCGCCGCGATCCTATCCAAGGCTTTCTTCGCACGTTCAGCGGCTTTTCCGTCCAGAGGCGGGCTGTTTTCCGCGACCTCGCGCATTTCGTCCATTTTGCCGTTGCAATGAAGCGCAAGATCGCATCCCGCCGCGAACGCCGCTTTCGTATTTTCGCCGATAGCGCCGGAAAGCGCCTTCATCGAGACGTCGTCCGTCATGAGCAAACCGCCGAACCCGATGTGGTTACGGATCACCTCGCCCACAACCTTCGGCGAAATCGTGGCCGGTAGCGACGGATCGATGGCCTCGTAGATCACGTGGGCGGTCATCGCGAGCGGGAGATCGGCGAGCTGACGGAAAGGTGCGAAATCGGTTCGCTCGAGTTCCTCACGCGAAATCGCTACTTTCGGCAATTCCAGATGGCTGTCCGCCATTGCGCGGCCATGACCGGGAATGTGCTTCATCACCGGCAGTACGCCGCCGGCCATCAATCCATCTGCGGCTGCCCGTGCGAGCTTCGCGACTTCCAACGGATCGCTGGCATACGCGCGGTCGCCGATAACGTCATGTGCGCCGGGAAAGCGAAGATCGGCCACCGGCAGGCAATCGACGTTGATCCCGAGCCGTAAAAGCTCGTTCGCAATCAGCCGCGCACCAAGCTCCACCGAGGCGGTCGTGTCTGACGCGCCTGCGAGTTTCTCGGCCGCTGGGAAATTCGGCCAATGCGGCGGACCGAGACGCTGTACGCGGCCGCCTTCCTGATCGATCAGTACTGGCGCGTCTTTGCGGCCAACGATCTCGCGGTAGTTGCGAGTCAATTCCGTGACCTGTGCGGGGTTTTGAATGTTTCGCTTGAAGAGAATCAAGCCCCACGGGCAAGCCTCTGAGAAGAAACGTTTTTCCCCGTCAGAGAGCGTCGTGGAAGCGCAACCAGAAATGAAGGCGCGAATGGTCATGCGGCGGCGTAAGCGCCCCCGCTTCTCCGGTCAAGAACGAGCGAATAGAAGCTGTTAGTTGCGGGTCTGGACGATGCAGCCCGCGCCCTGCGTTTTCAGGTTCTGGCAGAGCGCGTTCGCCTGATCGCGGCTCATCGGACCGACCATGGCGCGATAGAAGGTGCCGCGGTCCCCGAGATCGACCTTGCGAATGTCCGCATTACGGCTGCCGAGGATCGTGCCGTATTGCTGCCGCAGGGTGGTCCAGGCCTGTTGCGCTTCTTCCGGTGTCTTATGCGAGGCCACCTGCACGATGTAGTTGCCATTGGCGGTAGTCGACTGCTGTTGCTGCTGCGGAAGCGGAGTCGGCCCAAGCGAAGCGACGTTGCGGTTCGGCTGCTGGACGTTCGAGTTGTTCTGGCGGTTCTGGTTTTGCGGCGGGATCGCCTGCGTATCCTGATCCTGCGTCTGCGGAGCCTGCAGCTGCATCGGACCCGTATTCTGTTGCTGTTGCTGCGCGTTCGGCTGCGCGAGGCTGCCGTCAGCGCGAAGCGGTACGGTCTTTACGCGCTTGGGCTGCTGGTCGAGGTTCTGCTGCGTCTGCGGAGCCTGCTGCTGTTGCTGCTGCGGAGGCGGCGTGAAAGCGGGGTTATTCTTGACGGGCGCCTGCTGCTGAGGCGACTGCTGCTGTTGCGGCGCCTGCGGGTTCTGGCGCGTGAGATCGGCGGGCGCCTCCTCGCGGCGCATGATCTGCGTATCGGCACCGCCAAGACGATCCTGAATCGGCTTGTTGCTGGGAGACACGAGCTGCTGCGGAGTATTTTTCGGCTCGACCTTGGTCGGAGCGTTCGACTTGGTCACAACGGCTGCGCGCGGCGGCGCGTTGAAGATCGTCCGATAGGCAAAGACGCCGAGGAATGCGACGGCAATCAGGCTCGCAACGATAATTGCCGCAACCACCCAGAAGCCCCAGCCACGGCGCGAACGCTGCACGTCGTCGTAAATCTCTTCGTCGTGCTGCTCCGGCAGATAAGCTTCGTCGTCGTACCGCGGGTCGTAATCGTTCTCATAGCGGCGGTGGCGTGGGTCCTGATAAGGCGCCTGCTGCGGACGGCTGCGCGCATGACGCGGAGCTTCTTCCGGAACGTAACGGTCACGCTGTTGTGGCTCCGGACGGCGGGAACGCGGCGCGGGAGCTTCCCGCTGGCGAAGGTCTTCCTCAGCATAGGTGTCACGCGCGCGATGCGAACGCTCCGCATAATGGCCATTGGCATCGCGCCCATTCGTGCGCGGCGCCGGACGCTGCTGATCCTCATAGCTACGCGCCGCACCGTTCGCGCGGGCCTGCGGCTGCGGCTGCGTCGTCCGCGAGGGATGCTGGGCTGGATAACGTTCATCGGCGCGGGCAACAGGACCGCGTGCCGGAGCGGCTGCGGCGGGCTGGGCATGACGAGCTACAGGCTGGCGCTGCGGCTGACCCGCGCCATTCGAATAGCCGCCGCCATTCCCATTGGTATAGCGCTCGGGGCGCCGCTCGGGGGCGACTGCGGGCGCGTGGTGCGCGCCATTGCCATTTGGAGCCGCGCGGCGCGGCTGGACGGCATCGAATTCCTTGAAGGGGTCTTCCTGCCCGATCAGACGGGCGAGTTCGGCAAGCGGATCGTCGCTGCGCCGAATCCGTGACGAGCCAGTAGCCTGATGCGGCTGTGGCTGCGCCTGCCCATGGCCCCGGGAGGGCCGGTACATGGGATGTTCCCCCATCTTCTCCCGATCGTTCCTCAAAGTCCGCGCAATACTCATACTAACACTCCGCGCGGAGGGCCGTTCAACGCATTTCTTCGGCCGCTCTGACACCCAAAATGGCCAAACCTGAGGCCAAAACGCCGACCAAGCCGCTCACCAGACTCAATCGGGCGATGGTGAATTTAGGGTTATCTTCCATAATGAAGCGTAAATGAGGCGCGTCTTTTCCCTTATTCCATAACGAATGGAAGGAACTAGCGAGGTCGTACAGGTAAAACGCGACCCGGTGGGGCTCGTGGAATTCGGCCGCCGCCTCCACAAGCCGCGGCCACTGCGCTAATTTTTTAATCAGCGCGAGTTCCGCTTCGTCCGAAAGTACCGAAATATCTGCGCCGGCGAGCGCGGCGGTATCTGTGGATAGCGCAGGCATCGCCTCCTTCGCGTTCCGGAACACCGACTTGCCGCGCGCATGCGCGTACTGGACATAGAAAACCGGATTGTCGCGCGACTGCTCGATCACTTTTGCCAAATCGAAGTCGAGCTGGGCGTCGTTTTTCCGGAACAGCATCATGAAGCGCACCGGATCGACCCCGACTTCGTCGACGACTTCGCGCAGCGTGACGAAATCGCCCGCGCGCTTCGACATCTTCACCGGTTCGCCCGCCCGCAAGAGTCGCACGAGCTGACAGAGTTTCACATCAAGCACGACCTTGCCGCCGCCAAGAGCGCCAACCGCTGCGTTCAGACGCTTCACATAGCCGCCGTGGTCAGCGCCCCAGATGTCGATCAACGTCTTGAAGCCGCGTTCGATCTTGTCGCGGTGATAGGCCATATCGGCCGCGAAGTACGTGTAACTGCCGTCAGATTTTTTCAGCGGCCGATCCACGTCGTCGCCGAAGGCGGTGGCACGAAACAGCGTCTGTTCGCGGTCTTCCCAGTCTTCAACCGGGGCGCCTTTGGGCGGCGGGAGGCGGCCTTCGTAGATATGACCAGCCTTGCGCAGCAATTCGATGGTTTCGCCGACCTTGTCTTTTCCAGAAGTCAGCGTCCGCTCTGAAAAGAATACTTCGTGGCGAATTTCGAGCGCGGCAAGATCCTTCCGGATCATGTCCATCATCATGTCCGTGGCGGTCTGGCGCACGAGCGGCAACCAATCGCTCTCCGGCTTATCCAGGAGAGCTTTCCCGTGTTTCTCGGCAAGCGCCTTTCCGACCGGGATCAGGTAGTCGCCGGGATAAAGCCCCTCGGAAATTTCGCCGATTTTTTCGCCGAGCGCTTCGCGGTAGCGCAGGAACGCCGAGCGCGCGAGCACATCGACCTGCGCGCCCGCATCGTTGATGTAGTATTCGCGCGTAACCTTGTAGCCGGTAAAGACCAGGAGGTTGGCAAGCGCATCGCCGAACACTGCGCTACGTCCGTGACCGACATGCATCGGCCCGGTCGGATTCACCGAGACATATTCGACGTTCACCTTCTCGGCCTTGCCCATTTCGCTGCGGCCGAAATCCTTGCCGCCTTTCACCGCCGCGCGCAGCACCTCGAGCCAGAAGGCGTTGTCGAGCGAAAGATTGATGAAGCCGGGACCGGCCACGTCGGCCTTCGCGACATGTGGCGCGGCTTTGAGCTTTGCCGCGAGCTTCTCTGCGATGTCGCGGGGTTTCAGCTTCGCGTCCTTCGCGAGCACCATCGCGGCGTTGGTCGCGAGATCGCCGTGTGTCTCGTCCTTCGGCGGTTCGACGACAACGCGCGAGAAGTCGAGGCCGACGGGAAGCGCGCCTTCTTTCACGAGCGCGTTCAGCGCGTCCTGCACATGGCCGAGATAGATCGAGAAGACGTTCATTTTGCTCAACTTTTCGCGGAGGCGCGGAGCTATCGCAGATCGGGAGTCGAGTCAAAATAACGCTGGTGCGCTTCGATCGCGAAACGGTCGGTCATGCCGGCGATGAAGTCCGCGATCTGGCGCACGAGCGCCATCTCGCCGCTCGCGACCCGTTCCGCGCCGAGGCCGGCTGGGTAAGCCAGATAGTGGGCGAAGAGATCGCGCACGATCGTCTCCGCGTCGGTCATGATCCGCATCACCCGCTCCTCGCGATACATGCGCGGCGTGAGAAACGCCTTGATCTGGCGGTCGGCGTCCTCGCCTTTCGCCGAAAAGCGGATCATCGGGTCGCGCGCCTGCCGGATATCCTCGGCGGAATGGGGGCTGAGCGCCTTCACTCGGCGTCCGGACTCCTGCAACACGTCGCCGATCAGCGCTGCGATCAGGCGGCGGATGACTTCGCCCGCTAACCGCGCGGGCTGCGCCGCGGGGTAGAGCTTTCTTACTTCGCTGAAGATGTCGCCCGCGAGAGCAACGGGCTTAAGATCGGCCAGATCGAACAGCCCTGCCCGCATCGCGTCGTCGAGATCGTGCGCGTCGTAGGCGATGTCGTCGGAGATCGCGGCGACCTGCGCTTCCGCGCTCGCGTAGGTCCAGTATTCGAGGTCCCATTCTTCGCGCTGTTCGGCAAACGCAAGCGGAAGCCCATCGGCTTCGTAACGGCCGATCGCTGAACCGTCCTCGTCGGTGAGCGGACCGTTATGCTTCGCGATCCCCTCAAGCGTTTCCCAGGTGAGATTCAGTCCGTCGAAGCTCGCATAGCGCCGTTCCAGTTTCGTCACCACGCGAAGACTCTGCGCGTTGTGATCGAAGCCGCCGTAGTCTTCCATACAGGCGTCGAGCGCACGTTCGCCGGCGTGGCCGAATGGCGGATGCCCGAGATCGTGCGACAGCGCGAGCGCTTCCGCGAGGTCCTCGTCTAGTCCCAGCGAGCGCGCGAGTGCGCGCGCGATCTGGCTCACTTCCAGTGTATGCGTGAGGCGTGTGCGGAAGTGATCGCCTTCATGCGAAACGAAAACCTGCGTTTTGTGCTTCAGCCGCCGGAACGCGGTCGAGTGAATGATGCGGTCGCAGTCGCGGCGGAAATCGCTGCGCGCCGGACTCGGCGGCTCCGGAAAACGGCGGCCGCGTGAGCGCGCAGGGTCCGCGGCCCACTCAGCCCTCGGCGTAAATACCGATACCGCCACGAGATTTTGCCCCTGAATTGACTTCGCCGCTCGCGCCCTTACCTATAGACCGTAACGCTTTGGTTTGCCTAAAGGAAAACCGGCCAATGGACGCCCAGAACGTCGTCGTCACCGAAAGCGCGATCAAAAAGATCGCCGCGATCCTCGGCTCCGAAAAGGAGCCGTCGGTGCTGCGCGTGAGCGTCGAGGGCGGCGGCTGCTCGGGCTTCCAATACAAATTCGACATCCAGCGCGCGCCGGAATCCGAAGATGTTGTGATTGCGCGCAACGGGGCAACCGTCGTGATCGATCCCGTTTCGCTTCAGTATCTCGCAGGTTCGCGCATCGACTACGCGGATGAATTGATCGGCGCCGCGTTCAAGATCGACAATCCGAACGCGACCGCATCCTGCGGCTGCGGCACCAGCTTTTCGCTCTAAGTCCCCCCGAGCGAGTTTCATGCGGATCGCAAGCTGGAACGTAAATTCCATCAAGGCACATCTCGGCGCGGTGACTGCGTGGCTCAAGGAGCGCGATCCCGACGTCGTCTGCCTGCAGGAACTGAAGTGCGTGGACGAAGCCTTCCCGCGCGAGGAAATCGAAAGCCTCGGCTACAACGTCGCCGTGCACGGCCAGAAAACCTATAACGGCGTCGCGATCCTCTCCAAGCATCCGATCGACGAAGCGAAACCTCGCCTGCCCGGCGACGAGGAAGATGTTCACGCGCGCTACATCGAAGCGACGATCTCGACCAAAGACGGCGCCGTGCGTGTCGCCTCGATCTATCTTCCGAACGGCAATCCGGTCGGCACCGACAAGTTCAAATACAAGCTCGCCTGGATGGACCGTCTCGCGAAACACGCGAGCGAACTGCTGACGCTCGAAGAACCGGTCGTACTCGCGGGCGACTACAACGTGATCCCGACTTCGCTCGACGCGGAATTTCCCGAGAAATGGACCGGCGACGCGCTCGCGCAGCCGGAAACCCGCGCAAAGTTTCGCACGCTGACTTCGCTCGGCTTCACCGACGCGCTACGCGCAACGCACGACGGCAACGGCCTCTATACATTCTGGGATTATCAAGCCGGCGCGTTTCAAAAGAACAACGGGATTCGCATCGATCATTTGCTGCTGTCGCCGCAAGCCGCCGACCGTCTGCAATCGGTCGGCATCGACCGACAAGTTCGCGCTGCAGAAAAACCGTCAGATCACGTTCCGATTTACGCGGATTTCCGTTTCGCAACGCGGTAGAGCTCGTTCCGCACAGCAGTAACTTATTCCGAACGCTTGCTTAGGTTACGGAATACTCCTTCAATGCCTCTCGCGCTCGCCAAAAATAACAACGCGCGTGAGGGGAAGCATTTTGACCGACAAGACGGCTGCCGCGCGGGATAACGTGCCGCGCAAACATATCGGCGATCAAGCTCCTGATATGATGGTGGAAGAATTGCCGGCGCGTGCGCTCGGCAGCTTTCCGCTCGCGCTGTTCACGCTCTTCACTGTCGCCGCGATCCTGCTGACGCTCAATCAATTGCTCAATCTGCAATTGTTCGTGGGCTTCGTGCTGATCGACAGCCTGTACCTCTATCTGCTTGCCGCTTTTCTGTTGCCGCTCGTGTTTCTGGCCTACTCCGCCGACGGCAAGCCGAGCAAAGGTCCGGTGCCCTGGTACGACTGGCTGCTGGCCGCGGCGGCGTTCGTTGTCTTCTGCTGGTTTACCTATACGGCGCGCCGTGCGCTCGAAAGCGGCTGGGAATACAGCGCGCCCCGCGATGCGATCATTTACTCCGCGATCGCCTGTGTACTCATTCTCGAGGGGCTGCGCCGTACCAGCGGGACGGTGATGACGCTGATCGTGCTCGCGGTCGCGCTCTATCCAGTCGTCGCCGATAAGTTTCCCAACCCGCTTACCGGCCATGCCAAGACATTTTTCGAGACGGTCGCCTTCCACGTCATCAGCTCGGAGTCGGCATTCGGCATCGCTTACAAGGCGCTCGGCGAGATCGTGATCGGCTACATCGTGTTCGGGGTCGCGCTGAACTACACCGGCGGAGGAAAATTCTTCAACGACCTCGCCTTCGCGCTCGTCGGCAAGATGCGCGGGGGCGCGGCGCAGGTAGGCGTGATCTCAAGCGGTCTGCAGGGCTCGATTTCCGGCAGTGTGATCTCGAACGTCATAACCTCCGGCGTCGTCACTATTCCCGCAATGAAGCGCACCGGATTCCGCTCCGATTACGCGGGCGGGGTCGAAGCGGTCGCGTCTACCGGCGCGGTGCTGATGCCGCCCGTGATGGGCTCGACTGCTTTCGTCATGGCCTCGTTTCTGAATAAGCCCTACGCGGAAATTGCGCTCGCAGCGACCATTCCGGGCCTGCTCTTTTATTTCGCGTTGATGGTGCAGATCGATGCCTACTCTGCGCGACTCGGTCTGCGAGGCATGAAAGCGGAGGAGCTGCCACGCGCGCGCGATGTCATGCGCGAAGGCTGGTATTTCATTCCGGTATTCATCGCGCTTCTGCTATTCATGGTGCAGGAGCAGCAGGAAGCGCTGGCGCCGTTTTATGCCACCGCAATCCTGCTCGTCATCAACCAGATTCTTCCGAAACACCGGATGGATTTTGCGAAGTTCTTCGAGTTTCTCGCCGCCACCGGGCGCGCGCTCGTAGAACTTGCATCGCTGCTCCTCGGCGTCGGCTTTCTGATCGGCGCGATGACGATGACCGGACTTGCCGGCACGCTCGCGAACGATCTCGTTTATCTCGCCGGCAATACGCCGATCATGTTGCTGGTAATGGGTGCGCTGACGAGTTTCATCTTCGGCCTCGGCCTCACCGTCACGGCCTGCTACATCTTTCTCGCGATCGTGCTTGCGCCGCCGCTCATCAAGGCCGGCTTAGACCCGCTCGCCATCCATATGTTCGTGCTCTATTGGGGCATGGTCTCGTTCATCACGCCGCCGGTCGCGCTTGCGGCGTTCGCGGCGGCACCGCTCGCAAAAACCAGCCAGACCAAAATCGGCATTCAGGCGATGCGGCTCGGTACCGCGATCTACGTCATCCCGTTCTGCTTCGTGTTGAATCCTGCGCTACTCATGCAGGGCGACTGGAAGATCGTGATCGTCAGCGTCGTCTTCGCATTTCTGGGCATCGGCATCGCTGCCTCTGCCTTGCAGGGCTACGTCATCCGCATCGGAGCAATTCCGAACAGCATCGCCGGCTGGATCGTGCGCCTGATGCTGCTCGCCTCCGCGCTTTATCTGACCATCCCGGTCGAGCGCTTTGTCGGCCTTAACATGCCGCAATCGCTCGGCTTCGGCTGTGCGCTGGCGGCCGTGGCGCTTCTGCTTCTATTTCAACTCAACAAAACAACAATGAGGAGGGAAACGGCATGAAAGTATCCAAGGAAGTCCTTTTCGCGCTGCCGCTGATCGGCGTGGCGGCAATCGCCTCGACGCTCGCTTACGCGCAGTCGAAGCTGCCGGACACGATCACCTGGACCGCCTACGACGTCGGCTCCGGCGGCTACAATCAGGCGGTCGCAATCGGAAATGCGCTGAAGAACAAGATGAACGTCAATCTCCGGGTACTACCCGGCAAGAACGACGTTTCGCGCACGGTGCCGCTGCGCGACGGCCAGGTGCCGTTCTCAGCGAACGGTGTCGGCGGCAGCTACATGGCACAGGAAGGGCTCTATGAATTCGGCGCACGCGATTGGGGTCCGCAACCCGTTCGCGCGCTGCTGCTCAACAACTCGGACGCGCTCCTGACGGTCGTTACCGCGAAAGACGCCAACATCAAGACGATGGCCGACCTCAAGGGTAAGCGCGTGGCCTGGGTTGTCGGCGCGCCGGCGCTGAACCAGAACATCACCGCGATGCTCGCTTCCGCGAACCTCACATGGAATGATGTGAAGCGCGTCGAGTTCGGTGGCTTCGGTGCGGCGATGGACGGTATCGTCGCCAATCAGGTCGATGCGGCGTTCGCGTCGACGATCTCCGGGCAGGCGTTCAAGATCGCCGCCTCGCCTCGCGGCATCCAGTATCCGGTCGTGCCGCACAGCGATAAGGAAGCCTGGGCGCGCCTGCGGAAAGTCGCTCCGTTCTATGTGCCGCAGTGGGGCGCGGAAGGTGCCGATCTCTCGGCGACGAACAAGGTCGAAGGCGCGACATACCCCTACCCCGTGCTTATGAGCATGGCGAACGCAAACGGCGATCTCGTCTACAACATGACCAAAGCGATGGTTGAGCTGTTTCCCGAATACAAAGATGGCGCGCCGGGCAACGTCGGCTGGGATATCAAGCGGCAGATGTTCGCATGGGCGATTCCGATGCATGACGGCGCGATCAAATACTTCAAAGAGTTGAAAGTCTGGACCGACGAACATCAAAGGCACAACGATGCCATCGTCGCGCGCCAGAAGGTGCTGGCCGACGCCTGGAACGACTACAAGGCGAAAGGCCCGAGCGACGACAAGGAGTTCGCCCAAGGCTGGATGAAGGCGCGTGCGGCTGCTTTGACCGCGGCGAAGATGGAAGTCGTCGTCGAAAGCTGGTGAGCGTCGCAACGCAAAAAACGCGGGGCTAGCTGCCCCGCGTTTTTCTTTTCGGCTTGTCGTCCGCTCTTAGCGGTTGGCGCGCAAATGCTGCTCAAGATAGCTGCGCGCAACAATGCGGTCGTCCTGCGTGGTTTCGCGTATCGCGTCGTCATAGGCCTTCTGAATCCATTCGTCGCCCTGTTCTTTGGCGGCGTCCGCCGCGAGCGTGAGCCACATCAGTCCGCGCGCCGCCTGTTTCGGTAGACCTTCGCCATGGACCATCATCTGCCCGAGAAGTGCCTGCGCGCGGTACTGGCCCTTGTTCGCCGCCGAATAGAGCCAGCGCGCAGCCGTGCGCGGATCCTTCTGCGCGCCGCGGCCTTCGAGATAAAGGCGCGCAAGCTGATACTGCGCATCGGCATCGCCGAAATACGTCGCGGCATAGCGAAAGAGTTGTACCGCGCGGCGCGGATCGGACCTCACTTCCGTGTTCGGAATGCCTTCGAGGTGATAATTGCCGAGCGCCACGAACGCATTCGCGACGAAACGCGCCTGCGGCAGGAACGGCGAAGTTTCCGCGTTCTTCGACGCAACCTGGCTGAAATACTGAAATGCCTTGTAAGGATCGGCCTTGACGCCGTCGCCGTCGGCATAGATGCGGCCAAGTTTCCACTGCGCGATCGGATGACCGTTTTCGGCAGCATACTGAAGCGCGGTCAGCCCCTTGGTGCGGTCGCCGGCGATGTAAGCCTGCGTACCGGACTTGAAGGCGTCGAGAATTTCCGTCGGCTTCGCGGGCGCAACAGCCGAAGAAGGAGCGGACTGCTTCTGAGGATCAAGCGCAATCGCGCTGCCCGCGCAGGTCAAAACCAGCGCAGCCGCAGCACTCGTGCGAATGAGCTCAGATATCCGCATAAGTCTTGTCCTCGACGCCGCCGCCGGGATGCGTAACCGCACCGTCGCGCGCATTGCCGACCTGCTGCGCGTACTTCCACAAGTAACCAGACTTCGAAGCATTCTCGCGCGGCTTCCAGGCTTTTTTTCGCTCGGCGAGTTCCGCGTCCGACAATTTTACGTTCAGCGCGCCGGACACCGCATCGAGTTCGATGATGTCTCCATCTTTAAGCAATCCGATCGGGCCGCCGATCGCGGCTTCCGGACCGACATGACCCACGCAGAAGCCGCGCGTTGCACCGGAAAAACGTCCGTCAGTGATGAGCGCCACTTTTCCGCCCATGCCTTGTCCGTAGAGCGCCGCAGTC
Organism: Xanthobacteraceae bacterium; assembly: GCA_019752575.1. Lineage (GTDB taxonomy): Bacteria > Pseudomonadota > Alphaproteobacteria > Rhizobiales > Xanthobacteraceae. The sequence continues at coordinate 120,359 of JAIELW010000004.1, read as the reverse complement.
GTGGCAAGCATTTCGCGCATGCCAGGTCCGCCGCGCGGGCCTTCGTAGCGGATGACGAGAACGTCGCCTTCCTTGTACTTGCGGTTTTTCACGGCATCGAAGCACGCCTCTTCGCCATCGAAGCAGCGCGCGGGGCCGGTGAACTTCAGCATGGACTGCTCCATGCCCGCGATCTTCACGATCGCGCCTTCCGGCGCGAGATTGCCCTTCAGCCCGACAACGCCGCCGGTGACGGTGATCGGCTGGTTCGCCGGATAGACGACGTCCTGATCCGGGTTCCACTTCACGTTCTTCAGGTTCTCGGCAATCGTGCGGCCCGTGACGGTCAGGCAGTCGCCGTGCAGATAGCCGTGGTCGAGAAGCGTCTTCATGATCATCGGGATACCGCCGACTTCGAAGAGATCTTTCGCGACATACTTTCCGCCCGGCTTCAGGTCGGTCATGTACGGCGTCTTCTTCATGATCTCGGCAACGTCGAAGAGGTCGAACTTGATGCCGCACTCGTGCGCGATCGCGGGAAGGTGCAATGCGCCGTTGGTCGAGCCACCGGTCGCGGCAATGACTGCAGCGGCATTTTCAAGCGCCTTCATCGTGACGATGTCGCGCGGACGGATGCGGCGCTGGACCAGTTCCATGATCTTCTCACCGGCGGCGGTGCAGAACTGGTCACGGATTTCATAGGGCGCCGGCGCGCCAGCCGAATACGGCAGCGCAAGACCGATCGCTTCGGAAACGGTCGCCATCGTATTCGCGGTGAACTGCGCACCGCAGGCGCCGGCGGACGGGCAGGCGACCTGCTCGATTTCGTCGAGGTCTTCGTCCGACATCGCGCCGACCGAGTGCTTGCCGACCGCTTCGAACATGTCCTGCACGGTCACGGTCTGGCCGCGGAATTTTCCGGGAAGGATCGAGCCGCCGTAGATGAAGATCGACGGCACGTTAAGGCGGCACATTGCCATCATCATGCCGGGAAGAGACTTGTCGCAGCCGGCGAGGCCGATCAGCGCGTCATAAGAATGACCGCGCACCGTGAGCTCGACCGTGTCGGCGATCGCTTCGCGCGACGGCAGCGAGGCGCGCATACCGGCATGGCCCATGGCGATGCCGTCGGTGACGGTGATGGTGCAAAATTCGCGCGGGGTGCCCCCGGCTGCGGCTACGCCCTTTTTCGCGGCCTGCGCCTGGCGCATCAGCGCGATGTTGCACGGTGCTGCCTCGTTCCAGCACGAGGCGACGCCGACGAACGGCTGGTGGATCTGCTGCTTGGTCAGACCCATGGCATAATAATACGAGCGGTGCGGCGCGCGCTCCGGGCCCTCGGTCACGTAGCGGCTGGGCAGCTTCGATTTATCGAACGTCTTGGCGTCCATTTTCTTGCCTTCAACCGCACCCGCGCGGGCAGACTTGCCCACGGGCGGCTCTTGATGATTGGAAATCGTTGCCGTTTATGGCGCCTTCGCGGCGTAGAATGCCTCCAAAGGGCCGTCCGTGACGATCCGGCAACGGTGTGACTTAACCGCCACATCGGCCTTAACCACGTTACGGATAGCCCCCGCTTCCCCATGGCTAAAACCCAGCCTCTAAAGCCTGCTTTCTTCGGCCGCAGCGTTCATCGCGTGGCACCCGAGTTAATTGGAGCGACGCTTCTTGTTGACGGGATCGGCGGGACCATCGTCGAGGTCGAGGCCTACCACCATACCGATCCGGCCGCGCACTCCTTCGGCGGCAGGACAGAGCGCAATGCCGTCATGTTCGGGCCGCCCGGCCACGCCTATGTCTACCGCTCCTACGGCATCCACTGGTGCCTCAACCTCGTCTGCGAGCCGGAAGGCTCGGCAAGTGCGGTCTTGATCCGGGCGCTGGAACCGAAAGCGGGTTTGCCCGCCATGCGGCGCAGGCGCGGACTGAAGAACGAGCAACTTTTGTGCTCGGGTCCGGGACGGCTGGCGGAAGCGCTAGGAATTTCGCGCACGAAACACAACGGTGCGCAGCTCGACAAGCTGCCGTTTCAGGTTTTCGCGCGTGACAGCAAGCCTGAAATCGTCGCGGGACCGCGGATCGGAATTTCCAAGGCAATCGAATTGCCGTGGCGCTATGGGATGAAGAACTCGCGTTTCGTCAGCAAGCCCTTTGCGTTCTAACGCCCCTTCACCTTCAGCCAATTCGTGCGCCGCTTGATGGTACGCACAATCAGGTAAACCGAACCACTCAGAACGAATACGAACGGCCAGATCGGTTCGTTGATTACCCACTCGCTGAAGTCGTGCCCTTCGAGCACCATGGCTTCGAGCATTTCGACGACGGCGAAAGCCGCAGAGATCAGAAAGAGCGTATGGAATTCGCGCAAGAGCGCAGAGCGCCAAGAAAACGCCAAGGCCGGATGAACGAAGCCGGAAAGACGCGGCAGGAATGCGGGCGTCTTTGCCGCCCATTCGCGGTAGCGGTCACCGTATTTGTCTTCGAGGAATTTCTCCTCGGCCATCATAATCCGCTCGTAATAGAGAAAGTAAGCGAACCCCATCAGCAGCACGAGTAGCAGACTCTTGAAGAGCAGAATGAACGCGATGAAGACAACGAAGTTTGCAAAGTAGAGCGGGTGACGGACGACCGAATACATGCCGGTCGTGTTCAGCGCGGCTGCGTTCTGCATCACCGCATTGCGCCCAGATGTTCCGGCTGGAACGAAGCCTACAATGGCGACCCGGAGCGCGAGACCCCCGAGTGCGATGAAGTAGCAAACGATGTCCCACGTCTCTTCGACGCTGTTGCCGAAGAAGTCGTTGAACCATGTCGAGTTGCGAAACGAGGTGATCGCCAGCGGCAGGATCAGGAACGGCAGATAGGACCGCCAGCGGAATAGCCAGTTGCCCTGACGGACGAGTTCTTGCTGCAACATCGACGGCCCCCGAATTCGAGCGACCGAGGCCATCGGCCCGGATTGAGGCCGTCTTTGGGCGGCTACCCCTGCAAGGCGTCGCGCATCTGCGCGGTATCGAAATACTCGTAGTATTCCGTGACTTTCCCGTTCTTCATGCGAAACGAGCACGCAATCGGCGTCCACACCTGCTTTCCGCTCTTCTTTGCCGTCCAGCTACACCGGCCGAGCATGACGACGCGATCGCCTTGCGCAATGAACTCCTCGGTACGGAATTCGATCATGCTCCAGTCGCGCGCGAGGCCGCGGAAATATTCCGCGATACTTTCTCTGCCCTCATGCATCGTCATGTAAGGCGTCTGCGCAACGCTCTGCCCGATCGAGCCGAATACGATCGAGTCGTCCCAGATCGACTCCCAATGCGCGACGCTCTCGCCCTTGCTTTCGTGCCAAAGACGAAAAGCTTCCTTCAGAATCGCGACATTGCGCGCTTCCTCGGACATCCCCACCTCCGAGTCGCTGCGTAATGTTAGCAGAGGATAATTATCGAAGCTAACTTTGTGACGGCTATCCGACACAAAAATATTTCCGGTCAGGCGGCGCCCTTCAACCGCTCCAGCGCTTCGAGAATTTTCGTCTTGCGATCTTCCGCTTCGCGGCGGCGCTCGTTTTCGAGATCGAGAATTTCTTGCGGCGCGCGGGCGACGAAATCCTTGTTTTCGAGCTTTTTATCGACGCGCTGAATGTCGGCATCGCATTTCGCGATTTCCTTCTCCAGGCGTGCGCGTTCAGCGGCAAGATCGACAACGCCTGCGAGTGGCAGCGCCGCAACTTCGCCACGCACGAGCAATTGCACCGAACCCTTCGGCGGCGCCTTAGCAAATGTGATTTCCGAAAGGCGCGCAAGCCGCTTCAAGGCTTCCATCCAGCGCCCGGCACGCGCTTTCGTGTCTGCGCTTGCCACGAGCGTGAGCGGTATCTGCGTGCCGCCGGCGATGTTCATTTCCATGCGCACCGAGCGAATGGCGGTAATCAGGTCCACCACCCAGCCGATTTCATTCTCCGCTTTCGCGTCTTCGAGCCCGGACAGCTTCGGCCACGCGGCGAGCGCGAGCATGGATTTGCGCGCCTCACCCTCCTCGCCTTTCACGCGCCAGAGTTCTTCGGTGATGAAAGGCATGAAGGGGTGCAGGAGCTTGATGATCTCGTCGAGAACGAAGGCGGCGGTCGCCTGCGTTTCGGCCTTGGCCGCGCCATCGGCGCCCGTGAGCAGCGGCTTCGAAAGCTCGACATACCAGTCGCAGAAGATCGACCAGACGAAACGGTACGCGGCTCCGGCCGCCTCGTTGAACTTGTAGGCTTCGATCGCTTCGGTGACTTCGCGCACGGCCTTTTCGGCCTCGCCGAGAATCCATTTGTTCAGCGTTTCTTTCGCCGATTTCGGATCGAACTTCGCATCGCGCTTCGCGCCGTTCATTTCCGCGAAGCGCGCGGCGTTCCAGATTTTGGTTGCGAAGTTGCGGTAGCCCTCGACGCGGCTGGTCGCGAGCTTGATGTCGCGGCCTTGTGCTGCCATCGCGGCGAGCGTGAAGCGCAGCGCATCCGCGCCGTACTGATCGATCAGCTCCAAGGGGTCCATCACGTTCCCCTTCGACTTCGACATCTTCGCGCCCTTCTCGTCGCGGACGAGCGCGTGGATATAGACGTGCTTGAACGGCACCCATTGTTCTGACGGAGCGGCAGGCCGCTCCTTTTGCATAAAGTGCAGTCCCATCATCATCATGCGCGCGACCCAGAAGAAGATGATGTCGAAACCGGTGACGAGCACGGTCGTCGGATAGAACCGCTTCAATTCCTCCGTGTTGTCGGGCCAGCCGAGCGTCGAGAACGGCCACAGCGCGGACGAGAACCAGGTGTCGAGGACGTCTTCGTCGCGCGTGAGCTTTTCGTCATTGCCATAATGCTGCTTCGCTTCGGCTTTGGCTTCGTCTTCGCTGAGAGCCACGAAAACTTTTCCATCCGGTCCGTACCACGCAGGAATCTGGTGGCCCCACCAGAGCTGGCGCGATATGCACCAAGGCTGAATGTTTTCGAGCCAATCGAAATAGGTCTTTTCCCAGTTCTTCGGAATGAATGTGGTACGGCCGTCGCGCACCGCTTTCAGCGGCTCCTGCGCCATGGTCTTCGCATCGACGTACCATTGATCGGTCAGGAAAGGCTCGATGACCACTCCCGAACGATCACCGTGGGGCACCATATGTTTTGTCGGTTCGATTTTTTCGATTAAGCCGCGGTCTTCAAGCAATTGAAGAATATGTTTTCGGACCTTGAATCGATCCTCGCCGTGCTGGGCTAACACTGCGTCCAAGTCCGGCCCTGGAACAGCACCTTTCAGAAAAGCTTCATTGTCTTTGACGAACAGCGCTGCTTCGGCATTCAAGATATCGATTTGCGGCAAGTTGTGCCGAACCCCGACCTCAAAGTCGTTGAAGTCGTGCGCGGGCGTGATCTTCACCGCGCCCGAGCCCTTTTCCGGATCGGAATATTCGTCGGCGACGATCGGAATCTTCCGGCCGACCAGCGGCAGGATCACGTTCTTGCCCACGAGCTTCTTGTAGCGCTCGTCGTCCGGGTGCACGGCAACGGCCGTGTCGCCGAGCATGGTCTCCGGCCGCGTCGTCGCGACGACGATAAACTCGTCCGAATTCTCGATCGGATATTTGATGTGCCAGAGATGGCCTTTGACCTCGATCTGCTGGACTTCGAGGTCCGAAATCGCGGTCAGCAGTTTCGGGTCCCAGTTCACGAGGCGCTTGTCTTTGTAGATCAGGCCTGCGCGGTAAAGCTCCACGAAAACTTTAAGCACCGCGCGCGAGAGCCCTTCGTCCATCGTAAAGCGCTCGCGCCGCCAGTCGCAGGAGGCGCCTAGGCGCTTCAACTGATTGACGATGGTGCCGCCCGACTCCGCCTTCCATTCCCAGACGCGCTCGAGAAATTTCTCGCGGCCCATTTCGCGGCGGCCCGGCTCTTGGCGTTCCATCAATTGCCGCTCGACGACCATCTGGGTCGCAATACCCGCGTGATCGGTGCCCGGCTGCCACAGCACGTCGCGCCCGCGCATGCGCTCAAAGCGCGCGAGGATGTCCTGCAGCGTGTTGTTGAGCGCATGACCCATGTGCAGCGAACCGGTCACGTTCGGCGGCGGGATCACAATCGAATAAGGCGCGGCAGCCTTGCGCTCGGGGCGCATGCAGTCGAACGCACCCGCGTCTTCCCAGGCGCGATAGATGCGGTCTTCGATCTCGGCGGGCTGGTAGGTTTTTTCGAGCATAGTAATTCCGGCGCCACCAATCTTGCGCTTGTCCAAGATCGGCAATTAATTTTGGCCAAGTCGGGTAGACCCGACTTGGCTCGCGCCTAAAAGCCAAAGCAGCGCTTGGGAGTCAACAAAAGCGGCTTTTAGCGCCCGCCGCGGGAAACCCGCTCGATCTCGGCGCGGACCATGCGCTCCACGAGACCCGGCAGGTTGTCGTCGAGCCAGGCCTTTAGCATGGGCCGGAGCATTTCGCGGACCAGATCTTCGATGGTGCGGGAGTTTTCGGAAAGAATGGTGGTCGCGAGCGAACCGAACGCGGCAGAAACCGCGGCATTGGTTTCCGCGGACAGCAGCCGCTCCATGGGTGGCGCCGGTTCAGCATAAGAAACTGGCGGCGGGGCTTCGCGCTCCGGTTCTTCCCGGAACACGACGTCGCTTGCCGGCACCTGACGAAAACCGCTTTCCGATGCTGCCGCTCTCGGCGGCGAAACGGGATCGCCCAACTCCAGCACATCGGATTCGTCCGCTACCTGATCGGCCAGCATCGCGTGGATGTCGTCCTGGTTCATCGCGGCCTTCGGAGGCGCGGCCGGCGCGGGAACGGAAGCGGGTTTCGGCTGAGGTGCAGGCGGCGGCGCTGAAGCCGCCGCGGCCTTCGCGGCATCCGGATTGTCGTCCGCAATGATCCGCCGGATGGAGGCGAGGATTTCCTCCATCGACGGTTCCTGTGCACGCGCACTCTGAGACATCGTACTGAGCCTGCCGCAATCCATTGGCAGCGCAGAGAGAATCACTCTATGCGCCCGAAGGCACTATGGCATCGCGATTCTTCATGGCAAATGCCGACAAAGCCTTAAACCCAGCTATTTGGCGTGCGGCAAAGCGACTCGATTGCGGCGCTAGCGTCCGTCCGGCGTGCGGAGTCCGAACCAACTATCCCGGACCTGCTCGTAATGCGTCTCGGGTTGATAGGTCTGCGTAACATCGGCGAGTTTCAACTCGACGATGCTGAGACGGCCCACCGACGACAGCAACGAATACGAAGCGACGACGCGGTCGCGCTGCGCGGTGATAAGCGCCGAGCGCGCGGTCACGAGTTCGGCCTGTGCGTTCAACACGTCCAGCGTCGTGCGCTGGCCGACGCGATATTCTTCGCGGACACCGTTCAGCGCGATTTCCGCCGCGGCGACCTGCGCCTGCGCAGCTTCGACCTGGAAGCGTGTCGCCGAAACAAGACCCCAGGATTGAATCACCGCCGCACGCACCTGATCGCGGATGACATCGCTTTCGAGCTTGCGCTGCCCGGTGAGTTCTTTGGCCTGCCGCACGCGCGAATATTCAGCGCCGCCCTGATAGAGCGGCACGGTCAGCCGCAGCCCCGCGGTCATATCGAAGTTGTTGTAGACGCCGGGGCTCGGATCGGAGAAGCGCTGCGCGCTGGCCTCGAGATTGAGCGTCGGCAGCATCGAGCCTTCGGCAACTTTCACCTGTAGCTGCGCGGTATCGACACCGTGGCGGGTCGCCTGAATGGCCGGATGTTTTCCGAACGCTTCTGCGATCGCGGCGTCGAGCGAAGCGAGCGCGAGCCTGGTGTAAGGCAGCGCACCCTTCAGCGCTCCCGGATCGCTGCCGATGTCGCGGCGATAATTCGCGCGCGATGTATTCAGGTTCGCCTGCGCCGCGCTCAACTGCGATTCAGCCGCGCGCAGCCGCGCCTGCGCCTGCGCAACGTCGGTGCGGGTCAGTTCGCCAACCTGAAAACGATCGTTGGTGGCGCGCAATTGCTCGTTCAGCGCCTGCACGTTCTGTTGCTGCAACTGCACGATCGCCGCGTCGCGAATGACATTCATATAGGCGACCACCGCGTCGAGCAGGACGTTCTGCTCGGTATTGCGCAAGGTCTCGCGCGCGGCCAGCACCTGGCTCTCCGCCGAGCGGACCAGGTTGCCGGTCTGGAAGCCGTTGAAGATGTTCTGCTGGGCGGTTACGCCATAGCCGCGCGGATAGTTGCGAAGCACGTTCATCGTGCCCGCCGGAGACTGGGTTCGGCTGCGCTGGATATCGGCCTGCGCGTTTCCGAAGACCTGCGGACGGTAGCCGGCGAGCGCCTGCGGCACCGTTTCGTCGGTCACGCGCACGGCCGCGCGCTGGGCATTGATCGTGGGGTTCGCGAAATAGGCGTTGACCAGCGCCTGTTCGAGGCTCTGGGCGAGCGGCGCGGCTGTCGTAGCGGCCAGAATGCAAGCGGCGCCGGCGAGACGGACGGCGCGCGGATATTTCGACTTCATAGACGACATACGCACCCTCGCCTGCTGTCTTTCGCGGCGGTCGCCGGGTTCCCTGATGTGAACCGGACAATAGTGGACGGACTGCCCTTGGCAAACCGGCTCGGGCTGCAGAGCAATCTTTCCTGCCCGAGTGCTGCCCTGCCGCCACACCTGTAATTGTGACGGTTCGCCGTTCCGTAGCGGAATTGGCTAAAAAACGAAGGTCTGCGGCGCTTCGAAGCCAGGCAGCGGCGGGATTGCCGCATCGAATAGGCGCCGTGCACTGACGCGGTCCCCGGTCCGCATGTAGAGCATGGCCCGCGCGGCAGTATCCTTGCGAATCACGGCGGCGAGCCTGCCGCCGTCCTTGAGCTGTAATGTAAGCGCTTGCGGGATTTCCTCGACGGCTCCGCCGATCAGGATCGCGTCATAAGGCGCGCCGGCGGCCCAACCGGCGGACGCATTGCCGGAGACGAGTTCGATATTCGGCCCGCGCAGCAGTTTCTTCGCGCTCGCCGCGAGCGATGCATCCTCTTCGACCGCGACGACGCTGCCTGCGATCAGGCTCAGCACCGCGGCCGAGTACCCCGTCGCGCAACCGACGTCGAGCACCTTCGATTCCGGCGTGATCTCGAGCGCCTGCAGCAGCCGCGCCAGCACCATCGGCTCCATCAGATAGCGCGCGGGATGACCGCCGCTGGCTTCGAGTACGCAGAGATCCTCGTCGATATAGGCGAGGCTCGCGCGCGCGTCGGGCACGAATTTCTCGCGCGGCACTTCGAGCATGGCCGAGATCAGTGCGGCGTCGGTCACGTCGTTCACGCGGACCTGGCCGTCCACCATCGTCCGGCGTGCCTGGGTAAAATCGATCATCTGGAATGCTTCTTTGGAACCTGCTTTTGGCAGGATTGGGCGAAGCGCCGTGAAAAGGCAAGATGACGAGCAGCCGCGCGGACACAACTCATTCCGTCAATTGCCCGATAACCTCCCCTTTGCTACACCGCAGCCGCGTCCCGCGGGCTACCTCGCGGTAGGGATGGCCACGTGGCGGAGTGGTTACGCAGCGGACTGCAAATCCGTGTACGCCGGTTCGATTCCGGCCGTGGCCTCCATTTTTTCTTTTTTTGAAGACCGTTTTCATGGACATCCCCGCAGGCTTCGAGCCGTTCTACCGGAAGAGCCCGGTGACGGAGCCGTGGGAGCCGATTTACTGCAAGAGAACACCCGAGGCGGTCGTGCTCGCGGTGCGGCTCGCGAAAGCGCACACCAATGCGCGCGGCTTCGCCCACGGCGGCTTCATCTCAGCGCTCGCCGACAACGCGATGGGCAATTCGCTGGTAGCGACCAAGCTCGACTGGGAAAAGAAGAGCGCGGTTACGGTGAGCCTGTCCGTGGACTTCCTCGGATCGGCGCAGGTCGGCCAGTGGGTCGAGTTCACAACGACTTTCGTCAAGGCGGGCGGCACGCTCTGCTTCACCCAGTGCTTCGTGACCGCCGATGACGTGCCGGTAGCGCGGGCAAACGCGACCTTCCGGGTGGTGGAGCGGACCGGCTGACAAGACTGCTTGGCAAGCCCGGCCGAAGCTGTTTATAGGGAGCCCGCGCGTTGTTCGCGCCTGTTCCGCGGTAGCTCAGTGGTAGAGCAATCGACTGTTAATCGATCGGTCGTAGGTTCGAATCCTACCCGCGGAGCCATTTACCCACATCCATACCGGCCTGTGGCGCGTTACCTTCGCACATGACCTCCCGCCCCGCTCTCGTCTGGTTCCGGAACGATCTTCGTCTCTCAGACAATCCGGCGCTTCATGCCGCTACGAAAAACGGCGCGCAGGTCATCGCTCTTTATATCCTGGAAGAAGCGAAAGGATTGCGCCCGATGGGCGCGGCCTGGCGCTGGTGGCTTACAGGGTCGCTGCGCACGCTTTCGGAGAATCTAGAAGCACGAGGCGTTTCGCTCGTGCTTCGGCGGGGTAATCCGATAAAGATTATCGCGGAGCTTGTCGGCGATGAAAAGATTGGAATTGCGTACTGGAATCGCCGCTACGTCGCCGCCGAAGCCAAATTAGATACCGAAATTGAGCAGCAGTTACTCGCGAATGACTGCGCGGTCGAAACTTTCAATGCCTCGCTACTGAACGAGCCGTGGTCGATCCAAAGCAAGACCGGCGGACCGATCCGTGTTTTCACACCTTACTTTCGCGCAAGCGAGGAGCGCGGCAATCCACGCAATGTGATTGGCTACGTTGGCAAGATTGGTGCTGCGAAAGCACCGAAGAGTGAAACGCTTGAAGATTGGGATTTGGAGCCGTCCAAGCCGGATTGGGCGACGGATATGGATGTGTCGTGGACACGCGGGGAAAACGGCGCGAAGCAACGGCTCAAGGATTTTCTCAAGGATGCTCTGAAAGGCTACGCCGAACATCGCGACCGCCCCGACATCGATGGCACTTCTCGTTTGTCGCCTTATCTCGCCCATGGCGAAATCAGCCCACATCAGATTGCTGAAGCCATGCCGGCGCGCGGACGCGATGCAGACAAACTTCGCGCTGAAATCGGCTGGCGGGAATTTTCGTATCATCTGCTGCATCACTATCCCGCACTCGCGCGCGAAAACTTTCAGCGCCGTTTCGATGCGTTTCCGTGGCGCGACGACAACAAAGCGCTCGCCCGCTGGCAGCGTGGTCTGACCGGCTACCCCATCGTCGATGCCGGCATGCGACAACTCTGGCGCACCGGATGGATGCATAATCGCGTGCGCATGGTCTGCGCGTCGTTTCTCATCAAACATCTTCTGCTCGACTGGCGGCTTGGCGAAGCATGGTTTTGGGATACGCTGGTTGACGCCGACCCAGCGAACAACGCCGCGAGCTGGCAGTGGGTCGCGGGCTCCGGCGCGGACGCAGCACCCTATTTCCGGGTCTTCAATCCGATGCTTCAGGGTGAGAAATTCGATCCGGATGGTAGCTATGTACGAAACTGGGTTCCGGAGATCGCTGCTCTTCCCAACGAAACCATCCATAAGCCGTGGGTTGCTTCGCCGCTCGAGCTTGCCGCTGCAGGTGTTGCGCTCGGCAAGACTTATCCAGCCCCCATCGTCGATCATCAGGAAGCGCGCGAGCGTGCATTGCGCGCATTCGAGGCCTTGAAGACATAGCGTTGCGTCGCTCCCGCACCCCCGCTACGTTCAACTCGATTCAACCCATGAAATCTCTGTGAATTCTCCCCAATGGATTTCCGCAAAGACATCGTCGATGCCGTCGGCAACACCCCGCTGATCCAGCTCTGGCGCGCGAGCCAGGCAACGGGCTGCAACATTCTCGGCAAGGCCGAATTCATGAACCCCGGTCAGTCCGTGAAGGACCGCCCGGCAAAGCAAATGATTTTGGAAGCCGAGAAGCGCGGCGAACTGAAACCCGGCGGCATCGTCGTGGAATCCACCGCGGGCAACACCGGCATCGGATTAGCGCTCATCGCGAACGCGCGCGGCTATCGCACGATCATCGTGATCCCCGATACGCAGAGTCAGGAAAAGAAAGACATGCTGCGCCTGTGCGGCGCGGAGCTCGTCGAAGTGCCGGCGCTGCCTTACTCCAACCCGAACAATTACCAGCATGTCGGCAAGCGTCTCGCGGATGCGCTTCGCAAGACCGAGACGAATGGCGTGATCTTCGCCGACCAGTGGAACAATCTCGATAACCGCCGCGCGCATTATCTCTCGACCGGACCCGAAATCTGGGCACAGACCGAAGGCAGGGTCGATGCTTTCATCTGCTCGGTCGGCACCGGCGGCACGATCGCGGGCACGTCCATGTTCCTGAAAGAGAAGAACAAGAACATCCTGATCGGCTGCGCGGACCCGCATGGCGCGGCCATGTACAGCTACTTCAAAACCGGCAAAGCCGAAGCGACCAAAGGCGACAGCATTACCGAAGGCATCGGGCTCGGGCGCGAAACCGTGATGATCAAGGACATCGAGGTGGACCGCCCTTATGTAATCCCCGATGAGGAAGCGCTGCCCTGCGTGTTCGATCTCTTGGAGCATGAGGGTCTCGTGCTCGGCGGCTCGTCCGGCATCAACATCGCGGGCGCGATCCGCATGGCGAAGGAGATGGGGCCCGGCCACACCATCGTGACCGTGCTCGCCGACTACGGCACGCGCTACCAGACCAAGCTATTCAATCCGGAATTCCTGCGCTCGAAGAAACTGCCGGTGCCGGCGTTCCTGGAGCGCAAAATTGCGGTTCCGGGCAAGGACAAACTCTTCGTCTGATACGGTTGACGCTGTCGCGGGCATATTATTAGGTGACACGCCAGCCAGCGGCCAATGGCCAATTCCGCGAGCGAGCCTTCCGTCAATATTATTGCGAGGCCGCTATGCTCGACACCGCCAAACTGACCGAACTCAAGCGCAAGATCGCCGAGAACCCCGGCGTGGTGATCGAATTCGCCGCCAAGGAACACGGCGTGACAGCGCAGACGATCCTCGAAGCGCTCCCCGACGAGATGCGGAAATTCGCGCCCGGCGGCAAATTCATCGAGACCATGGACGACATCGCGACCTGGGGCGATGTCACGACGATCATCAATACCGACGACGGAATTTTCGAAATCGGCGGCGCGATGCCGAAGGGCTCGCTCGGCCATGGCTATTTCAATCTGGGCGGCTCGGGCGGACTGCACGGGCACCTCAAGCATGACCGCTGCGGCGCCGTCGCTTTCGTCGAGCGCGAGTTCAACAAGAAGAAGTCCGTCTTCATCGCCTTCGTGAATGTCGACGGCGGCATCATGTACAAGGTCTTCGTCGGCCGCGACGAGAAACGCGAATTGAAGGAAGACCAGCTCGTCAAATTCCGCGCATTACGCGACAAATTGTGCGGAGCGGCGTGAGCCGGTTGCGCTCCCCACGGCTCTGAACGAAAGTCGGCGGGTTCGTCACCGGGATCCGCCGATGCCAGCATCCAACACCTTCGTCACACCCGAATGGCTTGCGGCCGAATACAAGAAACCCGATCTCGTGGTCGTGGACGGCTCCTGGTATTTGCCTGCGGTGAAACGCAACGGCCGCGCGGAATATCAGGCCGCGCACATTCCCGGCGCCGTTTATTTCGACATCGACGAAGTGAAGGACATAAACTCGACGCTGCCGCACATGCTGCCGCCGCCCGAAGTGTTTGCCCTGCACATGGCACGGCTCGGCATTTCCGACGGGCAGCGCATCGTGGTCTATGACGGCGCCGGGTTGTTCTCCGCGCCGCGCGTCTGGTTCACGTTCAAGCTGTTCGGCGCAAAGGAAGTTTACATTCTCGAAGGCGGCTTTGCGGCGTGGAAAGCGGGAAGCCTTCCGGTCGAGAGCGGTTCGGTGGCGCGCACGCCTGGCAGGTTCACGCCGAAGTTTTCGCGCGAACTCGTCGCCAATATGGAACGCGTCGATCAGTCTTTGAAGAATGGCACCGCACAGGTCGTCGATGCCCGGCCCGCCGGACGCTTTCGCGGTGACGATCCCGAGCCGCGCGCCGGTGTCGCATCGGGACACATTCCCGGCAGCATCAATGTGCCTTCGAGCGCGGTCGTCGTTGACGGCAAACTCGCGCCGCCAGAACAAATCAGGAAAATTTTCGACGAGGCAGGCCTCGATCCCGACAAACCGATCATTGCAAGCTGTGGCTCCGGCGTCTCTGCGGTGACACTTTGGGTCGCGCTGGAAGCGATCGGCATAAAGCCGGCCGCGCTCTATGACGGCTCGTGGTCGGAATGGGGCACCAATCCGAGCATGCCGAAAGCGACCGGCCCCGCGAAAAAGCGATAAAGAAAACGATGGCCGCCAAACCTGTCGTCACCGGATTCTTTCACGAGCCGACCTTCTCTATCGCCTATCTGGTCGAGGACCCGGCGACCAAAGCGGCGGCGATCGTCGATCCTGTGCTCGATTACGACGAGAGGTCGGGCAGCGTCTCCCATCAATCGGCGGATGCGATGCTCGATGAAATTGCGCGGCGCAAGCTCAAGGTTGAATGGATTCTCGACACGCATCCGCACGCGGATCATTTTTCCTCAGCCGTCTATCTGAAAGACAAGCTCGGCGCGCCGACTGCCATCGGCGACAAGATCGCCGAAGTGCAGAAGCTCTGGAAGAAAATCTATAATCTTCCGGAATTTCCCGCCGACGGCTCGCAGTGGGACAAGCTCTTTGCCGACGGCGAGACCTTCAAGATCGGTTCGCTCGATGCGCGTGTGATGTTCTCGCCGGGGCACACGCTCTGCTCGATTACTTACGTGGCCGGCGACGCGGCTTTGATCCACGACACGTTGTTTCAGCCCGATTACGGTACCGCGCGCTGCGATTTTCCCGGCGGCAGCGCCGCGCGGCTCTACGACTCGATCCAGCAGATTTTATCGCTGCCCGGCGAAACACGGCTCTTCACCGGCCATGACTACATGCCCGAGGGCCGCGCGCCGCAGTGGGAGTCGACGGTCGCCGAACAGAAGAAATCGAACAAGCATGTCGGCGGCGGCTGCACACGCGAACAATATGTGAAGCTGCGCGAGGCGCGCGACAAAACGCTGCCGATGCCAAAGCTGATCCTGCATGCGCTGCAGGTGAATATTCGCGGCGGGCGCCTGCCCGCGCCGGAAGGCAACGGCCGCGTCTACCTGAAAATCCCGATCGGCGCGCTGTAACTTAATCCAGAATCTGCGACAGGAAACGCTTCGTGCGCTCATGCCGCGGATTATTGAAGAACTCTTCGGGACGATTCATCTCGATGATCTGCCCCTCGTCCATGAAAATGATGCGATCCGCGACCTGACGCGCAAACGCCATTTCGTGCGTCACGATCAGCATGGTCATGCCGTCCTGCGCAAGGCTGCGGATCGTGTCGAGCACTTCCTTGATCATCTCCGGGTCGAGCGCGGAGGTCGGCTCGTCGAACAGCATGATCTTCGGGTTCATGCAGAGCGCTCGCGCGATCGCGACGCGCTGCTGCTGACCGCCCGATAGCTGCGCCGGATATTTGTTCGCCTGCTCCGGAATTCGCACACGCTTCAGAAGCTGCATCGCGATTTCTTCCGCTTCCGCTTTGGGGCGGCGGCGCACCCAGATCTGCGCGAGCGTGCAGTTTTCCAGAACCGTGAGATGCGGAAAGAGGTTGAATTGCTGAAAGACCATTCCGACGTCGGCGTGCACCGCGTCGATGCTGCGCAGATCGGAGGTGAGCTCGATGCCGTCGACCACGATCCGCCCGCTCTGATGCTGCTCAAGACGGTTGATGCAGCGGATCAGCGTGGATTTTCCCGAGCCCGACGGGCCGCAGATCACAATCCGCTCCTGACGCGCTATTTTCAGGTCGATGTCGCGCAGGACATGAAACGCGCCGAACCATTTGTTGACGCCTGTCATTTCGACGGCGACCGCTTCCGATGTCGTTGCGAGATCGTTCATCGCATGGCTCCTTCAACGCGCAGCGCGCTCGTTCCCGCACGGCGCTCCAGGAACAGCGAATAGCGCGACATCGCAAAGCAAAAGATGAAGTAGATGATGCCGGCGAACGCGAAGCCCGTGTACAGCGTCGTCGGCGACGACCAGTTCGGATCGGAGAACGCCGCGCGCACCTGACCCAAGAGATCGAGGATCGCGACGATCTGCACGAGCGTCGTGTCCTTGAACAAGCCTATGAAATTATTGACGATTCCAGGAATGACATTGGTCAGCGCCTGCGGCAGCACGATCAGCCCCATCGTCTTCCAGTAGCCGAGGCCGAGCGCGGCAGCGCTCTCATATTGATGCCTGGGCACAGCCTGCAAGCCGCCGCGCACGACTTCCGCCATGTAAGCGCCGGAGAACAGCGCGACACCGATGAGCGCACGCACCAGCCGCTCGATATTCGCACCACCCGGAAGAAACAGCGGCAACATGTAGGTCGCGAAAAACAGCACGGTGATCAGCGGCACGCCGCGCCAGAACTCGATGAAGGCGATGCTCGCCCAGCGCACCAGCCGCATCTCGGAGCGGCGGCCGAGCGCGAGCAGAATTCCGATCGGCAGTGCTGCGACAATGCCGCTGATCGCGACCACGAGCGTCACCAGCAATCCGCCCCACTCGCGCGTCTCGACCCAGCGCAATCCGAAATCGGCGTCGACCGGCGCGATCAGAATGGCAAGCGCAAGAAAAATCACGGCCATCGCTTTCAGCGAGGCCGAAATCCGGGTCCCGAAGATGCGCGCGACGATCGCGACGGCGAGCGTTATCAGCAGTGCGGAAGCAGCGAAGTCGATCCAGAACGTCGCGCGCATTCCCCGCCAGGCGTCCAGGTCCACGTAATCCGAGATACGGATAAAGCGGCCCAGTACGAAGCGCTGCGGATCGAGATTGCCGCCCGTAAGCAGCACGAAGCCCGCGATCGGGTAAACCCCAAAAAACAGGATCGCGTTCAGGCGCTTGAAGGGGGCTGACGGAATAAGCAGCGGGACGAGCAACAACATGCCCGCCGCGAAAACGAGATTGGGCCGCCACAACTCTTCATAGGGATAGAAGCCGTAGACGAACTGGTTGAACTTCGCGGCGACGAACGGCCAGCAGGCTCCGGCTGCGTTCACGCAGGCCTCGCGATCCTTGCCGGTCCACACTGCATCGAACACGAGAAAGCGGAACAACGGCAGCACGATCAGAACGAAAGCGGCAAAGCCGACGATCGTCATCGCAATGTCGCCCGGCGTCGCGAAAAGCCGGCGCGACAGCCAGCCCCACATCCCCGTCGCGGCAAACGGCGCGGGTTGCGGCGGGAGCGGCTCCATGCGGACGAAGGCAGCGCTCATGTCAGCGCTCCTTCAGCGCGATGCGCCGGTTATACATATTCATCGCAAACGAGATCACCAGCGAGATGAAGAGATAGACCAGCATGGTGATGCCGAGAATTTCGATCGCCTGCCCGGTGTTGTTCAGTGTCGTGCCCGCGAAAACGGAAACCAGATCGGGATAGCCGATGCTGACGGCAAGCGAAGAATTTTTGATTAGGTTCAGATACTGGCTCGTCAGCGGCGGCACGATCACGCGCAGCGCCTGCGGCACGACCACGAGGCGCAGGACGGAAGAACGGCGCAAGCCGAGCGCGCTCGCCGCTTCGGTCTGGCCACGCGGCACCGCAAGAATACCCGCGCGCACGATCTCGGCGATGAAGCCCGCCGTATAGGTCGAAAGCGCGATCAGGAGTGCCAGAAATTCCGGGATGACCCGCATACCGCCGATGAAGTTAAACCCCTTGAGCACCGGATGATCGACGGCGACTCCCACCTTGAGATAAAAGAATGCAAACAATGGCGCGACCAGCACAAACAGCAACGCGACCGGCCATGTTTTCATGCCGGCGCCCGTGCGGATGCGATGGCGGCGGGCAAGCGTTGCAAGAATAAGCGACAACGCAATACCCGCGACGGCCAAGGCCGCGACCACGCCGATACATTCCCCGAACATCGGTTTTGGAATCAGAATGCCGCGATTGTTGATGAAGACTTCGCCGAACAGCGAAATACTTTGCCGCGGCACCGGCAGTGCTGCGAGCACCGCGAGATACCAGAACAGAATCTGGAACAGGAGCGGCAAGTTGCGAATGATCTCGACATAGCCCCCGCATAGCCGCGCGATGATCCAGTTATGCGAAAGACGGCCGATGCCGACCAAAAATCCGATCACGGTCGCGAGAAAAACGCCGAGCGCGGACACGAACAGCGTGTTCAGCAGACCCACGAGAAAGGCGCGCGCGTAGGTATTGGATTCGCTGAACGGGATCAGGGTCTGGCTGATCGAAAAACCGGATTCGATCCAGAAAAAGTCGAACCCGATCGGGATGCGTTGCGTAATGATGTTCTGCCGCGTCGTGCGGTAGATGAACCAGCCGACGAGAACGAGCAAACCAACCAGCAGAAGCTGGATCACGGCCGAGCGCACGCCCGGCCGGAAAATCCAGCTTGCCTTCAACCTTTCGCGGCGAACCGGAACATCGGTCATCCGACGATCCTCCGGTTCACGGCCTTAGCGTTCGAAAATGTTTGCCGTCAGCGGATCGGCGGCGCGTACTGGAGGCCGCCCTTGTTCCAGAGCTTGTTGAGGCCGCGATCGATTTTCAGCCGCGAACCTTCGCCCACGTTGCGGTCGAAAATCTCGCCGTAGTTGCCGACGTGGCGAACGATGCGGACGACCCAGTCGTTGGTGAGGCCGAGTTGCTCACCGTAATTGCCTTCGATGCCGAGCAGACGTTTCACGTCCGGACGTTCCGATTTCAGACGCTGCTCGAGCGTCTTCTGCGATACGTCATACTCCTCGGCGTTGAGCATCGCGAACAGCGTCCACTTCACGATGTCGAACCACTGGTCGTCGCCGTGGCGGACGAGCGGCGCCAGCGGCTCCTTTGAGATCAGTTCCGGCAGGATCATATGATCGTCGGGCTTCGAGAGCTTCAGGCGTTCGGCGTAAATCTGCGAGACGTCGGTCGTGAATACGTCGCAACGGCCGCTCTCATAGGCCTTGATGACTTCGTCCGCGGTGTTGAAGACCACCGCTTCATATTTCATGTTGTTGGAACGGAAGTAGTCGGCGAGATTGAGCTGGGTCGTAGTGCCGCTCTGCGTGCAGACCGTGGTGTTCGAGAGTTCGAGCGCGGAAGAAACCTTCGCCGCCTTGCGGACCAAGAAGCCCTGGGCGTCGTAATAGACCACGCCTGCGAAGTTGAAACCGAGCTGGGTATCGCGCGAACTGGTCCAGGTTGTGTTGCGCGACAGAAGATCGACTTCACGCGATTGCAGCGCGGTGAAGCGGTCTTTTGCCGTGAGCGGCAGGAATTTCACCTTGGTCGGATCGTTGAAGACCGCGGCGGCGAGCGCGCGGCAGAAATCGACGTCGATACCGGTCCAGTTGCCCTTGTCGTCGGGTTGCGCGAAGCCGGCGAGACCGCCGGAGACGCCGCAAAGGATCGAACCGCGCGCCTTGATGTCGTCGAGCGTTGCGGCATTTGCCGCGCCAGCGGACGCGAAAGTCAGCGCGAGCGAAAATAAAACTGTCGACCGTTTCATAAGACCTCTCCTGCCGGATGACGGCTCTTGTTTTTGTGCCCGCTCTGCGACGAGTATGGCAGACAATTCTTCCGGTCGCGCGGGGGTTCTCGAAAGCGCCATCACAGGCTAAAACCCGATATAGGTCAAGCATTTAAGGCAGGCATCGAACTGCCAGAACCGCATCACGGAAGGCTCCGAGCAACAAATGGCGAAGAAAAAAAGCGGCCGTGAGGCTTCATACCGCCCCGCAACCGCGCTCGTGCTCGCAGGGCGCTCTCCGTTCGAGCACGAAGGCTTCGTCAACACTCCGCTCTATCGCGGTTCTACGGTGCTCTACGAGACCTACGACGATCTCCTCCATCACCGGAACAAATATGCCTACGGCCGGCGCGGTTCGCCTACCATCGACGCGCTCGCGACTTCGCTCGCTTCGTTCGAAAAAAGCGCGGGTGTGCTGCTGACGCCGTCCGGGCTTTCGGCGATCGGAACCGCACTGCTCGCGATCGTGAAATCCGGCGACAACATTCTCGTCGCGGACACCGTCTATCGGCCGACGCGCATCATCTGCGACGGCGTGCTGAAGCGGATGAACGTCGAGACGACGTACTTCGATCCGCTCATCGGCGCGGGAATCAAGTCGCTATTCCGGAAAAATACCAGCGCGGTGTTTCTGGAAGCGCCCGGCTCGCAGACCTTCGAAATGCCCGAGGTGTCCATCATTGCGAAAGCCGCCGCCGAGCACGGCGCGGTCAGCCTGATGGACAACACTTGGGCGACGCCGCTCTATTTCCGCCCGCACGAACACGGCATCGATATTTCGATTCAGGCCGGCACGAAATATCTCGGCGGGCATTCCGACATCAATCTGGGCACGATCTCGGCGAACGAGAAATACTACAAACGAGTGCTCGCCACGCACGGCGATCTCGGCATTAATGCCGGACCGGAAGACATCAATCTCGCGTTGCGCGGCCTGCGCACCATGAGCATCCGGCTCGAGCGGCACATGGCATCGGGCCTTCGCGTCGCGAAGTGGCTGCAGTCGCGGCCGGAGGTGTTGCGCGTGATGCACCCGGCACTTGAGAGCGATCCGGGTTACACGATCTGGAAGCGCGACTTTTCGGGCGCGTGTGGGTTGTTCTCCTTCATTCTAAAGCCGGAAGCAGCGAAGAATATTGCAGCGTTCTTCGATTCGCTCGCGCTGTTCGGCATGGGTTACAGCTGGGGCGGCTTCGAGAGCCTCGCCATTCCGTTCGATTGCTCGAGCTATCGGACGGTGACGAAATGGAATCCCGGCGGGCCCGCGGTGCGGCTGCACATCGGACTCGAAGACCCGGAAGACCTGATCGACGACCTTGCCGATGGGCTCGCGAAACTCGCGTAACTAGACGCGCAGCTTGCCGACGAACGGATGCGTGCTCGACAGCCCGCCGTCGACCGCGAACGCCTGACCGTTCACGTAAGACGATTCGTCGCTTGCAAGGAACAGCGCCATCGCCGCGATTTCTTCCGGTTCGCCGTGGCGCTGCTGCGGATTGATCTGGCCGAGCTTCTGCGTCGTGCCTCTGCCCTTGGCGTAATCGAAGATCGGCTTCGTCATTCCCGTTTCGATCAGACCCGGACAGATCGCGTTGATGCGCACGCCGGTTCCCGACAACGAACTCGCGGTCGTCTGCACGAGGCTGATTACGCCCGCCTTGCTCGCGCTGTATGGATGCCCACCCGCGTTCGCCCGCAGACCTGCCACTGACGCGGTGCAGACAATCGATCCTTTCCCCTGCTTCATCAACAGCGGGGCCACGTTCTGAATGGCGAGGAACGGCCCGATCAGATTGACGCGAAGGATTTCCTTCCACATCTCCACCGTCTGTTCCATCAAGGGAACGAGACCGCCGCTGATGCCCGCGTTCGCATAGATCGCGTCAACGCCGCCGAACGCGGAAACGGCTTTTGCGACATAAGCCTTCACATCCGCTTCGTCGCCGGCGTCGGCTGCCATCGCAATCGCCTTGCCGCCGTCTTTTGCGATCATCGCGGCGGTTTCTTCGACCGCGTCTTTCGTTTTATCGACCGCGAGCACGGACGCGCCTTCCGCTGCGAACAGCCGCGCAGATGCGCGGCCGATGCCGCTGCCCGCGCCTGTCACGATCGCACGCTTGCCTTCCAATCTTGCCTTGCCCATCTGCTGCTCCTGAAAGCGTGCGTGATTACTTCTGTTTGAATTTCGCAGCGAGGGTATCGGCGCCCTTGGCGACGAGACCCAGATCGGAGCCGACGGCGACGAAGGTGTACCCCCATTCGATGTATCGCCGCGCCTCTTCTTCGACCGGCGTGAGAATGCCCGCGGGCTTACCTACTTTTCTCAGGCGCTTCGCGACATCCTCGATCGCCTTCTGCACATCGGGATGCTGCGGATTACCTATGTGCCCGAACGATGCCGACAGATCGGCGGGGCCGACAAAGACGCCATCGACGCCATCGACACTCGCAATCGCTTCAAGCTGGCCGAGCGCTTCGCGCGTCTCCGTCTGCACAAGCAGACAAATCTCGGAATTTGCTTTCTTCAGGTAATCCTTGGTGCGGCCGAAGCGGCTTGCGCGCCCGCTGCCGGTAATCCCGCGAACTCCTTCCGGCGGATAGCGCGTCGCCGCCACCGCGCGCTTCGCTTCTTCCGCGTTCTGCACAAAGGGCACCAGGATCGACTGCGCGCCGACATCCAGAATGCGCTTGATGAGTACCGTATCGTTCCATGCCGGGCGAACGATCGGCGTCGCGGTGCCACGCTGCACCGACTGCAGTTGCGCCATCACCGCCGGCAGCTCGTTCGGCGAATGCTCGGTGTCGAGAAGGAGCCAGTCGAAGCCGCTGTAGCAGACGATTTCAGTGACGATGTTGCTGCAGAGACTGTTCCAGAGGCCGATCTGCAATTTGCCAGCGGCGATGGCGTGCTTGAACTCGTTACGCTGCAATTCCATTGTACCTGACCATTTCCTTGATACTTCGGCGCGGGCCGCGCCATTTCATACGAGGCTACGAATTGCGCAAGGCTTAGGCACCGCCAAGCAGACTGCGAACCGACTTTTTCCATCCCGAAAGCTTGCGCTGCCGCGTGGCGGTATCCATTCGCGGCGTAAAGCGGCGCTCGAGCCGCCAGCTATCGCCGAATTGCTCCGGCGGGGGCAATACACCCGCCGCAAGCCCCGCGAGATAGGCGGCGCCCATCGCAGTCGTTTCCTTCACGATCGGGCGATCCACCGGTGCGGCGAGAATGTCGGCGAGCCGCTGCATGGTCCAGTCGGATGCGACCATGCCGCCGTCCACGCGCAGCACAGTCGCAGCACCTTTCGCCTGCGGCCAGTCCGCCTGCATCGCTTCGAGAAGATCGGCGGTCTGAAAGCAAACGCTTTCGAGCGCCGCACGCGCAAATTCTTTCGGTCCGCTGTTACGCGTGAGCCCAAATACGGCGCCACGCACTTCCGAATTCCAGTGCGGCGCACCGAGTCCGACAAAAGCCGGAACGAGATAGACATCCTGGCTTTCGTCCGCTTCTTCCGCGAGTGGCCCGGTTTCGGAGGCATGCTTCACGATACCGAGACCGTCGCGCAACCACTGCACTGCCGCGCCCGCAATGAAGATCGAACCCTCGAGCGCGTAGGTGCGCTTGCCGTTCAACTGATACGCGATCGTCGTGAGCAGGCGGTTCTTCGATGTAACAGGATTTGCACCTGTGTTGAGAAGCGCGAAGCACCCGGTGCCGTAAGTCGACTTCATCATGCCAGGATTGAAACAGGCCTGCCCGACGGTCGCCGCCTGCTGGTCGCCGGCAATGCCGCGAACGGCAATCTTGCCGCCGAACAGATTCTCAACCGTCGTGCCGAAATCGCCCGCGCAATCTTTTACCTCTGGCAAGACGGAACGCGGCACGTTGAATAATTTCAGAAGTTCGTCGTCCCACTGGCCGCGATGAATGTCGAACAACATCGTGCGCGAAGCGTTGGTCGCGTCCGTCGCATGCGCCGCGCCACCGGTCAGATGCCACAGAATGAAACAATCGACCGTGCCGAAAGCAAGCTCACCGCGTTCCGCGCGCGCACGGGCGCCGGGAACATGGTCGAGAATCCACGCGAGCTTGGTTGCGGAAAAATACGGATCGAGCAGCAACCCGGTTTTCGCGGCGACCGTCTTCTCGTGACCTCGCTTTTTCAATTCCTCGCAACGAGAAGCCGTGCGGCGATCCTGCCAGACGATGGCGCGATGGATCGACTTGCCGGTGCTGCGGTCCCAGACCACCGTCGTCTCGCGCTGATTGGTAATGCCGATCGCAGCGATGTCCCTGGCAGCCGCGCCGCCCTTCGCGATTGCTTCGCGGCATACGTCGAGCGTCGTGCGCAGGAGATCGTCCGGCTCATGTTCGACCCATCCCGACGCCGGAAAATGCTGCGCGAATTCCTGCTGCCCAATGGCGGCAACCGACAAATCATGGCGGAATAGAATGGCGCGCGACGAGGTCGTTCCCTGGTCGATCGCGAGCAGAAACTTGGGCACCCCGCCTCCCTTTATATTGTGCGCCCGCGTCTTCGCGCGGTTCGCGCCCCCGTGATACTACTGTAGCCATGCAAAGGCAGGAAATGGGCCTTGCTTCATGAGAAGCCCGGATACAGCGCCGCCGGCCACCGGCAATTCAGTCCTTTCGCCGCTCCCGCAGAGCGGTAGCCGCCAGATCGCGGCCGCGCTCTTGTTCCTTTGTGTCTACGTCGCGCTGGAATGGCTGAGCTTCATCCACGAATACAAGGGCGTGCCGATTACGCCCTGGAACCCGGGGCTCGGCGCGGTTTTCGCGCTGATGATTTTCGGCGGGCCGGTATTCGCTGCCGTGCTCTTTGCCGGGGTCGTCATTTCCGAAACGCTCGTCCTGAAAACCAATCTGCAATGGCCGATTATTCTAGGCATCGCTGCGATCATTACCGGAGTCTATGCCGGGGCAACGTTGCTTGCGCGCAGCCGCTTCCGTCTGGATGTCAGTCTCGTTCATCTGCGCGACGTGATCGCACTGCTCGGCGCAGGGCTCTTCGGCGCTCTGCTTGCAACCCTCATGCTCACGCTGATGCTGGTGCTGGAGCCGGATCTCGGCTGGGGCGATGTCTTCATCGCGCTGGTGCCCCTTCTCGTCGGCGACACGATCGGCATCGCAGTCGTAACGCCGCTCGTGCTGCGTATTCTTCACAAGCACCCGCTACCGGCGCTGACGCTTTGGCTTGTGCTCGAGATCGCTTTGTATGTCGCGCTGATCGCCGCAACGCTCTGGGTTATCGCGAGCGCCGGCGCGGTGAGCGGCGTCAAATTCTTCTATCTTCTGTTTTTTCCCATCGTACTTGCCGCGCTTCGGTATGGCCTTGACGGGGCCTGCGTGGCGCTTGCGCTCGCACAGCTCGGACTTGTCGGCGTGCTGCAGTTCTTTTCCGCGGACGCGCGGACCTTCACCGAATTTCAGATCCTGATGCTGGTACTTACCACCACCGGCCTCATCGTCGGCGCGGTTGTGAGCGAACGCGAGCGCTCCGAAGATCACGCGCGAGAAGCCGAACGCCGCTTCAAGGAGAAGGAAGCCGAGGCGACGCAGGCCGCCCGCTTCACGCTGGTCAGCGGCATGGCGTCCGCGCTCGCGCATGAGATCAACCAACCGATGACGGCGGCGCGCGCGCTCGCCCGCTCGGCGCAGGAGTTGATTCGCAAGCCGGATGCCGACCTCGCTCGTGCCGATGCCAACATCTCGAACATGATCGCGCAGGTCGATCATGCCGGCGGCATCGTGCGGCGCATGCGAGATTTCCTGCGCCGCGGCCATCCGCGCGTCAGTACGGTGGATGTGCGAACCGTACTCGACGACGCGCTCATGCTTGCCAATGCCGACGCAGCGGCCAGAGGCATCCGGCTTTCGCTCGCGCGAGGCAGCAACCTGCCCCCGGTCTTCGGCGACCGTGTGCAACTGCAGCAGGTCGTTCTTAATCTGGTCCGCAACAGTATCGATGCAATCAGCGCCACCAAACGCGAAGGCGCGATCACGGTCGGAGCGCGGCAACTTTCCGCACCTGACCGCGTCGAATTTAGCGTATTGGATAGCGGGCCCGGAATTGACGAAGAAACCGCAGAAAGGCTGTTTGAACCGCTGATGACATCGAAACACGAAGGATTGGGACTGGGCTTGCCGATCTGCGCCTCCATTGTCGAGGCGCATGGCGGAAAAGTCTGGCTGCAATCGCGCGAGCCTGGCGCCACCGAGTTTCGCTTCACGATCCCGCTCGAAACCGCCCGGAATGCCTGAACATGGCGGGCCCGGCAATTTACGTCATTGACGATCAGCAATCCGTGCGCGACGCGCTCGGAGAAATGCTGAGCGTGTTCGGTTTCGAAACCGAGAAGTTCGATTCCGCCGACAGCTTTCTGAAAGCTGTCGATCCGGCGCGGCCGGCCTGCATCGTGGCCGACGTTCGCATGCCCGGTACCGACGGAATCGAGCTTGTAAAACAGCTTGGCGCCCGGGGTATTTCGCTTCCCGTGATCCTGATTTCCGGTCACGCCGATATTCCGATGGCAGTCGCCGCGATCAAGGCAGGCGCCGAGGAATTCATCGAGAAGCCCGTGGACGACACCCAGCTCGTCGCCGCGATCAACCGCGGGCTCGCGGGTATGCACCAGAACCTCAATTCCTCGCGCTCGCACGAGGAGTTGCGCGAGCGTTTCGCGCGGCTGACCCCGCGCCAGACGGAAATCTTCCAGCTCGTCGCCGAAGGTTTCACCAGCCAGAGTATCGCGGAAAAACTCGGTATCAGTGTCCGGACGGTCGAGAGTTATCGCGCAGAGATTATGGAAAAGATGCAGGCACAAAGCGTCGCCGTGCTGGTGCGCCAAGCGATCAAGCTCGGCCGCGTCATACCGTAGAACTACGCACCGTCTTCTACGAATACTCCGGCGTCCCGCCACTAATTACTTTCGATTCCTGACCACACGAACTGCCCGCTCGTCGCGGGCCGTCTGTCGGGAATTGAGATGTCGCTCTGGAACTTCGAGCCGATCCGCTCTCGCGATACCGCAAATGAAGTGCGGAATCCGAGCGTCCGGCTCCGCGTGCTTTTCATTCTCGGAGCGCTGCCCGCCGCTTTAATTGCACTGCTTGCGCCGAAGGCGGTCGCTCTTCCCGCAGCCAGTCTCGTTTCGATCCTGCTTGCAGCGGCCGTTGCGGCCTACGCCTGGCGCGCAGATGTCGACTATCGCGCACAAGGCCTGACCTTCTGGGATCTCGCTGGTATGCTTGCTTTCATCGGATTCGGCGCCGGCGCAGTGTCGGAACCGTTTGCCGCCCTGGAACTTTTCGGGATGAGCGCAACGAGATAACCACGCATTTTATAACGTAGACCGGGCCCCTCTGGCAGTTCACCCGAACTGCGATGTCGGTCTTTAAGCAAGGAGAGGGTCCGTGGACCTATCATCGCACGACTACCGAAAACGCTGCCTATTTAAGCGCACCTCGCGAAAGGCGGGAGGCGCGGCATGAACCCCATGACCGCGGTCATGCCCATGGACGCATGGGTTGCACTGTTCCAGGTCATCATGATCGACCTGGTGCTCGCCGCCGACAACGCCATCGTCATCGGCCTCGCGGCCGCCGGCTTGCCGAAGGAACAGCGTGCGCGCGCCATTCTGATCGGCATTATCGCTGCGACCGTGCTCCGGATCGGTTTCGCGGCGATCACGGCGCAGCTTCTCGCCATCGTCGGGCTGCTTCTCGCCGGCGGCATTCTACTCTTGTGGGTGTGCTGGAAGATGTGGCGCGAATTGCGGACGCCGGCACATGAGGAACATGATGCGCTCGAAACCGTCTCCGGCGAGGACATGAACAAGGACGGTCATGTCGGCGGGGCGCGGCGCAAGACGTTTGCGCAAGCGGCCTGGCAGATCGTCGTGGCCGACGTCTCCATGTCGCTCGACAACGTGCTCGCGGTCGCGGGTGCGGCGCGCGATCACCCGTGGGTGCTCGTGTTCGGCCTTGCGCTTTCGATCGCGCTCATGGGTCTCGCGGCGTCCTTCATCGCGAACCTGCTGCAGAAATACCGCTGGATCGCCTATGTCGGTCTGGCGGTCATTCTCTACGTCGCGCTGGAAATGATCTTCCGCGGCGGGCTCGAAGTGAAACCTTTTATGGAAAGCATGACGGGCAAGCTGCTCTAGGCTTTCGCACGCAAACCGAGAAGGCGCGGCCCTATGGCCGCGCCTGTTTTCTTGCGATTTTGCGTTTCTCCCACGCTCTCCCCTATTGTGCAGTCACAGAAACTGGCTTTAGCAACAGAAAAAGCGTGGCGGTATCAATGTCTTTGCGCTTGCCGGGCGCGACGCACCTCTTAGCGCTGGCAATAGTCATCATGTTCTCCGCGGAAGGCCGTGCACAACAGAGATGGCTTTCTGTTCCTTCAACGCCGAGCCTTCCAGTACAGACCAGCGGCGGCCATATCGACCGCAAGGATGCGCTCTTGTGGTACGCGACGTATGGCGACGAAACAAAGCCAGCCGTCTTGCTTCTGCATGGTGGAGGCGGCAGTTCCGATTACTGGGGCCACCTCGTTCGCGACCTCGTGCGCGATTATCGCGTGATCGTTTTCGATTGCCGCGGTCAGGGCCGCAGCACCAACGATGCTGCCACGCTTTCCTATGAGCAGATGGCGAACGACGCTATTGCCGTGCTCAATCAACTAGGGCATCTGTCGTCGGATGGAGCGATGGCGCGAATATCGGCTTCTATCTCGCGTTGCGTTATCCAGATCGAATTTCAGCGCTTATCGCGTTCGCAGGGAACGCCACGCCTTTGGGCTATCAACCCAATACAAACCCTTCGACTATGGAAATATTTGGTGCGAGGACGCGGACCGAATACCAGAAACTCTCGCCGCAACCGAAGAAGCACAGCGAAACGTCGCGGCTGTTATCGGTCATGTGGAAGACACAGCCGCAACTAACGCCGACGGACCTCGCCTCGATCAAGGTTCGCACTGCGATCTTGCATGCTGAGCACGACGAAATCATCCGCCGCACACATAGCCAAGAAATCGCCGCGCAAATTCCGGATGCGGTATTCGTGCTTTTGCGCGGCGTCAGCCACTTCGCGCTGTTGCAGGATCCGAAGGGATTTAACGAAACGGTGCGAGCCTTCCTCGCCGGCCGGTGATCAGGTCTTGAAGCGCGGATCGAGATAATCGCGCAAGCTGTCGCCGAACAGGTTGAACGCGAACACCGCAAGACTGATCGCGACACCGGGAAAAATCACCATCCACGGCGCTTCGCGGTAGAAGTCCGCTGCGTTACCGGAAAGCATCAGCCCCCACGCCGCCGTCGGCTCGGTGACACCAAGCCCGAGGAAAGAGAGCGAGGCTTCGAGCAGGATCGCCTGCGCGATGAAAGCCGTGAACATGATCAGGAACGGCGCCACGACATTCGGGGCCATGTGCCGGAAAATAATCCGCGTGTCGGAATAGCCCGCGGCCCTCGCCGCGTCGATATAAGGCATCACGTTTACCGAGAGCGCAGCCGCGCGGACGACGCGTGCCACACGCGGCAGGATCGGGATAGCGATTGCGATGATCAGGTTCACATCGACCCCGTAAACAACGGTTTTACGGAGCGCGGCCACGACCACGAGCGCCAGCACGATAATCGGAAACGCGAGCAGCACATCGACAAAGCGCTGAATCCAATTGTCGATCCGCCCGCCGAAATATGCGGACGCAATGCCGAGTACCGCACCGATGCTGGAGCCGAGCGCCGACGAAGCGAAACCGATCACCAGCGCGGTGCGCGAACCGTAGATAATGCGGGAGAAAATATCCCGACCATAGGCGTCGGTACCGAACCAGTGGTCCCAGGAAGGTGCCGCAAGAAGCGAAGAAAAATCGATATCGAGCGGATTGTAGGGCGCGACGAATTGCGGAAACAGGCCCGCGAACATCATCGCGCAGATCACGACGAAACTCACCGCACCCATCGGCTGCTGGCGCACGAACGTCATGACCGGGTTCGGCCGCTTCGGCAGCGTCACCGCGGAATTCGCCGACATGGCTGCGGTCGTGTTTGCCATCAGTTGCCGTACCGGATGCGCGGGTCGAAGACCGCGTAAAGCAGATCGACCACAAGATTGATGATGACGTAGAAGCCCGCGATCATGATGACCATGCCCTGAATGAGCATGAAGTCGTTGCGCGAGACGCTTTGCACGAAAAGCTGACCGATACCGTTGAGGTTGAACACCTGCTCGGTAACGACGAGACCGCCGATGAGGAACGCGAATTCGAGGCCCATTACGGTAATTGCCGGCAGCAGCGCGTTTCTGAGCGCGTGCCGCGATACAACCAGCTTCTCGTAAACGCCCTTGGCGCGCGCGGTGCGGATATAATCTTCCGCGAGCACTTCCAGAAGCGACGAGCGGATCATGCGCGCCGTCACCGCGCAATAGCGGTAGCCGACCGCGAGCGCAGGCCAGATCAGTTGCGAAAGATTGGCGACCGGATCGACGTAGATCGGCGTGAACGTGATCGGCGGGAGCCAGTTGAAGAGCGTGAGCAGACTCACGATGATGATCATGCCGAACCAGAACGACGGGATCGAAAGCCCGCCGATGGTCACGATGCGGACGACGTAGTCGATCCATGTATTGCGGAATAGCGCCGCTGCCGTTCCCAACGGTATGGATATGAGCGTCGCAAAAATGGTGGCGAGGATCGCGACCTCGAGCGACAGCTCGAGACGGATCAGGATTTCCTCGATCACCGGCCGCTCGGTCCACATCGAAATGCCGAGATCGCCGCGCGCGAGGCCCCACATGTAATCGCCGAACTGCACCAGCAACGGACGGTCGAGACCGAGACGCTTGCGCTCCGCATCGACGACCTCCTGCGTGACGTTGCCGCCGTCGCCGCGCAGCTTCACTTCGACGATGTCGCCGGGAACAATTCGCAGCATGAAGAACACGAGCACTGCGACGCCAATCAGCGTCGGGATCGTGAGCAACAAGCGTTTCAGCGTGTAGGTCAGCATGTAAAAGACTTCCTGCGGCCCGGCCGGAGCCGGGCCGCAAGTTTTCGGGTTACTGGTTCAACCAGACTTCAGCGAGGTCCGCGCCGAGATTGTGGCTCGGAGACATTTTCCAGCCCATCACCGTCCTGTGGGAGAGCACGATGCGGTGCCACCACAGGATCGGTTGTTGATAGGCCTGCTCGAACAGGCGTTTCTCGAGCGCCTGAATGTACTGCTTGCGCTTCTGAATGTCGCCTTCGCGGAGCTGCAGTTCATAGAGTTTATCGATCTCCGCGTCATTGGCCCGCGACAGGTTGAGCGGATTCTTGCTCGCAGAGATGAACTTCGTCATCGACAGTGTCGGATCGTCGTTGAAGAGGTTCGAAAAGTCGATCGCGACCTCGAAGTTGCCGCTCTGCATCGCCGCGATATAGGGCGCGGTGTCCGACTGCTTGTGCTCGACTTCGACGCCGATCTGACGCCACTGGTCGACCAGGAACACACCGGCCGGCGTATAGGGCATTGCGAGGTTGCGGTTCCAGAGTACGAACTTCAGATTTTCGTGTCCGGCCTCCTTGAGCAACTTGCGCGCTTCCTCGCGGGCCTGCTTGATGTTTTTCGAGAAGCCCGGGAGCTTGACGAGTTCGGCTTCCGGCGTCGCAAGCGGCGAACCCGGACGCACGACGCCGCCGACGGCGCGCAATGTCGAGATCTTCGAGAGACCCTGACTGCCGCCCCAGCGGTCGATCGCCATCAGCAGCGCGCGGCGAACGCGGATGTCATTGAACGGCGGCTTCTCGGTGTTGAAAAGCACGAGCAGGTTCAGTGTCCAGCTCGACTCCTCGACACGAAGCTTGTCGCCCATCGCCGCGACCATGCGGTCACGCTCGGCCGGCGACACGCCGCGGAATTCCGCGAGCACCTGCCCGCCCTGCAAGGCGTTCAGCATCGCAGCCGCCTGCAGCGTGAAGATGCCGCGATAGCTGTCGAGATAGGGTAAGCCCTTCTTGAAGTAGTTCTCGTTGCGCTTTCCGGAGACGTGGCTGCCCTTCACATGCTCGACGAACGTGAACGGGCCGGTGCCGTTGATCTTGGTGCGCGGCGAGGTCGGGTCCGCGGCGAGATCTTTCGCGGAGTAGACGCAGTTCCACGGGCTCGCGAAATGATCCATCATCGAGGAATTCACGGCCTTGAGTTTGAACACAACGGTCGTGGGATTCGGCGTCTCGATGCTCTCGATGTCGGCGAAAGTCGCGCGGCGGGTCGAGACCACGCCCTGCGGCGGGCTACGAAGGCGATCATAGGTCGCCTTGATGTCCGCCGAGGTGAATGTCTCGCCGTTATGAAACTTCACGCCCTCATGCAGCGTGAAGGTGTAGGTCAGCTTGTCCGGCGAAATCGTCCAGGATTTCGCGAGGTCGCCCTCGACATCGGGAAATTTGCTGAGGTTGTAACGCAGCAGCGTCGAATGGAACGGCGACGAGAAGTGCAGCGTCGCGTAGGTGTCGCTGGCGTGGCAATCGTAATGCGGAGTTTCAGCGCTGATTGCAAAGTTGAAGTTGCCGCCGCGCTTCGGCTGCTGCGCCTCCGCTTGCGGTCCCGCGGCGAGCGTAAACGCCACTACACCGACGAGGCCGAGTATTAGCTTTTTCATTTTTATCCTCCCTTTAACCCGTGTCGTTTTTTGTTTGTGCCGATTTTTAGTGCCTTTTGTCAGGCACCTTGAAGAACCTTGCCTTCCATAATCTCCTCGGCCCGATGGCAAGCGACGAGATGGCTGGTCTTTAATTCGCGGACCGGCGGTACGGATTGCTTGCA
Organism: Xanthobacteraceae bacterium; assembly: GCA_019752575.1. Taxonomy (GTDB): domain Bacteria; phylum Pseudomonadota; class Alphaproteobacteria; order Rhizobiales; family Xanthobacteraceae. Next base: position 87,982 of record JAIELW010000004.1, on the reverse strand, counting down.
GACATCCAACGCGATCGGGCAACGCGTATGGAACACGCAGCCGGAAGGCGGGGTCAAGGGCGACGGAATTTCACCCCGCAGCGCACGCGGCGCACGCGCCTTTTCCACGCGCGGATCGGGAATTGGCGCCGCGTCGAGCAAAGCCTTCGTGTATGGATGCAAGGGCCGCTTGTAGATTTCGTCCCGGTCGGCGAGTTCCATGATCTTGCCGAGATACATAACTGCGACGCGATCCGAGATGTGCCGGACCACCGCAAGATCGTGCGCAATGAAGAGATAAGTCAGGCCGAGACGCGCCTGCAGGTCTTCCAGCAGATTAATCACCTGCCCCTGAATAGAAACGTCGAGCGCCGATACGGGCTCGTCGCAAACGATCAGCGACGGTTCGAGTGCTAGCGCACGCGCAATGCCGACGCGCTGCCGCTGGCCGCCCGACAGCTCGTGCGGATAGCGCTCGGCCATATACGGAAACAGCCCGACCTGGCTCAAGAGCTCACCGACACGGTCGTTGCGCGCCTTCTTCTCGGGAACTATGCCGTAGACTTTGAGCGGCTCGGCGATGATTTCGCCCACCGTCATACGCGGGTTCAGCGACGAATACGGGTCCTGAAAGATCACCTGGATCTTCCGGCGCAGCCCCCGCATCTCGCGGCCGCTATGATGCGTGACATCGGTGCCGTTAAACTTGATCGATCCGTCGGTCGCCTCATCGAGACGCAGCACGACACGGCCGACCGTAGTTTTCCCACAACCGGATTCGCCGACGAGGCCGAGCGTCTCGCCTTGCGCGATCGAGAACGAGACATCATCCACCGCGCGAACGGTCGCCATTTCGCTCGAGAAAAAACCGGCTCCCGCGGCCTTCACCCCGAAATATTTCTTCAGTCCCGAGACTTCGAGGATCGGCGCCGACCCGATCTGCGCCTGCGAATTTACCGCCCCGCCGCCCGGAAATTCGACTTTCAGCTTCCCCGAGGCAATCTCATCGACGCGATGGCAGCGCGCTTCGTGGCCCGCGCCTATGCCGATCAAGGAAATCGGCTGCGAGCATTTCTCAATGCGATGCGGGCAGCGCGGCGCGAAACGGCAGCCCGCCGGCGGCATACGAAGATCGGGCGGCAGACCCTCGATAGTCTGCAGCTTCGTGCCGCGCGGTTCGTCGAGGCGCGGTACCGAGCGCATGAGGCCGTTGGTGTAGGGATGCGCGGGCTTCAGGAAAATATCGTCCGCAGTGCCCTTCTCGATGATGTTCGCCGCATACATCACGTTCACGCGGTCGGCATAGCGCGCGACAATGCCGAGATTATGCGTGATGATGACAAGCGCGATGCCTAGCTCGCGCGACAGATTCTTCATCAGTTCCAGAATCTGCGCTTGAATCGTCACGTCGAGCGCGGTGGTCGGTTCGTCGGCGATGATCAGCTTCGGTTTACATGCAAGACCGATCGCGATCATCACGCGCTGGCGCATGCCGCCGGAAAGCTGATGCGGATATTGCGAGAGCCGCCGCTCGCCGTCGGTGATGCCGACCTGCTGCATCAGCTCCAGCGCGCGCACCAGCGCCTGTTCCTCTGTCATCTTCAAATGGATGAGCAGCGGCTCCATGATCTGCATCCCGATGGTGAGCACCGGGTTGAGCGAGGTCATGGGCTCCTGGAAGATCATCGAGATTTCGTGGCCGCGCACCGCGCGCATCTCGTCGTCGGTAAGCTCTAGAAGATTGCGCCCTTCGAGCAGGATACGGCCTTGGGTAACGCGGCCGGTCTTCGCCAAGAGCCGCATCATCGTCAGCGCCGAAACGGATTTGCCGCAGCCGGACTCGCCTACAATCGCGACGACTTCGCCACGATTGACGGTATAGGAAATGCCCTGGACCGCGCGCACAGTGCCGCGCGACGTTTCAAATTGAACGTGTAAATCTTCCACGGCGAGCAACGGCACCGAGGATTGAGCCGCTCGCGATTTCGTCTGAATTTGCGCTTCCACCCCGAAACTCGATTGTTATTTCGTTCTTCTTCGTCCCTATTGGTTTTATAACCAATCGATTCTGCAATGACTACAATTCAAGTCTGCTGGCGCCAGATTGCCGCGCCGGATTATTGCGCTGCGATATTCGAATCCATGGCGAGAAATTAGCATCGCTTCGCGCAAACGCCCCATTATCGCGAAATCGCCCCAGAGGCGGCCATTCGCTCGATCTCGGCATCCGAGAAGCCGTATTCGCGCAGCACCTCCCCGGTGTGCTCCCCGAAAATTGGTGCGCTGCGATGAACGCCGCCCGGAGTTGCTGAAAATTTCACCGGTGCGCCGAGCGTCTTTACCGGACCGACTGCCGAATGTTTCACCTCCACCACCATCTCGCGCGCGAGCGTCTGCGGGTCGGCGTGCATCTCAAGAACATTAAACACCGGACCCGCCGGAACCTTCGCCTGCTCCAGCGCCTCCAGCCACTCCGCGCTCGTGCGCTTCCTGAACTCCGGCGTGAGCGACTCCGCGAGGACGGCGCGATTAACAAGGCGCCCTGAGGCTTCCTTGAAGCGCGAATCTTCCGCGAGATCCTGACGCCCGAGAAGCTCGATGGTGCGAAGCCAGGTGGTCTGGTTCGCAGCGCCAAGGTTGATCCAGCCGTCCTTCGTCGCAAAGGCTTCATAGGGCGCATTCAAGGGGTGCGCCGAGCCCATCGGACCGGGTGCAACCCCGGACGCAAGCGCAATCGATGACTGCCAGTAGGTGTGAACGATTCCCGCCTCGAACAACGATGTGTCCACCATCTGGCCTTTGCCGGTTTGCGTGCGCGCGTGAAGCGCTGCGAGGATTCCCATCGCGGCAATGATACCGGCAGTGATGTCCGTTACCGGCGCGCCGACTTTCACCGGCGGCCTGCCCGGTCCTTCGCCGGTAATCGACATGAGCCCGCTCATGCCCTGCGCAATCAGATCGAAGCCGCCGCGATCCGCGTAGGGCCCGGTGCGGCCGAAGCCGGAGATCGCGCAATAGATCAGACGCGGGTTCGTTTCCTTCAACGTGTCGTAACCGAAGCCCATGCGCTCCATCGCGCCGCGACGGAAGTTTTCGGTGACAATGTCTGCGTCTTGCAGAAGACGGCGGAGAACTGCCTTGCCGTCATCGGTTTTCAAATCGACCGCGATGCCGCGCTTGTTGCGGTTGAGCATCATGAAGGACGCCGCCTCGTCGCCGATCTTCGGCGGCACGGTGCGCCTAGTGTCGTCGCCTCCCGGAATTTTCTCGACCTTGATGACTTCCGCGCCCATGTCGGCGAGCATCAAGCCGCACACGGGACCCGCCATGACATGGCAAAGCTCGATCACCTTCACGCCGGTAAGCGGCCCTTTATTCTTCTGCATCAGCGGCCTTTGAATTGCGGCTTCTTCTTTTCGAGGAATGCGCGATAGCCGATCTTGAAGTCTTCGGTACCGAAGCAGTCGAAGCTCTCGTCGAGCTCGTCTTCGCGAAGCGGCTTTGGCTCCAAAAGGCGGCGCACGAACTTCTTGTGCCAGCGCGCAGCGAGCGGTGCGCCTTCACTGATGCGCTTTGCCGTTTCGTAGACTTCGTTTTCCAGTTTTGCGTCCGGAACGACGCGATTGACGAGCCGCATGCTCGCTGCATCCTTCGCGCCGACGATCTTGCCTTCGAGCAGCATTTCGAGCGCGACGGAAGGGCCGACAATGTCGAGCAACGCTTTCAGTTCGGCATAGGCGACCACAAGACCGAGGCGGTTGACCGGGACGCCGAAGCGCGCGCCTTCGCCGGCAATGCGAATGTCGGCGCGGCTCGCAATTTCCAGTCCGCCGCCGACACAGGGTCCGTGAATCATTGCGATCACGGGATGCGGACAATTCGAAATTGCGACCAGCGCCGGGTGAATCGCCTTGCCGTAAGCGCGCGCGGATTCGATGTCGTAGCGTTCCCGCTCGAATTCCGCGATATCCGCGCCGGAAGCGAAAGCCTCTCCCGCACCACGCAACACGATGCACCGGACAGTATCCCGGTCATGCGAAAGTCCTTCGAACGCCTGTCTGAGCTGCCGCCACATCGGCAACGACAGCGCATTCAGACGGCCTTCGTTCTCGATGACGACGGTCGCCACTGAACCGTCCGTTGTTTGCGTGACGCTTCCGCTCATAGCGCTTTCCTTTCGGTTCGCCCTACCCCGCGTCGGCAGCGAACCCCACTGCCTTGATGCCCGCAATACCCGCAGCTTCGTCGTTATCCGACGTATCGCCGGACACGCCGACCGCGCCGATGATCGCGCCGCTTGCGTTTTTGATCAACACGCCGCCGGGAACCGGAATGAAATCGCCGCCGAACACGTGGGCAAGTGCGGCTCCGAAGTGCGGGCGCTCCCGCACGCGTGCATCGACCGAGCGGCCGCCAATGCCCATGCCGAGGCAGCCATGCGCCTTGCCGTGCGCGATTTCGAAGCGGCGGAGCGCCGAATTGTCTTCGATCGCGGCGGCCACCATGGCGCCGCGCGCATCGAGTACTACGATGCCGAGCGGCTTGAACTTCTGCTCATGAGCGTACTTCAGGCTGGCGCTGATGATGATCTGCGCTTTTTCCAATGTCAGTTCAGACATGATTTCTCTCCCATTCTAGATTCTTATTTATTCGCGTCCATACCGAGACTCTTCGCAAGCACGCGCGCGACGTGGACGGCTTCGCGGCCCGCGCCATGACTAATCTGCTCACGGCAGGACGTCCCGTCTGCGACGATAATCGTTTTGCCGTCTGCCTTGCGAACGGCGGGCAATAAGCTCAGCTCGCCCATCGCGAGCGAAACGGCGATCGTTTCCTTGCCGTAGCCGAAGCTGCCAGCCATGCCGCAGCAGCTGGACTCGATCGTTTCGACTTCAAGCCCAGGCACAAGTTTCAACGTCTGCTGCACTGGGGTCAGCGCGCCGAAAGCTTTCTGATGACAATGACCATGCAGAAGGGCTTTTTGCGCAATTGGCTTCAGATCGAGTCTCATACGGCCCGCGGCGGTTTCCGCAGCGATGAATTCCTCGAACAGCATGACATTGCCGGAGAGAGCCGCAGCATCTTTATTGTCCTTCAGTAAAGCGGGGATTTCGTCGCGGAAGCCGAACACGCAGCTCGGCTCAAGCCCGACCACCGGAACGCCAATGCGCACATAAGACATCAGGGCTTTCAGCGTTCGTTCCGCCTCCTCCTTCGCTTCCTTCACAGCACCCACCGAAAGGAATGTCCTTCCGCAGCAGAGCGGCCTACCCGCGTCATCGCCGGCAAAATAGACGCGATAACCCGCGGCTTTCAGCACGTCGCGCGCGGCTTCGAGATTCTCGCGGTCGAAATATCGGTTGAAGGTATCGGCGAAGAGCACCACCTCATGCGCGGGCTCGACCCGCGCATTCAGTACCTCAGCCGCGCCCCTGGATGGCATCTGATCTCGGGCTCGCCCGAGATCAGTTTTATTAATACCCAAGTCGGGCAAGCCCGACTTGGGTGTCAAGCACGGCCATGAGGGTGTTTCGTTAAACACGTCAGCCCGCCATCTCGGCAACTTCCGCTTGGCGCTGAAGCCGGTGAGCCACTCCGAAATCTTGGCAGCGCCAGGGACTACGTCACGAAGATTCAATATCCATGAAATGCGTTTCGCCAAATGCGCGTAGCGCGGGAGCCAGCCGACCAGGCGGTCCCTAAACGAATAGCCATGTTTTGCCGCGCGCGCGGCAAGCACCTCGATCTTCATACGCGCCATATCGACGCCAGTCGGGCATTCGCGGCGGCAGCCCTTGCAGGAGACGCAAAGCTTCATCGTCTCCGCCATCTCGTCCGAAGTGAAGGCGTCTTTGCCGAGTTGGCCGGAGATTGCGAGACGGAGCGAGTTCGCGCGCCCGCGCGTAACATCGCGCTCGTCGCGCGTCACGCGATAACTCGGGCACATCACGTTGCCCGCGCTGTTCCGGCACGCGCCGTTGTTGTTGCACATCTCGACGGCGCCCTGAAAACCGTGTGCGCCGCCGGCGTACTCGGACCAATCGAGCGCGGGCCGAAAGTCCTCCAGCCCATAGTGCGATCCGTAGCGAAAGTTTTCGCGATTATCGAATTTCGGTGCGCGAACGATCTTGCCGGGGTTGAACAGCGGCTTCGGATCGAAGCGATCCTTCACTTCCTCGAAGGCGCGCACGAGCTTCGAGCCGAACATCGGCTCGTGAAACTCCGAACGGACCAGCCCGTCGCCATGCTCGCCGGAGTGCGAGCCTTTGTACTCGCGCACCATTGCGAAGGCTTCCTCGGCGATCGCGCGCATGGCCTTCACGTCCTTCTCCTGCCGTAGATTAAGCACGGGCCGAACATGCAGGCAGCCGACCGAGGCGTGCGCGTACCAAGTGCCGCGCGTGCCGTGTTTATGAAAAATATCGGTAAGCCTTGAAGTGTAATCCGCGAGATGCTCGAGCGGCACGGCACAGTCCTCGACGAAGGAAATCGGCTTACCCTGCTCCTTCATCGACATCATGACGTTGAGACCGGAGGCGCGTAACTCGGCAATCGCCGTCTGCAGCGCCGGATCGACGACATCGACCACGCCACCCCACTTCGCGCCCTGCTTCTCCCACGAGAAGCCTAGGTCATTCATGACATCGCGAAGATGCGAAAGGCGCTTCCTGTTTTCGTCCTCGCCGGAGTCGAACTCCACCAGCAGGATCGCATCCGGCGCGCCGCGCACGAATTTTTCGAGCGTCGGGCGGAACATGGCGATATCGCGCGCAAGCTCGATCATGGTGCGGTCGACAAGCTCAACCGCGATCGGCCCGGTCTTCACGAGATGTTGCGCGGCATTCATCGCTTCGTAGAAACTGCCGAAATGACAGGCGGCGACGATGCGCTTGCCGAGCACTGGCCAGAGTTTAAGCTCCACCTTCGTCGTGAAGGCGAGCGTGCCTTCCGAACCTATTAATATGTGTGCGAGGTTGAGATCGTTCCGGCCCGGCGTGAGCGCGTCCAGATTATAGCCGCCGACGCGGCGCTGCACTTTCGGAAACCGTGCCTCGACTTCCGCGGCTTCGCGCGCGCCCAGCGCGAGTAAATCCTTCGCCAGCGGCTTCAGCGGCGAGGAATCCGGAATGTCCGATAGATCGCGATTGGCGCGCCCGAACTGCGCCGTACTGCCGTCCGCAAGCACGGCTTCCATCGAGATCACGTTGTCGCGCATGGTGCCGTAACGCAGCGAGCGGCCGCCGCAGGAATTGTTGCCGGCCATGCCGCCGATGGTCGCGCGAGACGCGGTCGAGACATCGACCGGATACCAGAGCCCGTGCTGACGGAGCATACGGTTCAGATCATCGAGCAAGATGCCCGGCTCGACCACGCAGCGCTTGCTCTCGACATCCAGTTCGAGAACTTTGTTCAGGTGTTTCGAGCAGCCGATCACGAGCGAATGGTTGATCGTCTGCCCGCATTGCGAAGTACCGCCTCCACGCGCGAGGACACTCACGCCTTCCTGATTGGCTAATCCAATCGTGCGCTTTGCCTCCTCTATTGTGCGAGGCACAACGACACCCACCGGAAGCATTTGATAATGCGATGCATCCGTCGCGTAACGGCCGCGACTGAAGGCGTCGAACAGTACGTCGCCCGCGATTTCTTTACGCAGCTTCCGCTCCAGTCCCGGCATCAGGACGTTCATCGGGTGCGCCTCTTTATCGCTGCATGGCGGCTACGGCGCGCACGCTGCTTGACCGGGATGCGTGTATAATTCACAGGACTAACCGGCTTCTACTTTCAATCACGCGCATCGCTCGCGCATTCAAGACTACCGGGGGATCACAGTGGCGTCTAATCGTTCGCGCACCGCAGGCAGACATTTTCTCCAGATCCCCGGGCCTTCGCCCATTCCCGACCGAATCTTAAGGGCGATGGATATGCCGATCATCGACCATCGCGGGCCGGAGTTCGGCAAACTCGCCCGCCGCGTACTCGACGGCATCAAGACGATTTTCAAGACCGCAAACCCGGTCATCATATTTCCGTCTTCGGGCACCGGCGCGTGGGAAGCCGCGCTCGTGAATACGCTGTCGCCGGGCGATCATGTGTTGATGTACGAGACCGGTCAGTTCGGCACGCTATGGAAAAAAATGGCCGAAAAGCTCGGCATCGTGCCGATCTTTATCGAAACCGATTGGCGCAGCGGCGCAGACCCGAAAGGGATCGAAGCGAAGCTTCGCGAAGACAAGGAAAAGAAGATCAAAGCAGTCGCCGTTCTTCATAACGAAACTTCGACCGGCTGCACCTCGCCGATTGCCGAAGTGCGCAAGGCGATCGACGCGGCCGGACACCCCGCGCTGCTGCTGGTCGATACCATCTCTTCGCTCGCATCCATCGACTATCGTCACGACGAATGGGGCGTCGATGTCACCGTCGGCGGCGCGCAGAAGGGGCTGATGCTGCCGCCCGGCATTTCCTTCAACGCGGTCAGCGACAAGGCATTAGCTGCGTCAAAAAATTCGACACTTCCGAAGTCCTTCTGGGCCTGGGACGAAATGATCGCGATGAACAAGACCAACTATTTCCCCTACACACCCGCGACCAACATTCTCTACGGTCTCGCGGAAGCGATCGACATGTTGCACGAGGAAGGCCTCGACAACGTGTTTGCGCGTCACGACCGGCTCGCCGAAGCGACCCGCCGCGCGGTGAAGACCTGGGGCCTCGAAATTCTCTGCAAGGACCCGAAATACTATTCTTCGACCATTACCGCAATCCTGATGCCGGAAGGCCACGATGCGGATCAATTCCGCGCGGCTGCGCTCGAGAACTTCGACATCGCTTACGGCGCGGGCTTGGGCAAAATCGCAGGCAAAATTTTCCGTATCGGCCACCTCGGCGACACCAATGACGGCACGCTCTTGGGCGCGCTGGCGATTACCGAAATGTCGCTCGATGTCGCAGGCGTTCCGCACAAGAAGGGCGGCGTACAGGCGGCGATGGATTACATCGCCGGCGAGAGCAAAAAGCGCTCGCACTGATCTCTACGCGACGAACTTACCATGGAGCTCGTCGTCGATGTGCAGCTTCACGATGTCGTCGAAGGTTTTTTCGGCGGTTGTGAAGCCGAGCGACTTTGCGCGGGATGTATCGAAATTGCGCGGCCAGCCGGAAACGATCCGCATGATCGTCTGATCCGGCTCGTGGCGGATGCGCCTAGTAACGCTGTTGCCGGCGACGCGCTCCAGCCCTGCAATCTGCTCGCCGACCGTCACCGACAGTCCGGGCATCGAGAGGTTCACGCGGTTGTTAAGTTTCGCAATATCGATGGTCGCTGCGTGCATCAGGAAGCCAATCGCCGAGCGCGGTGAGGCATGCCAGTGCCGCACATCTTCGGAAACGGGAAGCACCGCTTCCTCGCCGTTCAGCGGCTCGCGGATGATATTCGAGAAAAATCCGGAGGCTGCCTTGTTCGGCTTGCCTGGACGTACGCAGATCGTCGGCAACCGGATGCCGACACCTTCCAGAACCCCGCGCCGCGAATAGTCCGCGAGCATCAGTTCGCCCATCGCCTTCTGGGTGCCGTAGCTCGTCAAAGGAGTCTCGAAGAACTCGTCGCCGATGGCATCGGGAAACGGCGCGCCGAAAACCGCAATGGAAGACGTAAAGACGACGCGCGGTTTGTAGCCGCCGCCTACCTTCTTGATCGCGTCGAGCAAGAAGCGTGTGCCGTCGAGATTGATACGATAGCCCTTGTCGAGATCGGCTTCCGCTTCGCCGGATACGATCGCCGCGAGATGGAAGATCATGCCGGGTTTTGATGCGATCAGCTTCTCCGCCTCGCCTGGCAGCGAGAAATCCGATGCCGACGCAGTTAACGGAAACGGCGCATTCGCGGGCACTTGCGGCATGACCACGTCATGCAACGTGAGCTTCGAAATCTCGCGTGATCCGATCCGCTGCTCTTTGAGCAAACGCCCGGTGAGCTTGCGGCCGATCATACCGGCCGCGCCCAGTATCAATACGTGCATCGGCTATTCCTTCACCGCACCTGTCATCGCCGAAACATAGTGCTCGACGAAGAATGCGTACAGGATCACGAGCGGCAGCGAGCCGACGAGCGCGCCCGCCATCAGCGAGCCCCAGCGATAGACGTCGCCGTCCACGAGTTCGCTCACGATCGCGACCGGCACCGTGCGGTTCTGCACCGATGAAATCAGTGTCAGCGCGTAGATGAATTCGTTCCAGCACAGCGTGAAAGAAAAGATGAAGGCCGAGATCAGTCCGGGAATGGCGAGCGGCACGATGATCTTCGTGAGAATTTGCCATCGGCTGGCGCCGTCGATCAGCGCACATTCCTCCAACTCGAATGGGATCGTCTTGAAGTATCCCATCAAGAGCCAGGTCGAGAATGGAATCAGGATCGTCGGATACACCAGAATGAGCGCAAGCGGCGTGTCGAACAGTCCGTAGAAGTGAATGACCGAAGCCAGCGGGATAAAAAGAATCGACGGCGGGATCAGATAGGCCATGAAGATCATGGCACCGATCATCTGCGAGCCGCGAAAGCGCAGCCGCGCAATCGCGTAAGCCGCGAGCACGCTCGCAAAGATCGACAACACGGTCGACGCTGCCGCCACGTACATCGTATTCCAGAGCCAGCGCGGATAAGCCGTCTCGAACAAAAGCCGCTTGATGTGGTCGAGCGTAGGGTCGACCACCCAGAACGGGTTATAGGTGTTCATGTCGATGAGCTGCGCGTTCGGCTTTACCGACGTCAGCGCCATCCAGTAGAACGGGAACAGCAGCACGATCATGATGATGCCGAGCGGCAGCCACAGCGTGATCAGGCGCCGCGGCACGCTTTCGAGGTAGGTCATCCCCTCCTGCGTATCGGTAGTCAGCACATGCGTCGTTGTTGTCGGCTTTTGCACAGCGGTGTCAGTCATTGTTCTCCCCGTGCTGCCACTTGCGCCGCTGCAGGCCGAACCATGAAATCATGATCGCGGCGAGCAGGAACGGGATCATCGCTGTAGCGATGGCGGCGCCCTCGCCTAACTGCCCGCTGAGAATTCCGCGGGAATAAGAGAGTGTCGCCATCAAATGCGTCGCATTTGCAGGTCCGCCGCGCGTCATCGCCCAGATCAACTGGAAGTCCGTGAAAGTAAACAGCACTGAGAATGTCATCACGACCGCGATGATGGGCGTGAGCAAGGGATAAGTGACATAACGGAAGCGCTGCCACGCGGACGCGCCGTCGAGCGTCGCAGCTTCGTAGAGCGACGGCGACACGGTCTGCAGGCCCGCAAGCAGCGTAATCGCGACGAAAGGCACGCCGCGCCAGATATTCGCGAAGATCAGGCTTGCACGCGCCAGATTGCCGTCGCCGAGAAAGTCGATGTTACGCTCGATTAGACCCATCTGCTTCAGCGACCACGAGATGATCGAGAATTGCGAGTCGTAAATCCACCAGAAGGCGATGGCCGAGAGTACTGTCGGCACGATGAAGGGGATCAACACGACCGAACGGATCATCGCCTTGAACGGCATGTGCCGGTTCAGAAGCAGCGCGAGATATAGACCGACGGCGAACTTAATGATGCTCGCGACGATCGTGTAGAGCAGCGTGTTGAATACGGACAGCCAGAAGACGCTATCGTCCCAGAGCCACTCGTAGTTCTCGAAACCGATAAATTTTCCTGGCCGCGCAAGCCGCGCATCCGTAAACGAAAGCCAAACGCCAAGAAGCAGCGGCCAGGCGAGGAAAAGCAGAAGAAATGCGGCCGCCGGCAGCATAAACCAGATCGCAAGCCAGTTGCGATTGGTCTGCAGCCGTCCCCACCAGGACAATTCGCCTCGGCCCGGCGTTCCCGCTTCCTCGACCGTGCTCATGCCAGCCGCATTCCATACTGAGAAGAAAAATACGGCGGCGCAGTTACCCGCGCCGCCGCGGGAGGTTTAACGATAGATGCGGCGCGTCTGCCTCTCGGCAATCGCGATCGCACCCTTGATATCTTCGCGGCCGGTGCAGTAGTTCGCGAACATATCGACCACCACGAAGTCGGCGATCGCGGCCGCTGCCTTTTCGCCGAGCGTGCCGAGACCCGCGGGTGTCAGCGTGCGCTTGGAAACGTCGCGATAAACCGTCCGCTTCGGATCGGCGGTCCAGACCGGGTTGCTGTCGTAAGCGTTGAGGAAGTGCGACAGATAACCTTGTGCCGCGTTGATCCACGGATTGAAGTTTTCCGCTTCCTGCATGAAGGCCGCAAAGGCTTTGCACGCATTCGGGAACTTCGAGAAGTTGAACGTGAGGATCGGGAACGCAAGATGCAGTTCGGTCGGGCGTCCGACCGGGCCGATCGGCATGTAGGCGTGATTCATGTCTTCCGCGACCGCCTTATTTTCGCGCGACGCGGTCACATAAACCGAAATGCCGTTCGAGGTGAGATGAAGCTCGCCCGCCACGAAGGCCTTGTTGTTCGACGAGTCGTTCCACGACGCCGTGCCCGGCACGAAGTTGTCGTAGAGCTCCTTGACGAATTGCAGCGCCTTCGCGGTTTCTGGCGAGTTGATGACGACCTTGTCGTCCTTATCGACGAGGTTGCCGCCATGCGACCACAGCGCCCAGTGCAGCCAGGTATTGGCGTCGCCCGAGGCATGGCCCAGCGCGAAGCCGGCCGGCGTGTTGTTTTTCTTCAGGGCTTTCACGAGTTCGAGGAAGCCGCCGGTGTCTTTCGGGAATTCCTTGAAGCCCGCCTTCTCCATCGAACTGATGCGGTAATTCATCAGGCCACCGGTGGTCGCAACCGGCAGACAGATCCACTTGCCTTTCGCCTTGCCGTAAAGCTCGGCCGACGATGCCCAACCGCCGTACTTTTTGCCGAGGTAGTTCGCGACATCGCTCATGTCGAGGCACTTCTCGGGGAAAAGATGCGGGAGCGAATAGAGGCCCCACACCATGTCGAGACCGGAGCCCGTGTTCGCAGCGACGGATGCCTTCGGCTGCACATCCTCGAACGACTCGTTCGTGACGGTAACGGAAACGCCGGTCGCCTTCTGGAAGGCGTCCACCATCGCCATGAAGGCCTTGTCTTCCGCTTCGACGAAGCGGCGCCAGCGCAGCACGGTGATCTTCGCGTTCGCTTCCGCCTTGAAGGGCGCAGTCTGCGCCCAAGCGGTCGCGTAGTTAAATAACTGGTCGGCACCTACAGTCGCAATCGTTGCAGCCGCGGCGGAGCCTTTCAGCAGCGAGCGGCGGTTCATCTCCAGCTTTTTGTCCATGATTTCCTCCCGTGGACGGTCTTATGCTTCAAGCTTCGTTAGATTCTTTTTCCGCTATCCTTGGCGAAGAGGTGGGCTGCGTCCGCGCGCGGGCGCAGCGAAATCTTGTCGCCAGGCTTCACGCTCTGGCGCTCGCGGAATACGGCAATGACTTCCTGATTGCCGATCCGCGCGACAATCTGGGTTTCCGATCCGGTCGGCTCGACGACGACGACTTCCGCCGGCAAACCGCCCTCGCCATGCTCGAAATGCTCGGGGCGAATTCCGTAAACAACATCACGGCCCGTCAAGCCCTGTGGCAACGTTTTCAGCGGCAGTTTGTAACCACCCGCGGCCTCGACATAGGCCGAGCCGTTTGCTTGTAGTTTTCCGTCGATGAAGTTCATCGCTGGAGAGCCGATGAAACCGGCTACGAACTGATTGACTGGCCGGTCGTACAATTCAAGCGGCGCGCCCATTTGCTCGATCACGCCGTCATGCATGACGACGATCTTGTCAGCCATGGTCATGGCCTCGATCTGGTCGTGCGTGACATAAACCGTTGTGGTTTTCAGGCGCTGATGCAGTTCCTTGATCTCGGTGCGCATCGCGACGCGGAGCTTCGCGTCGAGATTCGAGAGCGGTTCGTCGAACAGGAATACTTGCGGATCGCGTACGATCGCACGGCCCATCGCGACGCGCTGGCGCTGACCGCCAGACAACTGCCGCGGATAGCGTTCGAGCAGCGGCATCAAGCCGAGAATATGCGCGGCCTTCTTCACCCGCTCGTCGATTTCGCTTTTGCTGGCACCGCGCAGCATGAGCGAAAAGCCCATGTTTTTCGCGACCGTCATGTGGGGATAAAGCGCGTAGTTCTGAAACACCATCGCGATGTCGCGCTCTTTCGGGTGAACGTTGTTCACCACGCGCCCGCCGATGGAAATCGTGCCGGAAGTTATGTTCTCAAGACCGGCAAGCATGCGCAGCAGCGTCGATTTTCCGCAGCCGGAAGGGCCGACCAGAACCACGAATTGCCCGTCCTCGATCGGGACGGACACGCCATGCAGAATTTCTACGTCGCCAAACGACTTTCGAACGTCCCGTATCTGCACGGACGCCATTGCGCCTCTCCCTTTTATTCGGGCAGTTCGCGGGCGTTTTCGCCTCTCCTGCTCTTCTTCTTAATTCCAAAGAGTGTGGCCGGTCGTGGTAGCGCTGTCAATTAGCAGAGCCACGTGATATGAGCGTGAAATGCCGCGCAAGAGCAGAAAATTAGGGCCGATCCGTCTCACCGAAGTTGCGAAACTTGCCGGCGTGAGCCCGATTACTGCTTCACGTTTCTTTCGCAATCCGGAAGCGCTCTCTGTTAGCAAGCGCGAAAGGGTTGAAAGCGCTGCTAAAGAGCTCGGTTACGTACCCAATCTTGCAGCGCGAGCGCTCGCTTCGCAGCGCACAGAGGTCATTGGCGTTCTGATCCCGTCGCTCACGAATAATGTGTTCAACGACGTGCTGCGCGGCATCTATGACGCGTCGGAGGGCAGCCGCTACACCATCCAGTTCGTGAACACGCGCTACAGTATTTTGCAGGAGGAGAAGCTGCTGCGGCTGTTCCAGGCGCAGAAACCCGCCGGCCTCATCGTCACCGGCATCAACCAGACTGAAGAGTCGCGCGCGGTCATGCAGGCCATGAACTGCCCGATCGTGCAGATCATGGAAACCGGCCCTGACCCGGTCGATATGATGGTCGGATTCTCCCATTACGACGCGGCTTTTGCTGCGGTTTCTCACCTCCTGCAGCAGGGCCGGAAGCGCATCGGCTTCATTGGCGCACGCATGGACCCCCGCGTGCAACGCCGCCTCGAGGGCTATCGCGACGCCATGAAAGCGGCGTCCCTATTCGACCCAAACCTCATTCTGACGACCCCAACCCCCACCGCCATGACCTTGGGCGGCACTTTACTTGCCGATTTGCTTGCGAAAGCCCCTGATCTGGACGCCGTCTTCTGCATCAACGACGACTTGGCGCTCGGGGTTCTCTTCGAATGTCAGCGGCGCGGGATCGCTATCCCCGAAAAGCTCGCAATCATCGGTTTCAACGATATGGAATTCATGGCTTCCGCAGTTCCGTCGCTCTCAAGCGTGCGTACAAACCGCTATGAAATGGGCCGCGATGCCGTCACCATGCTGGTCGAAGCCGTCGAAGGCCGGCGGCCGGCTAAGCCGGTCGTTGACCTCGGGTTTGAGCTGATGATCAGGGAAAGTTCGGCGCCTCGTAACGGCTGAGGCACTTCTGCCACTTCGCCAGACCAGCCTTGCAAGAAAATGGTAGCGCTGTCTTTTGGCGGCGATTACTCTAGCCGCTCGATTTTCGCGTCCTGAAGCGGGAGTAGACCGATGAGCCAATCCGGAAACGGCGCCGACAAAAAGCCGAAACTCCGCTCCCGGCTCTGGTTCGACGACACCCATGACCCGGCGATGACCGCGCTCTATCTTGAGCGTTATCTGAATTACGGCCTGACGCGGCAGGAACTGCAATCCGGCAAGCCGATCATCGGCATCGCCCAGACCGGCAGCGACCTCTCGCCTTGTAACCGGCACCATCTGGAACTTGCGAAGCGCGTGCGTGAAGGCATCCGCGACGCGGGCGGCGTCGCGCTGGAATTTCCGTGTCATCCCATTCAGGAAACCGGCAAGCGCCCGACCGCCGCACTCGACCGCAATCTCGCCTATCTCTCGCTCGTGGAAGTTCTGTTCGGCTATCCGCTCGACGGCGTGGTGCTGACCACGGGCTGCGACAAGACCACGCCTGCTTGCCTGATGGCGGCTGCGACCGTGAACATTCCGGCGATCGTTCTATCCGGCGGGCCGATGCTGAACGGCTGGTTCAACGGCGAGCGCACGGGTTCCGGCACGATCGTCTGGAAATCGCGCGAGCGTCTCGCCACCGGGGAAATCAACTATGACGAGTTCATGGAGATCGTCGCGTCTTCCGCGCCTTCGGTCGGCCATTGCAACACCATGGGCACCGCCTCGACCATGAATTCGCTCGCCGAAGCGCTCGGCATGTCGCTGCCGGGATGTGCCGCTATCCCCGCGCCCTATCGCGAACGCGGTCAGATTTCCTATCTCACCGGAAAGCGCATCGTCGAAATGGTGTGGGAGGATCTGAAACCTTCCGACATTCTCACGAAAGAAGCCTTTGAGAACGCAATCGTCGTGAACTCCGCAATCGGCGGTTCAACGAACGCGCCGATCCACCTGAACGCGCTCGCGCGACACGTCGGTGTGGAGCTTACAGTGCAGGACTGGCAACGGGTCGGCCATAAGGTGCCGCTGCTCGTGAACCTGCAGCCCGCCGGAAAATATCTCGGCGAGGAATATCACCGCTCCGGCGGCGTGCCAGCGGTCGTGCGAGAGCTGATGTCGAAGAAGAAAATTCACGAAAGCGCGCTCACCGTGAACGGCAAGACCATGGGCGAAAACTGTCGTAGCGCACCCCCGCCCGACAACGACGTGATCTGGTCCTACGACAAGCCGCTCGTGAACGACGCCGGGTTTATCGTACTTTCCGGTAATCTGTTCGACAGCGCGATCATGAAGACGAGCGTCATCTCCAAGGAATTTCGCGACCGTTATCTTTCCGATCCGAAGAACCCGGAAGCGTTTGAAGGCCGCGCCATCGTGTTCGAAGGTCCGGAAGAATATCACACCAGGATCGACGATCCTTCGCTCAACATCGACGAACACTGCATTCTCTTCATCCGCGGTACGGGGCCAATCGGCTATCCCGGCGGCGCGGAGGTCGTGAACATGCAGCCACCCGCGGCGCTCATCAAACGCGGGATCAAGTCGCTGCCCTGCATCGGCGATGGCAGGCAATCGGGCACGTCCGGCTCGCCTTCGATCCTGAATGCTTCGCCGGAAGCGGCGGCGGGCGGCGGCCTCGCGATTTTGAAGAGCGGCGACAAGGTGCGCATCGACCTCAAGAAGGGCGAGGCGAACATTCTCATTTCCGCGGAGGAAGTCGCGAAGCGTCAGGCCGAACTGAAAGCTAAAGGCGGCTTTCCCTACCCGGAACATCATACGCCCTGGCAAGAGCTCTATCGCAACACTGTCGGGCAGCACGCGAGCGGCGCCTGTCTCGAACTCGCGACGCGCTATCAGGACATCGCCAAGAAATTCGGCACACCGCGCCACTCTCACTGATCGGGTAAGCAAGAAATGTCAGGAAGACTGAAAGGCAAACGTGCTTTCGTCACTGCTGCCTCCGCCGGCATCGGTCACGCCTGCGCTATCGCATTCGCGCGCGAAGGCGCGCATGTATTCGCTAGCGACATCAACGAGAGCGCCTTTGCGGATCTGAAGAAGGCCGGCGTTACAGAAGCCTTCAAGCTCGATGTGCTTTCGACCGAAGCCGTGAACGAAGCCGCGAAGCGGATCGGCAAGGCCGATATTCTTCTGAACGCGGCGGGCTTCGTACATCACGGCACCGTGCTCGAATGCAGCGACAAGGACTGGGACTTCTCGTTCGACCTCAACGTGAAATCGATGCACCGCACGATCAAGGCGTTTTTGCCCGCAATGCTTGCGGGCGGTGGCGGCTCGATCGTCAACATCGCTTCCGCTGCGGGCGTATTGAAGGCCGCACCCAATCGATACGTCTATGGCGCAACCAAAGCGGCGGTTGCGGCACTTACCCGCGCGGTCGCCGCCGACTTCATCGCGAAAAGCATCCGCTGCAACTGCATCTGTCCCGGCACCATCGAAACGCCGTCGATGCTCGGCCGCGCGGCTGCGCAAGGCCCCGAAGGCATGAAAAACTTCGTCTCGCGGCAGCCGCTCGGCCGTCTCGGCACGGCGGATGAAATTGCTTCGCTTGCCGTCTATCTCGCAAGCGATGAGTCTTCGTTTACGACCGGCGGCGCGCATGTCGCCGACGGCGGCTGGACGCTATAAGGAAATAGCCATGAATAAAATCGATCTTTCCGGCCGCGTTGCCGTCGTCACCGGCGGCGCGCAAGGCTTCGGCCGCGCGATCACCGAGCGCTTTGTCGCTTCCGGCGCACGGGTTGCGATCTGGGATTTGGATCAGGTTTACGCGCAACGAACAGCGAACGAGCTCGGGACCGGCACGAAGTCGTATGGCCTTGACGTTTCCGATCTCCAGGCGGTCGAGAAAGCGCGCGATGCCACGCTCAAGGACTTCGGCAAGATCGACATTCTCGTGAATAACGCAGGCGTCGCCGGCGCAAACGCGACGGTCTGGGAAACCGCGGTTGACGAATGGCGCCGCGTCATGCGGATCAATCTCGACGGTCCGTTCGTCTGCTCCAAGGCGATTGTTCCGCACATGATCAAGCAAAAATACGGGCGCATCGTGAATATCGCCTCGATCGCGGGCAAGGAAGGCAATCCGAACGCCGCGCACTATTCGGCATCCAAGGCAGGCGTGATCGCGCTCACGAAATCGCTCGGTAAGGAATTGGCGAGCTACGATATCGCCGTAAACGCGGTGACGCCGGCCGCCGCGAAGACCGCGATCTTCGACCAGATCACGCAGCAGCATATCGACTTCATGCTGTCGAAAATCCCCCGCGCACGCTTCGTGCTCGTCGAAGAACTCGCGTCGCTCGTGGCGTGGATGGCATCCGAAGACAACTCGTTCACGACCGGGGCGGTGTTCGATATCTCCGGCGGAAGGGCGACGTATTAGGCTACGCGCCCAGCCCTCTGCTCCGGCTCGCTTTCCGAGACGGCCAGCGTTTCGCTCAGCGCCTCACCGAGAAGAATAAGAAGCGGGCCCTGTTCGCTTCGCTCCGGCAGGACTTCGCGCATCTCGCGCAGCGTTGAGCGCAAGACACTCTGTCCGGGCCGGGTAGCGTTCCAGATCGCAATCGCGGGCGTTCCGGCAGCAAGCCCTGCCGCCTCGGCTTGCGCCGAGAACTCAACAAACGTCCGTGACGGCATATAAATCGCCGTGACCGCCGCCGGATCGGCGATACTCCGCCAGTCGATGTTCTCCGGCAGCTTTCCGTTCGCCGCATGCCCCGTCACATATTGTATGCGCCGTGCACGCAGCCGGTGCGTCAGCGAAATCTGCAAACGGCTTGCGGCTCCTTGCGCCGCCGTGATTCCCGGCACCACCTCGATCGGAATCTCCGCAAGCCTGCACGCTTCGATCTCTTCTCCTGCGCGTCCGAAAATCATCGGATCGCCGCCCTTGAGCCGCACAACACGCTTGCCCTTCTTCGCCAGCGACACCATCAGTTCGTTAATCTCGTTCTGCTTGCAGGCCGGGCCGCCGCCGGTCTTGCCGACCAGCATCTTCTTCGCTTCGCGGCGGGCGAAATCGAGCACGTCTGCGGAGACGAGGTCGTCGATCAGGATAACGTCCGCAGATTGCAACGCCCGCACCGCGCGCAGTGTGAGCAATTCGGGATCGCCAGGTCCCGCACCAACGAGTGTGACAGAGCCCTGCTCTACGCGCGCGCCCTCGGTGCGAAGTTCGGCAAGAAGCGATGCATAGTCGTCCTGTTCCGGCGCGCGGTTAGGCTCTGCAAGCGCGCGTGCCGTAAAGAGTTGCCAAAAGCGGCGGCGCGCGGCGAAGCTAAATTCGTCCGCTGACTGTAATACGCCGCGCCAGCGCCTTGCCGCTTCCGCCCAGCCCGCAAACCCCATTGGCAGCATCGCTTCGATTTTTGCGCGGATCGCCTGCCCGAATACGGGTGCCGCACCATCTGTAGAGATGCCGATGACGAGCGGTGAACGGTTTACGATCGAGCCGAAAGCGAAGTCACAGAACGCAGGCTTATCGATGACGTTTACCGGAACGCCCGCGGCGCGCGCGGCACGTGCGAAGCTTTCGGACTCTTCATCCGTCCTGAACGTGCCGACTGCCATGGTAGCGCCCGAAAGGTCTCGCTCGCTCCAACTGCGCGCATGGACTGCGATCTTTCCAGCAAATGCCTCATCGTTTGCAAGTTCTAACAAGTCGGCACCGGGCTTTGGCGCGTAGACATCCACATGCGCGCCAGCAGCGGCAAGCAACTCTACTTTCCAGACCGCGCCCATGCCATTCGCAGCGACGAGGACGCGCTTGCCTTCCAGCGCATAAAATACGGGAAGCCGCGCGAGCCTGCCCATCCGGGCGGGCTTTGCTTCAGACGGTTTGCGGGGCTCTGACATTGTGCAAAATCCTCTTCAGTTCCGGCTTGCATGAACCGCAATTCGTTCCGGCGCGTAGCTGAACGCCAATCTCGTCCACGCTGCAGGCGTGTCCGCTCGCGACCGCTGCACTGATCGCGTTAAGTCCCACGCCGAAACACGCGCAGACCAACGGACCGCTGTCCGCGACGCCCGATGGATTGGCGCCAGACAGCAGCAGCGCACGCTGCCGCGCATCGATTTGCTCGAACGCGAGCGCTTGCTTCACACTGCCCCATGTTGCGCGGTTCGTAGACGGCGACACGAAAATGCAGAAAGTCAGGCGTCCATCGACGATGTGCGCAATGCGGACGATCTCATGGCTCTCGTCCGCGTACTCGATACTTTCTGCGCCCGCCGGTAGCCGTTGCGCCGCAAGATCGCGCCAGAACGCGAGGTCTCTATTTCCCGCAAACAGGAAACCCTCGCCGGCCTCCAGCGCGACACGCGACCAGAACATATCGCGCGGCAGCGATAACGCACCGGAAGACAATACGAACCCGGAATAGCGAAACTCGACGCGCTCGATCGAAGCTGGAGTCGCTTTCGCTTCGGGCTGACCAGAGAACGGATCGGTAGCTGGAGCGACCAATACGCCACCGCGTGCGGCGGAGGCGTTCGTATCGCTCCAATGGATCGGCACGAAAAGCGAACCTCGTTGCTGACCCGCATCGACCTTCACACGGAAAACAGCTTCGCCGTGCACCGAGCGCAACCGGGCGAAGCCGCCTTCCTCTACGCCGAAATGCTTCGCGTCATCCGGATTTACCTCAACGAAGGGCTCGGGCAGGTGCTGACCCAATTTCGGGCTCAAGCCCGTTCGGGTCATGGTGTGCCACTGGTCGCGAATGCGGCCGGTGTTGAGACGCAGCGGAAACTCAGCGCAAACTTCTTCCGCGAGTTTCGGGATTTCCGGCGCGACCATCTTCGCGCGCTTATTTGCGGTGAAGAAGCCGCCTGACTCGAAAAAGCGTTTCTGCGGCGGTTCGTTCTTCGCGCGAAGAGGCCATATCGCCGGCTCCAGCGCACCATAGCCTTCATCCGTGATATTCTTGAACGCGCCAATATCGAAATCGCGCGTGCCTTTGTTCTCGAACGCCGAGAGTGCCGCGTGCTCGCGGAAAACGTCCGCCGCGGACGAATAAGCGAAAGCGTCAGCAAAGCCCATGCGGACCCCGACCTCGCTCACAATCTGCCAATCGGGTTTCGCCTCTCCCGGCATCGAAACGAACGCACGTTGCCGCGAGATGCGGCGCTCCGAATTTGTAACCGTCCCGTCCTTCTCGCCCCAGGCCGCCGCCGGCAGCAGCACGTGCGCACCACTATTTACCGTGTCGTTCGAAAACACGTTCTCGGAGACGACGAAAAGATCGAGCTTGGCGAATGCCGCGCGAACCGCATCCGCGCGCGGCAGCGACACAGCCGGGTTGGTCGCCATGACCCAGAGCGCCTTGATCTCGCCGCGCTCGATCGCATCGAACATCTGCACAGCTTTCAGACCTTCGCGTTTGGCAACTGCCGTGGCATTCCAGAACCGGCCGACGCGATCGATATCATCTGGCGAAAAGTTCATGTGGGCAGCGAGCTGGTTGGCGAGCCCGCCTACTTCACGTCCGCCCATCGCATTCGGCTGGCCGGTGAGCGAAAACGGCCCCATCCCCGGCTTGCCGATCCGTCCGGTCGCGAGATGGCAGTTGATGATCGCATTCGCCTTGTCGGTGCCTTGCGCAGACTGATTTACGCCTTGCGAGAAGGCGGTGACGACGCGCTTGGTCGTGCGGAACATTTCGAAAAAGGCAACGATGTCTTTCTTCGCAACTCCAGTGCGGGACGATATGGCTTCGAGCGAAGGCGCCACTTCGCGCGCGCGAGCGAGCGCCGCTTCGAAGCCCTCGGTGTGCTGCGCGATATACGAAAAATCGAGCGCATGCTTGTCGGCGAGATCGGCAAGCAGACCGGAGAACAATACCGTGTCCATACCCAGTGCCACCGGCAGGAACAGGTCGGCTTCCTCTGCAGTCGCCGTGCGGCGCGGGTCGATTACGACAATCTTGGCCCCATGCCGCTCGCGGTTCTCGATCATACGGCGGAACAGGATCGGATGGCACCACGCCGCGTTTGAACCGACCAGCACGATCAGGTCGGCTTCGTCGAAATCCTCATAAGAGCCTGGAACGGTGTCGGAACCGAACGCGCGCCGGTGCGCGGCAACGGACGAGGCCATGCAAAGCCGCGAATTGGTGTCCACGTTCGCGGAGCCGATGAAACCTTTCATCAATTTGTTCGCGACGTAGTAGTCCTCCGTAAGTAGCTGACCGGAGAGATAGAAAGCGACTGCGTTCGGCCCGTACTTTTCGATAGTGCCTTGCAAGCCGTTCGCGACTTTATCGAGCGCGATATCCCACGAGGCACGTTGCAACGTACCGCCAGCATCGCGGATCATGGGGTGCAAAAGCCGCGTCTGAAGCCCCAGTGTCTCCCCGAGCGCGGAGCCCTTCGAACATAACCTTCCGAAGTTCGCAGGGTGCGCGGGATCGCCTGAAATTTCCGCGCCACCCCTTCCATCGGGCCTGGCAAGCACGCCGCAACCCACGCCACAATAAGGACACGTCGTCCTGACCGCAGGCTCTATGGGCGCCTGCATATTCATCAGTAAACGTCCGCCTGATAGCGGCCGGTTTTCTTGAGCGCGTTCACATAAGCGACCGCGTCTTCGGTCGAGCGCTTGCCGTGTTGCGCTACGATCTCGACAAGGGTGCGTTCGACATCCTTCGCCATGCGCTTGGCATCGCCGCATATATAAAAGTGCGCGCCGGCTTCCAGCCATGTGAAGAGTTCGGCGCCCTCTTCCCGCATGCGGTCCTGAACATAGATTTTCTGATCGTCGTCTCGCGACCAGGCAAGCGTAAGCCTCGTGAGCAGACCTGTTGCCTGCATCCCCGAGAGCTCATCCCGATAAAAAAAGTCGCATTCGCTGCGCTGGTGGCCGAAGAACAGCCAGTTCCTGCCCTTTGCTTTCGTCGCCATCCGCTCCTGCAGGAACGCACGAAATGGTGCCACCCCGGTGCCGGGGCCGACCATGATGATCGGCGTTTCGGCGTTTGCTGGCAGAGCGAAATTGTGCGCACGCTGCACGTATACTTTCAGCGCGCCGCCAGTCTCGATTCCGTTTGCAAGAAACTCGGACGCCACGCCACGCCGCTCGCGTTCGCCGACGACATAGCGCACGAGATCGACGGTCAACGAAATCTTGTCCTTATCTGCCTTCGGGCTCGACGAAATCGAGTATAGCCGCGGCTGTAACGGCTCGAGCGCTTCGACAAAGACCTCGGCGTCCGGCCGCACTCCCTCGAACTTTTTGATCGCCGCCAGTACATCGAGTGTTGCGGCATCGCCATCCGGATCTTCTCCGGCGGCAAGCGCCTTTGCCTTCTTGCGCCGCTCGCCGCCGACAAGCAGCGAGAGAAGCTGGAAGAGCGAATCCGGCGCGGGAGAAAGCGAAACGTCCTGACGCAAGACATCGCGCAATGTTTTCTCGCCGATCTTCATGTCGGGCCGCGCGCCGATCATGGCGATTACCGCATCGACAAGACCCGGATGATTTTCCGGAAACACCCCGAACGAGTCGCCAACGACGTAATCGAGACCGGTACCGGAAAGATCGAAATCAACATGATGCGTGCGCTTCTCGGAGCGCTCGCCGTTCAACATATAGCGCGCTGACATTTTCGCGATCACCGGATTGTCACGCGAACGTCCCGGCGCTACTGCGGATGCTTCCTTCGGCTTCGCGTCGGCCGTCTGCGCCGCCACGGGAGCAGTGTCGCCGAACTCCTCTAACAGCTTTTTCAGCATCCGGTTGGTTTCTTTTCCGCCCGGAACGCAAAGATTGAGCCGCTCTTCGCTCTTCAGAAAGAGTGCGTTCGAATAGTCTTCGCAATTATATCCGCACTGACCGCAATCCTGCTGCGCCATCGCCGCCATCATCTTGCGGCGAAGCGGTCTGCTCTCGGCAAGTTTCATGCGCTCCGCGAGCGGCAGGGTCTGATCGTGCCACGGCGCTTCGCCATCGTCGCCGTCGTCCAGCGGACCTTTCGGCCCTTCGGGCATTAAACCTTTCGCCTGATCAGGCGAAAGCGCCGTCATCTGATCGAGCGAAACGAGTCCTGCGAAAAATCCGTTCAGCCATGCGCGCTGGTCATCGGAAAACGGCGCGCTCTCCGGAACGATGGTCGGCAGCACGGGTTGCGCATTGACGGTCATTCTACCGCCTCCGCGTCGAAGATCGTGCGCAGCACATCGACTTCCTGCCGCTTCGAGAATGCCAGGAACGTCTCATCGCCGGAGCGATGCGCGAGATACCCCCGCAGCATGCGTGCGATCAGCTCCGGCGCTTCTTCCGCCTTCACGTCGCGATAAATCTCGCGTCCGATCGCGGCTTCGGGTCCGAAGCCGCCGCCGACATGAACGTGATAACCCTCGACCGTTTCGCCTTCCGCGCCGGTCTCGACGCGCGCACCGATCAAACCGATGTCGCCGATATAATGCTGTGCACAGGAATGGTGACATCCGGTGAGATGAATGTTTACCGGTCTGTCGAGTTGCACGCGCTCGTCGCAATAATCGGCAATCGCCGCGGCATGGCCTTTGGTATCGGAGGCGGAGAAACGGCATCCCTTGCTGCCGGTGCAGGCAACGAGACCTGCGCGCACCGACGTTGCCTTTGTGGAAAGTCCGAGTTTTTCGATCGCCGCTTCCGCAAGCGCGATCTTGTCAGCCGGAACTCCAGAAATCAGAAGGTTTTGCCACACGGTCAGGCGAATATCGCCATCACCCAAATCCGTCGAAATCTTCGCGAGCCCGCGCATCTGCTCGGCGGTTACTTTGCCAACCGGCAGAACGACACCGAGCCAGTAAAGTCCCTTTTGTTTCTGCTCGTGCGCGCCGATATGCGCAAGACGGTCGAACGGCGGCCGCGGCTTCACCGCTTCAGCAGAAACGCGTGTAAGCTTCTCGCCGAGTTTTTCCTCGACCGCCGCGAGATACTTCTCGAAACCCCAGGCATCGAGAACATACTTCAGACGCGCCTTGTTGCGATTGGTGCGGTCGCCGTGGTCAATGAAGACGCGCACGATCGCGTCAGCGACCTTCCCCGCCTCATGCGGCCTTACGATCACGCCGGTGTCGCGCGCAAAATCTCTGTGCCCGGTGATGCCGCCAAGCGCGAGCCGGAACCAGACCCCCGGCTCAATATCAAAGCCGTCCAGCACCTCAACCGCCTGAAAACCGATGTCGTTGGTGTCTTCCAGCACGGGCACGATGCCTGCGCCGTCGAAAGCGACATTGAACTTGCGCGGTAATCCGTAAAGACCGCGATCGTTGAGAATGCGGTGATGCCATTCGCGCGCATAGGGCCGCGTATCGAGAAGCTCCTGCGGGTCTATGCCGGCGGTCGGCGTGCCGGTGACGTTGCGGATGTTGTCCGCGCCCGATCCCTTGGTTGCGAGACCGATATCGACGATCTTTTCGATCAGCGCCGGACCGTCAGCGGCAGGAATCTCCCGGATCTGCAGGTTAGCGCGTGTCGTCACGTGCGAATAGCCACCGCCATGCCGCGCGGCAATCTCGGCGAGCGCCGCGAACTGCCACGCTCTCAAGATTCCGTTCGCGATGCGCAAACGGCACATGAAGAAATCCTGCGCCGGCGCTACATAAAAAAGGCCGTGATATTTCCAGCGGAAAATATCCTGTCCCTTCGGGAAGGTTCCGCCCTCTGCCTGATCTTTCAATCGCGCATAGGCATCAAACGCGTGCTCTTCACGCTTGCCCTTTTCTTCGGCGGCCAGCTTTTTGCCTTCAGACTCGAAACGCGCCTGTGCCGCGTGATGCGCAGCATCAGGTCCGGAAGGTGCGTTTGTTCCCGCTTGCGCGCCAACGCCGCGTGCCGCACGCGCGGTTTGCAGTCCGGAGGCGAAGCCTTCGAGATAACGTTTCTGTTCGGGGCTGAAGTCGGCGGACATTTCAGGCCGCCTTTCGCATCGCAAGGGCACGGCCAAACGCAAGGTTGTTTCGCGTTGCCGCGACCGAGGTCTGCGCGCGTATCAGCTCGAGGTACCATTGGCCGTCGGCGGTATCGCCGAACAGCACCGCGCCCGCGAGCTTGTCACCCCTAAGAACCAGCTTCTTGTAAACGCCGAGCGACGGATCGCTGTATAAAATGCGCTCGCAATCCGTACCCCCCATGAAGTCACCGGCGGAAAAGACATGCACGCCAGTCACCTTAAGGTTCGTGGCAAACTTCAGCGGACGGAACCGCGCTTCAATACCGGCCAATGACTGCGCGGCGACGGCAGCCATCTCGTAGAGCGGCTCAACAAAGCCGTAACAGCGGCTGTCGTGTTCGGCGCACTCGCCAACCGCGAAAATATCGGAATCGGACGTCTGCATCCGATCGTCCACTAGAACGCCGCGCTCGACATGGAGGCCCGCGTCGGTTGCAATCCGTGTCTCGGGCCGGATACCCGCTGCCATCACGACGAGATCGGCAGGATAGATCGTGCCGTCGTCGAGCAGCACCGCTTCGATGCGCTTATGACCGAGCAGCGCTTTTGTCTCTGCGCGGCAGCGGACGCGGATGCCGCGCCCTTCGAGTTCGTTTTGCAGAAGCCGCGCCGCCGGCGGGTCGAGCTGCAACTCCATCAAATGATCCATGAGATGAAGCAGCACAACATCCATCCCGCGCTTCTTTAGCGCCGCGGCTGCTTCGAGGCCCAGCAATCCGCCTCCGATAACGACCGCTTTCGCGTCTGGCTTTGCAGCGGCTGTCAGCATGGTTTCGACATCGTCGAGGTCGCGGAATGCAACCACGCCACGCAAATCCTTGCCGGCGACCGGAAGGATGAAAGGCGCTGATCCCGTCGCAATGACGAGCTTATCGTAAGCGGTTTCGCCATTGCGCGAGACGATAACCTTCCGTTCGCGGTCGATTTTCGTCACAGCCTCGCCGAAGCGGAACGAAATGTTACGCGCTGCGTACCAAGCCGCATCGTGCGTTACGATTTCGCCGAACGTTTCCTCACCCGCGAGCACGGGCGACAGCATGATGCGGTTGTAGTTTCCGTGCGGCTCTGCTCCGAACAGCGTTATGTCGAATAAATCGGGCGCATCGGCGCAGAGATGCTCAAGCATCCTGCCCGACGCCATTCCGCTGCCGACGATGACAAGACGCTGCTTCATGACAGCGTCTCAGGCAGCCTCGACGTAGCGGTGCCGCTCGTAGAGGAATTTCAGCACCGCCGCGCGGCACTTGATGTAAACGGGATCGGACACCAGATCGAGCCGCTTGCGAGGCCGCGCGAGCGGGACCTCCAGCACTTCGCCGATCTTTGCCGCCGGACCGTTCGTCATCATCACGATACGGTCGGAAAGCAGCACGGCCTCATCGACATCGTGCGTGATCATCATGACGGTGTTGCCGAGCTTCTGGTGCAAAGCCATTACAGTTTCCTGCAAATTCGCTCTGGTGAGCGCATCGAGCGCGCCGAACGGCTCGTCGAGCAGAAGAACCTTGGGCTCCATCGCAAGCGCACGGGCGAGGCCGACACGCTGCTTCATGCCGCCTGAAATTTCCGCCGGGCGCTTGTCCTTCGCATGCACCATTTGCACGAGATCGAGATTGTGCAGCGTCCAGGCATCGCGCGCAGCGCGGGATTTTGTCTTCGAAAAGACCTTATCCACGGCGAGCCGTACATTGTCGTAGACCGTGAGCCATGGCAGCAGCGAGTGGTTCTGAAACACGACCGCGCGGTCGGGCCCCGGCTCGTCCACCTGGCGGCCTTCGAGAATGACGCCGCCATTGGTGGTGCCGGTCAGACCGGCAACGATGTTGAGAAGCGTGGACTTGCCGCAGCCCGAGTGGCCGATGATCGAAACATATTCACCTTTCGCGACATCGAGCGTAATGCCACGCAGGACTTCCGTACTCTGCGAGCCGCGCTGAAAGATTTTATCGACGTGATCGATCTTGAGATACATCGCTTGCTCCTTATGCTTTCGCGGTGCCGCGGGTGACGATGGTGGAAACGGCGGCGACGAGCCGGTCGAGGATGAAACCGACTACGCCGATGTAGATGAGTGCCACGACGATGTCGGAGAGCCGCGACGAGTTCCACGCGTCCCAAATGAAGAAGCCGATCCCGACGCCGCCGGTGAGCATTTCAGCGGCAACGATCGCGAGCCACGACAGACCGACACCGATACGAAGACCGGTGAAAATGTACGGCGCGGCCGACGGCACCATGATCTTGTAGAAGTATTCAAACGGATTGAGTTTCAGGACCAGCGCGACGTTGCGGTAGTCCTGCGGAATGTTGCGGATACCGACCGCCGTATTGATGATCACTGGCCAGATCGCGGTGATGAAGATCACGAAGATCGCGGAAGGCTGCGCGTCGCGGAATGCCGCGAGCGAAAGCGGCAGCCACGCGAGCGGCGGCACCGTGCGCAACACCTGAAAGATCGGGTCAAGCCCGCGCATGGCCCAGGTCGATTGCCCAACGATCGCGCCGAGCAGGATACCGACGACCGCTGCGAGACCGAAGCCATAAGCTACGCGCGTGAGCGAGGTCAGCACGCGCAGGCCGAGTCCGATATCTTGCGGACCCGCGACAAAGAACGGATCGATAATGAGATCCTTCGAGTCCTGCCAAATTTTCAGCGGAGACGGCAACGACGCTTTCGGACTGTTCGTCATGAATTGCCAGACGACCAGGATCAACGCGAGCACGATCAGCGGCGGGATGACGCGCGCCGCGATTTCACCCAATACCGGCAGTACGCGCGCAAGAAGCGGCTTTCCCGGACTTGCGGGCATCGGCAACACTTCCGCGCTTGACTGCGGCAATGCCACGACATTCTCGGTATTCCGGATCGGCATGTTCATCTGGCAATCTCCCAAAGAGTTGGGGCTGCGGCGTACCGCAGCCCGTTCGCCTGTTCTGTTTAGACTTCCACGCGCTTGATCGAGAGGCTCTTCAGATAAGCCTGCGGGTTGGCGGGATCGAAGGTCTTGCCATCGAAGAATTTCTCGATACCGCGCGAGTCCGAAGTCGGAATGCCGGAAACACCGAGCGTCTTCGCAGCCTGAATCCAGAGATCGGAGCGATTGGTCTTGTCGACGAGCGCTTTGATGTTCGTGCTTGCGTCGAATTTGCCCCAACGCACGTTTTCGGTGACGAACCAGGCGTCGAGACTCTTCCACGGATAGGAAGCTGCACCGCCCTCACCCCAGAACTTCATCTTGAGATTGCTGCCGGCGACCTTGCGGCCGTTGCCGTAATTGATGTCGCCCTTGATGCGGCCGATGATGTCGGGCACCGGCACGTTGAACCACTGCCGCTTGCCGACGATCTCCGCCATTTCCTGCTTGTTCTCCATCTTCTCGCACCACTGCTGCGCTTCCATCACCGCCATCAGGATCGCTTGCGTGGCTTTTGGATTGGCGTCGACGAAGTCGGCGCGCATGCCGAGAATTTTCTCCGGGTGCTTGAACCACAATTCGCCAGTAGTCAGCGCCGTGAAGCCGATGTCCTGATTGACGAGCTGCTCGTTCCACGGCTCGCCAACACAGAAGGCGTCCATGTTGCCGACCTTCATGTTTGCGACCATCTGCGGCGGCGGCACAACGATGGTGGAAACATCCTTGTCGGGATCGATGCCACCTGCGGCGAGCCAGTAGCGGATCCAGCAATCATGCGTGCCGCCGGGGAAGGTCATCGCGACCTTTACTTCCTTGCCTTCGGCTTTCTTCTTCGCGAAAGCCGCCTTCAGCGCGCTCGCATCCAGCTTTACGTTGGTGTCTTTGTATTCCGCCGCGACCGAGATCGCTTGCCCGTCTTCGTTGAGGTTAAGCATCGTGTACATCGGCAACGGCTGCTTGTTCTGCATTACCGAGCCGGTCGAATAGAGATGCACCTTCGGGCGCAGGATGTGACCGCCGTCGATGCCGTTCGCCTTGGTGCCGAGCGCCATGTTGTCGCGCGTGGCGCCCCACGAAGCCTGCTTGAGAATTTCCATCTCCGGCAGGCCGTGTTTGGCGTAGAAGCCTTTTTCCTGCGCAATGATCAGCGGAGATGCGTCGGTGAGTGCGATATAGCCGAGCTTGGTGCCTTTCACTTCCGGACCGGATTGCGCAAAAGCCGCGCCGGCCGGAAGCGCCAGCTTCGCGGCGGCAAACAGTGCTGCGGTGCTCGCGCTCTTCTTCAAGAATTCGCGGCGATCGACACCCCGCGCGATGCTCTTGCTTGTCTTCTTCATCTCAATCCCCTTTGTGTTCTCGTTACGCCGTGCCGAAAAACGAAGACGCCGCGAACTTTCCCGCGCGCGTGGCGCGGTCTAGTTCAGCGGCGTCGCTGTTTTCCGGACTTTTTTTGACCGCGTGCCGTCTTCATCGGCGGCACGATTCGAGTTGCTCTAATTCAAACGCCGTGCCACGCGCCGCAGCAAGACGATTTGTTCGGCAAAATCAGTACTTTAGTGCCAATAAATGCGCCGTATAAAACGGTGCCGTAGCAGGCTTTTCTGCCTCCAGATGAGTCAACTGCGCGTTTATTGTGCAGCGCACACTTCGCCTATCGCCTGTGCAACTTCCAGGGAGCGAGGTGTTTTTCGAGATCGAGCGCGTCGAATTCAGGTCCGTCGAATGCACCGACGCCGTCTTTTGGCTCTCCTTCAGGCGGCAAATCTCCTCCTCCGAGCACTTCATCGTAAATGTCAGGACGGAATGTTTCGCGCGCGGAGAGCAGCAGTTCCTTCGAGAGCGGCGCCTGCCCCCAACGCACCATTTGTGCATAAAGCCAGGATGCCTGGGCGCGGTCCGGCCGCGCGGCCCCCCGTCTTCCGATCATCAGATAGCGATCGCTCTCTCTATATTTACCGTCTGGAGAGACTTTGAGCCTGCCGTCCAGCGTTCGCCGGATAATCTCCGGCGCGACATTCAAGCGGTCCGGCGCCGAAAGAATGCTGCAAACTTCGTCGCGATTCCGCTCATCTTCGATGAAGGCCGCGGCCTTCGCATGCGCGTAAACGAGAGCATACAGCGCGTCAGGATTATCCTTTGCCCAAGGCGCGCGGACAGCGAGTACTTTCTCCGCCGCGCGCTGCAGTATCTCGGATACGAAGTGAAGGATATGCGCGATACCGAGATCGACTGCTACCGAATTCCAGGGCGCGCCGACGCAGAACGCATCCACATGGCCACTCTTGATGCTCTCGACCATGAAGGGCGGCGGCAGCACGATCATCTGCACATCCTCGTCAGGGTCGATTCTAGCCGACGCCATCCAGAAGCGAAGCTGGTAGTTGTGCGTCGAGAACGGGAACGTCATTCCGAAATTGAGCGGCGGTTCTCCCCTGCGTTTGCGCTCCGCCACGATGGCCGCCAACGCGCGCGCTGAGACTTTCGGGTCGGCGAGATCGCCTTCGGCCTTGTCCTGCAAGGCTTTCTGCAATGCATTCGTCACCGTGATCGCGTTGCCGTTCAGGCCGAGATTGAACGGGGCGATGATCGGGACCTTTACGTGACCGAAACCCAGACTTGAGGCAATCGCGACGGGGGCAAGCAGATGCGCCGCGTCGAACATCCCGATATTGAGCTTGTCGCGGACATTCGACCATGACACCTCGCGCACCAATTCGACCTCCAGCCTTTTTTCGGCGGCAAAGCCGCGATCGACGGCGACAATGAGCGCAGCAGCGTCCACCAACGGGATAAAACCGATACGGAGCTTGTTCCTTGCGGTCATTTCAAAAGCTCCGCTGCGGTGATGATCGATTGCGCAATTTCCGCGATCTTTTTCTTTTCGTTCTGCGCGCTGGTGCGAAGCAACGCATAGGCCTGATCCTCCGAAAGCCCCTTTCGCTTCATCAGGATGCCCTTGGCGCGGTCGATGACCTTGCGCTCCGTGAGTGCGGATTTGGTCTGTTCAAGCTCCGTGCTGATGCGCGAGAACGCATTGAAGCGCGAAATCGATATGTCGAGAATGTGTTTGATGCGGTCCTTCTTCAGCCCGTCGACGATGTAGCTCGACACGCCGGCGTCGACCGCAGCGGCAATCGAGGCGCTATCGCTCTGGTCCACGAACATCGCGATCGGCCGCTTCACGGCGCGGCTCACGCGGAACATCTGCTCGAGGACGTCTCGGCTCGGGTTTTCGAGGTCGATCAGGATGACGTCAGGGTCGATGGCGTAGATGCGCTCCAGAAGGTTCTCGGTGCCCTCGACGCGGATGACATGGCGATGCCCCGCCTCGCGCAGCCCCTCCTCCAGGATCGCGGCGCGAACGGCACTGTCATCGACAATTGCGATCTTTAGACTTGCCTCGGATTGCATTGGAAAAGTGCGCCAAAACCCATATCTGATGTGTATTTATGCAACCCATGGGCCAAGGCCCCCGAGGCCGGTCCGGCGAATTGTCGCGCGAACTCGCGGCCGGCCTGGTCTAGCCGCTAGAATAGGCGCTCAACACAACTGACCGCCCGATGCGCTGGCCACTCCCGATCGCCGTTTCCCTCATGCTGACGATCGCAGTTGCGCTGCCGGTCGCCGCGCAATCCGGCGATTCCGAGCGCAAGATCCGGAACGTCACACCGGAGAACATTCCGGTCATCATCTTGCCGCCGCGGCCCAAGAACGAAGCCTCGCAGCAGGCGAACGAACCTCCAATTCCGGGTGATCGTGTCACGGCCCTCCTTTCCGAACACGGTGTCGTGACAACAAACGGCAAGGCGCTTCGCTTTCTCGGTATAACCACGATTGCGAACGACACGCTTTGCGAAAGCGAAAAAGGCGGCCGCTGGGCGTGCGGCCTGCGCGCCTATGTGGCGCTTCGCAACCTTGTGCATGGCAAGGAACTGAAGTGCGAAGTGTTACACGTGCGAAGCGGCCAGGCGATCTCGCGCTGTTTCCGCGACCGCACGAATATCTCCGACTGGATGCTCGCCGAAGGTTGGGCGTTCTACGACGATTCCGCGAAGGACGATGCGCTCGCGCGCTTTGCGGAAGACGCGCAGAAGAACGCACGCGGCATCTGGGCGAACGGCTCGCGGCCGCTCAAGCGCTAGAATAGATTGGTTTCATCACGCAAGGAAGAACCGGATGCGCCTCAAAGGAATGAAAGCAATCGTCGTCGGCGGCTCCAGCGGCATCGGCGCCAGCATCGCGACAAGCTTCGCGCGCGAGGGAGCGCGGGTCGCGATCATCGGACGGCGGCAGGAGAAGGTCGATGCCGTACTCACGACGCTCAAGAGTATCGGCCCGCACGCGACAGGTCACGCCGCCGACATGCGCGGCGCGAAGGCCAGCACCAGCGCGATTGACGCTGTTAGCCGTCAGCTCGGCGGACTGGACATTCTCGTAAACAGCCAGGGCATCACCATCGTGAAGCCTTCCGCCGAATTAACGGAGGAAGAATACTTGAGCGTGATCGACACCAATCTCAACAGTGTTTTCTTCTGCTGTCAGGCCGCCTACCCGCACATGAAAAGAAACGGCGGCTCGGTCATCAGCATCGCTTCGATTTCCGCGCATCGCGGCTGGCCTTTGGCCGCGCACTACGCCGCAAGCAAGCACGGCGTGCTCGCATTCACGAAGACACTCGCGACCGAATGGGCCGCCGACAAGATCCGCGTGAACTCGATCTCGCCGGGTTATTTCCGCACCGAACTTACGAGCACGCTGAAACCCGAGCGCGTGGCGCTCGCGACGGCGCGCACCCCGATGGGCCGCTTTGGCGAACTCAGCGAACTCGCCGGCGCCGCGGTCTTCCTCGCGTCGGGCGAGGCGAGCTACGTCACCGGCGCGGACATCGCGGTCGATGGCGGTTTTCTCGCGAAAGGGCTTTGAACGCCGCCGATCGCAAAGCCTTCTCCGCCCTGCATGCGCATAGTTAACAAGTTGCCAGCGTGGCGGGAGAAACTTGAGTCGCCGGAATTAATCCGATCTAGACTTGTCGCTGGTAGGGTCCCCAACAGAATTCAGTTCGGGAACCCTTCGGTGATCGATCAGCGGACGACCAGCGCGGCCACGCCTTCGACGGCAGCGGGCGCGACCGAAACCCTCGGTCACGTGCATTCGGTCAGTGGCTCGCAAGCAACCGTTGGCCTGCTCGATTCCGCGATGAGCGGGCCGAACCGCGCCGGCATCACCGTCGGCCGCTTCCTGAAAATTCAGACCGCGAAGTCGCAGCTCGTCGGCGTGATCACCGAAGTCTCGATCCAGAATTCACTCGCGGCGAACTATTGCGCAATCGCGAAAGTCGATCTCATGGGTGAGATCGTATCCAGCGCCGCCGCGTCCGCTTTCCGCCGCGGTGTCGCCGGCTATCCGACCATTCGCGATGCGGCGCTGCCGCTCACCAATCACGAGTTGCGCATCATCTTCGACGAAGCCGGATCGAACACGATCAGCATCGGCACCTTGCAGCAGGACACCACTGTCAACGCGCGCACCAATGTCGATGAAATGCTGAACAAGCATTTCGCCGTACTCGGCTCGACCGGTGTCGGAAAATCCACTGGTGTCGCGCATATTCTCGTGCAGACCATGAGGGTTCGCCCGAAGCTCCGCGTTTTCCTGCTCGACTCGCACAACGAATATCACCGCTCGTTCGGCACGAACGCCGACGTGATAAACCCGGCCAACCTCCGCCTGCCATTCTGGCTGTTCAACTTCGAGGAGATCGTCGACGTCTTCTTCGCTGGCCGTCCCGGCTTGCAGGAAGAAAGCGACATTCTCGCGGAGCTGATTCCGATCGCGAAGGCGAACTACAATCAATACAAGAATGTCAGCGACCGCCCCGGCATCAAGCGGGCGGAGGCAAAAAATATCGGCTACACCGTCGATACACCGGTGCCTTATCGCCTCGCGGATCTGCTTTCGATCATCGACGACCGCATGGGCAAGCTCGAGAACCGTTCGTCGCGCATGATCTATCAGCGGCTGATCACGCGCATCGAAACGGTGAGCAACGACCCGCGTTACGCTTTCATGTTCGAGCGCGCGAATGTCGGCGGCGACACCATGGCGGAGTCGATCAGCCAGCTTTTCAGGCTGCAGCCGGACGGCAAGACCATGACGATCATGCAGCTCGCGGGCTTCCCGTCGGAAGTCGTCGAACCGGTCGTCTCGGTGCTCACGCGCCTTGCCTTCGACTTCGGCCTATGGAGCGACGGCGCAGTGCCGCTGCTGTTCGTCTGCGAAGAGGCCCACAAATACGCTTCCGCGGACCGCACTGCCGGCTTCGCGCCGACCCGCCGCGCGCTGGCGCGTATCGCGAAGGAAGGCCGCAAGCATGGTGTCTATCTCGGTCTCGTGACGCAGCGGCCGGCCGAACTCGATCCGACCATCATTTCTCAGTGCGGCACCCTATTCGCAATGCGCATGTCGAACGACCGCGACCAGGCGCTGTTGCGCTCCGCGGTCGCCGATCATGGCGCCGACCTGTTTGCTTTCGTGCCATCGCTCGGCACGCGTGAAGCGCTCGCCTTCGGCGCGGGTGTGCCGCTGCCGACGCGTCTCACCTTTCCGGAAATGCCTTCGGTTGCCGTTCCGAAGAGCGAATCCTTCGTAAACAATCACGGCCTCAATGCCGACGCGATGGAGGACGATTTCATCAGCGCGGTCGTGGACCGCTGGCGGCGTGCGACCATGAGCCAGCAGCCCGCGCACGACGAATCCGTGCCGATGTCAACTCCGCCCGCTCCGGTCATATCGGAAGCACCCGCGCTGCAACCTGCCGCTGCTCCCATCGACGCAACCCGGTTGAGTCTTCTGAAGAAGCCGATTGCGGCTTCGATAGAAGACGCTTCGCTGTTGCGCCGCTAAGTCTAGAAGCACAACTCACTTTTTCAGAAGTATCGCGTCAGCGCGCTCGTGCCGGCGCCCTCAGCCTGCCGCTTGTGCGGGCTGGGGCACTTGTTCTCGTTTCGATCACGCGCTCGCCGAATTTCGCATCTGAGCGGATGTCGTCGAGATAAATCGGTTTCGAGAAATAGAAGCCCTGAGCGAGCCGGATGCGGCTCGCGGTCTGCAGGTAGATCAGTTCCTCTTTGGTCTCGACGCCCTCGGCGACCATGCTAATGCCGAGCGAAGCGCCCAGCGACTCGATCGCTTTCAGCACGCTCTGGCTACGGGGCCGTTCGTGAATACGCGAGATGAACGAGCGGTCGATCTTGATTTCGTCCGCGGTGATATCCGCAAGTGCGCTCAAAGACGAATAACCGGTGCCGAAGTCGTCGATCGAGATGCGCACGCCGCATTCGCGCAGCGCCGGAAGCACGGTCTTCTGGAAGACGCCGTTATCGACGATGGCGTCTTCGGTAAGTTCGAGAATGAGCCGCTCACCGAAACCACTGCCTTTGATGGTTTCCGTAAGTGTCGTCATGAACGCAAGATCGCTCGCCTGTTTAGCACCTATGTTTATGCTGACGCTCGTACCGCCACCGAACGCGGCATCGAGGCGGTCCATGGCCGCAATCGTCTCGGCCAGCACGAAATTCGTGATCGGATTAATCAAACCGAGCTCGACTGCAAGATTGATAAACTGACCGGGGGGATCTCCATCGCTATCGCGCCAGCGCACCAGCGTCTCGAAGCCGACTACGTCCTGCGTGTGGATATCCACCTTCGGCTGGAATGCGCAAACGAAACGATGATCGCGGATCGCAAGCCGCAGCCGCTGCTCGGCCTCCATGCGCGCTGCAATTTCCTTGCCGAGGCCATCGTCGAAGTAAAGCGCCTGCCCCTTGGTCTTGGTTTTCGCGCCATACATCGCGCCGTCGGCGTTGCGGCGAAGCGTCTCGTAATTCCGGCCATGTCCGGGGTGGAAGCTGACGCCTATCGAGCATGAGCTGAAGATCTCGAAACCTTCGAGGTGAAACGGTTTCTTGATTTCAGCGAGCACCTGCTCAATCAGCGAGCTGACCGATTCCTTGTTCGGGTAACCGTCGAGCAGCAATACGAACTCGTCACCGGAAATCCGCGCAAGCATATCGCCGGGCTGCAGCTTCGACTTGATCCGCTCGCTGATCTTGATCAGGAGCGCATCGCCGATCGCGTGGCTGTAGTAGTCGTTGACGTGCTTGAAGTTATCGAGGTCGATAAAAGCGATTGCGAAGGGCCGCGCGTTCGTACCGTGAATAATGCCGTCGGCGTATTCCGCAATCCGCACGCGATCCGGCAAACCTGTCAGCTTGTCGATATGCGCGCGCTCGGTAAGCCTGCGCTCGGTCTCTTTATGTCCGGTGATGTCGACCGAACTCGAAACCAGCAGCGTATTGTTCGTGATGAAAACGGGAGTATGCGAAGTCAGCAGGATGCGCGCGCCTTCGTGATCCGGTACGCAGGTTTCGGCCATGATGGTCCTGCCGCCTTCGACGACGCTGCGCTCCCATTCACGGCGGCTGACTGCCTCCTGCTCGGACAAAAAATCCGCGGGCGAACTACCCAGGAGCTTCTCCACCGAAACCGCGAGATCGGCCGCGGCCATCGCGTTCGCGAGTACGAACTTACCTTCGCTGTCCTGCACAGTGAGGCTGATCGGCAGATGGTCGAGAACCATCATCAGAAGATTCGTGTCCTGAAGCGCTAGCTGTGTAACTTGAGCGGCGGGCTCGACATTTTTCCCGGCCGATGCGCGTGCCAGAATGCTCGCCATGCTGACAACCGAGCAGGCGCGCGCCAGCGAAAGAACTTCCTCGTGCTTGGCGGACTCCGGCAGCACCAGAACCGCAACCATGGCACGGCCGCCTGCGCCTACCGGAATCGTCAGCGCGTTTTCAGCGAGTGTCGCCGCGTTACCGATACTGCGCTTGTCCTCCCCTGCTTTTAGCAGGCGAATGTCGAGCAACTGCGCGATCGTGAATCCGGTTGTGGCGGGAAGCTCGCTCGAAGCCGGTTCCGATGCGACAATCTCGATACCTTCATCGCCCGCTGCGAGCAGGACTGCCCGCTCGAACCGCAATACTGCTTTTAATGCATCGAGAACTGCATTGGCCGGCAGGGCGCCCTCGGCCGCATCCATCAATGTCTTGAGAATGGGCGCAACTGTCGCCGTATGCCCATTTTCGGGCGCGGCAGCAGGCGCGCGATCCTTCGCGGCCGGAACAGTTGCGTGAGCAGACACGGAATCCCCTTGACCCGCGATACCAGTGGGGCAGGTGTAGCGCTCAATTATTGGCAATGCGTTGCAGCCGCCTACTCTGCGGGCACCAAGCGTTAACGCTTCGTTCACCAGACCGCGCATTCGCAGCGTTAGCGCTGCTACTTCTTCACGGTAAAGCTGAACGGCGTGGACACGAGGCGGCGGATTGCGGCGGGTAGCAGGCCCGAGAGCCAAGTGAGCCTGGAAGGACTATTCGAAACACTTTATCTTTGTGTTGCGAAAATCCGATCTGTTGCTACGGGATAACTAGCGGCTTCAAAACATGCCCTCGGATAACGACAAGAAAGACATCGAAATCATCCCGCCCGACAGGCCGCGGCGAGAGCGCCAGGCTGAATGGATCTATATCTCGTTCGGAGACGGCGCCAAGGCATTCAACGAACTGCCGCTGCACAAGCGCATTTTGCTCGGCGCAAGCTGGCTCGCGGGCCTGATCGTTGTCGGCATCATTCTGTTTCTGATTGTCGCGAGCGCAGTGCTGATCTGGATTCCGCTCCTGCTCGCGGCAGCCGTCATTACCGGGCTCGTGATGTTTTTCCGGACAAAGTTTCGCCGCCGTTAGCGCGAGAAAGAAAAACGCCGGGAGGCGCGAGCCTCCCGGCGAGTTGAGCCGGGGGAGGAACCGATCACCGGCTGAAATTCGATCACCCGCTGCCGGGATTGGGGGAAAGCAGCGTGAGCTTGTCTGGCTTTCCATCCCATGCCTTCGCGTCCGCGGGCTCCTGCTTTTTCTCCGTAATATTCGGCCAGAGCCGCGCGTATTTCGCGTTCAACTCGATCCACTTCTCCAAGCCGGGCGCGGTATCTGCGCGGATCGCATCGGCCGGGCACTCGGGTTCGCAGACGCCGCAGTCGATGCATTCGTCCGGATGGATCACGAGAAAATTCTCGCCTTCGTAGAAGCAGTCCACCGGACAGACTTCAACGCAGTCCATGTGCTTACACCGGATGCAATTCTCGGTAACGACGTAGGTCATTTGATCGTTTTGCTCCGGTCTAAGCCAATGCTGGGAAGACGCGATAGTTGCGCGGCTTCAAGCCGACAAAGGCCCCGACTTCGATTGCCGGCGCTCTCGGCGCGTCGATCTCCAGCACCAGATCGGTCTCGCCGTAATGCAAAGCAATTTCCGCGCGCCGCGATGCGCCGAGACCGCGCACACGTTTTATCGTCGCATGCAGCGGCGTTTCGTCCGGACTCACGATCGACATCTCATAGGGACGGACGAAGAGATTGGCCTTGCCATCGCGAAGGCCCGACACATCGATCGGCAACGGCATGCTGTGCCAGCGCGCGAGCCGGTCCTTGACCACGATCGGGACGACCACGGATTCGCCAATGAATTCGTTGACGAATGAAGTCTGCGGATTGTTGTAAACCTCCTCCGGCGTTCCGATCTGCTCGATTCTTCCTTTGTCCATGACGACGACGCGATCTGCTACCTCCAGCGCTTCGTCCTGATCGTGGGTTACGAAAACGGAGGTGACCGGAAGTTCTTCGTGCAGATTGCGCAGCCAGCGGCGCAGCTCCTTGCGTACTTTTGCGTCCAGTGCACCGAACGGCTCGTCGAGCAAGAGTACACGCGGTTCGATCGCAAGCGCACGCGCGAGCGCGATACGTTGCCGCTGACCGCCAGAGAGCTGGCTCGGATAGCGGTCGGAAAGCCATTTTAGCTGTACGAGATCGAGCAGCCTGTTCACCTTGTCGTGGATCGCTTCTTCCGGAAGCCGCAGATGGCGCGGTCTGGCACGCAGGCCGAATGCGACGTTCTCGAACACGGTCATGTGCCTGAACAGCGCATAGTGCTGGAAGACGAAGCCTACGTTGCGCTCCCGCGCGCTGCGAAGCGACGCGTCGCGCCCGTCGAAACGAACTTCGCCGCGCTCCGGGAATTCGAGGCCGGCAATAATGCGCAAAAGCGTCGTCTTCCCCGAACCGGACGGCCCGAGGAGAGCCACAAGCTCTCCGCTCTTGATCTGCAGGCTGACCCCACCGAGCGCGGTGAAATCGTTGAACCGCTTCCATGCATTCACGACTTCGATATTCATGGCCGATTTCCTTTTCCGATCCGGCTTTCCAGAAATGCCTTGGCAATGAGCGTCACGATCGCGAGACCTGCGAGCAGCGTCGCCACTGCGAAGGAGGCCTGGAACTGATATTCGTTGTAGAGAATCTCAATATGCAGCGGCATGGTGTTGGTCTCACCGCGAATGTGACCGGAGACCACTGACACCGCGCCGAATTCGCCCATTGCACGCGCATTACACAGAAGCACGCCATAGAGCAGCGCCCATTTCACGTTCGGCAACGTGATGCGCCAGAACGTGCGAAGGCCCGAAGCGCCGAGCAATATTGCCGCCTCTTCTTCCTGCGTGCCCTGCTCCTGCATCAGCGGGATCAATTCGCGCATGATGAACGGAAACGTAACGAAGACAGTGGCCAGGACAAGGCCCGGCAGCGCGAAGATGATCTTGATGTCCGACGCATGCAGCGCCGGGCCGAATATTCCTTGCAATCCGAACAGGAGCACGAAGACGAGACCGGCGATGACCGGCGAAACCGAAAACGGCAGATCGACAAGGCTGATCAGGAAGCTCTTGCCCCTGAACTGAAACTTCGCAATCGCCCATGCTGCGATCAGACCGAAAACGGTATTCAGCACGACTGAAATCGCGGCGACGGTCAGCGTCAGCGTAATTGCCGATACCGCGACAGGCTCGGTAATCGCCGCGAAATAGGCCTCTCGCCCCTTCGAGAAGGCCTGCACGAAAACGTTGATCAGCGGCAGAACGATAAAGAGCGCGAGGAAAGCGAACGCGACAAGGATAATCGCCCATTTCACGACGAACGGGTCATCGTTCGCGCCCCGCCGGCGGCGAATTCCCGGTCTTTCCTGAGCGCGGTCGACGGCCAATGCGGGGTCGATCTGTTCGGCAGTAAGCAGACTCATCATTGTCCCCCGACGCGTTTTTCGGACCAGCGCTGCAGCCAGTTGATAATGAAAAGAAGGATGAAGGACGCGATCAGCATCACGCTCGCGATCGCGGTCGCGTCGGCGTAGCGAAACTCTTCCAGCCGGATCACGATCAGCAACGGCGCGATCTCCGAAACATTCGGGAGATTGCCGGCAATGAAGATAACCGAGCCGTATTCGCCGACTGCCCGCGCGAAAGCGAGCGCAAAGCCTGTGAGCAAAGCGGGGAATATCGTCGGCAATACAACGCGGCTGACTGCCGTCCAGCGGCTCGCGCCGAGCGTTGCCGCGACTTCTTCGAGTTCCTTGTCAAGGTCTTCCAGAACCGGCTGCACCGTTCGCACGACGAAAGGCAGCCCGATGAAAACCAGCGCGACAAAGATGCCCAGCGGTGTGAAGGATACTTTTATCCCAAGCGGCGCGAGAAGCGCGCCGAGCCAGCCGTTTTCCGCGTAGAGATTGGTGAGCGCGATGCCCGCGACCGCGGTCGGCAAGGCAAAGGGAATGTCGATCAGCGCATCGAGAATACGCCGGCCCGGAAACGTGTAGCGCGTGATCGCCCAGACGATCAGCGACCCGAACACGAGATTTACCGCAGCGGCGGCGAGCGAAAGGCCGAACGAAAGTCTCAGCGCGTTCAGAACGCGGTCGCTGGTCACGATCTGCACGAAGCGGTCGAGCGACAGTTCGGTCGTCTTCAGGAAAAGGGCCGCGAGCGGAATCAGCACGATCAGCGACAGCCACAGGATGGTAATCCCCATCGTGATTCCGAATCCCGGGATCACGCTGCGGTAGCGACGCAGACCGATTGCCGATGCCCCACTCACGGCCCCGATCCTCAGTTCGTGTAGATGGCGTCGAAGATGCCGCCGTCGCCGAAGTGCTCGGCCTGCGCCTTGCGCCAGCCGCCGAACACGTCGTCGATCGTGAACAGTTCGACCTTGAGGAATACGTTCTCGTACTTCTTGGCGACGATCGGATCGCGCGGACGATAGTAAT
Organism: Xanthobacteraceae bacterium; assembly: GCA_019752575.1. GTDB lineage: Bacteria > Pseudomonadota > Alphaproteobacteria > Rhizobiales > Xanthobacteraceae. Next base: position 45,363 of record JAIELW010000004.1, on the reverse strand, counting down.
TCTGCGCGATGATTTCCTGCGCCTCGGACGAGTAGAGCCATTTCAGGAAGGCTTCGGCCGGCGCGCGCGTGCCCTTCTTGTCGACCACCGAGTCGACGATCGCGACCGGCGGTTCGGCGAGAATGGAAACGCTCGGCACGACGATTTCGAACTTGTCCTTGCCGAGTTCGTTCACGGCGAGAAACGCCTCGTTCTCCCATGAAAGGAAGACGTCGCCGACATTGCGCTCGACGAAGGTGATCAGCGAACCGCGCGCGCCGGTATCGAGCACCGGCACGTTCTTGTAGATCGCACGCACGAAGTCGCGTGCCTTGTTCGCGTCGTTGCCGTTCTTCTTCAGCGCATAGCCCCAGGCAGCGAGATAATTCCAGCGCGCTCCGCCCGAAGTCTTCGGATTCGGCGTCACCACCTTTACGTCCGGACGGACGAGATCGTCCCAATCCTTGATCTTCTTCGGATTGCCCTTGCGCACCAGGAACACGATCGTCGAGGTGTAGGGTGCCGCGTTCTGCGGAAACTTCTTCTGCCAGTCTTTCGCCAGAAGATTCCGGTCCGCGATCGAGTCGATGTCATAGGCGAGCGCGAGCGTGACGATGTCCGCGTTCAGGCCGTCGATAACCGCACGCGCCTGTTTGCCCGAGCCGCCATGCGAAGACTTGATTTCGAAGGACTTGCCCGTGTCCTTCTGGTGCTTGGCCGCATAGACCTTGTTCAGCGCGACGTAGAGTTCGCGCGTCGGGTCGTAGGAAACATTCAGAAGATTGACGTCGGCCGCATGCGCCGCCGTCAGAAGTGCAACCGCGCCAATCGCAGGGGCGATTATCCGTCTAAGCATTGGATCTCTCCATCTAGTTGCTCGCGGACAGTCACCGAAACGCGCGGAAGACCGATCCGTTTCAGCGATATTCTACTCTGTTTTTTCGTATGTAAAGATAAATTACATATCAAGTAGCGTTTGTCGCAGAATTCACCTTTATAACTTGTTATTTAACGCATGAATCCCGCATTCCGCTTTCTCACGCCCGCGCCAGCGCCCGGCACGATCGCTTTCGCCCTCTTCCGTGCGGCTCGTGCACGCCATGCAGCCCACGGAGCGAAAGCCTTTGGCTTCGAGCGGATGACGCGGCAGGCTACGCTCGGCGAAAATGCGGTCGATTTCCTCCTTCGTCACGAAGGCGAAGGGGTTGAATTTCAAGCGCGCGCCATCCGCTTCGACAGCTTTGATGCCGGTTCGCTCTTCTCCCTGATAGCGCTTGCGGCCATTGATCCAGCCGTCGAACTGGCCAAGCGCCTGCGACAGCGGCTGGACCTTGCGGAGTTCGCAGCAGGCGTCCGGGTTCGAGAACCAGAGATCGCGTTCGGGATCGGAGATCGCCACTGCTTCCGCCGAGGGCGTAACATTGCGCACATTCGTAAGGCCTAGGTGTGCTGTCAGTTCGTCGCGATAGCGCAGCGTTTCCTCGAACAACCATCCGGTATTCAGAAACAAAACCGGGATCGACTTGTCGATCTCAGCGACCAGTGCCAGCAATGCCGCCGACTCGGTGCCGAAAGACGAAACAACGGCGAGCTTGCCCGGCCGCGCGGAGAGAACCGCCTCGTTGATGATTTCCTCCGGCGCCGCTCCCTGAAGCCGACGTTCGAGAAGCCTTACGGCGGAGCGTTGCAATTCTAATGCAGCCATCATGATGCATGCTCCTTGTCCGGCACGCTTGCACTCGTTTTATTCGCGTGAAATCGCCGCAAACGTTCGCGAAGCGCCGTAGTACGCCCGTCGCCGGTCGGCTGATAGAATATGCTGTAGCGATGCGCGGCTTCAGCGAAAGCAGCGGCGTCCGCATCCTTCTTTACTTCGAAGGAATTAAACCCCGCGCGCAGCAGAAAAAGAAACTGATCCTGCAAGATGTCGCCGGTCGCGCGCAGTTCGCCCTTATACTTGTAACGCTCACGCAGAATGCGCGCCTGACTGTACGCGCGCCCGTCCTTGAAGGCCGGAAAGTGAAGCGCAATCAGCGCAAGGCGGCCGAGATAAGGTTCGAGTTCGGAAACGCGCTTGTTGTTAGGCCAAAGCACGCCAAGCGGCACCTTCGCCGCCAGATATTCTGCTTGATTACCGAGGAAGCGTTCTGCCGGCACCAGAACTGGTACGACATCCGGAAGCGGCCCCTCCTCGTCCAGGCGGACGAACCGGTCTTCGACGATCCTGCCGTCCTTAATGAGCGGCATAGATGCGCTCCTTGAACGGCTCTAGTCCCACGCGATGCACGACATTGACAAATCGTTCGTGCGGATTTTTGCGAAGCTCGACATAAACATCGATGATGTTTTCCACGACGTCTATGATTTCGCCGGCCGGAACCGCAGGTCCCAGCAGTTCGCCGAGCTGCGCTTTGGAGTCGGAGCGGCCACCCAGCTTGATCTGATAGACCTCTTCGCCATTCTTCTCGACGCCGAGGATCCCGATATTGCCGATGTGATGATGGCCGCAGGAATTGATGCAGCCATCGATATTAATGTGAATCGGCCCGAGATCGCGTTGCTTTTCAAGATCGCGAAAGCGCCGAGTTAGTCCCTGCGCAATCGGGATCGAGCGTGCATTTGCGAGACTGCAATAGTCGAGGCCAGGGCAGGAAATAATATCGGAAATCAGGTTCACGTTCGGCGTTGCGACCCCGAGTGCGTCGAGAGAGCGCCATAACTCCGGCAAATCACGCTGCGCAACATGTGGCAGTACGAGATTTTGTACGTGCGAGACACGGATTTCCCCGAAGCTGAAGCGGTCGGCAAGACCGGCGATCTTTTCCATCTGCTCGGCAGTCGCGTCGCCCGGAGGCGCGCCTTCGGGCTTGAGCGAAACGGTGACCACCGCGTAGCCCGGCTGATTATGAGGCGCGACCGAGTTTTCGTACCAAGTTTCGAATTGTTTATCGCGTTTGGCACTTTCAAGCGCTTCGGTCTCGTCCTTCAGCGCCTCGTAAGCGGGATACTGAAAACGCGAAACGATGTCGGCGACGGTAATGGTATCGAGCGCAAGCGGGCCGCTCTTGATCTGCGCCCACTCCGCTTCCACTTCTTTCGAGAAAGCCTCCGCGCCTATTTCGTGGACGAGAATCTTGATCCTCGCCTTGTAGATGTTGTCGCGGCGGCCGAACTGATTATAAACGCGCAAAACCGCTTCGAGGTAACTCAGAAGATCGCGCTTCGGCAGAAACTCGCGGATCGTCTTGCCGAGAAACGGAGTGCGGCCGAGGCCGCCGCCGACCATGACCTCGAAGCCGTGTTCGCCCGCTTCGTTTTCATAAAGACGAAGACCGATGTCGTGGACACGGATCGCGGCGCGATCGGCTTTCGCGGCGGAGATTGCAATCTTGAACTTGCGCGGCAGAAACGTGAACTCGGGGTGCAGGGTTGACCATTGCCGGATGATCTCGCCCCAAACGCGCGGATCTTCGATCTCATCCGGCGCGACCGCCGCGAAGTGATCGGTCGTAATATTGCGAATGCAGTTGCCGCTGGTTTGCAAGCCGTGCATGCCGACGGAAGCGAGATCCGCCATTGCATCGGGCAGTTCTTCGAGCTTGATCCAGTTGAACTGAATGTTCTGGCGGGTCGTGAAGTGGCCGTAACCCTTGTCGTATTTGCGCGCGACGTGGCCGAGCATGCGGAGTTGCTTTGACGACAGCGTCCCGTAAGGGATCGCAATCCGCAGCATATACGCATGAAGCTGAAGATAGACGCCGTTCATCAGGCGCAGCGGCTTGAATTCGTCTTCCGTCAGTTCGCCGGCAAGCCTGCGCTTCACCTGACCGCGAAAATCGTTCACGCGCTCTTTCACGAACGTCCGGTCGAATTCGTCATAAACGTACATGACGCGCTCCTAACCCGACACCGGCAATTCGAAAGTCGGGCCCGCTTGCCGAATTTTTTCGCGCAAGTTTCCGGGCACAATCTCTTTGCTTTCGGAAATTTCGACCGGCGCTACATAGGAGCCGATCGCATAAACGCTGTCGGCATGCGCATCTTTCAAAAGCGCGAGCGCGACGGTGGAAGTCATTGCTACGGCCGCATCTTCGATCTTAGCGGACCAGCCGTTTGCGGTCCGATAGATCACGATGCCGTCGGTCGTGCGGTTCGCCGTCACCACGACCGGACCGTTGACCTTGAACTTCTGTTGAAGCGGCGAAGTCATGCGGCGCGCTCCTTCGCAAGTTCTTCGAGCCACTTGGCGGAGCGGCGCACAGTCTGACCGACGACAATCAGCGCCGGTCCCTTTCCTACTTGCGCCGCAAGCGCGGGAAGCGCGTCGAGCCTCCCGACCGCAGTTTGCGAATCCTTTCGTGTGCCGCGCGCAATTACCGCGGCGGGCGTCGCAGGGTCGCGGCCCGCCAAGATCAGTCCGTCGCGCACTTTCGGCGCGCCAGCGAGACCCATATAGGCGACAACGGTTGTCAGCGGATCGGCGAAACCCGTCCAATCAGCGGCGGACTGATCGGCGCGGTGCGCAGTGACGATGGCAACGCGCGTCGATTCATTCCTGAAAGTAAGCGGCAGCTCGGCTTCCGCCGCACAACCGAGCGCCGACGTAATTCCCGGCACGATGACATATGCGATACCTGCCTCGCGAAGCACTTCGACTTCCTCGCCACCGCGGCCGAAGACGAAGGGATCGCCGCCCTTGAGGCGAATGACACGCTGGCCGGCGCGGGCAGCATCGGCAATTCGGCGATTGATTTCTTCCTGACCGACGCCGTGATCTCCGCGTTTCTTGCCGACGAACACGCGCTCCGCATCGCGGCGCACGCGCTCCAGAATTTCCGGCGTGACAAGCTCGTCGTAGAAAACGATGTCGGCATCCTGCATCGCACGAAGTGCCTTGATCGTGAGCAAATCCGGATCTCCCGGCCCGGCGCCGACGATGTGAACGATACCTTCGCGCAGCGGCTCTCCGTTGCCTGCCTGTTTGAGAAGCTTTGCGATCGAAGCATCCGCATCGTTTGCTTTGCCCGAAAGCGAGGCCTGCGCCGCAGGACCGTCGATTATTTGTTCCCAGAAGCGGCGCCGGTCACGGACCGCGCGAAGTTTTTTCGCAACGCGTGCACGCCAGTGACCGATGATTTCGGCAAGTTCGCCAATGCGTGCAGGAAGCAGCGTTTCGATCTGCTCGCGAATGCGGCGTGCGAGCACGGGGGCGGAGCCGCTGGTGCCGACAGCGACGACGACTTCGCCGCGGTCGATGATTGCCGGCGTAATAAATGTGCAGAGCTCGGGACGATCGACGACATTCACCGGAATGTTGCGCGCTTTCGCCCACGCATAGAGCTGGCCATCGATCGGATCGCCCGCCGCTGAAATTACCGCAATCGATCCATCGAGATCGGATTCGACAGGGGCACGGTCGAAGATCGCGACCAGGTTCGAATCCACTTGCACATGGCGCGCTGCCACGAACCAACGGACATGCGCGCCCGCGCTTATCAGCAAGCGGACCTTGGCTTCGCTCGCTTCGCCGCTACCCGCAACGACGAAAGCCCCCGCGGCGGGGTCCAGAAAAATCGGAAAGAAACGCATTGTGTGGCCTAAATACTATTGACTAGCGTATTTTTACTTTATACCACTTCTATAAGTCGTGCAAATAACATTTTACACCTAATACTTATGTTATTTAGCAAGCGACGAGAAAGAAAGGCAAATGCGTATTTTCGTGGTGGATCATGATGGCCGGGAGCACGCCCTTCAGGCGGAGGCGGGTTGGCGGATTATGGAAATCATCCGCGACTGGGGCGTCCCGATTAAAGCCGAGTGCGGCGGCGCCTGTGCCTGCGCGACTTGCCACGTCTACATCGATCCCGAGTGGACGCATCGCCTTCGCCCGCCGAACGACGAAGAAAACGATCGTCTCGACGAAGCGCTCGTCGTTCGCAACCACTCGCGCCTTTCCTGCCAAATCTTGATGACCCCCGAACTCGACGGGCTACGCGTACATCTCGCACCCGGTTCGGAAGTATTGCGGAGCTTTAGCTATGAACCGGCTCGATGAGCTCGAAGCGCGCAGCATCTATGTGCTGCGCGAGGCATTTGCGCGGCTGAACCGGCTCGCACTGCTGTGGTCGCTCGGCAAAGATTCCAACGTGATGATCTGGCTCGCGCGCAAGGCGTTCTTCGGCCACGTCCCCTTTCCCGTCATGCATGTCGATACCGGGAAGAAGTTTCCGGAAATGTATGCGTTCCGCGACCGCTACGCCGTGGAATGGAATCTCGATCTGAAGCTCGAGCCCTGCCCCGGCATCGAAGAAGTCGATCAGACATTACCTCCGGCAGCGCGCTCTGCGGCACGCAAAACCGAAGGTTTGAAGCGTGCACTGCAAAAACACGGCTTTGACGGATTGATCGCCGGCATCCGCCGCGACGAGGAGCCGACACGCGCGAAGGAGCGTGTGTTTTCGCCGCGCGGCAACCAAGGCGCGTGGAACGTGCGGGAGCAGCCGCCGGAGTTCTGGGATCAATTCAATGCGTCGTTGCCGCTGGGCACGCACATGCGCATTCACCCGATCCTGCAATGGACCGAATACGACATCTGGGCCTACACGCAGCGCGAAAAGATTCCCGTGATCTCGCTTTATTTCGCGAAGAACGGAAAACGATACCGCTCGCTAGGAGATCAGGACATCACTTCTCCTGTTGCGTCATCCGCCGCCGACATTCCGGAAATCCTGACCGAACTTCGTGCGACCGATGTGCCCGAACGCGCGGGCCGCGCGATGGACCACGAGGCCGAAGACTCTTTCGAGCGTCTTCGCGTCGCGGGTTACCTCTAAATTCCTGAAAGGCGATCGCCATGACTTCTCACCCTAAGAATCTTGCGGCGATCGCCGATCCCAGCCCCCGCTCGCTGCTTCGCATCGTACTCGTCGGTCACGTCGATCACGGAAAATCGACGCTGATCGGCCGTCTCCTGCAAGAGACCGGCGGCGTCAGCGCCGCCAAGATAGAGTCTCTGAAGGCAATGAGCTCCAAGCGCGGAATGCCGTTCGAGCTTTCGTTCCTGCTCGACAGCCTGCAGGCCGAGCGCGATCAGGGAATTACAATCGACACCAGCGAAATCCGATTCCGCACGAATGATCGTGACGTCGCGCTGATCGACGCGCCGGGCCACACCGAATTTCTGCGCAACATGATTACCGGGGCGGCTCGCGCGGATGCCGCGTTGCTATTGATCGACGCCGCCGAAGGCGTTCGCGAACAGACACGGCGGCACGCCTATCTCCTGCACCTTCTAGGTGTCCGGCAAGTAGCTGTGATCGTGAACAAGATGGATCGCGTCGGGTTCGACGAACAGGTTTACCGAAGCATTTCTTCCGAGATCAGCACGTATCTCGAAAATCTCGGATTGCTGGCCTCGGAAATCGTACCGATCTCTGCGCGCGAGGGCGATGGTGTCGCCAAGCTTTCGGACCGCGCGGCGTGGTATCGCGGACCGACCGTGTTGCAGGCAATCGATGCGTTTTCGCCCGCGCGGCCGGCGGAAGACCTCGCGCTGCGGCTGCCGGTGCAGGCGGTATACAAATTCGACGATCGCCGCATCATCGCAGGCAGGATCGAAGCTGGGCGCATCGCGGTCGGCGACGAGATCGTATTCCAGCCATCCGGCAAGACGGCAATCGTTCGCAGCATCGAGGCATGGCCGCCCAGCGCCGCGAATACCGAACACGCTCATCGCGAAGCGGGACACTCCGTCGGAATCACGCTCGATCGCGAAATTTTCGTCGAGCGCGGCGAAATCGTCGCTACCGGCGCAACACGTCCGAAAATCGCGCGCAGTTTACGGGCGCGTATTTTCTGGCTTGCCGACGAGCCGTTATATGCGGGCGCAAATCTGACGCTTCGGCTTGCGACCGCAAGCACGAAAGCCCGCATCGCCGCGATCCATAGCGTGATCGATCCCGGCAATCTTTCCCAAACCGTTCATGCGACCGTGAACAACAACGAAGTCGCGGAACTCGAGTTCGGATTATTTCAGCCGCTCGGCGCCGATCTTTATACCGTCAACCCGAAGACCGGGCGCATCGTACTGGAGCACGGCGGACGCATCGCGGGCGGCGGCCTGATCCTGTCGGTTGGCAGCGACGAAACGCCTTTGCGTCCCGCCAATCGCGCGGTCACGCCGGTCGCGTCTACCGTCTCGGCGGCCGAGCGCAATTCGCGCAACGGACACGAAGGTGCGGTGCTCTGGTTCACCGGTCTACCCGGCTCGGGCAAATCGACCATCGCGCGCAGCATCGAGCGGCGCATTTTCGATCTCGGAGGCGCGCCGCTTCTGCTCGACGGCGACACCATGCGCGCGGGCCTGAACAACGATCTCGGATTTGCGAACAGCGACCGCGCAGAAAATGTACGCCGCCTTGCCGAAGTCTCCTCGCTGCTCGCGAAGAACGGTTCGATTGCAATTACCGCGGCGATTTCGCCGGTCGCTGCGGACCGCGCGATGGCGCGCGAGCTCGTGGGCGAGCGCTTCTTTGAAATTCATGTCGCGACCCCGCTCGAGGTCTGCGAACAGCGCGACCCGAAAGGCCTCTATAAGCGCGCCCGCGCAGGCGAAATCAAAGGCTTCACCGGCGTGGATGCGATCTACGAAGTACCGAAAGCCCCTGACCTGACCCTTCGAACCGACGAACTCCCGCTCGAAACGGCGGTCGCCCGCGTGATCGATCTGCTGCGCGATACCGGCGTGCTCAAGCGAACCGAAACAGACACCAACACGACGATTTAGAAGCGCTCTGGGCGCTGTGTTGCATCGCGGTAGCGGTCGACAAGCGCAAGATTGGCCCTTAAAGGAGAAACGCCGGTGCGAATCTCGGTAGAATGGGACATGCTGAAGCTTCCGCGTAGAAGCATTGTTGCAATCGAAGCCATGGTGCATGTCGCTCTGACGGGCGCCGGACGCACGATTCCGACAATCGAGATTTCGGAAGCGATCGACGTGCCGAAGCGCGGTCTCGAGCCGATCCTGCAGCAACTCGTCCGCGCCGGGTTGCTGGCAAGCACCCGCGGGCCTCAAGGCGGTTACAGCCTCGGGCGCGAGCGCGCCAAAATTTCCGCTGCTGCGATCGTGGAGGCTTCCCTCGACACCGAGACTGCCGCGGCGGACGACCGTGCCTCGCGTTACAGCAAGGCGCTCGCGAAGTTCGAGGAGAAAGCCGAGCGGCACCTGCGCGCGGTGCTTGGCGAATACACGCTGGACGACCTGTGCAGCGAAGCCCGGAAGTCCGGCGTAAAGGTCACCCTCTCGAAAAACTTCGATTACTCGATCTGAACTATCCCGAAAACGCCGGCATACCTAACGCCCGCCGGAAATGCTCAAGTTGGCGCCGACAACATAAGACGCTTGGTCCGACATCAGGTACAATACTGTTTCCGCAACCTCCTCCGGCGTTCCAAATCTTCCAATCGGAATCACCGACTTCAAGCGTTCGGCGCGGTCCGGCTGGCCAGCCGCCGCGTGGATGTCCGTATCGATCAGACCCGGAGAAACGGCGTTGACGCGGATGCCTTCGCCGATCACTTCGCGGGCAAGGCCGACAGTAAAACTGTTCAGCGCGCCCTTCGAAGCTGCGTACCAGACATAATCGCCCGGCATGCCGAGGATCGCGGCCATCGAACCCATATTCACAATGGTACCACCGCGGCCGCCGAGCTTCGTCGAGATCCGTTTGACCGCTTCGCTCGCGACCAGGATCGCACCCGTTACATTGACGTCAATGATCTGCTTCAGCGTTTCCGGATTCAAATCCGACACGCGGCTCGGATAACCCATGACGCCGGCGTTGTTCACAAGATCGGTGATCCGGCCGAGTTGCTTATCGACTTCGGAAAACAGATTAACGATGTCGCGCGGATTACCCATGTCACCTTTGATCGCCACACCGCGCCTGCCCGCACTTTGAATATCGGCAACAACGGCATTCGCCGCCGCTTCGTTTCCGGCGTAATTGACCGCAACGTCATAGCCACGTTTTGCGGCAAGTCTTGCTATAGCAGCACCGATCCCCCGGCTTGCGCCGGTGACGAGCAGAATTCTGTTCTCAGGCATTCAATGGCCTTTCGCCACGCCAAGATGGTTGTCGAGCACTTCGGTATTCTTCGAAAGCTCATCCGAGCTACCGTGAAATACAAAACGGCCAGACGAGATGACATTGATCTCGTCGGCGACCGCAAGCGCAAGTCCGAGGTTTTGCTCAACGAGCAGAATTGCGTGACCCTCGCTGCGGAGGCGCAGCAGAATTTCCTGCACTTGCTGTACGAGCTTCGGAGCAAGCCCTTCCGACGGCTCGTCCATCAAAATCGTGGACGGGTTTGCCATCAGCGCGCGCCCGATCGCAAGCATCTGCTGCTCGCCGCCGCTTAGCGCGCTGCCGAGATTGCCGATGCGATCGGCGAGTTGCGGGAATTCGTCCAACACTTCCTTCAGGTTCCACTGCTTGCCGGTATGGCTCGCCCGCTTCTTGCTTTTCGCTAGCGTGCTTGTCGGCAGCATCAAGTTCTCGCGCACTGTCAGGGACTTGAAAATGCGCCTGCCCTGCGGCACCAGCGCAATACCCCGTTGCGCAATGCCGTAGGCGGCCGTGCTGGTGAGCGGCCGACCCTCGAACTTGATCTCGCCGCGCCGTGGCGGCGTGAGCCCTGCGATCGAGCGGACAAGCGTCGTTTTTCCCATGCCGTTGCGGCCAAGGATCACGACGATCTTGCCGGGCGTCAACGACAGGCTCAGTCCGTGCAGAACGTAGCTGTCGCCGTAATACGTGTGGATATCGCTAACTTCGAGAAGCGCATCAGAGGCGGCCAAAATACACCTCCTTCACGTCGGTATTCTTTTGCACCTCCTCTGGAGGACCGTCGAAAATCATTTTCCCGCGATGAAGCACGGTCACCTTGTCGGCGAGCGCGAGTGCGACATCGATGTCATGTTCAATCATCAGAAGCGTGATTTCGCGGCTCAGCCCGGAGACTAGCTTCGAGAAGTGCTGACGCTCGCTCGGCGAAAGACCTGCGCACGGTTCGTCGAGCAGCAAGACCCTAGGATTCGAACTCAAAGCCAATGCAAGTTCGAGCTGCCGCCGTTCGCCATAAGACAGGTATTTCACCTCTTCGTTCTCGCGGCCTTGAAGACCAACTTCCTTCAGCGACGCGACCGCCTTGCCAACAAGCTGGGAGTCGGAAGCCACAGGCCGGAACATCGACCATTTCTGAGACTTCGTCCCGAGCATGCCGAGCAGCAGATTTTCCATGACAGTCAGATCGGTGCAGACGTTGGAAATCTGGAACGTGCGCCCCATGCCCAGCGTCGTGCGGCCGTTCTCAGAGACTCTCGAAATGTCGCGGCCGAACATCACGATGCGCCCGGCGGTCGGCTGATGCGTTCCGGAAATGCAATGGAACAGCGTCGTCTTGCCGGCGCCGTTCGGTCCGAGCAGTACGCGGCGCTCGCCGCGAGGAATGGAAAGCGAAACGGAATCAACGGCGCGCAGCCCGGCGAATGTCTTCGATACGTTATCGACTTCGATGGCGAAATTACTCATGCACCCTCGCCGCGATTGCCCGAGCGCCAGGATCGAATGAGGCCCATGACGCCATTAGGCGCCCACAGCACCGTCGCAATGAAGATGAGGCCCAGAACAGCGGTGTAATAGTGGAAGAAGCCGCTCACCCAATTCCTGAGGATTAGAATAATGCCGGAGCCGATGAACGGTCCGAGCATTGTTCCTGTGCCACCGATAATTGCCATCAGTATCGCTTCTACCGAAATCGGGAAGCTCGCAGCGACCGGATTCACGAAACGGTTGTAGTAGATATAAAGCACACCAGCGAGACTCGCGTAGAAGCCGGAGATGACGAACGCGACGTAGAGATGCGCGCCGACGCGATAACCCAGGCTGCGCATCCGGCTTTCGCTCGATTTAATGCCGCGCAAGGCAAGGCCGAATGGCGAAGTCGTAAGGATACGGTAACTCGCAAGACAGATCGCGAGAACCGCCAGCACGAAGTAATAGTAATGCGCTTTGGAGACGACCTGCAGGCCTCCGAGCGCGGGAGCAGGCACGTTGGTCACGCCGTTGTCGCCACCGGTGAACGATGCCCAGCGATACGCGACCCCCCAAACGATATAGCCGAACGCAAGCGTGATCAGGATGAAGTAGACCCCGCGCGTGCGAACAGCCGAAGCGAAGACTGCCGCAAGCAGCGTTCCCATGCAGAGTCCTGCGAGTGACGCAGGAATCGTACTCACCCCATACCGCGTCTGCAGGATAGCGACCGTATAGGCCGAAACTGCGAAGAAGGCGGCGTGGCAAAGCGAAAACAAACCCGCGTGTCCGAGCAGAAGATCGGCGGAGAGCGCAAGCAGACCGAAGATCAAAATCTGCGTGAACAGCACGAGCCAGTATTCGCTCGCCACGCTCGGAACAGCAGCCAGAAGCGCGGCGAGAACCACAATACCGACGACACGATAATTCATCGTCAGTGCTCCTTGCCGAAGATTCCGGTCGGCCGGAACAGGAGCAGGATCGCCATCGGCCCAAACAGCACGAAGTAAGAGAAGTCGGGCGCGAGCCAGCGGCCGTAAGCATCGAGCAGTCCGACCACGATGCTGCCGAGCACTGCTCCCTCAAGACTGCCGAGACCGCCCACGATCACGACAACGAGCGCGAGCACGAGAATATCCCACTCCGCCCCCGGATTGAGCGTGAGGAACGCGCCGCCGACCACACCGGCGATACCAGCGAGAAACGACGCCACCGCGGACACGAGCACGAAAAGCCGATCGACATTGATACCGATGGCGTTGACCATTTCGCGGTCATCGACGCCTGCACGAACGACCGCGCCAATTTGCGTCTTGTGATAGAGCAACCAAAGCGAGGTGGCGGTAAGGATACCGAAGGCAATCAGCGCGATGCGCAACTTCGGATAGTAAATACCTCCAGGCAATTCGACCGAACCGCGTAAATAAGAAGGCAGTTGGATTTTGAGACTGTCGCCACCCCAGATTGCGAGACAAACCTCACCGATGAAGAAGGCCACGCCAACCGTCAGCAAAACTTGCGCCAGATGATTGGACCCGATCGGCCGGATCAGAAAGCGGTCAACGAAAAAACCGAGAATGACGATCGCAACGCTGCCAACTAGCATTGCGAGTTCGAAGCTGCCGGTGGTGCGCATCACCGAAAGGCCGATATAGCCGCCGAGTAAATAATATGCGCCATACGCCATGTTGACGACGCGCATTAATCCGAACGTGACGGTGAATCCGCTAGCCAGCAGAAACAGCAGCGCCGCAAGCGAAAGCCCGTTGATTGCCTGAAGAATTATGGCCGTCATTTCCGTCGTTTGTTTTTTATGCCGGGCGGAAATTGAAACCGGGCGGCGCGCGAACGCCGCCCAGCATCGAGTTCAGCGATCAGCGCTTGTAGGGACCGCGTGCCAGAAATTCTTCTGGCTTCCAGGTCCAGAACTGCGACACCGCTTCGTAGGTCTTGATCGGCTTGTTCATCAGAATGTCACCGAGCACGGGGTGTTTCACCTTCTCGACCTTCGAGACGTATACGTTCTGGATCGGGTTGTCGTAAGCGTCGAGTTTCACGGGCCCGCGCGGCGCCTTCACATCAACGGTCCGCATCGCCTTCAGGAAGCCGTCGCGATCTTCGATATTGCCGTTGGTCTTTTCGAGCGCGGTCTTGACCCAAAGTCCGGCGGTATAGGCGGACTCCGCGAACCAGGACGGCACACGCTTGTAGAGCTTGATATGCTCGTCGACGAACGCCTTGTTTTCCGGCGTGTCGATGCCGGCAACATAGTGCAGCACGTTACCGATAATGCCGACAGCGCGGTCGTCGAGTTGCGGCAGCACGTCTTCGTGCAGCCAGTACGACGCAACGATCTTGTGCTTCTTGTCCATTCCGTAATTGAACCAGTCTTCGAACAGACGGATGCGATCGGCGCCGACAACGATCGGCACCACCGCGCCCGTATTAGCCGGGATGCTGTTCACCGTCGTGCTGTAGTCCTTGGTGCCGACCGGATTCCAGATAATGCGGTCAACTTTGCCGCCGAGATCGGTGAAGGTTTTAACGGCGCCCAGCGTCACCTCGTGGCCGAAAGTGTAATCAGCGCCAATGAAAGTGACGTTGCGCAGACCGAGTTCCTTGTAGAGATACTCGCCAAGCGGATGACCGATCTGGCTCGAAGAAACGGCGGTACGGATGACTGTCGGCGTGCGCTTCCATTTTGTAACGTCGTCGGCACCGGCCGGGTCCATTACCAGCGGAACGCCGGTTTCGGCGCTCACCTGCGCGACTGCGGGTCCTTCATGGCCGCAGAGCGGGCCAACAAGCAGATCGACTTTCTCCTGAAGCGCGAGACGGCGCGCCTGAGTCAGAGCCTGATCCGGATTGCAGGTCGTATCCGCGACGACGATCTCGATTTTGCGGCCGGAGACAGTGTTGTTCACGCTGTTCCAGTATTGGCGAAAGCCGTTGACCATTTCGGTACCCGGCGACGCGAGCGGCCCGGTTAGCGGCGCCAACAGGCCAATCTTGATCGGCTTCTTCTCCTGCACCTGCGCAGGTGTCGATCCAAGAAAAAGAGACAATGCGATGGCCGCGCTGCCCAGCATCAACGCTCGGAATTTCGGCATGTTTTCCTCCCCACTACGCTTGTGCCTAGGTTTTCCCCAGTGCTATGTGATCACAGATCACCGTCTTTAAACCCAAGAGTCAAGCCGGAAACGCGCGAGCTAACCCATGAATCTTGAAGACCCCGCTCTATCCGGCATTCACCCCGTCGAGACGAACACGCTCGGAAAGCGCGTTTATAATGAGCTGCGCAATTTCCTGATGATCGGTGGCGTGCAGCCGGGCGAGAAACTCACGCTGCGGCAACTGACTGCCGCATTTGGTACGAGCCTGATGCCGGTGCGGGAGGCCGTGCATCGTCTTGCCGCAGAAGGCGCGCTCGAAGTTCTGCCGAACCGGGCGATCCGTGTTCCGAAAATGCCGCGCGCACGCTTCGACGAGCTGATTCAATTGCGGATCATGCTCGAAGGTCTTGCCGTCGCGACAGCTGCTACGAAAATAAAGCCCAGCGCAATCGCGCTGCTCGAAGAAACCAATGAAGGCTTCATCGCAGAGATGTGCAAACCTCCGCAGTCGCAGAAACCGTTCCAACTCAACAAGGAATTTCATTTCGCGATCTATCGCGCAGCCGAGATGCCGGTACTGCTCGGCATGATCGAAAACATGTGGCTGCAGTTCGGACCGTTTCTGCACTTTTCGATGGGCGTGAAAGGCCGCATGGCGACCAACAAGTTCGCACCCGAATCTCATCGCCGCATGATTCAGTCGATGAAAGAAAGAAACGGCGAGATCGGCCGCAAAGCCCTGGAGGATGACATCAGGGGCGCGGTCGAACTTATCCTGCGCTTCGGCGATATCCCCGCGTAATTCAGGACTGAAGATGAATTTCACTATCCGTTTTGGATCCGACGCCGGCGCGCAACGCAGCGAAGACGAGCCGCTCGTAACCGGCCAAGGCCAGTTCACCGACGACATCAACCTTCCGGGGCAGGCTTTCGCCGCGTTCCTGCGCGCACCTGTCGGTCATGCAAAAGTGAACCACGTGGATACTTCCGAGGCGCAGACGATGCCAGGAGTAATTGGCATCTACACGGGTGCCGATCTTATCGCTGACGGGCTCGGCAACATCCCGCCCGTTGCAATCGGTGTAGGCCGCAATGGCAAGCCGATGATCGCGGCGAGCATGCCGCCGCTCGTGCACGACCGTATCCGCTATGCCGGAGAGCCGGCTGCAATCGTGGTCGCAGATAGTTTGCGGCAAGCGCTGGATGCCGCAGAAAAGATCGAAATCGACTACGAGCTGCTGGAAAGCGCTTCGCATGTGAACGAGGCGATATCGAGCGGCGCGGAACGGCTGCATGAGAATGCGCCGGGGAATCTCGCAATCGACTGGACCGATGGCGACGCAAAGGCGATCGAGAATGCCTTCGCGAAGGCGGCTCACATTGAGACGGTTCTCCTGGAGGACACGCGCGTTGCGGCTGTCGCGATGGAGCCGCGCGCCGCCATCGGCCAGTGGGATGCGAAGGCAGAGAAATATACGCTTACCGCGAGCACGCAGGGTGTCGCGGTCATTCGCAAGCTGCTTGCCGAAGGCGTGTTCAAGGTACCGCTTGAAAAAATCCGCGTGCTGACGCCGGACGTCGGCGGCGGTTTCGGCATGAAGGCGCAGACTTATCCCGAATATGCCGTACTGCTTTACGCCGCGCGGAAAACCGGACGCCCGGTGAAGTGGCGCGCGACGCGCGTCGAGAGTTTTCTCGCCGACTCACACGGCCGCGATGGCGTACTCGAAGGAGACATGGCTTTCGACAAGGAAGGCAAAATCCTCGGCTTCCGCGTGAGAAACAAAGTCGGCATCGGCGCTTATACGACACAATATGCCGCGATCTTCTCCACCATGAATACGAAGAACTGCCTCTCCAGCGTCTATCGTATTCCCGCGATTGCGATCGACGTGAAGATGGTCTTCACGAACGCCGCGCCGCTCGGCCCCTATCGCGGCGCGGGCAGACCGGAAGCGATTTATCTGATCGAGCGGCTGCTCGATAACGCCGCGCGCAAGATGAACGTCGACCGCATCGAAATCCGCAGAAAGAACCTGATCCCGCCGGATGCAATGCCCTACAAGACGCCGAACGGTCCGATCTATGACAGTGGCGAATTCGAGAAGGTGCTCGATAAGGCGCTTGCGCTGTCGGACTGGAACGGCTTCGAGAAACGGCGGGAACAGTCGAGTAACGCCGGAAAACTACGAGGTATCGGCATCTGCTGCTTCCTCGAAGTCGCGGGCGGCATTTTGAACGAAAAAGCCGATCTTCGTTTTGATGCGGACGGCACCGCTGCGATCCGCCTCGGCGTGCAGGCGATGGGCCAGGGACATTTGTCCACCCTCCCCCGCGTCGTCGCCAACCGGCTAGGTATTGACATATCCAAGGTGAAGCTGATCGAGGGCGACAGCGACGAAGTGCCGGACGGCACGCCTTCGGTGGCTTCACGCTCGCTCATGATGGCGGGTAGCGCGTCCGCAATCGCCTGTGACGACGCGATAGCGAAGGGCCGCAAACATGCCGCGCAGATGTTCGGGGTCGGCGAAGAAACGATCGAATACAAGGACGGCGACTTCCGCGTTCCGCAAACCAATCACGTCATCTCTCTCCTCGACCTCGCGCGGCGCTCTCCTGCTGGTCAGGTTCTGCCGCCCTACGAGAAAAGTCCGCTGAACTCGCTGTCCGAATTTGTCTCGCCGCAGATGTCATTTCCGAACGGCTGTCACGTCTGCGAAGTCGAGATCGAACCGGAAACGGGCGCTGTTTCGATTGCCGGATATGCGGCAGTGGACGACGTCGGCAACATCATTCACGAGACCATCGTGGACGGCCAGATGCATGGCGGCATCGCGCAGGGGTTGGGACAGGTTCTCGGCGAACATATCCAATACAGCGATGGCCAACTAATCAACGCATCCTTGATGGATTATTTCGTGCCGCGCGCAGACAGCGTACCGATGTTCAAAACCGCGCATCACAGTGTGCCCTGCACAACCAACCCGATCGGCGTCAAAGGTGCCGGCGAGTCCGGAGTTGCGGGCTCGCTGCCATCAGGCATCGCGGCGGTGATCGACGCGCTTTCTGTCTATGGCGTCGAGCACTTCGACCTGCCCGCCTCGCCTTCACGCATTTGGGCTGCAATCAACGAGAAACGGCCTTAAGTCCGCTTCAAGACAAGGGAAGACGTTATGGCAAGCACGCGAAGAGTAATCGTAACCTGCGCGGTCACCGGCGCGATCCATACGCCGTCGATGTCGTCGCATTTACCGATTACGCCGGATGAAATCGTCGCCGAAGCCGTGGCTGCGGCTGAGGCCGGCGCCGCCATTTTGCACCTTCATGCACGCAACCCCGATAACGGCCGGCCCGATCAAACGCCAGATGCATTCGCGCGTTTCCTGCCTCGCATCAAGCAGCAAACGAACGCCGCGATTAACATAACGACTGGCGGCAGCCCCTATATGAAAGTCGAAGAACGCGTGTTGCCCGCGGCGAAGTTCAAGCCGGAAGTCGCTTCCCTCAACATGGGTTCGATCAATTTCGCGCTCTTTCACCTGCTGGATAAATACAAGGATTTCAAATTCGAGTGGGAACGCGAACACCTCGAGAATTCGCGCGATCTCGTCTTCAGGAATTCCTTCAAGGACATCGAGTACATTCTGAAGACCTGCTACGACAACGGCACGCGCTTCGAGTTCGAATGCTACGATATCGCGCATCTCTACAATCTGAAACACTTTCTGGATCGCGGCCTCGTGAAGCCGCCGCTTTTTATCCAGTCGGTGTTTGGCTTGCTCGGGGGCATCGGCCCGCATCCGGAAGACGTGATACACATGAAGCGGACGGCTGATCGTCTATTCGGAAACTCCTATCGCTGGTCAGTACTCGGCGCGGGACGCAATCAATTTCCAATCGCAGCGCAGGCGGTTGCGATGGGTGGTAACGTTCGCGTCGGTCTCGAAGACTCGCTTTGGGCCGGAGCCGGCAAACTCGCGAAATCCAATGCAGATCAAGTGCGCATGGTCCGCCAGATGATCGAAGGCCTTGGCTTAGAAATCGCGACACCCGACGAAGCACGGGAAATTTTGTCGCTCAAAGGAGCAGACAAAACCGCAATCTGAACTTCCCGACCCTTAATTCAACTAACAAGTCCGCGAGACAGACACACTGATTAAGGGTCTGATTGCTACTAAGAAAATCAAGCACTTAGCTGCAAACTTCGCTCATTCGCAATCGAGTAGATCAATGCACTCCGTGCGAATTTAGCTTGAGTCTCCAGAGCAACTAGAGCCTAGTTTGGCTTTCGGTTCGGCAGTGTTGGCTACCCATGACAAAAATTCGCGAAAGCGACATTATCGACAGCATCGCCGACGCGCTGCAATTTATCTCCTATTTTCATCCTGCTGATTTCATACGGCATATGGCAGCGGCACTCGAGCTGGAAGAAAGCCCGGCCGCCCGCGATGCGATCACGCAAATCCTGTTGAATTCGCGCATGGCAGCCATCGGCCGCCGCCCAATCTGCCAGGACACCGGCACCGCGAACATTTTCATCAAACTCGGGATCAAAACAACAATAGAGAGCGATCGTTCGCTTCAAGAGATTGTCGATGACGCGGTCCGCCGCGCCTATCTGAAAGACGAAAATCCGCTGCGCGCCTCGATCGTGATCGATCCCATCTCCTCGCGCAAAAACAGCGGCGACAACACGCCGGCCATGGTGCATGTCGAGCTCGTGGCCGGAGACAGAATGTCGATCGACGTTTCCGCCAAAGGCGGCGGCTCGGAGAACAAAGCAAAGTTCACCGTACTCGAACCCTCGCAGCCGGTGGCCGACTGGGTCGTCAAGACCGTCGAGCAGCTCGGCGCCGGCTGGTGCCCGCCCGGCGTACTCGGGATCGGCATCGGCGGGAGCGCGGAGAAAGCAATGCTGATGGCCAAAGAGGTCATCAACGAAGAGATGGACATGCTCGCGCTGCGCAAACGCGGAGCTTCGACATCCTTGGAAAAATTGCGCCTTGAGATTTTCGATCGCGTGAACGAACTCGGCGTTGGCGCGCAGGGGCTCGGCGGCAAAATCACAGTGCTTGACGTGAAGATCAAGACCTTTCCGACACATGCGGCGTCCCTTCCCGTCGCGCTCATCCCAAACTGCGCTGCCACGCGCCACGTTCACTTCGAGCTTGATGGCAGTGGCCCCGCGGTATTTTCTCCGCCCGATCTCACGGCTTGGCCAGACCTCGTCCTGAACCGGACGGCCGACCAGTATCGCCGCGTCAATCTCGATGCGCTGACGGACGCGGAAATCGAGAGCTGGAAATGCGGCGAGACGCTTTTGCTTTCCGGCACACTTTATACCGGCCGTGACGCCGCCCATAAGCGAATGGTCGATACACTGCGGAAGGGAGAAAAAGTTCCAGTCGATCTCAAGGGCAAAGCGATCTATTACGTCGGACCGGTCGATCCGGTCGGGAATGAAGTGATCGGCCCCGCGGGCCCGACCACCGCGACCCGCATGGATCGCTTCACCGAAGAAGTACTCGCGGGCACGGGTCTCAAAGTAATGATCGGCAAAGCCGAGCGTGGCAAGGAAGCGATCGACGCAATCGCGAAGCATAAAGCTGTTTATCTGATCGCTATTGGCGGTGCTGCTTATCTCGTTTCAAAGGCAATAAAAGAAGCTAAGCGTGTCGCCTATCACGACCTTGGCATGGAAGCGATCTACGAGCTTCGTGTCGAAGAAATGCCGGTAACCGTTGCCGTCGATAGCTGCGGAAAATCGATCCATGTGCTTGGACCGCTACAATGGAAGAAAGCAGTCTGACGCGGCAAATCAATTGTGCTTGATGATCATCGTTTTCAACGTCGAGAATTCATATAGCGCCTCGAAGCCTTTCTCGCGCCCGTGACCCGATTTCTTCATGCCTCCGAACGGCAGTTCGATGCCGCCGCCCGCGCCATAGGCATTGATGTAAACCTGACCTGCTTTCACTTGGCGGGCGACACGAAGCGCACGTGAGCCATCTTTCGACCAAATGCCGGCCATGAGGCCGAACTCCGTTCCGTTTGCGAGTTTGATCGCGTCGGCTTCGTCTTCGAAAGATAGAATCGAAAGCACGGGACCGAACACTTCCTCTTGTGCCAGCTCATTGCTGCGGGGAACGGGTCCGTAAATGCGCGGCGCGACGAAGTAGCCGCCCTCGGGGACGCCTGTCGCAATCTTTCCCTCGGCGAGTACGGGAATGCTCTTTTCCGCCGCGCGCGAGAAGAAACCTTCAATGCGCTTTTGCTGTGCGGCGTTTATTACCGGCCCGAGATCGAGATCCATCTCGGGCGTACCGGCTTGCAGCGTCTTGAACTTTTCCTGCACCCGGCCGACGGCCTTGTCGTAAACGCTGCGCTCGACGAGCAAACGCGACCCGGCAGAGCACGTCTGCCCGGCATTCTGCACGACTGTGTTTGCAATTACCGGTACCGCGATATCGAGATCGGCGTCGGCGAACAGGACGTGGGGAGACTTGCCGCCGAGTTCGAGCGTACAGCCGATGTGATTCTTCGCCGCCGCGATCTGAATGAGCGTGCCGACTTCCGGCGAGCCGGTAAATGCGATGAAGTCGATGCCGGTATGATTGGCGAGCGCGGCACCCGCCTCCTCGCCAAGCCCCGGCACCACATTGATCGCGCCTTCCGGGAATCCGGCTCCCGCCGCCAGCTCCGCAATACGCAGCGGCGTGAGGCAGGCTTCTTCCGCAGGTTTGACAACGGTGGCGTTTCCAACCGCAAGCGCCGGTGCGATCGTGCGACCGAACATCTGCGCCGGGTAATTCCAGGGGATGATGTGTCCGGTGACGCCAAACGGGACACGCTCGGTCGGCACGAAATAGCCCGCGAGAAAGGGGATCGTCTCGCCATGCAGCTTGTCGGCAGCGCCGCCGTAGAATTCAAAATAGCGGGCGCAAGCGACGATATCCGCCCTCGCCTGCTTCATCGGCTTTCCGGTGTCGCGCGCCTCCAGAAGGGCGAGTTCTTCCGCGCGATCGGAAATCGCGACGGCGAGTTTCGAGAGCAACCGCCCCCGCTCGGCCGCGCTCATGCGCGACCAAGGACCTTCCTCTGCCGAATACCGCGCAGCCTTCACCGCTTCGTCGATATCGGCGATTCCGCCAGCCGCTATCTTCGCAAATACCTTTCCGTCGGCAGGCGCGACCACGTCGATCGTCCTGCCCGAATGCGAGGGTCTCCAGCGATTACCGATGAAAACACCCTTGGCGGCGGAATCGATGTGAACGTTCATGATCATTCTCCACGATAAGCGTTACGCCGAGGCCTTCTTTTGAGAAGAGAATTCGCCGCGTAAAGACTCTGAATGCTCGCCCAGCGCTGGAACAGGTCTGAATTCCTGCACCATACCGCCGAAGACCGCGCCGGGAGCAAGACAGCGAACCGAACCGCTCGGCGTATCGACTTCTATGTAACGATTCTGCGGGTGCAGTGCGACATCATCAAGCGTGCTGACACGGCCATAAGCGACGCGCGCGCGTTCGAGTTTCTGGACAATCGCTTCACGCGGCTCAGCGGAGAATGCTATCTTTATGATTGCGTCCAGTGCAGCGCGATTTGTCACGCGATTGGTGTTTCCGGCGAATCGCGGAGCTGTCGCAATTGTTGCGTCTCCGAGCACCTCGCTACAGAGCATTGTCCATTCGCGCTCGTTCTGGATTGAAATCAATACGGCTCTGCCGTCGCCACATTCGTAGGCGCCATACGGCGCGATCGTCGGATGATTGAGACCGGCGCGTTCCGGCCGCTTACCGCCATAGACGAACTGGAGATAAGGTACATTCATCCAGTCTGAAAGAGCGTGATAAAGCGAAACGGAAACGTGCCTGCCTAGTCCCGTCCGCTCCCGAGCGAACAGCGCTTGCAAGATGCCCTGAAAAGCCGTCACACCGGCCGCTATATCGCAAACCGAAACGCCGACCCGCGCGGCACCATGCTCGTTACCCGTGATGGAAGAAAGCCCGCTCTCGGCTTGAACGAGAAGGTCGTATGCCTTGAGATCGCGATACGGACCGTCGTCGCCGTATCCGGAAACCGAACAGGTAATCAGCCGCTTATTCGCAGCTCGCAATTTCTCCGGAGCGAAACCCAGGCGATCGATAACGCCAGGCGCGAGGTTCTGAATAAATACATCGGCTTGCGCTATCATCCGCGAGAGCAGGTCTGCGTCCGCCGGCGTTTTCAAGTCGAGACAGATCGATTCCTTGCCGCGGTTGAGCCAGACGAAATAGGCGCTCTCGCCATGCACGAGATCGTCATAACCGCGTGCGAAATCCCCTTCCGGCCGTTCGACCTTGATAACTCGGGCCCCGGCATCGGCAAGCCGCGACGAAGCATAAGGCGCAGCCACCGCCTGCTCGACCGAAACAACTAGAATGCCTTCCAGATCACGCTGCATACACTCGAACCCTTAGATAGTGCGGCCGCCGTCCACTTCGAGAACAACGCCCGTAAAGAACTCCGCTTCGTCCGACGACAGAAATAACGCAGCCGCCGCAACGTCGGACGGCTTCGAGAAGCGTCCCAGCGGAATGGTTGCAAGGAATTTTGCACGAATTTCCGGAGAATCCGAACCCAGAAATGTTGGCAAGAGCGGCGTGTCGCCCGCGACCGGCGCGAGACCATTCACTCGGATCTTGTCGGGTGCGAGCTCGACCGCCATCGATTTGGTGAGCAAATTCACCGCGCCCTTCGAGCCGTTGTACCAAGTCAGCCCCGGACGCGGGCGCAGTCCCGCGGTTGAACCGACATTCAGCATGGAGCCGCCGCCCTGTGCGCGCATGACCGGCACAGCCGCGTGCGCCATGTGGAAGAGCGATTTCACGTTGACCGCAAAAACGCGATCAAACTCTGGCTCGGTGACCTCAAGCATTGGCTTGTTCTTATGGCTCGTGCCGGCGTTGTTAATCACGATATCGACGCGGCCGAACTGAGCGCGGGTCTTGTCTACAGCGTTGTAGACATCGGCCGCCGAGGAAACGTCACACTTGATCGGGAGACTCTTCTTCCCAATCTCCGCGCTCACGCCGCGCGCTCCGTCTTCATTGAGATCGACGATCGCGACTTGCGCGCCCTCTTTTGCGAAGACCCGCGCAATTTCCGCACCGAATCCGGACGCCGCGCCGGTGACCAGCGCGACCTTGTCTCGCAGCCGCATATGCAATCCCCTTTATTCCAAGTGATCCAGGATGAAACATTGCAATATCCGGCTGACCTCGGTCGCCCGCCTGAAACGCTCTGCCAAATCCTTCGCCGTCAATGCTTGTGGTGATGATTATGCTTCTTCGCAGGCTGCTGGACCGCCTAGTCGTCGCCAAATCGCAACACTTTCACCACGCGATCCCGCGTGGCGCCCGTTATATCGAGACGCAGCGCCCAGACGCCTGTCATTTCAAGCTCCAGTATCGCGCGATAGTTTCCGGGATCGCCCTGCGCTTGCGCAATCACGGACCGGAGATTGTGTACGCCCGGCATCGACGGCATGTCCGCGCCCACCGTGAGCGTGACGCCGGTCAACGGCGCATTGGTCCGCGCATCCACCAGTTTGATCTTGCAATCATACGTCAGGTTTTCTTTGGTCGGCTCGCAGACGACATCCGCTTTGGCACGGATGTTTTGCGCGGCAGCCGCCGGAAATACTAGATTTATTCCGATGAAAGCCGCTGCCGAAAGCATTGCTGTTTTTTTCATTATCGTCCTCCCTCGTCTCACGTTTTGCCGTGAGACTTCTGGCTCGGGTCTGTTGGCCAAACCCTACGCCAAAAACTTCCGATGCGATGCACCATTTCTTCGTTCAATAAGCCGCGGGGCCGGAAGATCAGCAAAACGGCGACCAGGCCGCCAAAGACGATCATGCGATATCCGGAAAACAACCGCGTCGACCCGAGCAATCCGATGTCGATCAAGACACCGAGCAAAGGTCCGAGCGCGGTGCCAAGTCCGCCGATCAGACCATAAGCAAGCGCATGCACGCCGAGCATGATGTCGAAAATGCGGGGCTCGATATAGGTCGTCAGGTGCGCGTAAAGCCCACCGCCGATTCCCGCGAGCGCCCCCGCAAGCGCCGCGGCGATCATCCGGTGTCTAGTGATCGCGATACCGCTGGTTTTCGCCAACGTTTCGTCGCCGCCGATCATGCGGAAGGCGACCCCGAGCCGAGATCGCTCAAGTAACCAGAGCCCTGCAAGCGCGGTAGCGAGCAGCGTATATATAAGGAGCATATATTCGAACGCCCCGATTTTGTTTTGAAAGACGTAGCGGATGCCGCCAAACCCGTCGGTGCCATTCGGCCCGACGAGTTCGCCATCCACGGCGACCTGATAGTGAAAGAGTTCAAGCAGGATGCGGATCATTTCGGCAAAGGCGAGCGTCGCAACGGCGAAGTAAAGACCATGCAACCGCAGCGTCGGCAGCCCCACCAGAAGCGCCGACGATGCACCGGCTAGCGCACCCAACATGAGACCTGCGGCAAGCGGCCAGCCCCACATCGCGGTAGCGATTGCCGCCGCATAGGCGCCGATTCCGAAAAATGCCTGCTGCCCGAACGAAATCTCGCCGGTAAGCAGCAACAGATAAGCCGACAGCGCGACGAAAGAAATCACGCCGATATTCGAAAGCACGCTGACGACATGATCGTCCATTCGCTATGTGCTCCGGCTCGAAAACGCGCCGTCCGCCTCCGGCGCTTTGCCGAACAAGCCGCCGGGCCGCAGGACAAGGCAAAGAAACAGCAATAAATACGCAGTCAGATCCCTTGCCTGCGGACCCACTAATCCCTGCGCGTGCGCTTCGATCACGCCGAGTACGAGGCCGCCCGCGATCGCGCCCGGCACGGAGCCGAGCCCGCCGATCATCATCGCAATCAATCCCTTGATCGTCGCCCACATACCGAACATCGGCGTCACCTGCTGATCGATTGCAAGCACGAGAAATCCCGCAAACCCGCCGACAGCGGAAGCAAGCGCGAATGCACCCAGCATTACGTTTCGCACGTTGACGCCAACGAGGTGCGCCGCAATCTGATTGCTCGTGACCAGCCGCAATCCGGTTCCGAATCTGGTGCGATAGATGATCGTATTCACGATGATCCCGGTCGCGATCGCGAGTATCAGCATCAAGAGCTGATCGGGACGCAGGGTGAAAGGGCCGAACTCCCAAGGCGCACCGGTCGCAAGTGCCGGAAATGCGTAAGTGTGGCGCGGTAGAAGCAGGATCATCGCCTGTTCGAGCTGCATCCAGATCGCAAAACTCGAGACCATGGATGCGACGCCAGCCCCGCCTTTCATCGGTGCGAAGCAGAGACGCTCGACGTAAATTCCGGCGATCGCAGCACCGGCAACAACCGCGACGGCTACCAGAAGCGGCCCCGCGCCGAACTGAACATAGAGAAATGTTCCGAGATAGGCGCCGACCATGATCGACGGCCCGTAGGAAAGATTGAGCCGCCGGATCACGCCGAAGATCAGCGTGAAACCGATCGCAAGCAAACCGTAGGAACAACCCACCATTACGCCGTCCACGGTGGTTTGCACGAAATCGATCATCTGCACCCGCTGACTAGGGATCAGACCTGCGAGAAGTACCGAGATAGGCCCGTTGAATAACCTCGTCCTCAGCAAGCTCGCCCGGCGTTCCGTCGAAGGTCACCTTGCCCTGCTCCATCAGATAAAAGTGATGGGCGACCTGCAAGGCCATATGCGCGTTCTGCTCGACGAGAAAGATGCTCGTGCCATCGCGGTTCAACTCCGAAATGATGCGAAAAATATCCGCGACCACCATCGGCGCCAGGCCGAGGGATGGCTCGTCCATCAACAGGAGCCGCGGTCGCGACATCAGCGCACGCGCCACTGCGAGCATCTGCTGCTCGCCGCCCGAGAGCGTACCCGCAAGCTGTTCGCTACGTTCGCGGAGCCGCGGAAAACGCGTATACATCCGCTCGATATCGCCGGCGATACCGACCTTGTCGTTGCGCTGATAGGCGCCGGCAAGCAGGTTTTCCCGCACCGACATCTGCGGAAAAACCAGGCGGTTTTCCGGCACCAACGCGACACCCTGCGTAACTATATTTGCCGGTGACAGACCGACGAGTTGTTTTCCTTCAAGCAGAATTGAACCACGCCGCGCTTGCAGGATTCCGGCGATCGTCATCATCAACGTGGTTTTACCGGCACCATTCGGGCCGAGCAGGCACGTCACCTTGCCGCTTTCAACGCGCAGATCAACGCCCTTCAACGCCTCGATCTTGCCATAGGACGTCGCCAACCCGGAAACCTTCAGTATCTCGGCGCTCATTTTACGTTCGAACTCCCGAGATAAGCCTCGCGAACCTGGGGGTTCGCTTGAATCTCGGCTGGGCCGCCATCGGCGATTTTCTGTCCGAAATTCAGGACCGCAACGCGGTCGGTTACGGCCATGACCAATTCCATATGATGTTCGATCAGAAGAATCGTGATCCCGGTCTTTCGCAAGGTCCGGATGCGCTCGTCGAGTTGTTCGATTTCCTCCGCATTCATTCCCGCAGCGGGCTCGTCTAGAAGCAACAGCGACGGATTGGCGGCAAGCGCACGCGCCATTTCAAGGCGGCGCTGCTCGCCGAACGAAAGATTCGCCGCAAGTTCGTCACGCTTCTTTTCCAGGTTGAAAAACTCGAGGGTGCGGTCGATCTCAGCGCGAGCCGCGCCCGGCGCACCTAACCAGCGCTTGAGGAAGCTCCCGTCCTTGCGATGCTGGTCGGAATTCTGCGCCACCCAGAGATTCTGCCAGACCGACAGTTGCCCGAACAGCCGGATGTTTTGAAACGTGCGCGCGATCCCCATACCGACGCGGATATGCGTCGGCAACGAGGTGATGTCTTTCCCGGCCAAAAGAACATTGCCCGCCGTCGGCGGAAACAATCCGCAGATCAGGTTGACGATCGTGCTCTTGCCTGAGCCATTCGGCCCGATGAGCCCGACAATATCGCCACGGCCAACCTTGAGATTGACACCATCGACCGCGCGCACGCCGCCGAAATGTTTGCTCAACCCGCTAAGCTCAAGCACCGGCGCGGTCCTTTCGCGGCCAGAGCGCGCGCTTGAACAATGCCGACGTATTCTCGTCGATCAGCCCGCGCGGGCGGACGTTCATAGCCAGCACGATCAAGCCGCCGAACAAGAGGTTGCGCCAGTCGCCCATAAAGCGCAGGCCTTCGATCAGAAAGCCCTGAATGAAGATAACGGCGATCAGCGTGCCAAAAACGTTCGAGAGACCGCCGAGGATCGGATAAGCGATTGCAAAAGAAGCCAGCGCGACGCCGAACTGCACATGCTCGATATGCGTTGTATAGTGCGCGAACAGTCCGCCGCCGATACCGGCGATCACGCCGCCGACGGTCATGGCTGTAACTTTAACCGCGGTAATATTGATACCGCTGCTTTGGGACGCAAACTCGTCCTGCCCTACCGCGCGAAGCACCGCGCCCGCCCTCGTGCGATCCATCCACCAGAGCGCCGCCATCACGATAACAACGATAACCCAAATGAAAATTGCGACTTCGAGCGTACTCCAGCCGTTCTCGGGGAAATAACGGATCTGCCGGAAGCCCTCGCCGCCATGCGGACCGATTTTCAGTTCCCCGCGCTCAAGCTGATAGTTGAAGTTGAAGAAAAAGAGCCGCACCGCTTCGCCGAATGCGGTCGTAGCAACGACGAGCATCAGGCCTTTGACTCGTAGCGCCGGAAAGCCGACTGCGCATGCCGTGGCCCCGCCGAGCACTGCCGCAACGATCAGCGCCGGAATAAGCGGCCAGTGGCCGAGCACCGTGAGCATACCAGCAACGTAAGCGCCGATCGCAAAAAAGCCTGCCTGCGCAAGACTCACCTGACCGGTCTGCAAGACGCAGTAAGCGGAAAGGCCCAGCAGCGTATGAACGCCGATGATCTGAATGAGGCCGAGGTAAAAATCCATCTTCGTCCCTTCTCAGTCCCGCCCCGGCGCCGTCGCAAAGAGGCCGCCCGGGCGGAAAACCAGGAAGATGAAAAGTAGCAGCATAATGTAAAGGTCGCGCTCGGAAACGCCGCGCCAGAACTGGAACAGATTTTCGAGGCCGCCCACCAAGAGACCCGCGAGAATTGCGCCCGGAATGCTGCCAAGCCCGCCGATTACGCAGACGATCAAACCTTTGACCGTCAACGGCAGCGCAAGTAACGGCGACAGCATACCGATCGCGGCCCCGATCATCGCACCCGCAATACCGCCAAGCACTCCGGTAATAACAAACGTCAGAATATTGACGCGCGTCGTGCTGATTCCGCACAGCGCCGACGCGACCGGTTGCTGCGAGACTGCACGGGTCGCGATGCCAAGGCGCGTGCGATAGATCAGCAGCAACAGCAGCACCATACAGATGCAGCCGAGCATGAATACGAAGATGAGATCGCCGCGCAAATTGAACGGCCCCGCCGGTATGATCACGTCGGAGAACAGCACCGGATAAGCGAGCGGTACGCCTTGCGTGGTGTGGACAACGATTTCGTCGATCAGAAGCAAAAGACCCAGCGTCGACATCAAAGTCGCGAGCGGATTGTTGAGCGGGATGAATTTGAACCCGATCCAATAGACGAGGCCGCCGATAACCCCACCGCACAGCGCCGAAAGAACAAACACGAATGCAGGCGGAACTTTGAACCCAGCGAGAATCAAAAGACTCGCATAAGCCGCACCGATCGACGCCGCGGCATAAGACAGATTGATCTTGTGCATCACGCCGAAGATCAGCGTGAAGCCGATGCCGAGCAACGCATAGGTCGCGCCGAACAGGACACCGTCCGCGATCGACTGGATCGTGTCTATGAAATCCAGATAATCCACCGAAACTCCCCCGGCCGGCTTTCCTGCTTCACGGCCCTATGCGACGAAAAACGGGCCGCGGCTTGCGGCGCGGCCCGTTATCCTTTGAGCTTCAGCTAGGGCGTGTGCAGCACCTGCCACGTGCCCTTCTTGGCATGCACATAGAGGTAAGGCTTGATCGCCTCACGATCCTCCGTGCGGCCTACGGTGCCGAGAAGTCCGAAGGTCGTCTTCAGCCCGGCGAGGCCGACCCGCATCTTGACGCGGTCTGCGGCGACAGTATCCGGGCGCGCCATGATCTTCTGCTTTTCGATCACGTCCTTGAGGATGAACATGATCTCATAAGCCGCGGCGCTATGCAGATCCGCGCTGCCGCCATGTTTCGCGACGTTCGTAGCCGCTTTCTGCGCTTCCGCGTTCACCGGCGCGAAGCTCGTCGGGATGATGATGCCTTCGGCTTGCTTGGCGCAGCCTTGCAGCGTCTCGATGCTCGACGAACTGGTCAGACCGATGAGAAGCTTGGGCTTTACTCCCTGCCGCTCCATTTCCCGCAGCACGCCGCAAGTGGTGAACGGATGTGCGGAGA
The DNA here is from genome assembly GCA_019752575.1 of Xanthobacteraceae bacterium. Taxonomy (GTDB): domain Bacteria; phylum Pseudomonadota; class Alphaproteobacteria; order Rhizobiales; family Xanthobacteraceae. The sequence goes on along the minus strand of JAIELW010000004.1, from coordinate 15,217 downwards.
TTACGACGATCTCGGGATTGGCGCGCTTCATTTCGCGCACCTGCGTCGAAAATGTCGTGTCCGCGAGCAGCCATTCGCTCTTGCCGAGCACCTGGAACTGATTCGACTCGGCTTGCTGTATCATCACGTTGAACGTCGCGTTCGAATGCGCGAAATCCTTTTCGACGCCGCCCCAGATCGATTTCAGGTTCGGGTGAGTCTTGCGGAGCCAGGCGAACAGCGACTTATACATTTCGAATTCGCTCGGCACGTTGCGGAACGCCCATTCCGAGATTTTGGCAAGGCCGCCCTTCGCGGCGACGTCCGCGATGATCGGGAATTGCAGACCTGAATCCGACGGGTCGTTGACCTTCTTCTGCAAGATGCCGAAGAGCGATTCAGCGACGTTGGAGCAAGTCGGCCCGACCGCGATGAAGGCGTCGGTTGCCGCGATACGCCGCACGACCGAGATGCCCTCTTCCGCGTTGCAGCGGTCGTCGAGGAATTCGATGGCCAGTTTCGCCTTGGTGCCGTCGCCGAGCGTGACGCCGCCGGAAGCGTTGATGACTTCGGCTGCGGCCTTCATCGCGGCTTCGCTGTTGACACCGAACACACGCACGACGCCGGATTTGGCGCCGAAACCGGTAATTTTGACAATCCGCTCCTGCGCTGCCGCGCCGTCAGAAAGACAGATCGCAGCGCCGCACAGCAGCGCGGCAGCCGCGATATTGAGACCTTTCATAGGGTTTCCCTCCTAGTGAAGTGGGCGATTTTGCCTCTTGTTATCGATTAATCAGATCGAAGAACTGTCGCCGCGTTGCATACTCCCCGTCGCGACTGCATAAACCTGAGCGCTGCGCCGTCGGCTTGCAAGTTGTTTTCATGCAAGTATATGCCGCGCCGCAACATCGCTGATGATGATAGGCGAAAAGCTCGCCAAAGAATGTCGTTCACTGAACAATTCGCGATCTGATGCAGACCCTTGACGAAATGCTGACGGCAAGTCCGTGGGCGCAAGCGCTTCCGCCCGATCACTTGCAGCGCGCACGCGCTGCAATCATCGTCCGCGATCTAGAGCCCGGCGCCTATGTCTGCCACAAGGGCGACCCGGCCAATGTCTGGGTCGGCGTGATCGACGGGCTCGTTAAACTCTCGAGCCTGTCGGACAGCGGAAAGTCGGTGACTTTTGCCGCAGTCCCTGCCAATTCCTGGTTCGGGGAAGGTTCGGTATTCAAAAAAGAGGCGCGCAAATACGACGTCGTGGCGCTGCGCGAATCGCGGGTGGCGCTGATGCCGGAGGCGACATTCTTCTGGCTTCTGGATACCAGCATTCCCTTTAATCGTTTCATCCTCACCCAGCTCAACGAACGCCTCGGACAATTCATGGGCGCGTTCGAGCACGACCGCCTGCTCGAGCCGGAAGCGCGCGTAGCCCGCACGATCGCCAATATGCTGCATCCTCAGCTCTATCCCGGCCACGAAAGTGCGATCGAAATCTCGCAGGATGAGTTAAGCCATCTTGTTGGTGCGTCGCGGCAAAGGATCAGTCAGGCCTTGCAGGTCTTGGAGAAGTCCGGACTGATCAAGGTCACCTACCGGATGATCACGGTGCTCGACGTCGAAGGGCTGCGAAGCTTCGGCAACTAGCGCCGGTTTCGGTCGGACAATGTCACCGTACCGACAATTTCGTGCGGTGCCAGTTGGTATATGCTTGCGCCGACGGAGGATAGCCATGGCACGCTCACAGCAACACAAGCGCTCGGCCAAACAGCGCAAATCCGTGCGCAAGACCGGCGCCGCGAAGGCCAACGGCAAAACGAACGGAATCTTCGCAAGCCTGAGGCCGAAAGAGGCCAATTTCGCCCCCCTCACCCCGCTCTCTTTTCTTCCTCGCTCCGCCGAAATCCATCCCGACCGGATCGCTGTCATTCACGGGGAGCGGCGCTACACCTATCGGCAGTTCTATGCGCGCGCGCGACAGCTCGCGTCCGCGCTCGCGAAGAAAGGCATTCGTCCCGGCGACACGGTTTCGGTTATGCTGCCGAACGTGCCGGCGATGGTGGAAGCCCATTATGGCGTGCCGATGCTGGGCGCAGTACTGAACACAATCAATACGCGCCTCGACCCGGCGACCGTCGCCTATATTCTCGATCACGGCGAAGCGAAGGTGTTGATCACCGACCGCGAATTCGCCGCGCAGGTCGGCCCCGCGCTTGCTAAAATGAAGAAGCGTCCGCTCGTGATCGACGTCGATGATCCGCTATATAGTGGTCCTGGAGAACGGCTCGGCAAAATCGAATACGAAAAATTCATCGCGGCTGGCGATCCGGATTTCGCATGGTCGCCACCCTCTGACGAGAGCAGCGCGATCGCGCTCAACTATACTTCCGGCACGACCGGCAATCCCAAAGGCGTCGTCTACCATCATCGCGGCACATTTCTGGAAGCCGTCGGCAACACGATGGCGTGGCCCTTGCCGCCAAATCCCGTCTATCTCTGGACGCTGCCGATGTTTCATTGCAACGGCTGGTGCTTCCCCTGGTCGGTGGTCGCGATGGCCGGCACGCATGTCTGCCTGCGCAAGGTCGATCCTGCGCTGATCTTCCCGATGATCGTCGAGCACGGGGTCACGCATATGTGCGGTGCGCCGACTGTGCTTGGGATGCTGACCTCTGCCCCTACCGAGCAGCGGCGGCGCTTCAATCACATCGTCGATATCCAGACCGGCGGCTCGCCGCCGCCCGCGAAAGTGATCAAGGCAATGGAGGAACTCGGATTCCGCGTGACGCACATTTACGGCATGACCGAGTTGCAGGGACCTTCGACGCTCTGCGTACCGCAGGACAACTGGCGCAATCTGCCGCTTGAAAAACGCGCGGCCCTAACCGCGCGGCAGGGCGTTCGCTATCCGGTCGTAGACGGACAAATGGTGGCCGATCCGAAGACGCTCAAGCCGATGCCGCGTGACGGCAGGACCATCGGCGAAATTATGGTCCGTGGAAATACGGTTATGCTCGGCTATCTAAAAGACCCGAAAGCTACCGCCGAAACATTCCGCGGCGGCTGGATGCATACCGGCGATCTCGCGGTCGAGCATCCGGACGGCTATATCGAAATTAAGGATCGCGCCAAGGACATCATCATTTCGGGTGGCGAGAACATTTCGAGTGTAGAGGTCGAAATCGCGCTTTATAAACACCCGGCAGTACAACTCGCCGCCGTCGTGGCGCGCCCCGACGAGAAGTGGGGCGAAACGCCTTGCGCTTTCGTACAGCTAAAGCCGGGCACGAGCGCCACGGCCGAGGAAATTATTGCCTTCTGCCGCGAACAAGTTGCGCGATTCAAAGTGCCGAAGTCGGTTGTATTCGGAACGCTGCCAACGACCGCGACGGGCAAGATTCAGAAGTTCGTTCTTCGCAAACAGGCGCAGTCGATAAAGAACTGAAGGCCGGAGAACGCGACAGAGCGCGCCGGGGCGCAATGACAAGTGGACCGGCAAAGAGGAATTTCACATGAGCAGATGGATTGTAGGAATCATCGGCGTCGCACTGCTCGCGGCAAGCGCCGCGGCGCATCACGGCTGGGGAAGCTATGACGAACAGCCGCTTCAGTGTTAACATCGCTGCTCAACTATCTGGAAACGCATCATGAATATTCTTGTTATATGCGGCAGCCTTCGCAAAGGTTCGTTCAACAAATCGGTTGCACGGGCGTTGCCTTCGTTGGCGCCCGCCTCGATGACGCTTTCCGACGCGCCGTCTTTCGCGTCATTTCCTATATATAATGCCGACGATCAGCACGCGAACGGCTTTCCCGCCGATGTGACGGCATTCGCCGATGCCGTCAGGAACGCGGACGGCGTTGTGGTCGTCAGCCCGGAGTACAATTACTCGGTGCCGGGCGGCCTCAAGAACGCACTCGATTGGGTTTCGCGCCTGAAAGAACAGCCGTTCGTCGACAAGCCTGTGGCGCTAATGTCGGCATCCGGCGGACCGGTCGGCGGCGCGCGCATGCAGTATCACATGCGGCAGATCATGGTGTTTCTGAACGCGCGCGTGTTCAACACGCCGGAAGTATTTGTCGGCCTCGCCCCGAGCAAGATCAATGAAAAGGGCGAAATCACCGATCAGCCGACAAAGGATTTCATCACGAAACAGCTCGCGGCATTTGAGAAATTCGTTAAGAAATGAAATGAGGGACTGGTCTTCGGCCGCCTCGGGCGGACGCAAGGAAGCAGCAAGAATCTGCATGATTGGCCGTCACACCAGCTCGAAAGTATCGCCGCGCTATACGAAGAGAACACTCGAGCAGACCGCGCAAGCGGCGAAAAAGCGACAGCACGCGAACGAAGCGAGGCATACCTCGCACCCAACAAAAAAGATCAGGCCCTATCAAGACAATACCGATTAATTGGAAGGCCTGGTGTTACCCGAATCGCCGGGCGTTGAACTGTCTTGCCTTTGCGCAGTTCCATGCCTCTTGTTTTGCCAGTGCGCACGGAGCTTGCCGACAATACCCGTCGGGAAAAAATAGACGCTCAGTATGAAAAGGATGCCAAGCCAGAGCAACCAGCGATCCGCCGACAGCAATGTCGACAGAAACGGTATTCCCGCGCCTACTTTTCCGAGGCTTCCCATGATCGCCGGCAGGTAACTCTCTGCAATGGTCATGAGCGTCGCGCCGATTACCGCTCCGTACAAAGTGCCCATGCCGCCGATCACCACCATCAACAGCACGTCGATCATGATCGCGAAAGAAAGCGTCGTGTCGGGACCGGTATAGCGCAGCCACAGTGCGAGCAGAATGCCGGCGAGTGCCGCCATCACCGCGGAAACTACGCTCGCGAAAGAACGATAGACGACCACCGGATAGCCGAGCGCTTCGGCGCGGAATTCGTTCTCCCGGATCGCCTGAAGCACGCTGCCGAAAGGCGAGTTCACGACCCGCAACAAAAGCAGAAAGCCCGCAAGGGCTATGAAGAACACAATATAATAAGTGACGATACGTCCGTTCACGATTGTGCCGAATATCGGCTCAGCGAACAGGCGGAACGATGGGCGCAGCAACTCCGGCACAGTGTAGTTGAGACCGTCTTCGCCGCCGGTGAACCCGGAAAGCTGCGAGGCGAGCACGAGAAAGGCCGTCGCCACCGCCAGCGTAATCATGGCAAAGAAGATCGCACGCACGCGAAGCGAGAAGAGGCCGATGAGCAGCGCAAGCGTGCCAGCGACAGCGATCGCCGCGACTATGCCAAGCGCAAGCGCGGCCCATGAAGGACCGAGCCGCGACAACGCGATCGCAGCCCCATAACCGCCAATGCCGAAGAACATGGTGTGGGCGAACGACACGATACCGGTATAGCCAAGCAACAGATCGTAAGATGCCACCAGCAGAATGAACACGCAGATCTTCGCCGCGACATTGAGCGGCTGAGCGCCGGTGAACAGGAACGGCGCAAAGGCCAGCACGAAAAGGATCAGGAGAAGCGCCCCCGTCAGGATCGGCGAGCGCGGATAATCGCCTGAGAGGACGCGTCCGAACATGGTGGCCTCAGACCTTCACCACAGGATAAAGTCCCTGCGGCCGCCACATCAGCACCAAGAGCATCAGTGCGATGTTGGATATGAGGGCGATCTTCGGCTCCAGAAACGCCGTGTAGTTCGCGACCAGCGCGACCAGCAGCGAACCAATCAGGCAGCCGCCGATGGAACCGAGGCCGCCGATGATGACGACAATGAAGATGAGCACAAGAACCTGTAGTCCCATGCCGACTGTAAGCGTCTGCTGGTAGAACCCCCACATCACGCCGCCGAGGCCAGCGAGCGCGGAACCCGCGGCAAACACGCCGACGAAAAGCCTGCGAATGCGATAACCCAGCGCCTCGACCATTTCCGGATTCTCAACGCCAGCGCGCACCAAAAGCCCAATGCGAGTGCGGTTGAGCACGAGCATCATGGCAAGAAAGACAATGATCCCCACCACGACTGCAATCAGGCGATAGCGTTCCACGATGATGTCCGGCCCGAGCGCGAGGCCGCCGCGGAAAGTTTGCGGCAGCGCGATCGTGATCGGGCTGCCGCCGAAGAACACGTGGAGAAGTTGCTCGATAACAATGAGACCGCCCATGGTTACGAGAATCTGCTTCAGATGCTGGCGGTAAACCGGACGGATAATCACGCGCTCGAAAGCCAGACCGAACAAACCGGAAGCCGCCATTGCCACGAGAATGCACAAGACAAGCACCGCAATGTTTAGCGCGATTGAAGGCGATTCCACCCACCCCGTCAGCGGCCGTAACACGAGCAGGCTCATATATGCGCCGACGGAGATAAAGACGCCGTGGCCGAAATTGATCACGTCCATCAACCCGAACACGAGAGTGAGGCCCGATGCCATGATGAAGATGATCATGCCCATCGCGAGCGCGGCCATCGTCAGCGTTACCCAAGTCGAGAAGCTGCCGATGAGCGGTAACGCGATCAGCGCGACTGCAGCGACGAGCAGGATCGGAATCCAGTCAATCGCAGGTGCCCTCACCGTAGTTTCTTCACGCTCGGTAATACCGTCCGTCATTGGTGCGCTTCCATGTGAAGACCGAGCAGCCGTTGCTGGAGGGCGGAATCGGCGGCGAGTTCGGCCATGGCGCCGCGATGCACGATGCGCCCGTCGTCCATCACCACGACCGCGTCGCCGAGCATCCGCGCGGCCATGAAATTCTGTTCAACCAGCAAAACCGTGGCGCCCGCGTTCTTTACTTCGCGAAATGCCCGAATCATGTTGCCGACAATCGCTGGCGCGAGGCCTTTCGTGGGTTCGTCCACCAAGATCAGATCGCGCGGTTCGATCAGGGCGCGAGCGATCGCAAGCATCTGCTTCTGCCCTCCGGAAAGCGTACCGGCGGCAAGACCGAAGAAGCGCTGCAAAGCGGGAAACAGCGAGAAAATCCATTCGAGTCGCACCGCATCGATCTTGCCTGTGCGTGCCGCGAGAATAAGATTTTCTTGCACCGTGAGGCCCGAAAAAACGCTCATGTTCTCGGGCACGTAAGCAATGCCCGAGGCGGCGATGTCCGGCGTCGCTCGGCTCGTCACGTCCTCGCCTGCGAAACGGATATTTCCCCGCGACGCCTTCCACAGGCCCATGATGGTGCGCAGCGTCGTGGTCTTGCCGGCACCGTTGCGCCCGAGCAGCACAGTGAAGCTGCCGCGAGGAACTTCGAAGTCAACGCCCTGCAGAATGTGATAGTGGCCGATATGCGTGTGCACGCCCTGCAGCGTCAGGAGCGGATCAGGCATCGTCGAGCTCCTGTCCGAGATACGCCTCGCGCACAATCGCCGACGCCATTACCTCCGCAGGCGGACCGTCGGCAACGAGCATGCCATTGTGCAACACGATGATCCGTCCGGCGAGCGAGCGCACCACGTCCATCTTGTGCTCGACGAGCAGGATGGTCTTGGCGGCGTCGCGCTTCAACTCGCCAATGATCTCCAGCACGTTCGGCACCTCATCCATCGACATGCCGGCGGTCGGCTCGTCGAACATGAAGACATCCGGCTCAAGCGCAATCAGGAGCGCGATTTCAAGCTTGCGCTGGTCGCCGTGCGGCAGCGCGCCGGCGATTGTCTCGTGCTTGTCGGCAAGCCGCACCCGGTCGAGGATGATTCCGGCTACGTGCATCAGATCGCGCCGATCGGTCCAAAGCGTCAGGAGACTGAGTCCGGCGCTTGCGCGAGCTTGCACGGCAAGGCGAATGTTCTCGAACACGGTCAGGTTGGGAAACAGATTGGTGAGTTGAAATGCGCGGCCGAGTCCGCGCCGTGTGCGAGCGGACGCCGGCAAGCGCGTCACATCCTTGCCTCTCACGAGTACCTGCCCGGCGCTCGCTGCAAGTTGTCCCGATATCAAATTAAAATAGGTGGTTTTGCCTGCGCCGTTCGGCCCGACAATTGCCGTGAGGGTGCCCGGCAGGAATGCGCAGGTGACTTTATTCACCGCCACGTGCCCGCCGAAGCGAATCGTGAGGTCTTGCGTTTCCAGAACCGGAAGCGTCGCGTTCATCGCATCCTCGAAAAAAGGGAGAAGCGGGCTGCCCGCTTCTCCCGTTCGCGTGTCGTAGCGGAGGCGGTTAGCGCTTGTTGCGGACAGGAATGGGCAATTCCGAGGCCGGGATTACCCGCACGAGATCGAGCAGTTCGTTACCCTTGGCATCGGCCCTGACCTTGAACTGATACATCTCCTGCACCGCCTGATGATCCTCCTTGCGGAAAGTCATCACCCCCTTGGGCGTCTCGAAGCTCAATCCCTCCATTGCAGAGATCAGCGCTTCGGTGTCGGTCGACTTTGCGGTCTTCACCGCCGCGAGCACCGCGGCTGCAGCCGCGAAACCGCCGGCAGTGAAGAAATCGGGCGGTGAATTAAAGCGCTTCTGGTGCTCGGCCACGAGCCACTGGTTCATCGCGTTCTTCGGGAATCCCCAGTAGTAATAAATCGCGCCTTCCATGCCCGGATAGTCTTTATAGAGCTGCATGACTGGAAGAATGTTCCCGCCCGGCGCGATCTCGATCTTGTAGCGGCCGGGGTTGAGCGCGGCGATCTTCGGCAGCGGATGCGGGCCCGCCCAAATGATCGGGATAATCTTGCGGCCAGGCTTGTCTTTGAGCGCGTCGAACAAACGTTGCGCGTAAGCAGTGAAGTCGGTCGTGTTCTGCGGCGCATATTCTTCGGAGACTATCTTCACGTTCGGACGGATGGCGGCGAGCGCTGCCTTCAGCGCGGCGATGCCGTCCTTGCCGAAGGCGTAGTCCTGCGCAAGCGTCGCGATATAAACCTCACCGTCCTTCGGAAAGGCCGCTGCGGCTGCGTAAGCGTCCTGCGTCGAGTTGCGGCCGGTGCGGAAGACAAAGCGATTCCACCTATCGCCAGTGATCGCGTCAGCCACCGCAGGCTCGACGATCAACACCTTCTTGTAATCCTGCGCGATCTGCAACATCGCAAGCGCAGCGGCCGAGGATGTCGTACCGACAGCGATATCAACCTTCTCATCGGCATAGGCCTGTTCAAGCAACGAGCGGGCAAGATCGGGTTTGAGCTGGTCATCCTTGACGATAACCACGACCTTACGCCCTTCCCACATCATCGTGCCCTTGGTCAGGTACTCAAGGCCCAGCATGAAGCCGGCCTCGGTCTGTTTCGCATAGGCTTCGAGCGGGCCGGTCTTGCCCGCGATAAGCGCGATCTTCAGTTCTTGCGCGGCGGCTGAACCCGCAGCAAATGCAAACACGCCCGCTGCGACTGCGGCGGAAAAAACCGCGCGCAACGGGCCGCGGCCCGCGCGGCGAAACTGCAATTTCATAGGCTCCTCCCAGGAACACATTGTAAACATGACGACTGAATCACTTATTGTGTTGCGAAGTCACGTTTCATTTTATAGTACTCAACACGAAAATACCGTCAAGTAGGCACTTTTCTGCTTCAGGCCCCGTTTGAATGACAATGAATATGACATATCAGTCATGTCCCGTCGTGAGTTAACCCCTCCCACGCTCGCGCCGAAGACGAGCCGCGGCGAGCTGACCCGGCAGAAAATCCTGGACGCGGCCGAGCGCGAGATCGGCCGAAAGGGATTTGCCGAAGCCTCCATCAGCACGATCACAGCCGAGGCTGTCGTCGCGCAAGGAACGTTCTATCTATATTTCCGGAGCAAGGAGGACGTCCTGCGCGAGCTTGTGCTGCGCATGGGGCGCCGTCTGCGCCGCCATCTGACGCTGGCAACCGCCGGAGCGACCTCGCGGCTGGAGGCGGAACGGGCCGGCCTGCTCGCCTTTCTCGAATTCGCGCGCGCCAATCCGAATCTTTACCGCGTAGTCGAAGAATCGCAGTTCGTCGATCCCTCGGTCTATCACCGCTACTATGACGACTTCGCCCGCAATTACCGCTCGGCGCTCGTCGCTGCCGAAGGAGCCCGCGAGATCCGCCGCGGCAACGCCGATGTGCGTGCCTGGGCCCTGATGGGTCTCGCTGTGATGCTCGGCCATCGTTACGGCTTGTGGGAAACGACCGTGCCGCTCAAGCCGGTCGCGGACGCCGCCTTCGACATGATCGCAAACGGGCTGGAGCGGCGCGATGATGATGCCTGATCCGCTCGTACTCCTTGAGGTTACGGACGGCGTCGCACACGTGACGCTCAATCGCCCGAAGCGTCATAATAGTCTCGTTCCGGAACTTGTCGCGCAGCTCAACGCCGTATTCGCCGAAGTGCGCAAACGCGATCTTCTCGCACTGGTGCTGGCCGGTGCGGGAAGAAGCTTCTCTACCGGCGGCGACGTGGCGGCGTTTCACGCAATACCGCGCGGAGAGCGACGCGCTTACGCCAAAGCGCTGGTCGGCGGCCTCCATTCCGCGATCCTCGCACTCGTCGATATGCCCATGCCGGTGATTGCGCGCGTACACGGACCTGTAACCGGCGGCTCGCTCGGCCTCGTGCTCGCAGCCGATCTCACGGCGATCTCATCCTCGGCCTTCATCGCTCCTTATTATGTGGAGGTCGGCTTCGCGCCCGACGGCGGGTGGACTGCCATGCTGCCGGAGCGTATCGGCGCCGCGCGGGCGCGTGCAATTCAAATCCTCAATCGCCATGTTACGGCCGACGAGGCCGTTGCGCTCGGAATTGCGACCGAAGCCGTAAGTGCGGAGCGTATCGATAGTGTGATCGACGGCTGGATTGCGGCGTTCAGAACCAAGGCCGGCAGCAGCATGCGGGCGACGCGCGAACTCCTGATGCCGCCGGAGCGGCGGACGGAGATCGCAACCAGGCTCGATCGCGAACTCGGCCGTTTCCTCGACGAGATCGAGAGCGATGCCGCGGAGGCGGGAATGGCAAAATTTCTCGCGGTTGCCTGATGCAGCGGATCGCAGATTTCGCGCGCAAGCGCGCCGAACTTTCGCCTACGGCCATCGCCTTCCGCGAGACCGATACCGGGCGGCAGATCGATTTTCATACCTTCAATGCGCGAGCCGAGCACTGCGCTGGTCTCCTGCGACGGCTCGGTGCCGCCCCCGGCGAACGCGTCGCGATCCTGTGCCACAACAGCACGACGTTCTTCGAGATCCTGTTCGGATGCGCCAAGGCTGGAGCCGTGCTCGTGCCGCTGAACTGGCGCCAGACCACAGCGGAGCTCGCGCCGATCGTGGCGGACTGCGCGCCGAAATTTCTGTTGCATGATCCGGCGACGGCCGAGCTAGCCGAAAGTCTTGGCCACGTTTGCGGCCTGCGCACCATCTCCTTCGCGGTCTACGAAACGCTGCTCGGCGATTCCGCCGATCTGCCGGCGGTGGAGATGGCATGGCCGACCGACCGCGTCTGGTATTTGCTCTACACGTCGGGCACGACCGGTAGACCGAAAGCCGTGATCCAGACTTACGGCATGGCGCTTGCCAACTATGTCAACATCCAGCAGGCGACGTCTCTGAACGCCCAAGACAGCACGCTCAACTTTCTCCCGCTGTTCCACACGGCCGGCATCAACCTTCACGCCTTACCCGTGTTCATCGCGGGCGGCACCAGCCATGTGATCCCGAAATTCGACATCGACGCAGCGCTACAGTTGATAGAGAGCGGCGCGATCACACTTTTCTTTGGCGTACCTGCGATCTACCAGGCGTTCAGCCTGCACCCGGCGCTTGATCGTGCGGATCTGACGCGCGTTCGCCACTGGGGATGCGGCGGCGCGCCGCTTCCGGAAAACCTGATCCGCAGCTTCCTCGCGAAAGGGGCGCGCGTGTGCAACGGCATGGGCATGACCGAGACCGGTCCGACGGTGTTCCTGATGGACCCGGCGCACGCCGCAGAAAAGATCGGCTCGGTCGGCAAACCGCAGATTCTAACCGAGGTACGACTGGTCGATACCGGCGGCCGCGACGTGACCGACGGCGACCGGGGCGAGCTGTTGTTCCGTGGGCCCAACATCACGCCCGGTTATTTCGGAAACCCCGCCGCGACCGCCGGCGCGATCGATGGCGACGGCTGGCTACATTCCGGCGATGTCGGCCGCCGCGATCAGGACGGCTACTACTACATCGTCGATCGCATCAAGGACATGTACATCTCCGGCGGCGAGAATGTTTATCCGGCTGAGGTCGAAGCCGTGCTCGTGAGCCATCCCGCCGTGCTGGAGGCCGCGGTGCTCGGCATACCTGACGCGAAATGGGGTGAGACCGGCCACGCCTTCGTCAGCGCGCGTCCCGGAAAATCCATACAAGCGGAAGAAATCCGCACCTATGCGCGCGAGCGGCTCGCTACCTACAAAGTCCCCAGCCGTATCACGCTGATCGACGAATTTCCCCGCACAGCTGCCGGCAAGGTGCAGAAGCAGCTTCTACGTGCGCTCCGGCAGGAGCGCGAGACATGACGGCGGCCGGCACGGTCATCAGTGAAATACATGCGCCGGCGCAGACGGATTTCGACCGCTTCGCCCGCATCAGCGGCGACGACAATCCGATTCATGTCGATCCAGCCTTCGCGGCGCACACACGCTTCAGCCGCACCGTCGCACACGGCATGCTGCTCGTTTCGATTCTATGGGGCATGCTGCATCGGCATCTGCACGACGCTGGCCGACAGCTTTCGCAGAGCCTGATGTTTCCCAATCCGGCCTATGCCGGCGAAGCGTTGCGCTTCACCGCAACCGTCGAACATGCCGCGCAGGGGCGTATCGCTCTTGCCATCCGCATCGCGCGCGTGACTGACGGAGCGGTGACCTGCGAGGGCCGCGTCGAGTTTGCGATCAGGGATAACCGCCGATGAAGGTCGGCGATAAAGCGAGCGTGACACGAAGCTTCGATCAGAACGCGATCACCGATTTCCTTGGGCTCGCAGCAAGCGCTCAACCGGTTCGCCACGTTCCCGAGCCGCTGATCAGCGGTCTGATTTCATATCTGCTCGGCGTCGAACTACCCGGACCGGGGACGAACTATCTCAAGCAGCAGACCGAATTCCTCGCCTCTGCGCCACCCGGTGAACCGATCACCGCCACGGTCGAAATCACACGGCTGCGCGCCGACAAACACCTTTGCGACCTCTCGACCACCTGCACCGACGCCGCCGGCACAGTGCTCTGCACCGGCCGTGCGCTGGTGCTGGTAAAGGACGTTGCAAAGCCCATTGGGATATAACGGGTGAACGGATTTGGGCACGTAACCGAAGCTGGCGAAGGGCCGCCGCTGCTTTTGCTGCACGGCTGGTCGGCGCATAGCGGTTTCTTTGCGCCGCAGATGGAGCTCGCGCAACTCGGCCGCCGCATTATCGTGCCGGACCTGCCGGGACACGGCCGTGACCGCCGCCCGCGCACGAGGTTGAGTATCGCCGATCTCTCCGACGCGCTGGAGAATTTCTTGACCGCGTGCGATCTGCACGATGTCGCACTGCTAGGCTGGTCGATGGGCGCAATGGTTGCCTTCGATTACATCGCCCGGCGCGGCGCGCATCGCATTGCTTCTCTTGTCGTGGTGGACATGTCAGCGCGCATTGTGAACGACGAGCATTGGAAGCTCGGGCTCGCCAGCGGGCTCGATCTACGGGGCGCGGAAATCGCTGCCGACGCCATGGCGCGTGACTGGCCACTCTATGCACGCCGTATCGCGCCGAGCCTGTTCGCGCCGGGACTTGCTCTCGATCACAAGCTGCTTACCTTCGCCCATACCAGCATCGCGGATAATGACGGCGATACGCTTGCGAGCTTGTGGCGCTCCCTCGCTCAAGCGGACCACCGGCCAACGCTCGCTTCGATCGCAAAGCCATGCCTCGTGATCGCGGGCGAACAGAGCAGACTTTACCGTCCGGCCGTGACGCAATGGCTGGCATCGCGCATTCCCGGCAGCCGCCACGTCACAATTCCCGCGGCCGGCCACACTCCGCAAATGGAACATCCGGCTGCGTTCAACACGGCGATTGCTGCGTTCTTGAACACTTCGGGCGCGGCATCTTCCACGTTTGCTACATCGTAGGTGCTGAAGCGCAGGAAATTTTTGCCGCTCAAAGGGCTGGATAAAACTTCAATTTGAATATTGGCGACCCCAGGAGGAATCGAACCTGCGACCAACAGCTTAGGAGGTGTTAGAAAAGTCAGTAATTTAAAAAAGCTGTTCCGACAAAACAGCCGCCCGGGCGGCATCGTCTAATAAGCCGAAATATCAGTTTGTCGGAATGAGCAAAACTGTCGGAAACCGCTTCTTAGATGAACCTCATGAAAAGCATTTGCTGCATTTCCAGCAAGTCGGTTTGATCTGCCCCCAATGAAGTGGCCCTCCCTAAGGTATGGTTTTGATGGAGGAGGATTGCGTTGCATGGAATGCTACTATCGTTTCACGACAAACCGCGGGCCGTACAATTTCGCGCCAATAGGAAAACAAAAACACTCCGATTGTGTAGTCAAACTACAATCATTTTGCAAAATCGTCAGTCCTACTTTTTTTAACTCGCGCGCATACGCGCGTGTGAGTTTCCAAAACAGGAACTCTTTGTACGCTAACCGCTCCCAAGCCAACGCCTCCAACTCTGCAAACCTCTTCCACATCCTATCACCGTGAAGTTCAAGCATTTCATGCGCCGTTCTTCTCGCAGCTAACAACTGCGCTCGTAGACCCGCGATTCGATGTTTGAGCGTGGAAAACATCGCACCCCTGCGACGCCAACAACGGCAAGCTAATTTGAGCGCAGCATCGTTTTCATCTGATCAATCTCCTGTGTTTGGCTAGAGATAATGTTCTGGCAGAGCTTCTTGATTTCTGCACGGGATATTGGTGCTTCGTTGCACATCAACACCGCGCCAGCATGATGCGAAATCATCGATCTCAAGAATTGCGCATCTCCAACAGCGGTCTGCTGACGAATTGCAAAGAAGAAGCCTACTAACGCGATAAGAGACACAGCGATAACTGCGACGTTGGCTTTTGGGTTTCTGTACATCTCTCGCATTACTGCGAGCTCGATTAAAACCATCGGCGCCGTCATCAATCCGGCCATGTAAAACTGGTTCAAGCTATTGTAAACGTTGGAGAACTTATCAACCATCGAGTACATTAAGATGTACATGCCGATGAACGAAAGCATAGCCATTATGGCGAGGTGTACGTAGTGTTTTGAATGCATGGTCATGTCTCCTTGGGGTGCCGTCCGGAATGTGGTTGGAATTGGCGCGGCGCGATCTCCGGTAACATGAAGATATCGTTTCAGGCGGCGAGG
>JAIELW010000001.1 GCA_019752575.1 Xanthobacteraceae bacterium | reverse complement strand
GGCACCCATGCGGCCGTAAGCGCTACCAGTACGGCGCGATCACCGGCGCGATCGGCAGGAAGGTAAGCAGCAGAAACAGCGGGATCAGGATCGCGCTCGCCCACAGCGCGTAGCCGAAGAAGCTCGGCATTTTGATGCCGTTCTCGGTCGCAATCGCATAGACCATGAAGTTCGGCGCGTTACCGATATAGGTCAGCGCGCCCATGAAGACGGCACCGAGGGAGATCGCAGCCAGCGTGCCGGTGAGCGGTCCCATCAATTGTTTCGGATCGCCGCTCGCAAGCTCGAAGAACACGAGATAGGTCGGCGCGTTGTCGAGAAGGGCCGAAAGAATTCCGGTCAGCCAGAAATAGGCGACTTCGTGCGGCAGTCCGTCGCGCGCGGTGACCGCGGACAAAAGCCAGGCGAAAGCGCCGTCTTTTCCGGCCTGCAGCATCGCCAGCACCGGAATGATCGCGACGAAAATTCCGGCGAACAGTTTTGCGACTTCCTTGATCGGCTCCCAGGTGAAGCCGTTACCGGCGCGGTGCTCGTCCGGCGTGAGCCAGAGCGAGAGTAACGCGATGCCGACAAGCGTTCCGTCGCGCGCCAAACTTTGCAGCGCGACCTTGGTGCCGAAAATGTCGAACTCGATTCCTGGACGCCACGACGCCGAAACCAGAATGGTCGCGATAATCAGCGCGATCAGCAAGAGATTGACAGTGCCGCGAATTTTGACCGGCTTATCGCCGGCGCTCTTCGCCATGCCGTCGCGGCGGCTCACCCAAGTATCGAGCACGAGGAACGCGGTGAGCAGGATCAGCGAAACGATCGCGGTCTGCATCCACAGGTTCTTCACGGGCCAGAAGAAATCGATTCCGCGCAGGAAGCCGACGAACAGCGGCGGATCGCCGAGCGGGCTGAGTGCGCCGCCGACATTCGCGACCAGAATGATGAAAAACACGAAGACATGCGTGTTGCGCTTGCGCGATTTGTTCGCGCGCAGCAGCGGACGGATCAGGATCATCGCGGCGCCAGTGGTGCCGACGATGCTTGCAACGCTTGTGCCCAGCGCGAGAATTCCCGTGTTGGTCGCGGGCGTTCCGCGGATCGAGCCGGTGATCAGAACGCCACCGGCCACCGTATAGAGCGCAAACAGAAGCACGATGAAGCTGAGATACTCCGCGAGCGCCGCGTGAACGAAGGCAGCGAAGGCAGCGTAAATGCCGCTCGTCAGCGCGATCGGAATCAGCGTCAACGCCGCCCAGCCCGCGGCGATCTTGCCGTAGTGACGGTGCCAGAATTTCGGAAAGAATAACGGGCCGGTAGCGATCGAAAGCAAAATGCCGGCGAACGGTAGCGCCCAGTACCAGCCGAGCGCAGCGCCATCGAAAGATGGCGCGGCGAACGCCTCTAGAGACGATGCGAAGATAAGCAGCGCTACGAGTGCGGGGAGCCGGAGCGCTGTTGCTGTCATTTCACGTCGGCGTGCCAGCCAAGTATTGCTAGCATCACGAAGAAGCCGACCGTGTAAGCGAGCGCAACGTGCCAGCCGTGGCGAACCCACTGAATGACCGACTTGCCTTCGGGGTACATATTCGTGAGCGCGACACCGGCCGACGATCCGAACCAGATCATCGAGCCGCCGAAGCCGACGGCGTAGGCGAGATAGCCCCAATCGTAGTTGCCTTGCTTGATTGCGAGCGCGGTAAGCGGAATGTTGTCGAACACGGCCGACACGTAACCGAGGCCGAGCGCGGTCTGCCATGACGCGGCAGGCAACTTCTCGACCGGCATCATGGACGCAGCGGTAACCAGCGCGAGCAGAAACATCGTGCCCTTGAAGGTTTCGGGCATGATTTTCCAATCCGGCTTGCGGAGCGGCGTAGTTGCAAGAATGACCACCCAAACGCCGAGGCCGAGCACCGGCAGAATATCGAGTAGCGCTGGAAAGCGAAGATTCGAAATAATATTCGCCGCAAGCGCCACGATCAGGATTGCCGCGACGATAAAAATGCGCGTCCCATCAATGACGACCGTTTTCTTCGCATCTTTCACGATCGGCGAGTAGCGATGCTGCTGTAGCGCCGCCGGAATTGCCACGATCACAAGCGCAACGGTAGCCGCGACATAGGCTTCGACGACGGAGAGCGGACTAATGCCCGCGATCCACATCATGGTCGTCGTGGTGTCGCCGACCACGCTGCCGGAGCCGCCCGCATTGGACGCCGCTACGATCGCGGCGAGATACCCGATATGAACCTTGCCGCGGAACACGTGCTTGGCGACCGTGCCGCCGATCAGCGCGGCGGCGATATTGTCGAGGAAGCTCGAAAGAATAAACACGAGCACAAGCAGTACGACGCCACCCTTCCAGTCGTCGGGCAGAAGCGCCGGCATTTTGTCGGGCACGCCGCTTTCCTCGAAGTGACGCGATAGCAGCGCGAAACCCATCAGCAAGAGAAAGAGATTCGCGAGGATGACCCACTCGTGGTGCATGTGCAGCGCGAAGCCGGTGAAGCCTGCGCCGTACTTGAAGCCGGTGAAGACGATCTTGTAGGCCGAGATGGCGGCAAGTCCGGCGAGCGCTACCGGGAGCGTGTGATGATGAAACAGCGCGACGCCCAAGAGCGTCAGCGCAAACAGAATAAAGTCGATCGGTATCCCGAAAATCACGTGCCAACCCCCCGGAAGTCTTCGTATTTATTTTGTAAAGAGTAGCGGGCCGGCGCGCCCGCCTCAACCGACCGCCGTGCGGCACATAGTCTAATAAAGTGGACAGACCGTCCGAATGTTGTTGAATCGCCCGCAATTGGAGGGACGAACGATGAAATCGCCATTCGATATTGCGGGCAAGGTCGCGTTGATCACGGGCTCAAGCCGCGGCATCGGCCGCTCGATTGCGGAGACCATGGCGGGTCTCGGCGCGAAGGTCGTGGTCTCGTCGCGTAAAGCCGACGCCTGCGAGGAAGTCGCCAAAGCGATCAGAGCAAGTGGCGGCGAAGCGGCAGTCATTCCCTGCAACATCTCGCGCAAGAACGAGGTCGAGGCGCTGGTCAAAGGCACCAAAGACAAATACGGCCGCATCGACGTTCTAGTTTGCAACGCTGCTGTGAACCCGGCCTTCGGCCCGATGAGCGAGATTTCCGACGACGCCTTCGACAAGATCATGGGCTCGAACGTCAAGAGCAATGTCTGGCTTTGCAATCTCGCGATCCCGGATATGGCGAAGCAGGGCGGCGGCTCGATCGTCATCATTTCTTCGATCGGCGGTTTGCGCGCCTCGCCGATGATCGGCACTTACGGAATCTCGAAAGCCGCGGATTTCGCGCTTGCGCGCAACTACGCGCAGGAGTGGGGGCACAAGAACATCCGCGTGAACTGCATCGCGCCCGGCCTGATCAAGACCGATTTTGCGAAAGCGCTTTGGGAGAACGAGCAGCTTCGGAAAGACCGCGAGACCAAGACGCCGCTCCGCCGTCTCGGCGAGCCGCACGAGATCGGCGGCGTCGCCGCCTTTCTCGCATCACCCGCCGCGAGCTACATCACCGGCGAGGTGATCGTGGTCGATGGCGGGGTGACGATTGCGCCGTAACCTTAGCTTGTCATCCCCGCGAAAGCGGGGATCCATACTCCCTGCGTTTGCGGCGTATTCGCGCGCTTGCGAAAATAACTTCTAGTCGTGGTTATGGGTCCCGGCTCGCGCTCGGCTATCGCCTCGCTTGGCCGGGACGACAGCTTTTGTTTTGTCATTCCGGGGCGCGCCGAAGGCGCGAACCCGGAATCCAGTGCCACACGCTAAAGCGTTGCCACGTTGCCCTGGATTCCGGATCGCGCGCGAAGAGGCGCGCGTCCGGAATGACAGTTTCGGGCGTCTTCACACTATTTATGCGTAGGTGGTTATGGGTCCCGGCTCGCGCGGGGACGACGGTAGAGGCTTGGCAAGCGCTCAATCTTAACTCGTCATGGCCGGGCTTGTCCCGGCCATCCACGCCTTTGCAGCTTGTCGATGTCGTAAGGCGTGGATGCCCGGCATTCGAAATTTTTAAGTCGGCTAAAGCCGACTTAAACGTCGGGCATGACGCATTGAGTGAAGCAATCAGCGCGTATTGCCGCCGGTCGCCATGTATTTCTTCAATTCCATCTTGGCGATGGTTTCGCGATGCACTTCGTCCGGGCCGTCGGCGAGCCGCAGCGTGCGGTTGCCGGCCCAGGCTTTCGCGAGATGGAAATCCGGCGAAACGCCGGCGCCGCCATGCATCTGGATCGCGCGATCGATCACATTCTGGGTCATAATCGGCGCCACGACCTTGATCATCGCAATCTCGGCGCGCGCCTCCTTGTTGCCGAGTTCGTCCATCTTGTGCGCGGCATAGAGCGTGAGTAGCCGCGCCTGGTCGATATCCATGCGCGACTCCGCGATCCAGTGGCGATTGACGCTGTGCTCGGCGATCTTCTTGCCGAATGCGGTGCGCGAGACCGCGCGCTGACACATCGCTTCCAGCGCACGTTCGGCGGACCCGATCGCGCGCATGCAATGGTGAATACGGCCCGGTCCGAGGCGGCCCTGCGCGATCTCAAAGCCACGGCCCTCGCCGAGCAGAATGTTCGACGCCGGAACGCGAACATTCTTGAACTCGACTTCCGCATGGCCGTGCGGCGCGTCGTCGTAGCCGAAGACGTTCAGGTGACGCAGCACCTTCACGCCGGGCGTCTCCATCGGCACCAGGATCATCGACTGGCGCTTGTGCAATTCCGCCTTGGGGTCGGTTTGTCCCATGAAGATCGCGATCTTGCAGCGATGGTCGTTCGCACCCGACGTCCACCATTTGCGGCCGTTGATGACATAGTGATCGCCGTCGCGCTTGATTTCGGACTGGATGTTGGTGGCGTCCGAGGAAGCGACCGCAGGTTCGGTCATCGCGAAGCAGGAGCGGATCTTCGCGTCCATGAGCGGCTCGAGCCACTCTTTGTGATGCTCCTTGGTGCCGTAACGCAGGATCGTTTCCATGTTGCCGGTATCCGGCGCGGAGCAGTTGAACGCCTCCGGCCCGATCGGCGAACGGCCCATGATCTCGCAGATCTGGCCATATTCGTAATTCGTCATGCCGTCTTTGTGCTCGGCCTTGGGAAGAAAGAGATTCCAGAGGCCCTGTGCGCGCGCCTTCTTCTTCAACTCGTCCATGACCGGCGGGCTTTTCCAGCGGTCGCCCTGCTCGTTGAGCTGGCGCGCATAGACCGGCTCCGCCGCATAGACATGCTCGTCCATGAAGGCGGCGACTTTTTTCTTATATTCGGCCGCCTTCGGCGACAGCGGAATGAACATTTTTCTCTCTCCCTTATTCTTTCCCTTGCGCGGCGGTCTCGAAGCCGCCCATATTTCCGAATTGCTCCAGGTGATAATCGGCGTCGCCGAACTGGATGTCGATGGCGGTCGCGCGCTTGAACCAGTGGCCGGTTTTTAGCTCCATCGTCATGCCGATGCCGCCGTGTAGCTGGATCGCCTGTTCGCCGACGAACTGCGCGGAGCGGCCGATCTGGGTTTTCGCGGCCGACATGGTCTTGCGGCGCGTGACTGCATTCGGCTCGTTGACCATCATGGTGGCGAGGAACGCCATGCTTTTCGCCTGTTCGGCGGCGATCAGCATTTCGACGTTGCGATGCTGCAGCACCTGGAACGCGCCGATGTTGACGCCGAACTGCTTGCGCGTGCGCAGATAATCGGTGGTCGCTTCCGTGAGCCCGGCAAGCACGCCGACCGCCTCGCCGCAGAGCGCGGCAATGCCATCGTCGGCGATCTGCTCGATCAAGGGATAAGCGGCACTAGGCTTGCCGATGACTGCGTCGGCCTCGACCTTCACGCCGGAAAGCTGAATCTCGGCGGCGGTGAGGCCGTCGACCGTGCGGTAGCCGCGCCGCGAAACGCCATTCGCCTTCGCATCGGCGATAAAGAGGCCGAGGCCATCTTTGTCGCGCTGATTTCCGGAAACACGCGCGGTGACAATGACGAAGTCAGCCTGATCGCCGTTCAGCACCACGCTCTTCTGTCCGTCCAGCGTGAAGCCGTTGCCGGAAGGCTTCGCGGTCGTCTTCACGTCGAACAGATCGTAGCGCGATTGCCGCTCGGTGTGCGCGAAGGCGCCGGTGATCTTTCCTTCGGCGATCTGCGGCAGATACTTGTTCTTCTGCGCGTCGGTGCCGAAGCGGCGGATGAAACCGCCCGCGAGGATGACGGTCGGAAGATAAGGCTCGAGCGCAAGAGCGTTCCCGATCGTGCCCATCACGATCATGGTTTCGACCGGACCGCCATTAATGCCGCCGTGTTCTTCCGCGAACGGCAGGCCGAGAATACCGAGTTCGGCATATTGCTTCCAGATTTCGCGGCTCCAGCCGTCGGCGCTTTCCAGAACTTTCCTGCGCTGTTCGAAACCGTACTTGTCGCCGAGCAGGCCCTCGATGCTGTCTTTCAGCAACTGCTGCTCTTCCGAAAACTCGAAATCCATTTAGCTTGTCTTTCTGCTTCCCTCGCCCCGGCCGTTACAGGCCGAGGATCGCTTTCGCGATAATGTTCTTCTGAATCTCGTTCGATCCGCCGTAGATCGAAACCTTGCGATAGTTGAAATAGATCGGCGCAAGCGGACCGGCATAGTCGGGGGCGACCGGAAACTCGTTCGAGCTTGCGTCGTCTTCCTCCGCATAGGGCAGCGCGAAGGGGCCGACCACTTCCATCAGCAAGTTCGTGATGTTCTGCTGAATTTCCGAGCCTTTTATTTTCAGAATCGAGGAGGCGGGGTCCGGCTTGTTGTCGCGCCGCTTGCCCTCGGCGGCGACCACGCGCATCTGCGTCATCTCCAGCGCTTTGAGCTCGACCTCGATTTCCGAAACTTTCGCACGAAAGCGAGCGTCTTCCATCATCGGCTTGCCGCTGGAAACTTCGAGCGAGGCAAGCTCTTTCAGGCGGCGAATACGCTCTTTCGAGATGCCGACACGCGCGATGCCCGTGCGCTCGTTGCCCAAGAGGAATTTCGCGTAATCCCAGCCGCGATTTTCCTGACCGACCAGATTCTCGTAAGGCACCTTCACGTTGTCGAAGAAGACCTCGTTCACTTCCTTGCCGCCGTCGATCAGCTGAATCGGCCGCACGGTGATACCCGGCGTCTTCATATCAGCGAGGATGAAGGAAATACCTTCCTGCTTCTTGGCTTTCGGGTCGGTGCGCGCGAGCACGAAAATCCAGTCGGCGTATTGCGCGAGCGTGGTCCAGGTCTTCTGGCCGTTGATGATCCAGTGATCGCCCTCGCGCACGGCTTTCGTGGAAAGGCCGGCGAGATCGGAGCCCGCCCCCGGCTCCGAGAAGCCCTGGCACCACCAGTCGTCCAAGTTCGCGATGCGCGGCAGAAATTGTTTCTTCTGCTCATCGTTGCCGAAAGTGTAGATCACGGGGCCGACCATGCTCACCGCGAAGGGAAGCGGATCCGGCGCGGGCGCGCGCTGCAACTCTTCGAGGAAGATATATTTCTGCACCGGCGTCCAGCCGGTGCCGCCATACTGCTTCGGCCACTGGTAAACCGCCCAACCCTTCTTGTTCAGGATGCGCTGCCAGTTGACGATGTCGGCCTTCTCGATCTTGCGGCCTTCGATCAGTTTCCTCTTCGTGTCGGCCGGTACATTCTTCTTGAAGAAGTCCCGCACTTCGTCGCGAAATGCGATTTCTTCCTTGGTGAAATTCAGGTCCATGGCCGCGCTCCCGCGTTATTGGATTTCGAACAGGCCTGCGGCACCCATGCCGCCGCCGACGCACATCGTGACAACGCCGTACTTTGCCTTGCGGCGCTTGCCTTCGATCAGCACATGGCCCGTAAGACGCGCGCCGGTCATGCCGTAAGGATGGCCGACCGCGATGGAGCCGCCACTGACGTTGAGCTTTTCCGGATCGATGCCGAGCTTGTCGCGGCAATAGATCACTTGCACCGCGAAGGCCTCGTTCAATTCCCAGATGCCGATGTCGTCGATCTTGAGGCCGTGACGCTTCAAGAGGCGCGGGATTGCGAACACCGGCCCGATCCCCATCTCGTCCGGCTCGCAGCCGGCTGCGACGAAGCCACGGAAAATGCCGAGCGGTTTCAGGCCCTTCTTGGCAGCGGTCTCGGCGCTCATGATGACGGTCGCGCTCGCGCCGTCCGAAAGCTGGCTCGCGTTACCGGCGGTAATCGAGCCGCCTTCGCGCACCGGCTTCAGAGAAGCCAAACCTTCCGGCGTGGTTTCGGGACGCGGGCCTTCGTCCTGCGACAGCGTGATGTCTTTGTAGGAGACTTCCTTGGTCGCCTTGTCCACGAGCGCCATCTTGGTGGAGATCGGCGCGATTTCTTCCTTGAAGCGTCCGCCCTGTTGCGCGCTCGCCGTGCGGCGCTGGCTTTCCAGCGAATATTCGTCCTGCGCTTCGCGCGAAATCTTGTAGCGCTTGGACACGACTTCGGCGGTGTCCAGCATCGGCATGTAGACGTCGCCCTTTATTTTCTTCAGTTCGGGATCGACCGCGTGAAACATATTCATGTGCTCGTTCTGAACTAAGCTGATCGATTCGCCGCCGCCGCCGACCGCGATCTCGACGCCGTCGAAAATCACCGAGCGCGCAGCAAGCGCAATCGCCTGCAAGCCCGAAGCGCATTGACGGTCGATCGTGGTGCCGGCGACCGATACCGGAAGTCCCGCGCGCAACAGCGACTTGCGCGCGATGTTGCCGCCGGTCGTGCCCTGCTGGAGCGCGGTGCCCATCACCACATCCTCGACTTCGGCGCCGTCGATGCCGGCCCGCTTCACGGCATGTTCGATGGCGTGACCGTACAGGGTCGCGCCTTCGGTGTTGTTGAAAGCGCCGCGATAGGCCTTGCCGATCGGGGTGCGGGCGGTGGAAACGATGACGGCCTCGCGCATTTTACTTCCTCACTGTTTGCTTGCGTCCGCACTGACGGACGGATTTTGTTGCTTCATAGCTTGGTATTTGCGGCGCTCTTCCTCGACAAGCTCTTTCTTCGAAAGCTTGCCCACCGATGTCATCGGAAGCGCGTCGCGAATTTCAACGCTAGCCGGCATTTCGTGCTTGCCGACCTTGTCGGCGAGAAATTCCCTAACGGCTTCAAGGGTGAGCGGCGTTGCACCCTTTCTCATCTTGATGAAAGCCTTGGCGGCCTCGCCGCGATAGTCGTCCGGCACGCCGATTACGATTACACCCTCGACGTCCGGATGCTCGAACAACGCATGCTCGATCACGCTCGGATAGACGTTGAAGCCGCCTGAGATGATCATGTCCTTCTTGCGGTCGACCAGGAACAGCCAGCCGTTCTCGTCCATGTAGCCGATGTCGCCGGTGAGGAAATACCCGTCATCGACAAAGGCGGCTTTGGTTTCTTCCGGCTTGTTCCAGTAGCCTGCGAAAACATTCGGACCCTTGATCCGCATCTCGCCGGTTTCGCCGAACGGCAAAATTCGCGTCGGATCGTCGAGCGCGACGATATCCATCACGAGTCCCGGCAGCGGCAGACCGATGGTGCCCGGCGGCACGTCGCCGTCATAGGGGAGGTTGGTGCCGGCCGGCGCGGTCTCCGTCATGCCCCAGCCGCCGCGCAGCGAAATGCCGGTGAGCTTCTTGAAGCGGTCGAACACTTCGACCGGCAACGGCGCGCCGCCGGACGCGCACATCGAAAGCGACGACAGATCACGCTTCTCCAAACCCGGCGTGGAAGTAAGCGCGATCCAGATCGTCGGTACGGCGGGAAAATAATTCGCCTTCTTCTCTTCGATGTCGCGGAACGTGGTTTCGACATCGAAGCGCGGGCGGAGCATGCACTCATTGCCCTGGTCGATCGCACGCAAGAAGACCGAGCTCAGCGCGTAAATATGAAAAAGCGGGAGAACGATAATGACCTTCTCGCCGGATTTCAGTTCGCGCTGCGCCGCCGCCCAGTTGCGATAAATCGAATTCGTCGAAGTCAGATTGCGATGCAGGATCATCGCGCCTTTCGGCAATCCGGTGGTGCCGCCGGTGTATTGCAGCAGCGCGATGTCGTTCTCATTCACGGTCGGCCATTTTGCCGGAGGCGAGGCGAGAGAGAGCAAACTCTTCAGCGTGATCGAGCGGCCGTTTGCCGGAATCGGATCATATTGTATTGGTGCTGCGCCGAATTCGGCGTCATCGCCGACAATCAGGTGATCCAGCAGGCCTTCGGCATCGAGTTTCAGGGCGCGGGTGACCATTCCCGGAAAATTCGTCGTCACCATGATCCGCGCGCCGGAGTCTTTCAGCTTGTGCGCAAGTTCGCGCTCGGCGTCTAACGGCGACATGTGCACGACACGGCCGCCCGCTTTCAGCACCGCGAAGAACAGGATCGGGTGTACCGGCGTGTTCGGCAGATAGAGGCCGACCGCCGTCCCCGGCTTCACGCCGAGCGAAATCAATCCCGCCGCCGCGCGCGAAACGAGATCGCCGAGTGCCTTGTATGTCGTGCGCTTGTCGCGATATTCGATCGCGTAGCTGTCGGGATAGTTCGCGACGGCGCGATCAAACAATTCATTGACCGTACCGGCGCGGACCGGCGCCGCCCAGTCGACACCAGCGGGATAAGATTTCTCCCAAGGATAGGGGCGGCTGTAGATCATGACGCCTTCTTCATCTCGTTGGCGAGCGAGGCGAAAGTTTTGCCTTCGTTGGCGAGCCGCTCCAAGAGTTTCGCGGGCTCCAGCGTCTTGTCGCCTGACCCCTTCGCGTAATGCGCGAGACGATCACGCACATGCTTCAGGCCGACGGTGTCGGCGTAATGCATCGGGCCGCCGCGCCACACCGGCCAGCCATAGCCATAGAGCCAGATCACATCGATATCGCCGGGACGCGAGGCGATCCCCTCTTCGAGGATGCGCGCGCCTTCGTTGATCATCGGATAAACCGTGCGCTCGATGATTTCCTGCTTCGAGATCGGACGGCGCGCGATGCCCTTCTTCGCGCTAGCATCGAGAATGATCTTCTCAACTTCCGGATCCGGGATCGGGGTCCGCGAGCCCTTCTCATAGATATAGTAGCCCTTGCCGGTCTTCTGGCCGAAGCGTCCGGCTTCCGCGAGCGTATCGGCGACTTCGTTCCTCTCGCCGCGCGCGCGGCGGATACGCCAGCCGACATCGATGCCGGCAAGATCGCCCATCGCAAACGGGCCCATCGGGAAACCGAATTCGGTGGTTGCGCCATCTACTTCCTGCGGCAGCGCGCCTTCGAGCACGAGGCGATCCGCCTGCACGCCGCGGCGATGCAGCATGCGATTGCCGACGAAGCCGTAGCAAACGCCGACGACCACCGGCACCTTTGCGATCTTGCGGCCGACGGTGATCGCGGTCTGCAGCGCGTCGAACGCCGACTTCTCGCCGCGGACGATCTCCAAGAGTTTCATAATGTTCGCGGGACTGAAGAAGTGCATGCCGATCACGTCTTGCGGCCGCGAGGTCGAATTCGCGATCTCGTTCACGTCCAGCGTCGAGGTATTGGTGGCGAGGATCGCGCCCTTCTTCGTGATCGCATCTAACTTGCCGAAGATTTCTTTCTTCAGGCCCATTTCCTCGAACACGGCTTCGATCACCATGTCCGCGTCTTTCGCGGCTTCCAGGCCGACGGCGCCCTCGATCAGGCTCAAACGCTTTTCGACATCGGCTTCAGACATGCCGCCGCGCTTCGCCGTGTTCTCGTAGTTCGTTTTGATCTTGGCGAGGCCGTTCTTCAGGAATTCGTCGGTGGTCTCGATTAACGTCACCGGAATCCCGGCGTTCGCGAAACACATCGCAATGCCGCCGCCCATGGTGCCGCCACCGATCACGGCGGCCCGCTTTACCTCGCGCGCCTTGGTGTCGGCGGGCATGTCGAGGACCTTGGTCGCTTCGCGCTCGGCGAAGAACGCATGGCGCTGCGATTTCGATTCGTCGGTCACGAGCAGCTCGATGAACTTGTTGCGCTCGCGCTTGATCGCCTCCTCGAAGGGAACGTCGAGCGTCCATTTGACGGCCTCGACCGCGGCCATCGGCGCTTTCAGGCCCTTGTTGCGGCCGACGGCCTTCGCTGCGATCTCATTATATGAATCTGGATTGGCGCGAATCGCCGCGAGTTTTTCGTCCATCTTGCTCGCGCGTTTCAGCGGCTTCTTTTCCGCGACGGCTTTCTTCGCAAAAGCGATTGCGCCAGCGGTCAGGTCGCCTTCGACGATTTCGTCGACCAAGCCGTCCTTGAGCGCCTGCGAAGCCGAAACCGGATTGCCGCTCAAAATGACCGGCAATGCTTTCTCGATTCCGATCAGGCGCGGCAGGCGCTGCGTGCCGCCGGCACCGGGAATAAGTCCGAGCTTGATTTCGGGAAGCCCGAGCTTCGCGTCCTTGCTCGCCACGCGATAATTGCAGCCGAGCGCGACTTCGAGGCCGCCGCCGAGCGCGGTGCCGTGGATCGCGGCAACGGTCGGCTTCGACACATTATCGATATCGGTGATCGCTTCGATCAGGCTCGGCGCCATCGGCGGCTTGCCGAACTCGGTGATGTCCGCGCCCGCGATGAAAGTGCGGCCCGCGCAGGTGAGCACGATCGCCTGCACGTTCGCATCCGCATCCGCTTCCTTAAAAAGTTTTTGCAAGCCCGCGCGCACGGCTTGCTTCAGCGCGTTCACGGGCGGATTGTTGACGGTAATAACGGCTATCGCGCCTTCGCGGCGCAGCGTAACGGGTTCGCTCACTTTATTTTCCTTGGCGTTTCCTCTTGGCCGAAGCGTAGCGGATTTTTGCTGCGCGGCGAGCCGTTCCCCACTCAAGTCACTCTTGCAGCGTCCAAAGGGCAATTCCGCTTAGCGGAACATTGTTCTGCATTCTTGACGCGAAAGCTAGAAAGTGGTGCGATCCAAGTCAACAAAAGTTCGCGCATAAGAGCAGGGGCTTAGGCGTGCATAGTCCGGGTGCAGCGGTAAAACGTACCGACAGTCAGTTCTCCGAACTCGACGAGGGTAACGACCGCAAGTTTGTAGTGGCGCTGGCGCGCGGTCTTGACGTGCTTCGCGCTTTCACGCCGGGCGAATGGCTCCTCGGCAACAACGAAATCGCCGAACGCACCGGTCTGCCGAAGACCACGATCTCGCGGCTGACCTATACGCTGACGAAACTCGGCTACCTCACGCATGTCGAGCGGCTGGGTAAGTATTCGCTCGCGCCGGCGGCGCTCTCGATCGGCTACTCGACGCTCGCGAACCTGCGCATCCGCCAGGTCGCGCGCAAGCAGATGCAGGAATTCGCGAATTACGCAGGCGCGTCGGTCGCGCTCGGCAGCCGCGACCGCATGCATCTCATTTACATCGAGCATTGCCGCTCGAAATCCGACGGTCTGCTGCGTCTCAATCTCGGCTCGCGTATTCCGATCGGGACCACGGCGATGGGCCGCGCGCTCGTCGCCGCATTGCCGGAAGACGAGCGCGACTGGCTTATGGGTCACATCAAGCGCCATGCCGCCGAGAACTGGAATGAAGTGAAGGCCGGCATCGAAAAAGCGATCCGCGATCTCGCCGAGCGCGGCTTCACGACCTCGTTCGGCGAATGGGAAAAAGACGTTTACGCCGTCGGCGTGCCGCTGATTCCGCCGGACGAATCCGGCGTCTACGCGTTTAATTGCGGCGCCAACGTCTACCAGACATCGCGGGAGAAGCTCGAAGGGGAGATCGGGCCGCGTCTCGTTAATCTCGCAAAGAACATAGAAGCCGCATTAAGCGGCGGTTAAGGGAAGAAACGCTTTAGCCAGGGGAAGGCAACGTGGGCAGTAAGGAAGAACTGCATCATCGCTTTCATATGCGATGATGGACATGCGTGTAGCCGGGACTTCGGCGTCAGGCGCAGCACAAAGATCGAAATCGTCCCGCCAGATCCTGTCGGTGCAGAATGTCGGCGTCCGCTTCGGCGGCATCATCGCGCTCGACGGCATCTCCTTCGAGCAGGACGACGGCACGATTCTCGGCCTGATCGGGCCGAACGGCGCGGGCAAGACCACGATGTTCAATTGCCTGAGCCGGCTTTACACGCCGAATTCCGGCGACATCGCCTTCCACGGAAAATCGATCCTGAAACTCGCGCCGCATCACATCGCGGGCCTAGGCATCGCGCGCACCTTCCAGAATCTCGCGCTGTTCAAGAACATGACCGTGCTCGACAACATCAAGGTCGGATTTCATCCGGTCACGAAGAGCGACTATTTCAGCGACTCCCTCCGTCTGCCCTGGGTGAAGCGGCAGGAGCGCGACATCGACGCGCAGGCGCGCGCGATCGTCGATTATCTGGAACTGCGCAAGGTCGCGGACACGCTGGTGTCCGGCCTTCCGATCGGTACGCAGAAGCGGGTCGAGCTAGCCCGCGCGCTGGCGGCGAAGCCGACGCTGCTTTTGCTGGACGAGCCGGCCGCGGGTCTCAACCACAACGACGTCGGCGAACTCGGCGATCTCATCAAACAGATCAGGGACGAGCGCGGCGTCACCGTGTTGCTCGTCGAGCATCACATGAGCCTTGTGATGTCGATCTCCGACAAGGTCGTGGCGCTCGATTTCGGCAAGAAGATCAGTGAAGGCACGCCGGCCGAAGTGCAGAAGGACCCGGAAGTGATCCGCGCTTATCTCGGGAGCGGCAAGAAATGAGCACGCCGCTTCTTAGCGCGAAGAATCTCCGCGCCTTCTATGGCCCGACGCAGATTCTCTACGATCTCAACTTCGACATGCAGAAAGGCGGCATCACGACGCTTTTAGGCGCGAACGGTGCCGGAAAAACCACGACGCTGCGCGCGCTTTCCGGCATGGTGAAAACCGGCGGTGAAATTCGCTTCGACGGCAAGCTGATCTCGAGCAAGGACACTGCCGACATCGTCCGTCTCGGTGTTGCGCACGTGCCGGAGGGCCGCGGCACGTTTGTCCGCCAGACGGTCGAGGAAAATCTCCAGCTCGGGGGCATCACGCAACCCGCTGGGCAGATCGCATCCGACATCGATCTCGTCTTTACCTATTTTCCGCGTCTGAAAGAGCGTTTCCGCCAGCAGGCCGGCACGCTTTCCGGCGGCGAGCAGCAGATGCTCGCGATCGGCCGTGCGCTGATGTTGCGGCCGAAGGTTATGCTGCTCGACGAACCCTCCTTCGGTCTCGCGCCGCTGATCGTGCAAGAAATGTTCTCGATTCTCCGCAGGCTCAACGAGAAAGAAAAAGTCTCGATGTTCCTGGTCGAGCAGAACGCCTCGCTCGCGCTCGAGCTAGCCGATCACGCTTACCTACTGGAAACCGGACGTGTCGTGATGTCGGGTCCCGCCAAAGAACTCAGCCAGGATGAAAACATCCGGCGCGCTTATCTCGGTTACTGAGGAAGAACGATGGAACAAGTCGTACAACAGATCATCGGCGGCCTCGCCACTGGCGCGATCTATGCCTGCATCGCGCTTTCCATCGTCATGATCTACCAGGCCATCGATCACCTGAACTTCGCGCAAGGCGAGATGGCGATGTTCTCGACCTACATCGCGTGGCAGTTGATGCAGTGGGGCATGCCCTATTGGGGCGCGTTCTTCATCACCATCGCGATCTCGTTCGTGCTCGGCTACGTGATCGAGCGCGCCGTCTTCAAGCCGGTGCATAACGCGCCGGTTCTGAGCCACATCGTGATCTTCATCGCGCTGTTCGCGATCATCAACTCGATGGCCGGCTTCATCTGGGAATTCACGATCAAGCCGTTTCCGACGCCGTTCGGCACGAAGTCCGTGCTCGGCGAAGGTCTCTTGAGCGCGCATGGCGCCGGCATGATCGCAGTGACCGGCATTATGCTGGGGTTCCTTTATCTCTTCTTCCGCTACACGCGCGTTGGCCTTGCGATGCGCGCGGCCTCGGCAAATCCCGACTCGGCGCGTCTCGTCGGCATTCGCGTGGGTTTTATGAATGCGCTCGGCTGGGGCATGGCGGCGGCGATCGGCGCGGTCGCGGGCATCATGATCGCTCCAGTCGTATTCCTCGAGCCGAACATGATGGTGACGATCCTGTTGTACGGCTTTGCCGGCGCAGTGGTCGGGGGCTTGACGAGCCCCGGCGGCGCGGTCTTTGGCGGTTTCGCGGTCGGCGTGATCGAGAATCTCGCATCCTTCGTGCCGCATTTCGGCGCCGAGATGAAACTCTCGATTGCGCTGGCGCTCATTATTCTCGTGCTGACCTTGAAACCGAACGGCCTCTTCGGCCGCAAGATCGTGAACCGGGTGTAGTCCGATGAAAACCACTTCGCCTATCACCACGATCATCGCCGCCATCGGCGCGACAGTGATTACGCTCGCGCAGAACTGGAAAGTCGCCGGTTTTATTTTCATCTTGATTATCGGCGCAATCTTCCCGCTTTGGGCGTCGGGAGTGTTTACTTTCCAAATCTCGCAGCTCTTGATCTACGCGATCGCAATCGCAGGATTAAACCTTCTCACCGGCTTCAACGGTCAGTTTTCGCTGGGCCACAGCGCCTTCTACGCCATCGGCGCCTACGTCTCGGCCGTCATGATGACGCAATGGGACATTCCGTTTTATCTCACGATCCCTATCGCCGCGGCGGTCTGCTTCGTGTTTGGTTTCTTGTTCGGGCTACCCGCACTCCGCCTTGAAGGCATCTATCTCGCGCTTGCGACTTTCGCGCTCGCGATCGCGACGCCGCAGATCCTGAAATTCAAGCCGGTCGAACATCTGACCGGCGGCGTGCAGGGTCTGGCGCTCTTTCATCTCAAGCCCGAAGCGCCGTTCGGCCTGCCGTTCGATCAGGATCAATGGACCTTCTACGTCACCTTCGCGGTCACAATCCTGATGTTCTTCATCGCCTTCAGTCTCGTGAACAGCC
Source organism: Xanthobacteraceae bacterium (assembly GCA_019752575.1). Lineage (GTDB taxonomy): Bacteria > Pseudomonadota > Alphaproteobacteria > Rhizobiales > Xanthobacteraceae. The sequence goes on along the minus strand of JAIELW010000001.1, from coordinate 425,472 downwards.
GCTCGGGCCGCGCGATGAAAGCGATCCGCGACAACCAGATCGCCGCGAAAGTTACCGGCATCGATCTTTCGCTGTTCAAGACCCTCACCTTCGGCGTGAGCGCGCTCTTCACAGGCGTCGCGGGCGCGCTGAGCGCAATGCTCATCGCTTTCGTGGCGCCCGATAGTTTCCAGATCACGCTCGCGGTCGCGATCTTCGTCGGCATGGTTGTCGGCGGGGTCGGCTGGATTCCGGGCGCGTTCCTCGGCGGTCTCTTTATTCTGTTCGTACCGAATATCGCCGAACACATCGCTTTCGGCCTTGCGGCGTTCTTCGATCTGATCCGCAAAGTCATTCCGTTCTTTCCGTCAATCGGTGAGCAGAGCGCGAAGGGCCTGACCGGCACGGTCTATGGCGTCTTCCTCATTCTGCTCATCTACATCATGCCGTCCGGCCTCGCCGGATTGCTTCGACTGGCCGTGCAGCGTCTCGCGCGAGCGAGAGGGTGAACGGTCTTTTTCCAAGGGAGGTAACAATGCAGATCAAGAAATACGGAATTATCCCCGCGCTCGCGCTGGGCTTCGCCGTAGCAATGGCCGGCTCCGCCTCCGCCCAGACGCCGGGCGTGACGGACAAGGAAATCAAGATTGGCAATATCAATCCGTATAGCGGTCCCGCATCCGCTTACGGCACGATCGGCAAGTCGATCGCCGCTTACTTCAAGATGGTCAACGCCGAAGGCGGCATCAACGGCCGCATGGTCAACTTTATCTCTTACGACGATAGCTACTCGCCGCCGAAGGCGCTCGAGCAGACCCGCAAGCTTGTCGAGTCCGACAACGTGCTCCTAATGTTCCAGCCGCTCGGCACGCCGGGCAACACCGCGATCCAGGGCTACCTCAACGGCAAGAAAGTGCCGCAGCTCTTCGTCGCGACGGGCGCCACCAAGTGGGGTGACCCGAAGAAGTTTCCGTGGACCATGGGCTGGCAGCCCAACTATCAGAGCGAAGGCCGCATCTACGCGGACTACATTCTAAAGAACTATCCGAATGCGAAGATCGGCATCCTGTTCCAGAACGACGACTACGGCAAAGACTACGTGAAGGGCCTGAAAGACGGTCTCGGCGCGAAAGCCAAGACCATGATCGTTTCCGAACAGCCTTACGAAGTCGCCGATCCGACGGTCGATAGCCAGATCATCGCGCTGAAGGCGTCTGGTGCCGACGTGTTCTTCAATGCGAGCACGCCAAAATTCGCCGCGCAGTCGATCAAGAAAATGGCGGAGATCGGCTGGAAGCCGGCGCACTTCCTCAATCAGGTCTCGAACTCGGTGGGCGGCGTGCTGAAGCCGGCCGGTTTCGACAACGCGGAAGGCATCTTCTCTACGGGCTATTTGAAGGATCAGAACGACCCGCAGTGGAAAAACGACGCCGGCATGAAGAAGTGGTTCGCTTTCATGGACAAGTATTATCCGGACGGCGACAAGACCTCGAGCTTCAACGTCTATGGCTACACTGTCGCGCAGAACCTGCATAAGGTACTGCTGGCGGCCGGCAAGAACCTGACGCGCGAAGGCGTCATGAAGGCCGCGGCCAGCATGAAGGATCTCGAGCTCGATCTCTTGCTGCCCGGCATCAAGATCAATACCAGCGCGACGGATTTCTATCCGATCGAACAGAACCAGATGATGCGCTTCAAGGGCGGCAATTGGGAATTCTTCGGCCCGATCATCTCCGGTGAGGTGCGCGGCAGCTAAGCGTTCTGCAGCCACGATACGCATATATAAAGACTCCCCGCCGCAAGGCGGGGAGTTTTCTTTTGAATCAACGCTTCGTTAGCCTTAACGATTCCGGAATCCTTACCGAAGTTCCCTCGCATCATAGGAACAACGCTAACAATTCGTAGCCGCGCGATTAGCAGCTTCTTCAACAATAATTGCTAGAAAAAACGCGGGCGCACCGCGTCTCGCGTGCGGGAGGCATGCGAAACGCAATGCGGCCCAACAAGAATGACGCCGCCAGAATGCGGCGAGGCCAGGGGACTGCGTTCGCGAAATGTCGTTGATCGTCATTGTCGATGACCGGGTTACGAACCGGAACATCTTTGCGAAGCTCGCTACTTCGATCGAAGAGGGCGTGGCTGTGCGCGCGTTCGGCGATCCCATCGAAGCGCTCGACTGGCTCAAGGATAATACGCCCGATCTCGTTGTCACCGACTACAAGATGCCGAATATCGACGGCGCTGAGTTAGTGCGCCGCTTCCGTCAACTTCCGGAATGCGCCGACGTGCCGGCGGTCGTCATCACCGTTTACGAAGAGCGCTCGCACCGGATCAATGCATTGGAGGCCGGCGCCACCGACTTTCTGCAAAGCCCGGTCGATCATCACGAATTTCTGACGCGCGCCCGCAATCTGTTGCAGCTCCGCAAGCAGCAGCTTGTGATTAAGAGCCGCGCGACCGAGCTCGAGCGCGAATTGATGGACAGCGAGCGCTTCCGCAAGGAAGTGTTGCGCGACAACCGCGAGCGCTTGGCGCAGGTCATCGATACCGTCCCCGCATTGATTTCCGCAACCGACAAGGACGGCCGCTGCGTATTTCTCAATGCCTTCACGGCGAACTTCTATGGCGTCGATGCCGCGCAGGCGAGCGGCAAGACTGCCGCCGAGATCTTCGGCTCGAACTTTGGACCGCAGAGCGCGGGCCTCGACCGTGTCGTGTTCGAGAACGGCAAGGGTCTCCCGAGCTATGAAGAAGAGATCGTGGATCGCGCCGGCAATCGCCATGTGTTCCTGACCACAAAATCGCCGCTGCGCGACCGCGCCGGCAAGGTCATTAACGTACTCACCACCTCGCTCAACATCACCGAGCGCAAGCAGGCGGAGGAACATCTCCACCACCTGGCGCATCACGATCCGCTCACGGGTCTGCCGAACCGCACTTACTTCCACGACAGCGTTCGCAAGCAGATCGCGCGCACGCGCCGCGGCGACAAACAGTTCGCTCTGCTTCTCCTCGATCTCGACCGTTTCAAGGGCGTGAACGACGTGCTTGGCCATCATCAGGGCGATCAACTCCTGAAGGCGGTCTCGCAGCGCCTGTGCAATGCCTTGCGCGAAACCGATATTGTCGCGCGCCTTGGCGGTGACGAATTCGCGATCCTGCAGACCGAGATCGGCCGCACCGACGACGCGGTGACGCTCGCGGAGAAAGTCATCAAATTGCTGGAGCAGCCTTTCGAACTGGAAGGTCAGGAAATCAACACCACCGCGAGCATCGGCATCACCGTGCATCCGACCGACGGCGTCGATGTCGATGCGCTGTTGAAGAACGCCGATCTTGCGATGTACCAGGCCAAGGCCGAAGGCCGGAACGCCTGGCGCGTGTTTGCGTCCGACATGCATGCGATCGCGCGCGAGGCGATCGTGCTCGAAAGCGATCTCCGTCAGGCGCTCGCAAAGAAGCAGTTCCTGCTCAATTACCAGCCGCAGATCGATCTGCGCTCCGGCCAGATCATCGGCGCGGAAGCGCTGCTGCGCTGGCGCCGTCCGGGCTCGGGTCTTGTGCGTCCGGCGGAGTTCCTGCCGCTTGCGGAAGAGAACGGCCTCATCGTTCCGATCAACGAATGGGTGCTGATCGAAGCCTGCCATCAGGCGAAGCGCTGGTCGAAGGATCACCCCGACTTCCGTATCGCCGTGAACCTTTCGCCGGTGCAGTTCCGTAAGCAGGACATCCGCCAGCACGTACTCGACGCGCTCGAGAAAACCGGTCTCGATCCGCGCTCGCTTGAGCTCGAGCTCACCGAGAGCATCCTGATGCAGAATCCGGAATCGGCTGCGAGCGATGTGCGGTTCCTGCAGGAGAAGGGCATCACCTTCTCCATCGACGATTTCGGCGTCGGCTATTCCTCGCTTTCTTATGTGAAGAACCTGCCGGTGGATCGTCTCAAGATCGATCAGGGCTTCATCCGCAACGTCAACACCGATCCGAACGACGCCGCGATCGTGCGCGCGATCATCAATCTCGGCCACAGCCTGAACCTCAAGATCATGGCCGAAGGCGTCGAAACCGCGGAACAGCTCGCTTTCGTGCGCAGCGAAGGTTGCGACGAGGTGCAGGGATTCTATTTCAGTCCGCCGGTGCCGGCGGAGGACTTCGCTTTCCTGTTCAACCAGCAGAATTTGCTGGCGCGAACGGCGTGAGGAGTACGCCATGACCGCAGCCACGAAATCCCGCTTCTCGCTCATCGGCTTCCTCAAAAGCCGTCTCAAGAACCGGCCGGACGGCGAGCATGAGATGGTCGTCAACCGCGTCGCCATCAGCGCGCTGATTCTGGCCTACCTCGGCGGCGCGGCGATGTTCGGCGCGCACATCCCGCTGCAGGCGGCCGTGCTTACGTCGCTGTTCTTCGGCATTTCGTTTGCGTTCCTGGCCCATATGCTTCATCAGCCCGGCGTATCGGTGCCGCGGCGCGTGATTGCGCTCATTTCCGATCTCGGGTTTCTGTCCTGGGGTATTCACGCCGGCGACGAAGCACTCTCGCTGCTCTATCCGATCTATCTCTGGATCATTTTCGGCAACGGCTTCCGCTTCGGTCTGAAGTATCTCTTCGGCGCGATGCTGGTTGCGGTCGCGGGGTTCACCGCGGTTGTTGCCACGACGGGATATTGGGAAGCACACTACAAGCTTGCCTATGGCCTGATCGGCGGCCTTGTCATTCTTCCGCTTTATGCCGCCACGCTGATCAAGAAGTTGCAGGCCGCGAAGAATGAAGCCGAGCAGGCGAACAAGGCAAAGAGCCTGTTCCTTGCGAGCGTCAGCCACGAATTCCGCACACCGCTGAATGCCGTGATCGGCATGAGCGACATGCTTCGCGACACCAAGCTGAACGCCGAGCAGCTCGATATGACGCAGACGATTCGCGGCTCGGCGCGCGCGTTGCTCGCGCAGATCAACGATATTCTGAATTACTCGCGAATCGAAGCCGGCCAGATGCCGGATCAGTCGGTGGATTTCGACCTTCATGCGATCATGGGGCAGGTGCGTTCCATGCTGGTCGCGCAAGCGAAGGAGAAAGGCGTTCGCCTTTCGCTGCATGCCGCGCCGCAGACACCGTTCATGCTGCACGGAAATTCGCGTGCGCTGCACGACGTACTGACCAACCTTACTGCCAATGCGGTGAAATTCACCGATCGCGGCAACATTTCGATCGCGGCCGCCATGATCGAGCAGAAAGACGGCTCGGCCCGCATCCGCTTAGAAGTGACCGACACCGGCATCGGCATCGCCGAAGAGGCGCGAGAGAAAATCTTTCAGAGCTTTACACAGGCGGACGAGAGCATCGTCGATCGCTTTGGCGGCACCGGCCTCGGCCTTGCCATCGTCAAGCAGCTTGTCGAGCGTCAGGGCGGCACGATCGGCGTCGATAGCAAGTTCGGCGAGGGTAGTACGTTCTGGTTCGAACTCAACTATCGCATTTGTGCGAACGACGGCGACGCGATCCCCGATCTGTCGGACTCACGCGTGATCCTGCTTGCGCGCAACAACGACAGCGCCGCGGAAATCGAGCGCATGCTCGAACCTTCCGGCGCGACACTGGAAATCGCGCGCACGCCGGGACAGGCCTGCGACCAGATCGCACTGCCGGAAGCGAGCGGCATCCGCCGCACGATCGTGATCGTGGACGACCACGAACTGCAGCCCGATCTCGCGACCGTCGGCGCGACGCTGAACAAGATGCATCACGGCACCAATATGTCCGTCGTTCTGATGTCAAAAAACCCGGCTGCCGGCATGCTGCCGCTGCCCGCGCGTTTCGATTTCGTGTCCTATCTCGGTAAACCCGCCGAACTGCGCCAGCTTGGCGCGGCACTGCGGATTGCGAAGGCGGGCGACGCCGCCGGCATCGACGAGGACGGCAACGTCGAGCGCGAACGCTCGACCCGCAAGCTTTCCATTCTCGTGGCCGACGACAACCGCACCAACCAGAAGGTCATCGGCAAGATTCTCGAGCGCGCCGGCCACGACGTCAGCATTGTCGATAACGGCGAGCAGGCGCTCGACGCGATGCAGGCCAAGGTTTTCGACATCGCGCTCATGGACGTGAACATGCCGGTGCTGAACGGTATCGAAGCGACCAAGCTTCATCGCTTCGCGTCGCTCGGCAAGCAGCGGCTGCCGATCGTCGCGCTGACCGCCGACGCTACGCCGGAAACCAAGCAGCGTTGCGAGGAAGCGGGTATGGACGCCTGCGTGATCAAGCCGATCGAGCCCGCACGTCTCCTGAATATCGTCGAATCCATCGTTGGCGAAAAGCAGATCAGCGACGAGCAGGCCTTCGCCGAAAGCGAGACCGTGAAGCGCATCACCTCGCATCCGAAATTCAAGTCGTCGGACGCGTCCTCGATCGATCTGCGAGCGCTTACCGACCTTGAAGCGCTCGGCGGCGCCAAGTTTGTCGATGAACTGATCGCGGACTTCAACCGCGATACCGAGGCGTTGCTGGTCGAGCTGAAGCAGTCGGCGAAATCAGGCGACGTAACCGCGTTCCGCGAGCAACTCCACGCCATGCGCAGCGGCGCCGCAAATATCGGCGCCCGCCGCATCTACAAGATGTGCCTGTCCTGGCGTCATATCGGCGAGCGCGAACTGGAAATGCGCGGCACCGATTATCTCGCGAAACTCGGCGCGGAATTCGATGGCGTGCGCGATGCGCTCACGTCCTATTCGACGCACCGCAGCACCGGAACCGACGTCCCGCAGCAGGCTTGAGTTTAGTCCTGCATTATCGGGCGCAGGCTGCCGCCTGCGCTCCTGCGCTTGTCCTGCGCAGCGACCAGGCGCTCCATCTTGCGCAGATCGATATCCTGCAGCCGCAGCGCGGTCTCGACCCAGATCTCGACGATGTCGCGCAGCTCCTGGTAAGGCAGCGGCTGCGCTTTGCGCCGCGCCTCATAGACCGCACATTGCGACGTAAAACGGCGGCCGCGGCCCGCGAGATATTCGCGCATCACCGCTTCGCCGTGGCCCGGCTCGGCGATGAGATTAATGAGACCCAGCTCGTAAAGCTCCTCGGTGCCGTAGACCTTGCCGGAGAGGATCATGCGCTCCGCCCTCGCGGCATCGAGCTTGCGGCTTAACAGGCTGTAGGCGCCCATGCCCGGAAACAGGTTGAACAGGATTTCCGGGAAACCGAATTTCGATTGCCGCTCAGCCACGACGAAATCGCACGCGAGCGCGGATTCGAAACCGCCGCCGAGCGCGTCGCCCTGCACGAGCGCCGCGGTCATCAGCGGCACATCGAGACCGACGGCGTTCGAGTGCAGCACGTCGATGCAGGCTCGGGCATAGGACATCAGCCCGTGGCGATCCTGCGCGCGGATGTGACGCGCGAGTAGCGTGAGATCGCCGCCGAGATTGAATATCCCCGGAATCCGCGAGCCAAGCACGAAACACTGCACCGGCGCCTCGCCGTTCGCGCGCGCTTCGGTGCTCGCCTTTTTAATTGCCTGCTGCAGCGTATCGAGATCGCGCAGCAAGCCCGGCGTGTAGCTCGGCCGGCCGTTCGGTTTCATGAAGCACCAGCAGGCCCGCGTTTTTTCGTCGAACTCGACGTCAAGCTCGGCAAAGCGCTGGTTCGGGAATTTCGCCTGCGAAGGCGGCACCCGGTAGGCGTTGCCATAATTTTCCGGCGGCACGAACCACGGGTTCGAAATCAAGGCGTACTTCGGAAAACTCATAGTCACGTATCCCCACACGCAACAGGCACAAGTCCGGCAGGCACAAAAAGGCTGCTAATCATGCCAATCTGATTGGGAACACCGAAAATCGCCGCATCGGGTCCGCCGCCGAACGCATACACATTAACCTGCCCTTCACCATAACGGCGGGCTTTTGCCTAAAATGGTTAACATGCATTAACCATACCAATGTGACGGTAGGCCGCGTATCCCGAAAACTGGTGAGGCATCGCCAAGGCCGGGCTTTTCTTCCCGCAGCGAGAACGTTCCGGCACCACGCGCGCGTTCTGTCTTTATCGTGAATCGTTTGCGAACGAAAATCGCGCCTGCCGCGCAATCGCCGCGCGAGTAACGAAGCGCCAAGGATACCGCTTCAGTTGCGCTTCATTATAAATCAAATGCGCGGAATTCTTTCACTGAATCCATACTGCGGACGATGTTCCATTAGGCAACAAGAATACGTTCTCGTTCCTGGGGTACCTCGTCTTGCGGATCAGCGCAGTTCTTATGATCGTTGTCGCGCTCGTTTTCGGCGCGCTCGCCGTTTTCGTGGCGCAGTCCTGGCTTAACAGCCAGAACGACGCACGGTTGAAAAATGTTCCCGCGCCGGTCGCCGTGAAAACACGCACCATCGTGGTCGCGAGCGCACCGCTTCGCTTCGGCATCGAGATGAACGCGCGCAATCTGCGCGAAGTACCGTGGCCCGATAATGCGATTCCGGACGGCGCTTTCGCCTCGATCGACGCGCTGCTTTCCGCTGGCAAGCGGATGGTGCTCACCGCGATTGCCGAAAACGAACCCGTGCTTGCGTCGAAAATCACCGGCCCAGGCCAGCGCGCGACGCTTTCCGCGGTGCTCACGCCCGGCATGAAGGCTGTTACCGTTCGCGTGAACGACATCGAAGGCGTTGCCGGTTTCGTGCTGCCCGGCGACCGTGTCGATATTCTTCTCACCCGCAATATCTCGAGCGAACGCGGCACCAATACCAGCAGCAGCTCAGATGTGGTGCTCCAGAACGTCCGCGTGCTCGCGATCGACCAGATCGCGGACGACCGCCTCGATAAGCCCGCGGTGGTGAAGGCGGTCACGCTCGAAGTGGAAATGGCGGAAGGCCAGAAGCTTTCGCTCGCAGCTTCGCTCGGCACGCTCACGCTCGCCCTGCGCAAAGCCGGCGATCAGGCGGCGCAGCCCGTGCGCCAGATCACGGCGGAAGATCTCGGCAAGCCGCAGAAAAAAGATACGCCGAACGGCAGTTTCTCGACCATCACGGTCACCCGCGGAAATAAAAAAGAAAACTACAGCGTTCCTGCGGAAGCTGGAGCCAATATGACCAACAGCGCAGTCAATCAGGGCGTCACCCGATAAGCCGAAAACGGCGCGGGCAAACAGGGGCTACAGTCGTGAACAACTTGCACTCGAACGTGATCGGATGGGCGGTTTTCAAACGCGCCACGATCTCATGGCTGGTTGCGCTCCTTGCGCTCTCGAGCCCGCTTGCGACGATTGTGTCCGTTGAAGCGCAGGCGCAATCGAAAATGCGCGTGGTCAAGCTTTCGCCGGAAAACCGCACTTCACAGGTTCTGGTTCCGATCGGAAAGTCCGAAAACATCCGCACGAGCACCGGCTTTAACGATGTCATCGTCGGCGATCCGGAAATCGCGGACGTGATGCCGCTTACCGACCGCACGCTTTCGGTGCTCGGCCGCAAGGTCGGCCTTACCCGCATCTCGGTCTATGGCGAAGGCAAGCAACTCGTCGGTGTGTTCGACGTCGAAGTTTCGCACGATACCAACGCGATCGCTGCTGCGATCCGCCAGCAGTATCCGGAAGCGAAGGTTCGTGTCTCGACCGTTAACGGCCGCATCATGCTCTCGGGCGTAGTGCCGGATGCCGTGACGCTCGACAAGGCGCTGCAGTTTGCCAGGCAGTTCTCGCCTGACGTCATCAATTCCGTGAGCGTCGCCGCGCCGCAGCAGGTTCTGCTCGAAGTCCGCTTCGTCGAAGCCTCGCGCAACGCGGGCCGCGAGCTTGGCGTGCAGTGGGAAGCGGTCGGCAACAACATCGCCGCCACGGCCGGCACCGCCGGCGTGCTTTCCGGAACCACGCCCTTTGGCGCGGTCCTCGGCCGCCTCGTCGATCGCGGCGTGAAAGTGGACGCCATGATCAACGCTCTCGAGCAGAAGGGCGTCGCCCGCCGCCTCGCCGAGCCGAACCTCGTGGCGCTCTCGGGCGATACCGCGAGCTTTCTCGCGGGTGGCGAGTTTCCGTTCCCGGTCGCCTCGCAGTTCAACCAGATCACCATTCAGTTCAAGAAGTTCGGCGTCGGTCTCGCTTTCACGCCGACCGTGCTGTCGCATGGTCTGATCAATCTCAAGATCGAGCCGGAAGTCAGCCAGCTCGACCCGACCAACGTCGTGCAGGTCGGCAACATCTCGGTGCCGAGCCTGATCGTGCGCCGTGCGAGCACCACGATCGAACTGCGTGACGGCCAAAGCTTTGCGATTGCGGGCCTGTTGCAGTCCACGACCAGCACCGCGGCCGACCAGTTGCCCTGGATCGCCGATGTGCCCGTGCTCGGCTCGCTGTTCCGCTCGGCTTCGTTCCAGAAGCGCGAAACCGATCTCGTGATCATCGTGACACCGCGCCTAGTGCGCCCGGCGCGCCCCGGCGACATGCTCCGCACACCGCTCGACGAGACGGTGCCGCCGAACGACAACGATCTTTTCCTCTACGGCAAGACCGAAATGACGCCGACCGACATCCGCAAGATTTACGGCCCTGTGTCCCGTCGTCCGCATGTCGGTCACCAACTCGATTTCCCGGAGATCGCCAATGCGAACTAATCTGAAACCCGCCGCAGCCGCGGTAGCGCTTTCGCTTTCGCTCGCTGCCTGCGCGGATATTTACTACGACCGCCGCGACACGGTTCATCTCACCGCGGGCAATGCGAATGCGAGCAACATCGCGGTGCAGACCATCGATCCGTGGCCGCGCTATGCCGCGAACCGCAATATCCTCGTGAACGGCGAAAAGATCCAGCCCGCGATCCAGCGCTATAAGGAAGGCAAGGTCACTCCGCCGCGTGGTCTCGGCACCAGCTCGATCGAACTTTCGACGAGCCCGGGCGGCGAGAACAAGTAATCTTCGTACTACCATTGGAACACAGACCCGCCCGCGCTTGCGCGGGCGGCATTTCTTTCCGCCGCGTCAGCGCGATCGATAAAGTTCTATTCAATTCAATTTCGCAATTTCATCCGGCCGAAAGGCGCCTGCGTTACAACTTTCCGGACAAAGAGACCCGCGAACAAATCGCGGCAGAGGCCCGGGGAATTGGCGGACGCGCGCATGAACGATCAGATCAGGAAAGGCGGAACGACGCATGTCGTGACGATCTCGTCGGATAAGCAATTCCGGCAGATGGTCGAGACCACGTTTTCGTCGCAGCTTCAGATTTCGCTCGAAATGCTGGAAAGCGGCCTCACGCAGATCGAGGACGCGCCGCTCGAGGGTGCAGCGGTCGTCATCGTCGATCTCGATGCCGCGAACGAAGCGCAGATCGCGGCGCTCGCGCGTATGACTTCGAAACCGGGCAGCGCGCCAGCGGTGGTCGTTACCCAGTTTTTCGACGAGAACGTCGCCCGCCGCTTGCTGCAGATCCGCGTCGCCGATTTTCTCGTGAAGCCGGTAGCGCCGATCGAACTGGTACGCGCCTGCGCCCGCGCAGCGAAGAAGCCGGCGCAAGGCGACGCCACAGCCGAAGCCGAAATTTTCACGTTCCTGCCGTCTGCCGGGGGCGTCGGCGTGACCTCGATTGCGATTCAGTCCGCGCTTCTCTTGCAAGGCTCGACGCGCGGCGGCTCCTCGACCTGCCTCGTCGATCTCGATTTTCAGCAAGGCGCCGTCGCCGACTATCTCGATATCGAGCCGCGACTCGACTTGAGCGAAATCGAGCCGCGTCCGGAACGCCTCGACCGGCATTTGCTCGAAGTCATGCTCACGCATCATTCCTCGGGTCTGTCGATTATCGCCGCGCCCAATCGTCCCGCCGAGATGCGTTCGTTCGATCCGGTCATGGTGACGCGGCTGCTCGATCTCGTTTCGTCGCACTTCCGCTATGTCGTGATCGACATGCCGCGCACCTGGTTTCCATGGACCGACAGCGTGCTGCTCGGCTCCAACAAGCTTTTCATCGTCAGCGAGATGACGATTCCTGGTCTGCGCCACGCGAAAAAGCTCGTCTCCGCGATCAGCGAGCGTCTCGGCGAAAGTGCGAACCCGCAGGTGATCGTGAACCGTTTCGAATCGCGCATGTTCGTGCCGGGCTTGCGTCTTGCCGACATTCAGAGCGCCCTCGGTGGCGCCTTTGCGGGTTCGGTGCCGAACAATTTCCGCATCGTCCGCGAAGCGATCGACCGCGGCATTCCGCTCGAAGAAGTGAAGCCGGGCAACAATGTCGTGCTGGCGCTGAAGAAACTCATTCTTCCGGCGGCCAAAGACACCAAGCAATCCGGCGCACTCTCGCGCCTGTTCAGTAAAGCGGGGTAAGCACCGATGGCTGTACTCGGACGTTTCAGCGCGCGCACCGCAGCCCCGCAACCGGCGTTGCCGGTGGTCGAAGCGCCGCGTATCGAACCGTCGCTGCTCGACAATCTCGCGAATTCGCCCGAGCCCGAGCCCGCAGGCGCGCAAAATCTTTTGCTCACGAGCAAGATGCTCGACGCCAAGGTGCGTCTGCACCGCAAGGTGATCGAGGAATTCAATCTTTCCGCGATGGACAAGCTGCCGGAGGAGGAGGTCCGCCGGCAGGTTTACGATATGGTTTCGCAGTTCACGAAGGCCGAGCGGATTGCGCTTAATGCCAATGAGCTCGACGACTTCGTGAGCGAGATCATCGATGAGATGACCGGCCTCGGCCCCATCGAGCCGCTGCTGAAAGACCCCACCATCAACGACATTCTGATCAACGGTCCGGAATGCGTATTCGTCGAGCGCATGGGCATGCTCGAAGCGACCCCGGTTCGCTTCAAGGACGAGCCGCATCTTCTGCGCATCGTGAACAAGATCGTCTCCGCGGTCGGCCGCCGCGTCGACGAATCTCACCCGCTTTGCGACGCGCGGCTGCTCGACGGTTCGCGTGTCAACGTCGCGATCCGCCCGATCGCGGTCGATGGCCCGCTGGTCTCGATCCGTAAGTTTTCGAAGAAGCCGTTCAACCTGAACAAGCTGATCGACATCGGCGCGATCCGCCCGCAGATGGCGGAAGTGCTTGCGGCAGCCGTGAAGGCGCGTGTGACGCTTCTGATCTCGGGCGGCACCGGCTCCGGTAAGACCACGATGCTGAACGCGCTCTCCGCATTCATCTCGGAAAAAGAACGTCTCGTCACCATCGAAGACGCCGCCGAACTACAGCTCCAGCAGCCGCATGTCGGCCGCATGGAGACGCGGCCGCCAAACATCGAAGGCAAGGGCGAAATCCGCCAGCGCGAGCTTGTGAAGAACGCGCTGCGTATGCGCCCAGACCGCATCATCTTGGGTGAGTGCCGCGGCGAAGAGGCGTTCGACATGCTGCAGGCCATGAACACCGGCCACGAAGGCTCCATGGCGACGATTCACGCCAACGCCCCGCGCGAAGCGATCTCGCGTCTCGAGCAGATGATCGGCATGGCCGGCATGCCGATGACGATTGCGAGCATTCGCGGCCAGATCGCCTCGGCCGTGCGCATGATCGTGCAATTGCAACGTCTCTCCGACGGCAAGCGCAAGATCACCAGCATCGCCGAAATTACCGGCATGGAAGGCGACATTCTGCAGATGCAGGAAATCTATAAATACGTGCGTACCGGAACCGCCGCCGACGGCACGGTTGAAGGCCATTTCCACGCGACCGGTGTGCGTCCGCGCTTCCTAGCCGATTTGATTGCACGCGGCATCAATATTCCGGGCGCCTATTTCGATCCCGCACAACCGTTGTGATCGCGATGCCGTTCGAAATCGATCAGCTACACCTTTTCTATTTCCTGGCGGCGATCTCCGCGATCCTGGCTGCGGAAGCGGCGTATCTGTTTTTCTACAACAAGGCGTCTTATCGCAGCCAGCTCAATCGGCGCCTGCGGCTGATGAAGCATCAGCCGAACCGGGAACAGATTCTCGTGCAACTGCGCCGCGAACGCTCGCTGACCGCCGCGGGCACGTATTCGAGCGCCTTTACGTCGCTCAATCGTCTCGTATTGCAGTCGGGTTTGAAGCTTTCGGTCGGCAAGCTCGGTGTCGTCTGCGCGTTCGTTTTCGGGCTTGTGTTTGTTGCCGTCTGGATGGTGCGCGACAACCTTCTGCACGCGACACTTGCGGCGATCTTCTGCTCGACTTTCCTGCCGCTGATGGTGCTGCGGATGAAGCGCAACAAGCGCCACAAGGCGTTCGGCGCACAGTTTCCGGACGCCATCGACATCATCGTGCGAAGCCTGAAAGCGGGCCATCCGGTTCCGGTCGCAATCTCGATGGTCGCGCGTGAAATGCCCGATCCCATCGGCTCCGAGTTCGGCATGGTGTCGGACGAGGTCACCTATGGCGCCGATCTCGAAACGGCGATGCGCTCGCTTTATTTCCGGGTAGGGCAGGACGACCTGCCGCTGTTCGTGACGGCGGTTGCTATTCAAGGCTCCACCGGCGGCAACTTGAGCGAAATTCTGCAGAACCTTTCCGCGATCATTCGCCTGCGCTTCAAGATGCGGCGCAAGGTCAAAGCGCTCGCCGCCGAAGGCAAATATTCGGCGATCATTCTCTCCGGGCTTCCGATCGCGATGTTCTCGATCCTGCAAGGCATGACGCCGGACTTCTACGGCAAGGTCTGGCACATCGACCTTACCAAGGTCGTGCTCGCTTGTGCGGGCGCCTGGATGCTGACCGGGAATTACATCATGTGGCGGCTCGTGAACTTCAGGATCTGACCGGCATGGATGGCATCTATTCCGCGATAGCGCCGCTGGTTGGCAACAATCCGGTGACACTGGTCAGCGCGCTGATCTTCTTTGCCACAGCCGCGCTCGCGCTAGGCATCATGTCTGTATTACGCAATCGCGCGGAACTGAAACGCCGTGCGAATGCGATCACAATCGATGTGCCGGGCCGCGTAAACGATTCCTCCGACAAACGTTCGCTGCGTTACGCGAGCATCGCAGCCGCGCAACGGTTGATCGAATACACGACCAAGCATTACGCGGCCGCCGACAACGCGAACATGAAGGTGCTGCGCCGCCGCATGATCGAGGCCGGCATCCTCGACCCGCGTGCGTCGGGATTTTTCTTCATCGCGCGCACTGTGCTCGCGATCGTATTTGCAGCGGCCGCAATGCCGGTCGTACCGATGCTACTCGCAAATCTGACGCCGACTTGGTTCTGGATGTGCGTGCTCGCTTCGGGAATGATGGGATACATGGCGCCGAGTCTCTATCTCGACCGGCGCATCAAGACACGCCAGAACGAGCATCGCGCCGGCTTCCCGGACTTCATGGACCTGCTCGTCGTCTGCGCCGACGCGGGGCTTTCGATGGAAGCCGCACTCGACCGCGTCGGACGCGAGCTCTCCGACTCATATCCTTCGTTGAGTTCGAACATTCATATGGCTACGCTTGAAATTCGCGCGGGCCGAACTTTAAGCGAAGCGCTCGAACATCTCGCGGATCGCTTGGGACTCGAAGAGGCGCGGCAATTCGCGACACTCCTTCAGCAATCTGCCGAACTCGGCTCGAGTCTGACCGACGCGCTTCGCGTTTATTCCGACGACATGCGCCACAAGCGCCTCTCCACCGCGGAGGAGAAGGCCTACAGCCTGCCCGCGAAGCTCTCAGTGCCGCTCGTACTCTGCATCTTCCCGGTGCTGATCATCGTCACCATGCTGCCCGCCTATATCCGCGTGAAATTCGGCCCCTTCTAACGAGGAACGCGCCTGCAATGGTTTGTTTACCGCCCGCTTTTAGGCTCGTCCCCGTAAGGGTCCGTTCAGGATCGCCGCGCCGCGGCGCTCGGGCGCGGGGCACGATCTGCTTCGACAACCCAGGTTGTATGCTTATGCGTAATGTGGCCGCGCGATCAGTCTTCTTCGCAGCGCTTCTCGCGTTGACGCTTGCCGGCTGCAAGACCGACGGCTCGTTCGATCTGTTCGGGTCGTTCGAGCAGCCCGCGCCGAATGCGAATGTCGCGCTCGATCAGCCGCCGGCGCGGCAGGCAAACAGCTTCGAGGAACAGGACCTGCCGCCGCCGCCCGCAGCGGAGCAGCAGCCGGTCTACAACAATCCGGCAAACAATACGCCGCAGGGTCAGGCGCTTCTCGGCAACAATCCCACCGACGATATCAAGCTCGGCAAGAAGCATTATCGCGAGCAGAATTTCGGGCTTGCGGAGCGCCATTTCCGCCGTGCCGTCGAGGCCGCGCCGCAGAACGCAGAAGCCTGGATGGGGCTTGCCGCCTCCTACGACAAGCTTCGCCGTTTCGATCTTGCCGACCGCGCCTACAGTCAAGCGTTCTCGATCCGCGGCCCCACGCCCGAGCTGCTCAACAATCACGGCTATTCGTACATTCTGCGCGGCGATTACAAGAACGCGCGCATCAAGCTTGCCGAAGCGAAGTCGAAAGACCCGAACAACAAATACATCCAGAATAATATCGATCTTCTGGAAGATTCGATCCGCAACGCGCGATGAATTTCTCGCGTTCGCGCGTAATCCCGAAAAGCGGGAACCGGTTTTCGGATAAGATCACGTGCAAATAGAATCTAACGCGCGACGATCGGCTGCGCTTTCAGCGCGGGCTCTTTCACTGTGACGCCCGGAAATTCCGAACCTTCCTCGAACCACGATTGCGGCGCCGGATGCCCCCAGAGCGTCTGCCGCTGCGGATCGCGCAAGGTCCATCGGATCGGCGCGTGGTCGGGATCGGCGGTCAGATAGTCGCTCGTGAATAATTCGATGCGGTGTCCGTCCGGATCGCGGACATATAAGAAGAATGCGTTGGAAATGCCGTGGCGTCCCGGCCCGCGTTCCATGTTCTTCAAGAAGCCCGTCGTCGCCATCACGTCGCAGATATTGAGAATGTCCATCGGCGTCGCGGTCCAGACGCCAATGTGATGCAGCTTCGGCCCGTAGCCATTGGTGAAGGCGAGGTCGTGCACGTTGCCCTTGCGGTGCATCCACACCGCCCAGAGCTTCGGATCGGTGTCCTCGGTTTCGGTGTATTCGGTCGTGCGGAAACCAAGCTCGGTATAGAAATCGACGCTTGCCTGCACATTCGGCGTGAAGCAGTTGACGTGATCGATGCGCTGGATGCGCGCACCGCGATGGTCGCCGTACTTCTGCAGGAGCGAATTTGCCTGATCCATCGAAAAATAGAATTCGAGCGGCATGCCGAGCGGATCGCTCGCGTGCAGCGTCCGGCCCTGGTGCGGAATCTCCACGAACTTCGCAGGCAGACTTTTTTTCTCGAACCAGTGCTTGGCGCGGTCCAGGTCTTCTTCGCTGCCGATCTTGAAGCCGAGCGCCCGCGCCTTCGCATCCGCTTTCTTCAGAATGATCGAGTGATGATTGCGCTCCTCGATCGCGCGCAGATGGATCGCGTCTTTATAGGTCGCGGTCACGGTGTAACCCAGGCAATCGACATAAAAAGCGCGCGAACGCTCGAGATCGGTAACACCGAACTCCACGTGCGAAACCCGCACGACATTGAAAGGAGGATTGAAAACCGGTTTCGGAATGGGCATCGCTATTCTGACCTTCAAACGCCGAGACGGGAAATCTTGTGATCGCCGAGCGCGATCGCGATGTTCTTCGTTTCCATGTAGAAATCGAAACTGTAATCGCCGCCGTCGCGGCCGATACCCGACGACTTTACGCCGCCGAACGGCGCCGGCAGGTGGCGCACGTTTTCCGAGTTGACCCAGACCATGCCGGCTTCGACCGCCTGCGCAACGCGATGCGCGCGGCCGACATCGCGCGTCCAGATATAGGCGGTGAGGCCGTAGGGCACGTCGTTCGCAATCGAGAGCGCTTCCTGCTCGTCCGCGAAGGGAATCATCGTCAACGCCGGCCCAAAGATTTCTTCCTGTGCGATCTTCATGCCGTTATGTGCGCCGGTATAAAGCGTGGGCTCGACATAGTTCTCGCCGACGGAGGATCGCACGCCACCGGCCGCGACGGTCGCGCCTGCGCTGCGCGCGGAATCCACAAAAGAAAGCACTTTCGCGACGTGCCGCGGATGAATGAGCGGCCCGATCTCGGTCGCCGGATCGAGCGGGTGTCCGACCTTGATCCGCTTTACGCGCTCCGCAGCCTTGACCGCGAACTCTTTATATATGGAAGCATGAACCAGCGCGCGGCTCGAAGACGTGCAGCGCTCGCCGTTCAGGCTGTAGATCATGAACAGCACGGCATCGAGCGCGCGATCGAGGTCGGCGTCGTCGAATACGATCACAGGATTTTTGCCGCCCAGTTCGAAATGCACGCGCTTCAGCGTTTTTGAGCCCTGCGCCATGATCGCGCTGCCGGTCGTGGTTTCGCCGACAAAGCCGATCGCTTTGATATCTGGATGTTCGGTCAGCGCGCGGCCCGCGTCCTCGCCGAAGCCATGCACGACATTAAGGACGCCCGCGGGTAGTCCCGCCTCGATTGCGATCTCCGCGAGCAGTGCCGCTGTGAGCGGGCTCCACTCGGCAGGCTTGTGCACGACCGTGCAACCGGCAGCTAACGCCGGCGCGATCTTCCAGGTCGACAGCATGAAGGGCGTATTCCACGGCGTGATCACGCCGATGGGACCGATCGGTTCGCGTATCGTGTAGTTGAGATGCGTATCGGTGGGCAGCGAAAGTCCGTCGGCGGCGGCATGCGCGCGATCAGCATAGAAGCGGAAATTTTCCGCGCCGCGCAGCGCCGCCTTGCTCATGTACCGGATCGGCTGACCGGTATCCATGCATTCGACGAGCGCGATTTCCTCGGCGCGGGCTTCGATCGCGTCGGCGATCCGGTGCAGGATTTCGCGGCGCTTCTCACCGCTCGCCTTGCGCCAGGAAAGAAAAGCACGTTTCGCGGATTTTGCAGCCGCGTCGATGTCGGCGGCGGTGCCGCGCGCGACCGTCGCGAGCAGGGCGTCGTCCACAGGCGAGCGCGTCTCGAACGTGCCGCCGCTGCCGGCAGCAGCCTTGCCGTCGATCCAATGATCGAGCGTCTTGCCGCGAAAGCGCGCGAGGTACTGCCTGGCACGGGCGAGCGATTCATCGAACGCGCTCATGCCGCATTTCCTTTGCCGGCATGCAGCGAATTCTTCTTGAAACTCATATTGTGATCGATCTCGCTCACCTCGACCGAAAGCGCGATGCCGCGTTTCGCGTGGGCTTTCGCAAGCAACGCATCGACTGCGCCGATTGTCATGTTGCCGAGCCGTTCGCGGTCTGCGATCGAGCGGCCTTCGAGAATATTCGCGCGCACATGCAGGAAAGCATGTTCCGGATTGCCGTCGGCGATCTTGTAGATCTCATGCTTCAGCGTGCGGACGCGGATGCCGCCGATCTTGAAAAGACCGGACTCTACCGCCGACTTGTGCACGGCATCGACGATCGCGCGCGGGTCGATGTCGGGCTCCAGGTTGGCCGAATATTCGACGACGAAATGGGGCATGGCGTACCTTTGGCGGTTGACCCGCCTCGTCTATAAACTTAACATGTTAAGTATCTGGCGGGAGCGGTCTGCCGTCAAGCGGAAAAGGTGTGGTTTGAAAATCGCGAGTTTTCGCAAGGGCGAAAAGGAAAGTTTCGGCATCGTGAGCGGCAGCCGCGTCACAGACGCGGGCGGGCAGAGCGCGTCGTTACTCGGCGTGTTGCGCGAAAGCGGGCTTGGTACGCTAAAGCCGGGCGGCACCGAATACGCGCTCGCGGACGTGACGCTGCTGCCGCCGGTGACGGCGCCCGAGAAAATCATCTGCGTCGGCGTCAACTACGCGAATCGCAACGAAGAATACAAAGACGGCAGCGAGCGCCCGAAATATCCGAGCCTGTTCATGCGCACGCCGGGCTCGTTTGTCGGCCACGGCATACCGCTGATCAAGCCGCGCGAGTCGGATCAATTCGACTATGAAGGCGAGATCGCACTTGTGATCGGTAAGGCGGGCAGACGGATTCCGCGCGAGCATGCGCTCGATCATGTCGCCGGCATGACATTGTGCAACGAAGGTTCGGTCCGCGACTGGCTGCGGCACGGCAAATTCAACGTGACACAAGGGAAGAATTTCGACGCCTCGGGCAGCATCGGACCCTGGCTCGTGACGCGCGACGAACTCGACCCGGCGAAGCCGCTCTCGCTGACAACGCGTGTCAACGGCGAAATACGCCAGCAGGACACGACCGAGAACCTGATTTTTCCGTTCGCCGATCTCATAGCCTACATCACCACTTTCACGACGCTGAACCCGGGCGACCTGATCGTGACCGGAACGCCCACGGGCGCCGGCGCGCGTTTCGATCCGCCGAAATGGCTCAAAGCCGGCGATGTTGTTGAAGTCGAAGTGCCGGGTATCGGGCTGCTTTCGAACAAGGTCGCCGCCGAACAATGAGCGAGAAGAAGAAAGGCAACGGTCTTGCGATGCGTCCCTTTGCGCGCTCGCTGCCGATGCAGTTGCTGCGCGCCCGCGAGGCGCTGATGCAGGAATTCCGCCCGCATCTCAGAAAGCACGGCTTGAGCGAACAACAGTGGCGCGTGCTGCGCGCGCTCGCGGAAGCGGGATCAATGGATATCAATGCGCTCGGCGAGATGTGCCAGATTCACCCCGCGAGCCTTTCGCGCATGCTGCCCAATTTGGAGAGCGAGGGCCGCATCGAGCGGCGTAACGATCGCGACGATCAGCGTTACATCATTGTTTCGATCACCGCGAAGGGCAGAGCGCTATTCCAGCGTGTCGCGAAAGAGTCGGAGCAAATCTACGCATCGATCGAGCGGCGCATCGGCTCGAGCGAATTGAAAACACTTTATGAGTTGCTCGATAAGGCAATTCGCGCGGCGCCTGAGAACGCGCAGGAGAAATAATCCTGCCGCGATTTCGCGACTTGGTTGCGCGAATTTCCGGTAACAAAATATTTCACCCGCGCATGCTGCGTGAGCTTAACGATTTCTTTCCTCCGCAGAATCGTCACGATGATGCCACGCTTCAGCAAATGTCGCGCGCCGCGCATTTGCGAGGAACGCAGTTGCGAAAGCAGCGTTTTTCTCTGTGGCGGAGGGCGATCAAACGTGAGGAAAATCGCAATGCGTAAAACTCTTATTGCCCTGTCGGCTGCTGCCGCGCTTGCTGCCACGGCGGCCTCGCCGGCTGTCGCGAATCCGCGGCACCACCATCATCATCAGGGTTGGTTGACTGCACCGGCCGTTGGCGCGGTAACCGGTACTGTTGTCGGCGTCGGCCTTTATGAAGGCTGGTGGGGCAGTTCTTCGTTCGCCACCAGTTTCGCCTCGACCGGCGGCGCGATCACCGGCGGCGTTATTGCCGGCGCAGGCACTGCGGCGCTCATCCACGCAGCGACCGCGCCGTGTCAGGGCTTCCACGCGCTGTTCGGCGGCGGCGGCTGCGTCAACGGACAATATGTTGGCGACAGAGCCCCGCGTCGTCGCTGACGTAGGTAAACTCCATTTTCCGGGCCCCGCAGCAATACCGCGGGGCCCTTTTAAATGAACGCCGGATGAACAGAAACTGAATCAATCTGCGTCAATCAAATATGAGTGCAGCGCTGCCTTTTCCTTTTGCTTTTTTCTCAAGAATCAGCTTTTTGCGCCTCGCGGCATAACAAACGGGCCAGCGGTTTCCGGTGGCCTTTTCTGTCGCGCGTCCTCCCGGCTGGGTGGATGACGCAACAATTGGGAGTGCATAAATGCGCAAGATTATTCTGACGCTGGTTGCTGCTGTAGCGGTAGCGTTTGCTTCGTTCTCTCCGGCTGACGCTGGTGGCCTCAAGCGGCACCCGCACAAGGCTACGATCGTTACCGGCGTGATCGTCGGCACGATTGTTGGCATCAGCATCTACGAAGGCTCGAGCTGGCTCGGCAGCTCCACGCTCGCTGCTAGCTCGACGGGCGCTGCTGTCAGCGGCGGCCTGATTGCTGGTGTCGCGACCGCGACCATGATCCACGCGCTGACCACGCCGTGCACCGGCTTCCACGCCATCTTCCGCGGCGCGGGCTGCAAGAACGGCAAATATGTCGGTCCGAAGCGCCAGGCTTTCTTGTTCTGGTAGGCCTCTAACAGCCTGACTTATTGAGAGCCCCGCGCGAAAGCGCGGGGCTCTTTGCTTCAGGTGCCAGAAGCCCCGCGCCGCTTAGAACGATTGAAAAAACCTATTGCTCCGGCTACTCTGGTATACCAGAGGCAAGCCATTGATAGACAAGCTCGAATATCTGATGGCGCTCGCGCGCGAACGCCACTTCGGCCGCGCCGCGGAAGCCTGCGGCGTGACGCAGCCGACTTTATCTGCGGGTATTAAGCAGCTTGAGGCGCAACTTGGCGTCCTCCTGGTTCAGCGCGGCTCCCGCTTTATCGGCTTCACGCCGGAGGGCGAGCGCACCCTCGATTGGGCCCGCCGTATTCTTGCCGACAGCCGCACATTGCAGGAAGAGATGCGCGCGCTGAAGTCCGGTCTTGCCGGTCAGCTCCGCATTGCCGCGATCCCGACCGCGCTCGCGATGGTCGCCGAACTCACGACGCCGTATCGCTTGCGGCACCCCGAGGTGCGCTTCACGATCTTCTCGATGACCTCGATCCAGATTCTGACCGCGCTCGAGAATCTCGAGATCGACGCCGGCATTACTTATCTCGATAACGAGCCGCTGGGCCGCGTGAACATGGTACCGCTCTATCGCGAGCGCTATTGCCTGCTGACTTCCGCCGAAGCGGCGCTCGGCAATCGCGACAGCGTTACCTGGGCGGAAGTCTCGCGCGTGCCGCTTTGCCTGCTCACGCCCGACATGCAGAACCGGCGCATCATCGAGAGCCTGTTACGCGCGGCCGGCGGCGAGCCGCGGCCAATGCTGGAATCGAATTCGATGATCGTGCTGTTCGCGCACGTCCGCACCGGGCAATGGGCGAGCGTTATGCCGGAGAAGCTCGCTGAAACCCTGGGTCTCACCGAAACCATTCGCGCCATTCCGATCACCGAACCCGAAGCGGTGCACACGATCGGCCTCGTCGTGCCGCCGCGCGAGCCGATGACGCCGCTTGCTGCGGCGCTCGTTGCCGAAGCGCGGCGAATCGGCTCCGATCTCAATATCGAGGCTCGCAAGCAGACCGAAAGCGGGGTTTAGCGTTTGTTGTAGTGATCGCCCTTTTCGGGCCTGAAACAGCAAAGGTGGACCATGCAAACTGCACCAAGCCGCCGAAGCGTTCTGCAACTCGCCGTCGCGTTCAGCCTGTTTCCGCTAACCTCCGTCCCGGCTTCTTTGCAGCCGCGCACGTTCAATATCTTCTTCGATTTTGAAAGCACCGAACTGTCGCCGGGCGCCGCCGAGCTCGCCGACACGCTCGCCCGGGAAATCCTGCCGAGCGCGCGCGTGACGCTCGCCGGCAATGCCGATACCGCGGAAACGCGGCCGGACAATATTTCCTATGCGCGCGGCAACGAAGTGTTGAAGCATTTCCTGCGCAAGCAGTCGCTCGTGAAAGTGCGCTTCAATGTCGTCGCGAACGGCATCTCGCGGCCGCTCATCAGAACCGGTCCGAACATCCGGGAACCGCAGAACAGGCGCGTCGAGGTGACAATCGAATAAAAAAAGAAGCCGTCCCGGAGGGCGGCTTCAAGTTTATGGGACGGGAGTCCCTCTCGTTATTTCTTAGAACAGGCCGACGATCTTGCCTTCGGCGCTGACATCGATCGAATCCGCCGACGGCACTTTCGGCAGGCCCGGCATGGTCATGATCTCACCGCAGATCGCCACGATGAATTCCGCGCCTGCGGAGAGACGGACTTCGCGCACCGGGATGTTAAAGCCGGTAGGTGCGCCTTTCGCATCAGGATTGGTCGAGAACGAGTACTGCGTTTTCGCGATGCAGACCGGCAGCTTGCCGAAGCCCATTTCTTCCCAGGTCTTGAGCTGGTCCTTCACCGACTTATCGGCGGTGGCGTCGTCCGCGCGATAGATTTCCTTCGCGATCGTGCGGATCTTGTCGAATAGCGGCATCTCGTCGGGATAAAGCAGCTTCAGGTTCGCTTTGCCTTCGTCGCAGACCTTGACCACGGCTTTCGCGACGTCCGCGGCACCCGCGCCGCCTTCGGCCCAATGATCGGCCATCAAGGCTTCGACGCCGAGCGCCTTGCACTTGTCCTTCACGAGCTTGATTTCGGCATCGGTGTCGGCCGAGAAGCGGTTGATCGAAACCACCGCCGGAAGCCCGAACTTCTTCACGTTCTCGATGTGGCGCTGCAAATTCGACATGCCGGCTTCGAGCGCCTTCAGGTCTTCCTTTTTGAGATCGGTCTTGGCGACCCCGCCATGCATCTTGAGCGCGCGGATGGTCGCGACGATCACGACGCAGTCGGGCTTGAGACCCGCCTTGCGGCACTTGATGTCGAGGAACTTCTCCGCACCGAGATCGGCGCCGAAACCGGCTTCGGTCACGACGTAATCGGCGAGCTTCAGCGCCGAGGTCGTCGCCGACACCGAATTGCAGCCATGCGCGATATTCGCGAACGGACCGCCGTGAATGAAAGCGGGCGTGCCTTCCAGCGTCTGCACGAGGTTAGGTGCGATGGCGTCCTTGAGCAACGCGGTCATCGCGCCATGCGCGTTCATTTCCTTCGCGCGCACCGGTTTACGGTCGCGGGTGTAGCCCACGATGATGTTGCCGAGACGCGTCTTGAGATCGTCGAGGTCTTTCGCAAGGCAGAAGATCGCCATTACTTCAGATGCGACCGTGATGTCGAAACCGGCCTCGCGCGGATAGCCGTTCGCGACTCCACCGAGCGAACAAACGATTTCGCGTAGCGCGCGGTCGTTCATGTCCATGACGCGGCGCCAGGCAACGCGGCGCGAGTCGAGCCCGGCCGCATTACCCCAATAAATGTGATTGTCGATCAGCGCGGAAAGCAGATTGTGCGCGGATGTAATCGCGTGAAAGTCGCCGGTGAAGTGCAGGTTGATGTCTTCCATCGGCACGACCTGCGCGTAACCGCCGCCGGCGGCACCGCCCTTCACGCCGAAGCAGGGACCGAGCGAAGGCTCGCGCAGCGCGCACATCGCTTTCTTGCCGATGTGATTGAGCGCGTCCGTCAAGCCAACGGTGGTCGTAGTCTTGCCTTCGCCCGCGGGCGTCGGCGAAATCGCGGTGACAAGAATGAGCTTGCCGTCTTTCTTGCCTTTCAGCGATTTGATGTAGTCCATCGAAACCTTGGCCTTGTAGTGGCCGTAAGGCTCGAGATTCTTCGTCTCGATGCCGAGACGTTCTTTGGCGACATCCATGATCGGCCGCATCTTCGCGGCTTGTGCGATTTCGATGTCCGATTTCGGATTCTGATGTTGTGAAGCAGGCATGTTGTTCAATCCAATGAAAGTTCAGATTCGCTGATTTCTCTCCTCGTCATGCCCGGCCTCGTGCCGGGCATCCATGTCTTTGCCAAACAGCAAGGCGTGGATGGCCGGGACCAGCCCGGCCATGACGCGGTTGGGTTTATGTAAAGCGCGCACCTTTTTCGATCTTCGCAGCCGCCGCCCATTCGCCCGCGCCCACCTTCGGCCCGTCGGCCTGCACGCGCGTGAGCTTGATGCGGCCGTCGGCGCAGACCACGGTGATGCTGTCCTTGTCGACCACGACGACCTCGCCGAGCTTTCCGGCGATGCCCTTCGGGTCTCGCGCTGGCAGCGGCGTGGCTTCGAGAATTTTCAGCTTCACGCCGTTGATTGTGGCCCACGCACCGGGAGCTGGGCTGCAGCCGCGTATCAGACGATCGATCTGTTCCCACGGCTTGCCGAAATCGATCCGCGCATTGTCCGCGCGGCAGAGACCTTCATAGGTCGCCTTCGATTCGTCCTGCTTGATGCGCGGTGCTTTACCGGCTTTGACGAGATCGACCGATTCCATCATCGCGTCGACGCCCATCGGGAACAGTCGGTCGAAGTAGACCGTGCCGAGCGTGTCCTTGCCGGAGATCGGCGTTTTCTTCTGCACGAGGATGTCGCCGGTGTCTAAACCGTTATCCGGCCAGAAAATCGAAAGCCCGGTTTCCTTTTCACCCTTGATGATCGGCCAGTTGATTGCCGACGCGCCGCGATAGAGCGGCAAGAGCGACGGGTGATACTGAATCGAGCCGTGCGTCGGGATGTTGAGGAATTCTTCCGGCACGAACAGCGTGACGAACGCCATCACCTGAAGATCGGGTTTGAGCGATTTGAACTGCTCCCAGACTTCCGGCTTCTTGTAGGAGTCCGGCTGGAACACCGGGAGCTTCGCCGCTAGCGCCGCTTCCTTCAGCGGGTCCGCTTTCTGGCCTTCCTTTTCCGGCGCGACATAGACGCCGACGACATTTTCACCGCGCTTCAAGAGCGCTTCGAGAACGGCTTTACCGAAGGCCTGCTGGCCATGCACGACGATACGCATCGTCAAATCTCCCCGCGAATTCTGTTCTTAAAAACCCCGCCCCGTTTTCGGGGCGGGGTGTTTTGTCGTTAAGCCGCTTTCTCTTTCTTCTCCGGCGCGGTGATTGCGCCAGACAACTTGATGTCGGCGATCTCCTTGGCCGAATAGTTGAGAACGTCTTTCAGGATTTCGTCGGTGTGTTCGCCCAGGAGCGGCGAGCGCTTCACCTTCGAGATCGAGTCGGAGAGCTTGATCGGGTTGCCGACCGAGAGGTACTTGCCGCGCTTCGGATGATCGACTTCGACGACCGTGCCGGTCTTGCGCAGCGACTGGTCTTCCGCGAGCTCCTTCATCGAAAGAATCGGGCCGCACGGAATGTCGTACTTGTTCAGAATTTCCATGGCCTCGAACTTGGTCTTGGTCATGGTCCACTGCTCGATACGGCTGAAAATCTGGTTCAGCTTCGGCAGACGCGCTTTCGGCGTTGCGTATTCCGGATCGGTTTTCCAGGTCGGCTCGCCGATCACGTCGCAGATCGGCTCCCAGACCGGCGCCTGCGTGATGAAGTAGATGTAAGCGTTCGGATCCTGCGGCGCGCCCTTGCACTTCAGGATGCGGCCCGGCTGGCCGCCGCCGGAGTCGTTGCCAGCGCGCGGCACGGCATCGCCGAACGGAATACCTTCGCCGTACTGGCTGAATTCCGTGAGCGGGCCGTGCTTCAGGCGCTGCTGGTCGCGCAGCTTCACGCGCGCCAGATTGAGAACGCCGTCCTGCATCGCGCAGAGCACTTTCTGGCCGCGGCCGGTGCGGCTTCGCTGATAGAGCGCAGTCACGATGCCGAGTGCGAGGTGAAGGCCGGTGCCGCTATCGCCGATTTGCGCGCCGGTAACGAGCGGCGGACCGTCGCGGAAGCCGGTGGTCGAAGCCGAGCCGCCGGTGCACTGCGCGACGTTTTCGTAGACCTTGCAGTCTTCGTATGGGCCGGGGCCGAAGCCCTTCACCGACGCCACGATCATGCGCGGATTGAGTTTGTGGATGTGTTCCCAGGTGAGGCCCATACGATCGAGCGCGCCGGGCGCGAAATTTTCCACGAGCACGTCGCACTCTTTAATGAGGCGATCGAGGATCTCCTTGCCCTTCTTGTGCTTGGAGTCGATCGTGATCGAGCGCTTGTTGTGATTGAGCATCGTGAAGTAGAGCGAATCCGCGCCCTTCACGTCGACGAGCTGGCCGCGGGTGATGTCGCCGATGCCCGGACGCTCGATCTTGATCACGTCCGCGCCGAACCATGCGAGCAACTGCGTGCAGGTCGGGCCGGATTGAACGTGGGTGAAGTCGAGGATGCGGACGCCATCGAGCGCAAGGCCCGCCTGGCCGAACGGTTTCTTCGAGGGCGAGGGCAGGCCGTTCGCCTTCTTGGCGACAGGCTTCTTCGCCTTTTTCGCCTTCACGATTTTGAGTTTCGATTTTTTCGCTTTTGCCATGACTGTTCTCGCTAAGTCAGAGAATTACTTTTTCTTGAGTGCGCTTTGCGGATTGAGATTGCCGATGCGGCCGGACTCGGAGCCCGCCGCCGGATCGATCACCGCGTTGATGAGAGTGGGTTTGCCGCCGTCGAGCGCGGCGTTGATCGCCTGACGGAGTTCGTCGGGCGAAGTCGCGTTCACGCCGGCGCCGCCGAAGGCTTCCATCATCTTGTCGTAGCGCGCGCCTTTGACGAATACGGTGGTTGCCGGGTCGTCGCCCGCCGTGTTCACGTCGGTACCGCGATAGATGCCGTCGTTGTTGAAGATGACGACGCAGACCGGCAGCTTGTAGCGGGCGATGGTTTCGACCTCCATACCCGAAAAGCCGAACGCGCTGTCGCCTTCGACCGCGAGCACCTTGTTGCCGGTTTCGACCGCGGCCGCGACCGAATACCCCATGCCGATACCCATGATGCCCCAGGTGCCGACGTCGATGCGCTTCCTCGGCTTGTAGATGTCGACGATGCCGCGCGCGAGGTCGAGCGTATTCGCGCCTTCGTTGACGAAGATCGTGTCAGGGCGTTCCTTGATGACGTTCTTAATTACGCCGAGCGCGCCGTGATAATCCATCGGCACGTTGTTGTTCATGAGCTTCGGCGCCATCTTGGCGACGTTCTCGTCGCGCTTCTTGGCGACCGTCGCAGCCCAATCGCTGTTCGCTTTCGGGAAGCCGTTGCCCATCGCGGAGAGAAGCGCATTGACGCACGAGCCCATGTCGCCGACGACGGGGGCCACGATCTCGACGTTGCTGTCCATTTCGCGCGGCTCGATGTCGAGCTGCACGAATTTCTTCGGCGCATCGCCCCAGTTCTTGCCCTTGCCGTGCGAAAGCAGCCAGTTGAGACGCGCGCCCACCATGATGACGACGTCGGCGTCTTTGAGTACGAGCGAACGGGCGGCACCCGCGCATTGCGGGTGCGTATCAGGGAGCAGACCCTTCGCCATCGACATCGGCAGGAACGGAATGCCGGTCTTTTCGACGAAGTTCTTGATCGCGTCGTCGCATTGCGCGTAAGCCGCGCCCTTGCCGAGAATAATCAGCGGCTTCTTCGCGCCTTTGATTACGTCGAGCGCGCGCTTGATCGCGTCCGGTGCCGGAATCTGCGCGGGCGCCGCGTCGATTACCTTCACAAGCGATTTGCGGCCCGCTTCCGCGCCCATTACCTGGCCGAACAGCTTCGCCGGCAGATCCAGATAAACGCCGCCGGGACGGCCTGAGACCGCGGAGCGGATCGCGCGTGCAATGCCGATGCCGATGTCTTGCGCATGCAGCACGCGATAGGCCGCCTTGCACATGGTCTTGGCGACGGCGAGTTGATCCATTTCTTCATAGTCGCCCTGCTGCAGATCGACGATTTCGCGTTCCGAAGAGCCCGAGATCAGGATCATCGGGAAGCAGTTGGTGGTCGCATGCGCGAGCGCGGTGAGACCGTTCAGGAAGCCCGGCGCAGAAACCGTGAGGCAGATGCCCGGCTGCTTCGTGAGCCAGCCCGCGATCGAGGCGGCATAGCCTGCGTTCTGCTCGTGGCGGAAGGAAAGCACGCGGATTCCGGATGCCTGCGCCATGCGGCCGAAATCCGTGATCGGAATGCCCGGCACGCCGTAGATCGTTTTCACGCCGTTCAGTTTCAGCGCGTCGATGATCAGGTTAAAGCCGTCGGTCAGTTCTTCTTCCGGTCCGGCTGCTTTGAGTGCCGCTTCTGCCATGGTCTCCCTCCAGAAAACTTTTCTTGCTCGTTAGTCGAGATAGTCGGCGTTCTTGGCGACGTGATCGGCGAGGCCGAGCGCGTGCTGACGAACGAGAGTTCCTGCGCGTTCGGTGTCGCGGGACTCAATCGCTTCGATGATGTTCAGGTGATCGTGGATCGAGCGGTCGGCGCGGTTCTTTTCCACGATGGTCTTGCGGCGGATCATCCGCATATGCGTGAAAAGATTTTCGGCGAGGCGAATGAGCGTCGCATTCTTGCTCATCGAAATGATGGTCTGGTGAAACTGGATGTTCACCTCGGAGTACTCGTCGAGCCTCACATGGAGCTTGCCGTTCTCAAATTTCGCGAACATTTCGCGCAAATGGGAGATTTCTTCATCCGAGCAGTTCTCGGTGATGAGCCGGGCGGCCATGCTTTCGAGCGCAGCCCAGGCTTCGATCAGTTCGACGACTTCGCGCTTGGTCTTGCGGACGATGTAGATGCCGCGGCGGGGGACCGAGCGAACGAAGCCTTCGCGCTCCAATTGCGCCATCGCTTCGCGCACCGGCGTGCGGCTGATACCGAACTGGAGCGCCAGTGCGCGCTCGTCGAGACGGATTTCCCCGCGCCGCCCGTAGATATCGAGCGAGAGCAAAACATCTTTCAGCGCGTTGTAGGCGCGGTCTTTGAAGGTCGCGGTGCCCTCAAGCGGCTCCGCGGTGATCCGCTCGGCCTCGTCCTGGGGGACACTCGCTCCGGAAAACGGCGTGCTCATACTCGAAAACCTTCATGCTAACTGCATGATACGGTTACTGTAATACATAATTACAGCGGAGGCGACTGTTCTTTGCCGCCTCCGCCTATTTATTTGCTTATCCAGCGGTTGCCGGCTTCACGCCACGGACGCGGCTGATGCCGGCCGAGATCACCGACCAGAACAGGGCGATAAAACCGAGCAGCATGATCGAACTGACCAAGCCGTTCGCAAAGAACACCCCGAGGCTGCCGCCGGATCCGACGAGCGCCTGACGGAAGGCTTCCTCTGCGCGGTCGCCGAGCACCATCGCGAGCACCAGCGGCGCGAGCGGATAGTTCGTCTTCTTCAGGAGATAGCCGAGGACGCCGAAGGCCAGCATCATGATCACGTCGAAGAAGCTGTTACGCACCGTGTAGGCGCCGATCGCACAGAACATCAGAATGATCGGCGCGATGATGCCGAACGGGATGCGCAGGATCGCAGCGAGCAGCGGCACGCAGGTCAGCACGATGATGAGGCCGACCACGTTGCCGAGATACATCGAAGCGATCAGGCCCCAGACGAATTCCTTGTTCTCGACGAAGAGCATCGGGCCGGGCTGCAGGTTCCAGATCAGCAGGCCGCCCAAGAGCACCGCCGCCGTCGGCGAACCGGGGACGCCGAGCGCAAGCATCGGGAGCAGCGCCGACTTGCCGGCCGCGTGCGCCGCGGTTTCCGGCGCGATCACGCCTTCGATTTCGCCGTTGCCGAAGTTTTTGCCGTTCTTCGATACGCGCTTGGCGATGCCATAACTCATGAACGATGCCGGGGTGGCGCCTGCCGGCGTAATACCCATCCAGCAGCCGATCACGCAGGAGCGCAGATAGGTCCACCAGTATTGCGGCAGTTTCGCCCAGGTCTGCAGCACGACGCGCAGATTGATTTTCGCGTCCTTACCCTTGAACTTCAGTCCTTCTTCCATCGTCAGAAGAATTTCGCCGATACCGAACAGGCCGATCACGGCGATCAGGAAGTCGAAGCCGGGCAATAGAATCTCCGTACCGAAGGTAAGCCGCAGCGAGCCGGTCATGTGATCGGTGCCGAAGGTGGCGAGCGCGAAGCCGATCAGCATTGCCGCAAGTGTCTTGAACGGCGGTTCCTTCGACAGGCCGACGAAGCTCGCGAATGCGAGGAAATAGACTGCGAATTTTTCCGCCGCACCAAATCGCAATGCAAAAGCCGCCACCATCGGGGCGAGCAGTGTGATCATGATGACCGCGAAAAACGCGCCGATGAAGGACGAGGTAAAGGCAGCGGTGAGCGCCTCGCCCGCCTTGCCCTGTTGCGCCATCGGATAGCCGTCGAAGGTCGTCGCGACCGACCACGGTTCGCCGGGAATGTTGAACAAGATCGAAGTGATCGCGCCGCCGAACAATGCGCCCCAGTAGATGCAGGACAGAAGAATGATCGCCGAAGTCGGCTGCATCGAAAAAGTAAGCGGCAGCAGGATCGCAACGCCGTTCGCGCCGCCGAGGCCCGGCAACACACCGATAATGACGCCGAGCACGATGCCGACGATCATGATGAACACGTTGAACGGAAGGCTCAGCGTGGTTCCGAAGATATTGACGTCCTGGAACGCGAGCACCGTCGCGAAACCGTTGAACAGATTTACAAATTCAGCCATGGCGACACTTCGATGTTTTGCGGTTGCGAGACTTGGTGATCAGTAGCCGAGCACTGCTTCGAGCGGGCCCTTGGGCAGCGTGACCAAGAACCAGCGTTCGAACACGATGAAGGTGAGGAGCGGTACGCCGATCGCGACGAGCGCGGTGCGCACCGCGCCGTAGCTGCTGATCCGCATCATGAAGTAGGCGATCAGCAATACCGACGCGACGTAGATGCCGATAAAGGGAATGGCCGCGATATAGATGGCGATCGGGATCGTTACCGCGCCGACCTGCTTGAGCTGGTCCCATTCGGCGAAAATCTTGGTCTTGCTGCCCTGCCAACCGTTCCAGAGGTTCACGGCCGTGGCGATGAGCAGGATGCTCCCCATGATGAACGGGAAGAAGCCCGCCTTCGGTCCCTCGAAGCCCCAGCCGATGCCAGCCTGCAGCGCTCCGTAGACCACGAGGATAGCGAACACTCCCATCAATCCGGCTGCCGCAAGTTCGATATTGCGATGGGCAGGACCTTGGTTCGCGGCTTTTCCGTCACCACTCATGACGTTGTTCCTTGTCAGACGAGAAATGAAAAAACGCCGGCGGACTGCTCCGCCGGCGCAAGACTTAGTTGGTCGAGAGGAAGCCCGCTTCCTTCATGAGGTTGAAGTGGCGGGTGTGCTCTCTCGCGACCCACTCCACATATTCTTTGCCGGTCATGAAGGTGGTGTTGAACGCGCCGTTGTTCATCAGATCCTTCCACTCCGGCGTGGCGCGGACTTTCTGGAACAGGTCGACATAGAACTTGACCTGATCCGGGGTGGCGCCAGGCGTCATGAAGAAGCCGCGGAGCATGAGATACTCGACGTCGAGACCCTGCGACTTGCAGGTCGGAATCGAGCTCCACGCCGCGTCGCCTGCGATTTTCTCGTTATAGGGCAGCGGCTTCGCGTCGAAGACGCACAGCGGACGAAGCTTGCCGCCGCGCCAGTGCGCGACTGCTTCGATCGGGTTGTTCACGGTCGCATCGGCGTGATTGCCGACGAGCTGCACGGCGACTTCGCCGCCGCCGCGATACGGAACGTAAATGAACTTGACGCCCGCGGCTTTTTCGATCGCGGCGGTGATGATCTGGTCTTCCTGACGCGAGCCGGTGCCGGCCATCTTGAAGCCGCCGGCCTTCGCCGCGGCGAGGAATTCCTTCACGTTCTTGTAGGGCTTCTCGGCGTTCACCCAGAGCACGAACTCGTCGAGCGCGAGCATCGCAACCGGGGTAAAGTCCTTGTAGCTAAACGGCTGGTTGGTGCCGAGCGGGGTCGTGAACAGGTTCGACAGCGTAATGATGAGCTTGTGCGGATTGCCAGCCGAGCCCTTCACGTCGAGGAAGCCTTCGCTTCCCGCGCCGCCAGCCTTATTGATCACGATTATCGGCTGCTTCATCAAATTGTGCTTGGCGACGATGCCCTGGATCGCGCGCGCCATCTGGTCGGCGCCGCCGCCGGTGCCGGCGGGTACGATAATTTCAACGGGGCGCTGCGGCTCCCATTGCGCACTGGCAGGTGTACCGCTGAGCGCAACACCGAGCGCAGCCGCGGCAACAAACAACGAACTAGATTTCGATTGGATCATCCCGTCCTCCCTAGAGAAGTCCCGCTCGATCTGATGTCGGCTTGGGACGGTGGGAGGCTAACCCGAACTTCCACGGAGTCCAATTAATTGTGCATACATTATTCCACGGAAGTGGCTGAAATCGTTGATGCACTGCGCGAATATTCGTACCGCACGTGCGAGTATTTGAATCGATTCATAAAAAATAATAGAGCGCATCTATTGATGATCCGAGATCGCGAGCGAGTCGCAATAACCTTTAACGATGTCGCCCGCTGTGACCGCACGCTAAGCATCGAACTGCAAGCCAATCGAGACAGCGAAAATGCTTTCGAACGAGCCGATTATTCATATCGAGGCCGATCTGGAAGAGCCGCAGCTTTTCGGAAAAACGCCTTATGGCGAGCGGCGCGTCATCAATATCGTGGGAGGCGTAATAAAGGGCCCAAAGCTCAAGGGAAAGATTCTCCCTGGCGGAGCCGACTGGCAGATCATCCGCGCCGATGGTGTCGCGGATATCTACGCGAAATACACCTTCCAGATTGAGGGCGGGGGTCTGGTGCTGGTAACGAGCGCAGGCCTGCGGCACGGCCCGCCCGAAGTCATCGCCAAGCTCGCGAAAGGCGAGCCGGTCACCCGCGACCAGTACTACTTCCGGACCTGCGTGCGCTTTGAAACCGCTGATCCGCAGGCCGACTGGCTCAATCGGGTACTGACGATCGCGGTCGGCGCGCGGGAAAAAATGAAGGTGAAGCTCGATCTGTTTGAGGTGCTCTGATCATTGCACCGCTAACTAATTGTTTTCTTTATTAGAATTGGCAACTTGCCGGGCGGATATGAAAGTTATATTATATAACAAATAAGACCAGGGAGTTGAAATGGCCGCCATGTCCACCCAGAGCCGGCTCGCACAAGGGTTGCCGCGCTCGATGGCCGTCGAATTCGACGGCGAAATTGCGATCCTGAAACTTGTGCGGCCGGACAAGCGCAATGCGCTGAATAACGAAATCGTCCGCGGCCTCGAAAATTTCTTCATCGACCTGCCGCCGGAAGTGAAGGCGGTGGTGTTGCATGGCGAGGGCGAGCATTTTTCCGCGGGGCTCGATCTTAATTCGCTGACCGAAACGGATTTCATTGAGGGTTACCACCACTCGCGCGG
This sequence comes from Xanthobacteraceae bacterium, assembly GCA_019752575.1. Classification (GTDB taxonomy): domain Bacteria; phylum Pseudomonadota; class Alphaproteobacteria; order Rhizobiales; family Xanthobacteraceae. The sequence continues at coordinate 390,784 of JAIELW010000001.1, read as the reverse complement.
CTGGCACTATGCCTTCGAGCGCATCGAGTTCGGCAAGGCGCCGGTGGTGTCCGTGCTGCACGGCGCTGTCGTCGGCGGCGGGCTCGAGCTTGCGTGCGCGACGCACATCCGCGTCGCCGAGAAGTCCTCGTACTACGCGCTGCCGGAAGGCAGCCGCGGTATCTATGTCGGCGGCGGAGGCTCAGTGCGCATTCCGCGTTTGATCGGCACCGCGAAGATGATGGATATGATGCTCACGGGCCGCATCTTCGGTGCCGAAGACGGGCAGGCGATGGGGATTTCGAATTATCTCGTCGAGAACGGCGCGGGTCTTGCGAAAGGCATCGAACTGGCAAAGCGCATCGCGGAAAACGCGTCGCTCACGAATTTCGCGATCACGAACGTGCTGCCGCGCATCGCAGAGTTCGACACCGCTGGCGGCTATGTAGTCGAGTCGATCATTTCTTCGGTTGCGTCTTCGGACGAAGAAGCGAAAAAGCGGCTGCGCGACTTCCTCGAGAAGCGCGGCCCGAAAGTCGTCCGCTAAACTTTAGAAGACCGGTCTACGGTTCGAAGTGGGGAGTGCGGAAATGTCCAATGCAGCGCGGCCGAAAGATTCCGCCGCGGAAATTCCGGTGCGTAAGGTTCGCCTGAGCAGGCTCGAGCCGGTCATCGAGAAGCGTGCTGACGGCACGATCTATATTACGTGCCAGGACAAGCTTGGCTCCTATCCCGAAAAAATCACCGAACGGCTCGAATACTGGGCGAAAGAAGCGCCCGGCCGCGTGTTCATGGCTGAGCGCGACGAGCACGGCGAATGGCGCAAGGTCACGTATGCCGAAGCGCTCGCGCTCGCGAAAAGCTATGGCGAGGCGCTGCTTTCACGAAATCTCTCGGCGGAGCGACCGCTCGTAATCCTTTCCGGTAACAGCGTCGATCACCAGATGCTCGCACTCGGCGCAATGTACGCGGGCATCGCTTACGCGCCAGTTTCGCCGGCCTATTCCTTGATCTCCACGGACTTCGGCAAGCTGCGCGATATCTTCAAACTGCTCACACCGGGTCTCGTATTCGTCGCCGACGGCGCGCCGTTCGAGAAAGCGATCGAAACGGTGGTGCCCGCAGACGTCGAAATCGTCGTCGCGAAAAATCCACTGAAGAGCCGCAAGGCAACGCTGCTTTCCGATCTCGCGAAGACCAAGCCGACATCTGTAATCGAGCAGGCCAACGCGAAAGTAAACGGCGATACGATCGCGAAGTTTCTGTTCACGTCCGGCTCGACCGGCGTGCCAAAGGGCGTGATCAATACGCAGCGCATGCTTTGCTCGAACCAGGTCATGCTGCGCGGCTCGCTGCAATATTTTCAGGATGAGCCGCCGGTCGTGCTCGATTGGGCGCCGTGGCATCACACCGCCGGCGGCAATCACGACGTCGGTCTTGTGCTTTATAACGGCGGCACATTTTACATCGACGAAGGCAAGCCCGCGCCGGGCGCGATCGAAGCGACCGTTCGAAACTTACGCGAGGTCGCGCCGACCTGGTACTTCACAGTTCCCAAGGGCTACGAAGCGCTGATTCCGTTTCTGCGCGCGGACCGTGCGCTGCGGGAAAATTTCTTCAGCAATCTGAAAGTGCTCTGGTTCGCCGGCGCCGCGCTCTCGCAGCCCGTGTTCGACGCGATGAAAGAAATGGCGGTCGAAACCTGCGGCGAGCGGATTCCGTTTCTAACCGGCCTCGGCTCGACCGAAACCGCGCCTTTCGCGCTCGGCCGCATGTGGGACAGCGATTATTCGACCAACATGGGTCTGCCGGGTCCGGGTATCGAACTCAAACTCGTTCCCGCGCAAGGTAAACTCGAAGCGCGGTTGCGCGGTCCGAACATCACGCCGGGCTATTGGCGGCAGCCGGAACTGACCGCAAAAGCCTTCGACGAAGAGGGCTTCTATAAGCTCGGCGATGCCTTGAAGTTCGAGAATCCGAACGACCCGCGCAAAGGCCTTCTGTTCGACGGCCGTCTCACCGAAGATTTCAAGCTCTCCACCGGAACATGGGTCAGCGTCGGTCCCTTGCGCACGCAGATCATGAATCGTTTCCAGCCTTACATGCGTGACGTGGTGCTCGCGGGCGAAAACGAGAACGAAGTAACCGCGCTCGGCATTCCCGACATGCCTGCGATCCGTGCGCTGCATCCCGAACTCGACAAGAAATTGTCCGATGCCGAGGTGCTGAGCTCGGATGCGGTGCGCGCAAAAGTCAAAGAGCGTTTGACTTCATTCATGCGCGAGAGCACCGGTAGCTCGAACCGGCTCACGCGCGTCCTCTTGATGGACGAACCGCCATCGATGGACGCCGGCGAAATGACAGACAAAGGTTCGATCAATCAACGCGCGGTGCTTGCGCGCCGTGCAAACCTAGTAAAAGAACTTTATGCGAACCCGCCGTCTTCGCGGGTCGTCGTTGCGGAAGGAAAGTGACATGGCGGCAAACGTAAAAGCGCTCGCGGCAAGCTGGAACGACGTATTTATTATCGACGGCGTGCGCACGCCGTTTGCGGATTACACCGGCGCGCTGTCGCAGGTCTCGCCCATCGACCTCGGCATCAAGGTTGCGCGCGAGGCTTTCGCGAAGACGAAACTTTCGCCCGAAGACGTCGGCATTGTCGTCACCGGCAACATGGCGCAGGCGAGCTTCGACGCTTACATGCTGCCGCGCCACGTCGGTCTCTATTCGGGCGTGCCGATCGAAGCGCCCGCGCATATGGTCCAGCGCGTTTGCGGCACCGGCATCGAAGTCATCATGCAGGCGGCGGACGCGATCGCGCATCGCGGCGTCGATCTCGCGCTTTGCGTTGGCGCGGAATCGATGAGCCGCAATCCGGTGGCGAGCTACACTTCGCGCAACGGTTTCCGTATGGGCCAGGTCGAATTCAAGGATTTCTTGTGGGAGGCACTGCTCGACCCGGCGGCAAGTGTGACGATGGGCGACACCGCCGAAAACCTCGCGCAGAAATACCAAATCACGCGGCCCGAAGTGGATGCTTATGCGGCGCGCTCTTTCGAGCGCGCGGTCGCCGCGCAGAAGAGCGGTTTCCTCGCTGGCGAAATCGCGCCGGTGAAAACCGAGAAGTTCGAGCGCGAAAGCTACAACGCGCGGGGCATCAAGCTGCCTAGTAAGATCGATGAACTGAAAGACGATACGCATATCCGTCCGTCGCCGGTCGAGACGCTTGCGAAAATCCGCCCGGCATTCGGCGGCGTGCAGACCGGCGGTAATTCTTCCGCGGTCGTCGACGGTGCTGCGGCAGCACTCGTCGCATCCGGCGAATACGCGAAGAAAAAAGGCAAGACGCCGCTCGCGCGTGTTGTTGCCGGCGTGGCGGTGGGCTGCCCTCCGGAAATCATGGGCATCGGCCCGGTGCCCGCGATCAAGGCTGTGATCGAAAAGGCAGGCTTGAAGCTTTCCGACATCGACCGCTTCGAAATCAACGAGGCCTTCGGCGCGCAAGTCATGGCCTGCGCGCGCGAGCTCGGTCTCGACGAGAACAAGCTCAACGTGAACGGCGGCGCGATTGCGATCGGTCACCCGCTCGGTGCGACCGGCCTGCGTCTCGCGGTCACGCTCTCGCGCGAGCTGTCACGCGCGGGGTTGCGTTATGGCATCGCTTCGGCTTGCATTGGCGGCGGGCAGGGCATCGCGCTGCTCGTCGAAAACATGAACGCACGGAAGCATTGAGATGGACGTAAAAGGTCATGCCGCGCTGGTCACCGGCGGCGGTTCAGGTTTGGGCGCGGCGACCGCGTCGGCGCTCGCAGCCGCGGGCGCAAAGGTCGCGCTCCTCGACGTAAATCTGGACGCCGCGAAAGCGCATGCGGCGAAGATCGGCGGCATTGCGATCAAGTGCGATGTCTCGGATTCCGACAGCGCCGTTGCCGCCGTCAAAGAAGCACGCGAGAAGCATGGCGTTGCGCGCGTGCTCATCAATTGCGCCGGCATCGGCACGCCGAAGAAAATTCTCGGCAAGGACGGCCCGCAGCCGCTCGCCGACTTCGACCGCATCGTCCGCGTGAACCTGATCGGCTCCTTTAATCTCATGCGCCTGATGGCGGCGGACCTGCAAAACGCCGAAGCGCTTGCCGAAGGCGAGCGCGGCGTCATCATCTCGACCGCCTCTGTTGCGGCCTATGAAGGCCAGATCGGGCAGGCGGCCTATGCAGCCTCTAAAGGTGGCATCGTCGGCCTGACGCTTCCCGCCGCGCGTGAACTCGCGCAGTTCGGCATCCGCGTGCTCGCGATCGCGCCGGGCATTTTCTTGACGCCAATGCTACTCGGCCTCTCCGAAGAGGTGCAGCGCAGCCTTGCGGCTTCTGTGCCGTTCCCGAAACTCTTGGGCAAGCCGGAGCAATATGCGTCGCTCGCGATGCAGATGATCCAGAACAACTATCTCAACGGCGAAGTCGTCCGCCTCGACGGCGCGCTGCGCATGGCGCCCAAGTGAAAGCAAACAAGTAATGTTCGTCAATCGCCGCAAAGTTAGGATCGAGTGGGGCGACTGCGATCCCGCAGGTATCGTGTATTACCCGCGCTATTTCGCGATGTTCGACCATTCGACCGCGATGCTGCTCGAGGCGGCGACCGGCCACACGAAGTATAAGATGCGCGAAGTCTACGACTTCGTCGGCTTTCCGATGATCGATACCGGCGCGAAGTTCTATATTCCGTCGAAGTTCGGCGACGACATCGTGATCGAGTCGACGATTTCCGAGCTCGGAAAATCGAGCTTCGAGATTTCGCATAAGGTCTGGAAGGGCGACAAGCTCGCAATCGAAGCGCACGAAAAGCGCGTCTGGGTCGGCGCTCACCCCGACGATCCATCGAAGATCAAGTCGAAGCCGATCCCGGACGAAGTCGCGAACAAGCTGCGCAGAAAGAAGACCGTAGAAGTTTAAAGAGCATGTCATGGCCGGGCTCGTCCCGGCCATCTCGATTCCGAAGGTACTGCCCTATTAAACGAGATGCCCGCGACAAGCGCGGGCATGACGATTTTAAGATTACTCTTCGTCGTCTTCGCTACCGGGCCCGACCGCCTCGATCACTCCATGCAGCAGTTTCAGCAACTGCTGGCGGCCTTCTTCGCCGATGGTGGCGGCAAGCCGCTTATCGTGCGCATCGGAGCGCGCGCGCAGTTCTTTCATAAGCGCAGCACCCTTGTCGGTGAGCCGCAAGGCGTAAGACCGGCGGTCGGTGGCGACCGCTTCGCGGCGCGCAAGCCCGCGGCGCTCCAGCGCGTCGAGAATCGCGACCAAGTTCGCACGCTTGATACCGAGCGCTTCGGAAACCTGGCTTTGCTTTAGCCCAGGATTACGGTCGATCACCGTGAGCACCGCGTACTGCACGGGCCGTACCCCGAGATCCTCGAAATAGCGCAGGAAATCGTTGAACGCTGCGAATTGCGCGCGGCGGAGCATGTAACCCGACAACAGCGGCAGCTCGCCGAGATCGAGTTTATCGGCGGCGCGTGCTTCTTCGCTGTCCTTTGCTTTTGCCGCTTTGCCGTTCGCCATCACATCCGTTCCTGAATCGGAAGGGGGCGGCGTTTGTGCGCCGCCCCTCGTCTTACTTCCAGACTTCCTTCGAAATGTCGACGATCAGTTTGAACTTCGCCCACTGCTCGTCTTCGGTCAGCACGTTGCCTTCCTCGGTCGAAGCAAAGCCGCATTGCGGCGACAGGCAGAGCTGGTCGAGCGCGACGTATTTCGTCGCTTCGTCGATGCGGCGCTTGATCGAATCCTTGCTCTCGAGCTCGCCGGACTTGGAGGTGATGAGGCCGATCACGACCTGCTTTTTTCCCTTCGGCACGAAGCGCAGCGGCTCGAAGCCGCCGGAGCGGTCGTTGTCGTATTCGAGGAAGTAGCCGTCGTAGTTCACTTCCTGAAACAGACGCTCCGCGACCGGTTCGTAACCGCCTTCGGAAACCCAGGTCGAGCGGAAGTTGCCGCGGCAGACATGCGTCGTGATCGTCATGTCGGCAGGCTTGTTCGCAAGCGCCTGATTGATCGTGCGCGCGTACCACATCGGCAGCTTTTCCGGATCGTCGCCGCGCTCCTTCGCGAGCCGCAGCTCTTTTTCCGAACAGAGATAAGCCCAGACGGTGTCGTCGAGTTGCAGGTAACGGCAGCCCGCATCGTAGAATGCCTTCACTGCTTTGTTGTAGGCGGCGCCCAGATCGTTGAAGAACTGATCGAGATCCGGATAAATCTTGTCGGAAATACCTTTGCGGCCGCCGCGGAAATGCAGCACCGACGGCGCCGGGATCGTCATCTTCGGCGTTTCTTTGGTGTTCGCCTTCAGAAACTTGAAGTGCTCGATCATCGGGTGCGTCGAGAAGCCGATCTTGCCGGTGACGCGCACGCTCTCTGCGCGCGTCTGCACGCCCGCGAACTGGATGCCTTGCGAAGCCTGATAGCCTTCGACGCCGTCGAGTTTCTTCAAGAAATCGAAGTGCCACCACGAGCGGCGGAATTCGCCGTCGGTGATGCTTTTCAGACCGACGTCTTCCTGCTTCCTGATGATCTTCTTGATTTCGGCGTTTTCGACGGCCTTGAGCGCGGCCTCGTCGATCTCACCCTTCTCGCGCTTTGCACGCGCTTCCTTCAGCGGCGCGGTGCGCAGAATGCTGCCGACCTGGTCGGCGCGAAACGGGGCTGTGTTCCTCTGCATGGTAGTTATGTCCTATTACGTTTTTCTTCTGGCGCGGTTCTAGCGCAAGTCAGACGCCAAGCAAACCTCGCGCTGCGAAGCAGCGCGGGAGCTCTATTTTCTGGTTGTAACCGGTCCGCCCACGCGCCGGCCCACTTGCGGCACCGGACGTCTAAAGCTCAGCCAGTTTTTCGCGAAGCTCGGCCGTCTGCCGGTCGTCGAGCGGCGTCAGCGGCGGACGGAGCCGGTGCCAGCCGCGATGCTTGTGCTGGTCGGCGAGCGTGGCCTTCACCGCCGCGATCAGCGGATAGGACGCAATCAGCGCGCGGATCGCGCTCGTGCGCTTGTTCATCGCCGCGGCGTTCGCCGATTTCCATCCGTCGAACAGCGCGCGGATTTCTTTTACGTGCGTATTGGCAGTCGCGGAGATGCAGCCGGCAGCACCTTTGCCGAGCGCGCCGACCATTAAAGACTCCGACGACGGGAAAATCGCAAAGCCAGGAAATTTTTCGAGCAGGCTGTTCAGATATTTTGCATCGCCGGAGCTGTCCTTGATTCCGACAACAGTTTCAAGGAACGCGGCGCGCAGCTTCGCGATCAGCTCCGGCGACCAGATCAATCCGGTCTGCTGCGGAAAGTTGTAAAGATAAAGTCGCAGCCGCTTCGAAGTCACGCGCTTGATGACCTCCGCAACGAATTCGAACAGACCTTCGTCAGTGACACCTTTGTAATAGAACGGCGGCAGCAGGAGCGAACCCTTCACGCCGAGATCGGCGGCGTGCTTCGTGAGCTTGACGGCATCGCCGAAAGAAGCCGCTCCGGTGCCGGGCAGCAATTGCGCCGGATTGATTCCGGACGCGATGAGTTTTTCGAGAACGCTCTTTCGCTCCTCCAGATCGAGCGAGTTCGCTTCGCTCGTCGTGCCGAGCACCGCAAGTCCATGCGCGCCGTCACGCAACAACTCGTGACAGAACGCGACATAGCGCTCCGTGTCGATCGAGAGGTCTTCGCGAAACGGCGTCGCCGCCGGCGGCCAGATGCCGGTTGCTGCGGTCATGTCAGGTGCTTCTTACTTCTTTTCGGAACGGAACAGGCGTTCGGCATTGCCGAAGGCGATACGCTGCGCGCGCTCTTTCGGCAACTGCCCGAGCCATGCGCGATAACCGGAGATCAGCGCGTCGTATTGCAGCCAGCGCGGCGTGATCCAGGTGTCGGTGCCGAGCAGGAAGCGGTCGGAATGCTTCGTGAAAAGGTCCTTCCAGTCTTCGGTCAGCTTGCCGTCATACTCGGTGATGCCGCCGCGGAAGGAAAGCTCGCCCATCAGCGACGGATATTTTGCGAACAGCGCTTTCAGTTCCGCAGCCGGGGTCGAGAAGCCGGTATGCGCCCAGATGATCCGTGCGCGCTTGTCGTGCGAGTAAAGCAGTTCGAGTGCCTCGACGTCGCAATGCGCATGAATATAGAGATCGTTCTCGACCGCGAATTTGACGAGCTTCGCAGCACCTTCGGTTCCGGCCGCCTTTCCGTAAATGTGAAACTCGCCGACGCCGCGATAATACCCGCGCTTGAATTCGGTGAGCGTCATTTCATAGATCGAGTCGTCTCTGAACCAGGTCGGAATGTCCGCGCGCGTCTTGTACTGGCGGATGAAAGGCACGACCCAGATATCGGTCTGCTTCGCTTCCATGAGCGCGACCGTCCCGGTGTTGGGGCGGCTGGTAGCGAGAATACCGCGCACATTGTTCTTCTTGAGTAACTCGAACACCTGCTCGACATTGTAGTGAGGCGTCGGCTCCCAGTTGTAATGCAGATGCGCATCGAAGATCGGTCCATCGTAAGGCTGCTGCGCCTGCACAGGTGCCGCGAAGGTAATTGCCGCAAGCAGGGCCGAAATGCGCAGTAAACTGATCATGGAATAGTCCTCACCCGAAGGGCGTTGGGCGCGAGACTGACGGAGTTTCGTCCGGCGTCAAGAGGCCGCTTTGGGCGCCCCGCAATACGCCTGCTATAGAGCATGCATGCGCATCATCGGGCTCGCGGGCTGGAGCGGATCGGGCAAGACCACACTGGTCGCCAAGCTCATTCCCATTTTCGTCGGCCGTGGCTTGAAAGTCTCGACCGTCAAGCACGCTCACAAGGGTTTCGACATCGACATTCCCGGCAAGGATTCGCATACCCACCGAATGGCCGGCGCGACCGAGGTTTTTATCGCCTCCGGACGCCGCTGGGCGCAGATCCACGAACTACGGAATGAACCCGAGCCGGACCTTGCCGACATCCTGCCGCGGCTGTCTCCGGTCGATCTTCTGATCGTCGAAGGCTTCAAGCGCCATCGTCATCCCAAGATCGAGATTTATCGCGCTGAAGTCGGCAAACCGTTCCTGCACCCCGAAGACGATTATATCGTCGCTCTCGCTTCCGACACGCCGATCGCCGATGCGCCGATCCCCGTGATCTCGCTGAACGACGCCGAAAAAATTGCCGACGCGATGATCGCGGAAGCGATGCCCGCCGAGCGGCTAAAGTTGCCGGAAAAGGCCTGAATTATTCCGCCGCGATCTGCTGCGGACGCGGCAAAGTCCGAAGGGATTCAATCAGCGCGCCGAGCGGCTTGCCGTCGGGGTCTTTGAGCGCGGCTAACCGGCCCTGTGTCACGGCATCGGCGAACTGATCGCGCGGCAACTTGCCTTCGAGAAACGGTTCGATCACGAAGTCCGCGAGCCTGTTCCAGTTGTTCAGGCCGCGCTTCATCGTCTCGCCATAGCCTTTGACGAGTGTCGCACTGGCGACTACGGCCTTCGCCGCTTCCGCATCCTGTGCGAGTGTGCGCTCGATCAGATCGAGCCAGCGCTCGACCCATACTTTTTCTTCCGCGTAACGCAGCGTGCGCGGACGCCACCAGCGCAACCCCGCGAGCAGGCGTAAGCGCAGGAAACCGGAGAAGCTCGTAGTCGAGACCTTCATCTTCACGGAGCGCTCGCTCCAGCCGCGGCGCTCGATCCAGCGAAGTACCGCGCGGCCGAGTCCCGGCGTCAGCATCGAAAAGATTTCTTCCGGACCGGGTTTGAGGAATTCGAAGACATGGATCAGCGTGTCGCCGCCTGCGCCGGATTCGCGGCGCAAGCGTTCAATGCGTCCTTCGCGGATTTTAAGCTGTGCGACCCGAATCGTGTCCTCGAATGACATACGGACCGCGAGCAGCCGCGCAAGCTCGCGCAGAAAACTCGTGTCCGCGCTTTTGTTTTTCGCGAAGCGCTCGATCCGGTCGAGATAAAGCTCGGCGTAGGGCTTGTTCTGATAGTCGGTGAGACGGCGCACACCCTCGATCGCAATCTCCGCAGCCTCGCGAGGCAACGTGCGTACCGCCCGCGCTTCGAGTTGATTCTCGGCGCGCGGCGCGCGGGAAACCGGCTTCGAATCGCGCGGCGATTCCACGTCTTTCGATGCAAGCGAATAGCCGGCCTCGAACCCCCGCAAATTTGCGTCGACCGCTTTGCCTTCGGCGCGAATCGCTGCGCGGAAATAATCGCCGGAAATAGGCAGAACCTTTATGCCTGCAAGCGCGCCGAGCATAACGGCATTTAATTGGCTGTCGACTTCGCGTGCGACAGTAGCGAGATCGGTAAGCAGCGCGCTCTTTGAAAATTGTCGCAGGACTTCCTGCATTTTCAGCGGGTCGACACGGCCGTCGGCCATTGCCGACTTTTCATCCACTGTGAATACGCGATGTGTGCTCGCGATCAGATGCGTGCGTGCGGGCGTGACGCTTCCGGCCTGCACCGCGCGCGTGGTTTCCAATAATTCGCTCGATAGCATCACATCGACTTCGCCCGGCGCGGGGTTCAGCGCGAGCACCGGCTTTGCGCCATTCGCGGCCGCCGGAACGATTTCGAGATAGTAAGTCGTGGCACCGGTGCGCTGCGCGACGCCTGGAATCGAAGTGCGCTGCGCAACGTGACCCGCGGCGACCGCGGCGTTCGTAATCCACGACGCAAGTACGCCGCCGCCTTCGCCGCCAAGCGCTGCAATCAGAAGACGGACAGGGCGCAGTTCAGCCATCGATTATTCCGCGGGTGCCGGTATCGGTGCCGTCCGGTTGCCGCCAAAGAGGCGGATCAGCGCCGAAGCAATGCGATGCTTTAGCCGATCGAAGAAATTCGGGTTCTCGATCACTTTGATTTCGGCAAACGACGGGCAGAGCTGCGCGGCATGCGCGACCTCGCCGCAGAGGCCGCAACCGACGCAGTCGTTGTTCACATGCGCGATCGGGTCCGTGCGCAGCGGGTCTTCGTTCGGCTTGATGGTCAGCGACGGGCAGCCGGAAAGGCGGATACAGGAGTGATCGCCGGTGCAGACATCCGGGTCGATCCAGAAGCGCGTACGCTCCACGCGCTTGCCTTCGTTTTTCAGCTTCGCGAGGGCAGGCTTCACGCGCCGCTGGCGCGCGAGCTGGCACTCGCCATCGGCGATCACGACCTTCAAACCCTTTTCGTCCGAAGTCAGCGCGTCGCGCAGCGTATCCATCATACCATCGACGCCATAGGTGCGCTGGCGTTTCACCCAAGGCACACCGAGACTTTTCAACGCGGATTCAATCTCTAATCCGTTGCCGCGCCCGTCTTTCTCGGGCGCACTCGACGGAATGTCCTGCAAGCCGGTCGCGCTCGAATAGCCGTTGTTCATGACGATCAGCACGGAATCGGTCTTATTGAATGTGGAGCCCGCGACGCCGGTGAGCAGGCCGTTATGCCAGAAGCCGCCGTCGCCCATGATCGAGACCGGACGCTTCTTCTGCGTGCCGGACACCGCGGCGGCGGACGCGAGCGACATGCCGTAACCGAGAATGGAATTGCCCTGACTGAACGGGGCGAACGTTCCGAACGCGTGGCAGCCGATGTCGGCTGCGACATGCACCGGCCCCATTTCTTTTTTCAGCAACTTCATTGCCGAGAAGACCGGACGTTCCGGACAGCCGGTGCAGAAAGTCGGCGGGCGAGGCGGCAGCGGGGAGCCGAGCGCCGCCGCGACTTCTTTCTGGTGCGCGTCAGTTTGCGCAATCCAGTCGTTTAGCGGAGGTGTTTTACCTCCGTTCGCCTCAAAAAATTCCGTGAGCCCACGCGCAACGACGAGCGGCGTGTATTCGCCCGCCGTTGGCAATACATCCTTGCCAAAAATCTTCGTATTCAAATCCGCCTTGCGCAGGATCTGTCCGATCGCCTGCTCGATGAATTCCGGATTGCCTTCCTCGACGATCAGCACCGCTTTCTTGCCCGCGCAGAATTTCGCGATCTGCGCAGGCACTAGCGGGTAGGTGACGTTCAGGACGAGCGTCGGCACTTTCACGTTGCCGAAGGAATCGGAGAGGTCCGCGAGCGCAAGGCGCCCGTTCAGCACGTTGAAAAGCCCGCCTTGCACGATGATGCCGATATCGCCGTTCTCGGGACCGAGAATCTCATTGAGCTTGTGCTCGAGAATGAATTTCTGTGCCTGTGGCAGCCGCTGCTCGGTCTTGTGTTTTTCCTGCGCGAACGTCGCCGGCGGATGGCTCAGGCGGTCGTATTCGAACGTCGCCGGCGCCGGGATGCGATGCTTTGCCGAGAATTTTGCAGCGACGTTATCCTTCGCTTCGAAGCTGCCATAGACGTGGCAGGCGCGAATGCGCAACTCCAGCATCACCGGTGTGCTGCTCGCCTCCGAAAGCTCGAAGCCTTTTTCGACCATGTTGACGATCGCCGGAAGTTCAGGGCGCGGGTCGAGCAGCCATAGCGAAGATTTCAACGCGAACGCATGTGTGCGTTCCTGGATTACGCTCGCGCCTTCGCCATAATCCTCACCGACCACGATTAGCGCGCCGCCGATCACTCCGGCGGATGCAAGGTTGGAGAGCGCATCGGCCGCGACATTGGTGCCGACGATCGACTTCCACGTCACCGCGCCGCGCAACGGATAGTTTATCGAAGCGCCAAGCATCGCCGCCGCCGCGGCTTCGTTGGTGCAGGTCTCGAGATGGACGCCGAGTTCGGATAGTAAGTCCTCCGACTGCACGAGCACGTCGAGAAGATGGCTTACCGGCGCGCCCTGATAGCCGCCGACATAGGCGACCCCGGATTGCAGCAGCGCCTTGGTAACACCCAAGATGCCTTCGCCGCTGAAGGTTTCGCCTTTACCGAGCGTGAGACTTTTGATCTCGCTATGAAACGAGACTTCGGCCATTCGAGTTCGCTTTCCGCTTGTTTATTCGCCGCGTCCGATCTCGGTCGCGATCTTCTGCAGGATCTTCAGAAACTTCGCGCGGTCTTTCGGTCCGATGATGCGGTCGAGATTGTCATCGTGGCGCTTCGCGCACACCGTCAGCTGATCGAGCATTTTCTTTCCGGCGTCCGTCAGCGTGAGCTGATAGCTGCGGCGGTCGGTCTTCATTTTCTCGCGCACGATGAAGCCGCGGCGCTCCAGGTCCTCGAGGATCGGGGTCAGCGTGGACTTGTCGCGTCCGTTAGCAGCGGCGAGCGCGGTCTGGCTGATACCGGGATTGCGCCCGATCAAAAGAAGCGTCGCGAAGCGTCCGGGGCTGAGATCGACCGAGCGCGCCTCCTGCACGAAAGCCTGAAAGCTCGCGGTCTGCGCGAGCCGCAGATGGAACCCGACCCAGTTTGCGAGCGGGCCGAAATCGACATTCTCGTTTGCCGCGTTCTTGCGGGGCGAGGCTGCTTCGGCTTCCGCGCTGCGGGAGAGAGACTCTTGTTTCATTTTCGTGCTGGTCCGTTAGGCTGTGCTTTGCGCTGGAAATCCGTTGGTCCGGGAAAGGTACTAGCCGAAATTGGTTTTGTACCCAACTAATTTACTTTACAACCGAAGCGCTCTTTGGCTCAATTGGAAAAGCTACAAGCTGCCGGGCGAATTGCGCCCGAGGTGATAGCGTCTTGGGTGCCACGGGGAACGACAATAACCAATAGTTTCGTGGTATAACAATCTGATGCCGGCGCACGCCGGCCAAACAATGCCGGCACGCCAGAACAAGCCGGCGAATGGGAGGACTGCAATGAAGTTGCGCGCGACCGCGCTCGGAGCTGTGCTTGCACTCGGCATCGCCGGTTCGGCAGCGGCTCAGGACAAGCCGGTTCATCTGAAGTTGGGCCATTGGGTTCCGCCCGCACATCCGCTGCAAAAAGCGATGGAGGAATGGGGCAAATCGGTCGAGAAAGCCTCGAACGGCACGATCACCTTTACGGTGTTTCCGGCGCAGCAACTCGGCAAGGCTTTCGATCATTACGATATGGCACGCGACGGTATCGCCGACGTTACCTACATCAATCCCGGCTATCAGCCGGGCCGCTTCCCGGTCATCGCCGCCGGCGAGCTTCCGTTCCTGATCGCGGACGGCAAGGGCGGCTCGCAGGCGCTCGATGCCTGGTATCGCAAATATGCCGACAAAGAGATGAAGGACGTTAAGTTCTGTCTCGCCTTCGTGCACGATCCCGGTGCGGTTCATTCGGTGAACAAGAAAGTCATGGTGCCCGGCGACATCAAGGGCATGAAGATTCGCCCGGCGCACGCGACCATGGGTCAGTTCGTGACGCTTCTCGGCGGCACCAACGTGCAGTCCTCCGCGCCGGAAGTGCGCGACATTCTCGAAAAGGGTGTTGCGGACGCGGTGACCTTCCCGTGGGGCTCGATCCTTCTCTTCAAGATCGACAACGTCACCAAGTTCCACATGAACGTGCCGCTTTACGCGACCACGTTCGCCTGGGTCATGAACAAGGGCGTTTATGACCGCATGTCGGCAAACCAGAAGAAGGTCATCGACGACCATTGCTCGACCGACTGGGCCTTGAAGGTTGCCGGTCCGTGGGCCGATTACGAAGCGAACGGCCGTACCAAGCTGAAAGAAGCGAAGGGTCACGAAGTTTACGACATCTCCGCGGATCAGCTAGCGCAGTGGCGCAAGGCCGCCGAGCCGCTCGAAAAGGCTTGGGCTGAAGGCGTGACCAAGGCCGGCATCGACGCGGCTGCGGCAATGAAAGAGCTGAAAGACGCGCTCGCGAAGTACAAGGCGGCTTATTAAGCCACACCGCATTGATCGGGCGGCGGCGGAAAACCGCTGCCGCCCAAATCAATAATCACGGCCGGGGGATTTCTTGAAACGCAACGCGATGGATCGCTTCATCGACGGGATCGAACTGATCGCGGCGATCTTTATCGGTATTGTCGCCAGCCTCGTCTTCGTCACCGTCATGCTTCGAAATCTGTTTTCGATTGACGTTCCCGACGGCTACGAACTCGGCCAGATGCTTCTCGGTATTCTGATTTTCTGGGGCATCGCGGCGACCTCCTATCGCGGTACGCACATTACCGTCGATCTGATCTGGGCGAATGTCGACAAGAACTGGCAGCGAATTATCGATATCTTCGCGACGCTGGTGTTGCTCTTTGTCGTGGCGGTGCAGACCTACACTTTGTTTGATAAGGTTTCGACGACCTACGCAGCGAACGTGCTTACGTTCGGCTTGCGCGTTCCGCACTGGCCGTTCTTTTTACTGGCTTGGCTTGGCGACGCCGCGGCTGTTCTGCTGATCGCGATCCGCACCTACCGCCTGGTTTTTCATCCTGATCTGATTGCGCCGCCGCCGGACGCGATCAAGGCCGTGGAGTAAAGCGCGTGACACTCGGCCCTGATGGCGTTGCGATCGCCGGTTTCGTTATTTTGTTCGTGTTGATGCTCGCGCGTGTGCCAATCGGCATGGCGATGGGTTTGGTCGGCGTCGCGGGCTTCGGTTATCTCACGAGCGCCGGACCGGCGCTCAAAATCGTCGGCCACACGACGATGCGCACTGTTACCGACTGGAATTTTGCGGTGGTACCGCTTTTCCTTTTGATGGGCGCGTTCGCCACGACATCCGGAATGAGCCGCGAACTGTTTCGCGCAGCCAATGCCTTTCTCGGGCATTTACGCGGGGGCCTCGGCATCGCGACGATCGCGGCCTGTGGCGGCTTTGCCGCGATCTGCGGCTCTTCGGTCGCCACTGCTGCCACCTTCTCCAAAGTCGCGTATCCGGAGATGAAACGTTTCGGCTATCCGGATTCTTTCTCTACCGGTGTGATCGCCGCGGGCGGCACGCTCGGCATCATGATCCCGCCATCGACGGTGCTAGCGATCTACGGCCTGATCACCGAGCAGGACGTCGCGAAGCTTTTCATCGCAGGGATTCTCCCGGGCATTCTCGCGGTCGCGATGTACATGCTGACCATCACCGCGATCAGCATCGCACGGCCGAAATTTCTTCCCGCTGGCCCGCGCGCATCGTGGAGCGAGCGCTTGGCCTCGCTGAAGGATATCTGGGCGACGCTTCTGCTTTTCGCTTTCGTGATCGGCGGTCTTTACGGCCTGCCATTCATGCCGAAATTTACCGCGACCGAAGCGGCCGGCATGGGCGCGGCCGGCGCGTTCATCATCGGCGTTTTGCGCGGGCGCTTGTCGCGCGCGGACATTTTGCGATCTCTGCTGGATGCGACCCGCACGACGGCGGCTGTCTTTACGATCCTGATCGGCGCGATCCTGTTCGGCTATTTTCTCACGATCACGCAGACGCCGCAGAAGGTGACGGCTTTCCTCACCGGCCTCGGCATCGGGCCCTATGGCGTCCTCGTCCTGATCCTCTTGATGTATCTGATCCTCGGCTGCCTGATGGATGCGCTTGCGATGATTATCCTGACGGTGCCGATCATCTTCCCGGTGATTCAGGCGCTCGGCTTCGATCCGATCTGGTTCGGGGTCATCATCGTGATGACGGTCGAGCTAGGACTGATCCATCCGCCGGTCGGCATGAATATTTTCGTGATAAAAAGCGTCGTCGAAAAGGTTACTATCTCGACCATCTTCTTTGGTGTGTTGCCGTTCATCATCACGGATATTCTGCGGCTTGCGATTCTCGTGATCTTCCCGGCCATTGCGACCTGGCTGCCGGCGCAGATGTAAAATAAAAACTAGTTGCCGATGAGCTTCGGCTTCACCGGCGCGGGTAGGGCCTTGCGGCCGCCAAGATAGGTCTCGATGACGCTCGCATCGTAACGCAATCCCTGCGCCGGGCCTTGATCGACAATACGGCCGGTCTCGACGAGATAGGCATGCTCCGCGATCTTCAAGGACTGCAGCGCGTTCTGTTCGACCAGCAGCACGCCGACGCCTTTATCTGCGATCTTGCGGATCGTCTTGAATAGCTCGCTGGTTAGCACCGGGCTCAAGCCGAGCGAGGGTTCGTCCAGCAGAAGATAAGCAGGCGATGACATCAGTGCGCGGCCGATCGCCAGCATCTGCTGCTCGCCGCCGGACATCGTGCTCGACGCCTGTTTCGCGCGCTCTTTGAGACGCGGGAACACGCGGAAAATTTCCGCACGGCGGAATTCGATCTCGTCCTTGTCGTCGGAAACGAAGCTGCCGAGCGCGAGATTGTCCTCGACCGACATGTCCGGGAAAAGGCCGCGCCCCTGCGGGACCGTCGCGAGCCGGAATTTCACGCGGTTATGCGCGGGCTCGTGCGTGATGTTCCTGCCGTCGAGCGTGATCGAGCCTGTGCTGAGCGGCACCGTGCCTGCGATCGCGTTGACGAGCGTGGTCTTGCCCGCGCCGTTTGCGCCAAGCACGACCGTCAGATCGCCGCGCTCAAGCTTAATCGAGACGTCTTCGAGCGCGATGTGCCGTCCGTAGGAGACCGAGAGATTCTTCGCCTCGATCATTGCTCGTCTCCGAGATAGACGCGGATGACGTCGGGATGGGCAAGCGCGTCGTCAGGCGTGCCGGAAGCGATCACCTTGCCAGCGCTCAAGACCACGACGTGCGAGCACAGCGAGCGGATCGCGTGCATCACATGCTCGACCATCACGATGGTGATGCCTTCGCCGCGCAGCGACTGCACGAGTTCGATGCCGCGCTCGAGCTCCGAAGGATTGAGGCCCGCGAGCCATTCGTCGAGCAAAAGCACGTCCGGCGCGCAGGCGAGCGCGCGCGCAAGCTCGATCCGCTTCTGGTCGAAATAGGTAAGCTGGTCGGCGTGCGCCTCGAGGCTGCCTTCGAACTGTACGCGGTCGAGTAGCCGCTCCGCTTCTGCGCGCGCGGCCGATACGCCGATTTTGCGCTTGCCGTACATAGCCGCGACCGCGACGTTATCGCGCGCGTTCAGCGCGTCGGGAACCCGCACGAGCTGGAACGTGCCCGCAACGCCGAGGCGGCAGATTTGCTCGGGCGTGCGGCCGGAAATGCGCTTGCCGTCTTTCAAAATGGTGCCGTCGCTAGGGCTCAGCCGGCCCATGATCACGTTCAAGAGCGTCGTTTTGCCAGAGCCGTTCGGGCCGATCAGGCCCATGATCTCGCCGCGCGGCACCGAGAAGGAGACGCGGTCGACCGCTTTCAGGCCGCCGAAACGGCGCGAAACGCTCGAAATGTTGAGAACATGCGCGCTCATGCGTCATATCCTCGCCGCGCGCGCCACTTGCGCCGCCAGTCCTGCAACAGCCCGAGCAATCCGTTCGGAATGAAGAATACGATGCCGAGGAAACAGAGCCCGAGTACGATCGAGAAGTAGTTCGGGAAATTGATCGAGATCCAGTCCTGGATCAGTACAAGCGGGATCACGCCGAGCATCGGACCCCAGACCGACGTGGCACCACCGAGAAGCGCCATGATGACGGTGAGAAATGAGACGGTCGGATTGAAAGCGGTGGTCGGATCGATGTAACTCGCGCGCGGCGCCATGATTGCGCCCGCGAGCGTCATCACGAGCGCGCTGATGACGAAGGTGCCGATTTTCAAGGCCGTCGTGTTGATGCCGATTTGCCGCGCGACCGTTTCGTCGGCACCGAGCGTCTTCATCGCAAAGCCCATGCGGGTACGGTCGCGGATCAGCCACAGCACGATGATGAATACGGAAAGCGCGAGCAGCTGATAATAAATGTCGCGCGCAACGTCGTTCGTGAATACTTCGAGGCCGTAGAGATAGCGCCCGGCCTTCAGTTCGATGCTCGCTTCGTACCAGGTGACGATTTCGCGCACGAGTGTGGCTAACCCGAAGGTGAAGATCACGAAATACATGCCCTTCAGGCGCAGCGTGGCGAGCCCGACGAAAGCCGAGAGCAATATTCCAATTAGAGCTGCGGCACCGAGCGCATAGAGATAGCCGTAGTCCGGTGCGAGCACAGCGATCGTGTAGTTGCCGACCCCGTAGAAAGCCGACGCCGCGAGCGAGATGTAGCGCGTAGGACCGGAGAAAAAGGCCCAGCCGGTCGCGAGCGCGACGTATTTGAAAATGTCCAAGAGCTGCGCGAGGCGATAACTGTCGATGTAGCGCGGAGCGACGATTAACGCCGCGAGCACCACGAGCGCGATGATCTCTTTCGGAATCCGGATCAAGCGGCCGCTGCCGGTTCGCGTCGAGCCGCCGAACAGGCCTTCCGGCTTCCACAGAAGCACGATCGAAAACAGCGTGAAGGAAACGACCGTGATCAGGCCGGAGTTCAAAAGCAGCGCACCGAACTGCTCAGCGAGCCCGAGCAGGATGCCGGCGACGAAGCCGCCCATGACGTGCCCGATACCGCCCATCACGACGACGATCAGCGCCTTCATCGTGAAGGCAGCACCCGTGGTCGGGTTCATGCCGAAGAACATGGAAATCAGAATGCCGGCGCAGGCAGCCAACGCGCCACCCGAGGCGAACGCGAGCGCGCTGTAGCGCTTCACGTCCACGCCGACGAGCGGCGCCGCTTCCGGATTACTCGCAATCGAGCGCAAGGCACGTCCTGTTTTCGAGTAACGCAATGCCGCATAGACGCCGAAAGCGAGCGCGAGCGCTGCGACAAGTGTAACAATGCGATTAGCGGAGAGCGCGAGCGGGCCGAGCCGCACGATATCGGCAAGATACGTGTAGGCGCGGTCGGTGCCGGTCCAGAGCACAAGCGCTACGCCCTGCAGCACGAACAGAAGACCGAACGTCGAAATGATCGAATCGATTTCGCGTTTGCCCGGGTCGCGCGTGCGCGATAGCAGCGGGTGCAACACATACATAAAGAGCAGCCAGCTCGCGGCGAACGCCGCCGGAACGCCGAAGAGAAGCGTCACGAACGGCGGCGCGTTGAGAAGCGTAAATCCCCAGAACGCCGCGTAGCCCGCGAGCATCAGAAACTCGCCGTAAGCGAGATTGAGCACGCGCGCGACGCCGTATTGCAGGTTCAAGCCGATCGCGATCAGCGCATAGATGCCGCCGATTACGAGGCCAGCGATCATGAAGTCGAAAAACAGCGTCACGCTACGCGAACTCCGTTCGTGCGCGCGGAACAATGCGCGCCCGTTTACTCGCCGCAGATTTTATAGAAACGGGCCCGCGTTGTGTGACGCGGGCCCGTAAGCTTTTGCTTAACCTTACTTTACTTGCGGAGCGACGGCGCCCGGCAGGTTCGCAGGCGCGACGCCTTTATATTCGCCGCCCTGATACTGGCCGACCCACCACAGCTTGGTTAACTGGTTATTTTCCAGCTTCACGTCGCCGAGGATGGTCTTGAAGGTGCCGGTCTTCATTTCGGCGATGATCTTCTTGTTGTCGATCTCGCCGACGCGCTCGATCGCCTGCTGCAAAATTTGCAGGCCTGCATAAGTGTTCGAGCTCGCCCAGCGATCGGGGACCTGACCCTTGTTCACGTCTTGGTGGCGCTTGACCCAGTCCTGCACGCCGGGTCCGGTCGGATCCCACGCGCCGAGACCGAATACGCCGTTGATCTTGTCGCCGAACTTGCCGCGGTAACTCGGGAACGCGGCGCCGACCGAAAGGAACATCACCTTCGGATTGAAGTCGTTGGCGAGCGCCTGTTCCGTCAGCATGAAGGTATCCGGCGGATAGGAGAAGGCGAGCATGATATCCGGGTTCGCCGCCTTCGCCGCCTTGATCTGCGCCGAAAGATCGGCGGAGCCGAGCGGATAGGTCGTCTCATATACGACCTTGTAATTGTTCGCGGCGAGCGCGGCTTTCGCGGGCGCCAGGAATTCAGCACCGAACGGATGCTGCACTGAGAACAGTGCGACGGTGTCCTTGATCTGACCCTTCTTGCGCAGGTCGTTCAGCATATCGACGAGCGCCTTCACGCCTTCGGTCGGACGGCCGAGCATCCAGAACGCGTTGTCGAACTTCGGCGCGAGATCGTTGATGCGGTCGGTCGCGGCCGTGCCCATGACGTGCGGATAGCCGTACTTGTTGAACACCGGCAGCACCTGCAGGTTCGGGCCGGTGCCCCACGGCGAGAGCACGATGTCCATCTTATCGACGGTCATCAGGCGCTCGACCAGGCGAACCATGTCTTCGTTGTTCGAGCGGTCGTCGACCTCGGTGACCTCGATCGGAATGCGCTTGCCGTATTTTTTCAGCATGATTCCGCCGGCTTTGTTCACTTCGTCGATCCAGAGCCGGTAATTCGGAACGGTGGTGAGCAGCGCGCCCGCGGCCTGCGGACCCGACAGCGAAATGACGTAGCCGACCTTGATCGATTTCGGCGCGTCCTGCGCCGTCAGCATCTGCGTCGAGCCGGCGATCAGGCCGATCGCGGCAAGCCCGCAAAGAATTCGTTTCAGCATTGGTAGTCTCCTCCCTAAGACTTTTCTTATCGGTCCATCATGAAATGAAACCATTGGACTTCCAACAGTACCTTTGAGGGACGCCTTGAACTTATTGCGCCGCAATACGAAGGCGCGCCGTTCTATGTAGGCTGAAATGCGATAAAGCTCTTGCAGGCCCGCAAAGCGGTACGGAGCGTCAGGCCAGGTTCTTCGAATAGGTCTTTGCGTAAGTTTCGCGCAGCACGTTCTTCTGCACCTTGCCCATCGCGTTGCGTGGCAGGTCATCCACGAAAAACACGTGCTTGGGTTGCTTGAAGCGGGCGATGCGGCCCTCGAGCGCACCCAGAATTTCGGCTTCGGACAGCGCCGAACCCTTGGCCTTCACCACGACAGCGGTCACGGCTTCCCCAAGATCAGGGTGCGCCACGCCGATCACGGCGGATTCGACGACACCCGGGATCGCGTCGATCTCGCCTTCGACTTCCTTCGGATAGACGTTGAAGCCGCCCGAGATCACGAGATCCTTGCCGCGGCCGACGATGTGCACGTAGCCGCGCTCGTCGATTTTGCCGAGATCGCCGGTGATGAAGAAGCCGTCGGCGCGGAATTCGGCGGCCGTCTTCTCCGGCATGCGCCAGTAGCCCTGAAACACATTCGGGCCTTTGACTTCGATCACGCCGATTTCGCCCTGCGCGAGAACCTTGCCGCTCTCGGGATCGGCGATGCGCAATTCGACGCCCGGCAGCGGAAAGCCGACCGTGCCCGGAATGCGGTCACCGTCATAAGGGTTCGACGTATTCATATTGGTTTCGGTCATGCCGTAGCGCTCGAGGATCGCGTGGCCGGTTTTCTCCGAGAATGCGCGATGGGTTTCCGCGAGCAGCGGCGCCGAACCGGAAACGAACAGGCGCATGTGCTTCGTCGTTTCTTTCGTGACCTTCGGATGATCCGCGAAGCGCACATAGAAGGTCGGCACACCCATCATCGAAGTCGCCTTCGGCATGAGCCGGATCATCTCGTCGGCTTCGAACTTGCCGAAGAACAGCATGGACGCGCCGGCGAGCAGCACCACGTTCATTGCAACGAAAAGTCCGTGCGTGTGATAGATCGGCAGCGCGTGCAGGACCACGTCTTTTTCGGTGAAGCGCCAGTAGTCTTTCAGCGTCATCGCATTCGAGAGCAGGTTCTCGTGCGAGAGCATCGCTCCTTTCGATCGGCCGGTGGTGCCGGACGTATAAAGAATTGCGGCTAGGTCTTTTGCCGCGCGGGCAGCCGGCGCGAGCGGTGTGGCGTCCTTCGCGTTTGCGATCAGCGTGCCGTCGCCGTTAACGCCGAGCGTTTCGACGGTCGCGATTTTCAGTTTCGCGGCGAGCGCATTTACGCCGCTTTCCGTTTCCGGCTTGCAGACGACGACGCGCGGCTCGGCGTCGCTAAGGAAGTATTCGAGTTCCGCAAGCGGATAGGCGGTATTGAGCGGCAGATAGACGCCGCCCGCGCGCACCACGCCGAGATAGAGCGCGAGGTTCTGCCAGGACTTTTCGACCTGCACCGCGACCCGGTCCCCGGGCATTACCTTGCAGCGAACGAGATACGCGGAGATCTTCGCCGCGAGATCGAACACCTCGCGATAAGTAATTATCTTGCCGTCCGGCAATTCGATCAGCGTTTTATCGCGCGACGGGATCGCGCCTTCGAGCGCGCCAAAGAGATAATTGCCGCCACTCATGACAGGTATTCTCGCAGGTGCCGCTCGCGCAGATTGTGGTTGCCGCAGAAGTTTCCTGACATCCTTGCTTGCGACGACTTCGCTATCCTCCGCATAGGCTTCGTGGTTCTGCTCGATTTGAGAAAGGTCATAACGGTAGTTCACCATAACGCCATGCGATTGCGCGATGCCGCGCGGCGAAAGATCGGCGGAAGCGTGGATATGCGCGAGCGCGGCGCCGTTGCCAAGATGGAAACGCGCGACCGGATCGAGCGGACGTCCGTAGCTGGTTTTTCCATGCAGAAAGTAATGCGCGGCGAGGGCGGTCAGCGCGCCGGCGGCTTCGCTGCGGCTCTTTTCGCTCTGTTCCCAACCAGGACGGTCGAGCAGCGCGAGCGCCGCCCGGTCGGCATCGCGGATCGTATCAGATGATTCATTCTTGCGTTCGCGCGCAAGCCATTTCGCAAAGCCAGGCACAGGCGAGAGGGTAACGAACGCATCGAGCTTCGGAAACTCGCGGGAAATTTCCTCGGCGACCTGCTTGATCAAAAAGCTGCCGAAGGAAACGCCGGCAAGCCCCCGCTGCGTGTTTGAGATCGAGTAGAACACGGCAGTCGTCGCTTCGCGCGGGTCGAGCTGTTTTCTCCCGTGCGTCAGGATCGGGCCGATCGCGCCCGGAATCTCCTTCGTCAGCGCGACTTCGACGAAGATCAGCGGCTCGTCCGTGAGCGCGGGATGAAAGAAGGCGTAGCAGCGCCGGTCTGGCGGGTCGATGCGCGCACGCAGGTCGTTCCAGTCCCGAATTTCGTGCACCGCTTCATAGCGGATAATTTTTTCGAGCACGATCGCAGGCGATGACCAGTCGATCCTTTTCAGCACCAGAAAGCCGCGATTGAACCACGACGAGAACAGATGCACGAAATCGCGGTCCACCGACTCCAGATCCGAACGCCGCTCGAGGGCGTCGAGGAGATTTGCGCGCATCGAAACCAGTGTCTCGGTGCCGTCCGGCGCGAGGTTGAGCCGCCGCACGATTTCCTGACGCCTTGGCTCGGCGGCGTCGTGCAATTCCGCTTCGGCGTCTTCGCTCTGCTTGTCGATATAATGCTGCGCGGCCTGCTTCAGCCGCTCGCGATCCGGTCCGAAGCGGTGCGCGAGCGCCTCGAAGAAGGCGACCCGCTCGCCGGTTTTCAGTTCGCGATAGTCCTCGAGAATCTCAGCCGCCAGCGCAACACCGGATGCCTCGCCACGGCCCGAGAGGAGATGCTCGCAAAGTTCGACCAGATTCTCGGTGCGCACCTCGCCGACAGGCTTCGTGCGCCCCCGCGCACGCGCCATCAGATCTCGGCCGCGTTCCGAGATCGTCTGAAAGAGATCGCTCAAAAAGCTCTTGTTGGCTGCCACGGCATTCTTCTTCGGCTGGGAAGACCAATAAAACAAATGCGGCGCCAAATCGCAAAGAGCGCACTCGCGCTTCAGCTTTTCGCGGCAAGGGTGCGTTTACCCTGTCCCTGTGCCGCGACCCATTCGGCGACGATGGCTTCGATCGCAGCCAGCCCGTCGGTCAGCGCCGCGGGGCCGGGCTGAAGGATAATCGCCGATTTGATCTCGCGGAGAAAATTGTCGCGCACGGCGGGGATGGCATCGAAGCCGGGGCGCGCTGCGAAATACTCCGGCCGGAATTTCTTTCCGCACCAGGAACCGATCACGATGTCGGGCTTTGCTGCGATCACCTGCTCGCCCGTCACGACGCGCTCGGGCGCCGATTTTTTCGTCGCAAGTTCGGGAAAGATTTCGATGCCGCCCGCGATCTCGATCAGTTCCGATACCCAGCCGATGCCCGAGATCATCGGCTTATCCCATTCCTCGAAGTAGATGCGTGGCCGCACCGGCAGGGCGGCGCCTCTTGTACGCGCGTCGTCGAGCCGCTTCCGTAGACCGGCACAAAGCGTAGCGCTTTTTCCGGGCGCGCCGATCAGTCCGCCGAGCGTCTCGATCATCGCAAAGATGCCGGCGACATCCCGCTGGTTGAAGGCGTGGACCGCGATCCCGGCCTTGACGAGATCGGCGACGATCCCGGCCTGCAGATCGGAAAAGGTCAGCACGAGGTCCGGCTCAAGCGCGAGAATTTTCGGCACATCCGCCGAGATGAAGGCTGCGACCCGCGGCTTTTCTTTCCGCACCCGCGGCGGCCGCACCGCATAGCCCGAAACGCCCACGATCCGGGCGTCCTCGCCCATTAAATAGAGCGTTTCTACCGTCTCTTCGGTCAGGCAGACGATGCGGCGGGGCGGAAAGCTTCGCATGCGTCGAAAATTGCAGGGATTCGGACGCCGATGACAGGCCGGAGCACGCCGTTGTGAAATGCCCGAAAAGCCGTTGATCTGCGGCTCGTTCCGCGTGACTTTATATGTGTCCGGCGGCTATATCCGCCGCGCATTCGAATCGCCTCGGGGGTCGAGGTGACGGGGCAGGAGGTTCACATGGCCGGTATCGTCGATCGCGTAAAAAATATTCTGCTGACTCCAAAGACCGAGTGGCCGGTCATCGACGGTGAACCCGGCGACACCAAGGAAGTCTTCACTTATGTCGCGATCCTCGCGCTGCTGCCGCTGGTCGGCGGCATTATCGGCGGCCTGCTCGCCGGACCGCTGCCGCTGGTCTATGTCATCTTCGCAGCGATCGTCGGCTACGTGCTTGCCTTCGTCGTGGTCTATGTCGTCGCCTTCATCATCGATGCGCTCGCCCCGACCTTCTCGAGCGAGAAGCACTTCCCGAGCGCGCTGAAGCTGACGGCTTATGCCTATACCGCTTCGTGGGTCGCGGGCTTCTTCGCGGTGATCCCGGTGCTCGGCGGCCTGATCGCGCTCGCCGGCGGCATCTACAGCCTGTACCTGCTCTATATCGGTCTGCCGACGCTGATGCGGACCCCGCAGGAAAAGGTCATGGGCTACTTCATCGTCGCCCTGATCTGCGCGATCGTGGTTTCGATCGTCATCACTGCGGTGATCGGCGGGCTGTTGCTGTTCCCGCTCGCGGCACTGGTCGCGCGCTAGGCGCTACTTCGCAATCAGGACATCCCGGCACGATGGCGGCAGCTCCGCCATCGTGATCGGGGGCTTCGGCTTCGGTTTCACCTTAGGCGGCGGCGGATTCAGGATCGCATCCTGAAACCAGAAATCGAGTTCCCTGCCACAGCCGTCGTCGTTGCCGGGCGGCGTTTGCGGCGTGCAGTCCGGGCTGTCCTTCGGGCAGCGCAGGCGGACATGCATGTGATAGTCGTGGCCCCAGTAAGCGCGCACCTTCGATTGCCAGAGCTGGTTCGGCGCTTCGCGGCATAGCGCCTTTTTGATCGCAGCGTTCACGAAAATGCGCTCGACCTCCTTGTCCTCCGCCGCCGCGCGGATCAGCTGCACATGGCCGGGTGTGAAGATTTTCGGATCCACGTCGCGGCGGTCGGCGCGCACCATCAATTGCGGCGGGAAGGATTCGCGCTCTTCGGTGTTGAGCGTGCGCTCGGGCATCGGCGTTAGCCAGATGTCGGCGTCCAGGCCCACCTGGTGCGAGGCATGGCCGGTGAGCATCGGCCCGCCGCGCGGCTGCGCGAGATCGCCCACGAGAATTCCGTTCCAGCCCGCGACCTGCGGCACCTTCGCGGCGAAGCGCTCAAGAAAAGCGATCAGGTCCGGGTGGCCCCAGTTGCGGTTGCGCGAGAGCCGCATCACCTGCCAAGTCTGGCCGTTTACCGGCAGCGCGATACCGCCGGCGAGGCACCCCTTGGAATAGAAGCCGATGGCGCGGGCCTTCAACGGGGCCGCGTCCGACTTCTTCCCGAACAGCTCCTTGGCGGGCGCGTTGGGCGCGGGGGTCTGCGCGGCAGCCGGACCGGCAAGGAGGATAGCCAGAGCGTAAAAGGCGAAGCGGCGCGTCATGTCGAAACCCTATCTGAAACGCTTCCTGCCGCCAAAAATGGGCTTCTTTCGGTAACAAACCCGCGACATCGGGCCGGTGTGGCCCCCCCGCACTTGCGGAAAGTCGCGGCCCCCTCAATAAATGTTCCGGGCTGAATCGAAAGTTACGGGGCTATTCAATGAAACGTCTTTTTGCCGCCGCCGCGTTCCTTGCTGCGTTCGCAGCACCCGCGAGCGCGCAGAGCAGCGCCGCACTGGTCGCAGCTAGCGCCGCCGATGTGCCGCCGTCGATCGTGGTCACGATTCTGGTGCCGAAGCAGGAAATGCGCGTCGTGGTCGATGGCGTCGAGCAATATGTGTGGCCGGTTTCGACCGGCCGCGACGGCGTCGCCATCACGCCGGCCGGCACCTTCAAGGTGCAGTCGATGCATGTGATCACCTATTCGCGCCTCTTCAACAATGCGCCGATGCCGTATTCGATCTTCTATGACGGCCACTACGCCATCCACGGCACCATGGCGATCCATATGCTCGGCCGCACCGCCTCGATGGGGTGCACGCGGCTGCATCCGGACAACGCGAAGATTCTTTTCGAGATGGTGAAGGCGCGGGGTCCGCAGAGCCTGCGGGTCGTCGTCGTCCGCGAAGACCGGTTTGTATCGAGCACGTCGCTGGTGCGCTAAAAAACCTCGTCATTACCGGGCCCTCACGCCCGGCGAGGAACGAGCCGATGGCGTGACGAGACCCGGTAATCCATGAGGTATTGCGACGCTGTATGGATTACCGGATCAGGCAAACGTCAGCCGCTCGCCACGCTCGCGGACGTTTGCCGTCCGGTAATGACAAAGTAAGAGGTTACGCGCGGCGCTTGCGCGATTTGGATTTCGATTTTCTCGCGCGCGTCTTCGCCGCCTTCTTGGCCGAGCGCCGCTTTGCCGCTTTCGAGCGCGAACCCGCTGCGCGACCGCTCAAGCGCCCGCCTTTGCGCGAGGCGGAACGATTTTCCTTCTTGCCGCGCCCGGACCCGCTTAATTCGCCGCCGCCGTGAATCTTGTTCACGATCGCCCAGGCGCGCCGCTCGGCTTCCTCGTCGGATAAGCCGCGCTGCTTGTAGCTTTCCTCGATGTATCCGGCCTTGCGTTTCTGCTTGTCGGTGTAGGCCGACTTGTCGCCGCGAGGCATTGTCATCTCCCTGAGAATTTGTCCGCCGTCTGGCGCGAACGCGGCCATGTGACGTTTGTTCCTGCGGCGCGCGGAACAAGGCTTTCGTTCCGCCGTTCTCGCTTCACGAGGAGGGCGGACCTTACGCATTCATGGAGGAGACGATGGCGACAGCAGCACCGCGCGCAATGGCCGATACCACGCACACCAAGCTCACCCACGACCTGATAGAGAGCGATCGCGTCGAAGGCACCAATGTCTATCGCTCGGACGGAACCAAAATCGGCTCGATCGAACGGCTGATGATCGACAAATATTCCGGGCAGGTGGCTTACGCTGTGATGAGCTTCGGCGGGTTCCTCGGCCTCGGCCACGATCACTATCCGGTGCCGTGGGCCAAGCTCGACTACAATCCGAAGCTTCAGGGCTACGAGGTGAACATTTCGGAAGCGGAACTCAAAGCCGCGCCGCACTTCGATCCGGGCAAGGAATATTCCTGGGACACCGTGCAGGGCCAGAAGATCTACGGCCACTACGGCGTGCCGACCTATTGGGCGTGATCCAACCCCCACCCGCTCGCTAATCGCTCGCTTCCCTCCCCCGCTTGCGGGGGAGGGATTCAGGGTGGGGGTGTTTCACACGAAACCCGTGAAACGAAAACCGCCGACACATCGCTGATTCAAACCTTCAAACAGCCAAGCGTCTTCGCTTGCGGAGTATTTTTTCGGCGCCGCGCCGCCGCACCCATTTTCCTTTGCTCCAAAGAGGAGTGGAGCGCCGGGAGGCGCCAGAGCGTTTGCGAGACGCTCTTGACGGAGCAGCGAACTCCGCCGGAACGCTTGCGAAGCGTTCCACCCCTGCGTGGACAGGGGCGGCGCCTCCGGGCGCTCCACCCCGCGGCAAGGTACCTGCCGCAGAGTTTGTGACGGAGAATATATTCCTAGAACGGCGAAAGTCAAGATTTTAATCGCGCGTTCTTTTCGTCATGGCCGGGCTTGTCCCGGCCATCCACGTCTTTACGGCGTTGATGAGTAGCGAAGGCGTGGATGCCCGGCACAAGGCCGGGCATGACGAGTAAAAAAAGGCGCTTCTATTATTTTTCTTCGTCATTACCGGGCCGTCACGCACGGCGAGGAACGAGCCGATGGCGTGACGAGACCCGGTAATCCAGACGGCGTTGCAAAGGCTTCATGGATCACCGGGTCAGGCAAACGTCAGCCGCTCACTTCGCTCGCGGGACGTTTGCCGCCCGGTGATGACGAAATTGGAAACCCGTGAAACGAAAACGCCCCGCGATAGCGGGGCGTTTGGCTTTGGACGGCCTATCGATAATACTTGGAGCAGTTCTTTAGACATTAGCGAAGACAAATGCCGAAAACGTGGATTATCGCGCCAGTTGAAGCCAATCCTGTAGAAGTGTTCGATCGGGTTTGGCGCTTCGACCTTTCCAACAATGTAATTTCAATCGGGTGGAACGAGCTTGGCAATGTGTCTAGCTCAGAACGAGAAAATTTAATTGAGACAGTCGCGAAGAAATATCCAAACAATTCTCCTCGCAGTCAGGCCCACATAGTCAATACATTCTGGAATTTTTATCATGAGATAGAAGTTGGCGACGTAGTGCTTGCGAGGCGTGGGCGCAAAACTCTAGTCGGTGTTGGAGACGTAACCGCAAAGGCACAGTACACGCCGGGCCGAAATGAGGCTGTCGATCATGCAAACTTTTTAGAAGTCGCATGGAGGTCGTCTCCTCGCGATAAGCAATTTGGCTCTATAGTATTTCCTATGCAGACGATCAGCCAGACGACCGAAGAAGCGGCACGCCGACTGACGGAGGTTGACAAGGTCGCGGTAGAGTTAGCAATTCAAGAGGACGATCAGATTGATCCTCAGGCGTTTTTTCTCGAAAAGTATTTGGAAGATTTTATAGTCGATAACTTTCAATCGATCTTCAAAGGGACGCTAAAGGTTTACGAAGAATCGGAAGAATTCGAAGGACAGCAATTCACTACCGATGTTGGCTCAATCGACATACTTGCGATTGAGAAAAGCTCAGGCGATTTTGTAGTTATCGAATTGAAAAAGGGTCGCCACTCCGACAGGGTGGTAGGCCAAACACTTCGATATATGGGATGGGTTAAAGAGAATCTGTGTAAAGACGGGCAAGGGGTGAGAGGCCTCATCATTACTCGGGATGCGGACAAGAGGCTCACATACGCTTTAAGTATGACGAGTGGTGTCGAGGTGAGGCACTACAAGATAGATTTCGAGCTTCGCGATCCCTCCAAGATTTAGAGGCGATTACTGATTACCCATCCACCTTCAGCGCGGCGATGAACGCTTCCTGCGGAATGTCGACCTTGCCGTACTGGCGCATTTTCTTTTTGCCTTCCTTCTGCTTGTCCAGAAGTTTGCGCTTGCGGGTGGCGTCGCCGCCGTAACATTTCGCCGTCACGTCCTTGCGGAGCGCGCGCACGGTTTCGCGCGCGATCACCTTGCCGCCGATCGCGGCCTGGATCGGCACCTGGAACATATGCGGCGGGATCAGCTCTTTCAGCTTCTCGCACATGGCGCGGCCGCGCTGTTCGGCGCGCGTGCGGTGGACCAACATCGCGAGCGCATCGACCGGCTCGTTGTTGACGAGGATCGATAGCCGCACCAGATCGCCGGGCCGGCGGTCGTCCAGCTTGTAGTCGAACGAAGCGTAGCCCTTGGAGATCGATTTCAGCCGGTCGTAGAAATCGAACACAACCTCGTTGAGCGGCAATTCGTATTCCACCATCGCGCGCGCGCCGACATAAGCGAGATTTTTCTGCGCCCCGCGGCGGTCCTGACAGAGCTTGATGACCGAGCCGAGATATTCGTCGGGCGTCAGAATCGTCGCTTTGATCCAGGGCTCGTGAATTTCCTCGATCTTCACGACATCCGGCATATCGACCGGATTGTGCAGCTCCATCACGCTGCCGTCGGTCTGGCGAATTTCGTAGATCACCGAGGGCGCTGTTGCGATCAGTTCGAGATCGAATTCGCGCGAAAGCCGCTCCTGAATGATTTCGAGATGCAGGAGCCCGAGGAAGCCGCAGCGGAAGCCGAAACCCAATGCAGCGCTGGTTTCCATCTCGAACGAGAAACTTGCGTCGTTCAAACGCAGCTTCGACATCGCCGCGCGAAGGTTTTCGAATTGCGCGGCATCGACCGGAAACAGCCCGCAGAACACGACCGGCTGCGCCGGGCGGAAACCGGGAAGCGCTTTTTCGATGGGCTTCCGGTCGTCGGTGATGGTGTCGCCGACGCGCGTGTCGGCGACTTCTTTAATGGAGGCGGTGAAAAACCCGATCTCGCCGGGGCCGAGCTCATCGACCTCAACCTTCTTCGGATTGATCACACCAACACGATCCAGATCGTAGGCCGCGCGCGCGCCCATCATGCGGATGCGCTGGTTTTTGCGCATGGTGCCGTCGATGATGCGCACGAGCACGACGACGCCGAGATAGGCGTCGTACCAGCTATCGACGAGCAAGGCTTTCAGCGGTGCGTTGCGGTCGCCTTTTGGCGCCGGGAGCCTCTCGACAATGGCTTCCAAGACATCCGGCACGCCTTCGCCGGTTTTTGCGGAAATGCCGATTGCGCCCGACGCATCGATCCCGATCACTTCCTCGATCTGCGCTTTGACCTTTTCCGGCTCGGCGGCCGGAAGGTCGATCTTGTTCAGGACCGGCACGATCTCGTGATTGTTGTTGATCGCCTGATAGACGTTCGCGAGCGTCTGCGCTTCCACGCCTTGGCTTGCATCGACCACGAGCAGCGAACCCTCGCAGGCCGCGAGCGAGCGGTTCACTTCGTAAGCGAAGTCGACATGCCCCGGCGTGTCGATCAGGTTCAGAACGTAATTCTGTCCGTTCTTCGCGTGATAGTTCAGGCGCACGGTCTGCGCCTTGATGGTGATGCCGCGCTCGCGCTCGATGTCCATGTTGTCGAGCACCTGCTCCTTGCCTGCCATTTCGCGCGCGTCCATCGCGCCGGTGAGCTGGATCAGCCGGTCGGCGAGTGTGGATTTGCCGTGGTCGATATGCGCGACGATGGAGAAGTTGCGGATATTTTCGATGGGCGTGGACATGGCGCGCGGGTGTTAGCACCTGCGGTCGGCAAGGCAAAGTGCGCAGAATGTCCGAACCCCCACCCTGAATCCCTCCCCCGCAAGCGGGGGAGGGAAGCGAGCGTCAGCGAGCGGGTGGGGGAATCGGCTAGAGTGGCTATATGAAATCACCCCCCAAGATTCGCCCCGCCACCGGATCCGACCTGCCGGCGATTCTCGCGATCTATAACGACGCGGTAGAAAACACGACCGCGATTTGGAACGAGACGCGGGTCGATCTCGCGAACCGCAAGGCGTGGTTTGCAGAGCGGACCGGCAAAGGCTTCCCGGTTCTGGTCGCCGAGCGCGGCGGCGTGATTGGTTATGGCTCGTTCGGCGACTTCCGCCCGTTCGAGGGCTATCGGGTGACCGTCGAGCATTCGGTCTATGTCGACAGGCAAGCGCGCGGGCAGGGCGCAGGCGAAGCGCTCCTCGAAGCGCTGATCGCCGAAGCGCAGAAGTTGAAAAAGCACAACATGATCGGCGGCATCGACGCTTCGAACGCGCCGTCGATCGCGCTGCATGTGAAGTTCGGTTTCGAGGAAGTCGGCCGCATGCCCGGCGTCGGCACGAAATTCGGGCGTCCGCTCGATCTCGTGCTGATGCAGAAGGTGTTGTGATTTTTGTCGTCCTCGATGCCGCGAAGCGGCGATCGGGGACCCATAATCCCTGAGTTAGAAATTTTCCTGAGGCTGTAGTTTATCTTTTACTCGGGTGGTTATGGGTCCCCGCTTTCGCGGGGACGACGATCAACCAACGGCCCGCAACTGCGGCGGCTCGACTGCGAAGGGCTGCACCACGAGCTTCTTGCCTTCGCTCGCGATGATCAGCGAATTCGCCGGCACCGGATTCCAGAACGTGCGATCCATGTCCAAAGGCTCGGACACGATCAGCGAAGCGTCGCCGATGTCGCGGTAATAAAGCGAAGTCGCAGTGTCGTCGGAGGCGTAGCGGAAGGCGAAAAGATTCTTCCCGTCCGAAAGCGCCGCGGTGAAACGTACCGGCTTCTCGGTCCCGCTTTTTTTCACGAGATCGGTAACGGTCGTCATGACGCGCGCAGTGGCGCCGACCGGATCGTTTTCGAGACCCGCCGAAAGCATCGCCAGAAACACAGCTTCGGAATCCGTTGTGCCGATGCGGCGTCCGTAAAACTGGTCCTCGATCATGTTCTCGACCTGGCGGCGGATCAGCGGCCACTCGCCGATCGAGCCGTTATGCATGAACATCCACGGCCCGTAGGAAAAAGGGTGGCAGTTCGGCCTCGTCGTTGCCGTGCCGGTGGAGGCGCGGATATGCGCGAAGAAGAGTTTCGAACGGATATGGCGGCAGAGATTGCGCACGTTGTCGTCCGACCACGCCGGACGGATTTCGCGATAGATGCCGGGCTCGGTATCGCGCGCGGAATACCAGCCAAGGCCGAAGCCGTCGCCGTTCGTGGAGCCTTCCGACTCCAGCGCGTGCAGACTTTGATGGATGAGGGAGTGATCAGGCGCGGTGACGTAGCGCTCGAGCGCAGTCTCTTCGCCCCGGTAGGCAATCCAGCGGCACATTCTCTAGTCCAACGCGCAAGCGCGCGATTAAGTTCTGCCAGCCCCTCGCGACTCATATTGTACTCCAAACCGGCGAAGTTGTGACCCGAACAAAACGAAATCGCGGAGCGTTTTCGGCGCTCCGCGATCACGAAAGTTAACGAATGGAGTCGATAAACCTTTTCTCGTCATGCCCGCGCTCGTCGCGGGCATCCACGCCTTATCAAAAAAGCGCAGCAGAGAAGGCGTGGATGGTCGGGACAAGCCCGGCCATGACGCGTGATTTAGTACCGGTAGTGATCCGACTTGTACGGGCCGTCCTGCTTCACGCCGATGTAGTCGGCCTGATCCTTCGAGAGCTTGGTGAGCTTCACGCCGATCTTGTCGAGGTGCAGGCGTGCGACCTTCTCGTCGAGATGCTTGGGCAGCGTATAGACCTTCTTCTCGTATTTGCCCTGGTTCGTCCAAAGCTCGATCTGCGCGAGCGTCTGGTTGGTGAACGAGGACGACATCACGAAGCTCGGGTGACCCATCGCGTTGCCGAGGTTCACGAGGCGGCCTTCCGACAGAAGAATAATCCGGTGGCCGTCCGGGAATTCGACCTCGTCGACCTGCGGCTTGATGTTCACCCACTTGTTGTTGCGGATGCCGGCGACGTCGATCTCGTTGTCGAAGTGGCCGATGTTGCAGACGATCGCGCGATCCTTCATGCCGCGCATGTGGTCGGCGGTGATCACGTTCTTGTTGCCGGTGGCGGTGACGAAGATGTCGGCGCGCTTCACGGCGTCTTCCATCGTGGTGACTTCGTAGCCTTCCATCGCCGCCTGCAACGCGCAGATCGGATCGATTTCGGAAACCAGCACGCGGCAGCCGGCCTGGCGGAGCGAAGCCGCCGAGCCTTTGCCGACGTCGCCGAAGCCCGCGACCATCGCGACCTTGCCGGCCATCATGACGTCGGTGCCGCGGCGGATGCCATCGACCAGCGACTCGCGGCAGCCATAGAGATTGTCGAACTTCGACTTCGTGACCGAGTCGTTGACGTTGATCGCCGGCCATAGAAGTTTACCCGCCTTCTGCATTTCATAGAGGCGATGCACGCCGGTGGTGGTTTCCTCCGAAACGCCCTTGATGGATTTGGCAAGCTCGGCGAACCAGCCTTTCGGCTTTTCGGCGAGCGTCTTCTTGAGGAGCTTGAAGAGGATTTCTTCTTCTTCCGAGCCCGGCTTTTCGAGGAACGCAACATCGCCCTGTTCGGCGCGCAGGCCGAGATGGACGAACATCGTCGCGTCGCCGCCGTCGTCGAGGATCATGTTCGGCATTCCGCCGTCGTGCCACTCGAACAGCTTGCGGGTGTAATCCCAGTATTCGGTGAGGCTCTCGCCCTTCACGGCGAACACCGGAATCCCGGCGGCGGCGATGGCGGCGGCCGCGTGGTCCTGCGTGGAGTAAATGTTGCACGAGACCCAGCGGATGTCGGCGCCGAGCGCTTTCAGCGTCTCGATCAGCACGCCGGTCTGGATCGTCATGTGCAGCGAGCCTGCGATCTTCGCGCCCTTGAGCGGCTGCGATTTGCCGTACTCTGCGCGTGTCGCCATCAGGCCCGGCATTTCGGTTTCGGCGATGTTGAGTTCCTTGCGGCCGAAGTCGGCAAGGGTGATGTCCTTGACGATGTAGTCGTTGGCGACGGCCTTCAGCGCAGCGGTCATGACGATCCTTCGATGTTGCTTTGAAAAGGGAGCGGCGCGGACAAGCCGCGAATTCGGGCGTGGCTATAGCAGCCCCTTCCGGCGGAGGCAACAGGGATATAAAGATTTCTTTATGTCGCATATTCTAGAGTGGATAGGGCTATAAGCGCACCGAAACTGCGTCCCTGAAGGCCCTTCCGTGACAAAATCCCCTAAAAAACTGGCCGCCGGCAGCTTTCTGCTGGTGACTGCGATCTTCCTGATCTCGATGAATCTCCGGCCCGCGATCACGGGCGTCGGACCGCTGCTCGAGTTCATCCGCGCGGATACCGGGCTCTCGGCGCTGCTCGCGGGCGTGCTGACCTCAATCCCGCTGGCCGCCTTTGCCCTGATGTCGCCCTGGGCCGCCACGATCGGCGGCAAGCTCGGCATGGAGCGCGCGATCTTCATTTCGCTGATCGTGCTCGCGGCCGGCGTGCTCTTGCGCTCGGTGCCATCGCTCATTGCGCTTTATGCGGGCTCGATTCTGCTCGCGGCGGCGATTGCCGTCGGCAACGTGCTCGTGCCGGGTCTCATCAAGCGCGATTTTCCGGACAAAGTGGGTCTGATGACGAGCGTCTACGCGACGACGCTCGCGACCTTCGCTTCGCTCTCGTCGGGAATCTCGGTGCCGCTCGCGCAGAATCTTCCCGGCGGCTGGCGCGCAGCACTCGCAGTCTGGTTCATTCCGGCGATTATCACCGCGCTTATTCTGCTTCCGCAGTTGAAGAACGCGGCGAAGCCACTCGCGCAAGCAGGCGACAAAGCGGTGCAGAGCGTGTGGCGCTCGAAGCTCGGCTGGCACGTGACGCTGTTCATGGGCTTGCAGTCGATGAGTTTCTACACGGTCTTGAGCTGGCTCTCCTCGATCCTGCAGGATCAGGGCTACACGCCGCTCGCCGCGGGCTGGATCGTCGCGTTGTTTCCTGCGCTCGGCATCCCGGTCGGGTTAGTTTTTCCGCTGATGATGTCGCGCTTTGCCGATCAGCGGTCCATGAGCGTGCTGTGGAGCGTGATTATGCTCGCGGGCTACGTCGGCATGATCTTCTTGCCGCAGTTCACGGTTTTCTGGGTGATCGTTTCCGGTATCGCGCTCGGCTTTTGCTTTCCGATCGCGCTCGCTTTCTTTGCGCTCCGCGCCTCAAACACGCAGCAGGCGGCGGCACTTTCCGGCATGGCGCAGTCGGTCGGCTACGGCATCGCCGCCGTCGGGCCGGTGCTGTTCGGTGCAATGCACGACTGGACCCATAGCTGGATCGCACCGCTCTGGCTGATCGCAGTCTGCGCGGTCTTGCAGGCAATTGCCGGCTGGTATGCGGGAAGAAAAGGTCACGTCGGCGACGCCGCCGATAAGCGCGTCTAAACGCTTACTCGTCTTCGCCGAACTTGGTCGCGAGCAGGGTTTCGAGTGCGGCAAGCGCTTCCTTCGCTTGCATGCCGGAACAGGTCACCTGAATCGTGGTGCCGGGACCGGCCGCGAGCATCAAGAGGCCCATGATCGAGTCGCCGTTCACGGTCTCGCCGCAGCGTGTGACCTGAATCTTGGCGTCGAATTTTTCCGCCATCTGCACGAATTTCGCGGACGCGCGTGCATGCAGGCCGCGCTTGTTGATGACCGGCAATTCCTTCGAGACTGCGCCCGCGGGCACGGTCGCGCTCGGCTTGCAGTCGTCTTCCGGCGGCAGTTCGGAGTTCACCACTTTATTTGCCCGTGCCGGCAAGCACGCGGCTTGCGATGTTGATGTACTTGCGGCCGGCGTCCTGCGCGTGTGCGACAGCCTGAATGAGCGGCGTGTCGTCGCGAACTTTCGCGAGTTTTACCAGCATCGGCAGGTTGATGCCGGCGACAACCTCGACATTCGGCGTGTTCATCACCGAGATTGCGAGATTCGAAGGCGTGCCGCCGAACATGTCGGTCAGAATGGCGACGCCGTTGCCGCTGTCCACTTTCTTGACCGCTTCGATGATCTGTTTGCGGCAACCCTCGATGTCGTCGTCGGGCCCGATCGTGACCGTTTCGATCTGCTTCTGCGGGCCGACAACATGCTCGAGCGCCGAGCGGAACTCGACGGCAAGCCGGCCATGGGTGACGAGAACGAGACCGATCATCAGGCTCCGCCGGGGAGGGTACGATGGGAACCCCGGCTCCTCCGCGTCCTGCGCGGGAGGCGGATATTGGTTAGGTGCATTGCGGAATGCAAGCGGTCAGCCGCCGCCGTCCTTGGTGCCCAAAGCCTGCAGGACCAGCGGAAGCGGATCGCTGCCTTTGGCGACCGGAACGCGCGGCAATCTGACGCCCAGAATTTCGGTCTGCGCGGTTTCGAATGCCGGCATCCGCCCGGCGTCGTCGGCGGCGAGATCGATCACGATTCCTACCGCCGCGAACGGCTCGAACTCCACACTCTGTATTCCCGAGCCGCGCAATTCGATCTTGCCTTCGATCGTCTTTGGCGCGGACACGATCAGCTTCCCGTTCACGGTGGAAAGTGCTGCGCGATCGTCGGCAACGAGTCTCGCGAAGTGAATCTTTCCAGCGCGCGCGGCTTCCAGAAGGTCCCAGGCGAGTTTCGATTTTCCGGAGCCGGAAGGCCCGCGAATGAGAACTGCATGCGAACCCGCGAGAACCGCGGTCGCGTGCTCGCTGCCGCTTCCTTTATGCATTACTTGGCCGCCGGAAGGCGCATGACGAAACGTGCGCCTGCAATTCGCGGCGCATCGCCTGCTTTTTCGGCGGCGAGTCGATTCTCCGCCCAGATGCGACCGTTATGCGCTTCGACGATCTGCTTCGAGATCGAAAGACCGAGGCCGGAATTCTGACCGAAGCGATGCTCCGGCCGGTCGGTGTAGAAGCGCTCGAAGATGCGCGTGAGCGCTTCGGGTCGAACGCCCGGACCTTCGTCCTCGATCGCGATTTCGATTTCGCCGCCGAGCCGCTTGCAGAGCACGCGAACCTTGCCGTGCTGCGGCGAGAACGAGCGGGCGTTCTCAACGAGATTGTCAATGACCTGACCGAGCCTGGAGTCGTTGCCCAGAATCGTGAATTGCGGAACCGGAGCGTCATTCGGCTCGAACACGACTTCCACCTTCACGCCGTCGTCGCGCGGCACATCGTTCGCGATGTCCGAGACGGCAGTGAGCAGTTTCTTGAGATCCAGCGGCTCAGCTTCGTGACGCAGAAGATCGGCGTCGAGACGGCTCACGTCGGAAATGTCGGAGATCAGCCGGTCCAGACGTTTGATGTCGTGCTGAATGACGTTCAGGAGTTTCTGGCGCGACTCTTCGGTTTTCGCCAGCGGCAGCGTCTCGATCGCGGAGCGCAGCGAGGTCAGCGGGTTCTTCAATTCGTGCGCGACGTCGGCGGCGAAGCTTTCGATTGCTTCGATCCGCGAATAGAGTGAGTTGGTCATTTCGCGGAACGCACCGGAAAGATGTCCGATCTCGTCGGCGCGCGCGGTCATATCGGGAATTTCCACGCGCGAGCGCGTGCGGCGGCGCACGTGCTCCGCGGCCTCGGCAAGCCGCCGCATCGGGCGCGCAATCGTTCCAGCAAGGAAAAGCGAAAGCACGATCATGACCGCGGCGGCGACCAGAAACACGCGCACGATCACGAGGCGCTCGGCTTCGACTGCGTTATCGATTTCGCCGCTCTGCGTTTGCAGCATGAGCACGCCAAGTACGCCGCGGAAGCGCTGCACCGGGATGGCGACCGAGATGATAACTTCGCCGCGCTCGTTCACGCGTACTTCCGAGTCGCTCTGCCCGGTAATCGCTGCCGCGACTTCCGTGTATTCCTTGCCGTTCGCTGCACCGATTTCGCGATAGATCGGTAACCCGCCGGAGCGGAAATAGAGCCGCACGCGGCGCCACCACGCGCGCACGGGATTGATCTGCGGCTGTTCGGTAACACCGGGCAGATCGAAGCGGAGGATTTCGCCGGTCACGCTGAGCGTGCGGGAGTCGAGCAGGAGCCCGCCGTCGCGGTCGTAAAGTCGTGCCCGCGTATTGGTCGGCACGATTAGCCGGCGCAGAAGCGGGGCTACGGTTTCGGGATTGATCGGGAATTCCAGCGCCGTGTAGTCGTCGCTCGGCGTGTAGCCTTCGCCCGCCTGCAGCTCGAGCAATTTGTCGGGATCGATCGGAATGTTGCTTGCGTCGGAGCGCGTTGTGCTCGCGATCGCGGCGGCCATGATCTCGCCCTGTGTCAAGAGCGACTGCACGCGGGCTTCGATCAGCCCCGCGCGATATTCCGAAAGATATAGAATGCCGGCGACGAGCGAGGCGAGGCCGACCAGATTCAGGAGAACGATGCGCCGGCGCAGCGACGAGAAGCCCTGATAGGCGAGAAAACTTCTGAAGCGGCGCAGCCAGCCCGCGTTCTCGGGCAACGCCGCTTCCGGCCGCGGCTCGTTCTCAGGACGCTTCGCGTAGCCGAGCCAGTAGCGCAGCCCGAGCGGGTCGAGGATGCGCGGGATCAGCGAGCGTATGCCGCGGCTGCCCGATACTTCGGACGGACTTTGCGCGGGCTTTTCAACGTCTGCCTTCATACCCAGCCGGTGGCGGGCGCGGGCCAAGCCCGCGCTTTCGTTAGGCTTCCTTGAAGCGGTAGCCCACACCGTACAACGTTTCGATCATTTCGAAATCGTCGTCGACGGCTTTGAACTTCTTGCGCAGCCGCTTGATGTGGCTGTCGATGGTGCGATCGTCCACGTAGACCTGATCGTCATAGGCGGCGTCCATCAGCGCGTTGCGGCTTTTCACGACGCCGGGACGTTGTGCGAGCGCCTGCAGGATCAGGAATTCGGTGACAGTGAGCGTGACTGGATCGTTCTTCCAGGTGCAGGTGTGGCGCTCGGGGTCCATCTTGAGCTGGCCGCGTTCCAGAACCTTCGCAGAATCGGTTTCCTTCTGCGGAAGCTGATCCTTCGGGATGAAGCGGCGCAGCACGGCTTTGACGCGCTCGACGAGAAGGCGCTGCGAGAAGGGTTTCCGGATGAAGTCGTCGGCGCCCATTTTCAGGCCGAACAATTCGTCGATTTCCTCGTCTTTCGAGGTGAGGAAGATCACCGGCAAATCGGATTTCTGCCGGATGCGTCGAAGCAGTTCCATGCCGTCCATGCGCGGCATCTTGATATCGAGGATCGCGAGATCCGGCGGGCTCGATTTGAAGCCTTCGATAGCGGAAGCGCCGTCCGTAAAGGTGAGAATCCGGTAGCCTTCGGCTTCGAGGGCGATCGACACGGAAGTCAGAATGTTGCGGTCGTCATCAACAAGCGCGATGGTCGGCATACAATCTCCTGTCCGGACCTTCGGGCCCCGGAATCGGTGAAACTGGAACGTGTTGGGCCGTTCAAACAATTATGGCAGGGCCG
This sequence comes from Xanthobacteraceae bacterium, assembly GCA_019752575.1. GTDB lineage: Bacteria > Pseudomonadota > Alphaproteobacteria > Rhizobiales > Xanthobacteraceae. The sequence goes on along the minus strand of JAIELW010000001.1, from coordinate 349,985 downwards.
AAATGTGACGGGGCGACCCACGAGCCCGCTACAACCTAGCGGCTGGCTAAACGAAACGTAACCCCCGAGAAAGATTACATTTTCTCCAGATTCCCGATGCCGCAGGACGAATTTCAGTCTCCCAGGGCCCTTGGACGCTTCATCCTGCGCGAGGCCCTTTTCGGGTCGCTCGCGACCGAAGGCGAGGGCGGATACCCCTATGTCTCGCTAGTCGGTGTTGCCGCTATGGCGAGTGGCGCCCCCGTAATGCTCCTTTCGAACCTCGCGCGCCACACCATCAACATCCGCAAGGACCCTAGGGTTTCGCTGCTGTTGACAGAAAAACCGAATGCCCCGGACCCTCTGGTTACGGCGCGCCTGACGGTTACCGGTAAGGTGGCCCCGGTCGAAAAGAGCGAGATCCGCGCGCGCTATCTGATCCGCCATCCGGAAGCCGCGAAATACGTGAATTTCGCCGATTTCGGCTTCTGGGGCCTCGCGATTCAGCATGGTCATTTGGTCGCGACCTTTGGCAAGATATTCGACCTGACTGCGGAGGAACTGCTCGGTACCGGGGGTCTGAGCTGGCCGAAGGGTTAACGCCCCGCGCTGCAACAACGCGAAAAGAAAATTGGAGGTCCGGCACCGTCATCCGGTCTTCACAAGGCAGGAGCCGGTCACTATGGTCCCGCGCTTTCCGGGGGCAGGCCACTGGGGAAGAGCTGTTTCGCCCATTTGCCGCCCTCTTGTTCGAGAAAAGCAATGCGATCGTAGCCCCGGCGGGAGGCCGGGCGGTCGGGAGGAAGTTTCGTGAACGAGTCCGGTATCAGAAGCGCGCATGGCGCCGACAAATTCGGCTTTTCGGGCCTCAAGGGCGTGTATTGGAATCTCCAGACCGCCGGGCTCTACGAGCAGTCGCTCAAACGCGGCGAAGCGCAGATCGTGGCCGACGGCGCGTTGTGCGCGGAAACGGGTCACCACACCGGCCGTTCGCCCAAAGACAAGCACACCGTGGTCGACGAACTCACCGAGAAAAAAGTCTGGTGGGACAACAACAAGAAAGTTTCAAAAGCGCACTTCGACAATCTGCTCGCCGACTTCATCGCTCACGCCAAAGGCAAAGAGCTGTTTGCGCAGGACCTCTACGGCGGCGCCCATAAAAACTACCGCATCAAGGTTCGCGTCTTCACCGAACTCGCCTGGCACTCGCTTTTCATCCGCACGCTCCTGATCCGTCCCGAGATCGATGAGCTTGCGAGCTTCACACCCGAACTCACCATTCTCGATTTCCCGTCGTTCAAGCCGGACCCGAAGCGTCACGGCAGCCGTGAGGGCTCCGACACGATGGTCGCGATCGACTTCACCCGTAAGATCGTACTGATCTGCGGCTCGTCCTATGCGGGCGAGATGAAGAAATCGGTCTTCACGACGCTGAACTTCTATCTGCCGCAGCAGGGTGTGATGCCGATGCACTGCTCGGCGAATGTGTCTAACGACGGCAAGGAGAGCGCGCTGTTCTTTGGCCTCTCCGGCACCGGCAAGACCACGTTGTCGGCAGACCCGCACCGCACGCTGATCGGCGACGACGAAACCGGCTGGGGTCCGGACGGCATCTTCAATTTCGAGGGCGGCTGCTACGCGAAGACGGTGAACCTGTCGCGCGAAAACGAGCCGATGATCTGGGACGCGACCAACCGCTTCGGTGCGATCCTCGAAAACGTCGGCTTCGACTCGACGACGCGCAAGCCCGACTACACCGACATCTCGAAGACCGAGAACACGCGCTCGGCTTATCCGCTCGAATTCATCCCGAATGCCTCACGCACCGGTACCGCAGGTCACCCGAAAAATATCATCATGCTGACGGCGGACGCCTATGGCGTGATGCCGCCGATCGCCAAGCTCACGTCGGAGCAAGCGATGTATCACTTCCTTTCCGGCTATACCGCGAAGGTCGCGGGCACCGAGAAAGGCCTCACCGGCGTCCAGCCGGAATTCTCGACCTGCTTCGGCTCGCCGTTCCTGCCGCTGCATCCGTCGGAATATGCGAAGCTCCTCAAGGAATACATCGCCAAGCACAACGTCGACTGCTGGCTCGTGAACTCGGGCTGGACCGGCGGCAAGTACGGCATCGGCCGCCGCATGCCGATCAAGGCGACGCGCACGCTTTTGACTGCCGCGCTCAACGGCTCGCTCAAGAACGCGGACTTCCACACCGACCCGTATTTCGGCTTCGCCGTGCCGAACTCGGTGCCGGGCGTCGAGCCGCATCTGCTCTATCCGTCGAAGACCTGGAATAACAAAGCCGAGTTCGACGAGACCGCGAAGAATCTCGTCGGTATGTTCCAGAAAAATTTCCAGAAGTTCGAGAGCCACGTGGATGCGGCCGTGAAGCAGGCAGCGCCGCAGATCAGGTTGGCTGCGGAATAGCCGCGCTAAAGATTTCGGTTAGTTCGTTTGCGCCGGGGGCTGGTTGGCCGCCGGCGTATTCGTATCTGGCTCCTGAATAACCTGCGTCGTCGCGGGCGGCGCCTGGTTTGGCGCGGTCTGCATCACAGGCATCGTTTTCGCGAAGGCCGCGTGCGGATTGTTCGGCAGGATCTTGATTGCTTGCAACTGCTTCACGAACGCAGAGCCCATGCCGGCTTTCTCGATCGGCACGAAGGTTTTCGCTCCACGATAGATGTTGAAGCCGGTTTCGCGCACGACGAGATCGCCTCCTTCGAGCGTCAGGTCTTCCTCGAGCGGGACGTTGACCACACCGAAGGGATCGCGGCCATTGCAGGTGCAGTTCTCCACGATCTTGGTGCGGTAGGCGAAGGCGTTCGGCATCGCGGTGTAGCGTTGGCCGTCGGCCGCCGCCGAATAATCGATACCGCGCCCGCTGAAGACCTTGGTTTGCGCCGCCGGACACATCGCGGCGCAAACCTTATCCAGCGAAATCTCCTTGCGCTCGCCGCGGCTGAACGGAAAAAACTTTCCGTCGCAGGTCCGCACGCAATGATGCGCGAAGGCATCCGGCTTCCTTTCCTCTTCTTCATGGCGCCCGAACAGCGAGCCGAAAAAATCGGAAAACGGATTTCCGGTCGAGCGATTGCGCTCGTCGCGATAGGGCGCGGGCGGCGAGGTCCGGTATCCGCCATAGATGCTGTAATAGACCTGCGCTTTGGCGGGCGCCGGAGCAGGTAAGTTGAGCGCAATTGCGAAGGCGGCCGCGAAAAGCGCGGGGCAAAGATAGCGGGCCGCTCTGCGAAGCGCCTTCACTGGTACCGAGTCTCCCGCGCTCTTTTCTTGGCGGCCTATCAGGCCGTTCGTATGACCGCCGGATTAAACGCATGATCCGATGGAAAGTTGCAAATCACATTCCACCTGACGGCGCCACTTTTGGCTAGATTTTACTTCTTCAAGAATTCGTCAGCCGTAAACAGGGCCTGAAAGCGGAAGCCGGCTTTCTGGAAGTTTTCAGTGGCGCCTTCCTGCCGGTCCACGATGGTCAGTACCAGCGAGACCTTGGCACCGGACTCCTGCGCGGCAACCGCGGCTTTCAGCGCGGATTCGCCGGTGGTAGTGACATCCTCGACGATGGCGACCGTTTTTCCGGCGAGGCTCTCGCCTTTCTTCAAGCCCTCGACCAGGAGTTTCGCGCCATGCTCTTTCGGCTTCTTGCGGACAAAGAAATTCGGGAGCGGCTTTCCGGAAATCCAGCTCATCGCCGCGACCGCGCCGGAGATCGGCACCGCGCCCATTTCTAGGCCGCCGATGGCATCCAGATTTTCTTTGGCCAGCGCTTCGAGCGAAAGCTGCGCGAGCAGTGCCGCACCTTCGGGGTCGAGCATGGTCGGCTTCAGGTTGAAATAGAAGTGGCTCTTGCGGCCGGAGGCGAGCGTGACCTCGCCAAGCCCGAACGAGCGCGCGGCGATGATCTCTTTGAGGCGCGCGCGGGCAACTTTTGATTCCGGAAGAGAGATCGGTTTGGTCACGGGATTTTCGTCCGGTGCAGATGAATGAAACTAGCTATCACCCTGAGCCGCCTGCCGCCAACGCGATTGGCGATCTCATCAACAGTGAACTTTATTTCGTCATCACCGGGCCGCACCGGCCCTCGCGCAAGCCCGGCAATGACGAGTAGTATTAGTGCGCCTCTTCCCAGTTATGCGCGGCACGCGCATCGACGGAAAGCGGAATCGAAAGCGCGACCGCCGGCAGCGGCGCTTCTTCCATCACCTTGGTCACGATCGGCAATGTCTTCTTCACGTCCTTCTCGGCGACTTCGAAGACCAACTCGTCGTGGACTTGCAGGAGCATTTTTGCGTCGACTTTCGCGCGTCCGAGCGCGGCGTCCATGCGGATCATTGCGCGTCGTATGATGTCGGCGGCGGTGCCTTGGAGACGCGCGTTGATCGCCGCGCGCTCGTTGAAGCCGCGCACCGATGGATTTTGATCCTTGATACCGGGGTAATGGCACTTGCGTCCGAACAGCGTCGTCACGTAGCCGTTCGTGCGCGCGAATTTCTTGGTCTCTTCCATGTAGTCCTGGATGCCGGGGAAGCGCTCGAAGTATTTTTTGATGTAAGCGCCCGCTTCCTCGCGGCCGATTCCGAGCTGGTTCGCGAGCCCGAAAGCCGAGATGCCGTAAATGATGCCGAAGTTGATCGCCTTCGCGCGTCGGCGCACTTCGCCCGGCATGTCCTTCACCGGCACGCCGAACATCTCGCTCGCCGTCATCGCGTGAATGTCGAGGTTTTCGCGGAACGCTTTTTTCAGTTGCGGCACGTCGCCGATTTCTGCGAGCAGGCGCAACTCGATCTGCGAATAGTCCGCGGAGACGAGCTGATTACCTTTTTCCGCAACGAAGGCTTTGCGGATTTTGCGGCCCGCTTCCGTGCGGACGGGAATGTTTTGCAAATTCGGCTCTGAGGAGGCGAGACGCCCGGTCGGCGTCGCCGCGAGCGAATAAGAAGTGTGAACCCGGTTGGTGTCTTTGTTCACATATTCGGGCAGCGCGTCGGTATAAGTCGATTTCAGCTTCGACAATTGCCGCCACTCGAGAATTTTCTTCGGCAATTCGTGGCCTTCTTCGGCCAAATCCTCGAGCACCTTCGCGCCGGTGGCCCAGGCTCCGGTTGCGGTCTTGGTGCCGCCGGGTAGCCCCATCTTGCCGAACAGAATGTCGCCGAGCTGCTTCGGGCTGCCGGGATTGAATTGCTCGCCCGCGAGTTTCGAAATTTCGTCCTCTAACCGCGCGGTCGATTGTGCGAAATCGCCGGACAGACGCGAGAGCATCTGCCGGTCGATCGCAATGCCGCGTTTCTCCATGTCCGCGAGCACCTGCACCAGCGGGCGTTCGAGCGACTCGTAGACATTGTTCATGCTCTCGGCGGTGAGCCGCGCTTTCAGGTAAAGCCAGAGCCGCAGCGTTACGTCGGCGTCTTCCGCGGCGTATTCGGTGGCGCGGTCGAGCGGTACGCGCGCAAAAGAGACCGCGCCTTTGCCCTTGCCCGCTACATCCTCGAACGCGATCGGCTTATGGCCGAAAAATTTCTGCGAGAGATTGTCCATGCCGTGCCCGCCGTTGGAGCGTCCGGCGTCCAACGCATAGGACATCAGCATGGTGTCGTCATAGGGCGCGATACGGATGCCGTAGCGCGACAATACGACGGTATCGTATTTGAGATTCTGTCCGATCTTCAGAATGCTCTTGTCTTCGAGAAGCGGCTTCAGCTTCTTGATTGTCTCATCAACACCAAGCTGCCCTTTGAGCAATCCGCCTTCGAACAGGCCTTCGCCTTCGCTGCGATGCGTAAGCGGAATGTAACAGGCTTCGCCGGGAACGACGGAAAGCGACACGCCGCAGAGCTCGGCCTGCATCGAATCGAGCGCGCTAGTTTCGGTGTCGACAGCGACATAGCCTTGCTCGCGCGCGCGTGCGATCCATGAATCAAGCTGCTTCGGTGTCGTGACCGTTTCGTATTTTTTATGTGCGAACGGGATGTCCTTGAGCTGCGACTCACGCCGGGCGAACAACGCATGCGGCGTAAGCTCGCCGGAAGGCGCAGCTCCTTTTTTGCCGACGGCAGCAGGCGCTGTTTCTTTTGTCGCGGCTTTACTCTTCGCAGTCGCTGCCCCCGCCGCAAGCTTGGGGTCCGCCTTCACGCTCTCGGGATCGATGTCCGCAGCCTTCGCAACGCTCTCAGTCAGCCGCGTAAATTCCATCGCCTTCAGGAACGCGACCACCTTTGCCGGATCGCCGCCATCGAAGCCGAGTTGATCGAGCGGTACTTTCAAAGGCGCACGGTCGTCGAGAAGCACGAGCTTCTTCGAAACGCGCGCTAGCTCCGCATTGTCGATCAGGGTCTGGCGGCGCTTGTCCTGTTTGATCTTCTCGGCGTTCTTCAGGAGCGTTTCGAGGTCGCCATATTCCTGAATGAGGAGTGCCGCGGTCTTGATGCCGATGCCCGGCACGCCCGGCACGTTGTCGGTGCTATCGCCGCAGAGCGCCTGCACGTCCGGAACGCGCTCCGGCTCGACGCCGAATTTTTCTTCTACTTCTTTCTCGCCGATCTTGCGTTCGTTGCCCGGCATTGGGTCGTACATGGTGACACCCTTGCGCACGAGCTGCATCAGGTCCTTGTCGCCGGCGATGATAAGAACCTCCGCGCCTTTCTCGCGCGCTTCTCGCGAATAGGCCGCAATCAGGTCGTCCGCCTCGTAACCTTGCTCCTCGATCGGTTTCAGGCCGAAGGCTTTGACCGCATCGCGCATCAGCGGAAACTGCGGGATCAGGTCTTCCGGCGGGTCTTCGCGGTTCGCTTTATATTCTGGATAGATTTCGTTCCGGAATCCGTCGCCTGGCGCGTCGAATACGCAGCCGACATGCGTCGGCTTCTTGCCGTCGATGCCTTCGCGCATGAGTTTCCACATCATCGACGAGAACGTCATGATCGCGCCGACCGGCAGGCCGTCGGAGCGCGTGAAAGCCTTGCCGCGCGACTGCGCGGCTTTGAACATGGCAAAATAGGCGCGGAAGATGAAAGACGAACCGTCGATCAGAAAAACGCGGTCGCCCTTCTTCAGGGGACGAATTTCGGACATGGAACCTCGCGAGAGCGGCACGATGCCGAAGCGAGGCGGGCCCGGCAAGCGCAACCGCCCCCATAGATGGGGACAGTCCGCACTTCGAAAAAGGGCTTATTCCGCTGGTTGAAGCGGCGCTTTGCGCTTGCCGCCGATCTGGAATGCGGTAGGCCGCACGAACAGGAAGTCGAGGCGCGTTCCGCGCACGATCGCGTGGAACAGGAGCGGCACGATGACGCCCATCGCGGTGACGATCAGCGCGACCGTACCGAGATCGGGAATCGCGCCGGTCTTGAGCAGCGCCGCGCGGGTCGCAGCCATCGGCAGGAAGAACGCGAGATAGACCACGATGGAATTCTCGCCCGCATAGCGCAGGAGCGAGAACCAGTTCACTTTGGCGAGCAGCGCGGCAAGCGCGACGATCGCTGCGGCCCCCGCGAAGCCGAGCGCGAGCGAGACGAAGGGCAGATCGCTGTAACCTTTGACAACAAGAAGGTCGTTCACGATCGCCCAGCCGCCGAGACCGGCAAGCGCGAGCCACGGGTCCTTTTGTACGCCCGAGGCGAAGCTGAAGAAATGCTGCGCGAGCCAATAGCCCGCGAAGAAATAGACGAAGCGCGCAGCGAACTCGTCGATCACGATCCAGCCGGTGTGGATCGGCGCGATTTCGAGCGCAGCGGCGGCTGCGAAGATCGCAAGCGGCGGTATGCGTTTCGTGAGTTTCGTCAACACGAAGAAAAAGGGAAGAATGTAAATGAACCAGAGCGTGCCGAAGGGCTCGACGAAAGCGAGCGCATATTGCGCTGCCACGTTCGTCAGCCCGCCCTGCGCGAGAAAGCCGGGCGCCTTGAACACGAACTGGATCGTGACCCAAAGCACGTAGAAATAGAGGAAGTGCACGGCCTTCTTGTCGAGGTAATCGCGCCAGTTGCGATCGATTACGCGCGCGAGAAACAGGCCGGAGATCAGGAAGAAGTCGGGCATGCGGAACGGTTTCGCGAAAGCGACGAAATAGCCCATCCAGCTTTCCTTGCCGGCGGCGTGTTCGACGCCCAGCGTCGAATGCATCATCACCACCATGATGATGCAGAAGCCCTTGGCGTAATCGACCCAGTCGACCCGCGGCTTTTCGTATGTTGCCATCGCGCTCATAACCGTCTCCGCGCCAAAGGCGCGGCTGTGCCTGTCCGGGACACTAGCCGCCGCCTGTTAACTTGAAGTGCAAGGGAAGGGCCGGATTTCGCGGCTTTGACCGGCTAGGCGCGAGCCGCTATTTCGCAGACGATTTTAGCGATCGAATTAAGAATGAATTCACCACGAGAACCGTTGAACGGCGTCTTTCCGGTCGATGAGGTGCTGCCTGCGCTGAAAGACGCCTTGCGCGCGCGCAATGCGGCTGTGCTCGTGGCTCCTCCCGGCGCCGGCAAGACCACCCGCGTGCCGCTCGCGCTGCTTAATCAGCCCTGGGTCGGGGCTAAGAAAATTCTCGTTCTGGAACCGCGAAGGATTGCGGCACGTGCCGCCGCGCAGTTCATGGCGAATTCTATTCGAGAGAAGCTGGGCGACACGGTTGGTCTGCGTGTGCGTTTCGGTTCGAAGGTGAGTGCAAAAACGCGGATCGAAATGATCACCGAGGGCATCTTCACGCGGCTCGTGCTCGACGATCCGGAGCTGAAGGGAATTGCGGCAGTCATCTTCGACGAGTTTCACGAGCGCTCGCTCGACGCGGATTTAGGTCTGGCGCTCGCGCTGGATGCGCAGCGCGGGCTTCGCGACGATCTCAGGATTCTCGTAATGTCTGCGACCCTCGACGGCGCGCGGGTCGCAAAACTGCTTGACGATGCGACGGTGATCGAAAGCGAAGGCCGCGCTTATCCGGTCGAGACGAAATATCTCGGCCGCGATGCGCGCACGCCCATTCATCAAGAGATGGCGGACGCGCTCGCTCGTGTCGCATCGAACGAAGATGGCTCGCTGCTCGCTTTCCTGCCGGGCGCAGGCGAAATCCGCCGGACTGCGGATTTTCTGGGCGAGCGCATCCGCGACAAGACGATTGATATAGTCCCGCTTTACGGTGCGCTCGACAGCGACGTACAGGATAAGGCGATCGAACCTTCGCCGCCGGGCCGCCGCAAGATCGTGCTTGCGACTTCGATTGCGGAGACCTCGATCACGATCAAGGGCGTGCGTGTTGTGGCCGATTCCGGTCTCGCCCGCGTGCCACGCTTCGAGCCCGATCTAGGTCTGACGCGGTTGGAAACCGTGCGCGTATCGCGCGCCTCTGCCGATCAGCGCCGCGGCCGCGCCGGCCGCACCGAGCCCGGTGTCTGCTATCGTTTGTGGGACGAAGAGCAGACGCGAAGTCTTCTGCCTTTCGCAACACCCGAAATTCTTGCCGCCGATCTTACGAGTCTCGTACTCGATCTTGCGCAATGGGGTGTGCAAGACCCGATGACGCTAACTTGGCTCGATCCGCCTCCTGCCGCCGCGATCAATGAAGCGAAATCGCTGCTCGCCTCGCTCGGCGCGATTGACGGCAAAGGCGCGATCACACCGCTCGGTAAGAAGCTCGCAAGGCTCCCGCTGCATCCACGGCTTGCCGCGATGATCGTCGCGGCAGCGGAAGAGGATAACGGGTTGCTCGCGGCCGAAATCGCGGCGGTCGTTTCCGAGCGCGGCCTTGGCGGGAATGACGTTGATCTTTCGTATCGCATTGCCGAGTTCCGCCGTGACAAATCCCGCCGTGGCGAGGAAGCGCGCAATCTTGCCAGACGCTGGGCGGAGTCCGCAGGCGGAAAAATCCGCGAAGTGGCGCCCGTGTATGCGGGCAACCTGCTCGCGCTCGCTTATCCTGACCGCGTCGCTAAAACGAGACCCGAGCGTGGCGGCACATTCCTGCTTGCGAACGGACGGGGCGCGAAACTCGAGCAAACCAGCGCGCTCGCGCGCGAAGATTATCTCGCCGTCGCCGAAATCGCCGGCGTGGGGCAGGAAGGCCGCATTCTGCTCGCCGCGAAGATCAGTGAAACGGAAATCGCCTCGCGCTTCGCGGACAAGATCGTCCAAACTGAAGAGGCTGTGTTCGATCCGAAGGCGCGTGCGGTACGTGGCCGCTCGGCGCGAAGATATATGTCGCTGGTTTTAGCCGAGCGTCCGCTGAAAGTTCAGGCGAGCGACGAAACCGCCAAAGCGCTCGCCGCCGGAATCGTCTCCCTCGGCATCGAAATACTTCCATTTTCCACGGCGGCCAAGCGCTGGCTTGAGCGCCTGCGCTTCCTGCGTGCAGCCGAAGGCGACGAATGGCCTGACGTTTCGCCGTCGGCGCTCACAACGAATATCGAAAGCTGGCTCGCGCCGTTTCTTGCCGGGAAAACTTCGCTCAGTGAAATTTCCGCAGGCGATGTTTCGAACGCGCTCCACGCGCTGCTTCCGCACGATTTGTCACGCCGTCTCGACACGGAAGCGCCGGATCGTTTTATTGCGCCGACCGGCTCCGAACTCGCAATCGATTATTCCGCCGAGGCCGGCCCGACGATCTCCGTCAAAGTGCAGGAGCTGTTCGGTCTCGCAAAGCACCCTTCCGTCGCCGCGGGAAAAATTCCGCTCGTGCTATCGCTTCTGTCGCCTGCCGGACGGCCGATCCAGGTCACGCGCGATCTGCCCGCCTTCTGGCGCGGCTCCTGGGCCGACGTGAAAAAGGAAATGCGCGGCCGCTATCCGAAACATGTCTGGCCGGACGATCCGGCGTCCGCCACCCCGACGCGCCGCGCGAAACCGCGCGGAACTTGATCGAGTTTATTGAAAAAGCCGCAATCCTACCCACCTATTTCGCGTTAACGGGCTTCACACTGTCTTTGCGCGAAGATCGCGTTCGCTGGGTATGCCATGCTTCGATTTCTCATTCTCGTCGCCGCAGGCTTTTTCGTGCTTTCGGTCTATGCGCCGGATACCGCGCAGGAGCTGATGCGCCGTGGCCGCGATGCCTTCGTTGCCTTTCAGCAAGGCCCGGAGCCGATTCAGGTCGAGCAGAGCGCCAAGGATAACGACGCCGGCGGCTATGTCCGCATTCGTTCGGACCGCTCAGGTCATTATGTAACCGAGGTCGATTTCAACGGCCGCCGCCTCCGCGCGATCGTCGATACCGGCGCGACCCTGATTGCGCTGCGCTATGAAGACGCCCGCGCGCTCGGGCTGATTACCCCGAGCGACCGCTTCGATATCAAGGTGAGCACCGCAAACGGCACCGCGCGGGCGAAGCGTATCACGCTTCGCTCGGTTCGCATCGGCTCGATCCAGATCGAGAATGTCGAAGCCATGGTGCTCGACGAAGGCATGCTCGGCCAGAACCTTCTCGGTATGAGCTTCTTGAAGCGCCTCGCCCGTTTCGAGTTCAAAAAGGGCGTGCTGGAGCTCGAGCGCTAACTCCGCTTCTCAATTCCGCCCGCTTTCGTGCTAGATCGCTTGCCGGCCGGCGTCCGCCGGACTTGTGCCAGCACGGAATTCTTGATGTTTCCCAAGCCGAAAGCGGCGATCGCGCCGAACACCTACGAGTATGAGACGACCCCGCTCGTGAAGCCCACCGGCTTCCGCGAGTACGACGCGCGGTGGGTGCTGGAAAAAGAGATCAACCTGATCGGTATTCAGGCGCTGGGCCTCGGCATGGCGACGCTTTTTCACGAGCTTGGCGTGCGGCCCGACATCGTCGTAGGCCACGACTTCCGCGGCTATTCGATGTCCGTCAAAGCAGCGCTCACGAGCGGCCTCATGGCGGGCGGCATGCGCGTCCACGATGTCGGTCTGGCACTTTCTCCGATGGCGTACTTTGCGCAGTTCGAGCTCGACTGCCCCTGCGTCGCGATGGTCACCGCCTCGCATAACGACAACGGCTGGACCGGCGTGAAGATGGGCGCCGCGCGCCCGCTCACCTTCGGTCCCGACGAAATGGGCCGTCTCAAGGAAATCGTGCTCGAAGCGAAATCGAAAACCAAAGACGGCGGCGCTTACAAGTTCATTACAGGCTTCGCCGAACGCTACATGGCCGATCTCGCCAAGCGTCCGAAGCTAAGGCGCAAGCTGAAAGTCATTGCGGCTTGCGGCAACGGCACCGCCGGCGCGTTCGCGCCGAAAGTGTTGGAAGCGATCGGCTGCGAGGTCGTGCCGCTCGATACCGAACTCGACCACACCTTCCCGAAATACAATCCCAATCCCGAAGATCTGAAGATGCTGCACGCCGTGCGCGATGCCGTACTCGCACACAAGGCCGATGTTGGCCTTGCCTTCGACGGCGACGGCGACCGCTGCGGCGTCGTCGACGATCTCGGCGAGGAAATCTTCGCGGACAAGGTCGGCGTGATGCTGGCGCGCGACATGTCAGCGGGCGGCAAGGGCGGCCAGTTCATCGTCGATGTCAAATCGACTGGCCTCTTTCTGACCGATCCGGTCCTGAAGCAGAACGGCGTCAAAGTCGATTTCTGGAAGACCGGTCATTCTTACATCAAGCGGCGCGCGAACGAGTTGAACGCGATTGCAGGCTTCGAGAAGTCCGGCCACTTCTTCTTCGGCCCGCCGTTCGGCCGCGGCTATGACGATGGCCTGCTCTCGGCAATCGCGGTCTGCGAAATGCTCGACCGCAATCCGGATAAGAAGATGTCGGACCTGCGGGCGGCACTCCCGCGCACCTGGCAGTCGCCGACCATGTCGCCGCATTGCGATGACGAAAAGAAGTACGGCATCGTCGATAAGATCGTGAAGCACTTCGAGGCGGCGAAAGCGAAGGGCGACAAGGTTGCCGGGCAGGCGATCCGCGATCTTGTGACCGTGAATGGCGTGCGTGTCACCGTCGAAGACGGCACCTGGGGCCTTGTGCGCGCGTCATCGAACAAGCCCGAGCTCGTCGTCGTGGTAGAAAGCCCGGCCTCGGAAGCGCGCTTGAAGGATATGTTCAAGGCCGTGGATGCGGTGATCCGCACCCATCCCGAAGTCGGCGAATATAATCAGAAGATCTAGGCGGCTCAGTTTGCCGTGCGCGTGATCGTAGTGACGAGGCGCGGGCGGATATAGAGCTGGTCGGTCAATGTGAGCGTGCCACCGGTGAAGGCGCCGCCAACCGGCGGCGTGAAATTGTAGCTGACTTCCGTCCAGATGATCGACGTATTCGGCGTGTTCAGGCCGGTCGGAAGCGTGACAGTTGCGTTCGGCACACGCGCCGTATCCTGAAAGGCTTCGCCCCAGCCGACCGTCGCGGTACCGGCTGCGTTGATGTTGACGCTCGTCACCTTGATCTTGAGCAGGGAATTCCAAGTATAGGGCGCGAACACCGCTTTCGCGGCATCGAAAATCGCAGTGACTTCCGCATTGGTGATGCTGTTGTCGCGCGCGACGAGGTCGCCCACGGTGTGCGTTACCAGCACGACCTTGCGCTTGACGATGATCGCCTGCGTGATCGCGGTGCCGCCGAGATAGAGCATCGCCATGAACGGCAGAATGATCGCGAATTCGACGGCCGAAACGCCGCGCTTGTCGTGCGAAAAGCGCGAAAGTTTGCCGCGCAGCGAAGCGAAGAATTCCGAAATCGCGATCATGCTCATTGATAAGGCTCGTTGCGGAATGCGACCGCCGACATAATGAGGCGCTTGCCGCTCGGCGTATCGGCGAGATCGAGGCCGAAGGTGCGGAGAATGAGCGGCCACTCGTACATCACGCGAACGACGACGATGTCGCCGGGTCCGCCAGTCTGGTACTGGAAGCCGGTGTCGTCGACCTGACCGTTCGCCTTGAAGGCGGGCTTGCCGAGGTTTGCGCTCGCAAAAGCGCCCGAGGTGCGAACGTCGATCAGCATGCCGGTAGTGCAGTTGAACAGGCCGAGTACACGCGCACAAAGCTCGGTCTTGAATCGCGTCTGATCGAAGTTCTGCTTCTGCGCCTGGCCGGTCATGACGAGACGGCTGGTATCGTTCACCGCGGTTTCGAGCACCTGACCCGCCCAGAACACAAGTGCGAGCTCGATGATTGCAAACAGAATCGCGAAAAACGGCACGACGACCATCGCGAACTCGACCGCGGCGGCACCGTCGTTCTTGCGTCCGAAACGCACGACCAGGCGGCGCAGGCCGCGCGTCGTTCCGGAGGCTTTTTCCTTACGGAATGAAATACCGAACATGGGTTGAGGTCCGCGCTCTATCGTGCCGCGTTTGTAGCTTTTATCGCTTGAAAATTCGTTGAACTGCGCGCTCAGAAGGCGCGGCCCGCCGTTAGCAAGCGGTTAACTAAAAGCGATCAGCGAGCGGGAGCTGCGGCCTGCGGACTACCGGCGGAAAGGCCGTTACGCGTGCCGTTCTGGGCGACGACGGCGTCGAAAACGGCCGAAGCGTCGCCCGGCACCAGGGTCCGCTGGCAATTCGGAGCGCAGCTCAAGGTTTCGCGGTCGGAGCCGCGGAAAACGGTGAGGCCGTGCACCGGCGCAGTCACCGTGATCGTGTGCTCCGCGAGCACGGTACCTTTAGAATCCAGAACCATCAGATTGGTCGTGCCATAGCCCTTGCCGGTTACGACCATAAGACCGCCGGCTTGCAGCGTGCCGTCGGCGATCGAGGGATTGCCGATAATAATGGTCGAGACGCGGTCGGGCAGGCGCATCAGTTTGGCCTGATCCAGGATGACGGAGATAGCATCGGCCAAAGCGAGGTTCGGTGCGATCACAAGACCGCACAGCACAAGCAAGGTCCTGATCTGATGACGCAGCACAAACGCCTCCAACACGAACGCAACGGATGACGGGACTCTCGCCGAAATTGGTGAATGAAATCCAAACGTCCCGCGGCTGCCGGACGCATCTTTTGCGCGCCGCACGGGATGAGGCTTTGCGCTGTAACGGTTCTTCGAATCGCGCAGCGGAACGTTAACCGTGTTTCATTTCGCCCTGAAAACACGGGGTTTCTGCGATCGAATTAACCGTGACGCAATCCGCTCGCGATAGGTTCACACACGTTCGATCGGACAAAAAAGTCCGGCGGACATGCAGAGAGCCAACTAGGTTCAAGGAGCCTTGAAACATGAAGAATATCGCTCGTTTCCTGAAGGACGAGTCCGGCGCGACTGCCATCGAATATGGCCTGATCGCCGCCTGCATTTCGGTCGCCATCATCGCGGTCGTGCAGGGTGTCGGCACCAAGCTGACCTCGACGTTCACCTCGGTTTCGAACGCCCTCAAGTAAGCGTTCGCGAACTCGAAAGTACGAAAGGCTCCGGCGCAAGCCGGAGCCTTTCGCGTTTCTAATTCCCGAATGCAACTCTTGCAGAACGCCGGAACTTTCGTTTCAATTTTAGGTAGCAGACTTTACGTGAGCGCAGGAACTTCTTTGTAGCTTCCGTCCGCGACCGGACAGAAGAGCCGGTCCGTTCAACCTCTGAGGGAGCCGTCAATGAAGAATCTTGTTCGCTTTCTGAAAGACGAGTCGGGTGCGACTGCCATCGAATACGGTCTGATCGCCGCCTGTATCTCGGTTGCCATCATCGCCGTCGTGCAAGGCGTCGGCACCAAGCTCACGTCGACTTTCACCTCGGTCGAAAGCGCTCTGAAGTAAGGCTTCTTTCCAAGACTCCTTGTTTCTGCGTTCTCTGCAACGAAAGACCCCGGCTAAGGCCGGGGTCTTTCTGTTTTATGCCTTCCGATTCATGCTTCGCTTAGGCTTTACCGATTAAATCGGCGGTATATTCCGCGAAAGCCGGCGTGTTCCCGATGGTTCTCGAAATTCTCGTTCTCGGCCTTTTCCCGGCGGCGATGGCGTTTGCCGCTGCGAGCGATCTCGTCTCGATGACGATCTCGAACCGCGTTTCGCTTGCGTTAATAATTGGTTTCTTTCTCATGGCATGGCTCACCGGCATGGGCTGGAGCGATGTCGGCCGTCACTTGCTTGCGGGCACCATCGTACTTGTGGCCGCGTTCGGCTTCTTTGCGCGCGGCTGGATCGGCGGCGGCGATGCGAAGCTTGCGGCTGCGACCGCGCTGTGGCTCGGTTTCTCGCATCTCTTGGAATATCTGCTGATCGCATCCGTTGCCGGCGGCGCGCTAACGCTGATCCTTTTGCAACTCCGCACGCTACCGATGCCGGCGATTCTCGCGAGACAGAAATGGATCGCGCGGCTGCACGATTTCCAGACCGGGATTCCCTACGGCATCGCGCTCGCGCTTGCCGGCCTCATGGTTTACCCGGAAACACCTTTCATGAAGGCGATTGCACTCTGACGCTAAGTGCAAGTTCTTATTAATTAAATTCCGCTACTGCTCATTAACCATAAGTTGACCCTTAGCTGGTGAAATCCGGCACGTGGCAGCCCCGCGACCATATCCCGGTCCCGGTTCAGCACGAGTGGAAGAGTGAGCGTATGAAACCCGCGCGTCTAATTGTTCTCGGCATCGCCGTAACGGCTGGCGCCGCCGCCTTTATGTTTTCTGGCGGCGAACGAGTGCCCGCGCCAGTGCAGCAGATCGTCAGACCTGTTTCCGAAACCGTGGAAATTCTCGTCGCGAAGACCGACATCGCAGTCGGTCGCGCCGTATCGCCGGAAGATCTCTCCTGGCAGGCGTGGCCGATCGCGGCCGCAGGCCCGCTTTTCATCCGCAGGCCCGACCGCCCCGATGCGCTGAATGAATTCAAGGGTGCGGTTGCGCGCTCGCCCTTCATCGCGGGCGAACCGATCCGCGAACAAAAACTCGTCCGCGCCGACGGCTCCGGCTTCATGTCGGCGATTCTGCCCGCCGGCATGCGCGCGGTATCGACCGAAATTTCCGTCGAAACCGGCGCCGGCGGGTTCATCCTGCCGAACGACCGCGTCGATGTGATGCTAACGCGGCGCGAGCAGAGCCAGCAGAACGCGGACGCGATCACGACCGAAACCATTCTGCGCAATATCCGTATACTCGCGATCGACCAGACGGTTGAAGAAAAGAACGGCCAGAAGGTCGTCGTCGGCAAGACCGCGACGCTCGAACTTGGGCCGCAGCAGGCTGAAACGCTTGCGATGTCGCGTCAGCGCGGCACCATCTCTCTCGCGCTCCGCTCGCTCGCTGACGCTAAGCCGAATGTCGCCACCGAAACCGACGAGCCCGAGCGGAATTCGAGCCGCGTGAATTTCGTCCGCTTCGGCATCAACTCAACGCAGACCGCGAAGTAAGCGAAGGATCGAGGCTGACGATGCAAAAGCCACTAGCCGCAAAAGCAGGGTTAATATTCGCTTTCCTTGCGGCTTTCACAGCCGCCGCGATGACGTTGCCCGTAGCGGTGCACGCCGCCGAGCCGCAGCTCGTGGGTCCGCCGAATAATGCTCCGGCCTTTCAACGTGCGCAGCCGCAAATTCCCGTGATCCACGCACGCGGCAACTTCCTCGCGCTCGGTGTCGGCAAGTCCATCGTGGTCGATCTGCCGCGTGACGCCAAGGACGTGCTGATTGCGAATCCCGCGGTCGCAAACGCCGTGATCCGATCCGCGCGCCGGGCCTATCTCATCGGGGTGAAAGCCGGGCAAACCAATATCGTGTTCTTCGACGAAAGCGGCCAGCAGATCGCGGCTTACGACATCGAGGTCGCGCTCGACGCTGTCGGAGTTCGCGCGACGATCCAGCGCCTCGCGCCCTCGGCCCAGGTCAAGGTCGATGCGATCGGCGACAGTATCGTGCTCTCCGGCACGGTCGCTTCCGCGGCCGAAGCGCAGCACATCTTCGATACCGCCGCGCGCATGGTGGGTGACGCCAACAAGGTCGTGAACGGCCTGACCATCCGCGACCGCGAGCAGGTCATGCTGAAGGTCACGGTTGCGGAAGTGCAGCGTAATATCCTGAAGCAACTCGGCGTCGATCTGAGCGGCAGCAACGTCAATGTCGGCGCTGCGGTTGTGAATTTCGAGAACACCAACCCGTTCTCGGCGCAGAACACGCTGCTCTCCACGAGCAACATCCGGCCGTCCTTCACGTTGCCGAACGGCGGTACGGTGCAGGCGACCATTCGCGCAATGGAGCAGGCCGGCGTCATGCGCACGCTCGCCGAGCCGAACCTCACCGCGATCAGCGGCGAATCCGCGAAATTCCTCGCAGGCGGCGAATTCCCGATTCCCGCCGGCCAGAGCTGCGATCCGACGACCGGCCAGTGCCAGGTGCAGATTCAGTTCAAACAGTTCGGTGTCGCGCTCGAATTCACGCCGGTCGTGCTTTCCGAAGGCAAGATCAGCCTGCGCGTCGGCACCGAAGTCAGCGAACTCTCCTCCGAAGGCGCGATCCGTCTTTCGACCGTGACCATTCCGGCGCTGCGCGTGCGCCGCGCCAACTCCACGGTCGAACTCTCGTCCGGCGCGTCCCTCGTGATGGCGGGTCTCTTGCAGGAGCAGACCAAGCACAACATCAACGGCCTTCCGGGTCTGATGAATCTTCCGGTGCTCGGCACGTTGTTCAAGAGCCGGGACTATCTCACCGGCCAGACCGAATTGATGATCATGGTGACGCCTTATGTCGTGAAGGGCACCGCGCAGCAGGAACTGGTGCGACCGGACGACGGCTTCTCCAATCCCTCCGATCAGTCGGCGGTTCTGCTCGGCCGTCTCAATCGCATCTACGGCGTGGCCGGTGCCAACGATCAGAAGCGCCTCAAGGGTAACTACGGTTTCATTCTGGATTGAGTGTTTGGAGCGTAAGATGTCAGTAATAAGCGTCCTTCCCGCCCGTCTTCGCGCCGCGCTCTTTATCGGAGCCGTCTCGATTGCCGTAGCCGGTTGCCAGACCGACCGCATCGTGACCGGCACGGTGCCGGCCGACTATCGCGATCGTCATCCGATCCAGGTCAACGAAGGCACGCGCTCAGTGCAGATGTTCGTGGGCACTGGCCGCATCGGTCTTACGCCGGAACAGCGCGCGCTCGCCGGCGGCTTCGCCTCGCAGTGGCGCCGCCACGGCTCCGGCCCGCTGACGATCGAACTGCCAGCGAATGTCGCAAACGAAGTGGCGTCGAGCCGCACGCTGCGCGAACTCCGCAGCCTTCTTGTTTCCTCGGGCGTGCCCGCCCGCGCGATCCAGGTTCAGGCCTATCAGTCCGACGCGCCTTCGAACGTCGCCCCGATCCGTCTCACCTTCGCGGCGATCACGGCGCAGGTGGCGAACCGCTGCCACGTTGGTCAGGAAAATCTCGGCCCCACGCCGAGCCCGGACTGGGCGCAGAATTATTCGTCGCGGAACTTCGGTTGCGCGACCCAGCACAATCTCGCGGCTTCCGTCGCCAATCCGGAAGACCTCGTGCAGCCGCGCGCGGAGCAGCCGAGCTATGCGGCGCGCCGCAAGACCGTGCTCGAAAAATATCGCCAGGGTCAGGATCCATCCACGACCTATCCGACGCAGACCAAGGCAAGCAACGTAGGCAACTGATGAGATCCGCGCCCGTACTCGATCATAATATTCCTGCTGCCGAACCGGAGCGCCACATCGCTCCGGTGCCGCGCATTACGATTCAGGCGTTCTGCGAAACGCCGGAGCTTGCGCACGCCGTCCAGAACTGCGCCGCCGACCGGCGCATGGCACGCGCGCATGTGAAGGTTTCGATGGGCGGGCTTCCCGCTGCGGAAGAAGCCTATCGCGTCTCGGCCACGCCGAACGTGATCTTCATCGAGTATAACGGTCACGGCAATGCGCTGCTCGAAGGCCTCGACCGTCTCTCGGAAAGCTGCGATGCCGGCACCAAGGTCGTCGTCGTCGGCCGTGTGAACGACATCATTCTCTATCGCGAGCTCGTGCGCCGTGGCGTCAGCGACTATCTGGTCGCGCCGCTCGGGCCGCTCGACCTCGTTGCGTCGATCTCCGGTCTCTACGGCTCGGCGGACGCAAAGCCGGTCGGCAAGATCGTGGGTGTGATCGGCGCGAAGGGCGGTGTCGGCGCATCGACGGTCGCGCACAACATCGGTTTTGCGATTGCGCGGGATCTTGCAATCGACGCGGTGGTCGCTGACCTCGATCTCGCCTTCGGCACTGCCGGCCTCGACTTCAATCAGGACCCGCCGCAGGGCATCGCGGACGCCGTGTTCTCGCCGGATCGCGTGGACGGCGCCTTTATCGACCGCCTGCTCTCCAAGTGCACCGATCATCTGAGCCTGCTTGCGGCGCCCGCGACGCTCGATCGCGAATACGACATTTCGCCGGAAGGCTTCGAGCCGATCTTCGATACGCTCCGCGCTTCGGTACCTTATATCGTGCTCGATCTGCCGCACGTGTGGAGCGGCTGGGCCAAGCGTGCGATTCTCGGCGCCGACGATATTCTGATCGTGGCGGCACCCGATCTCGCCAATCTCCGCAATGCGAAAAACATGTTCGATCTCGCAAAATCCGCGCGGCCGAACGACCGCGCACCGATGTATCTCCTGAATCAGGTCGGTATACCGAAACGCCCGGAAGTGAAGGCCGGAGATTTTGCGAAAGCGCTCGGCGCCGAACCTGTCGCGCAGATTCCGTTCGAACCGCAGCTCTTCGGCACCGCGTCGAACAACGGCCAGATGATCGCTGAAGTCGCCGCGAAGCATAAAACCGCGGACACCTTTCTGCAGATCGCAAAATCGATCACCGGCCGCACGGAATCGAAAAAGCAGAAGAACGATCTTCTCTCGCCGCTGCTCTCCAAGATCAGAGGCTTGCGGAAGTAATTCACGGGTCCGAGGTCCGGAATGTTCGGTAAAAGAGGAAACAGCGACAGCGCCGTCCGGGAAATGCCGCGCGCGCCGGCTCAGCCCGCGCCGCCGCCTGCATCCACGCAGATGCTGCCGCCCGCGACCGTCTCCGATTTTGCGCCGAAAACGGGAGCGAAAGCGCCTGCGATGGCGTCGCCACCGCTCGCGCCAGCGGCTCCGCCGCCGCCGATGATGAGCAATCAGCGCTCGGAAACCTTCTATGAAGTCAAAGGCCAGATTTTCGGTGCGCTGATCGAGGCGATAGATCTCACGCAGCTTGCGAAGCTCGAGCCCATCGCCGCGCGCGAAGAAATCCGCGACATCGTGATCGAGATTATCACGATCAAGAACGTCGTGATGTCGATTTCCGAGCAGGAAGAACTGCTCGACGACATCTGCAACGACGTGCTCGGCTACGGCCCACTTGAGCCGTTGCTCGCGCGCGACGACATCGCCGACATCATGGTGAACGGCGCGAACACGGTTTACATCGAAGTCAAAGGCAAGATTCAGCAGACCGGCATCCGCTTCCGCGACAACCAGCAGCTTCACAACATCTGCCAGCGCATCGTGAGCCAGATCGGCCGCCGGGTCGACGAATCCTCGCCGATATGCGACGCCCGCCTGCCGGACGGCTCGCGCGTCAACGTGATTGTGCCGCCGCTTTCGATCGATGGCCCTGCGCTCACCATTCGTAAGTTCAGGAAGGACAAGCTCAAGCTCTCCGATCTGATCAAGTACGGATCGGTTTCGGAGCAGGGCGCCGAACTCCTCCGGATTATCGGCCGCTGCCGCGTGAACACGCTGATCTCCGGCGGTACTGGCTCCGGCAAAACGACGCTTTTGAACTGCCTCACCGCGCACATCGACAACGACGAGCGCATCATCACCTGCGAAGATGCCGCCGAATTGCAGCTTCAGCAGCCGCATGTCGTCCGCCTCGAAACCCGCCCGCCAAATCTCGAAGGCGAAGGCCAGGTGACGATGCGCGATCTCGTGCGTAACTGTCTGCGCATGCGTCCCGAGCGCATCATCGTCGGCGAAGTCCGCGGCCCCGAAGCGTTCGACTTGTTGCAGGCCATGAACACGGGTCACGACGGCTCGATGGGAACACTGCACGCCAACTCTCCGCGTGAAGCGCTTTCCCGTCTCGAATCCATGATCACCATGGGCGGCTTCTCGCTGCCGCCGCGCACGATTCGCGAGATGGTGGTGTCTTCGATCGACGTCATCATTCAGGCGTCGCGTATGCGCGACGGCTCGCGCCGCATCACCCATGTCACCGAAGTGGTCGGCATGGAAGGTGAAGTCGTGACGACGCAGGATCTTTACGTCTTCGACTATCTCGGTGAGGACCAGAACGGCAACATGCTCGGCCGCCACCGCTCGACCGGCATCGGCCAGCCCCGCTTCTGGGATCGCGCGAAGTACTATGGCGAGCAGAACAAGCTGGCCTCGGCGCTCGACGGCGCCGAGATCGACGACATTCTGGGCCGGTCATGAGTTCGATGGCTTTTGCATTCCTGATCACAGTCGCCGTCGCCGGCGTGCTCTACGTTTTCATCTACCCGATGATTTCGGGCGAGAAGCGCGCCGAGCAGCGGCTGAAAGAAATTTCGGTTGATGAAATTCAGGCAAAGCGGAGCAAGAAAGCCGCGGATAACTCGTCTTCGCGCAGGCAGCAGGTCGAAGACACGCTGAAGCAGCTCGAAGCGAAGCAGAAGAACGCGAAGAACCCGCCGATAGAGATCAGGCTGCAACAGGCCGGCCTTTCGATCTCGAAGAAGCAGTTCTACATGTTCAGCGCCGTCGCAGGTCTTATGTCCTTCGTGCTGATGTACCTGTCGGGGATGGGTCTTATTCTCGCGATCCCGGCCATCATTGCCGGCGGTTTCGGCATCCCGCGCTGGGTGATCGGCTATCTGAAGAAGAAGCGCGAGAACAAATTCATTCTCGAACTGCCGAACGCGATCGACGTAATCGTGCGCGGCGTGAAGGCGGGCCTGCCGATCGGCGACTGTATCCGTATCATTGCGAACGAAACTTCCGAGCCGGTAAAAGGCGAATTCCGCCAGATCGCTGAAGGTCAGGCGATCGGCATGTCGCTTTCCGATTCGGCTGCGAAAATGTACGAGCGCGTACCGCTACCCGAGGCCAATTTCTTCGGCATCGTGCTTGCGATTCAGCAGCAGGCGGGCGGCAATCTCTCGGAAGCGCTCGGCAATCTTTCGCGCGTGCTTCGCGAACGCAAGAAGATGTCTGCGAAGATCAAGGCGATGTCGATGGAAGCGAAGGCATCCGCCAGCATCATCGCGTCGCTGCCGTTCGCGGTAATGATACTCGTCTATCTGACGAGCCCCGGATATATCGAGCTTTTGTGGACGACGCCGACAGGCCGCGTGCTCATGGCGGGCTCCGCGATGTGGATGACCATGGGCGTGCTTGTTATGCGCCGCATGATCAATTTCGATTTCTAGAGGCGCCGGTAAAATGGTCGAACTAATCTACGAACGGCTCTCCGACGGTCGCTTCATGACGACGGTGTTCATCGCGATTGCGGTGGTCGCGACGATCTACACGATTGCCATGCCCTTTATTTCCGGCGACGGCCTCGACCGCCGCATGAAGACGCTTGCCGTCGAACGCGGCCAGATCCGCACGCGCGAACGCGAAAAGCTTGCGCGCGGCGAGAAGGTGAACCTGCGCCCGACGCCGAAAGCCTTCATGCAGAATATCGTCGAGAGCCTCGACCTGAAGAAGTGGCTCGGCGAGGAGGAAGTGAAGGCGACGCTGATGCAAGCCGGCTATCGCGGGCAGGGACCGCAGGTGACGTTCCTGTTCTTCCGCATGGTCGTGCCGATCGGGATGTTTATCTTCGCACTGTTCTATGTATTCGTGCTGGTGCCGATCAGTCAGCCGTTCATGATGAAAATCGGCATGTGCATCGCCGCCGCCTATCTCGGTATCAAGCTGCCGCAGTTGTTCCTGCGAAATGTGATCACGCGGCGCCAGCAGTCGATTCGCCGTGCGTTTCCCGACGCGCTCGATCTTCTCTTGATCTGCGTCGAATCCGGCATGTCGATCGACGCCGCTTTCAAGCGTGTCAGTCAGGAAGTCGGTTCGCAGTCGGTTCCGCTTGCGGAAGAACTCACGCTTACGACCGCCGAGCTTTCCTATTTGCAGGATCGCCGGCAGGCATTCGAGAATCTCGCGGCCCGCACCGGGATCGACGGCGTCAAAGCCGTCTGTACCGCGCTGATTCAGGCCGAGCGCTATGGCACGCCGCTCGCACAGGCGCTGCGCGTGCTCGCGCAGGAAATCCGCGACCAGCGCATGTCCGAAGCCGAGAAGAAGGCGGCAGCGCTGCCGCCGAAGCTCACCGTGCCGATGATCCTCTTTTTCCTGCCGGTGCTTTTCATCGTGATTATGGGCCCGGCCGCGATACGCGTGATGGAAATCAAATAAGAACGCCCGCGCGAGGCGGGCGTATCTGACATTCGATCCGGAAATTTTTTACGACTGGGAGCGCTGCATATTCCGCGGCTGCTGTTGCTGCTTGATGAGGTCACGCAGCGCCGCGATATTAGCGCGGGCTTCCTCCGGCGGCAGGTCGCCGGCGGCGATCTTTTCCGCCTCGTCGAACTTGCCTTGCAGCGCGAGCGAAAGCGCCAGATTCTGCCGCACGCGCTTTTCCGCACGCGGATTGGCGGAAGCGCGGCGCAACGTGCTTTCCGCGAGCTTCAATTCCTTGGACAGAATGTAGGAAAGACCGAGGTTGGAAAGCACCGAGGGTTCTTCCGGCGCGATTTTGAGCGCCGATTGATAATAGCGGCGCGCGGCCTTGTAGTTGCCGAGCTGGTCGTGGATCGCGCCCTGCGCGTTCAAGATGCGCCAATCCGGCTGGTCCGGCGTATGGGCGCGGGAAAGTACTTCGAGGGCCTGTTGCAGGCGACCGGCCTCGGCCAGCGCACGGCCATACTCGCCTGCAAGCGCCTTGTGCTGCGGGTTCTTGATCGTCGCCTGTTCGAGTACGGCGACCGCCTGGGCGTTCTGCTCGTTGCGGCGCAGCGCCTGGGCATAAGAAATTGCGGCCTCGGTGTCCGACGGGTTCTGCTTATAGCGCTCACCGAGCCGCTCGATTTCGCTTTGCGGATTGGTTTCGGTGGCTGCGAAAGGATTCCGGATCGAGCCGGTAATGTCCCCGCTGTTCGGTTTGTTCGCGCACGCCCCGAGTGAGGTTGCGAGCGCCGCTACGAGCGCGAGGCGCGATACGCTGTTGCGCAGGCGCTGTTTCGAGATGGCGGGATTACACTGCATACAAAAACTCCGCGCGCAGCCCGGCGCGGACGCCGGAATGCCGGGGAGAAGCAATAGAGAATTAACCCTAACGCCCCGTTAAGCCCGCTTTCATGGGGTTTTTGGGCGTGTTAGACGGCGAAACCACCGGAATTTTTCCCTTGCCCCTGCATCCCGCTCTATCCGCCTCAGCTGCCGCCGCGAAGCCTATCTGGTGCGTGGACGACCAGACCTGGAAATCGATACGCCCCAAGCTGCCTGTTGCCGCGCGTGCCTTCGCCGATGCGTCGGCTTTCAAGCCGGATACCGGGCGGCATCTGATCGTGCCCGACGCGAGCGGAGGCGTTGCCGGGTGTCTGTTCGGCCTTGGCAAACGTGGGGACAAGAACAGCGATCCGTTGCTCGCCGGAAAACTCGCAAGCGTTCTGCCGGAAGGTGACTGGAAATTTGCGGAAGCGCCGGCAGATGCGCGGCTTGCGACACTTGCCTTTGCGCTCGGCTCCTACCGCTTTGGAAAGTATCGGGAGAGCAAGAGAAAGCGGCCGCGACTTGTCGTTCCTGCGGGGGTCGATGCAAAGGAGATCGCACGGATCGCAGAAGGCATGACGCTCGCACGCGATCTCGTGAATACGCCTGCCAACGATCTCGGACCTGCTGAGCTCGAAGCCGCGATCCGCGCGCTTGCGAAGAAGCACGGCGCGAAAGTTTCGAGTGTCGTCGGCAAGGGCCTGCTCAAGAAAAACTTCCCGCTCGTTTATGCCGTCGGGCAAGGTAGCGAGCGCGCCCCGCGTCTCGTCGAGTTCACTTGGGGAAAGCCCTCGCATCCGAAGCTGACGCTGGTCGGCAAGGGCGTGTGCTTCGACACCGGCGGCCTCGACATCAAACCCGATACTGCGATGCTGCTTATGAAAAAAGACATGGGCGGTGCGGCAGCCTCGCTTGCGCTTGCGCACATGATTATGGACGCGAAGCTGAAGGTGCGGCTGCGCGTGATTATTCCAGCGGTGGAGAATTCGATTTCCGGAATCGCATTCCGGCCGGGCGATATTTTCAAGAGCCGCAAGGGCATCACGGTCGAGATCGGCAATACCGACGCCGAGGGCCGTCTCGTGCTCGCCGATGCGCTCGCGCTCGCCGACGAGGAAAAACCCGAGCTTGTGATCGATTTCGCGACGCTCACGGGCGCCGCGCGCGTGGCGCTCGGCCCGGAAATCCCGCCGGCATTCACGAATGACGACGCGCTCTGGAACACGCTCGCAAAACATTCGGCGAAGGAATCCGATCCGCTTTGGCGCATGCCCTTATGGCAGCCTTATATGGAAATGCTCAGCTCGAAAGTCGCGGATACGAACAACGTGGGTGGCGGGCATGCCGGCGCGATCACGGCCGCGCTGTTTCTCTCGAAGTTTGTCACTGCAAAGAGCTGGCTACACCTCGACATCTTCGCCTGGAATCCGAAAGAGCGTCCGGGACGGCCAGAAGGTGGCGAAGCGCATTCGGTACGCGCTTTGTATGCGCTGTTAACCGAACGCTACCGCTGAGGCTTGCGCGCGCTGCCGCGGCCTGAAATGATACGGCTCCGAAACGATTGTTGAGCGAGCCGTGGCCATCGATCTCCGCCCGTCGCAGGCGCTAAAGCTCCTGCACGACTTCAATTATGAGATGGTTCGCGATGACGACCGCGATCTTTCCGCGCGGCAGATCACCATTCTGCTCACCGTCTATCTCGAGACTCCGCCGCATACCGTGCGAGGGCTTGCGGCCAAGTTGAACGTCACAAAACCCGTCATCACGCGCGCGCTCGACACGATGGGACGCATGGAGCTTCTGCAACGCCGGCGCGACCTCGCCGACCGCAGAAACGTGCTCGTCCAGCGCACGGTGAAGGGCGCGCTATATGTCGAGCGCTTGGCGGATCTTATGGTCGCAAAATCCAGAGAGCTTCCGTTGTGAGCGGTTTCGACAAACGTCTTACGCCGGCGCGACCCGATCTCGCGGCCTCTTATCTGCGAGGCCAGGTCGATGCCCCGCGTTTCGTAGACGGCGAAATAATGCAGGTGATCGACGTCTCCGCACCGTTGAGACAAACGCCTTCGCCGGAAGCTCTGCTCGACACCGAAGCACTGCATGGCGAGCGCGTGATCGTTTATGAAGCTAACGAGGAGGGCTGGTCGTGGGGCCAACTTGCGCGTGACGGTTATGTCGGCTGGTTGTCTTCAAATGCGCTTGCGAAACAGTCGGCAACACCGACGCATCGCGTTCGCGCGTTGCGGACTTTCGTCTTTCCGAAGTCCGACATCAAATCGCCGCCGATCGCTTCGCTTTCCTTCGGTAGCGAATTCGCGGCGAAGCGCGAGGAAGAAAGTTTCATCGTCGCCGAGAACGGGGGCTTCATTGCAAAGCAGCATATCGCGGTTATCGATTTCCGCGAAAGCGACCCGGTCGAAGTCGCGCGCCGTTTCCTTGGCACGCCGTATCTCTGGGGTGGCAAGACGTCCGCAGGGCTCGACTGCTCCGGTCTCGTACAACTTGCGCTGCAAAGCGCCGGGCACGAGTGTCCGCGTGACAGCGACATGCAGCAAAAAAATGGAAGTCCGGTTTCGTTCAAAGGCGACGAGAAAGCGCTCTCTCGCGGCGATCTGATTTTTTGGAAAGGCCATGTCGGTTTTTACACAGGCAGCGGGAAACTACTGCATGCCAATGCATTTCACATGGCGGTTGCCGAGGAGCCGTTGGCCGAGGCGATCATGCGGATCCGCGCAAGCGGCCTCGAAATCCTGGAAGTGCGAAGAACGTAGTTACTACGCCGTCTCTAGCGAGAAGGCCGCCGCGAACAGCGCGCGCGTATAGCTGCTCTCGGGACTCTTGAAGAGTTTTTCCGCCGGACCCTGCTCGACGATCTTGCCGTCCTTCATCACCACGACGTGGCTTGCAAGTGCCGCGACCACGCGCAGGTCGTGGCTGATGAAGAGATAGGTAAGCCCGCGCTTTTTCTGCAGGTCGCGCAGCAGATCGACAATCTGCGACTGAACCAGCATATCGAGCGCGCTGGTCGGTTCGTCGAGCACGACGAACGAGGGCTCAAGCACCATCGCGCGCGCGACCGCGATGCGCTGGCGCTGTCCACCGGAAAATTCATGCGGATAACGGTGCCGCGTCGCTGGGTCGATACCGACATCCTTGAGCGCCGCCGCCGCGCGCTGGTCTCGCTCTTCCGGGCTCATTTTTGGCTGATGCACGCGCAAACCTTCGGAGACGATGTCTGTGATCGACATGCGCGGGGACAGCGAACCGTATGGGTCCTGAAACACGATCTGCATATCGCGCCGGAACAGGCGCATGGCCTTGAACTTCAGACTCTGAATCGGCTTGCCGAGAAATACGATCGGGCCGTCGCTGGAAATGAGCCGGAGAAGCGCGAGGCCGAGCGTCGTTTTGCCGGAGCCGGATTCGCCGACCACGCCGAGCGTCTCGCCGCGCCGGACTTTCAGCGTGACACCATCCACCGCCTTGATGTGTCCGACGGTCTTCTTGAAGAGACCGCGCTTGATCGGGTACCAGATCTTGAGATCGTCTGTGGAGATCATCGTCGGCGCGTCCGGTTGCGGCGGCGCAGGTTGCACTTTCGGCTCGGCCGCAAGCAGCGCCTTCGTATAAGGGTGCTGCGGATTTTTGAAGATTTCTTCGACCGGACCCTGTTCGACAATCTTGCCCTGTTTCATCACGCAAACGCGATCCGCGATCTTGCGCACGATGTTGAGGTCGTGCGTGATGAAAAGCATTGCCATGCCGAGCCGGCCCTGCAGTTCTTTAAGCAACTTCAGAATCTGCGCCTGCACGGTGACATCGAGCGCCGTCGTCGGTTCGTCAGCGATAAATAGATCGGGTTCGTTCGCGAGCGCCAACGCAATCATCACGCGCTGGCGCTGTCCTCCGGAAAGCTGGTGCGGGTAGGAGCCGAGCCGTTCCTCCGGTGTCGGGATGCCAACTTCGGTGAGCAGCTCGATCACGCGCTTTTTCGCGGCTTCACCGCGCATGCCGCGGTGGACTTCCAGCATTTCCAAGATTTGCTGGCCGATAGTGTGCAGCGGATTGAGCGAGGTCATCGGCTCCTGAAACACCATGGTGATGTCGTTGCCGCGCACGCCGCGCATTTCCTGCTCGGTGAGTTTTAGCAGATCGCGGCCCTGAAACAGGATTTCTCCACTTGGGTGGCTGGCGGAAGCGGGCAAGAGCCGCAGCACGGAAAGCCCGGTCACGGATTTTCCGGAGCCGGATTCGCCGACCACCGCAACCGTTTCCCCCTTCTTCACATCGAACGAAATGCGATCGACCGCGAGCGTCTCGCGTCCCGACTGACGGAACACAACCGAGAAATCTTTGACTTCGAGAAGCGCGCCGCTCATGAGAAGGTCTTTCGCGGATCGAAGGCATCGCGGATTGCTTCGCCGATGAAGATCAGAAGCGTGAGCAGGGTCGCAACCGTGAAGAATCCGGTGATGCCGAGCCACGGCGCCTGCAAATTGTTACGGCCCTGATTCAAGAGTTCGCCGAGCGAGGGCGATCCGGGCGGCAGCCCGTAACCGAGATAGTCGAGTGCGGTCAGCGTCATCACCGAGCCCGAAAGAATAAAGGGCATGAAGGTGAGCGTCGCTACCATCGCGTTTGGAAGGATGTGGCGATACATCAGGACCGAATTGGAAACGCCAAGCGCACGCGCGGCCTGCACATACTCGAAGTTGCGGGTGCGCAGAAATTCCGCCCGTACCACGCCAACGAGCGAAGTCCAGGAGAACAGGAGCAGGATCCCAAGTAGAATGAAGAATCCTTGCGGCAGCACCGCAGCGACGATGAGAAGCACGTATAGCGTCGGAATTGACGTCCAGATTTCGATGAAGCGCTGGAAGGTAAGATCGACCCAGCCGCCGAAATAGCCCTGCACCGCGCCGGCCGCGATTCCTATGATCGAGGACAAGATCGTAAGCGTCAGCCCGAAGATCACGGAGATTCGAAAACCGTAGATCATGCGTGCGGTGACGTCACGCGCGGCGGTGTCGGTGCCGAGCCAGTTCTGGTCGAGATCGCGGCAGCCTTTCGCGCCCGCTTTCTTCGCGACAGCGGCCTTGCACTCTTCTTCCGTGTACATCCAGGTCGGTTTCGACGGCGCGGGTGTCGGAACGTCGTAGTTGATCGTCGAGTAATGGAACGGAATGATCGGCCACAACATGTAGCCGTTCTTTTCTTTGATCAGCTTCTGCACTTCGGGGTCGCGATAATTCGCTTCCGTCTCGAAGTCGCCGCCGAACACGGTCTCCGGATAGAACTGGAAGATCGGATAGTGCCATTTGCCGTCATAGGAGACGAGGAAGGGTTTACTGTTCGCGATCAATTCGGCGCCGAGCGAAAGCACGAACAGGATCGAGAAAAGCCAGAGCGACCAATATCCGCGGCGGTGGCGCTTGAAGTTTTGCCAACGCCGTTTGTTGATCGGCGACAGGCGCTCATTCTTCGTCTCGACATTTGCCTTGTGCTGTTCGAGCACAGGGGTCTGCGTGATCTGATCCATGCGTCAGACCTCGCGCGATTCGAAGTCGATGCGCGGATCGACCCAAGTGTAGGTGAGATCCGAGATCAGGTTCACGACCAGGCCGAGGAGCGAAAAGATATAGAGAGTCGCGAATACGACCGGATAGTTGCGTTTTTCCACGGCCTCGAAGCCGAGAAGTCCCAATCCGTCGAGCGAAAAAATCTGCTCGATGAGCAACGAGCCCGAGAAGAATGCGCCGATGAAGGCGCCGGGAAAGCCCGCGATGATGATGAGCATCGCATTCCGGAAAACGTGTCCGTAAAGCACGCGCCGTTCCGAGAGTCCCTTCATGCGCGCGGTTACGACATATTGCTTGCGGATTTCGTCGAGAAACGAGTTTTTCGTGAGCAGCGTCATGGTCGCGAACGACCCGAGTAGCATTGCAGTGATCGGCAGCGTGAGATGCCAGAAATAGTCTCCGATCTTGGCAAACCATGAAAGCTCGTCCCAGTTCGGCGATGTGAGTCCGCGAAGCGGGAAGGCGGAGCTCAGGCCCCAGGGCAGGTTCAGCGATCCACCCGCGAACACGACGATCAGGAAGATCGCGAACATGAAAGCCGGGATCGCGTAGCCGATGATGACGATCACCGAAGTCCAGCCGTCGAAGCGCGTGCCGTCGCGCACGGCCTTTGCAATCCCGAGCGGAATCGAAATGAGATAAGTGAGCAGCGTCAGCCACAACCCGAGCGAGATCGAGACCGGCATCTTCTGGACGATGAGATCGAGCACCTGCGCATCGTGGAAATAGCTGCGGCCGAAATCGAAGCGCGCGTAATTCCACAGAAGAAGCAAAAAGCGCTCGTGTGCCGGCTTGTCGAAGCCGAACTGCTTTTCGAGGTCTTTGATAATCTGCGGGTCCAGCCCTTGCGCGCCGCGATAGCGCGAACTGGTGGTATCGAACGAGCCGCTCGGATTGTTCTGCCGGTAGAGCTCGCCGCCGCTGCGGTTGAGCCGGTCTGAGGTCGAAACATCCGCCCCGGTAAGCTGCGCGATCGCCTGCTCGACCGGGCCGCCGGGCGCAAACTGAATCACCAGAAACGAGACCAGCATGATCCCGAGAATGGTAGGAATAATGAGAAGCAGGCGGCGAACGATATAGGCGAGCATTCAGGCTCCTGCGGCAATACTTATAAACAAACTGCGCGGCTTCCGGTTGCCGGTCAATCGGCCCGGGCGCGCCACCATGTCTCGGGTATTGCGCGCCCGTATCGCGGCTTTTCTTTGGGCCGTGCGAAAACGTCCCAATAGGCGATCCAGTGCGTGCCCTTATTCCACTGCGGAATCCAGTAGTGATTGGTGCGAAGCACACGGTCGAGCACGCGGCAGGCTAAGGTGAGCGCTTCGCGGGAATTCGCGCCGACGATTTTCTCGACCAGCGCATCGATCGCAGGGTCGGAAATACCCGACAGGTTGCGCGATCCCTGCATTTTTGAAGCTTCCGACGAAAAGAAGGAGCGCAAGGATTCGCCGGGCGTTGAGCTTGTCGAAAAGCGCTGCACGGTGATGTCGAAGTCGAAGGTTTGCAGCCGTAGCTGGAATTGCGCCGGGTCGACGACGCGCATGTTGGCTTCGATGCCGAGCCGTCGCAGGTTGGAGATGATCGCGGAATGGTGCGGTTCGAAAGAAGTCGTATTGATCAGGAATTCAATCGTGATCGGCTCGCCCTTTGGCGTCATGCGCTTGCCGTCTTTAATCTCGCAGCCGGCTTCGCGAAGCAGCAAGCCGGCGCGCCGCAGGAGATTGCGGTCGGAACCAGAGCCGTCCGCCTCGGGCGGCATGTAGGCTTCGCCGAATACCGCGTCATCGACCTTGCCGCGAAACGGCTCGAGCAGCTCCAGCTCCTGCGGCGAGGGTTTGCCCTGTGCCGCCATCTCGGTGTTCTGGAAATACGAATAAGTGCGGTCATAAGAACCGTACATCAGATTCTTGTTCATCCATGGGAAGTCCACGGTGAGCGCGAGCGCTTCGCGAACACGCTTGTCGGAAAATTTCTCGCGGCGGGTATTGATAAACCAGCCCTGTGCGCCGGAAGGCGTCTGGTCCGGGAGAATTTCTTTCTTCACGCGGCCGTCGCGCGCCGCTGGAAAATCGTAGCTCGTCGCCCATATGCGCGAGGTGAATTCCTCGCGGAAGAGATAATTGCGCGCAGTGAAGCCCTGAAAGCCGACGTCGCGGTCGCGATAGAATTCGTAGCGCACGGCGCCGAAGTTGTGCTGGCCGCGGCTGACGTTCAATTTCTCGCCCCACCAGTTTTCGACGCGGCTGTATTCGATGAAGCGTCCGGGCTCGAGACGGCCCACGCGATAAGGTCCGGAGCCGAGCGGCGGAGTGAGCGTCGCTTCGTCGAAATTTTTTGCCTCGAAACTCTTGCGGGCAAGAACCGGCAATCCCGCGACGATCAGCGGCGTTTCGCGTCCGCGGCCCTTGACGAAGCGAACCACGACGATGTTGTCGCCCTCGGCTTCCGCGCTCTCGACATCCTTCAGGATGATGCGAAGCAGGTTATGGCCGGTTGTTTTCAGCGTCGTGATGGTCCAGGCCGAATCCTGTGCGGTCAGTTTCGTGCCGTCGTGAAAGCGGGCTTCGGGACGGATACGAAAGCGGTAAGTGAGGCCGTCTTCCGAGACGGCGACCGAGCGTGCGGCTAGGCCATACATCGCGTCGGGCTCGTCCAGCGCGCGCACCATCAACGGCGCAAACGTCAACTCCATACCGAGCGCGCCGTCATTGCGCTGCGAGTAGATATTCAGCGTATTAAAGGTTTCGAGATTCTGATTGAACTGACCCGACGAGCCGACCTGCGAAAACACACCGCCTTTCGGTGCGTTCGGATTGACGTAGTCGAAATGCGGGAAGTCCGGCGGGTATTTCAGATCGCCGAACGCCGAGAGGCCGTGACGCTCGCTTTGCGGTTGTTGCGCGCGAAGGGGAAGCGCCGCGGACACGCCGGCGGCAGCGCTCAGCGCCAGCAGCGAACGGCGCGACAGGCGGCTGCGAGCCGTCACTTCTGCGGTCCCAGTTTCGCCGCGCGTTCCTTGTCGAACCACCAGATGTCGGGGAAACCGATCGAATATTCCGGCAGCTTGTCCGGCTTTCCGAAGCGGTCCCAGCGCGCGACGCGCGAAACGCCGATCGACCACATCGGCACGACATAGTGATTCCACATCAGCACGCGATCGAGTGCGCGCGTTGCCGCGATCAACTCGGCGCGGTCTTTGGCAAAAACCACGCGGTCGATGAGCGCATCCACCGCCTCGTTCTTGATGCCGCCGTAATTGCGCGAGCCTTGGCGGTCTGCGGCTGCAATGCCGAAATAGTCGCGCTGCTCATTGCCCGGCGAGAGCGACTGCCCCCAGCCGCCGACGAAGGCATCGAAGTCGCGCGTGCGCACGCGGTTTTGATATTGCGAAACGTCGATCTGACGAATCGTGAACTGGATGCCGAGCCGTTTCAGGTCTTCGCCATAGAACAGAATAATGCGGTCGAAGCTCGGACTCGCAATCATGAATTCGATCGTGAACGGCTCTCCGGTCTTAGCGTTCACGAGTTTACCGTCTTTGATTTCATAGCCCGCCTCGCGAAACAGCTTTGCCGCCTCGCGCAGGTTCGCGCGGACAGATTCCTGTGTGTCGTAGACCGGGTTCTTGTAGACGCTTGTGAAGATTTGCGGCGGCACCTTGCCGCGAACGGCTTCGAGCATTTCCAGCTCCTTTCCTTCCGGCAATCCCGAGAAGGAAAGTTCCGTGCCGCTGAAATAGGAGGCAACGCGCTGGTACTGATCGAAGAAGAAGTTCTTGTTCATGTTCTCGAAGTTCATCGCGTAATTGAGCGCGAGGCGCACGCGCGGGTCCGAGAACTTTTCGCGGCGCAGGTTCAGAATGAAGCCTTGCATCACGCCGCGCGCGCGATCCGGAAAGGTTTCGAGCAGAAGCCGTTTTTCCTTGACGGCCGGAATATCGTAGGCGGTCGCCCAATTCTTCGCGACGTTTTCCACACGGAAATCGTATTCGTCCGCCTTGAACGCGATCAGCTCGGCCTGGTCGTCACGGAAATATTCGTAGCGAATTTCGTCGAAGTTCTCGGAGCCGACTTTCACCGGCAGCGAGGTAGCCCAGTAGTCCTTCACGCGCTCGTAGACCACCGTTCGGCCGGGAATGAAACTCTTGATCTTGTACGCGCTCGATCCGAGCGGCGGCTCGAGCGTACCGCTCGCGATGCTGCGCTCCTTGCCTTGCGCGTCCTTGCCGGTCCACCAGTGCTTCGGCATCGGCGCGATCTGGCCGACGATCTGCGGCAGCTCGCGGTTGCCGGGCTTGTCGAAGGTGAAGGTCACCTCGCGCTCGCCGGTTTTTTCAGCCTTCACCACGTGATTGTAATAGAACCGCTGCGTCGGGTTGTGCTCCTTGAGCATCTCGAAGGTCCAGATCACGTCTTCGGGCGTGATCGGCTTGCCGTCGTGCCAGCGTGCGTTCGCGCGCAGGCGATAGGTGACCGACGAATAGTCGGCGGGAAAGCGCACCGACTCCGCGATCAGTCCGTATTCGGTCGCGACTTCGTCGAGCGATCCAACCATCAGCGTGTCGTAAAGATTGGTGACGCCGGCCGCGGAGGTGCCGCGCGTGATCACGTGATTGAAGCTGTCGAAGGTGCCGTCCTGCCCGAGACGCAGAAGCCCGCCTTTCGGCGCCTTTGGATTCACATAGTCGAAGTGCTTGAAGCCGGGCTGATACTTTACATCGCCCATGAGCGAGAGCGCGTGCCGCCAGGGCGTTTCCTGCGCCTGCGAGTGCAGCGGAGCGGCAAGGGCGAGAGCAGCGAGAACGAGAGTCCGGACAAGATTCGGCGTCAAAATAACCTCCGTCGAACCCCCGTCGATAAGGGGCTAATTTCGGCGGCGATTATGACCGTTTTGCGCGGACGCGCCAAAGCGCCACGCAATCTCGCGATGATTTGAGGAAAACCCGGTCTTATTGCTTGGCCGGCGCGTCTTTCTTCTCGCCGTCCTTTTTCTGGTCCGGCGCGGCAGCCACCGGCGGCGGCAGCGGGGCCGGCGAGTCGGACTGCTTGTTCAGATAGACGATGACGGCGGCGCGGTCGGCCGCGCGGCGGATGCCAAGGAAGGTCATCGATGTACCCGGCACGGTCTTGCTTGGGTTTTCGAGGAACTTATCGAGCGCTTCGAAGGTCCACTTGCCCTTCTTGTTCTTCATGGCGTTCGAATAGTTGAAACCGCCGTGCGTGCCGGCGTCGTTATTCACGACGCCGTAGAGGCCGGGGCCGACCTTATTGGCGCCGCCCTTTGCGAACTCGTGACAGGCGACGCACTGGCGGGCGACCGACGCGCCTTTTTCGGCATTGGCCTCGTTCAGAAGATTCGCGAGCGGCACCTGCGGCTCGGCTGGGCCCTGTGCCGGACCGGCCTTGTCGTCCTTGACCGCGATTTCGTAGCCTGCCTTCTTCGGCGGATGCGACGCGAAGATGCCGCCCGACACGATGCTCAGCGAGAGGATGAAGAGAAGGGTGCCGAGCACGGCACCCATGATCTTGTTCAGTTCGAAGCTGTCCATCGGGCAGCAATTCCGGATTTTTTGCCGCCGGCGTCCCGGCGTGAGGCCCCATTAATCGAGGTCAGACGTAACCCTTTGCCCGATTGGAGGCAACCCGTATAACCCGGCCGCCGCTGCTACCTTCTGCCGCCGTAAAAGGCGCCGGAAACAGCGGGTTTTCCGGGTGTTTCATGGCTGCCAAAGGCGCGTCCCGTACCGATCTGATTGTGCTGATTCCGGCGCGGATGCAGGCGACCCGGCTGCCCGGAAAGCCGCTCGCCGACATTCACGGGCGACCGATGATTCTTCACGTACTCGATCGGGCGAATGAAGCTGGAATCGGCGAAGTCGCGGTTGCGACCGACGATGGCACCATCCGCAAAGCAGTCGAGGACGCCGGCGGCCACGTATTGATGACGAGTGCCGATCACCAGACCGGCTCCGACCGGATCTTCGAAGCGCTCGGCAAGGCTGATCCGGCAGGCAGGGTTTCGATCGTCGTGAATTTGCAGGGCGATCTGCCGGCTATCGAACCGGGATTGATCCGCCGTGTGGTCGAGCCGCTCTCAGATCCCGCGGTCGATATCGCAACGCTCGCTGTCGAAATCACCGATGAAGAGGAAAAGACCAATCCGAACGTCGTGAAGGTCGTCGGCACGCCGGCCGGGGACAATCATCTTCGCGCACTTTACTTTACGCGAGCGACCGCACCCGCGAATGCGGGGCCGCTTTACCATCACATCGGAATTTATGCGTATCGCCGCGCTGCGCTGGAGCGTTTCGTGAAGCTGCCGCGGGCGACGCTGGAGCAGCGCGAACGGTTGGAGCAGCTTCGCGCACTCGAAGCCGGCATGCGCATCGACGTCGCTATCGTTGACGCGGTTCCGCTCGGTGTCGATACTCCCGCCGACTTAGAGAAAGCCCGTGCGCTGCTCGCGGGCAAAATGAGAAAATCCTGACATGGCCAAGAAACCAACCATCGTCTTTCAGGGCGAACCCGGCGCGAATTCGCATATCGCCTGCCGCGAGCGCTTTCCGGATTATGAGCCGGTGCCTTGTGCGACCTTCGAGGACGCTTTCTCTGCCGTGTCCAGTGGCGAGGCGAATCTTGCGATGATTCCGATCGAGAATTCGGTCGCAGGTCGCGTCGCCGACATCCATCATTTGATGCCGCATTCGGGCCTGCAGATTATCGGCGAGTTCTTCCTGCCGCTCAGCCATCAATTGATGGCGCCGAAGGGGGCCACGCTGAAAACGGTGAAGACGGTGCAGAGCCACATCATGGCGCTCGGCCAGTGCCGCAACGCGATCCGCGAACTGGGCCTGACCTCGGTGATCGGCGCGGACACGGCAGGGTCTGCGCGGCAGATCGCGGATGCAAACGACAAGACGCGATCGGCGATCGCGTCGCGGCTCGCGGCCGAAATCTACGGCCTCGACATCATTCGCGAGAACATCGAGGACGAGGACCACAACACCACGCGCTTCATCATCCTGCAGAAAGACAAGGCTTGGACGAGGCGGAACGGCGACGTCGTCGTGACCACGTTTGTCTTCAAGGTCCGTAACGTCCCGGCGGCGCTTTATAAAGCGCTCGGCGGGTTTGCGACCAATGGCGTCAATATGACGAAGCTCGAATCCTATCAGATCGACGGCAATTTTTTCGCGACGCAGTTTTATGCCGACGTCGAAGGCCACCCGGACGACCGCGGGTTGAAATTCGCGCTCGAAGAGCTGGAGTTCTTCTCGGAAGAGCTGAAAATTCTCGGCGTCTATCCGGCGCATCCGTTCCGGATGAAAGCGCGCAACGAAGCCGGCTAGTCAAAAACTTCGGCGCAACGTTCGACGAAACCCTTAATCAGGTGATGCGCGATCGCGAGCGGGGGCGGCGCAAAGAAGCGCGCCGGGTGCTTGCCGGTGAGCAATAAGCTGCACTCGTCTTTCGTGACCCAGCGTGCGGCTTCCAGCTCCACTTCGTCGATCTTGAGTTTTTCGGTCTTCGCTTCGACGAAGCAGCCGATCATGATCGACATCGGAAACGGCCAGGGCTGCGAAGCAAAATAGGCGACACGGCCGGCCGGAATTC
The DNA here is from genome assembly GCA_019752575.1 of Xanthobacteraceae bacterium. Classification (GTDB taxonomy): domain Bacteria; phylum Pseudomonadota; class Alphaproteobacteria; order Rhizobiales; family Xanthobacteraceae. The sequence continues at coordinate 311,723 of JAIELW010000001.1, read as the reverse complement.
CGGCTTCTTCGAGCGCTTCTCGCCGCACCGCTTCCTCGATGCTTTCGCCGGGCTCGACGAAGCCGGCGAGCGCCGACCACATGCCGGGCGGAAAGCGCGTCTGGCGCGCCAGGAGACAATGCTCGCCGCGGACCGCGAGCATGATCACGCACGGATCGGTGCGCGGGAAATGCTGGCCGCCGCATGCCGCGCAATCACGCCGCCAGCCCGCCTGGGCGGGCCTGGTCGGCTTGCCGCAGTTCGAGCAGAAACGGTGGCGTTCGTGCCAGAACAAAAGCGCTTTCGAGGTCGCGAGCGCGGACATATCTTCCGGCGGCACCAATCCTTGCAGCGCGATCGAACGCAGATCGACCACGATGAAATCGCCGCGCGCTTTAATTCCGTCGATGCGCGAAGGCGAAATCGCGTGCGCAAAATGCCCGCGACTTTTGCCGTCTTTGCCGAGGAGCGCGGTTTCCAGCGCATCGCCGGTGCTTGCCGCTTCGTCATTGGTAAGGCCCGCGTCGAAACCCTCGCCGCGTTTCGCGAGCACGAAGGACTCGCCCGCAAGCACGAAGTTTCGTGCGTTGGCGCGAAGCGATTCGACGAGCGCGGTGTCGCCACGCTGCTCGCTGAGGCGGTCGAGCATGGAGCCCGCGTATGTAAGCTGCGTTTCCCGGGAAGAGGACATGGATGGCGTCTTGTTTGTTAAACGCTGACACGGCGCATTGCGCCCGGCAATCCGTCAGCCGCGCATGGCTAATGCGCTTCGGATTCGTGCAATCAGATCGGCACATTGTGTTTCGCCATAAGGAATACGCGTGCCGGAGCCCCAGACCGGCCCCGGCCAGGCGGCATCGTTTTCATTCCGCGCAACAATATGAATATGAAGCTGGCGCACGATATTGCCGAGCACGCCGACATTGATCTTCAGGCATTGCGTGACCGCGCGCAGCGCCGCCGCGCATTGCGAAATCTCTTCCATCGCGGCTGCTCGGTCGGCTTCCGGCAAGTCGAATAGTTCAGTTATGCCTTCGCGTCGCGGCACGAGTACAAGCCACGGAAACCGCGTATCGTTCTGCAGCCGCACTTCGCAAAGCGCGAGCCTGCCGACCGCAACCGAATCCGCAACCAGACGCGGGTCGAGCGAAATTTCCTTCGTCATTTGCCTAGAATCCCTGCCAATCCCCCGGAACAATATTGCGAAATTCCGCCGCGCGCTTGCCTTCCTTGGCCTGTCGCCCGATATAGAGAGCGGGAGGTTGGCGGTGGACGAGCCACTCGCCAACCGGGTCAGGTCCGGAAGGAAGCAGCCCTAACGAGACCGGTTTGGGTCATCGTTCCAGCCTCCCACCTCATTCCAAGGAACGCGGCCGGGATGGACGATACGCCCAGGAAAAACGCGGCAGACGGCGCTTCGCTGTTCGGTGAGACGGACACCGGCTACCGGGTGCTCGCGCGCAAATACCGCCCGCGCAATTTCGACGATCTCATCGGCCAGGAAGCGATGGTCCGCACGCTCTCGAATGCATTCGCGAGCAGCCGCATTGCGCAGGCCTATCTGCTCACCGGCGTCCGCGGCGTCGGCAAGACCACGACCGCTCGCATTCTCGCACGCGCCCTGAATTATGAACCGAAGTCCGGCAAGGACACGGGTCCTACGCTCGACATGCCGGAGCCCGGCAAGCACTGTCAGGAAATTCTCGAAAGCCGCCACGTCGATGTGATCGAGATGGACGCCGCTTCGCACAACAGCGTCGAGGACATCCGCCAGATCAACGACGCCGTGCGCTACACGCCGGTGAGCGCGAGATACAAGGTCTACATCCTCGACGAAGTGCACATGCTCTCGGGTGCCGCATTCAACGCGCTACTGAAGACGCTCGAAGAGCCGCCGGCGCACGCGAAATTTATTTTTGCAACGACCGAAGTGCGCAAGGTGCCGGTGACGATTTTGTCCCGCTGCCAGCGCTTCGATCTGCGCCGTATCGGCGGCGACACGCTCGCAAAACATCTCGGGAAAATCGCACAAGCCGAAAAAATCGACGCCGAACCGGAAGGTCTCGCGCTGATCGCACGCGCGGCCGAAGGTTCGGTGCGCGACGCGCTCTCGCTTTTGGATCAGGCGATCGCCCATGGCGGCGCGAGCGTGAAGGCGGCGGAAGTCCGCGAGATGCTGGGCTTGGCCGATCGCACGCGGATTATCGATCTGTTCGAAGCGCTGATGAGCGGCAATATCGCGGAAGCCTTGAAACTATTTCGCGAGCAATACGATCTCGGCGCCGATCCAGTGGCGGTACTTTCCGATCTTGCCGAGTTCAGCCACTTGCTGACGCGCTTCAAGATCGTGCCGTCTTCGCTCGAAGATACGAGCCTGGTGGAAGCGGAAAGAAAACGCGGCAAGGAACTCTCCGAGCGGCTTTCGATTCGCGTTCTTTCGCGCGCGTGGCAGATGCTCTCGAAGGGAATTGCCGAATCCGCTTCTTCCGGCAAACCGGCGCAGGCCGCCGAGATGGTACTCGTGCGTCTCGCTTATGCCGCCGACCTGCCGACGCCCGACGAAGCGATCAGAATGCTCGGCGACGGCGGCGGGAACGGTACAGGAATTGCCCCCGGCAATGGCGGCGGTGCGCCTTCCGGCGCAACGCGCATGCAGATGGCGCAGGGCGGCGGGAACGCCATCGGCCGCGCCATCCCGCGTCCTGCGTCAGCGCCCGACAATGCGCCGCAGTTACAGTCGCTGGAAGAAGTATATGCGCTTGCCGAAAAGAACCGCGACTTGCAGATCAAACATGCGCTGAAGAATTTCGCGCGTCTCGCGAAGATCGAAGACGGCAGGCTCGAAATTTCGCTCGATGCCGGCGCGCCGGTGAACTTTGCCGGGACCTTGGGCGCAAAACTTTCGCAATGGGCGGGACGCCGTTGGATTGTCGTCGTTGCGCGTGAGCGCGGCGGTCAGACGCTCGCCGAACGCGAAGCCGAGACGCAGACGCAGTTGAAGGCCGACGTCCGCAACCATCCGACGGTGCAGGCGGTTCTCAGCGCTTTTCCCGGCGCGGAAATCGTCGAGGTGCGCCGCAAGTCCGCGCCGGAACTGCCGGAACCTACCGCGGACGATTTCGACGCGCCGGTCGAGAACGAAGAAGAATAATAATAAGGAGCGAATTCATGCGCGACATGATGGGCATGATGGGCAAGATCAAGGAGCTGCAGGCGAACATGGAGCGCATGCAGGCCGAACTCGACACGCTCGAAGTTACCGGCAACGCTGGCGGTGGCCTCGTATCTGTGACCATGACCGCGAAAGGCGCGGTTAAAAAAGTTTCTATCGACGCGAGCCTGATGAAGGCCGACGAAAAAGAGATCGTCGAAGATCTGATCGTGGCGGCGAGCGCGGACGCCCGCACGAAGTCCGAAAAGCTGGTCGAGGAGAAAGCGAAAGCGCTCACGGGCGGTCTGCCGCTGCCGCCGGGGATGAAGCTTTTTTGAGCATGATCTTTTCCGGAAACCGGTACCATCCCCGGATCAAGTCCGGGGACATGCTTTTCGGGATCATGCTCTGATGCGCCGAGTCGTCGCAGGGCCCGAGATCGAGCGGCTCATTCAATTGCTGGCGAAACTGCCGGGGCTCGGCCCGCGTTCCGCGCGCCGCGCGGCCCTGCATCTCGTCCGCCGCCGCGAAGAACTGATGGAGCCGCTGACGGCGGCGCTCGGCGATGCGCTCGAGAAAATCGTGGTCTGCGATACCTGCGCGAATATCGACACGCGCAATCCCTGCTCGGTCTGCGCGGACCAGACCCGCGATGCTTCGCTATTGGTCGCAGTCGAGAATGTCGCCGATCTTTGGGCGCTGGAGCGCGCGGGCGCGGTTTCGGGCCGCTATCATGTGCTTGGCGGCACGCTGTCTGCGCTCGACGGCATCGGGCCGGACGACCTCAATATTGCCTCGCTCGTCGGCCGCGCGCACGAACCGGATGTAAAAGAGGTCGTGCTTGCGTTGAGCGCGACGGTCGACGGCCAGACCACCGCGCATTACATCACCGATCTTCTGCGCGACGCCGACGTGAAAATCACGCGGCTCGCGCATGGCGTGCCGGTTGGCGGCGAACTCGATTATCTCGACGAAGGCACCTTATCCGCGGCGATCCGCCAGCGGACGGCTTTTTAGGGTATTTCTTTATGCGCACGATTATTGCTTCGATCATTTTTCTTACGGCGACCGTTTTCGCACAGGCACAGAAGGTCGAAATTCCGAAGGCGGTTATCGAAAAAGCCTTTGCCGACGCCGATTGCTCGGTCTCGATCGAGAATGCGCTGGAGAATCTCGAAACTTCCGGCGCCTCGGGCGATCTCGGCAATGGCTTGAAGCTGGTCGAGCTATCTTGCTGGAACGCTGCCTACAATTTCGGCTCGATCATGTTTGTGTTCGATCCCGGGGCTAATCCGGCGCGCTTCCTCGTTTTCCCGCCCAAGAAGAAAAAGGCATAGCGTTTAGCCCCTCTGTTCTAGCGCTTTGAAATGTCCGCGCCGTTGCAGCCATGCGAGCAGGAGAATGCTCGGTATCGCCGAGAGCGCTGTGACGAAGAAGAACCAGAACCAGCCAGTTGCTTCCGCGACATAGCCGCCGCTCGCCGCGAGAACCGTGCGTCCGACCGCGGCGATCGCGGAGAGCAGCGCGAACTGCGTCGCGGTATGCGCCCGTGCGCCGCAGAGTGCCGAGAGATAGGCGACGAAGATCACGTTTGCCGCGTTTGAGGTGAAGTTTTCGACGATGATGGTGAGCGTCAGCGCCGAAACATCCGGCCCGATCCAGGCGAGCCACGAGAACATGAAGTTCGACAGCATCTGGATGATCGCTGCGATCCAGAGACAGGCGGTGAGCGGTAGCGCCCGCGCGAGCGCGCCGCCTGCAAGCCCGCCGATTACAGCGGCCGCGAAGCCGACGCCTTTCACGACCGTTGCATAGGTGGCCAGGCTGAAACCCGTCTTCAGCACGAAGGGAACTGTCAGAACGCCCGCGAAGGCGTCGCAGAATTTGAATAGCAGCACGAACACGAGCACCGAGATCGCAAGTGGCCGCGACAGAAATTCGCTGAATGCGCTATAAGCAGTCGCGTAGACGCGCTTGATCGGCGAGTCCTCGGCGGTTTCCGCGCTTTGATCTGCTTGCGGTTCTTTCGCGAGAAATGCCGCGATCATGCCTACTGCGACACATGCCGCTGCGGCGATGTAAGAAATCGTCCACGCGGTGAGCTGCGCGACGCCGCTCGCCTCCAGATAAGCGACCAAAAGCAGCGCACCCGCGCCGGACAAGAGCAGCGCCACGCGATAGGCGAGAATATAGCTGGCGATGCCCGCCGCCTGTTCTTCCTGCGGCAGGCTTTCGACGCGGAAAGCGTCGATCACGATATCCTGCGTCGCCGACGCGGCGGCGACGAGAAGTGCCGCGACCGTGACGTAAAAAATCGAAGTTATCGGATCGGAGAAGCCGAGCACGACAATGGCAGCGATCAGAAGAAGTTGCGAAAGAATGAGCCAGCTACGCCGCCTGCCAAGCCACTTCGTCAGCAACGGAATGTTCAGCGCATCGACCAGCGGCGCCCAGAAGAACTTGAAGGTGTAGGGCAGGCCAACGAGCGAGAATAGGCCGATGGTCTTCAGATCGATGCCGCTTTGCGTGAGCCAGGCCTGCAAAGTGCTGGTGACGAGTGCGAGCGGCAGGCCCGCGGAAAAGCCGAGCAGCATCACGATCAGCACGCGCGGACGCGTGTAGACTGCGATCGCCTTCAGCCATGTATCGGAAGAAGTCTGGGCGGATAGGGCCATGCTCCGCGCTTGTCGCACAAGCGCGGAGATTTGTGAATCTGCCTATTCGCGGGCTTGTCCCGTTAGCTTCAGCGTTGTCACTACGCCCTCAGAGTCAGAAGAAATTCCCTCTTTCTCGTCGAACTCGACGGCAGCGATTCTTTGACCATGTCGAAAAATGCGCTCAGCAGATGTGCTTATACCGACGATATTCTCTGAGAGATGTCCAAAGTGACTTTGAACTTTTTGCGCTCTTTCATTCAGTTTGCGCACGTCTCCCATCAGTTTTCCGACTTCCAATTGTATGACTTCCGCTTGCTCACGCATCTTGGCGTCCTGAATCACGGTACGAATTACCTGGATTGCGAGCATCAATAGAGTGGGGGACACAAGCAAAACGCGCCTTTTATGGGCCTTCTGAATTACATCATCAAAAAATTCGTGCAGGTCGGCGTAAATCGATTCAGACGGCACGAACATTAGAGCGACATCCTGAGTTTCGCCCTGAACAATGTAACGGTCAGCAATATTTGTGATGTGAACCGAGATATCGTTCTTTACGCCTTTGGTGGCGACTGAACGTTCTTCGTCCGTCTGCGCTTTCCGAAAAGCCGTTAAAGATTCAAGCGGAAATTTAGCGTCGATAACGAACACTCGATCATCGCCCGGAACACGGATTATGCAGTCGGGACGGTTTCTGTTTTTTAAGGTGAATTGAAACTCGTAGGCGTTCTTGGGAAGACCATCACTAATAATTGCTTCCATCCGGCCTTGACCGAATGCGCCGCGCGATTGCTTGTTTGCTAAGACGTCGTTCAGCTTCACCATGCTGCTGGAAAGTTCGGACATACGACTTTGTGCAGCATCGACAACCGCCAGTCGTTCATTAAGTTTAGATAGGCTCTCAGCAGTTTCCTTCGCGGCGTTGCTAAGGCTATCGCCAAGACGCTGTGTCACCGTATCAAGTCGCTGGTTTACTGAACGCGTCAGTTCTTCCTGCTTGTTACCGACGCCCTCAGCGAGAGACTGCACCCGTCCAGAAGTCTCGGAATGAACCCTCAAGAGTTCGAAAACCCTCTGCTGCAGTTCCTCGACGCGAAGCGACTGCTCCTGCGCTTCCAGCGCGCGCACGCGGCTCTGGCGGCCTTGCGCGAAAAGAAGTCCTGCGAGCAGAAACACTGCGAGGCCGCTCAAGACAGCCACCAGCACGCCCAAGGTCACATTCATACCGTTGATCGAAAACAGAATTTCGCTCATCTCGCTGCCGATTCGATTTGGAACGAAGAGGGAACATGTCATTTACGCCGCCTTCCGGCAAGTGCGGGGCGGCGCGTTGACCACATCTGAGCGATCACTTACTTCCCGCGCATGATCCGACCGATTTTACAACTTCCCGATCCGGTTCTGCGTAAGGTCTCCAAGCCCGTCGAAAAGATCGACGGCGAGATCAAGAAGCTGATCGAGGACATGTTCGAGACCATGTACGACGCGCCGGGCGTGGGCCTTGCTGCGATCCAGATCGGTGTCGCAAAACGCGTCGTGACCATCGACGCCACCCGCGGCGAAGAAGAAAAGAAACCGATGGTCTTCATCAATCCGGAAATCGTTTCCGTTTCGGACGAGAAGGACAGCAAGGAAGAAGGCTGTCTTTCGATTGTCGAGTTCTATGAGGAAGTGGAGCGTCCTTCCGAAGTGAAGGTCCGCTACATGGACGAGAAGGGCAAGTCGCACGAGATCGAGGCGGATGGTCTTTTAGCGCGCGCGCTCCAGCACGAGATCGATCACCTGAACGGCGTGCTGTTCATCGACCACATTTCGAAGCTGAAGCGCGACCGCGTCACCAAGAAATTCGCCAAGGCCGCGAAAGCGAACAAGCGCACGGCCGCGGGCTAGGGCGCGAAAGGAAATCCTTTGCGCGTCGTATTCCTGGGCACCCCCGAGTTTGCCGTGCCGACGCTCTCGGAACTGGTCGCACGCGGGTACGAAGTCGTGGCCGTTTACACGCGCGAACCGGCCGCGGCCGGCCGTGGCATGGCAGAGCGCAAGTCACCCGTGCACGAGACAGCCGAGAAATTCGGAATTGCCGTGCATCATCCGAAGACATTGCGCGGCGAAGAGGCGGCAGCGCTTTTTCGCTCGCATGCCGCCGATGTCGCGGTCGTTGTCGCTTATGGATTGATTCTCCCGAAATCCATTCTCGACGCGCCCGCGCATGGCTGTCTCAATCTTCATGCTTCGCTCCTGCCGCGCTGGCGCGGTGCCGCGCCGATCCATCGCGCGATCATGGCCGGTGACAAGGAAACCGGCGTGATGGTGATGAAGATGGAAGAAGGGCTCGACACCGGCCCTGTCGGTCTCGCCGAGCGCGTCGCGATTTCCGAAAACATCACCACCGGCGAATTGCACGGCAAGTTGAGGTTGGTTGGCGCCGATTTGATGGCACGTGGGTTAGCTGCGCTCGAACGCGGCTCGCTTTCCTTCACGCCACAGGCGGCCCAAGGCATCACCTATGCGAACAAGATCGACAAGAGCGAGTCGAAAATCGATTGGTCGAAGCCTGCGCGCGAAGTGCACAATCACATTCGCGGCCTGTCGCCGTTTCCGGGGGCATGGTTTGAAGTGGAGATCGAACGCAAACCGGTGCGCGTAAAAGTTTTGCGCTCGCAGCCCACGAATGGCAGCGGCGCGCCGGGAACGCTGCTCGACGATGAACTTGTAATCGCTACAGGCGACGGCGCGGTGAAACTCATCGAAGTCCAGCGCGCGGGTGCAAAAGCGATGAGTGCTCAAGAATTCCAGCGCGGCGCGAAGCTCGTAAAAGGCGCGAAAGTCGCCTGATGCCGCGCTACAAGCTCACCATCGAATACGACGGCTCGCCGTTTCTCGGCTGGCAGGTGCAGGATGGCGGTCTCACCGTTGCGGGAGTACTCGAAGACGCCGTCGAAAAACTATCCGGTGTACGCACGAAAGTTTCAGGTGCGGGCCGCACGGATGCCGGGGTGCATGCGCTTGGTCAGGTTGCGCATGTCGATTTTTCGAAGGATTGGGAAACCGGTACGATCCGCGACGGCCTGAACGCGCATCTGCGGCCGCATCCGGTCGCGATCCTGTCGGCGGAAAAAGCGGATGAAGATTTCGACGCGCGCTTTTCCGCGATCAAACGCCACTACGTCTATCGAATTTTAAATCGCCGCGCCGATCTTGCGCTGGAGCGCAACCGCGTCTGGCGCATCGCCCGTCCGCTCGATGAAAAGAAAATGCAAGAGGCCGCACAACATCTCCTCGGCCATCACGACTTCACGACTTTCCGCTCTACCGAATGCCAGACGAAGTCGCCGGTAAAGACCCTGGATGTTCTGAACGTCTCGCGTCACGGCGAGGAAGTTCGCATCGAAGTAAGCGCGCGATCGTTTCTGCATAACCAAGTGCGTTCGGTCGCCGGATCGCTCGCGCAGGTTGGCGAAGGCAGGTGGACGCCCGCCGACATGAAGCGCGCGCTGGAAGCGCGCGACCGCTCCGCCTGCGGCCCCGTTGCGCCGCCGGATGGTTTGTATTTGGTGCGGGTGGATTACTAAGCGTCATGCCCGCCTTCGCGGGCATGACGTTGCGATTTAAACGAAATACTTCTCAAGCACGCGCAGATAAATCTGCGTGAGTTTATCGATATCGGAAACGGGCACCCGCTCGTCGATCTTGTGCATGGTCTGGCCGACCAGCCCGAACTCCACGACCGGACAAAAATCCTTGATGAAGCGCGCGTCCGAGGTGCCGCCGGAAGTCGAAAACTTCGGCGCAACGCCGGTGATCTCCCGGATTGCACCGGCGACGAGATCGGTGAAGGCGCCGCGCTGTGTCAGAAAGCAATCGCTCGACGGCTCCCAATCGATCTGGAACGGCGTGTCGCCGACCGCTTCCATCACGCGCTTCAACACGAGATCGCGCAGGCTTTCGGAGGTGTGCAGGTCGTTAAAGCGGATGTTGAACTGCGCGCGCGATTCCGCGGGAATAACGTTGAAGGCGCGGTTTCCGGTCTCAAGCGAAGTAATTTCGAGGTTGGAGGCATCGAAATGTTCGGTGCCTTTGTCGAGCGGTTCCGTAACCAGCGCGCTTACCGCGCGGATGAGCGGCGGCACGGGATTTTCTGCGAGGTGGGGATAGGCGACATGACCTTGCGACCCACGAAAGATCAGCGTGCCCGAAAGCGAACCGCGGCGGCCGATCTTCGCCATGTCGCCGAGGCTGCTCACATTCGTCGGCTCGCCGACGATGCAATGATCGAACTTTTCGCCGCGTTCGCGTGCCCAGCGCAACAGTTTGCGCGTCCCGTTCACGGCCTGGCCTTCCTCGTCGCCGGTAATCAGGAACGAAATCGTCCCGCGCTTCGGCTTGCCGAATTTGATTGCAGCGGATACGAAAGCCGCGATCGCGCCTTTCATGTCGCAGGCGCCGCGGCCGAATAGTTCGCCGTTTGCGACTTCCCCGGAGAAGGGCGAATGCGTCCAGCTCGCGGGGTCCCCGGTCGGCACCACGTCCGTGTGTCCTGCGAAAGCGAAATGCGGCGCGCCCGAGCCGGTCTTCGCAAACAGATTGTCGATGTCCGGCGTGTTTACATCGGTGAACGGAACGCGATGCACTTCATAACCCGCATCGCGCAGAATCTTGCCGAGCGTATCGAGCGCGCCGCCTTCCGCCGGCGTGACCGAAGGACAGCGGATCAGTGCTTGCGCGATTTCGAGCGCGTTCAGCTCAACCATGACCGAACTTATGCTTTTCGCGATAATCCTCATAGGATTCGAGGATCGAGATTTTCTGCCAGATTTTCAGGCTCAGCCCGCCCGCGACGTTCTGCAGATCGCTCGCCGCGTCGATCACGACCTCGTCCGGCAGATGCTGCGCGTAGAGTGCCGCGAGCTTCGCGCCGAGCGAAAGCATAACGCTGCAGAAGCCGAGGTAGCGCGTGAGGTCCGTGCGCGTCATACCTTCGGTGCTGTCGGAACTGAGCAACTCGCTCGGGTCTTTCGAGAATTGGTGCATGTCGATCACATGAATGATCGAGCGCAATTCGTTGAGGTCGTTCAGCGCGCGAGTCCTGGAGATGCGCGATTCCAGCGAGAACAGGAAATAGATCGCGACACTGATGAAGATGATCAGGTTGGTGCCGGCTTCGAGACCTTGCAGCAGATTGATGAGCTCGACTTCCCCGGTCTTGACCTGGATCGCGTGGATCAGAAACGCGATGATGGCCGCCGCTCCGGCAATAAGGAGGAGGATAATCGCGCGCAGGGGATAGTTCGAAACATTCACCGCGCGCGATTTCGATTCGGTCTCTTTCGCTACCACGAGCAGCTCCTCGCAGACGGCTGCTAGATCCGAGCGCGGGAAGCGCTGGGAAATGCGCATATGAAGTTCGTCGATCGTATGGATAATTTCGTTCGATTCGAGCGAGCGATACTTCATGACGTGCGCATTTCGGATGGCGGTGTGGACTATAGATCAGTTCTGCAGCGGATCGGGGCCGTACTGGTTGGGACCATTCGTGCCTTTAAGAAGACCCCAATCGATAAAGGCGTAAATCGCGAAAACCGCCATTACAACCGACAAAGCCAGAAAGGCCGCGGTCGGCTGCCCTTCGTCGATCTCATGAATGTCCGCGATCTGCATGAACTGACTGATGAGCACAAGCACGAAGAAAGCGATCACGAGCCAGGCCGGCCGGTTGCGGTCGTGCGCGCGCTTCACCGCAAGCGCGAATCCCGGCCAGAAGAAGATGAGGCCGACAACCATCATCGCCTGCATGCCGGCAGTGTAATAGACGGTGAGCTGCACCACGAGCGAGATCGCGAGCAGCACGAGAGCGGCAAGCCAGTAGGGCTTGCGGTTGATGCGGCCGTCGAGGCTGGTGAAAAGATAAGTGAAATTCATCGGAGTGCCTTGTTCTATTGTCCTTGGGTCTGCGCGGCGTTCTCGATCGGGTCCGGGCCGTAACGGTTCGGACCGATGGTGCCGCGGCGCAGCCCGAGTTCGATGAAGAGAAAGATCACATAAGCGATAAACAGAAGCGAAACCACGATGAGCAGCGGTGAGGGCTCCGCTGCCATTTTCCCCATCATTTTCGATTGGCTTGCGCTCAGGTTTGTGACGATGGCGAGAAGCGCGAAATAGGCGGCGACGAAAAGATAATGCTTGCCGCGATCCTGCGCGCGCTTCGCAGAGAGCGCAAAGCCGCACCAGAGGAAGAACAGGTTGGCAATCGCCCCCGCGGTGCCGCCGCCGAGATAGGCGGCGAGCGCAATTGACGGGAGACCGAGCACGGTAATCGCGACGATCCCGAGCCAATAAGTTTGGCGCGGAATTCGACCGTCCACGTTGGTAAAAAGCTGGATTGGATTCATCGAAAACGCCCCGAACTCAACCGCGGCAAGCTATCAGGATTGCGGCGTGTCCGCAGCTTTGGATTTCGGAAAGACCGGCCCGAAATAAAGGATCAAGAAGACGATCAACATTAGGACCCAGAGCGATTCAATGTACTCCAGGGTCAGAAAAACCCAGGCGAACGGCAAAACCTCGACAATAATTCCGGCCGGAACAGGACCAGGGCTGCCTGGCATCGCGCAAACGCGCAACAACTAGGCAGAAGTGAAGCAGAAACGCCGCGAATGGAAAAAACGACCGCCAGGAAGAGGCTGCCACCGCCGGTCGGGTTGTTCAGACCGCAAGCGCCATCACGCCCACGAACAGAATTCCGACTTAGGCAATAAGGCCGAGGAGGTATTTTCCCTGGCTCAGCCGCCCACGCAGCGTCAGAAATTTTCCGAGCCAGTCGCTTTCTTCGGCCGGCTTCGTGGTTGCTTCGCTCATGAGATGCCCCGTCTGTTCCCCCGCGATCATAGCAGGTGGGCGGCCGCCGCATTCAGTCGCGCAGAAGCTCGTTGATCGAGGTTTTCGAGCGGGTTTTCTCATCCACGCGCTTCACGATCACGGCGCAGTAAAGACCCGGACCCGGCTCGTTCGCGCCGCCGCCCATGCTTTTGCCGGGGAGCGTTCCGGGGACAACTACGGAATAGGGCGGCACTTCGCCCATGTAGATCTTTCCGGTTTCGCGATCGACGATTTTCGTGGACGCCCCGAGGAACACACCCATCGAAAGCACGGAGCCTTCGCGCACGATCACGCCTTCGGCGACTTCCGCGCGCGCGCCGACAAAGCAATTGTCCTCGATCACGACCGGACCGGCCTGCAACGGCTCGAGCACACCGCCGATACCGGCGCCACCGGAGATGTGAACCTTCTTCCCGATCTGCGCGCAGGAACCGACCGTCGCCCAGGTGTCGATCATCGTGTTCTCGCCGACATGCGCTCCGAGATTGACGAAGCTAGGCATCAGCACCGCACCCGGCGCGATATAGGCCGAACGGCGCACGACGCAGCCCGGTACCGCGCGGAAGCCCGCCTTCTTGAAGTCGTTCGGCTTCCAGCCGTCGAATTTCGACGGCACCTTGTCCCACCAAACCGCGCGGCCGGGACCGCCCTTGATCGTTTCCATGTCGTTCAGGCGGAAGGAAAGCAGCACGGCTTTTTTAAGCCACTGATTGACCTTCCACTCGCCGCTCGCCTGTTTCTCCGCGACGCGCGCCTTGCCTGCGTCGAGCAAGTCGAGCGCTTCACCGACCGCCTTTCTAACTTTGCCTTTGGTCTTCGGGCTGATCTCGGCGGCGTCGGCAAAGGCTTCGTCGATGATCTTTTCGAGTTCGGCGGGCTTCACGGGCGAGGACTCCGGTTCAAATGATGCAGGCGTTTTCCTTGGCAGCCGCAGCCTTGTCAACTGATCGCGTTAGGGCTCGCGAAAGCGGATCGTCGCGCTATTGTTCGACAGGTTGATCGGCGCGAACGCTTTGACGTCCAGCCCTTGCGCGTTGCAGTTTCGGTGGTCGGCGATTTCGAAGCGCACGTTTTTCACGCAGAACTTTTCGCTGCCGCCCCAGACGAGCGGGTGGCCTTTGCGCTCGATGACCGCGCCCGAACCGTCGACCGCCTCCGCGAAGCTGAAGACGCGGCTGGATGCGCGCCGCGGCATTTCCGGGCGCAGGCACGCGCCGGGATCGATTTTCCACCATCCGCGAGCCGTGATCGTTCCGCCCTCCTCGATCGCGAGCGCCGCCATCACGACATTCTTGGTATCGTTACACCACAGCAGCCCTGGCGCGGTGCCGTCGCGCGCGGCAGTAAGCAGCACGTCGAGAAAATCCGTGCGAAGCGCAGCATCGGCGGAGAGGTTTCTGCTTTTGAGGAACGCTGCGAGGGCCGTCTCGCTTTTTGCGCCTAACGTGCCGTCGATAGGCTCGGCATCGTAGCCTGCGAGCGTGAGCAGCCGCTGGATCGCGGCGACGCGAGCCTGGTCGGCTTCGTAGCCCGCGCTCTCCGCAACGAAGATGCTTGCCTGATTTCCGGATTTGCTCGGCTTCACTTCCGCGAAAGGCAGCAGCCGTTCATCGGGCTTCGAGCACTTCTTCGCGCCCGCGAGCAGGAAATCTCCGCTGCCGGTGCAGAGATTGATATGCGCGGAGTTCAGCGGCCGCAGCGTGCCGTAGAGCGGCAAGGCACGTGCATGAAGATACAGATGATCGGCGGCGACCTCGCCGCGCAGAACCGGACGGCAGTTTCCCGGATCGACACGAAACCAGCCGCGCGTTGCGGCCGCCCCTTTGGTTTCGACGCCGATTGCGGCCTCGATCACGAAACTCGTGCGATTGCAGATTTCCAGATCGGCGTGGGCGCCGCACGTGGCGGCAAGCAGAATGACCGCTGCGAGCGCGTGGCGCATCAGCGCTTGATCAGCGTTCCTGCGCCGTGATCGGTCAAGAGTTCGAGCAGAACCGCGTGCGGCACCTTGCCGTCGAGAATGACGACACCTTCTACGCCGCGCTCTAACGCATCGATGCAAGTCTCGACCTTCGGAATCATGCCGCCCGAAATCGTGCCGTCGGCGATCAGTTTGCGCGCTTCTTTGAGCGATAATTCCTCAATCAACTTCTTCGATTTGTCGAGCACGCCCGGAACGTCGGTGAGCAGCAGAAGGCGTTTTGCGTTGAGCGCGCCGGCAATCGCGCCCGCGAATGTGTCCGCGTTCACATTGAACGTGCCGCCGGTGACGCCGGCCGCAACCGGCGCCAGTACCGGGATCAGTTCGCGGCCGAGAATCTGCTCGAGCACGGTGATATCGACTTCGTCGGGTTCGCCGACATAACCGAGGTCGATCGCTTTTTCGATATTCGAATCCTTGTCGCGTGTGGTGCGCGTGACCTTCTTCGCCTTCACCATGTTGCCGTCTTTGCCACAGAGGCCGACAGCGCGGCCGCCCGCTTCGTTGATGAAGCCGACGATCTGCTTGTTGATCGATCCTGCGAGTACCATCTCGACGATTTCGACGGTTTTCTGGTCGGTGACGCGCAGGCCGTCCTTGAATTCGGATTTGATGCCGAGCTTGTCGAGCATCATGCCGATCTGCGGCCCGCCGCCGTGCACGACCACGGGGTTGATCGCGGTCTGCTCCAGGAGAACGACGTCGCGTGCGAAATCGCGGGCCACCTGTTCGTCGCCCATGGCATGGCCGCCGTATTTCACGACGACGATCTCGTCGTCATAGCGCTGCATATGCGGGAGCGCCTGCGCGAGAATGCGCGCCTGTTCGTGGGCGTCGGCGGGAATGGCGTCTTTGCTCATGAAGGTCGGTTCCGGAGTTCGGGAACCTTCTAGCCGATTTTCCGGAGCTTTCAAAAGCCGTCTCAGTAGCCGCGCTCGGTCATCAGCCGGATGATCGCGGCGCGAACTTCGGGAATGCCTGTGCCTTCGTAGGACGAAGTCGCGAAGACCTCGGGAAACGCTGCCGGACGTTTTGCGATTGCGGCCTTGGTTTCTTCGATGCGCTCTAGCAGGTCCGCGGCTTTCACTTCGTCGCATTTCGTCAGCACGATCATGTAGCCGACCGCCGCCTTATCGAACTCGCTCAGCATGTCGGCGTCGTTCGCTTTGACGCCATGGCGCGCGTCGATCAGCACGATCACGCGGCCGAGATTCGCGCGCTTCTGCAAGTAGACGCGCACGAAGCCGCTCCAGGCCTTCACTTTCTCTTTCGCGGCTTTCGCATAGCCATAGCCGGGAAGGTCCACGAGTACGAGTGCGCTTGAAGATTTGAAGAAGTTGATCTGCTGCGTGCGGCCCGGCGTGATCGAGACGCGGGCGAGCGCCTTGCGGTTCGTCAACGCGTTGATGAGGCTCGACTTGCCGACATTCGAGCGGCCAGCGAAGGCGACCTCTAAGCCTTGCGGCTTTGGCAACGCGTCGGGTTTATCCGCGCCAGCAAAAAAGTCGAACTCGCCCGCGAACAGCTTGCGGCCGGCTTCGATTTCGCGCGCGGTGAAATCCATCACTGCGCGCCCATTTCTTCGCGCTCGGAGGAAAGCTGGAGCCACTCGGCTTCGGCTTTTGCAAGCGCTTCGGACGCGCGGGTCCGCGCCGCACCTAATGACGATGCTTCGCGCGGATTGCGGCTGTGTAGATCCGCGTCCGAAAGCTGCGCGTCGAGACGCGAGATTTCTTCTTCCAGCTTCTGCACCTGCGTCTCTAACGCTGCGATCTTCTTATTGATGTTGCTCATGGACGGCTTCTTCGCGCCGCCGTTGGTTGCAGCGCGTTTTTCCTTGCCGCTCATGCGATCGGCACCGGTGCCGCCGAGCACATCGCGGCGATACTGGTCGAGATCGCCTTCGTAAGGCTTCACCGTGCCGTTCGAGACAAGCCACAAACGATCGGCGCAGGCCTCGAGCAGATGCCGGTCGTGGCTGACCAGGATGACCGCGCCCGGATAATCGTTCACCGCCTCGATGAGCGCCGCACGCGCCTCGATGTCGAGATGGTTCGTGGGCTCGTCGAGGATCAGAAGGTGAGGGCCGTGGAAAGCGGCGAGGCCCAAGAGCAGCCGCGCCTTCTCGCCGCCGGAAAGCTGCGAGACCTTGGTGTCGGCGGCCGCCGCAGAAAATCCCATCTCGGCCGCGCGGGCGCGGATTTTCGATTCATGTGCGCCGGGCATCAATTCGCGCACATGTTCGGCCGGCGAGCGTTCGGGATTGAGTTCGTCGAGCTGATGCTGCGCGAGATAAGCGACCTCCATTTTAGAGGCGCGCACGACCTTGCCGCCTTCGGGCGTCAGCCGTTCGGCGAGCAACTTCGCGAAGGTAGATTTGCCGTTGCCGTTCGGGCCGAGCAACGCGATGCGGTCGTCTTCGTCGATGCGCAGCTCGAGATTCTTCAGAATCGGTTTGCCCGGCTCGTAGCCGACCGAAACGCCGTCATAAACGATAATCGGAGGCGAGAGCGTCTTCTCGGGATGACGAATAGAAATCGCCGCCGGCGCGTCCTCGATATGCGCGGCGAGCGGCTCCATCTTCGCGAGCGCTTTCACGCGCGATTGCGCCTGGCGCGCTTTCGAGGCCTTCGCCTTGAAACGGTCGACGAAAGCCTGCATATGCGCACGCGCCGCTTCCTGTTTCTTGCGCGCTTTCTCGTCGAGCACGAGTTTCTCGCGCCGTTGACGGTCGAACGATGAAAAGCCGCCGCGATAAAGCTTCAGCTTTTTATGGTCGAAGTGAAGAATATGCGTGACCGAAGTATCGAGCAGATCGCGGTCGTGGGAAATCAGCAAGATCGTGTGCGGATATTTTGCGAGATAATCCTGCAGCCAGAGCGTGCCTTCGAGATCGAGATAGTTGGTCGGTTCGTCGAGCAACAGCAGGTCGGGCTCGACAAACAGCAATGCGGCGAGCGCCACGCGCATGCGCCAGCCGCCGGAAAACTCGGAGCAAGGCCGCGCCTGTGCGGCTTCGTCGAAGCCTAAGCCTGCGAGAATCTTCGCGGCTTTTGCCGGCGCGGAGTAAGCATCGATATCGACGAGACGAATTTCGATTTCCGCGATCCGCATCGGGCCTTTTGCGGTTTCGCGCTCCGCGAGCAGCGAGGCGCGCTCGGTATCGGCGGCAAGCACGCGCTCCAAGAGGCTATCCGGGCCGGACGGCGCTTCCTGCGCGACGCGGCCGATCCGAGCGCGGGCGGGCTTGTAGATCGAGCCGGTTTCGATGTCGACCTCGTTTTCGAGCGCGCGGAACAGCGTGGTCTTGCCGCAGCCGTTGCGGCCGACGACGCCGACATGCGCGCCTTCCGGAATCGACACGGAGGTGTGGTCGAGCAGGAGCTTGCCCGCGACCCGGAGCGAAATATCGTCGAGCACGATCATGGGCGTCCTAATACACGATCATCGCCACTTGTCATTCCGGACGCGCCGAAGGCGCGATCCGGAATCCAGGGCGAAATCGCAAAGCGCTGGGGGTAGCTCTGGATTCCGGGTTCGCTCGCTACGCTCGCGCCCCGGAATGACAGAAAAGATAGCGCCGCGGCTAGTTGTCGTTCGCGGCTTTCTTCTTGGGCACGAGTGCCTTCACGTTGTCCCAGAGCTCGATCTTCGCGCCGTTGCGCTTCATGATCACGCCCTGCTGCAGCACCGAGAGGAAGTTGTTCCAGGTCCAGTAGATCACGAGGCCGGCCGGGAACGAGGCGAGCAGGAACGTGAAGATGATCGGCATCCAGTCGAAGATCATCTTCTGCGTCGGGTCCGGCGGCGAGGGGTTCATCTTCATCTGCACCCACATCGTAATGCCCATGAGGATCGGCCAGATGCCGAGATGCAGGAACTGGCCGAACACCGGGATCAGAGCCGGGTCGAACGGCAATAGCCCGAACAAGTTGAAAAGATTGGTCGGATCCTGTGCCGAGAGATCGCGAATCCAGCCGATGAACGGCGCGTGACGCATTTCGATCGTCACGAACAGCACCTTGTAGAGCGCGAAAAACACCGGAATCTGAATCAGGATCGGCCAACAGCCCGCGAGCGGATTGATCTTCTCTTTCTTGTAAAGCTCCATCAGCGCCTGCTGCTGCGCGGTCTTATCGTCGGCGAAGCGCTTGCGGATTTCCTCCATCATCGGCTGCACCATCTTCATCTTGGCCATCGAAGCGTAGGATTTGTTGGCGAACCAGAAGAAAGCGATCTTAATCAGCACGGTCACGACCAGGATCGAGTAACCGAAGTTGCCGAGCAGGCGGTAGAAATAGTCGAGCAACTGAAAGAGCGGCTTGGTGATGAAGTAGAACCAGCCCCAATCGATCATGAGCTCGAAGTTCTTGATGTTCTCGTTCTTTTCGTAGGCGTCAATGACCACGGTTTCCTTGGCGCCGGCAAAGAGCTGCGACTGCGTCTGCGCCTTGTTACCAGGCGCAACCGAGATCGCGTCGAGAAGATAGTCGGATTGATAGGTCTTCACCGGGCCGAGCGATCCAGAAGAGAAGCGCGCGTTCAGCGTGGCAGTCTGCGGCGGCACAAGCGCTGCCGCCCAGTATTTGTCGGTGATGCCGAACCAGCCGCCGGTCGTCTTGAAGGTTTGCGCCGGCTTATCCGCGATCGACGAATATTGAACCTCGTGCAGCTTGTTGTCGCCGGTGACGCCGATCAGGCCTTCATGAAGAATGTAATAGCCGAGTACCTGCGGCGTACCGTGGCGCGAGACGAGCGCGTAGGGGAAAAGCTGGAGCGTTTCCTGCGTACCGTTCTCCACCTCGTCGGCGATCTTGAACATGTATTGCCGGTCGATCGAAATCGTGCGGCGGAAGGTGAGGCCCTGTCCGTTGTTCCACGACAGGCGAAGCGGGCTGTCGGGCGTAAGCGCACCCGAACCTTCGCGCGTCCACATCGTGTCCGCGTCCGGCATTTTGGTCTTCTGCTCGGAAGCGACCCAGCCGAACTCCGCATAGAACGGCTGCGGACTGCCGGAAGGCGCCAAGAGAATAATGTTCGGGCTCTTCGGATCGACTGTCTCGCGATAATCGTTCAGCGAAACGTCGTCGATGCGCGCGCCTTTAAGCGCGATCGAGCCCTTGAGGCGCGGCGTTTCGATTTGCACGCGCTGGCCGGAAGCAGCGAGCACCTGCTCGCGCGTGAGCGCGGTCGGGCGTTGCGTCGTGGAGGGGGCCTGGGTCGTCTGAGGAGCACTAGGCGTTTGCGGCGCGGACGGCGACTGCGGCCCAGTCTGCTGGGTTGTCGGCGCCTGCGGGCCCTGCGGGCCGGTCTTGGTCTGCTGCTGCTGTTGTTGCTGCTGCTGAATCTGCTTTTGCTTTTCGAGTTGCGGAGAGGCGATGAAATATTGCCAGCCGACGAGCACGATCACCGAAAGGACGATCGCGAGCAGCGTATTCTTTTGGTCGGCCATACTTCTTCTCCGTCGCCGGGGCTGGGCTCAGCGCCGGGTCTTATGGACTTGTTTGAGCGTATTTTCGAGGCCGCCGGTGAGATCCGAGAAATCGGCGGTTAACGCGGCCCTGCGCGCCACGACTACATAGTCAAAGCCGCCTTTGCCTGCTTGCGGCAGAACCGCGCGCGCGGCGGCTCGTAGTCTGCGGCGGATGCGGTTCCGTTCCACCGCGTTGCCGACCTTTTTCGTGACGGTGAGGCCGAGGCGAAGTCCGGCATCGTCCTTGCGGTCGCGGGCCTGCAAAGAAAAAGGCACGACATGGGCCCGCGCGGCTTTTGCCGCAGCGAGAAAATCTGCGCGTTTCAAAATCCGGTTCATGCGGGCGAACCCGAACCGGCGCGTCCGGTTAGGCCGAGAGACGCTTGCGTCCGCGGCGGCGGCGGGCGGCGAGCACTTTGGCGCCGCCGAGGGTCGCCTTGCGCGCGCGGAAGCCGTGCCGGCGCTTGCGGACAATTTTGCTCGGTTGATAGGTCCGTTTCACGGGCTTCACTCCGCTTGGATCGCAGCCGGGGGGCTACCTGGATTTGCGCGGTCCGGCAGGAGCGGCGGGAAAGTCCCACATTCCGGGGGCTAAAGCAGCCCGCGGCGGCTCAGATCGGCCAAAGCATGCGCGCCGGGCTTATAGGGGTGAGCCCCCATATAAGTCAATGGAAACGGGGCTTTTCCGGTCCCGCTCCTGCGGTTTGCGGGGTGGCCCGCGCGAGGCCCCGTCATTTCGGCGCTTTGCACACATTGTATAAGACAGGCATTGCAAGTGCAGGGAACTCGAAGACCGACCGATGCAGAATTCCGCAGACGCTGTGGTTTCACGACGCCGCTCGATCCTCCTGCGTTATTTGCCGCTTGTGCTGCTCCTCGCCGCGGCGATCGCGGTCTTCAGCCTCGGACTGCATCGCTACATCTCGCTGGAATCCGCGGTGCGCCATTCGGAAGCGCTGGACCGCATCGTCGATAACAATCCTCTCGCGGCCTTTGCAATTTATGCGGCGGTATATAGCGCAGCTATTGTCTTCGCCGTTCCGGGCGCGGTGGTCTTCACGATGTTCGGTGGCTTTCTGTTCGGCGCTTTCTTCGGCGCACTCGGCGGAATTTTAGGCTCCACCATCGGCGGCGTGATTACGGTACTGATCGGCAGCGCTTCCATCGGCGCGAGCTTGCAGCGCGCGGCACTGCCGCGCTTTCAGAAATTCGCACAAGGCTTCCGGAGCGGTGCCTTCGGTTACATCGTGCTGCTGCGGCTGATCCCTGTCGTTCCTTATATTGCGATCAATGTCGCTTCCGGCTTGTTTCGCGTACCGCTCAAGACCTTCGTCGCGGCAACCATGATCGGCATTGCGCCGATTGCGTTCTGCTTCGGCTTTATCGGTTCCGGTCTCGATCAAGGGATTGAAAAACAGCTACAGGTGTTCCGCGCCTGCGAGGCTTTGAGCGCCGGCGAGTGCCGGATCGAGTTCGACATGATGCATTTCTTGTCGCGCGAACTGATCGCGGGGCTCGTGCTGTTTGCTGTGCTCGTCTCGTTGCCGCTGATTTTCCGCAAACGTATTGCGCGGCTGCGCCGTCCGCCGCGGGAAGAAGGCGTTAAGCCGTAAACTTGGTGTGAATTGACGGGTCTCCCGCGCGGGCGCATGCTTTTCTCATGAGCGAACATTCCGGCGGCAAAGCTCGCCCCGACACGACGGCGAACCCGCCGTTTCGTGTGGGCCTTTCCGGCAAGCTGTTGTTGCTCACGATCCTCTTCGTGATGCTTGCGGAAATCCTCATCTATGTGCCGTCGATCGCGAACGTGCGGACGATGTGGCTCAAGGACCGCGCTGCGACGGCGCGCCTTGCGGTGCTCGCGCTCGATGCGACACCCGACAACATGGTGCCGCAGGAACTGGCGAAACGTCTCCTGGACGGAGCTGGCGCAACGGCGGTGGCGGTGAAATTCGGCAATACCCGCCGCCTGCTTTCGGTATCCGAAATGCCGCCCGAGGTGCAGGACAGCATCGACCTGCGCTCTTACTCTTATATGGCGTCGATCGTGGATGCTTTCGCGACCCTCGCTTCCGGCGGCAATCGCACCATTCGCATTCTCGACAGCGCGCCGATGGGCGGCGAGCACATCGAGATCATTCTGTCCGAGCGGCCGCTCTACCGCGCGATGCTCTCCGCCTCGCAGAACATTCTCTGGGTTTCGCTCGTGATCTCGATCATCACCGCGATGCTCGTTTATGCGACGCTGATCTGGCTGTTCGTGCGCCCGCTTCGCAACATGACCGTGCAGATGATGCGCTTTGCGCAGAACCCGGAAGACGCAAGCCGCATTCTTTCGCCGTCGCGCCGCGCCGACGAGATCGGTCTCGCCGAGCGCGAACTCGCCCGCATGCAATACGAACTCTCGCAGACGCTCTACCAGAAAAGCCGGCTTGCTTCGCTAGGGTTAGCGGTTTCCAAGATCAATCACGATCTGCGCAATCTCTTGTCCTCCGCGCAACTGATGTCGGACCGCATTTCGAATTTGCACGAGCCGCTGGTACGGCAGCTCGCGCCGAAGCTGATGCGGGCGCTCGACCGCGCGATCTCCTATTGCCAGCAGACGCTGGCTTACGGCCGCGCACAGGAACCGGTGCCGATGCGCAAAAGCGTGAGCGTCGAGCATCTCGTGGAAGAAGTGCGAGACACGCTCAATCTGAACGAGAGCAGTCAGATCGGCTGGGTACCGTCGGTGGAGCGCGGGCTGATGATCGACGCCGACCCTGAGCAGATGTTCCGCGTTCTCCTGAACCTTTCGCGCAACAGCATCGAGGCGCTGCAGACACGTGTTCCGAACGAACCGGCGCGCGATCAGGTGCGCGTGGTCGGCCGCCGCGAAGGCGCGGTCGTTGTGCTGGAGGTTGCCGATACCGGCCCTGGCCTTCCGCCGCGCTCGCGCGAGCATCTGTTCGAGCCGTTCCACGGTTCGGTGCGCTCCGGCGGCACCGGGCTCGGGCTCGCGATTGCCGCCGAAATCGTCCGGCTGCACGGCGGCGAGATCAAACTTCTGGACGGCACGATCGGCGCCGCCTTCCGCATTTCGATTCCGGACCGCCCGGCGCAACTCGACAGCTATCGCGAGAACAGGCTGCGGGCATAGTCTCGAAACTCGAAACGCAAACAGGGATCAAATAATGGCCGGCGTTTCGATCTTGTCTCTTGCGACCGCGACACCCCCGCACGTGATCGAGCAGCGCGACGTGATGGCGGTTGCACCGAAAGCGCTTCCGGAATTCTTCCGCCAGTTTCCCGCGATGATCGAAGTCTTCGGTAATGCCGGGATCGAGCGCCGCCGCGCGGTGCGCCCGCTCGAGTGGTATCTCGAGCCGCACGATTGGCGCGAGCGCTCGGAAGTCTATCTCGAAGAAGCGTTGAAGCTTTATGAGCGCGTCGCGCGTGACGCGATGGATCGCGCCGGCGTGAACCCGGAAGAAATCGATATTGCGATCACGATTTCGTCGAGCGGCGTTGCGACGCCGAGTTTAGAGGCGCGCATCATGGAAACGCTCGGCCTGCGCCCCGAGACGCGGCGCGTGCCGATCTTTGGTCTCGGTTGTGCGGGCGGTGTTACCGGACTTTCGATCGCTTCGAAGCTCGCGTCCGCCGAGCCGGGCACGACCGTGCTCGTGGTTGTGATCGAACTTTGCACGCTGGCGCTGCGCACCGACCGCGACATCAAGGAGGATGTCGTTTCGGCGGCGCTGTTCGCGGATGGCGCGGCTGCGCTCGTGCTGCGCTCCGGCGAAAGCGAAGGCTTGGCGCACGTGAACGGCTCCGCCGAACACACCTGGCCGAAGACGCTCGACATCATGGGCTGGACCTTCGATCCGATCGGTTTCGGCGTTGTGCTTGCGCGTTCCGTGCCGATGTTCGTCGAGCGCCGCATGCCGGAAATGACGAAGACGCTGCTCGCGCGCTGCAACGTGGCACTCCACGATGTCGCGCGTTTCGTTTGTCATCCGGGCGGCGGCAAGGTGGTCGATGCGCTCGAGAATGCGCTTAGCCTTCAGCGCGGTTCGCTCGATCACGAGCGCGCGGTGCTGCGCGAGTATGGCAACATGTCCGCGCCGACGATTCTGTTTGCGCTCGAGCGCATCTTCGCCGAAAAACGGCGCGGCGTGCTTGCCTTGAGCGCGCTGGGGCCCGGATTCACGGCGACGATGGTTACACTAGAGGCGGCTAATGCGTGACGCGATCCTTCTGCTCGGCTTTGTAACTTTGCAGCGCCTGTTTGAGTTGCTGCTCTCACGCCGCAACGAGGCGCGCCTGAAACTACGCGGCGCGGTCGAGGCGGGTGCGAAGCACTATCCGGTCATGGTGCTTCTGCATGTCGCCTGGCTTGCCGTGCTCTGGCTGCTCGCCTGGGACCAGCAGCCGAACTTGCTCCTGATCGCCGTGTTCCTCGCGCTGCAGCCGCTGCGCTATTGGGTGATCGCGACCCTCGGCGACCGCTGGACCACGCGCGTCTTCGTGATCCCCGGAGCCTCGCTGATCCGCACCGGTCCCTATCGCTTTTTCAGCCACCCGAACTATCTGATCGTGATCCTAGAAATCGCACTGGTGCCGCTCGCCTTCGGGCTGATCTGGGTAGCGGTGGCTTTTTCCGTGCTGAATGCGGCCCTTCTGGTCTGGCGCATCCGGATCGAGCAGCAGGCGCTGACAGAGGCCGCTGCAGCGCCCCCTCCGGCGCTTGCAAATACTGGGCAGGGCGGGTAGTTCGCTGGCCTCCAATGCGCTCGTAGCTCAGCTGGATAGAGCACCAGACTACGAATCTGGGGGTCGGGAGTTCGAATCTCTCCGAGCGCGCCATTTCTCCCATCGTTCAATCGATCCGGCGCGGCGTGACCAAGGTCCCGGAAGTTCCCTCATGTGCGAACTCGCGTATGATGTTCCGGATTTCCCGCATGGGCACTCAAGGTCGAGATGGGATCCGGACACTCGCTGCGAACGGGGCTGAGGAATTTTTCTGCTGCCTTATTGCGCCGGATTCCGTTCGCAACCGGCGGGATTCCCAAGGCTGTACAGGCTGAAATCGGCCTGCTCGAGAACTCGCGGCTTTTCGACCGCGAGTTCTATCTAGCGAGCTATCAGGATGTCGCCAGAGCCGGCTTCGATCCGCTGGCGCATTATGTAATGCACGGATCGAAGGAGGGCCGCTCGCCGAACCCGCTGTTCGATGCGGACTTCTATGCCGCGAAGGTTTCCTCGTCCGCGCTGAAGGGGCAGAGCCAGCTTGCGCACTATTTTCTTGAAGGTGCTGCAGCCGGCATCGATCCGCATCCTCTATTCGACGGCACGCGATACGCCGAAAAATATCCGGACAAGGCGAGTGCGAAGCGCAATCCTCTGGCAGATTTCCTTTCCAATGGCTGGCGGCGGAACAGAGATCCGCATCCGCTGTTCTCCATCGCGTATTATCTGCGCTCCAATCCGGATATTGCCGCGACCGGCATAAATCCGGTCGAGCACTACCTTCGCTTCGGTTGGCGCGAGGGCAGAAGTCCTCATCCGATGTTCAACAGCGTGTTTTATCTTGCCTGTTGCGAGCAGGCCCGCGCCGCCGGCCAAAATCCGCTGCTGCATTATATTCTAGAAGGCGCAGCGAAGGACTTCGATCCGGTGGCTTACTTCGACGGCAACTGGTACCGCGCGCAGAATCCGGATGTTCGCGCCGCGGGCGTTAATCCACTTGTGCATTTCGTCGAGCAGGGGCGTGCCGGGCGCCGGAACCCGAATCCCTATTTCGATATGCGGGAGCATTTCCCGTCCAGCGGCGGGCGCGAAGAACCGGATATCGAGGCGGTTGCGCAGAAACTTGAGACGCACCTCTCCAAAGCGCCGAAGGATTATCGCGCGAGCATGCGGCGCCTTGCCGATCCGCTGGGCGCACTCAACGCTGCCAAGCGCAGGATCGGCTTCTTCACGCACGATCTACACTGGCAAGGCGCACAGAATTCCTTGTTCGAGCTCGCCGCGGGTTTGCGAAATGACGAGTTCTATGCACCGGTTGTGTTCTCGTTCTACGGCGGACCGCTGGAGGCGGAATACCGCGAGTTCGGAATTCCATTGATAAGGATTCCGCGCCGTATGTTTTACTGCGATATCGGCGAATTGTCCGCGGTGTTTGCACAAAACGAGATCGCGCTTCTGCACGCCAACACGTCGAGAACCTACGAAGCGGTGGTGGCCGCGGCGCAGGCCGGAATTCCGTCGCTATGGAATATCCGCGAGAGCGACGACTTCGAAAATCTTTTCTCGTTTCTGGATGACGATGCGAAAGGGCGCAAGGTGCATGATCGCGCGGCCGGCCTCGCTTCCAGCATCGTCTTCGTTTCGGATAAAACCGCGCGTCTCTGGCCAGAAGCGTTGCGCGAAAAAATGCATGTCATTCCCAACGGAATCGACGAAGCGCGCTTCCTCGGTTGCGGGCTGGATTTGATCGCCGATCGCGATCTCGCCCCACGCGACAATCGCATTCAGTTCCTGAGCGTCGGAACATTCTCCGAGCGCAAGAACCAGCTTCTTCTCCTGCGGGCGCTCGAACTGTTGCCGCCGCAGATTCTGGCTCGTTGCAGCTTTAAACTGATCGGAGCGGTTGACAGCGAATATAGCGCGCGCGTTTGTAAGCTGGTTGCCGAGCTGGCAAGAAAGCGCAGCGCGCGCATCGAAACCGTTCCGCACACCGCGACGGCCTCAGAGCGCGATAGCGTCGTCCGCGCCTATGTGAATGCGGATTGCTTCATTCAGACCTCGGTCAACGAAAGTTATCCGCGCACACTGCTCGAAGCGATTGCCGCGAATTGCGACCTGATCGCGTCCGATGTATTCGGAACTTCGGAAATCATGGACGCGGATCACCCGATGCTGTTCGAATCGAATAATGCACGGGCGCTTGCAGAAAGAATTTCGAAGTATGCAAGCGCGAGGGACGGCGGACAGCGAATTGCCGGAGCTGGCGCGGCGGACAGGGTGATAAACTACGCCACGATGAAGCGGCGCTACTTGCAGGTCTATCGAGAGCTTCTTGATGAAAAGCGTCGCGATACTGGTCGTTTCTAGAAACGCGCGCAACTGCAACGCGCTGCTCTCTTCGCTCGGCGGGTCGGTTTCTCCGCCGCCGATGGAAATCGTGATCGCCTGGAACGGCACGAACGAAGAAAAAAGCCGAATCCAGCCGCACCGCGATCTTCAGGTAAAGGTCGTCGATCACACGCCGTATCACTTCGCGAAGAACAATAATTTTCTCGCAACACGCGTGTCGAGCGAAGTGCTCGGTTTCGTGAACGACGACATCGTCGCCGATCCCGGTGCGATGCAGGCGGTGGCAGAATGTTTCCGGCATCCCGGCATCGGCATCGCCGGCGGTCAGTTGCGCTATCCAAGCGGAAAGCTGCAGCACGCGGGCGTCTTTTTCCGCGAAGACGGCACGCCGTATCATCTGGACAAGGGGGCAGGCGCAGAAGACTTCGACAAGCATGCCTTCAGCCGCTTCGTGCCTGCCGTGACCGGCGCGTTTCTTTTCATTCGCCGGGACGAGTTTGCGAAGCTCGAATTCGATCCGTCTTACGAGGTTGCCGGCGAGGACATCGATCTGTGCCTGCGCTACCGCGAAAAATTCCCGCGCGAGATTTACTACTGCGCCGGCGCGAGCGCCGTGCATGTCGAGAACGACACGCGAAAGGAATTCGACCAGCGGCTGACGCCGCCGGAAAGCCTTGCAAAGTTAAGGGCGGTCGCAACGCGTACCGGCCCCGCCGGCAAGCTCTCGGAGCCGAGACGCTTCAAGGTCACGATTTTCACCGAGAAGCCCGGCTGGATTCTGCATCGCAAGGCACAGGAAATTCAGGAGCGCCTGAAATATTGCGATGTCCGCATCAATGGCGATGTTGCGGGCACCGACATCGCCTACTACGTCAACTACGGCTACTTCCGCAAAAAGTCCGGAAACGAGTTGATCTGCGCAAACTTCACGCATTTCGACGAAGACCATCTTGCGGAGAAATTTGTCGAGACCGCGCGCATCGCCGATCTGTGCACGGCTGTTTCCCGGAGTACCGCGAACAAGCTCGCGCAGCTCGGCGTTCCGATGCGGCGCATTCGCGTGATCGAGGTAGGCGCGGACGCAAGCTTCCGCCCGCGCGCGGTCTTCGGCATTGTCGGCAGAACTTATCCGGGCAGCAGAAAGGGAGAAGACCTCGTCGTGAAACTGGCGGCAGACGCGGAAATTGCGAAGGTCGCAAAACTCGTCGCCACGAACGAAGGCTGGAACCTGCCGGTCTGGGAATTCGAAGATCGCCGCGACTTCTATTCCGCGATCGACGTGCTGCTCGTACCCTCGCGCAAGGAGGGCGGGCCGGTACCGTTCATGGAAGCGCTCGCTTGCGGGAAGCTCTCGGTCGCACCGGCCATCGGCGTCATCCCGGACTACCCGCATATCGAATACGAAGCAGGAAACTACGACGACCTGCGCAAAGTCATGCTGCAGGTCGCCAATCAGATCGTCGAGCGAAGAAACGTCTACGCCAAAAGTATGCGTGGCAACAACTGGGATTCCTGGGCGCACGCGCATGAGCTCGCGTTCCGCGATCTGTTGGCAGCAACGCAGCTTCAAGAGAAGATGCCGGAACAGGACTGAAAAAGCCGGAGCGAAGCGATGATGCATCGCCGGATATTTCTGACGGCATCGGCGCTCATGTTTGCGCCGTTGTCCCGGCTGGCCGCACAGCAACCCGTCAATCTGCTCGCCGACTTCAAAACACAGAACGACGGCTTGCGCGACGTTTCCGCGATCTTAGCAGAGGCGCTGAAGCTCGCGCGCCCGGTCTTCGTGCCGAAAGGCACCTATCGCATCGACCATACGGTATTCCTGCCGTCAGGAGCGGTGATCTACGGCGACGGCGGCGCCGTCTTCACCAAGACGCCAAGCCAGCGCCACGACATATTCGTGATCGAGAATGCGAAAGAGGTTGTTCTGAAGAACCTGCAGTTCGACGGCGTCCGCAGGCTTGGTAAGGGCACCAGCGGTCACACCGTGCGGATAAAGTCGGCACTGAATGTCGGCGTTCGCGACTGCGTTTTCAGGGACGGGCTCAACCTATTCATCTATGCGCCGTCGCGCGACGTCGACGTGCACGGCTGCCGCTTCCTCGGCGGCCGCGACGGGGTTGCGCTCGGCGATTCGACGGTTGACGGCATCTCCGAGCACTTCGCAGAGCACATCCGCATCACGGGCAATCACTTCGAGAACATTTATTATGAAGCGCTCGACGTGAACGCGGATTCGCGGCACGTGATTTTCGCGAACAACACGATCGTGAATTGCTCGCTGGACGAAAGCGCACATGGCGAGGTCATCGACATCGGCGGCGACACCTGCAGCGATATCATCGTGCAGGGAAACCGCATCGATCTTTCGAAGCGCCGCGCGCACGGAATTAACGTGAAGACAAGTCCGCAATACCCGTCGTCCTCGACTTCCCGGATCGTCGTCGCAAACAATCTGATCTCGAACGGGCGCCTGCAGCACGAGGCGGGCATCCGCTTCTCCAAAGTCTCGGGCGCGGTCTGCACCGGCAACATCGTGGCCGGTACGGACAACGGGATCGTCTGCGAGGATGGCGCTCGCGATATCGCGATTAGCGGCAATCGCGTCGAAGCGAATGCGAGAGCGCTTACCCTGCGGAACGGCGCAGCATCCGTGGTCGTGAGCGGAAACAGTTTCGAGGCGAGCGGCGAAAACGGCGTCGGAGTTGCCGTCGAGGGCGAGGTCGCAAGCCTCGAGATCGGAAAGAACATCATCTCCGCGCCGCGCCCCTTCGCCGGACCGGCATCCATCATGCGCGAAGTGCAGCAATCGAACACGCTGATCTCGCGCGCCCGTCCCTGATTCCACTGGCGGCGGCTCGATCCGTCGGTTACACGATTTCGCTGATGTCCCGCTGCTTCCCGGCACGGGCCCGTTTCGACCGGAGAACTTCTGATGGCCGCTGACGCCCAACACGGTACCGAACTCGTACAGGTCGTAGCGCTGTTAGCTGCAGGCGTGGTCGCGGTGCCGGTCTTCAGGCGCATCGGCCTCGGCTCCGTGCTCGGCTATCTCGCAGCCGGTCTCGCGATCGGTCCGTTCGGGCTTCGCCTGTTCAGCGATCCGCAGGCGATCCTGCATATCGCCGAACTGGGCGTCGTCATGTTCCTGTTCGTGATTGGTCTTGAGATGCAGCCTTCGCGGCTCTGGAGCTTGCGCAAGGAAATTTTCGGCCTCGGCGTCGCGCAGGTTCTGGTCTGCGGCCTCTTGCTCACGCTCACCGGCATAGCCTGGGGCCTCACTCCGCTGGTTTCCTTCTTCGCGTCGATGGGCTTCGTGCTGACTTCGACCGCGACCGTGATGCAGCTCTTGGGCGAGCGGCGGGAAGTTTCTTCGCCGCGCGGGCAGCGCATCGTCTCGATCCTGCTCCTCGAAGATCTTGCGATCGTGCCATTGCTGATCTTGGTGACTTTGCTCACGCCGGGGGCCGCGAAGCTGGCCGCGAGCGAATACTGGCAGGCGATCGGCATCGCGGGTGCAGCCGTTGCGCTCTTGGTCGCAGCCGGCGTCTGGCTCTTGAACCCGTTCTTCCGGCTGCTCGCGGAGTCGCACGCGCGCGAAGTGATGACCGCCGCCGCACTGCTCGTCGTGCTCGGCTCGGCGCTCACGATGCAGGTGAGCGGGCTTTCGATGGCGATGGGCGCCTTCCTCGCGGGCGTGCTGCTTTCGGAATCGACGTTCCGGCATCAACTCGAAGCCGACATCGAGCCGTTCCGCGGCATTCTGCTCGGGCTGTTCTTCATGGGCGTCGGCATGTCGATCAACATGCCCTTGATGACGCAGCAGTGGCCGCTGATCCTCGCGGGCACGCTTTCCTTCATGCTCGTGAAAGGCGTCGGTATCTACGCGATCGCGCGTTTGCGCAGCAAACATGGCGAGGGGCTCTATCGCGCGGCGATGATGGCGCAGGGCGGCGAGTTCGCCTTCGTGCTTTACGCCGCCGCGACGCAAGCCGGAATTTTCTCGACCCAGGTCAACGCGCTGATGACCGCCGCCGTGATCGTCTCGATGGCGCTGACGCCCTTGCTTGTCTTTGCATTGCGCTGGGTTCTGCCGAAAGAAAAAGAATCGATGGACGGCGTCGAAGCGGCGGAAGATCTTTCCGGCAGCGTGCTCATCATCGGCTTCGGCCGCTTCGGCCAGATTGTGAGCCAGCCGTTGCTCGCGCGCGGCATCGACATCTCGATTATTGACAACCAGACCCAGATCATCAAGGACGCCGGCGACTTCGGCTTCAAGGTCTATTACGGCGACGGCACGCATCTGCACATACTGCACGCCGCGGGCGCGGGCAGAGCGCAGGCAATCCTCGTCTGCATCAACGACTGGGCGGCGGCGAACAAGATTGTCGAACTCGTGAAAGCCGAATTCCCGCTCGTGAAGGTGCTGGTCCGCGCGTTCGATCGCGAACACGCGCTCGAACTC
Source organism: Xanthobacteraceae bacterium (assembly GCA_019752575.1). Lineage (GTDB taxonomy): Bacteria > Pseudomonadota > Alphaproteobacteria > Rhizobiales > Xanthobacteraceae. Next base: position 280,058 of record JAIELW010000001.1, on the reverse strand, counting down.
GTCCGCGCCGGCGTCGATTACCAGATCCGCGAAGTGCTGCACTCCGCGGTCGCGTTTGGCCGCGAGACGCTGAAAGAACTTGGTGTTCCCGACGAGGAGGCGGAAGAGGTCATGGAAGAAGTCGTCCGCAACGATCGCGAGCGTTTCGAAATGCAGATCGTCGGCGGCATTTACGCGGGCCGCCAGTTGATCCGCGGCAATCTTGCGGCCGTCACCGGCAAGAGAGCTCCGGACGAACCGGCTGATGAAGCGGCTCCCGCGGTAAAGCAATAAAAACTCCGGGCTCGCGGCCCGGAGTTTTCTTTAGGCGGTTCCGATTTAATCCGAGATGATCTCGACGACTTCGCTCGTTTCCGGATCCACCAGCACGAGCTGGTTGTTCACGTGCACGTAGCGATAACGGCGAAGCGCGGGCGCATCGACATAGACGTCGTCGTCGAACGAGCGAAGCTCGACTTCGCGCGGCAAGCGGGTGCCGACGCGATACTCGATCACTTCGCGGCGCGGCTCAACGAGGCGCTCGCGCACGACGCGGCGATACACCGTGGAGCGTTGGTCCGGTGTGAGCACAACAGGCCCGCGCTCCGTGCGTGTCGTTGTGGTGATCGTCGTGGTTTGTGCGACTGCCGCGGCCGGAACCGATAGTACGGCTGCGCCGAGCAGCACCGCTTTCAGCGAATTTTTCATGTTTTTCTCCCGTCTTGAAGGAATCCGTAGACAGAGAAAAACCCGCCGCGCTTCCACATCGTTCCGGAATCCGTCTCACGCTCCGTTGCGGTTCCACATGGCGGCGTGAACCATGTTTTCGTCACGACGCGAACAAACAAAACGGCCGCTCCAACCAAGTCGGGTTTACCCGACTTGGTCATTTAATATTGCCGATCTCGGGTAAACCCGAGATCGGTTGTTTCGTTGAGTCAGCTAGTTGATAGGACGCAGCCGCAGTTCCGTGACGCCTGCTGCGACGTTGAGACCGGTCTGGCCCTGGATCGAAAGCGGCTGCAGCGCGACGGTGCGGTTGTTCCCGCCGACGAGCACGTTCGCGCCGAGGCCGAGCGCAACGGTCGCTTCCGCGCCCGCGCCGACGTAATCGCCGGCGAGCGCTGCGACCGGCCGCGAGGTCGGCGCAAATACGTTCCACACCATCTGGCCTTGCGCGGTCGCGCCGATGTCGAGACCGAACTTGTTGATCACACCGACATAGACTTCGCGCGGGCTCGCAGCGTCGGCGGGAAGAAACTGACACGTCACTTCCTTCTGCGAACCGATGATAAGACCGAGTCCGCCGGACACATCGCAATTCAGAACGCCGGCCTGCACGCGCTCCTGCGGTTGCGCCGAAGCGGTGAGGGCGGCAGCCGTTAACGACACAACGGCGAAAGCGCTCGCAAGAGCGCGTAGATGGTTTTTCATGAAAAGCTCCCTAGCCAAATTTCAAATACAAGTTCTTCTCACAACGCTTGCACGTTGCAGGGAGTTCCTTGCGGCCGACAAGCGGCTTTATCGAGAAGTTAGCTCCGAAAGCTCAGCGGCGCTCGTTCGCGGCGAGCGCCGCCCGCGTGTTGCGGTCCGGTCCGAAGTCGTCGATCGATTTCACGTCGAGTTCGGTGGCGAGGCGATTGCGTGCACGATTGACGCGGCTCTTGATGGTGCCGACCGCGCAGCCGCAGATCGCAGCGGCTTCTTCATAGGAGAAGCCGGAGGCACCGACGAGGATCAGCGCTTCGCGCTGGTCGGAAGGAAGTTTGTCGAGCGCCGCACGAAGCTCCTTGTATTCGAGCTTGCTGGTCTGCTCGGGCTGCGACACCAGGCTGTCGGTATAGTGACCGTCCGCATCCTCAACCTCACGGCGGCGCTTGCGGTATTCAGAGCGGAAACGGTTGCGCAGGATCGTGAACAGCCACGCCTGCATATTGGTGCCCGGCTCGAAGGAGTCGATGTTCGCGATTGCGCGCATCAGCGTCTCCTGCACGAGATCGTCCGCGCGATCGACATTGCCGGAAAGCGAAATCGCAAACGCGCGCAGCTTCGGCACGATCGCCATGATGATTTGCATGGTCGCGGGATCGGTTTTCATTAGCGCGACTCCTCTTCCGTTTTCGGAGCGCCCTGGGCGCCGTCGAGCTTCTTCAGAAGCTCGGAAAAACGGTCGGGGACGCCCTGATCGACCACTTCGTCGTACATGGCGCGCAATTGCTGGCCGATCTTTGCTTGAATTTGGCGGTCGAGGCCCCCGGATTTAGGCTTGGCGCCCGCTACTGCTTCGCTGTTCATATTCGGGTCCGGTCCTTTAGGTTTTTCGCTCATACGCTTATTCCCCACCCCCGACGCTGCCCCACGCGGCGACCCTCTATAACCCCTATATTTGGCTAGGGTTCCATAAGATGGAACTTTTCTTCCCGAGCCGGGTTAGGGTGGCGATACACGCTGGGAACAAGGGAGGGCCAAAGTGTCCCTATCGCAGACGATTGCGCCGCATTTGCCGTTTTTGCGCCGGTATTCCCGCGCTTTGACCGGGAGCCAGCAGTCCGGCGACGCCTATGTGGCGGCCGTGCTGGAAGTCCTGATCGAGGATCCTTCAGCGGTTGAAACCGAGACCGACCCGCGGGTCGGTCTCTATCGCACTTTCACGAAGCTCTGGAATTCGATGACCGTGAACGGTGCATCCGATCCGGGTTCGAAAAAACTCGCTGCGGAACAACGCATCACGCAGATCACACCGCGCCCGCGGCAGGCTTTCCTGCTGATCGCGCTCGAAGGTTTCAGCGAGACCGACACCGCGCGCATTCTTGACGTGGACGTGCCCACAGTCCGCACGCTCATGGAAGGCGCGGGCCGCGAACTCGCGAGCGAAATCGCGACCGACGTGCTCATCATCGAAGACGAACCGCTGATTGCGATGGACATTGAAGGTCTCGTGGAAAATCTCGGCCACGGCGTCATCGGGATTGCGCGCACGCATGCGGAAGCAATTCAGGTCGCGAAGAAGCAGCAGCCGGGCCTCATCCTTGCCGACATCCAGCTTGCCGACGGCAGTTCGGGTCTCGATGCGGTCAACGAGTTGCTGAAATCTTTTGACGTGCCGGTGATCTTCATCACCGCCTATCCGGAGCGCTTCCTCACCGGCGAGCGGCCGGAGCCTGCATTCCTGATCCCGAAACCCTATCAACCGGCGACCGTTTCCGCGGTCATCAGTCAGGCGCTGTTCTTTCAGAACAAGGCGCGGCGCAAGGACAAGCAGGCTGTCGGCTAGCACAAAAAAGCCCCGGAGAAATTCTCCGGGGCTTTCTTAGCGCTTATAAGAGTCAATGGAGCTTATTCAGCCAGGTGTCGATGTCTTTTTCAGCCTGATCTTTCGCAAGACCATAACGCTCCTGAATCCGGCCCACGAGCTGCTTGCGATTGCCTTCGATCTTGTCGAGGTCGTCATTCGTGAGGTTGCCCCACTGCTCCTGAACCTTGCCCTTGAACTGCGTCCAGTTGCCTTCAACGCGATCCCAATTCATTGCCGCACTCCTCTTTCAGTTTTTGGGGTTGGCGAGTTGCCTTGGCGCAAACGCTGCACTGCCCGCTCCGTTCCTGTGCCTGTTGCCGCACAAAAGAATTCGGACGCAGCCGGCTTTCGCCAACTGCGCCCGATACAACCGGCCATGTTACGGGGGAGGGCTGGTGGGGTGGCCGGTCGCAGGGGAAGAACGCGGGGCCGCCTGCAAGGTTCCAATGTGTTGCAAAGGTGCGCGCGGGGTGTCGGAATGGAAACATTCCGGAACCGGGCAAGTTATCCCTTGGGGCATTTGGAATTGCGCGAAGGCGCGAGGCGGGCAGGGAACGAGTAATGGAAGGCGTATTTGCCTGGCTCGCGCAGCTTGGCGATGCAATCCCCACCGAAGTAGCGTTCTGGAGGCAACCGCCTTCGGAATTCGCACTTGCGATCGTCGCATGGGTCTCCGCGCTCACCTATTTCCTTATCCCGGCCGGAGTGGTCTGGGCCGCGTGGCGGCGATCTGATCTGCCGGCCAGTTCGCGCTTTCTCGCTGGGGCAGTCTTTCTTTTCAGCTTCGCCTTTGCGGTCTGGCAGCTCTCGATCCCGCTAGGCAAAGCCTTCGTGTTTCCGACACCGGACGCGGTGGCCGCGACCAGTGTAGTTGCCGGTTTAATCTGGGTGATCTTCCTTTGGATTCTGTTCAGGCGGCTGGTATCCGTGCCCTCCGCGTCCGCATTGGTCGCCGCGCGCGAACGTGCGGAAGGCGATCTGGAGGTGGAGCACCGCCGCGCCAACGAAGCCGAGGGCTTGCGCTCGCAGCTTGAGCGCACGCTGGTCGAAAAGACCGGCGAACTCGCACTCCTACAGAGCCGCCTCGACACCTGCCTGCGCGGCGCGAAAGTCTATTTGTTCTCGCAGGATAAGGACCTGCGCTATGTCGGGGTATTCGGACCGCGGGGCGAGGATGCCGGCTCGCAGATGCTCGGCCGTACCGACGATGATATTCTGGCCGCACCGGAGCGTGACGCGATAACGGCGATCAAAAAGAAGGTGCTCGAAAGCGGCGAGCCCGCCGAGATCGAGGCCTGGTACGAAATGCCGGAAGGCCGCGTCCTGCTCGCGTTGTATATCGAGCCGCTCCGCAATCTCGACGGTGAAATCTCCGGCGTGCGTTGCGCCGCGGCGGACATTACGCGCATCCGCTCGCTCGAAGGCGAGCAGCGCCGTCTCGCCGAGGAACTGCGCAACGCGCTGCATCGCTACGAGATCGCGCTACGCGGTTCCAACGTGACGGTCTTCACGCAGGACCGGAACCTTCGCTACACCTCGATCAGCAACGCTTTTCTCGGCCGCCGCGTCGATCAGATCGTCGGCCTCACGGACGACGACGTCGTGCCGGTTTCGGACCGGGCGACGATCGTGCAGTTGAAGCAGCAGGCGCTTTCCTCCGGTGAGCCGGTCGATGCCGAACTGCGTCTGAAAGGCCCTGCAGCGAGCCGCTGGTACGATTTTCATTTCGAGCCGTTACGCGATGCCGAAGGCCGCGTCGTCGGACTGACATGCGCGGCCGTCGATATTACTGACCGCAAGGCGAGCGAAGAGCATCTGCGGTTGCTCATGCGCGAGCTGACCCACCGCTCGAAGAATCTGCTGGCTGTCATTCAGGCGCTTGCGCGGCAGACCTCTCGTCATGCGGGATCGCTCGACAGCTTTCTCGAAGAATTCAGCGCGCGCCTGCAGGCGCTTTCGCGCTCGCACGATCTCCTCGTGCAGGAGGAATGGCACTCCGCGGGTCTGCTCGACCTCGTTCGCTCGCAGCTCGGCCATTACATCGATCGCTTCCAGTCGCAGATCAGCATCAAGGGTCCGCCGGTGCATCTGAAGCCGGAAGCGGCACAGAGCCTCGGTCTGGCGCTGCACGAGCTTGCCGTGAACGCCGCGAAATACGGCGCACTCGCCACGCCCAAAGGCCATGTCGATGTGATCTGGGAGGAGGGCGAGGACGGGAACGACATCGTCATCCGCTGGCTCGAGCGCGACGGCCCCAAGGTCGAGCGCCCGAAGAAGCACGGCTTCGGAACCTTGGCGATTCAGCGCAATCTCTCGCGCTCGCTCGAAGCCGACGTCGACCTCAACTTCGCGGAGGACGGCGTTTCCTGCACCATCACCATCCCCGAGCACCATCTCTTCGCAACTGCGGAACCGCCCGCCACAATCTAGGAACCTTCCGCCCCGAGCCGCGTTTTACAGGGCACAAACGCCCCAATGACGGGGCACTCCATCAAGGACAATCGATCCAGGATGCGGGAGAGGTTCCATGTTGCGCAAAGCTACCGGCATTGCCGGCGCAATTGCCGCCGGTGCCCTTCTCACTACCGCGCTTGTCAGCGCGGACTTTAACTCGGGCGCGAAGGACGGCGTCTCAACTGCGCCGACTCAGCGCGCGCAGATCAATCGCGGAAACAAAAGCGACGCGCTGCCGAAGGTAGCAAACGGCGACGCACAGAAGCGCATCACGGCCATTGAGGTCGTGGGCGTCGAAGACACCGCTATCGTCTATCGCGACCGTGACGGCAATATCCTGTTCAAGACGGATCCGGTTTCCAACGTGACCGTCGTGACCAAGGGTGTCGTGCTGCCGGAAGTCACGATCCGCGAACTCGCCGGCTCAGCCGTGCAGGTGCTGCCGCTCGAAGGCATTCGCCCGATTCTGAGCCCGACGGCGCCAGGCGACGGCTGCGAGTCTTCGGTCACCGCGCATACCGCGGGCGAAGCCCTCGCGCGGGTGCCAAGCCGCTGCATTACCGAGCTTCCGTCCTCCACCAACATTGCGGCGGTGAACTGACGAACGATCGAAACGATAATCGAAGGTGATAGCGCCGCTCACGCGGCGCTTTCGCCATGTCTGCGCCGGCAAGGTATAGTGCGGGCGTCGATTAGAAAGACCCGGGGGAGAACGTTTGAACGCAGGAACGGCCTTTCTGCACTGGATCGCGAAGCCGCGGTCTTTTCTGCGCGCGTTTGCGATCATGGTGGCCGCGCTCGCGCTTGCGACAGGCACGAGATTCCTGCTCGGCTTCTTCGTGCCGACCGCGACACTCGTTCCGTTCGGATTCTATTTTCCCGCGGTCCTGATCGCCGCCGCGACCGGCGGCTTTATCACTGGCTTTCTCGCGACGATTATCGCGGTTCTCGTCTCGTCCTATCTTTTCCTCGGCATGCGAGACATGCCGACGATGGAACAGTTGCCGTATCTGATCCAGATCGGCGTATTCGCGGTGAACTGCGGCATCATCGCACTGGTAGCGGCGGCGCTGCGCAATGCATTGATCCGCCGCCGCCGTGCCGAAGATGCGCGGCAACTCGTTTCCGGCGAGCGCGAAGAATTCTTCCGCACGCTCGACGCGGTGCTTGCGCACGCGCCGATCGGCTACGGCTTCGTCGACCGGGATTTCGCTTATGCGCAGGTCAACAGCGAGCTCACGCGCGTTCTCGGCGTTCGCAACGAATATATCGTCGGCCGTCCGATCGAAGAGTTTCCGCCGCTGAATGCGCCTGACGCGATCGAGGCGATCCGCGAGGTTTTCGAAACCGGCCTGTCGATTTCCGGCCTCGAACTCCTCCGCGAAACGCCCGGTGATCCGGGTTCGCCGCGCGCGTGGCTCGCGGGCTTCTTCCCGGTGCGCAACGAGCGCGGCGAAGTCGAAGTTGTCGGCGCGGCGCTTCTCGATATTGCTGAGCATAAAAAAGCGGAGATTGCGCTCGGCGCCAGCGAGCGCAAGTTTCGTGTGGTTACGAATGCGATGCCGCAGCTGGTCTGGTCGAACCGCCCCGACGGCACTTTCGATTTTTACAACGAGCAATGCATTGAATTTGCGGGCACGCCTCCCGGCACGGACTGGAAGGAATTGCTTCATCCGGACGATCGCGAGCGCACGCGCAAGGCCTGGGAACATTCGCTGAAAACCGGCGAACCTTACGAAATCGAGTACCGCTTCCGCAGCAAGCGCGGCGAATATCACTGGTTTCTGGCGCGCGCGTTGCCGGTTCTGAACAACGAAGGAAAAATCGAACGCTGGTTCGGCACCGCAACCGACATCACCGAGATCGTCGCCGCGCGCACGGCGGAAATGTTAGCCGCGAACGAGAAGCTGCGCGGAGAAGTCTTCGAGCGCTCGATTGCGGAAGAACGTCTGCGTTCCGAAATTCAGGAACGCGCCCGCGCCGAGGAGCAGTTGCGGCAGGCTTCCAAGATGGAAGCCGTCGGCCGGCTCACGGGCGGTCTCGCGCACGACTTCAACAACCTGCTCACCGTCGTCATGGGCAACATCGAGGCAATGCAGCGCAAGCTCAAGGACGGCGGCGAGGATAAGATCAAGAACTACGCCGAGTTCGCGATGCAGGGCGCGAAGCGCGCAGCCGCGCTGACGAAACGCCTGCTCGCTTTCTCGCGCGGCCAGCCGCTCGATCCGGAACCTTTGAATGCAAACGAACTCGTCTCCAGCATGACGGAATTGTTCGCGCGCACGCTCGGCGAGAAGGTCGGGCTGAAAACCGCGATCGTGGAAAACCTCTGGACCGTCGAGGCCGATCCCAATCAGCTCGAAGCGTCGCTCCTCAATCTCGTCGTGAACGCGCGCGACGCGATGCCGAAGGGCGGCTCGCTCACCATCGAGACGTCGAACGTAAAACTCGACGCATCTTATGCCGCCAAGCATGAGGACGTGACGCCCGGCGAGTATGTCGCAATCACCGTAAGCGACACCGGGGTCGGAATGGATGAGGAAACGCTCGCGCGCGTGTTCGAGCCTTTCTTCACCACCAAGCCTGCGGGCGAAGGCACCGGACTGGGCCTAAGCCAGCTTTACGGTTTCGTGAAGCAATCCGGCGGACACGTCAGCATCGACAGCATCGTCGGCTCGGGCACGAAAGCGACGATGTATCTGCCGCGCTATTTCGGCGAGGGTGCCGGCCGTAAGAGCGGCCGCAAATCGCATTCGGCAGAGGACGACCGCAACACCGTTCTGATCGTCGAGGATGACGACGATGTGCGCCAGTACAGCGTGAGTCTGTTCCGTGAACTCGGCTACGGCGTGCTGGAAGCGGCGGATGGCGCATCGGCGCTTCGCATTCTCGAAACACGGCCTGAAATTCGCTTCATGTTCACCGACGTCGGCTTGCCCGGCGATTACAACGGCAAGGAGCTCGCAGACGAGGCACGCCGCCGGCGGCCGTACTTAAGAGTGTTGTACACTACCGGCTACGCGCGCGCGGATATCCTTCGTCAGGGCCGTCTCGATGCGAATGCACAGGTAGTAACCAAGCCTTTCACGTTCGACGAACTCTCAACCAAGGTGCGCTCCGTGTTTGATGGAAAAAACAAGAATGTAATCCTTCTCGTCGAGGACGAGGTCCTCGTGGCGGCGATCGCTGCCGAGAATCTACGCGACATCGGCTTTGAAGTCATCGAGGTGACGAGCGCGAAAGCGGCGCTGGCTCACATGGCCAAAGACGGTGCCGGTCTCAAGGCTGCGATCGTCGATATCGGCTTGCCGGACAAGAAAGGCGATGTGCTGGCCGCGGAATTACGCAAATTGCGCGGCGATCTGCCGATCATCGTCGCGACCGGGCATGCGAGCGAATCCCTGCCGAAAGAATTGCGCGAAGCCAAAAAGGTGGCGGTTCTCGGCAAGCCTTACGATCTGAAAGATCTAAAGGCGGCGCTGGTTTCGGTCGGCGTCGCGGCCTGATCCGTTTCGCTTCGCGGTGCTGTGCGCTTATTGCGCCGCCGCGTTGCCGTGAGCGGGGTGCAATGCCAAAATGGCAGCATGACAGTTCAAGAACGCGCTTCCTCGATTTCCGCCAATTCCAAAGCCAGACCCAACGTCCGCAGCGGCGGGCGAATTCTTGTGGATCAGCTTCTCGTCCACGGCGCCGACCTCGCATTCTGTGTGCCGGGCGAGAGCTATCTCGAAGTGCTGGACGCGCTCTACGACGTGCGCGACCGCTTCAAGCTCGTGAACGCGCGCCACGAAGCGGGTGCTGCGAACATGGCGGAGGCTTACGGCAAGCTCACCGGAAAGCCGGGCATCTGCATGGTGACGCGCGGACCCGGGGCGTGCCACGCCTCGGTCGGCGTGCACACGGCTTTTCAGGATTCGACGCCCATGATCTTGCTGGTCGGCCAGATCGCACGCGGCACGCGCGACCGCGAGGCGTTTCAGGAAATCGACTACCGTCAGATGTTCGGTCCTGTTGCGAAGTGGGCTGCGGAAATCGAAACCACCTCGCGCATTCCCGAATACATCGCGCGTGCGTTTCAGGTTGCGACATCGGGCCGTCCCGGGCCCGTCGTGCTTGGATTGCCTGAGGACATGCTTGCGGAAACTTCGGATGTCGAAGACGCGAAGCCTTACGTGACCACGCAAGCCGCGCCCGATGCCGCGCAGATGAATGCAATGCGCGAGTTGCTCGCGAAGTCGGAGCGCCCGCTGATGATTGTCGGCGGCGGAAGCTGGGCCGAGCGCGGGTGCAAGGAGATCGTTTTATTTGCCGAAGCGAACGGAATTCCTACGGCCTGTTCGTTCCGCCGCCAGGACGTATTCGACAACGCTTCGGAAAATTATGTCGGCGACCTTTCGACCTCGGTCGCGGCGTCGCTAACAAAGCGTGTGAAAGAAGCGGACCTTTTGCTCGTTGTCGGCGCACGGCTCGGTGAAATCACGACGCAGGCCTATCGCGTGATCGAGTCGCCGACACCGAAGCCGAAACTCATTCACGTCTATCCAGACCCGGACGAAATCGGCCGCGTTTATGTTCCCGATCTTGCGATCGTTGCCTCGTCGTCCGCATTCGCGAACGCCGCGAAAAACCTGAGGCCGCTCGACGGTGCGAAGTGGAAAATGTGGCGCGATGCGGCGCGGAAAGACTATCTCGACTCGACAAAGATCGCTCCGGTCGCGTTCCCGCTCGATATGGGTAAGGCAATCAGCGAGCTAGCCGCCGCACTTCCGAAAGATTTCATCGTCACCATCGACGCCGGGAATTTCTCCGCCTGGGCGCATCGCTGCATCCATTATGCGCGGCCGTGCCGCCAACTTGGGCCAACGTCCGGTGCGATGGGCTACAGCGTTCCCGCGGCGGTCGCCGCGTCGATCCTGCATCCCGAGCGCACGGTGGTGAGCTTCGTCGGCGACGGCGGATTTCTGATGAGCGGGCAGGAGATCGGAACGGCCGTGCAGCATGGCGGCAGGCCGATCGTGCTTCTGTTCAATAACCGGATGTACGGCACGATCCGCATGCATCAGGAGCGCGATTTTCCCGGGCGCGTTTTCGGCACCGACCTCATCACTCCGGATTTCGTCGCTTTCGCAAAATCCTTCGGCTGCCATGCCGAGCGCGTAGATAAGACCGCCGACTTCATACCCGCTTTCGAGCGCGCACTGAAATCGGGCAAGCCCGCGCTACTCGAACTGATGACCGACCCCGAACAGGTCTCATCCCGCACCACGATTGCGGCGTTGCGCGCGGCAAAACGCCCGTAATTCTACAGCCCCGAGGCTTTTTCCGCGCCGTTGAACGGCGCGCGAAAGCGCTTACGTGACTGGAGAGTCGCGCCTCTCATGGCCCTCTGCTAGAGCCATTGGCGCTTGCCGGATGGGGGATTCGGCCAAGAAAAGAATAGGGAAGGAAATGCTGCAGGCCTTGAAGAACCTGTCCAACTGGTTCGAAAAATATGTCGGCTGGCATCGCGTGGGGCTCGCGGTCGGCGTCACCGTGTTCGCGATTGCGGCCTTCGTGCTCTACCGCATCCTGCGCAACATCAAGATCGAGGAAGTCGGCTACGCGCTCTCCAGCGTAAGCTGGACCCAGCTTGCATTCGCAGGCTTCTTCGTCGCGATGGCCTATCTGACGCTCACCTTCTACGATTACTTCGCGCTGAAAACGATCGGCCGCAACGAGGTGCCGTATCACATCGCGGCGATTGGTGGCTTCACGAGCTATTCCATCGGCCACAATGTTGGCTTCACCGCTTTCTCGGGCGGCGCGGTGCGCTACCGCATCTATTCCGCGTCGAGCGGGCTGACGGCCATCGAAGTCGCGAAACTCTGTTTCATCGCAGGCCTCACATTCTGGCTCGGTAATATCGCGGTGCTCGGAATCGGCATGACGGTTCATCCCGAGGCTGCCTCGATGGTCGATCAGCTGCCGCCGGCCGTGAACCGCGTGATCGGCATCGCGGCGCTCACGGGTCTCGCTGTTTACACTGTCTGGGTCAGCATGAAGCCGCGGGTGATCGGCCGCGCGAACTGGAGCGTGACGCTGCCCGCGGGCAAGCTGACGCTCCTGCAGATCGCAATCGGCATCGTCGATCTCACCTGCTGCGCGCTCGCGATGTATGTCCTGATGCCCGCGAAACCCGAGATCGATTTCATCTCGCTCGCGGTGATCTTCGTTTCCTCGACGCTGCTCGGTTTCGCGAGTCATTCGCCGGGCGGTCTCGGCGTATTCGACGCCGCGATGCTGATCGCGCTGCCGCAGTTCGCGCCCGAGCAACTGCTCGCGTCGCTGCTTTTGTTCCGGCTGTTTTACTTCATCACGCCGTTCGCGATTTCGCTGATCATCATCGCAATTCGCGAGCTTGTGCTCGACATCAAGCCGCCGGCCGAAAAAATGCCGGATCATCATGATGTGAACGCATCGAAGGTCGTGGCGAAGATAACCGAGTCAGCCTCGAAGTAGTAAAAGCATGAAGCGCCCGTGCGCATGCCTGATCGGATTGTCGGCGCTTGCGGCGGTATCCGCCGCGCATGCGCAACCCGACCAGGAGAAGCGCGAGCTGATGACGCTTTACTTCGCTTCGATTGCCGCGGATCGCTGCGATTTTCCGCTCAGCGAGCCGGAAGCCGACAAGCTCATTCAGGCTGCGAACGCGCTGCAGAAAAAACTCGGCCTCAAGGACGAAGCCGCCGACCTGCTCTATGAAGAGGTGGAACTCGCCTTCGAGAAGAGACTTCCCGATGCCTGCAAGCGGGACGGCGAGGCGTTCAAGTCCTACGATCAGGTGATGCAGCGCATCCGCAAGCAGTAACCGATCCTAGAGCCGGGGGAATCCGGGAATTCCCTTCATGCCTTTCGGCAGCTTCATGATGTTGACGTTCGCTGGCACTTCGAGATCGGCAGGGTTCTGCCGCTGACGCTTCAACTCGGTCACCTCGAAAACCGTGCGCGTTTTGCCTTCGATCAGAACCTGCGTGCGCAGCGCGATGTTGTCCGGCGTCAGGCAAGCGGCGGCGCGGCTGTCGTCGCCCGTGGTGACGATCTTCCAGACGAAGCAGCGTTCGCCTGCGACCGTCGCTTCGCCGGCGCGGATACCCTCGCCGAGCACCTGGCCGAAGCTCGCGTCGTCGCCGAACTCGACTTCCATCGCGGTATCCTGAAGGCCGGGGATCGGCAGCAGCAGCACCATGACCTTGCGGTTGAGGTCGATGTAGCCGACCGCGGGCTCCTTGAACTGCGGCATCTGCATTTCGATCCGCATCTTGCCGTTGGAATGGCGGATCAGGAGCGCGCCTTCGTTGAGGAGCTTCGCTTTCGCTTCGTAATCGATCTTGGGCAGCGGCACCGGCTCGGCATTTACCGCTGTAAGCGGCAGCAGAAACGCGAGAGCGAACGCCGGGAAATACAATCGTGCGAACATCGACCTTGGAGCCATCCGGTATTCCCTTCGCCTTTGAGGCCGAGGCGTATCACGGCGCCGTTCTTGCAGCTATTCCGGGCCCTGTTTCCCGCGCGCCCGCGCCACGCTAAAAGCGCGCCGATGAGCGACAGTTCCCATTACACGACATTGCCGGGCGAAAGGCTGGAGCAGAAGCTCGACCCGCGTCTGGCCGCGCTCGTGGAAGCCTATCCGGAGCCGGCCTTGCTTATGAGCCGTGGCGGGATTGTGCTTTCGGGCAATCGCGCCGCGGAAACCTTGCTCGGCCGCGCGCGGATCGGCTCGCCGGTATCGCTCACCTTGCGTGCGCCGGACGTGATCGAGGCGGTGCGCGAAGCCGGTATTTCCGGCGCGTCGCTGCTCGTCGCCTTCAATCTGCGCGTTCCGGTGGAGCGGTCGTTCGAGGCGCATATTCTCCCGATCCGCTTCGACCGGCACACGACGGCAGGCGCCCCGGATCTCTTGATGCTCGTCTTCCGCGATCTCACGCAGGCGATGCGCATCGACCAGATGCGCGCGGATTTCGTGGCCAACGCGAGCCACGAACTGCGCACGCCGCTCGCCTCGGTCACCGGCTTCATCGATACCTTGCGCGGAGCGGCACGCGACGATCCCGCGATGCGCGAGAAGTTTTTGAACATCATGAGCGAGCAGGCGCGGCGCATGTCGCGGCTGATCGACGATCTGCTTTCGCTCTCTAGGGTCGAAATGAACGTGCATCGCCCGCCGGAGAGCGCGGTCGATCTGGTCCCTTTGACCGCGCATGTGCGGGACTCGCTCTCGCCGCTTGCGCGCGACCGCGGCGTCGAGATCGTGCTGGAAGCCCCATCGGCGGCGGTGGTGGTGCGCGGCGAGCGCGACGAACTGATCCGCCTGATCGAGAATCTCGTCGAGAACGCGCTGAAGTACGGCGCGAACGGCAAGCGTGTGGAAATCCGCCTTCGTGTTGAGAATACCGATGCGGTGCTCTCCGTTCGCGATTTCGGTCCCGGTATTGCGCCGGAACACCTGCCGCGCCTTACCGAACGCTTTTATCGCGTGGACGTCGCGCATAGCCGCGAGCAGGGCGGCACCGGCCTCGGGCTTGCGATCGTGAAACATATTGCGGCGCGCCATCGCGCGCGGCTTTCGATCGAAAGCGAACCGGGAAAAGGCGCGACATTCTCCGTGCGCTTTCCGTTATCCACCGGCTGATCAAGCACAGCGACAGCGCTTTCTTCAACGATTCTAAGTGTCTGCGCTGTCATGCGCCTGTCACGGCGGCGTCATAGAAGCGAGACGGCCGGTCCATAGGAGTCCGGCGTCCGGTTTTGGGAAAGGCAGCGGGGCTGCCGTCCGGACAGGTTTTCACAGGAAGGAGTAAATCTCCGTGAAACATTCGAAATTCGCTGCTTATGTCGGCGCATTTGCGCTCGCGTTGCCACTGGCGGTTACGACCGTCTCGGCGCAAACGAAAACCATCACCATCGACGGCTCCAGCACTGTGTTTCCGGTTGCGGAGGCGTTCGCCGAAGAATTCCAGAAGCTGAATAAGGGCCAGGTCCGCGTGACCGTGGGCATTTCGGGAACCGGTGGCGGCTTCAAGAAATTCTGCCGCGGCGAGACCGATATTTCGAACGGTTCGCGTCCGATCCTCAAGGCGGAAATCGAAGACTGCAAAAAGAACGGCGTCGAGTTCATCGAACTTCCCGTGGCGTTTGACGCACTCACCGTCGCCGTCAGCCCGAAAAACAAATTTATCGGCGACTGCATCAGCGTTCAGGTTCTCAAGAAAATCTGGGAGCCGGGCGCGCAAGGCAAAGTCGTCAACTGGTCGGATGTCGATCCGAAATGGCCGAATACCAAGATGTCGCTGTTCGGCGCAGGCGCCGACTCCGGTACGTTCGATTATTTCACCGAAGCTGTGAACGGAAAGGCGAAGGCCACCCGTGCCGACTTTACCGCGAGCGAAGACGACAACGTCCTCGTTCAGGGCATCGAAAACGATGCGAACTCGCTCGGCTACATTCCCTACGCCTATTACGCTCCTCACGCGAAGCAGATGAAGGCGCTCGCGATCGACGGCGGTAAGGGCTGCGTATTCCCGAGCACCGAAGCTGTGCAAAAGGGTCTGTACAATCCGCTTGGCCGGCCGCTCTTCATCTACGTCAGCAAGAAGTCGGCGGATAAGAAGGAAGTGCAGGAATACATCGACTTCATCATGACCAAGGGTGCTCCGTTGGTCACTGAAGTGAAGTATCTGGCCCTTCCGGCCGCCGCTTATGCCGGTGCTCTGAAGCACTTCAAGGATCGCCGTGTCGGCAGCGTTTTCGGCGGAGTGCCTGAAGTCGGCATCTCCATCGAAGAACTCATGAAGCGTGACGCCAAGTCGTAACGCGGAAATCGGGCGGGAGAGCGAACAGCTCTCCCGCATTCTTCAGGAGGGGTCCATGGTTTCAAGAATCTCACCAGCTCAAATGCGCTCACGCCGCATCAGGGAGCGCATGATAGAGACACTCTTGTTTCTTTGCGCGGCTTCCTCCGTCCTTGTGACGATCGGCATCGTGGCGGTACTTTTGGTGGAATCGTGGGGCTTTTTTACTCACGTTCCGGTTGCCACGTTTCTCACCGATACAATGTGGACGCCGCTTTTCGACAATCCGCGTTATGGAATTCTGCCGCTCCTGTCCGGGACGTTCCTTAGCACTATGGTGGCGCTTTGCGTTGCAGGTCCGTTGGGCCTTACCGCTGCTATTTATCTCAGCGAGTTCGCGAGCCCGCGCATCAGAGAGACGGTGAAACCCGTTTTGGAATTGCTTAGCGGCGTCCCCACCGTGGTGTTCGGTTTCTTCGCGCTGCTATTCGTCACACCATTGCTGCAAGCGACGATCCTTCCAAATTTGCCGGGCTTTAACATTTTAAGCGCGGGCATCGTCATGGGTGTCATGATCATCCCTTATATAGCGTCTCTCAGCGAGGACGCATTGCGCGCGGTGCCTCAAGCCTTGCGCGACGGGTCGCTTGCGATGGGCGCGACAAAATTCGAAACGGCGATCAAGGTAGTGCTTCCGGCTGCCATTTCGGGCGTCGCCGCGGCTTTCGTCTTGGGTATTTCCAGAGCGGTAGGCGAAACGATGGTCGTCGCAATTGCGGCGGGTCAACAACCGAATTTGACCCTCGATCCGACGCAGCCTGCGGCAACGATCACGGCCTATATCGTGCAAGTCGCTTTAGGCGATCTTCCGCATGGAAGTATCGCGTATCAAACGATCTTTGCTGCCGGCTTAACGTTGTTACTTATCACGCTGGTGTTCAACATCTTCGGCTTCTGGCTAAGGGTGAGATTCCGGGAGGAATACTAATGGCTTTCGAGGTTGTAGCTGACTCTCTGGGCGCTCAAGCCAAAGATAGTTCGAAAACTGTCGCAAATATCGCTGTTAGACGCAGAAGGGAAACTATTTTCAAGATTTGCGGACTGCTGGCGACCTCGTTCGGGTTGATTACGCTCGCTCTTCTTTTGATCGACTTGGCAGCGGCCGGGTTCCCGCGTCTCAGCTGGGATTTTTTCACGAATTTTCCATCGCGGCGGGCTTCTCAAGCCGGAATTCTATCGGCTTGGGTCGGATCATTGCTCGTTATCCTAACCACAGCATCGATTGGGGTGCCCTTGGGAGTCGGCGCGGGTATCTACCTCGAAGAATATGGCCGCCGAAATTGGCTCACCAGCATCATCGAAATCAATATCACCAACTTGGCAGGCGTTCCTTCGATCGTGTTCGGACTTCTCGCGCTCGGACTTTTCGTCTACGGCCTTGGTACCGGCCGGAGCATTTTTACGGCGGGTCTCACCCTTGCGCTGCTTATCCTTCCGATAATCGTGGTTGCAACGCGAGAAGCAATACGCGCCGTCCCGGCCGCTTTACGCGAGGCGGCGTATGGAATCGGCTGCACAAAATGGCAGGTTACGCGCGATCACGTATTGCCGGCATCTCTTCCTGGCATTTTGACGGGTGTCATTATCGGTATATCCCGAGCGCTTGGCGAAACGGCGCCGCTGATCACGATTGGCGCACTTACATTCATTGCCTTCCTGCCTGACTCCCCGATCTCAAGTGAGTTTCCGTTCGTGTCGTTCAGTTGGTTGTTCGACGGCTTCACCGTTCTTCCAATCCAGGCATTCAACTGGATTTCACGGCCAGGCAGCGATTTTCACGCTAACGCGGCCGCGGCAGGCATCGTTCTGCTCGCCATTACCTTGGGCCTAAATGCGATTGCAATATACGCGCGCTACAAGTTGCGTAAGAAGTTGCAGTGGTAACTCGTCCGCGATCACCCGTTACAGGAAACGAGGCTAAAATGACCGCCATGTCTAGCGTAAGCATAAAAACGACGATTGCCGCGAAGCCCGAATTCAAGTTCGGCAAAAACAAAGTATCCGCGAACAACGTGAACGTTTTTTACGGTGACAAGCATGCACTGAAGGATGTCACGGTCAACATTCCGGAAAAGGCCGTGATGGCCTTTATCGGCCCCTCCGGTTGCGGAAAGTCCACTTTTCTACGCTGCTTAAATCGGATGAATGACACGATTCCGATCGCAAAAGTTACCGGGAAAGTCGAAATCGACAATCAGGACATCTACGACAAGGCTCTGGATGTCGTGCAATTGCGCGCGCGTGTCGGAATGGTTTTTCAGAAACCAAATCCGTTTCCTAAATCCATTTACGAAAATATCGCTTACGGTCCGAAAATCCACGGTCTCGCTGCTTCAAAATCGGATCTCAACGAGATCGTAGAGGCGAGCCTTAAGAAGGCCGGTCTGTGGGATGAGGTCAAAGATCGCCTCTCTGATTCCGGCACCGGGCTTTCAGGCGGCCAGCAGCAGCGGCTGTGCATCGCGCGCGCGATCGCGGTTTCGCCGGAGATTATTTTGATGGACGAACCTTGCTCGGCGCTCGATCCGATCGCGACCGCCCGCATCGAGGAACTAATCGACGAACTGCGCGAGAATTTCACCATCGTCATCGTTACGCATTCGATGCAGCAGGCTGCCCGAGTGTCGCAGCGCACCGCGTTCTTTCATCTGGGCGTTTTGGTCGAGGAAGGCACGACAGACACGATCTTTACCAATCCGAATGACTCACGAACGCAAGACTATATCACCGGACGCTTCGGCTAAGGCCGGCGAGGATCATCATGGCAAGCCATATCGTTACCGCATTCGAAAACGAACTCCGCGAAATCAACCGCAAGGTCGCCGAAATGGGCGGTCTCGCCGAGAAGTCGGTGGTCGATTCCATCGATGCGCTCATCAAGCGCGACACCATTCTCGCCCAGCGCGTCATCGCCGGTGACACCCGGCTCGACCAGCTCCAGCGCGAGATCGAGGACGACGCGATCACGTTGATCGCCAAGCGGCAGCCGCTCGCAGTCGATCTTCGCGAAGTTGTTTCCGCAATCCGCATCTGCAACGATCTCGAACGCGTCGGCGATCTCGCCAAGAATACGGCGAAGCGGGTCCTTGCGCTCAAGGGCGAATACCAGGCGCCGGCACTCTTGCGCGGCGTCGAGCACATGAGCGAAATCGTGCTCGAGCAGCTCAAAGAGGTACTCGACGCCTTCGGCGCGCGCGATGCGGCCCGCGCCATGGCGGTCTGGAAACGCGACGGCGCGGTGGACGATCTCTATACTTCGCTGTTCCGCGAGTTGCTTACCTACATGATGGAAGATCCGCGTCAGATCACGATGTGCACGCATCTTCTGTTCGCCGCGAAGAACGTCGAGCGGATCGGTGACCATGCCACCAACATCGCCGAAACCGTCCACTATCTCGTGGTCGGCGAGCAGCTTGCCGATGAGCGTCCGAAGTCGGATGCTTCGAGCATGACCACCGTCGCCTACCCCAAGGGCTGAGAATAACCGGAACCATCCCGCATGAAGCCGAAAGTTCTGGTGGTCGAAGACGAAGAAGCGCTCTCGGTGCTGCTTCGTTACAATCTGGAAAGCGAAGGTTACGACGTCGAAGCCGTCAATCGCGGCGACGAGGCCGAGATCCGGCTGAAGGAGAATTTGCCGGACATCGTCGTGCTCGACTGGATGCTGCCGGGGCTCTCCGGCATCGAATTGTGCCGCCGTCTGCGCGCGCGCTCTGAAACCGAGCGCCTGCCAATTTTGATGTTGACCGCGCGCAGCGAGGAAGCCGAGCGGGTGCGCGGCCTTTCGACCGGCGCCGACGATTATATGGTCAAGCCCTTCTCGGTGCCGGAATTCGTCGCGCGCGTGCGCGCGCTCTTGCGCCGCGCGAGCCCCGAACAGGTCTCGCAACAACTCAAGTCAGGCGACATCGAACTCGATCGCGAGAAAAAGCGCGTGCATCGCGGGCCGCGCGAAGTGCATCTCGGGCCGACCGAGTTTCGCCTGCTCGAGTTCCTGATGACCTCGCCCGGCCGCGTGTTCACGCGCGAGCAGTTACTCAACGCGGTGTGGGGCAGGGACGTCTATATCGACGAGCGCACGGTGGACGTCCATATCGGCCGTCTCAGGAAGACGCTGACGCGCGGCAAGAAGCCGGACCCGATCCGCACCGTGCGCGGTTCGGGTTATTCCTTCAACGAACGCTTTTCCGAGAACGCAGCTTAAACTCGGCTTGGTTCTCAACGGGTCATGGCCGGGCTTGTCCCGGCCATCTCGGTTCAGCGCGATTGCGCGGCGCGACGTTCGCGCCGCCGGTCGGCGAGCGGCTGATAGGCGACGCGCGCGTGATATGGACAATAGACCACGCCGGTCTTCGGCTTGGCGCCGCAATAGCCGAAATCCTCCGCGCCCGGATCGCCCACCGGCCAGCGGCAGGTGTTTTCGTTGAGTTCCGTAATTGAAACCCGCGGGCCGATCGGAACCACATTGGCGAGCGGATCGAGATCCGGCTCCGCTTCGCGCGCGTAGTCGGGTGCCAGCGCGTTATTGCCCGAGTAGCGCATGCGCGGACGCATGACGCCGTTGGAGACCCGCGGCTTGCGGATGCGCGGCACCGAAGACGACGGTTTCGCGCGGCCCGAAAGCTGCAGGCGGTGCACCTTCCCGATCACGGCGTTGCGGGTGATGCCGCCGAGTTCCGCGGCAATTTGACTCGCCGACAAACCGTCGGCCCAGAGCTTGCGGAGCAGTTCAACTCGTTCGTCGGTCCAGCTCATGCTTATTCCCCATTTGCCTTCGGCGCCGCGCGGCAGAATCCTTCCGCGCTCCCCGGAATCGGGGTTTTCCCCGTCTCCCGGATTCGGCCTTCCACGCTTCGCCTAGGGTCGTCCGCCGCACGATATGTCGTATTCGACGGTTAAAACGCTACAATAGGCAGACTCGGTGCTTCAAGAGTCCGCTGCCTTCAATGCGTTTTTCCCCACAGTTGTGACGTTTTCGAGTCGGGGGACGCTGGTTGAATGGGGTCCGGCCGCGTTGTACATAAGGGCAACCAGTCCCAAGATGGTTCGTCGCGCCGCTCGTAATGGGCGGCAGATTTCGTTTTGGGGCTCGAAACGAGGGAAATCGAGGAGGCGCATGCCATGATCGCGCCCGTACTGCCGACCTATTCGCGCGCCGACGTTAGTTTCGAGCGCGGCGAAGGCGCTTGGCTGACCTCAACCGACGGCAAAAAGTACCTCGATTTCGGTTCCGGCGTCGCCGTGAACGCGCTCGGCCACGCCCATCCCGCGCTCGTGAAAGCGATTACCGAGCAGGCGCAGAAGCTCTGGCACGTCTCGAACCTCTACAAGATTCCGGAGGGCGAGCGGTTAGCTGCGCGCCTGATCGAACATACTTTCGCCGACACCGCCTTTTTCCAGAACTCCGGCGCGGAGGCGATGGAATGCTCGATCAAGATGGCGCGGAAGTATCAATCCGTGTCCGGCAAGCCCGAGCGGAACCAGATCATCACCTTCGACGGCGCGTTCCATGGCCGGACGTTGGCTACCATCGCTGCGACCGGCAACGAGAAATATCTCGAAGGCTTCGGCCCGCGTATGCCCGGCTTCGTGCAGTTGAAGTTCGGCGATCTCGAAGCGGTCAAGAAGACGATCACCAAAGAGACCGCCGCGATCATCATCGAACCGATCCAGGGCGAGGGCGGCATTCGCGTTCCGCCGCCGGGGTTCCTGAGAGCGCTACGGGAACTGTGCGACCAGCACGGCCTGCTGCTGATTTTCGACGAAGTGCAGACCGGCGTCGGACGCACCGGAAAATTCTTCGCTTACGAATGGTCTGGTGTGACGCCGGACATCATGGCGGTCGCCAAAGGCATCGGTGGCGGGTTCCCGCTCGGCATTTGCCTTGCCACGGCGGAAGCCGGTAAAGGCATGACGCCGGGTACGCACGGCTCGACCTTCGGCGGCAATCCGCTCGGAATGGCAGTGGCGAATGCGGTGCTCGATCAGGTACTCGCGCCGGGATTTCTCGAGCACGTGCAGCAGATGAGCTTGTTTGCGAGGCAGCGGCTTGCAGAACTGAAAGACACGCACAAGGCGATCATCGCCGAAGTGCGCGGCGAAGGTCTGCTGCTCGGTCTGAAAACGGTCGTTCCGAACGGCGATTTCGTGAATGCGGGAATCGCCGAAGGCCTGCTGACGGTGGCTGCCGGCGAGAATGTCGTGCGTCTTTTGCCGCCGCTGATCGTCACCGAGAAGGAAATCAACGAAGCGATCGCGAAACTGTCGGCGGCGTGCCGGAAACTCGAAGCGGTGACGACCAAGGGAGCCGCGTGATGAGTATGAATGGCATGCATCATTTTCTCGATCTCTCGGAATTCTCGGGCAAGAAACTGCGGGAGATTCTCTCAATCGCCTCGAATCTGAAAGCCAAGCGCGATAGCGATGCTAAGCGTCCGCTTTCGGGCCGAAAGCTTGCGTTGATTTTCGAGAAGCCCTCGACGCGCACCCGCGTTTCTTTCGACGCGGCGATGCACGAGCTTGGCGGGCATTCGATCGTTCTGACCGGCAAGGAAATGCAGCTCGGCCGCGGCGAAACTATCGCTGATACCGCGCGCGTGCTTTCGCGCTATGTCGATGCGATTATGATCCGTATTCTGAACCACAAATCGCTGCAGGAACTCGCGTCGCACGCGACCGTGCCCGTCATCAACGGTCTCACCAAGTTCTCGCATCCCTGCCAGGTCATGGCGGATGTCATGACGTTCGAGGAGCACAAGGGCTCGATCAAGGGCCGCAAGGTTGCCTGGACGGGCGATGCCAACAACGTGCTTACCTCGTGGGTACATGCCGCCGCGCGCTTTGAGTTCGAACTGAATGTCGCAAGCCCGCGCGATTTCGCTGCGAAACCACCTGTCGTGAAGTGGGCGAAAGAATCCGGCGCTGCGATCCGTTTCATGCGCGACCCGGAAGAGGCGGTGGAGGGTGCCGACTGCATCGTGACCGACACCTGGGTATCGATGGGCGACAAGGAAGCCAGGCGCCGCCACAACATTTTGAAGCCCTATCAGGTTAACCGCACGTTGATGAAAAACGCGAAGTCCGATGCGATCTTCATGCACTGCTTGCCCGCGCATCGCGGCGAGGAGGTCACGGACGAAGTGATCGACAGCCCGCAGTCGGTCGTGTTCGACGAAGCGGAAAACCGGCTGCATGCGCAAAAGGGTATCCTTGCGTGGTGCATGGGAGCGCCCACAGCATGAGCGCGGCGGAGCCCGCCCGCCTGCCGAACCAGCAGCCCGACGACGACAAGGTGCTGCCATTCGCGGTCGAGCCCTTGGATCTGCGCGGCCGCGTCGTCCGCCTCGGCTCCGCGCTCGACAGTGCGATCGAAAACCACAACTACCCGCCGCAGGTATGCCGCGCGCTTTCCGAGGCGGTCACGCTTGCCGTGCTCTTGGGCTCCACGCTGAAAGACGCGGGCCGCCTGATCTTGCAGACGCAGACCGACGGCCCGATCGACTTTATCGTGGTCGATATCGTCGCTCCCGAGAAAGTCCGTGCCTATGCGCGCTTCAATCGCGCGCGTCTTGCCGACGCCAGCAAGGCGACCACGGGCCAATTGCTCGGCAACGGCCATCTCGCGATGACGGTAGAAACCGGAAACGATGCGCAGCGTTATCAGGGCATCGTCGCGCTGAACGGGGCCTCGCTCGAAGAAGCCGCGCATACGTATTTCCAGAATTCGGAGCAGATTCCGACGCGCGTGCGCATCGCAGTGGGCGAGGAAATGCTAGCCGGCGAAAAAATGCATTGGCGCGCGGGCGGTATGCTCGTGCAGTTCCTGCCGCCGGAGGCCGCGCGCGCGCAGCAAAGCGACATCGATCCGGGTAATGCTCCGGAAGGCACACCGAAGCACGAAGTAAAAGAAGACGACGCCTGGCTCGAGGCGAAGTCGCTCGTGGAGACCGTCGAGGATCACGAACTGCTCGACTCTTCGCTATCCAGCGAGCGCCTGTTGTGGCGTCTCTTTAACGAGCGCGGCGTGCGCGTGTTCGATGCACTGCCTGTTGAAGCGAAGTGCTCCTGCTCGCGCGACCGCGTCTACGACATGCTGAAAAGCTTCACGCCGCAGGATCGCGCCGATATGGTGAAAGACGGCAAAATTGTCGTCACCTGCGAATTCTGCGGGCGGGTGTATCCGTTCGAGCCGGGTGAGGTTGAGACTGAGGAGAAGTAGTTCGTGTCGTCCCGGAATTCGCGTAGCGAATATCCGGGACCGTTATCGGTTGATCGCGAACGATCCCGGATGGCGAGCTTTGCTCGCCTCCGGGATGACGTATGTCCTAGTGCATCACCTTCTTCGCCGACGGGCTGTCGAGCGAAAAGGCCGGTACCTCGGCATCGAAATCGTCGCCGTCTTCCGTCACCATCTGATAGGTGCCGGACATCAGGCCTGACGGCGTTTTCAGCGGCACGCCGCTCGTATATTCGAAGCGCTCGCCTTTGCGCAGCACCGGCTGCTTGCCGACGACGCCGGCGCCCTTCACTTCTTCGGTGCGGCCATTCGCGTCGGTGATTTTCCAATGACGCGAGATGAGCTGCACCGCTTCCTCGCCGAGATTCAGAATCTCGATCGTGTAGGCCCAGAAATATTCGCCTTCGCTCGGCTCGGAGCGATCGGACGAATATTCCGGCGTCACAGTCACTTGGACTTTGCGAGTCGTAGCGCGGTACATGCCGCCGATTGTATCAGACGGCGGCAAGTCCGCGAGCGAGATCTTCGGTAAGATCGTCGATGTGCTCCAAACCGGCCGAAAGACGCAGCAAGCCTTCGCCGATTCCCATTTGCGCACGCGCTTCCGGCGTGAAGCGTTGATGCGTCGTGGTGCCGGGATGCGTAATCAGGCTTTTCGTATCGCCCAGATTGTTGGAGATGCGGATGAGCCGCAGCGCATTGGCAAAGCGGAACGCGCCCGCTTGCCCGCCTTCGACCTCGAAGGACAAGAGCGTCGAGCCGCCCTTCATCTGCTTCTTCGCAAGCTCGTATTGCGGATGATCCTTGCGGAAGGGATAGAGCACTTTTTTCAGCTTCGGCTTTCCGGAGAGCCAGTCGGCAAGCTTTGCCGCGTTGTCCTGCGCTTTCTCAATGCGGATTTGCAGCGTTTCGATACCCTTCAAGAGCACCCAGGCGTTGAACGGCGACATCGAGGGGCCGGTCTGGCGCATGAACGTATGCAGATGGTCTTTTACGAACTGCTCGGAGGCCAGAATTGCGCCGCCAAGACAGCGGCCTTGACCGTCGATGTGTTTGGTCGCCGAATAGCAGACGATATCGGCGCCGAGTTCGAGCGGCCGCTGCAGCATGGGTGTCGCGAAGACGTTGTCGACAATGAGCAACGCTTTTGCGCGTTTCGCGATCTTTGCAATCGCAGCGATGTCGAGGATTTCGAGCGTCGGATTGGTCGGGCTCTCGAGAAAAAACGCTTTCGTTTCCGGGCGGACGGCGTTCTCCCACGCCTTCAGATCGGTACCTTCAATAAGCGTGGAGGTGATTCCGAAGCGCGGCAGCAGTTCCTCGATCACGTAGCGGCAGGAGCCGAACAGCGCGTGCGCGGCGACGACATGATCGCCTGCTTTCAGAAAACAGAGCAGCGACGCCGTCACCGCCGCCATGCCGGTCGCGGTGGCGCGGCAAGCTTCCGCACCCTCGACCGCGCGGATGCGCTCTTCGAACATCGCGACCGTCGGGTTCGAGAAGCGCGAATAGATGAAGCCGTCGTCCTCGCCTTTGAAGCGCGCGGCACTCTGCTCGGCCGTGTCGTAGACGAAGCTCTGCGTGAGATAGAGCGTCTCCGCGTTCTCGCCGAATTTCGAGCGCAGGATGCCTGAATGGATCAGCCGGGTTTCCGGCCGCAGCGAGGCGGCATCGGGAACCGGGCGGGGGGTCTTCACGGTCGTCATGACGTGGTCCTTCCAAACAAAAACCCGGCCGGGGGTTTAGCCCCATAAGCCGGGTGACACACGTCTCCCCGGCCTTTTAGCGACTTGTTTAACGTGGCTGCAAGCCGGCCGGCTCAAATGACCACGAAGTGCGGGGATTATGCGTAAGGCTCGCTTGGCGTCAAGTTCGGCCTATTCTAGGTGTCATTGATGGAAACCGCCGCCGTGCACCGCCTCCCACGATCTGCCCAAGGAACGTCACAAGGGATACTGCCGGCGCGGGCGATCGGTGCGCTTGCGGAAGCGAAGGCGATCGTAACCGAGCGCGCCTTCGACGCGGACCAGATTCAGCCGGCGTCGCTCGACCTACGTCTCGGCGCGCGCGCCTGGCGCATTCGCGCAAGTTTCCTGCCGTCGGCGAAGACGCCGATTTCAGAGCGTCTCGACGATCTCGCGCTTCATTCGATCTCGCTGAACGGCGACGGCACGGTTCTGGAAACCGGCTGCGTCTATATTGTGGAAGTCGAGGAGCGTCTGGCGCTGCCCGGCGATATCGCCGCTGCGACGAACCCGAAAAGTTCGACCGGGCGTCTAGATGTTTTCACGCGCGTGATCGGCGACCGTGTCGCGGCCTTTGACACGATTCCGGCGGGATATAAAGGCACGCTTTATCTCGAAATTTCTCCACGCACGTTTCCTATTTTAGTGCGGCGCGGCTCGCGGCTGTCGCAGATCCGCTTCCGCCGCGGGCACGCGAAGCTCGACATGAAAGAACTCGCCGCATTGCAGGCGCGGGAAAAATTGGTAAGCGCGGCGGAACCCGATCTATTAGGCGGCGGGGTCGCGGTCTCGGTTGATCTTTCGGACTTCGGCAACGGCTATGCCGGTTTTCGCGCCAAGCGTCACACTGGCTTGATCGATGTCGACAAGCGCGCCGGTTACGACGTAATGGATTTCTGGGAGCCGATCCCGGCGCATCCTTCGCGCCGCCTCGTGCTCGACCCCGACGCATTTTATATTTTGGCATCGAAAGAAGCGGTGCATGTGCCGCCGGATCACGCGGCCGAGATGGTGCCGTTCGATCCGCTGGTAGGTGAATTCCGCGTACATTACGCGGGCTTCTTCGATCCCGGTTTCGGTCACGCGGCGGCAGGCGGTCACGGCGCGCGCGCGGTCTTGGAAGTGCGTTCGCGCGAAGTGCCGTTCATTCTGGAAGACGGTCAGATCGTCGGCCGTCTCGTTTACGAGCGGCTCACCGAGCGGCCCGAAAAATTATACGGCGAAGTCGGCTCCAACTATCAGGCGCAAGGCCTGAAGCTTTCAAAACACTTCAAGCCGTTGAAATAAACTCGTCATGCCGGGCATCTCGCTTAACAAGGCACTCCTTAAATTATCGAGATGGCCGGGACGAGCCCGGCCATGACAATTTAGGCTCGCTTTCTGGAAGTACGTTTGCCGCCGAGTGCTTTTACGTCGGCGCGCAACTCGCGCAGTTCGGTAAGAATTTTCGATTCCTGCGTGCTGAGTTCGTTGAGCGCCTTCTGCTCCTCGCGATGCTCTTTCATTTCCGCTTCGCGGATCTTGTCGGCTTCGTTCTGCATTGCGGTCACGATGATCGCGATGAATAGGTTGAGCACGGTGAATGTTGTCGCGAGAATGTAAGGAATGAAAAACAGCCACGCGTATGGATGTTTTTCCATGACCTTGTTCGCGAGTTCGTTCCAGCCTTCGAGCGTCATCACTGTAAAGAGCGCGTAAGCGGAGCGGCCAATGGTGCCGAAGGCTTCCGGCACGGCATCGCCGAACAGGTTCGTCGCCATCACGGCGAAGCAGTAGTAAACCAGCGTCAAGAGGAACGCGATCGCGCCGATACCTGGCATCGAGCCGATCAATCCGCCGACCACGCGGCGCAGCGTTGGCACCGCCGAGACGAGCCGCAACACGCGCAGGATGCGCAGCGCACGTAAGACGGAGAGCGGCCCGGTCTGCGGCATCAGCGAGAGCGTGATCACGATGAAATCGAACACATTCCACGGATCGCGGAAGAAGCCGCGGCCGGTCACGAGAAGACGGACAAGCACTTCTACGACAAAGATGCCGAGCAGAATGTGATCGAGCGACTCGAGATACCAGCCATATCGTGTCATCAGGGTCTTGCTGGTCTCCAGGCCCAGCACGACCGCATTCAGGATGATGAGCCCCGCGAGGATACGCTCGGTGGTCGGATGTTCGAGCAGATGCCGCGTCTTCTCGAGCGGCGCGCCACCCCATGTCGCTTTGATGATCCGCTTCGGATTTGCGCGTTTGGCCACGAACTGCTCCCTGCCGCTTCGGGCGCGGCATTAAATCAGGGAAATAAGCGGAAGCAAGCGACGTTATTTCCGCGCGGCGAGCTCCCCGCGCAAGGATGCAACTTCGGCCCGGAGGGCTTTCAACTCATCGAGAAGCGGTTGCTCCTCCGCGCGTTCCTTCTTGTGCTTCGCTTCTTCTTCGGCGTCGTGTTCGGTTTGCATTGCGCTGACCACGATGCCGATAAAGAGGTTCAGCACGGCGAAGGTCACGACCACGATGTAGGGAATAAAAAAGAGCCAGGCATAGGGATACTTCTCCATCACCGGCCGCACGATGCCGGCGGCCCAGTCTTCCAGCGTCATGATCTGGAATAGCGTGAAGCCGGAAGCGGCAAGCGTGCCGAAGAAATTCGGGAATTCCTCACCGAACAGCTTGGTTGCCATGACCGCGAAAACATAAAACAGCAGCAAGAGCAGTGCGACCACGGAACCCATACCCGGCAGCGCCCCGATCAACCCGCCGACGACGCGCTTCAACGACGGCACCACGGTGATCAGGCGCAGCACGCGCAGGATGCGCAGCGCACGCAGCACCTGCAGCGGGCCGGTGGCGGGGATCAGCGCGATCACGATCACCAGGAAATCGAAGACGTTCCAGGCATCGCGGAAGAAGGCGGTTCGCTGCACGAGCATGCGCGCGAGAATTTCTACCACGAAGACGGCGAGGATCGCGTGATCGAGCCACTCCAAAATTGGTCCATAGGACTTCATCACCGCCGGGCTCGTCTCGAGCCCGAGAATGATGGCGTTGATCACGATCAGGGCCATGATCGCGCGTTCGGTATTCGAGTGCATAATGATGGATTTCAGCACGGCGGGATCGCTCCGGAATGAAAGAAGAATCGGAGGCGATTATACCGGGTCCGGCTCCGCGCTGAATGACGGCCGTTTGCCGGGCCCTGCCGGGTTGGTATGGTTCTGCGCGAGCGCGGGCGTAGTTCAGTGGTAGAACGACAGCTTCCCTAGAACGCAGCTACGCCCATCTAATTGGTGCCTGAGAGGTGCCTGAAAACTTCTAAAGTCTGAAATGTTGCTCGCAGCCCGAGGCCGCGACATCTTCGGTGAAGTAAGGAAGAAAAAGCGGGAGTACGCTTCCTACAAGTTCCGCGTTCGATATCAGAACATCTCACCAGACGCTTGGAGCTATAGAAGCGTGATCAGACTAAGTAAGCGATCGTACTTTTAACGCCAGCCACCAGATTACTGGCGTCGTCTTTATCCATCGTTTGAATCGCAAAGCTATAGAGATCAACGACGCGACGATTTTTCCAAAGACTCCTACACCGCTCACATGGTCATAGAGATGAAGCTCAACATCTGACCAATCTCGCTTATAGGGTTCGTCACCGATGGTGAAGTCAAAGCGCGTGCAGCCGTGCCCAGTCGCGTAACGCATCAGTTCATGCAAGTGTGCGGCCCCGGCGCCAAAGCGAGCCACCGGTCCGTCGCCATAACTGGCAAGGACGTAATAATAGCAGCCTCGAAACGTTAGTCCGAGATTCGTAGCGGCAGCATTCGCTCCTACCTGAAGAGCGCTTACATGCACGAGCAAGCGCGCATTGATTGCTATGGCGGTAAAAAATTCCGTGTAGCCCGGTTTTGCGAATATATTCGCGACGCCCATCTTGGCGAATTTGATGCTTTTTTGCTCAATAAGCGTTGAAAGAAGCTTCTGAATTTCCTCAGGCTTCGCCGGTGAACGAAATTCCACCGCACCGAACTCCCCAATCTTTTTGAGCTTCTTGCGGTCGTTTCGGCGCGTCGCTGCCGATCTCTTCTGCGAATAGAAGAGTTCCCAATCGGTTTGCAATTCTGTTGCGTGTGCACTGGACGCATTGCGCTGTGTTTTGAGATCACACATGGGGTTGTGCTGGCCACCGACCCTCTGTGGCATCTTATCGAACCAGACAAAGCTGTGCGGATAGCCGCGCTGGATCTCAGCGTGGAGCGCTTTCCAAAGCTCAGCGAACCGAGATGCCGTAAGCGTTTGCGCGACTTCCGGCGACAGCAGCGGAGCGTTGTAGTCACAGAGCGCGCGGCCAAGAAAGGTGAGGCAGCGCCCGTATCTCAACTGCTCAATCGCGAGCGGCAAGATGAACAGCAGTTCGCCGCCCGGCGCGCGCGCAAGAACGATTATTGGCGTAATACCCTGACGCAAACCAATGCAGCGCTGCCAGTTCACGAGCCAATCGAAGGTCTGGAATGGCGTGCAATTCGCGTGACTCTCAAAGCCACGCCACTCGTCTTCGATTGAAGTCAAATCTTCCGTAATCTGAAACCTCGGCATCGCATTCGCTGGCGCCGGAATCGTCCGTTTATGGCTTGCGGTGGCGCCAATATGCTTCAAGCTCGCATCGAAGGCCGCTTGAATACCTTGAGGATTTGTCACGCGACTCGCTCCCCCCGCCTGCGAGCCAGAGGCTCCGCACGCCCTCGTGTCAGCTTCTGGCCAACACTTTTCAGAAGGGTTGCCCATTCCGAGATCGCAGGACGCAGATCATCGACGACAAGACTGTCGGATCGCTCGCGTCCGGTCAGCCATCCGAGCGGTTGCGTAAGATAACGTGCGAGCTCTCCAAGCCAGGCGCCGAGGGTGCTGCGCTGCAGACCCCTAACGAGGTTAAAGCCATCCAGAACGAAATTTCGGCTTCTTATGCCGGTGGCATACTGTGCCGGGGGGTGGACACGGCCGCTGACCATCAAGTCGTAAAGGTATCGAGGAAAGTCGACGCCGAGCGAAAGCGGTAGCGGCATCGAACCCCAGAACCGCGCATTGGTTTCGAGCAGCACCCAGGCCTTGCTGCTTTCATTCCAGCGAAATTCAAACATGCACACTCCGGTGAACTCGGTGTGCTTGCATATTTTTGCGCACGCTTCGCGAAGGCTTTGGTCTACCGCCTCGCTGACGCGATAGGAACTCGACCCTCCCCAACCCTCGCGCAGACGCCGATGTTGAAAAGCGTGTTGTATATGTCCGTTCTGTGCAAGCACCGAAACACCGACGCCAACACCCGCGAAATAACCTTCGACCAAGTAGCGCGACCGACCTCCAAGTTTGGCAAGTATCCCAGCCAACTCGTCTTCATGCTCGGCGATGTATACTTTACCCCAACTGTCGGACTTGTCCGGCCAGTATGAGCGTCGCGGCTTGACTACCAGCGGCAGTCCGTAGCGAGCGACAAGGGCTTGCGCATCGTCGTCTTTCTCCAGCCTTGCGCCGGGTACTGTATCTATCCCCAACTGGGCGCAGAGCTCGCGCGTGCATTGCTTGTCAAAAAGATGCTGCATGCTCACCTGGTTCGGAATGGCTACACGATACCCGGAGAACTCCTCGCGATACCTGTCAAATGCGAGGATGGACCTGTCGTCACAGTTTGGCAGTACCAGGCTAAATGATTCATTCCGAAGAATTTTCAGTACCGCATCACGCCACGCGTCCTGACTATCGGAAAAGCGCGGCACTCGGTGTACGGCATGAACGTATTTTGATTTCAATGCTGGCGCTTGCCAGTTGAAAGGCACAGCATGGACTTCTTTACCGGCACGGCCAAGCGAACGCACCACGGCGAGAAAAATGCGCATGTCGTCACCGAAGACTAAGACCCGCTCCGGACTCTTCTCGCTTCTCAAAATCCCCATTTGTATAGCTCGCTCCGTGTCCACGAGATCAAGGCGATGCCACCAAGCGGAACACATGGAGACATCATCGGTATGTCTTTACTCCATTCGGGGTAAACTTCTCCTATCCCGATCAGACGCTCTTATCGCCGTTAACCAACCGCAGTGTTGAACCATATGGGGCCGTATTTCGATGTGCGATGTAAGGAGCGCCTCTTCGATACGTATGGTTAACGACCGCTTTGCTGGGTCGTAATCAGGACAATCGCATCGAAGTAAGTTTGTAAATCTTATCTGTTATTTGCGTGTGGGCGCCGGCGATAAGCGAAGCATGAAATCATGAGATGCGGCGCGAGTGGCGTGGGAAACGGGAATGCTTCAGCTACCAGACCCAGACCGTTTGATGCGCGGAGAAGTGCTGAGCCGCGATGAATTGTCCGGGCTGGTTCCGGCCTGGGAAGGTCTGTGCGCAAGAGCGGTTGAAAACAATGTGTACTACGCCCCGCGTTATGCCCTCGCGCTGATTAAGAACATCGATCGCGACGGGAACCTTCGCTTTGCCACTGTGTGGCAAGCCGACACGCTCGTTGCGCTGTTACCGTTCAAGGGCTCGAGCATCAGTGCTGCTGCACGCGCCTGGCAAACCGACTACACCTTCAGTTGCACACCACTGCTGGATCGCGCTTGTCCGCTCGAGGCGGCCACGGCGCTCGTCGATCTGCTGCGCACGATCAATGCGGGTGAATGGATCGTTCCAACAGCAAACATTGGCGGTCCGGCTTGCCGCGCTATGGTCGAAGCCCTCAAGAATGACAACCGGCCGAGCCGGATCGTGAATTCGTTTCAGCGCGCAGTAGTCGAGCACGCAAGCAGCTTCGATGAGCATATGCGTCTTCACCTGTCGTCAAAACGCCGCCGCGATCTCGCGCGCAGCCGGCGCAGGCTAGAAGAGCTCGGAACAGTCGCGCACGATAGCCATCGTTCCGGCGAAGGCCTCGACCGCGCTGTGAGGGCTTTTCTTAAAATTGAATCGAGTGGCTGGAAAGGACGGCGCGGCACCGCGCTCGCCTGCCATGCTTCAACACGCCAATTTGCGATCGACGCTTTTACGGGAGACCGCGAGGCTTCCATCTGCCGCGCGGACGTACTGACGCTTGATAGCACGCCGGTCGCGGTCGGATTGACCGTGTTCAGCGGTGATACCGGCTTTACCGTTAAGGGGGCATACGATGAAACCTATCGCAGCTATTCGGTCGGACTGCTGCTAGAGGTTGAAGTGCTCCGCGGTTTTCTGAACGATCGATGGGCCTCTCGACTGGATGGAGCCACCAACGGGGCTCACGTCGTCGATGGCTTATGGTCAAGCACCGTTGAAGTCGGCGATCTGATGTTCAGTTTGGCCTCCCGGTACGCCGAACAGCGACTGTACCTTTTTGCGCTGGCCGACCATGCGAAAAAGACCGTCAAGCGCAGCGCAAAAGCGTTGGTTGCCAGGGTTGCGGGCTGAATTGATGTCACCAGCGATGGCAAACAGGGCAATGCGCGTGAATCGCTTGATGCCGCGAACCGTGCGGCTGCTGACGAACAGTCATGTCCTGGGTTGGGCTGACCAAGCGGTCGTGTCGGCTACGAGCTTGATGGTTCTGGTCATGCTCGGGCGCTGGGCCGGACCGCACGAGCTTGGTATCTATGCGATTGGTTTCTCCATCATCGCGCTGCTGGTAGCCACGCAAGAATCGCTGATTACCAAGCCATATTCTATACAATTGCATGAGCTATCCTGCGCCTCAGCGAAACACGCCTCCGGCGTCGTTATGCTTGCCGTCATGCTGTCGGTGATGGCTGCTTTCGTGACTGCAATCGCCGCGCTCCTAGTCTCGGCTTTCGATACATTCCACGGAATGATTCAAACCGCCCTGGTGCTTGCGGCGGCGATTCCGTTTATTCTGATGCGTGAATTTTCCAGACGCTATGCTTTCGCACATCTAGCTGTCGCACGCGCACTTGTCGTCGATCTGTGCGTTGCTGTTCCGACGCTAATTTTTATCGCAGCGCTAGGCGTGTCTGGACAATTGTCGGCGTCCAATACATTCGCTGTTATGGGTATTGCCTGCGGCGTCGCCAGCATCGGCTGGTTCTATCTAATGCGTCATCAGTTCGGACTGAACCTGTCGCAACTGTACCCGGCTCTGCAGCGAAGCTGGCAAATGGGAAAATGGTTCTTCTCGAGCCAACTGGCCATACAAATACAGGGATATGTGACGCCGTGGATGATCCTATTTATCGTCGGGACCATAGCGACCGGAATATACACCGCGTGCACAACGATCGTGGCCTTCGCGAATCCGTTATTGTTTGGCTACTTCAACGTGCTACTGCCGAGATTTGTGCTGACGCTGCGACAGGAAGGTGTCGTGGCGCTTAGACGACAAGCCTGCCTGGCTGCATTGCTATTGGCGGCGATCATGGGAGCGTTCTCGCTGATCGTGTTCGCGTTCGGTGGCGTCGTCATGCAACTGTTGTTTCAGGGTGATTCCTATTCCGGCTATGGAGAATTACTGACGGTACTCGCGCTGGCTTCGTTTGCCGGCTCGGTTGGCGTACCGGCGTCCCTTGCTATCGCTGCGGCGGGACATGCACGTCGGGTTGCCGGCATAACCGCCCTCACCGCGGCGCTCCACATCGTGCTAATTGCGGTTCTGCTGCCCGGCTGGGGGCTCCTCGGCGCGGCCTATGGCATGTTAGTTGCCGAAGTGATCGGTGGCGCCGGCCGCTGGATCGCATTCCTTCTGCTTGCTGCCAAGATTGCTCCCCGGGAAAGCGCGCTCGCATTGGGCCAACCGCAAACATCGTCGGGATCGCCGAAATGTTAAATGTCGTCAGATCGCACGAAACGCGGATATCGCGTCCGGTTGTTCAGAAAAGCGAACAAGAACGTATTCTGCTGCGCGTTTTCAAGATGCTTGAGCATGCCGGCATCGAATACTGCGTGCCGCACGGCTACGAGGATTTTTCGACGCCGATTACGTCCGACGTGGATTGCATCATTAGCTCCAGCGCGTCGGAAAGCGAATTGCGGACGCTTTTTCATCGCAATAGGAAATCGATCGGCGCTGATCTGGTACGCTGCCGGAACACCTATTTTGTTCTTGCGAGCCGGGGCGAGGATGGAGCGCATTCCTTCATCGCGCTCGATTTTACCAGGAATTACGACGTCAACGATCTCCCGCTTTATAGTGGCCGGGAACTGCTCCAAACGCGCCGATCCGAGCACGTCTATGTGCCGGCAAGAGATGTAGAGTTTGGCGCCTATCTTGCGCGCTGTGTTGCCAAGCACGCGCTGAGTGAAGACCGAGGCCGGAAATTGAGCATCCTTTATCACCGCTCTCCGGCGCAATGCGTCGAGCAGGTCGTGCGCTTCTGGAGCGGCGCCAATGCCGAGTTGATCGTCGCGAGCGCGGAGTCCGGGGACTGGACTCCCGTGCGCGAAAACCTTTCGAGCATCCACGCGGAACTGCGGCGAAAAGTGATTGGACGTCATCCGGTTCGATTTGTTGCGACTAAGATTCTGGCAATGGCCCGCCGCATCAAACGCGTTCTCACTCCCGATGGCATGAGCGTAGCTTTCTTGGGTCCGGACGGCGCCGGAAAATCATCCGTTATCGAGGCGCTCCCATCGAAACTGGATTCGGTATTCCCGCGCGCAAAGGAACTGGGATTTGCACCAGGCCTGCTCAGTTTTACGCGACGGGGCCATCAATCGACCAGCGAGCCTCACGGGCTTAAACCACGTTCGCCACTTATTTCGCTGGTCCGGGTCGCTTACTGGATGTCGTACTACGTCCTTAGCTGGGTTGCGCTTCGCTTTACCCTCGCGCGATCAACGCTTGTGTTATACGACCGGCACTTCGTCGACATTCTGGTCGATCAAAAGCGTTATCGCTACGGCGGACCGCTATGGCTTCTGCGGCTGGCGTGGCGCTGCATCCCGAAACCGGATCTTATAATTCTGCTGGACGCGCCGGCCGAGGTTCTGCAAGCGCGAAAGCAGGAAGTCCCAATGGAAGTGTCTGCGCGTCAGCGTCAGGCTTACTTGGCGCTGGTTCAGACGTTGCCGAATGGACGTATCGTTGATGCGTCTCAGATACCCGAGCACGTCGCAAATAGCATTGTTGAGATTATCGTGCGTCATATTAGCCAGCGCGCGCCACTCTGACATCTGACAGTCTGTCAGAAGAATAGTTCAAGAGTCTAACTACATGCGATGACGACAAAGCAGCATTGACTGCCGACATCGTCGCGTTTGCCTACACAGGGCGGGTTCTGCAATTCCTGGTGCAGCCCGGACTCACTCATAGTAATCTTCCGGAACCAAACGGCGCTAAAACCGGAGAGCACAGTCTGCGGGCGTAGTTCAGTGGTAGAACGACAGCTTCCCAATTCAAAAATTTGATTGCGCATAGATTCGCATAGCGACCGGAAACCCTTGTCGTTATTGACTTTGCTTTAGGTGAGACTCACATTCGGTCTCACCAAAACACACTCCTATGCACGTTGTTTTGGTACCCAAAAAGTACCCAGCTATGCCCAAGATTGTCTTCACCGACCTAGCAATAAAAACGCTGAAAGCAATCGGCGAACGCACGGACTATTGGGATGAGAGGACACCCGCATTTGGAATTAGGGTTGGCAAAGATCGCAAGACATTTATTGCGAAGCTGAATAACCGGCGCATCAAGATCGGCAATTATCCAGACTTGTCGCTCAGCGAAGCTCGCAGGAAGGCACTTGCGCTAAAGTCCGACAAAACGTCAGGCATCGCAAAGCCGATCAAGTTCTCAGAGGCATTGGAAAAATTCTACGAAATTCATGTTTCGCGTCTGAAACCGAGAACGCAATTTCGTCTGAAGTATGGATTGAACAAGCATCTTAAGCCGAAGCTTGGTAAGAAAATCCTGTCCGCGATTGTTCCGGGTGACATCACCGAGATTACGGATGGTTTGATCAAGACGCCGAGCGAGGCGCTGCATACCTTCAGCTACGCACGAATTTTCTTCCGTTGGTGCGTTCCTCGGTACATTCCGCACTCGCCGACCGAGGGGCTAAAGCCGCCGTCGAGATATATTCCCCGCAAGCGAGTTTTGACCGATAACGAAATCAGAACGGTTTGGCAGAGCGCAGAACGGATCGGCTATCCATTCGGAGATATATTGCGGTTGCTATTGCTCACTGGACAGCGTTGGGGCGAGATCGCCTCGCTCCGCTGGCCGCTCATCAATCAAAAAAACAGAACTATCACGCTTCCCGACACAAAGAATGGAACCGAGCATACGTTTCCGTTTGGCCCATTGAGTGCAACGATCCTCACTAACATACGCCGCCTAAATAGCACCGACCTACTATTCCCCGGACGAGATGATCAGTCTCCTTGGAACGGCTCCGGCAAAGCTAAGTGGTTACTAAAAGATACCTGCAAGATTGATGATTGGATGATCCTCGATCTACGCAGGACGTTTGCAACAAAGCTCGCCGAACTCGGTGCGCCGCCGCACATCATCGAGCGGCTTCTCAATCACAAGCTGGGAAGTCTTCAAACAGCGGGCGTTATTACCGCCGTCGCCGCCGTCTACAATCGCCACCTTTACATCGACGAAATGCGTGAGGTGGTAATCGGGTGGGAGAAGCGCTTACGTGAAATCATCGGCCGCAGCCGATTGAAACGAGCTGCCTAGCCACCTACACTTCGCTCGCCCGTTAACTGGCTAACCGGGCGTTGCAACGTCCCTTTTCAGAGGGACTTGCGATGACACGGAAGCTGGTATCGAAGAAGGAACTCAAGTCGGTTTATGGCGTGCCGTATTCTTTCGCGCACATTGCGCGGCTCGAAGGCGCAGGCAAATTCCCCAAGCGGGTAACGCTGGGCGCTTGCAGGGTCGCGTGGGTAGCCGAGGAAGTGGAAACCTGGATCGAGGAGAGAATCGCTAACCGCGCAACACAATCTCCTTCTTAAGTAGGGCGAGGGTCCGGGGTCCAACCCGGACCCTCTTGCTTTCAGCAATTTGTGCTACTTGGATTTTTTGCTCGCCGCGATGCACGAATGAATCGGACGGCCATCGCGCATGTCTACTAGAACGAACGTGACTCCTAGAACGGTAAAAAGAAACAGGCCCACCTTCCGAATAAGCCGCACACTGCCAAGATTGATCGCTTTGCTATCGTCCGAATTGACCATCTTAATCATCGGACTCAGCGTCCGGCTTCTTTCAAAAGGAGGGTGCGCTTACGCAGGACGAGAACAACGAGGTAGATAATCGCCGTCAGAACGACAAGGGCGGGCCAGATGGGTTCGTCTAACAGCCACGCTGTAAAGGTCTGCTTTTTGAGAATGAGTGCTTCGAGCATTTCGAAAGTGGCGAATGCGATTGTTATTAGCAGAAGCGTGTGATGCTCCCGCACTAATGTGCTGCGCCATGAAAACGCAAGCTTGGGCGATTCAATCCCGGTAAGTCGAGGAAAGAAGGCGGGAGTTATAGCGGCCCACTCGCGGTAGGCGTCGCCGTACTTGCCTTCGAGAAACTTCTCTTCGGCCATCATGATGCGCTCGTAATAAAGGAAGTATGCGGTCGCCATGAACAAGGTTAGCAACAAACTCTTGAATAAGAGTACGAAAGCGATGAACACAACGAAGTTCGCGAAGTAGAGTGGATGCCGAGCGACCGAATACATTCCGGTCGTGTTAAGAGTCTCAGCGCTCTGCCGCTTCGTATTTCGGCCGGACGAGCCTGCTGGCACATAGCCAACGGTGAGAATGCGCAACAGCAAGCCGCAGAGAGCAAACCCATAACAGGCAAAATCCCATCCTTCTTCGACGCTATTGCCGAATGCCTCGTTCAACCACAATGAGTTGGAGAACGCCGTCGCCGCGAGCGGCAGGATGATGAAAGGTAGATACGACCGCCACCGGAACAGCCAGTTTCCTTGGTTGACTAACTCGTTTTGAAGCATGATTTCGGTCCAGTTCCCTGAGCGCTTCAACTCGAAATGGGGCGGCATTGGGGCGGTGCCGAGCAGCCCGCTTGCTGGCGCCCTTCACACCAGCGCAATTCCGGCGAAAAGCATCTCACGAGCCTCTTGGCACGAAAAGTTTCATCGCAGGAAAGACGCCCAGCGTTAGCGTTCAAATTGTTAGCCATTTTTGTGCTGCGAGAAATGGAAAAAAATTAGGGCAGCGTTGATCGCGCTCTCGAAAGCACGATTCTGTTTGGCGTCTTAGAAGAAGATGGCGAAGAGGTGGGGTTCGAATCCTCAGCATGTGGATAAACTCTCTTCGTCGGCCCGAACCGAGCTATCATTACCCCATGACCACCGACCCGTCGCGCCCGGTCGCGACCAGTCCCGACAGCGAATATTCCCTATCCATTGAGGAGGCGTCCGACCGCTACGAACGTTCGGGCCATCCCCGCACGCATCGGAGCATCCAGCGGTATTGCGCTAAGGGCCATCTCGATTGCCGTCGTGTCGAAACGCAGTTCGGTGAAAAGTATCTGATCTCCGCTGCATCGGTCGCGAAGCACATCGCTTACATTGAAGAGGTGCGACCTATCGCGACCGGTCACGACATGCCGCGACCGGTCACGGCTACTGTCGGGCATGAAAATCCTAGCGAAGCCGTCAGTGCGAGTGCGCCGCCAAGTCCCGACTTGTCGCGACAGGACGCGGCTGACACGCGCTACATCGCGGGCTTAGAGCGCGAAAACGAATTTCTACGCGGCCAAGTATCGGTGAAAGACGATCAGATCAAAGACCTGACCGAACGCGCACGCGAAACCAATCATTTGATTGCGGGCTTGCAGAAGATGCTGACTCCGCTGCTTGGGCGGCCTGGAGAGCGCAGCGATGGAGCCGACCCGGCACAAACTCCGTAGGGAAGTGGACAAGCGGCTCTAGCGTCATTCTAGGGATGTATAATGCCTGTATGACAGACGACCCGGTGAGCATCGGAAAAATACTCAAAGACAAGAACATCATCCTCAAAGGTGCGGACGCTGCGACCGCGCGCGGCTTTACCCAGGTGCCTAATTTTCTTCTGAAATCGAAGAAGCTCTCTTCAGGCGACAAGATGACATTTGCGATGCTGTTGAGCTACGCATGGCAGAACGACTTTTGCTTTCCCGGACAGGAGCGGCTTGCGGTTGATCTGGGCGTATCCGACCGCAGCGTTCGCACGCATCTGAAATCGCTTGAAGCAAACGGGTTACTCGCCATTCAGCGCAGGGGGCAGGGCAAGACCAACATCTACGAGCTGAACTTATCCCCAGGTCGCGTTTAGTGCCGGTTCTGACCGGAAGAAAACTTCCGGTCTTGACCGGAAACCATCGTCCGTACTTGAGCGGAAGAAAACTTCCGGTACTCCTTTAATGATACCCAGTGAATAAGACCCATATAAAATACCCAGTATGGGAAAATGCTTTTTCTTATAAGGAAGGGAGGACACGGCTGGGGCCGTGTCTGCCAACGGCGGCAAACTTTGCTGCTGTCGCCACGCCATACGCCCCGCCTTTAGGGTAAGGCGGGGTCCGTGACTGAATTACCTTGATATGACGGGTCGCGCGCGTCGGGCTATCCGCCCGACCTCGTGCCTTTTCGGCGCCGCTTGGGAGCGGACGCCGCGGCGCTGCCTGCGCTGGTGCTTCGGCAGCTTGCCCTTCGGCTCGCGTGTGGGAGCCTACGGGTTAAAGGGCACGAGGTCGGCCGGAGTAGCCCTAGAGCATTGGCATGTGCCGCCGAGCGCCAGCCGGCGCTAACCGGACAGCACCGCCGACGCGCGCGACCCTACGACGAGACAAATTGGCGTTTGATGGAGCACGAAGGCAATTTCGGCAGCGCGCTCAACCGTGGGCGATTGAGCGCACCAAGCGCAAAAAACTGTATTTTGTATGTCGATTTCATCAGATGCGCGAAAGGGAATCGCGTGCTAAAATAACTGCATGGTCAAAACGCTCGAACAAGCTATTGCCGAAGTCGCAAGCCTGCCCGACGCCGATCAGGAACAGATCGGCCGCCGGTTGCTGACCCACGTCGAAAAACTGCGCCAGTTGCGCGGCAAAATCGACAAGGGCATCCGGTCGCTCGACGCGGGCAAGGGCACGGCGCTCGACATTGAGAAGTTCGTCCGCCGCAAGTCCACGTCGGTATGACCGAGCGCCGACGACCGGCAATCTGGTCGCCGGAAGCAATCACTGATCTGGAAGCAATTTGGGACTATTACACGCGGGCAGCGGGGACGCCCACTGCAGAAAAGCTGGTTCGCGAGATTGCAGCGCTCGTCGAAAATATCGAACAGCATCCAATGATCGGACGAGCGCGTGACGAATTGCGCGCTGGATTACGCTTGATGGCCGCAAGCCCGCATGTCGTGTTTTATCGTGTCATCGACAACATTCCGGCTGTCGTTCGTGTGCTCGACGGGCGGCAGGACATCGACGAGATTTTCAGCGAGTAGGATAAGGGGTGTTTAGATTTTTGGCTCCGGTAGGGAGGAAACCAGCGCCGACGCGCGCGACGTTGGTGAATCGATTGCTAACAAAACGCTGAGCTAGCCGGGCCGAATCGAACCGTGTGATCACGCATTCGAAGAAATAAATATGAAAGAGACTTGATGTAAGACGAACCCTGTCTGGTTTAATCTCTGCAACCAGCGGCTTCCTCAGCAAAAGCCCGGTCCAAGTGGCCGGGCTTTTTTTCGTACAGGCCATCGTAAGACCGCATCGGCCAAGCGGCGCTCAGGAAAACGCAACCCCTTTCCGGACGAAAATCGCACCGGCCAGCGACAGCAGCGAGAAACCGGCACCCGCAAAAAACGCGATTTGTGGCCCGTACAATTCCCACAAGGCACCGGCGAGTACGCTCGCAATCAAAGCGGCAACGCCGCCAAGCAAATTGAAAATTCCGAACGCCGTGCCGCGCAATTCCGCCGGAGCCGTGTCCGCAATCATCGCGGCGAACAGCCCTTGCGTAAATCCCATGTGCAACCCCCACAGCACGATCCCGATGGACACGCCGAGGATGGTGGAAGCGAAACCAAGGACAACATCGGCTGCGATTAGCAGCGCGAGTCCGGCGGCAAGCACATGAAACCGGTCGATCCTGTCGGATAACAGACCGGCCGGGTAGGCGGTTGCCGCGTAAACGAGATTCATCAGGATCAACACGGCAGGAACCAGCACGAACGGCAACCCGGTTGCCTGCGCTTTCAGTATCAGAAACGCTTCGCTGAATCGCGCCAGCGAAAACACCGTCGCAATTGCTACGATCCACCAATAGCCGGAGCCGAGTTTCGCCAGTTCCGAGCGCGAGAACGGCATCTTTGCTGCGAGCGTAGCCTGCGCCCGTTCCGGTTCGCGAACCGCGAATACCAGCAGGGCCAGTGCAAGGAAGGCCGGAATAACCGCGATCCAGAACACGGCGGTGAAGTTGTCCGCTGTCAGCCACATCAATCCGATGGCGACAAGCGGTCCAAGGAATGCGCCAACGGTATCGAGCGATTGCCGTAATCCGAAACTCGCGCCGCGCACATTGGCTGGAGAAATATCCGCGACCAACGCATCGCGCGGAGTGCCGCGTATGCCTTTACCGATGCGGTCGATAAAGCGCGCAGCGACCAGCCAACCGACCGTCGGAGCGAGCGGAAATATCGGCTTCGTAAATGCGGCGAGACCATAACCGATCACGGCGAGCAATTTGCGCTTACCGAGCCAGTCCGATAGCGCGCCGGAAAATATCTTGGTAATCGAGGCGGTCGCCTCGGCGATGCCTTCGATAATTCCCACCGTGACCATCGAAGCACCGAGGACCACGACCAGATAGACCGGCAAGAGCGCATGGATCATTTCCGAGGAAAGATCCATTAACAGAGAAACAAAACCGAGTACCCAGACGCCCGGCGGAATGCCGCGCCCGAACCCGCGCTCTTTCGAATGGGCGTTATTGGATGGAGTAGGGGACACAGGTCACCAGTTTACATCGCTGCCGCAATACCAATGAATCCGCAAGAAACAAAGTCTGTTTCCGGCGGGAGCACAATCGCCTATAACGCGCGTTCTCGTGCAGGGACATGATTATGACGACGAGGGTCAATCGGACTTCGAGAGCGCTTTTTGCTAATCGCACCAAACATACCCGCTGGCTCGCGGTCCTGCTGCTCCCGCTCGTGGCCGTGATTACTCCGCCTGCGCGGCCCGAATGGGTCGGAGACGCACTGGAATCTGCGGGTATTGTCTGTCTGGTCATTTGCTTGGTCGGTCGCGGTTGGACCTCGGTTTACATTGCCGGGCGCAAGAACACGGAATTGGTCGTTGCCGGTCCCTACTCGATCGTTCGCAATCCGCTTTATGTATTCAGCTTCATCGACCTGATCGGCATCGGATTGATTTCGGAGGTGATGACGATCCTTGCGGTTTCGCTCGTGGTCTTCGTAATTTATTACGCCTTTGTAGTCCGCCGCGAAGAAGCCCACATTGCTGCGGTTCACGGCAAGGCCTTTCTGGAATACAAAAAACGGGTGCCTCGCTGGTTTCCGGACTTTTCGAAATGGAAAGACGCGAGGCGATTGGAAGTCGAACCCCGGCGCATTCTTAACCATCTTGTTGATAGCAGTCTGTGTTTTCTCGCATTTCTATTCTTCGAAATGCTGGATTTCTTGCGCGCGGCGAAATTGATTCCGCTGCAAATTGTATTGCAATAGTTTCTTTCGCTGTAGTTATGCGCACAAAAATGGTCGACCGCCGAGTGGCGGCTCTGTTGAGCCATGTATTTTGTGTCGCAGAATATCTTTTTTTGCGACACTCGGCCTTCAACTGAATTCTCGTCTCCCGCTGGTACAATGCCAGCAGTCATTCCTCCGCGCGCTCCGGCACCCGAATAGTCGGGTTCCGGTTGCACGGAGGATGAGGAGATGGACGAGACGGTCCAAATTCGAAAACTCAACGATGATTTTCGAACGACATTCAGCGGCGGCCAAGTAATGCTGACCAGCAGTGTCGATGCGTTACCGGATTGCGACAAGCGTGCGTTGCTCACAAAGGTGCGAACGTTTGACGGCTTCAACGGCGATAACGATCCCCACCAAGAGCACGATTTCGTTGCCGTCGAACAGGCCGGCGAGCGCTACTTCGCAAAAATTGATTATTATGCTCCCGGCCTGCATCAAGGTTCCGAAGACCCTGCCGATCCATCGCAGACCGTTCGCGTCCTAACCGTGATGCGAGCGGATGAATACTAGCCCCCGGCAACGGGGGTTTTCTTTTTGTTGTAGTAATTTCGTTAAGGCGGCTCTGGCTCTCGCCGGATCACGCTCTATCGCGCGAGTTTATTTTTCTCGCGCGACCGAGCCCTGCTGATGTGATGCAGGTCTCGTCCCGGTCGGGTCACGATCGTTGCCGCTTTCCAATCCTATCGCGCGAACAGATCGGCGTGCGTGCCGGTCCGCGCCAAGCGCACCTC
Organism: Xanthobacteraceae bacterium; assembly: GCA_019752575.1. GTDB lineage: Bacteria > Pseudomonadota > Alphaproteobacteria > Rhizobiales > Xanthobacteraceae. The sequence continues at coordinate 236,052 of JAIELW010000001.1, read as the reverse complement.
GTCGTCGGTCACGCGGTAGATCAAGAGCCAATCGGGCTCGATATGGCAGTCCCAATAGCCTTTCCAATCCCCTTTCAAGGGATGTGCGCGGTTGGCGATGGGCAACGTTTCGCCGCGCTGCAGCTTGCCGATGATCGCTCCGAGCTTCGTCAGATCGTAGCCACGCTTGCGGGCGCGCTTCAGGTCTTTTCCGAATGCCGTGCTGGCGACGAGCGTTCTCATGCCCGCTTTTTTGTCTGATTCCTGCGTTTTTTCAAAGCATCAGAAAACAGCGCGTCCGCCGTTGCGTGCCGCTTGCGCTTGGCGTGCTTTACCGGGTTTTCCAGCTCCTCGATGGCGCGCCGCGTCTCGGCGTTCGGCACCCGCACGTCGAAGGGCATTCCCCGATGTAATACCACCTGCCGCAGGAAGATCGTGATCGCGTCAGAGGTGCTCACCCCGACTTGCGTCAATACGCGGCCCGCCGCCGCCTTCAGCTTCGGCTCGATGCGCGCCGTGATATATCCAGTCTTGCTCATGTCCATAGGCTTTCTGATTTCAGTTACCAGTAATGTATCACGTTCGTGATACACCTAATTATAGGCATGGAGTTCCGGAATGCAAGCGAGGCTTGGCTCGCTTAGTGGGCGCTTCACGCTGGAACAGTCTCGCGCGCCCGCGACCCGCGCCCGTCAAGGCAACCCATAAACGGGCGGCCTCACGGCCGGCCTTGACCGACGCGGATGTGCGCGCGGTGCTGATGCTGTCGGCTCCGAAGGGAATGAGGCTTCCGTCTCACCAAAGAGAATGTTGATCGCTTTCCCCAATTCAGTGGCAAGCTTTGCGCGCTGTCTGGGCTTACAATCGGAACAGGCCACCATCTCGAAAGGATCGTGGCTGGAACGAGCCGGATGTGAGCGGAGGGTTCAGCAGCCAAAAGTCATAGGGCACATTGACGGCGGCGCTAAATAACCCCGGCGCTTCTTTCTGGAAGAAGAAGCTGCCCGCGCCATTCCAACTGCGGCGCGCACGGCACACCGGCTCCATTCCACCCATGAAAACAACCGACCAAAGAATTTCCGTCGGAACTCACCATGTGAGCGGTGAAATCATGCTCACTCCAGATGAGCGCCGACGCCATCTCTACATCGTCGGCCAGACCGGAACCGGAAAAAGCACGCTCCTGCTCAATCTCATCCGACAAGACCTTCTACGCGGTGAAGGGCTCGCATTGCTCGATCCGCACGGCGATCTAGCTTTGGCCGCGCTGGCGCAAATTCCTCGCGCCCGCACGAATGATCTGGTCTATCTCGATCCGTCCGACGCCGAGCGCCCCATCGGCTTCAATCCCCTCGCCAAAGTCCCGGACTATCTGAAGCCTGTTGCCGCAGACGGCGTTGTGTCCGCGTTCCGCCATGTCTGGCCGGACTCTTGGGGACCGCGTCTCGACTACATTCTGACCCATGCGGTCCGGGCGTTGCTCGACGTGCCGGGCGGTACCTTGTTGATGCTGCCAAAACTTCTGATCGATGACCGCTTTCGAGAGAACATTATTCACCACCATATTCGCGATCCGTTCGTTCGCGCGTTCTGGGCACATGAATATGCCGCTTACAACGAAAAATTCCGATCCGAGGCTATCGCCCCGATCCAAAACAAAATCGGTAAAGCGCTGATCGCGCCAGCGCTCCGCAATATGTTGGCGCAGCCAAAAAGCACGATCACGCTGCGCCGCCTGATGGACGAACGAGCAATCGTCATCTGCAATCTCTCGAAAGGCGCGCTTGGCGAAAGCACTTCACATCTTTTGGGAGCCTTGTTGACGACCTCCATTGCTCAAGCAGCGCTATCGAGAGCCACCATCGAAACGAGCTGCCGTATCCCCTTCCATCTCTATGTCGATGAATTCCACGCTTTCGCGAGCGAAGGGTTTTCCTTGATCCTGTCGGAGGCCCGCAAGTATGGCCTCTCGCTCACCATCGCGCACCAATATCTCGATCAGCTACCCGAACCGCTCCGCGCGGCAGTGTTCGGCAATGTCGGTTCGATGCTTTCCTGCCGGGTCGGAGCTAGCGACGCTCGAATGCTAGCGGACCAAATCGGCTTGGGCGGACCGGATGCCTTGCTCGATCTGCCGAACTTCACCGCTTGGGCGCGGCTCCTGCAAAATGGAGTACCGTCATCCCCCATTCGCCTCGACCTGCACGGAATACCCCATTACCGGCGCGAGAATTCAAGGCGATTGATAGAAACAAGCCGCAATAGATTTGGCCGACCGCGTTGCGAAATCGAAGCGCGCATAAAAACATTTCTGGGGCGATAGCGCGGCGATTGAAGCCATGCGTAAATCCACCACCCGCTGGGGAGGGGGTAATCCATGCAACTGAAACTAAAACGCGCTCAGCGTACGGGCGGCATGATGGGCAATAAAGTCATTTTCATTCTCGATGCCCGCGCCGATCTGTCCAAGGACGAGCATGACCTCGTCAAGAAATACGGTCTCGGCAAGATCGTTGTCTATGACAGCGAAGCGCGCAAGAAACACGGTGGAGCCGCCTATGGCCATTTCGATGACGCCGCCCATACGCCCGGTTTTGGTGCTGCCTCCGCTGCCGCTGGTCTTTGGCGCAACGCAAAAGGCTTGGCATCCGCCGCCATGATGGCCTTGTCGTTGCGCGTCACCGTGGAAGGGTTGGTTAGTGGCCAGCACATCGAGTGCAAGGATCTAGACGAATTGCTGGGGGCCGAGTCCGCCATCGTTGACGCCTGCAAGAACCTGAAGACGTATTTGGAGACTGCAACCACCTTCGACGGCCGGGAGGAGGTACTTGAGTTCTAAGCTACCGAAATTCGAGCCGCCCTCGCCCTATATGCCGTTTCTGCGGCGCTTTACCGATGAACGAGCGCTCGATGTTGCTGAAACTATCGCGCTCTTCGACGAGGTATCGGCAGCGCACGGCGCATCGGTGTGGTCCAAGCCGAATGCGATTGATGGCGTCAGTGACTTGATCGCGAGTTGGATTGCGGAGGTCGTAGAACTCCCGCAATCGCCCACGCTTCTGCAAGCGTTAGATAAATGTCAGCAAGCGGTTTTAGCTTCGGAGGTAACAATCTTCTCGGCTCCGGAAAGCCGCTGGAACATCGCTTCCCTATCGCTGAAAGAGCAAGTCAATTTGCGCCGCTTCTTGCGTGCGCAACAGCATTTTCTCGCAAACGATGATAAGGTTGGCGAGCAACTCGCGACCGCGCTTGGCAATGTTTTTGGTGGGATCGTTTCGGAATTGCCCGAGTTACCGGAAGAAGCTGAAGGGGACGCCTTCACGGTTCCGCTGGTTTCGCTGCTTCGTGATCCGGGCAACATCGTGGATCGCATCATCGGCACAATCTGCACAGCCGAGCTGTCCGAGGCCGGACTATTCGCGGGATTGCAGCAGCAGTTCTACGACAACGTTTGTACCGCCTCCGGTGTGCTACCAGACAAAGAATCTCGAAAGCCGCTGATCACCGCCGATGAATCAAAGCTCTCCCCTTCCGAGTTGATCGAAACCTACCTGAAGGGAACGCCGTTTCTGGAGTTGTTTCAAACTCCGGTGCCGTTTTCATTGCCTGACGAAACCCGCTTCGAACATCATTGGATTGTCGCCGGAACCGGCCACGGCAAGACCCAAGCCCTGCAATTCCTGATCGCAAACGATCTTGCGCGGGTATTTTCCGGAGAAGCGTCCATCGTCGTGATCGACAGCCAGGGCGATCTGATCCGCAATATTTCTCGCCTTAAGATATTTGCCGAGTATCCCGAGAAACTATGCGTAATTGACCCGACTGATATCGAACATCCGGTGGCACTCAATCTCTTCGACCTCGGTGCCTCGCGCGCCAAGTCCTATTCACTGCTTGAACGCGAGAAGCTGCAAAACGCGGCCGTCGAACTTTACGAATTCATCCTCGCAGCACTGCTCGGCGCGGAGATGACTTCCAAGCAATCGACGCTATTTCGCTATGTCCTCCGCGCAATGCTTCATATCGAAGGCGCCACCATCCACACCTTCCGCGAGATGATGGACGGATCGCAAAACTATCAGGATGCCATCGATAAATTGCCACCAAGCGCCCGCACGTTCTTTGCGACCGAATTTAATAGCCGGGAGCACGAACAAACCAAACGTCAGGTCGTCCGCAGACTTTGGGGTATTCTGGAGAATCAATCATTCGAGCGGATGTTCTCGCACCCAAAAAGCAAACTCGATATGTTTGCGGAAATGAACGCGGGCAAAGTCATTCTGATTAACACCGCGAAAGACCTACTCAAGCAAGAAGGCTCGACGATCTTCGGCCGCTTCTTTATTGCGTTGCTATCGCAAGCCGCTCAAGAGCGATCCGCCGTGCCGTCGGCGCGGCTCCCCTGCTTCGTTTATGTCGATGAATGCGCCGACTACCTCGACCACAACGTAGCGCTCATTCTGGCGCAAGCCCGCAAGTTCAAGGTCGGCATGACCTTGGCCCATCAATACATCGGTCAGCTACCACCTCGATTGCAGGAAGGGTTCGACGCGAACACGTCGATCAAATTCGTGGGCGGCGTTTCAGCGGGCGATGCACGGGCATTCGCCAAAATGCTCCGTTGCGAACCCAGCTTTATCGAAGATCAACCCAAGGGACATTTTGCAGCCTTTGTCCGCAATTTCACCGGTAAGGCGATTTCGCTTCGCGTTCCCTTTGGACATCTAGAAGACATGCCACGCATGACCAATGCCGAATGGGAAATGGTGCAGAAGTCTATCCGGGAGCGCTACGCGGCAAGCCCGGACCTGCCGCGACCAGCCCCGCCACCCACCGATGAGTCGCGACCAGCCGCGCCACACACCGGTAAGCCGCCACCGGACGCGGACGATTGGCGCTCATAAAATTCCTGATGTTCCAAGTGCGCTGAAATGAGTCGCCTTGCGCCAACGATCAAGTTTAATTGCAGCGCTTGATCCGCTGCATTGATGCGATTCCAGTTTGCTATAATTCAGCAATGGAAATTGCGACTAAGCCTACACGTCGGCCAAGATTCCGCCGTGCCCCGGAGCCGCCAGCGTTTCGGTTGACCGATGACGATGTTGCGATCGTGCGCCATCTGGCGCGCCATCGCTTCCTGCGCTCGACCCATCTTGCAGCGCTTGTCGGCCGTTCGCTGGATCGCACAAACGACCGGCTCTCGAAACTCTTCCATGGCGGGTACATCGACCGGCCTCGCGCGCAACTGGAATACAAACCAACACGAGGGTCAGGTCCAATGGTCTATGCCCTCGCCGACATAGGAGCGCGGCTGTTACGAGAACGCGATGGTGCCGCATTGCCCGCTGCCGAGTGGAGCCGAAAGAACCGGGAAGCGGGACGGCCATTCATTGAGCACCAGCTTGAAGTGATGGACTTTTACGTCGGGCTGCAAGTGATATTGCAGTATCGGCGCGATGTGCAGCTCATCCACCCCGAAGAACTGATCCGTTTATTCCCCGATCAACGGTTCAGTCCAACAAACCCTTTCGCGCTCCGCGCGCGGATCAGCCACCATGGCGTCTGGTACGATATCGGTGTTGTGCCCGATTTAGTTTTCGGCTTGCAATTCGACGACGGCTCGCGACGCTGCTTCATGGTCGAAATCGACCGTGGCACTATGCCGGTCACCCGCACGAATTTAATGCAAACCAGTTTCGAAAAAAAGATGCGTGCTTATCTTAGCGCGCACGCCGTTCGGCAGCACGAACGTCAGTTCGGTTGGAAGACGTTTCGAGTGCTGACGGTTACGACCGACGAAACGCGCATTCGTTCGATGGTGGACGCCTTGTCTGAAATCCGCGTCCCGCATTCGCCGGGTGCGTCACTGTTTTTCTTCGCCACAAAAGACCGTCTAAGTCAAAACGATGCACTGGTATACTCTTGGCGCGACGGAAACGGGCGCGGTGTGTCGCTGATCTAACCAGCCTTTGACAAGCAGCCGTTCGTGCGTAGGCTGAAGGTAGATTCCGCCACTCTGAAGCGTTCTCGCGGGCAGGCTTGAGGCCGTGCGTCCTCACGCCTGCCTACGCAGGACATTGCAACCGCTTTAGAGGAGTTTCCAATGGCGGACAAAGAACAACCAAAGCAGCCGACGCATCGTGCCTATTCTGTAATCCGGCGCGAAGGCCAGGACGATTTCTGGCTCAATATCGGTATCGTGTTTCCACACAAGGACGGTACCGGCTTCAACATCATGCTTCAGGCGTTTCCTCTCGACGGCAAAATCGTTTGTCGCGAGATTGCGGAAGACGACGCTGACCAGCAAGAGCCGTCACAGGACCGACAGAGACGCGGCGGCAACGATAAGGAGCGTCCCCGTTCGCAGCGGCGTTGAGCCGCTCGGGTTGAACCCAGAGAGCCGTTCTCAATGAACGGCTCTCTTTAGTGAAAGTATTTTTTTGATAGGGAGCGAGCAGGCCGGATACGCACCTTTTTGTAAGGCATTGAATGGCTTTTTCTTGTTTCAGCTATCGCGCCGACGACCGGCGCGGCGCTCCAGCATGTTGAGCCCTTCAACGAGAGCTGAGAATGCCATCGCTGCGTACAGATAGCCCTTTGGCACTTTTGCCCCAAATCCCTCGGCGATGAGCGCTGTGCCGATCATTAACAGGAATCCCAACGCCAACATGACGACTGTCGGGTTTGCGTTGACGAAGTTCGACAGCGGCGTTGCTGCTACAAGCATTGCCAACACCGCGACCAAGACGGCGATCACCATTATGGGCAGATGTTCTGTCATGCCTACAGCGGTGATGATGCTATCGACCGCAAAAACGAGATCGAGAATGACAATCTGCGTGATAGCAACCGTGAAGGTAAGGCTCACCGTCTGCCGATCAAAGAGGTCCGGTCCTGGCTTCGGATCGACGCGATGATGAATTTCCTTGGTCGCCTTCCATATCAGGAATAAGCCTCCCGCGATCAGGATCAGGTCTCTCCACGAGAAACTGAAACCGAGCACAGAAAAAAGTGGCGTGGTCAGCGTGACAATAAAGGCAATCGAGCCGAGCAGAAGAAGCCGCAGGATCAGTGCCAAGCCGATGCCGATCTGGCGTGCCCTATGCCGCTGATGCTCCGGCAAGCGGTTGGTCAGAATGGCTATGAAAATCAGGTTGTCGATACCGAGAACGACTTCCATCACGATAAGTGCCAGCAGCGCCGCCCATGCAGCGGGGTCGTTTGCCAGCGTGATTAACGAGTCCATTCGACCTGTCTCCTTTAGTCTTAAGCAGTTTCCAGCGATTCGACGATGTGATTGCGTAATTGCTGCGCGCTTTTGCTTATCAGCGCCGCCTCCAGCAGCGCGATTTCCGTATGAGGCAAATCCGGCAGCGCATATTTCCTTGTTACGATGGATAATCCCGGCGGAATCATTCCGCGCGGCAATACGGTCACACCAAGTCCTGCCCGGACGGCTGCAAGAGTGCCCGCTAGGGATTCACAGCTATAGGCGATCCGCCACGATCGGCGAATCCGATTAAGCGAATCAACAGCGCGCTTCCGATATACGCATGGCTCTGGTGACAATACGAGCGACAACGCGCCGCTCTTCTGTGAAAGCCCCGCATACGAATCCGATGAAGCCCAGACCAGGGGCTCTTCCCAGACTCGTATGCCCAGCGAGCGAGTTGCCCTCGGCTCCCGTTTCAGCAGCACGAGATCAAACTTCTTGGCGCGAAACTGCTCCAGCAGATTGAGTGTGAGATCGCATTTTACTTCGAGATGCACTTTCGGGTGCGACTGGGAAAAGCGCGAGAGCACCTCGGGTAAATGCGAAGTGGCAAAATCCTCCGGCGTTCCAAGCCGGACCGATCCCTCCAACTCCGGCTCAGCCAAGCGGGCCAGAAATTCATCGTTCAGGCGAAGCATTTGCTGCGCGTATTCCAACAACTCACGCCCCGCCTCGGAGAGCTTTACATTGTGCGGCGAGCGATCAAAGACACGGCGACCCACCAAGTCTTCCAGCCGCTTCAATTGCAACGAGATCGTGGATTGATTACGCAGCAATATATCAGCGGCGCGCGTGAAGTTTCGCGTTTCGTAAATTGTTACGAAAGTTCTCAGCAAATCCAAATCGAGGGTTGACGGTCGTTTGCTATATGCCTTCATCGCGCTCTACCTCATCATTGATAATTTCAATTATATAGATTGCGATAATCAATTTCCACCCCCTGGATCGAGCCGCTAACACCCCTGCACTTTTGATTGGGGGTGCCTGTTGTCGTTCTTTGAGCCTGCTATCCAGAACCTGCTGTCGCCAGCGATCTTATTCTTCAGTTTGGGACTCATCGCTACACTAATGCGCTCTGATCTTGCGGTGCCTGAGGCTGTTGCAAAGTTCCTGGCGCTCTATTTGTTATTTTCAATCGGATTTCGCGGCGGGACGGAGATTGCACATCACGGCGTTGACGGACGCATGCTGCTCACGCTTGCAACAGGAGCAGCGCTTTCGTTTATGACCCCGTTCGCCGCCTTCGCCCTGCTGAAGCTTCTATCCCGCTTTCGACCCGTAGATGCGGCAGCCGTTTCAGCACATTACGGATCAATTTCCATCGTCACCTTTATCGCTGCGACCAGCGCGCTGGGCCGTCAATCCATTCCCTACGAGGGCTTCATGGTTGGCGTTGCTGCCGCAATGGAGACCCCAGCAATTCTTGCGGCTCTGCTCATCGCGCAGCGTGGACCGACTGACACAGTCCCGAAACCCTCGGAAATCTGGAGGCATTCGTTCCTCAACGGCTCCGTGGTTATTCTAATTGGCGCGCTCTTGATTGGCGTAATCACCGGACAACGCGGCGCGACTGCGCTGAAGCCGTTTGTGCTGGACCTGTTCCCCGGACTGCTATGCTTGTTCCTGCTCGACATCGGCATCCTTGTCGGCAGAGGGCTTGAGCAAGGCAGAAAGTATCTAACTCCATCCGCCGGTCTCTTTGCGATCATGATGCCGCTTTCGGGAGCAACTGTCGCTGCCGCACTTTCCTATGCGATCGGGCTATCGGCTGGCGGAATTGCGCTGTTTATGACGCTTGCCGCTTCGGCTTCCTATATCGCCGTGCCAGCAGCGCTTCGGCTCGCCTTGCCGCAAGCAAATCCATCCATCGGCCTAACTCTATCTCTCGGGGTTACCTTCCCCTTCAATCTAGTCATCGGCATCCCGCTCTATATTTGGGTAGCAACCCGTTTTCTTCAGTGAGCGACCACCATGCAAACATTCTTGAAAAAGCGAATCGAGGTCATCATCGAAGCTCCAGCACTGAAAAAGGTCGTGCAGGCTTTCGATTCAAGAAAAATCATCGGACACACGATTTTCCCGGTGCTCGCAGGCAGCGGTCATGAGGGTCGCTGGGACGCGGCCGGGCTCATCGGCGACACCGGCCGCATGGTATCGGTCATGTGTGTGCTCGACCCCGCCGAGCTTGATGCGGTCATGATCGATATTCAACCGATTATCCAGAATCAAATCGGCATCGTGCTGATCAGCGACGTGCAGGTCATCCGCCGCGAGCACTTTTGAAGCTGATGAACAGCCATCGCTACAGCGGACTACGCGCCGTTCTCACGACGATGCACGGCAAAGGCTCGGTGATCGTTCCAGCCTTACAGTCGCTGGTCGGACTGGCTGTGGAGATTAATTCCGAGATCGACACAGATCGCCTTGGCACATTCACCAACGAGATAACCCGAAAGGGAGACATGCTCGAAACGGCGATTGAAAAGGCACGCCTTGGGATGGCCGCGGGTCAATGCAAAATCGGCATTGCTTCGGAGGGTAGTTTTAGTCCGCATCCTGTCGTGCCGTTTCTAGCAATTAATCGGGAACTGCTTGTCTTTGTGGATGACGCAAGCGGTGTGATTATCAAGGAAATGATTGCATCGGAGGATACGAATTTTTCGAGCATAGTCATTAAACCGGGCGAAGATATTTCGGGTTTTCTGGATCGGACCCAATTTCCAAGCCATGCTGTGGTTGTAAGCCCGAACCAGCCGGTCATCACTATTCCCGGCTTCAAAGGCATTGTAGATCGATCCGCGCTTGGACCGTTGCTACACCAATGTGCTTGCGTGTCGACTGATCGTACGGCGCTCTTGCAAACAGACATGCGCGCCAATTTCAATCCGTCGCGCATGAAGGTGATCCAACACTGTGCCCAAAAGTTTGGACACAGGATTGCTTCGGTCTGCTCTAATTGCGCCGCTCCTGGCTGGGGTATTGTTGATGTGGAGCGCGGGTTGCCTTGCAGTGTTTGCTGCAACCCCTCCAACCTCGTGAAGTCAGAGATATTTGGTTGTGTACGATGTGACTTTCGTACTCACGCAGAACGATCTGATGGCATTACGACCGCTGAGCAGATATATTGCTCGTACTGCAATCCATAGCTATGCGAGCCAGTAGGGGTCAGAATTGACGCTTGATCGTTTCGGCTCTTCTAGCTGGCGCGCTTAGTGCCTGTGGCGGTAGTTCAATTCCCGTCGTGGGCGTAATTTTGTGAGGGTACGGGCGCGGGTATCACAAAAATATTTCTCGGATCGAGCTCCGGTTATTTGCGTACCTAAAAAGTACCTAGCGTGTTTTGTTCTCGTTGCAGATGTAGTAATTTCAAAGACTTGCGGGCGTAGTTCAGTGGTAGAACGACAGCTTCCCAAGCTGAAAATGCGGGTTCGATTCCCGCCGCCCGCTCCATTCTTCAAAATTATCAACACGTTACGCACAACGTAAGCAGTTCAAGAACGACAGCTTTTTGAAAAGCTGTTCTCAATTTCATTTTCTAAAAATGCGTTGCAAAGAAGTTCTATTGACACGGTAGTCCGTGCCAAAACGTGCCAAGTTTTATGAATAGAATCCCAGTTATCCCCACCACGTAATTTGCACTCAAAAATACGAGTTACAATTCGTGAAGAGTGAGCATCGCTTCACATAGAAGCACGTCGCCTCTCGTAGCGACGTATCGCTCACGATTACAGAAAAAATTATCCGCTTACTAACGCGAGTCCCTTCCACAAGGACTCACGCGAACCATGAATGAGATTAAATTTCAAAGACAATGGGCGATGTCCAGTGCATGGACTTTCGAAATCAAGCCCATCAACACTCTAATCAAACGCTACGTTACTCCCGAAGCAGACTGGCTAGACCCGTTTGCCGGGAAGAACAGTCCAGCAAAGTGGACAAACGATATTAACCCAGAACGTAACACTCGCTTCAATCTCGATGCTTTTGAGTTTGCTACACGACTAGAAGAACTCACGGGGCTTTCGGAGTTTGATGGAGTTTTGTTCGACCCGCCTTATTCAAACCGCCAAATCTCCGAGCATTATAAGCATGTGGGGGTCAAGGCGACCTCCCTCGACACATCGGCCCGATTCTATTCCCGCTTAAAGGAAGCTATCGCGCCAACCATAAAGGTTGGCGGTTTAGCAATCTCGTTTGGTTGGAACAGCGTTGGTTTCGGAAAGAAACACGGATTTGAAATTGTCGAGATATTGCTCGTAAGCCACGGGGGAAGTAAAAACGATACCATCGTAACCGTTGAACGAAAAGTTGGAAAAAATTTCAGGGGGTGATGTCATGCAAGATTGGCCAATTACAATCCGCTACGCAGTAATCGGACTTGCAATCGGACTTATAAATTTAGTTTGGCGCATATCTCAACGGGGTCTAACCGGAGAAACCGCGTACGACCTTCCGTACATTCTCACCATGCTCTTCATACCCGCTTTGATTGGGTACGCCATTGGCTTTTTCAGAAAGTCGAGAGGAGCAACTTAAACAGCTCGCTTTATCGTTTCTTCCATATCGAAAGACGGCGGGTATTTCCCCTGTCGCCACTTATCGAAAATCGCAAATAACCCTATTGGCGTTGTTGAGGCCAAGTACCCAACATCAACCTGCTTTTCCACGCCGTATTCCGTATTTGAAAAGAAGAAGCGAAGCGGCCCCAACCAAGCATCTGACTTAAAGAAGCCACGACGAAACTTGTAGCCGGACATTTGAATCTTAAAGAATTTAAACTCAGGAATTGAGTGCCACATCGAGTTAGGATGCTCGGTGCTTAAATTGCTAAACTGCCAAGCATCGCGCAGTTCCCACTCTTCAACAGGCATATAGAAATCCAGTTGCCCGCCTACCATTACTTCTTGATACTCTGGGTCGATACGACTTCCAGTTCCTAATGCGCCTTTGTAACCCCGTAAGCATCTGCCCCAGAGTTCTCTATCTGCGCGTGTTGATGGGATTTGTTGAAACGACAACTAGATTCTCCTCGCACTTAACATACCACCACATACGTTTTCCAAAAGCAGCTGTGCCAAATCCGTGCTAAATGGTTATAAGTCATTGAGCGGACAGGGGTTGCGTCCAGCTTCCCAATCAGCCGACGCGATTTTCATAGTTCATCATAGATGATGACGAGCCCTGATTTTTGGGGCTTTTCACGTGATATCCTATTCCTAGCTGCACATTGAAAAACGCAGCTACACCCATCCAATCGGTGCCTGAGAGGTGCCTGAAAATGCCTAGAGTCGTCCTCACGGATATTTCCGTGCGGGCGCTAAAGGCTCCCGCACATGGTCAGATCACCGTCTGGGATTCGAGCAGCCCTGTCGGCGTGCGTGTCTCTGCCGGAGGCACGAAGACTTTCATCGTTCTTGTCGGAAGTGGGAAGCGCCAAACCATCGGCAAGTTCGGAATTATTACTCTTGCGGAAGCAAGAGCTGAAGCAAAACGTATCCTCGCCGAGAAGACGCTGGGCATAGCAAAACCGAAACCGTCTAGTGTTTCGTTTGCGACCGCTTGCAATTACTTTCTCGACGAGAACTACAAGGGTAAGAGACCGCGCACGAAAGCAGAAGCAAAGCGCTTGCTTGAGCGGCACTTCACCTCGGTTTTTGGTAAGCGGCCAATTTCCGAAATTACCGATACGGACGTGGGAGCAGTTCTTTCAAAACTTGCCAAGACACCAAGCGAACAGCTTCATGCGTTCCGCGCAATTCGAACGATGCTGAAATGGTGTACGAGGCCTCCGCGCCGCTACATCTCCTACAGTCCGCTCGAAGGCTACGAACCTCCCGGAGAAGACCGCAAAGGAACCCGGGTACTCTCTGATGCCGAACTCGCGAAGATTTGGAAGGCCGCCACAGGCCGCTACGGCGGCTTATTCCGGCTCCTCATCCTTTGGGGGACGCGAAATGGAGAGACCGCGCGCATCCGACGCTCGTGGATCGAAGACAACGTTCTCACGATCCCCGGCGACGTAACGAAGAACAAGCGCGCCCACGCTATTCCGCTCCTTCCTCTCGCGAAGAAAGTGCTTTCCGAACACCCGGAGGGTGCATTCTTCTTTCCGGGTAAGTCATCGGATACGTTCTTCAACGACGGCTCGTGGGGAAAGCTCAAGGTGGAGCTAGACCGAGTGACTGGGGTCCATAACTGGCAGTTCCGCGATATTCGGCGGACGTTCCGGTCGAACCTGGCCAAGCTAAAGGTGCCTCGGGAGATCGCGGAGATCATGCTCAACCACGTCACCGGAGCCAACAGGAACGATCTCGACGAGATTTACGACCGCTACGACTATCTCGACGAGAAGCGTGACGCACTTGCGAAATGGGAATCTCGGCTGCGCCAGATTCTCAAGGAGAAACAATGAGGAGCCATGAGCATCTTGTGGCTCCTCTTTTCTTTACATACATTCTCAAGGTCCATCGGTGGTGAACCGGGGGCTTGCAAGCTCTCCTTCAAAGGGAGTTTTGCAATGTCCGTACGACCGCTCATCGTTGATTGGAAGGGACTTAAGAAGCTCGGTTGGTGTTACTCACGAGCCCATACGTGGCGCTTGATGTTTGACCCGGAGTATGGCGACCGCCGTTTCCCGGCGTGCCGCAAACTCGGCAAGCATCCAAACGCTCACCCTGTGTGGCGCATGAGCGAAATCCTCGCCTACTTCGAGTCCCACGGTCTGAAAGTGACTGAAGATTGGAATGCTTCCTGAAAAGGAAGCCGACCCCCGGCGTCCAAACCGGGGGTCGATTTTCTTGTTCGCGGTAGTATTCGCGTACAGCTTTAATTCAAATTCACTGCCTGTTAGTGTGCAGCGAATCGCTGGGGCGAGACGCTTTTGTGGTTTGCGTTTGAGACGAGGGAGCTTCGCGACATTTGCGGAAGCGAACAGATAGCGAAGGAAAAACTGGGGCGCGAAGCTGGGGCTGCCCTCGTTCAACTTCTCGCCGACCTTCGTGCCGCCGCGACGCTGCGTGAACTACCTGCCGGGTTGCATGAGGCAGAGTTCAGTGACAACGAGTGCATCTTCAGTCTGCCGGAGGGATGCCGCTTATATGTCGCACCCAATCACCCGAAGAATCCTGTGGCCGGGGGTGAACAGACCGATTGGTCAGGCGTTGCTCGCATTAAGATCAGCAAAATTGAGCGCGACCAATGACTGACGACTTTGAACCTGATTGGCTTTCTGCGCCGGGCGCGACCATTGCAATATTACTCCGAAAGAAAAATATCACCGTCTCTGAATTTGCGAAGACATTGAAGTGCTCGCAGGATCACGCGAAGGCTTTGTTGTCCGGTCGTGCGGTCATCACGGGTGAGACAGCGAGACTTCTGCAAGAAAAACTTGGTGGCTCTGCCGACTTTTGGATTTCAAGAGAAGAGTTTTTCAGGAAAGACGTAGCCAGACTACAGGCAAAAGGCAGGAGCGAAGCCGCAAAACTTTGGCTGAGCGAACTGCCGTTGAGTGACATGGAAAAATACGGCTGGGTAAAGCTCGGTCAATCCATCGAATCAAAAGTAAAGGCGTGTCTTCAGTTCTTTGATGTTGCAGACGTTGATACTTGGCGAACGAAATATAGCCCCGTGCTTTCTGTAGTTTCGTTTCGTACATCGCTAACCTATCGCTCAGAGCCAGGTGCGGTGTTAGCTTGGCTACGACGCGGCGAAATGCTGAGTCAAAAGATCGATTGCAAAAACTGGGATTTAGATAAATTCAAAGATAGTCTGAACAAAATTAAAACTCTGACTCATATCAAAGAAGTTAAGCGACTACTGCCCGAGCTTCAACGCATATGCGCTGAGTGCGGTGTGTCTCTCGTAGTTGCACGAGCGCCGAAGGGATGCAAAGCAAGCGGAGCCACTAGATTTCTTTCGCCTGACAAAGCGATGATCTTGCTGAGCTTCAGGCATCTTACCGATGATCATTTTTGGTTCACTTTTTTCCATGAAGCGGCTCACTTGCTCTTGCATAGCAAGAACGCGATTTTTATTGAAGACGGAAGTGAAGTAACCGAGCAAGAAGAGGCAGAAGCAAATGCCTTTGCTGCGGATTTCTTAATTCCGAACGATTACAAGGAAAAACTTGGCTTCAAGCGGATTGGAAAAAACGATATTCTCAGGGCAGCGGCGAAATTTGGTATTTCTCGCGGAATAGTAGTAGGTCAATTGCAACACATGAAGTTAGTGGATGCAGATAAATTGAATTGGATGAAGCATCGTTTTTCGTGGGCAGAGATTCAACGTGCGACTATCCACGGAAAGAAATAAACTCTCGCGGACTCTTCTGCCAGTTGCAAAGACTGTCTTCTAGTACTTGCATTCCAACATTCAATTCTCGATCTAGTTCGATAAGCATTTCATCGAGACGCTTTCCACTCAATTTCGCCTCTGTGTCGTTTGCGAAAATCAACTTCGCTCCTTTGCGTGGACCGGTCGCTTCGTTCAGATAGGCCGAGCCCGGCTCGATTGAAGCCAATCCAAGCTTTTGCAACATGGTCAGATAGTCAAACTTCGCCAATCGCCCAAACCGGTGAACAGCCTTCATGTCATCGTATAATAATCCAAAAAGCTCATACGAGTTCTGGCCCGTTCGCGCGCTCGCTGCTTGAATCATTTGTTGGTGTCCACCGTGCGGCAGAACCCACGCAACGTAAGATTCAATAACGGCCGCCGTACCGTTGGCAGCGTTAGCATTTGTGGTTTCATATTTGCGGTGGTTTCCAAAGCGCCGGCTAACGCCATCAGTTCGCAGCGTGTTCTCATTCGCCGCAAGCCATCTGCGAAAGGCTACGGGGTCCGCAGTAATTCGGGCCCACGTCCAAGGCTGAGCGCCCAGAGCGCCATATATATCGCGAACGAGCCGATAACCGTCCCGGCTATGCTTCCCAAAATGCACGAACAAGAAAACAAGCCAGAAAGCTTCATCAAAATTTCGATTCCTTATATGAAAGACCGCTGCTCTAAGAGGATCAAAGGCTGGCGAATTAGGGTCAGCTCTGGAAGGGTGTACTGGCCGATCACGAATCAACCGAACAAACTCGATACGTCGAACACTCTCGATCAGTTGCTCAATGTAGACTTCGCGCATTTGATCGTCACGAATGCCCGGAAGACCTTTAGTCCGGGCATCAATCGCAAGTAGTTGATCGTTGTATCTTTTCGCCCGTTCGCGATCGGTCGGTCTCATTCAGACCCCTCAGCCAGCGCGATTCGTTTATCAATGTAGATGTGAAAAATCTTCGAATCCATCTGCTCTTTCAAGGTATTCAATTCCTGCTTTGTTTTTCCTTTCTGAAAGATAAGAAGCAGTCGGGCTAGGTCCGCCCAATAGCCCGGCAAATTCTTTTTACCCAAATCGACTGAATCTCCGTTCCGAATATCGGCTTCAGCGGAAACCAATTGTTTAATATGTGGCCAAGGATCGCCTAACGGCATTGAAGGCATCAAGATTTTCTCTTGCCATGCTTCGGTTAGATACTTTTTTGCGCCGTCAATACAGTCATCGTAAATATGCAAGCTCGCAGCGGCATGCCTATAAACACCGATCTCAAGATCGATTGAGCGAGCGATTATTTCCTGTATGAGCGTGAAAGCAAAAACATCGTGTGGAAGTCCCGTATAGGCGTCGTTGCTTCGCATGCTCACAAACAAATTTAATTTTCCATCGCGCTTCAAAAACTGAAGCGTGCAAGTGCATGGGATGTCTTTTTTAGCTTCTAAGATATCTTCAGCATCAAAAAGCTGAATTACTGCTTGTCGGGTCTCAGGCTTTTTCCTCAGCAAACCGATGACGCTTTCGATCTGATTTACAGACTGTCTCATCTTGAAGAGGCGGGGGCCATAAGCTCCCCAAATCGTCCCGTCTGTTTCTGCGGATTTTTGATAACGAGACAAGTAATACTGGATAAAGCTAAGTTCATTTGATCCCGCTAGATACCAAAGCGTTTCTCCTAGGCAACTAAAAGCGGTGGATCGCATTTCAGTGCGACTAAGGCGCGCGAGAGGATTTCTCAGTTCAAGAAGAACACCCCACAGCTCGGTATTCGAGCCCTTACTGCTAGACGGAATCTTCGTTCCCTCTTTGAGTATCTTCTCAAAGACAACGTGAAGGAGGTCGTCCAATGTTTCTTCGGATACGAACATGCAATCCTCGACATTGACCTGTTAGAAGAATCAGTAGCTTCACTCGCAGTCTACCGGATTGTAACCAGAGCCACTTTTAAGACTCGAAAATCAAGGCGTAGCGCAAGTGTAGCTGAACCCGCGAACTTCGTTCGTCTGTGGGGAAAACCCATTTAGCAACACTTGATATGCGTTATCATTTGAGCATGACCACCGACCCGCCGCGCCCGGTCGCGACCAGTCTCGACAGCGAATATACCCTATCGATCGAGGAGGCCTCGGAGCGCTACGAACGCGCCGGACATCCACGCACAAATCGCAGCATCCAGCGCTATTGCGCTAAGGGTCATCTCGATTGTCGCCGCGTTGAAACGCAGTTCGGAGAAAAATATCTGATCTCCGCCGCTTCTGTTGCGAAGCACATTGCTTACATAGAAGAGGTGCGACCTATCGCGACTAGTCACGACATGCCGCGACAAGTCGCTGCTATTGTCGCGCAGGAAAAACCTAGCGACGCTGTCAATGCGAGTGCGCCGTCCAGTACCGACCCGTCGCGACAAGACGCGGCAGTGTCACGCTATACTGAGCGCTTGGAAGGGGAGAATGAATTTCTCCGCACGCAAGTTTCGGTCAAAGACAACCAAATCAAAGACCTCACCGAACGCGCGCGAGAAACCAATCACCTGATCGCGGGCTTACAAAAAATGCTGACTCCGTTGCTTGGAAGGCCCGCAGAGCGCGCCGACTTATCCGACCCGCAGCAAACCTCGTAGGTGAGGGGATAAGTGGCGCTAGCGTGATTTTAGCCACGTATAATGTATGTATGGCAGACGGCCCGGTAAGCATCGGACAACTACTCAAAGACAAGAACATCATCTTGAAAGGCGCCGACGCTGCGACCGCGCGCGGCTTCACCCAAGTCCCGAACTTCCTACTCAAATCGAAGAAGCTTTCGGCAGGGGACAAGATGACGTTTGCGATGCTGTTGAGTTACGCATGGCAGAACGACTTTTGCTTTCCTGGACAGGAACGCTTGGCGGAGGATTTAGGTTTGTCCGATCGCAGCGTACGAACGCACTTGAAGGCGTTGGAAGCAAGCGGGCTGCTCGCGATTCAGCGCAGAGGCCAGGGCAAGACCAATATCTACGAACTCGACTTATCCCCAGGTCGAATTTAGTGCCGGTTCTGACCGGAAGAAAACTTCCGGTCTTGACCGGAAACAATCGTCCGTCCTTGAACGGAAGAAAACTTCCGGTACTCAATTAATGATACCCAGTGAATAAGACTCATATAAAAATACCCAGTAGGGAAAATTCATTTTTCTTAAAAAAGTAGAGGACACGGTTGGGACCGTGTCTATCAACGGCGGCCAATTTAGTGGTCCAACTACGCCTTAGACCCCGCCTTTACGGTAAGGCGGGGTGAGCAGCGAAAATATCCTGATATGACGGGTCGCGCGCGTCGGGCTACCCGCCCGACCTCGTGCCTTTTCGGCTCCGCTGGGGCGGAAGCCGACGGCGCTGCTTTCGCTGGGGCTCCAGCAGCTTGCCCTCACGGCATGGTGGACCATGCGTTCGGGAAAGTCCCGAGGTCGGGCGGGTGTACCAATAGGCTTGAATACTAATGGCAAGCGAAAACCGGATACGACCGGAAAGCAGCGCCGACGCGCGCGACCCTATGACGAGCGCACTTGTCGCAAGACGGTGCACGAAAAGGCGTTTGCATCGACGCGCGCAATCGTTGGCGATTGCGCGCCGCGAGCGAAAATCGTGGTTTCGATTTGACAGATGCGCGAAACGCGATCGCGTGCTAGAATATAAAAATGGTCAAAACGCTTGAACAAGCTATCGCCGAAGTCGCCCGTTTGCCTGATTCCGATCAGGAACAAATCGGCCGCAAGCTGCTTTCGCATGTCGAAAAGCTGCGTGAATTGCGCGGCGAAATCGACAAGGGCATCCGCTCGCTCGACGCGGGGCAGGGTACGAAGCTCGACATCGAGAAATTCATCCGACGCAAGTCCACCCCGGTATGACCGAGCGCGGGCGGCCGGCCATCTGGTCGCCGGAAGCAATCTCCGATCTGGAGACTATTTGGGATTATTACGCGCGGGTCGCAGGGATTGCCGCCGCCGAGAAGCTCGCACGCGAGATCGTGGCGATTGTTGCAAACATCGAGCAGCATCCGATGATCGGGCGAGCACGGGACGAAGTGCGCGAAGGCTTACGCTCGATGGCAGCGAGCCCACATGTCGTGTTTTATCGAGTGATGGACGACACGCCTGAAATCGTCCGTGTGCTCGACGGGCGGCAGGACATCGAGGATATTTTCAGCGAGTAGGAAACGGAAATTTGCCGTGTCGCAGAATATCTTTTTTGCGACACGCTGATGCTAGTCTGTCAAGGCGGCCACATTTCTGGGTCGAATTTGAATTTAGTATAATGCTTCAAGGCGGTTCTCCGCGCGCTCCGGCGCCCGATGGTCGGGTGTCGTTTGTGCGGAGAACTTGCCATGAACAACAGCGCGAGAATTCGCGAATTGAATGACGCTTTTCGCAAAAGTTTTGTCGGCGGCCGCGTCTTGCTCACTGCCGGCGTCAATGCGCTCGAACCGTCAGAACGCGAAGCGGTGTTACGCAAAGTGCGTGATTTCGTGAGCTTCGACCCAGATAATGATCCTTGCGGAGAGCATGACTTCGTCTCGGTCGAACACAACAATAAACGCTACTTTGCCAAGATTGACTATTACGCACCCGATCTTGCGCATGGTTCGGAAGAACCGGCCGATCCCGCAAAGACCGTCCGTGTGCTCACGCTAATGCGCGCCGACGAATACTGACCCCCTGCGGGGGGTCTTTATTTTTGCGGCCCCGGCCTTGGGGCCGGTCACGCTCTATCGCGCAGGCTAGGCCGCGCGACCGAGCCCGCAAGCGGTCTCGGCCCAGCGGGTGACGATCGTTGCCGCGTGGGAGTAGTCAGGTTTCAACCGTTGCCATTTTTTATGATCGCGCGCCGGCTTCCGCGCCGGTCAAGGCGACCCCTGCGGGGCGCAAGCGGCCTTGACCGGTGCTACGGCGCGCATAGTGGAAAGCGTCGGCTCCGGAGGAAATGTCGTCCTCGTCTCACCAGAGGAAAGGATGAAGTTCTCCTTCCCCACCGGCCAGCTCAACGCGCGACACGGAGCGCTACAATGCAGGGACGGCCACGTCCTGAAAGGATCGTGGCCGGAACGAGCCGGACGTGAGCGGAGGACTCGGCAATCACGCACGATGCCAATTGGTCCTGGCGCATGTCTGCGGGACAGACAGGCTGCCCGCGCCAAATCCCAACTGCGGCGCGCACGGCACACCGGCTCCATTCCGGCTATGAACACGGAAGCATCAGCGGTCAGCATCGGCGCGCATCACGCGAGCGGTTCAGTCGCACTTTATGCAGAAGAACGTCGAAGGCATTTGTATCTGATTGGTCAGACCGGCACTGGCAAGAGTACGCTGCTGTTGAACTTGATCTCGCAGGATCTGGAGAACGGTGAGGGACTGGCACTGCTCGATCCGCACGGCGATCTTGCGGGCGCTGCACTTCATCATGTGCCGCGTCATCGCACCAATGATCTTATCTATCTCGATCCGGCCGACCGAGATCATCCCATCGGCTTCAATCCCCTCTCAAACGTGCCGGACCATCTGAAGCCTGTCGTCGCCGATGGCATCGTCGCATCCTTCCGCCACGTCTGGCCGGATAGCTGGGGGCCAAGGCTTGATTACATTTTGACCAACGCGATCCGGGCACTGCTCGATATGCCCGGTGCCACACTCCTGATGCTGCCAAGACTTCTGATCGATTCTGGCTATCGAGAGCGCGTCGTTACGCATAACGTCCGCGATCCCGTCGTGCGCAACTTTTGGTTAAACGAATATGCCGCCTACAACGATAAATTTCGTGTCGAAGCCATCGCACCGATCCAGAACAAGATTGGCAAAGCGCTGATGATACCCGCCTTGCGCAATATGCTGGCGCAGCCAAGAAGCACGATCACGCTTCGTCGTTTGATGGACGAGCGCGCGATCCTCATCTGCAACTTGTCCAAGGGGGCAATCGGCGAAAGCACTTCGCATTTACTCGGCGCGTTGCTCGTGACTTCGATCGCGCAGGCTGCACTTTCAAGGACTGATATGGCAGCGGAGGCGAGGCTCCCTTTCCATCTCTATGCCGACGAGTTTCAGTCGTTCGCGACCGAGAGCTTTGCATTAATTTTGTCGGAAGCCCGGAAATATGCGCTCACACTGACCCTTGCGCATCAATATTTGGATCAATTACCAGATGCTTTGCGTGCGGCTGCCTTCGGCAATGTCGGATCGATACTTGCCTGTCGGGTCGGAGCTTCCGATGCGCCTATTCTCGCCGAACAGATCGGCTTGGGAGGACCCGACGCATTGCTCGACCTTCCGAATTTCGTCGCTTGGGGGAGGCTTTTGCGAAATGGCGTTCCTACATCGCCAATCCGGATCGAACTGTTGGATGGTGGTCCATCCAAAAGGTCGTCCGTCGGGCGGTTATTGGCCACAAGCCGTTTTCGATTTGGCCGTCCCCGCAGCGAAATTGAGCGCCGCATCAAGCGGTTTCTTGATGGAGCTTGACGACACGCCCAGTTCGATTTTTCATCTTGAGGTTGCAACTGTATCCATAGGGGAACTGGATGCGCATTACGATCGAACACCTCGACGAAACGTCGATGTTCAAAAAGTACAAGGTTTTAAAGTGTGGGATTGAATTCACTGAAACCGAGAAGGCGGTGATCAAGCGAGCGGGTCTCGGCGATTATATTTTCTTCGAAGCCGAACAAGCCATGTTTAGCGAAGCTGTGAACCAGTACTTGGTCAGTAGAATCGTCCAGAACAGCGGGCTAAAATTATACTATGCGGACGAAGTTTCGCGCCGTCATCACGAGGAACGCTTGCGTGAAGCGTTAAAAACTCTCAAGGCGGCGATTGAAGCGAACTCCGGGCCCGTAAAAACCAAAGACACTTTCGAGCTTTGAAGTCTGCGAATAACCCGAGCGAACAGTTAGCCGTCTACATATTCGGGACGGTTGCAATACTTTTTCTTTTTATCGTGGCGGGCGTCGTTGCGGCTATGGTCGCAGCACTTGTCCTTATCGTGTGGGCTATCAGGAAATACTTCTTCAGTCCCCGGCCGCCAGTCTCGCTCGAAAATTTATATGCCGACACGCTTCGGCAAATTAGCGCCGTACCCTCCGAAGATAATGTGGTGGAGGACGTGTTACTCAAACTACTGGACCAGCACCAAACTAATTCTCCTGCCGCTTCAGTTTGGACGGCCATCACGGCTGCTGTGGGTGATCTCTTTGGTGCCGAAGGCTTCGGCCAATTTCCTGTTCCTCCGTCTTATCCGGATGATGTGGATCGAGCGCGCTATCGAGATCAGGCGATAGAAGCCGTCAAGAAGTCGGCTGCGGTTCCGATATTCGAGGAAACGCTACGCCTAAGCTTCGAAGCGCTGGTCGCTCGGCTTCCGCCAATCGCGAAGGGCTTGGCGCTCACTGAACTCGAAACTACCACTTCGTCCTTTGAAGTGACGCTCGCCGATCTCTTGCTCGACAAATCCATCATCACCGAAATGGTGCTCCCCTATTATCGAGAAGCAGGGCGCGATGTCGGATTGTTTCAGCAGGTTCGCGACACGCTTGATCGCAACATCCACGAATTGTCCGGTGAGAAATTCACGCCCGAGACTCGAAACACCGGCGATTTGATTATGCCGAAAGATTTCAAGGGAACGTTTGCAGAAGCCTACAAAGCCTATCTCGCCGGAACGCCATTCGAGAGAATTTTTCAGGCGCGGGTGCCTTTTGCTTTGCCACAGAAGACCCGCTTTGAACATCACTGGATCGTTGCAGGGTCCGGCCATGGCAAGACCCAGCTCTTGCAGCATCTGATCTTGAGCGATCTGCAAAGCCCACAACAGCCTGCGCTCATCATCATCGACAGTCAGGGCGAGATGCTGCGTAAGATTGAGCGGCTGGCACTGTTTAGGGATAGTGACCGGCTGGTGATCATCGACCCCGAGGACGATCATCCGCCCGCTTTGAATCTATTCGATATGTCCACGGCACGATTACAAGGGTACTCGCGATTAGTACGAGAGCAGGTCGAAGCAGGAATCATTGAACTTTATAACTATGTATTCGGCGCATTGGCTGCTGATCTTACTAGCAAACAAGGTACGGCTTTCGCCTTTGTCACGCGGCTGATGCTGTCGATCCCCGGCGCCACCATCCACACACTGCGGGAATTGATGGAAGAGAATACCAAGTCACTCACGCACAGTCGATTTGCAGACGCCATTGCGGCACTTGATCCCACTGCGCGAGCGTTCTTTGAAAATCAATTCTACAATAACACTGCGTTCACGCAGACTCGCCAGCAATTGGCGCGGCGGCTCTATGGCGTGGTGCAAGTGCCCGCGTTCGACCGGATGCTGTCTGCACCGAAGAGCAAAATCGATATGTTCGAGGCGATGCAGAGCGGCAAGGTGGTGCTCGTGAATACCTCGAAATCGCTTCTCAAAACTGAGGCATCTGCCCTGTTCGGCCGCTTCATGATCGCGCAAGCTTTGCGCGCGGCCTATGAGCGGGTGGCGGTCCCCGATCACGAGCGCCGACCCGCTTACCTAGTGATCGATGAGGCTTCGGAATATTTCGACGACAGTCTGGAAACGCTGCTTAATCAGGCGAGGAAGTTCAATCTCGGCGTAGTCTTCGCGCATCAATATTTGGATCAACTCGATCAGCAATTGCGTGCGTCGGTCGCCGCTAATACGTCGATCAAGATGGCAGGCGGCGTTTCCGACCGAGACGCCCGGGCACTTGCGGCCGATATGCGAACGAATGCCGATTTCCTCACGGCGCAACGGAAAGACAATGCCAAAGCGCCGCAATGGTCGGAATTTGCCTGCTATATCCGCAATCACACACCGAATGCGGTCAGCCTACGTGTACCATTCTTCAGTTTGGAGAACTCCGCAAAAGTTAGCGATGCTGAACTAGAGGCTCTTAAGGCTCGCAATCGAATGCGTTACGCGTCACGTCCTGACGAAGCGCGCCCGGCCGCGACGGTTGCCGTCACGCCGCCTTTGGGCGCGGCGGAACCAGACGACTGGCGCTCTTAGGAAAAGTTTAGCCTATCATATCGCTTCATTGCTCTCTGGGTTCGTCATCGAGCCGCATAGCTTCCGGTTACAGCCGTAGTTTGTGCCAGTAACTGGATGTCCTCCGATGGAGGGCAAGATGGCGATACATGCGTCCCTTTACAGTAGCCGCAGCGAGGAATGGCCGACACCGCAATCGTTTTTCGACGATTTGAATGCGGAGTTTCGATTCACGCTCGATCCTTGCGCCACGCGCAAGAACACCAAGTGCGATCAACACTTCACAAAGAAGCAGGACGGGTTGCAACAAGATTGGGGCAGACATCGTGTTTTTTGCAACCCGCCTTATGGCCGCGCAATGCGCGATTGGGCACGGAAGTGTTTCGAAGCTTCCCAAGCAGGGGCGCTGGTCGTGCTTCTCGCGCACGCTCGTACCGACACGCGCTGGTTCCATGATTGGGTATATGGCAAGGCCGATGAAATCCGTTTCGTGCGTGGCCGCCTTCGTTTTGGCGATGGAACGCAATCCGCACCTTTTCCTTCGCTCGTAGCGGTTTTTCGTCCGGCTCAATGCAAAACGAGGAAACCGGCCTGATATACTGGCAGCATTGTTATGCCGACAAAGCCTGCTCGCCGACCGCGCTTTCGCCGGGCCGAGACGCCACCGTCTTTTCGTCTGACTGAAGACGATGTCGAACTCGTTCGGTTGCTTGCAAGGCACCGCTTCTTGCGGTCCACGCACCTCGCTGCCTTAGCGCATCGATCCCTCGACCGCGCGAACGACCGCTTGCATCGGCTTTTCCACGCCGGTTATGTCGATCGGCCGCGAGCGCAACTCGACTACTATCCCAATCGCGGTTCGATGCCCATGGTCTACGCGCTCGGCGATAAGGGCGCGAGGCTGTTAAGCGAACGAGACGGTGTTTCTTTTGTCACCCTTGAATGGAGCC
Source organism: Xanthobacteraceae bacterium (assembly GCA_019752575.1). Taxonomy (GTDB): domain Bacteria; phylum Pseudomonadota; class Alphaproteobacteria; order Rhizobiales; family Xanthobacteraceae. The sequence goes on along the minus strand of JAIELW010000001.1, from coordinate 210,523 downwards.
GCAAGAACCGCGAAGCGGGACGCCCCTTCATCGAACATCAACTGGAAATCATGGATTTTTATGTAGGCGTGCAAATGGCCGCCGCAGCGCGATCCGATTTGACAGTTATCCACCCTGACGAACTTGTAGCTGCGTTCCCAGACCAGGTGTTCAGCGCCACGAACCCCTTCGCGTTACAAACCCGCATCAACCATCACGGCGTCATGCTGAACGTGGGTATCGTGCCCGATCTCGTATTCGGATTGCGCTTTACTGACGGTTCCCGTCGATGTTTTATGGTGGAAATTGATCGTGGCACTATGCCTATCGCGCGATCAAACCTCATGCAAACCAGCTTCGAGCGCAAAATGCGCGCTTATCTTTCTGCCTACGCCGCACGTCAGCACGAGCGGCACTTCGGCTGGAAGAACTTTCGCGTCCTGACGGTTACCACGGATCAGAATCGCATCGGCTCGATGCGCGAAGCGCTTTCGAACCTGCGCGTTCCACAGAGCCCGGGCGCCGCGTTATTCTTTTTTGCGTCACGGCCTCAGCTTCACACCGCCGACCCGCTCCTGCATGAGTGGCAAGATGGCTCTGGCCGTCTCGTATCGTTGACGTAGCGGGTTTGACAAGATTCCAACCGCAAGTATCGTAGTGGCAGGTTTGCCATGCTCCCAATCCTCGCTGGCAGGCAGAAGCCCGTGCGTGCTTCCGCCTGCCCACGCAGGAAATCAACCGCAACATGGGAGAGACCAATGGCGGACAAGGACAAAGACGCACCCCGGCAACCGACCCACCGTGCCTATGCCGTAATCCGGCGCGAGGGCCAGGATGATTTCTGGCTCAATCTCGGCCTCGTGTTTCCGCACAAGGACGGCACCGGCTTTAACATCATGCTGCAAGCTCTACCGCTCGACGGAAAAATCGTCTGTCGGGAAATCGCTGATGACCAAACGGAAGAAGCGCAGGCTTCTGAATCCAGGCCGCGCCGCAGCGGAAATGATAAAGATCGTCCGCGCTCACACCGACGCTGACGAGCAGAGCCGTTCCTTCAGGAACGGCTCTCCTTATTAATTGAGTTTTAGAAAACTTTTCGCAGCGTTCGTATTGCGATAGCATCTGCGCACATCGCGCATTGGCCTAATCTTGTATCCGTTGCTTAAGGCGCTCTGATTGCCAGTTTAAGCGTTCAGAGTTTTCGTGAGGGTGCATAAGAATTAACAAGTGATTTAAGCGCAACAACGCTCACTTAGGCCACCAATGATATTACAACTGCTCACCCGTTCGCTGGAGCAGTTTCCGATCATAGTTTTGAGTTCGGTGCGTAAAGTCTCGAGCTGGCGGATGCGCTCTTCGATGTCGGCAAGCCGCGCTCTGGCGATCTCATCGACCTTGGCGCAGGACTGGCGCGGATTGTCGCGCAGCGAGAGAAGCGCTGAGATTTCATTTATCTCGAATCCCATGCTGCGTGCATGGCGGATGAAGGCGAGGCGTTCCAACGCGGCGTGATCGAAGATGCGGCGGTCGTTGTCGGCGCGCGGGGGCGCTGGCAGCAGGCCGATGCTCTCGTAATAGCGGATAGTGGGTACTTTCACGCCGCTGTGACGCGCGGCCTCCCCGATGGAATAGCTTTTCATGGTCCCTCTTGATCCTCTAGTCGTTAGAGGATGTAGGGTCGAAATCGCAATAAAAAAGAGCGAATGGGAACCGTGAGCGATCAGCTAACCGCCCGTTTCCGGGTTGAAGGTATGGACTGCGCGGCCTGCGGCGCGAAAGTCGAAGCGGCGGTACGCCGTATCGAGGGCGTGCAGGACGTGAGCATCAGCGTGACCACGGGCGCGATGAGCATCGGCCATCAGCCGCAAACGGATTTAATTGCGGTTGCGGATGCCGTGAACAGGCTTGGTTACAAGGCGAAGCCCGAGCGCGCAGGCCGAAAAGAACCGCACTCGCACGTCGAACACGGGCCCAGCTCATGGTGGAAAAGCAACCGCGCATTGCTGACCGGTGCGTGCGGCATAGCTCTGGTCGCTGCATACGGTATCGGCAAAGTATTTCCGGCGTTTGAAAGCACCGCTTTTTTGGGTGCGCTCGGCATCGGTCTCGTCCCGATCGCAAGACGCGCCTTCAACGCTACGCGTATCGGGATGCCGTTTTCGATCGAAGGGCTGATGACGATTGCTGCGGTCGGTGCAGTCGTGATCGGCGCGACCGAAGAAGCGGCTATGGTCGTGTTCCTGTTTTTGGTGGGCGAGATGCTGGAGGGCGTCGCGGCCTCGCGTGCACGCGCCAGCATCCAGGGTTTGAGCGATCTCATTCCCAAAACTGCCTTGCTGATCGAGAATGGTCAGACAAAAGAAGTGTCTGCATCCGAACTGAAGGTCGGTGAGAAACTCCTGGTCCGGCCAGGGGACCGTATCGCCGCAGACGGCGTGATCGTCGAAGGCGAGTCGGAAGTGAACGAAGCGCCAGTGACCGGCGAGAGTGTCCCCAAACGCAAGCGTACCGATGATGCGGTATTCGCAGGTACGATCAACGGCGAAGCCGCATTGACTATCAACGTCACGGCGGCGGCTAACGACAACACGATTACGAGGGTCATTCGTTTGGTTGAGGAGGCACAGGAAAGCAAAGCCCCGACCGAGCGATTCATCGACCGCTTTTCGAAGTATTACACGCCTGCCGTTGTCGTTTTCGCGGCAGCAGTCGCGATACTGCCGCCGCTCTTTGGTTTCGGCGGTTGGAGCGAGTGGGTTTACAAAGGCTTGGCCGTTCTTCTGATCGGCTGCCCCTGTGCGCTTGTGATTTCGACGCCCGCCGCAATCGCGTCAGCGCTCTCTGCTGGCGCACGTCGTGGATTGCTGCTCAAAGGCGGTGCTGTACTTGAGCAACTGGGAAGCCTCACCACGATTGCGTTCGACAAAACGGGCACGCTTACGGAGGGCAAGCCTGTGGTCACGGATGTGATTGCGGGAAGCGTTGGCGAACGCCGCGTTCTTTCTCTTGCCGCCTCCGTGGAATTGGGGTCTTCGCATCCTTTGGCACTTGCGATCTTGAGCCGTGCTAAAACCGACAGCGCGCCAATTCCGCCAGCGTCGGATGCGAAAGCCATTTCAGGCAAAGGCGTGAACGCGAAAGTCGGCGGCGATACCGTGTTCCTCGGCTCTCCGCAATCGGCAGCGGAATATGCAGAACTTACGGACGAACAGAAATCTCGCATCGTTTCTCTGAACGATGAAGGCAAAACAGTTTCTGTGCTGGTAGCAGGTAACAAGGTCGCAGGTCTGATCGCGATGCGCGACGAGCCACGCGAAGATGCCCAGGTCGGACTCCAGGCGCTTAAAGAACTCGGCATCAAAACCTTGATGCTGACGGGCGACAACAAACGCACGGCCCATGCAATCGGTCAGACGCTTGGGATTGAACCGCGCGGCGAACTCCTACCACAAGACAAGATGGCTATCGTGGCCGAACTTCAAAAATCAGGCGAAGTTGTCGGCAAAGTGGGCGACGGCATCAACGATGCGCCTGCACTTGCGGCCGCCGATGTTGGCATCGCGATGGGGGGTGGTACTGATGTGGCGCTCGAGACCGCTGACGCCGCCGTGCTTCATGGCCGGGTGGCCGACGTCGCCAACATGGTCGATCTTTCGAGACGCACCATTAGCAATATCCGCCAGAACATCGCGATTGCGCTGACCTTGAAGGCCGTGTTTCTCGCAACCACCGTGATGGGGATCACGGGCCTATGGCCCGCGATATTGGCCGACACAGGTGCCACCGTATTGGTAACCGCAAATGCGATGCGGCTCCTTAGCGGCGTCGCGTCAGGATAAGTTGCATCCCTGCTCAGATACAAATCAACCGCGCTCTCGAAAGCGCTTCTCCAAAAGAGCTTCCGTATAAAGTCTATTGGCTTCAACATGTGCGTCTTTCAGCCGTTGCACTAGATCGGCACAGTTCAACAAGGCAGCCAATTCGACCACATCGGTCAGTTCACGAATCAGTGTGCTAAGCAATCCGGATCTATCCAAATTTTCATCACTTGGTTTTTCCATAGGAACATCCTCTAAAAAAACTCATAGCGTCTTACAGCTGTATTTTATCTCCCATCGGTATGAACCCTTCTCTTCTATTCCTAGAATAAGACATTGAGACCGCCCGATCACAGAAAAATATGTGCGGGCAGCCGCGTCGATGTCGTGCTGATCTTGGGTGCTTCCACTTTCCCGTTCTCGGGAAAGTAAAAGCATTCCTGAAGCTGGAACGTCGTAAGCACGATACACAGCGTTCTGGTAATTAAACTGCGTTGCCGGGATGTCTTCATAGTTCTCAGCAGTTGGTGAGATGTGCGAGCACGCGCTCATCAGTACGCAGATCAAACTGATCGCAAGGAAGCGTTCCCAATACTGCACGTGCTATGCTTCTTTCTTCAGCACAATCCAGTTCTTGTAAAAGACCGAGTTAAAACCGCGTGCGAAAAAACGAATGATTTTTACGATAGCGACAAAAGGTGCAGTAAATGGAGCCGGGCGCACCATGTCCACGAAGAGGCAATAGCGCGTCCTGTCGGTGCCATTGATGGACTGATGCATGAGCGTGTCATCGAAGATGAAAAGCTTGTTTTCTGACCAATAGCTCGTCGTGTTACCAACGACGATATAAGCGGACTTATCCTCGATGTCGTTCAAGTTGTAGAGAACGCGAAACGTTGCGCGTAAAGGCCCAAAATGCCGCGACGTTGATACCTTTTTATTGAAGACCGAAACGCCGATGGTCTGAATGTATTTCCACTTTTCGTGAAAAGCCGGAACGTCGATGATTGAAGTGGACCCGGAAATTAGGACCAGGGGTGTAGTTGGAGAAGAGGCCGTTCCGTATTAGACGGAGCGGACGATGAGACAGAAGACGAGACGGAAGATCGATGCGTCGCTGAAGGCGAAGATCGCCTTGGAGGCGTTGCGCGAGCAGGCGACGGTGGCCGACCTGGCCCAGCGCTACCAAGTTCATCCCAATCAGATCTACGCCTGGAAGAAGCAGCTTCAGGATCAGGCAGAGAAGGCCTTCGAGAGCGGGAGTGGGATCGCGCCCGATCGCGAGCGGGAGATCGAGCGGCTGCACGCGAAGATCGGCGAGCTGATCGTGGAGCGGGATTTTTTAGCGCGGAGGTCCGGGAGATGAGCGTCCCGGACCGGCGAGCCATGCTCGATCGTGACCATGGCGAGCTGTCGATCCGCCGGCAGTGCCAGTTGCTCGGGATCGCCCGGTCGGGCGTGTACTACGAGCGTCGGCCAGCCAACGACAACGAGCTGGGCGTGATGCGCCGGCTCGACGAGCTGTTCACGCAGTGGCCGTTCCTGGGCTCGCGGCGTCTGGCGCGGATGCTGCGGGACGAAGGTTATGCCCTCAATCGCAAGCGCGTGCAGCGGCTGATGCGCAAGATGGGGATCGCGGCCCTGGGTCCCAAGCCACGCACGACCAAGCCGGCGCCGGGCCACAAAATCTACCCGTATCTGCTACGCGATCTGGTGATCGACCGGCCCAACCAGGTGTGGGCGGCCGACATCACCTACCTCCCGATCGGCCGGGGCTTTCTGTACCTGGTGGCGATCATGGATTGGGCGAGCCGGGCGGTGCTGAGCTGGCGGCTCAGCAACACCATGGACGCCTCGTTCTGTGTCGAGGCTCTGGAGGAGGCGCTGGCGCGCTTCGGCAAGCCCGAGATCTTCAACACCGACCAGGGCAGCCAGTTCACCGGCGGCGACTTCACCGGCGTGCTGATCAAGGCCGGCGTGCGCATCTCGATGGATGGGCGCGGCCGCTGGATGGACAACGTGTTCATCGAGCGGCTGTGGCGCTCGTTGAAGTACGAGGACATCTACCTCAAGGGCTACGCCGACGGCCGCGAGGCCAAACTCGGCATCGCTTCATGGGTCGCCTTCTACAACACCCGTCGGCCGCATATGGCGCTCGAGCACCGCACGCCCATGGCGGTGTGGCGCGCGGGCATTACCGGCTGCCTCGACGGCAAGGCTGTGGACATGACGCTGCGCTTGGACAACGCTGGCGCGTTGCCCACATGCCCACAGCCGCAACAACCACAGATGATGATAGCTTGAGAAGGTCAGAGGAGAGGAACGGCCTGACTTCCAATTAACAAACCGCCCGGAGTGGTCCTAACGACCGGGTCCACTTCAGATCGTATCGACGTTCTTTCCGTACCATTTGAAGAAGATCATGGTGCGGGGAAATTCTTTAGCTTTTTCTTCAAGCCGGGCAACGAGGTTTTCACTGGCCGAAATGTCTATGAGACGTTCGACTTCCGCGCGATGACCGGCAGGTAAGTCCTCCAATCGATAGACGCCCCTGTTGATGAAGGGGAGCGCCATCAGATCGAGCAGTGCGTTAAAGGGCGATAGCACCCACGTCAAAATACCGTTTCCGAGGAAATAGCGCTGGATCACAAAGCTATCCAGATCGGTGTTCCTCGAAACATCATAAGCGCCGAACAAGGCATAAATAATCGCGATGTAAGGCGCGAAATAGACGATCGGTCCGAAGACGACGATCGCGAGCAAAATGTATTTGAGATTCTTTTTGACGGTTCGCTTTGACATATTTTCTCATGCCTCCGAGCGGTAGAGGGGGCGCCGTTCGCTCAGGCGGGCGAATGCGCGCGGACAACGTTCAGCGTTTCGCAAGCGACCCTGGCGATTGCGGACTACGCATTGTGTTCGCGATCTCAAAATGATTGAGAAAGCGAAGCTCAGGCAGCTACGTTGGTAAACGTGCGGCCGCTGGCAAGCGTGTTGCTGTGTCGATTACTTTGGAGGCGGTGCATCAAACGAGCGAAGGACGTAGGCCTCACTCGTCGGCAACGGCGAATAGAAAAGCTGGGATCTCTTAAAGATGTGTTCGAGCTGCTCAATTTGCGGAAGCAGGCTCAGAAAACAGCCGTGGCAGTGCCGTGCCTCTGAAAGATGGCGCTCGGCATCGATGTCGCTGTGCGACGTATTTTCCCAAAACGTTTGCTCGCCAGAAACAGTCGAAAAGAGCGAATGGTCATGGCTTGCAGCATGGGCAACGTTCGTGACGAAAAAGCAAATCGCCACGAGCAATAACGCAACTCGCCCGAGAACGCGTGTCCCAAACACGATGCGAAAAACGGCCATTTGGCTGATTATCATAATAATTTTCCGCAGGCTAGAGCATATGGTCTGTCAACGGGTCAGATGTGAGCCGCGATCATGGAGTTCTATCGCATTCATGGGAGACGCAAGAGCACAGGAAAGAAGCCAGCCTCGTGCATATGCTCAAGCGCCTCCGCAACTGGTAGCCATAGCAAAATCACACACCCGTCCAGCGCTGTCGTTAGCGCGTAACGTGGCTCTATCTCGATTTTCTTTACGTCCCGCCAGAGCGAGAAATCAGGGATGAATCTTGGTACACGCTGTCGGTAAAGTTCAAATTCGACGCCATGAAGCTGTGAAAGTAGTTGTTCCTCACGGAGAACTAGCAGGTAAAATACGATTGTAACCACACCGCCTGTCATAAGCCCTAGCGCGATGCTGCCTTGCTGCGCGCCAATCCCAATCGCAGCGATGATAGAGGCCGCATAAAGAGGGTTTCGGCAGATCGAGTAAGGGCCGGTAACGACCAGGGAGCTTATTTTTCTGCCTCCGATATAAAGCGAGCAGAAAATCCTAACCACGATGCATGCGACGATCATAAGCAGGCCGAAGAATTCGATCAGCTCTCTTCCTATAGAATGGCTCTCCCAGATCGAGTCGCTAATCGCCGCGAACGCAGCGCCTACGATAATTATCAGCGCCAGCGCAAACTTTCTGATGAGTTGTGCCGCGCTTATGTCGATGAATTTAAGCCGCTGCGCATTCATGTGAACCTGCGTTATGTTCAATTGACGATGTACTCGCGTAAACGAGGGCGCAATGTCGTTCAAGCCTCACACCGCGAAATAAATTAAGATCAGGGGCTCACTCTTGCCGCAATGTTATCGCTCGGCCTAAAGAAAACGATGGCCGGCCTTCGCATCTGCACATGGGACACGTTCATATTGAATTGTCACGTGTCCAATCGAAAAACGATTTTGCAAGAGCTCATTCAACTCTGCGATAAGTGCGTCGTAATCCTTTGCTCGTGTCTCTGCGACGACGTGCGCGGTCAAGCAAACACGCCCGCCTGTAAGCGCCCAAACATGAAGATCGTGCACGTCGGTTACACCGGAAGCCGTCAGAATAGCTTTACGCACATCCTCCAACACAAGGTTGCTCGGTACGCCTTCCAGAAGGATATTTGCCGCATCGCGAAAAAGAATCCACGTGCGCGGCAGTACCCAAAAGCCAATGGCGACAGCTACGATTGAGTCAACAATCGTCCATCCGGTAAGACGAATGACGATGGCAGCGGCGATTACGCCAAGCGAGCCCAGAAAGTCGCTCCAGACTTCGAGATAAGCCCCTTTGAGGTTCAAACTCTCGTCTTTGCCCGAGGAGAGTATCCACATCGAAAAGGCGTTCACGACTAGCCCAAGCACGGCAATGATAAGCATGCCGATAGACTGAATTTCTGGTGGGTTGTTCAACCGCTGATAGGCTTCGTAGAGAATATAAATCGCAACACCGAACAGGATCAGCGCATTAGCGCTTGCCGCTAGGATTTCTAGGCGTTCGTAGCCAAAGGTGCGTTTGAGATCAGGGGGTCGCCGAGCAAGACGTATAGCGACGATCGCGAGCCCTACACCAAACACGTCGGTCGCCATATGCATCGCGTCGGAAAGCAGCGCGAGACTGCCGGTGACGATTGCTCCAACGATCTCGGCGAGCATGAAGAGCGCTGTCGGAATAAGGGCCAGCCAAAGCGCACGCTCATTCTGCTTCGATTTATCCCCAACGTGATTGTGGTTTGCGCCCATGGCCGGTTCTCAATTTTTGCGATGCGATCGTTAGCATCCAGTTCGCTTCTGCTTGTGTTAAAAGTCAATGACAACGTGTTCCACTACGCGTCAGTTGAAAAAGCGCCGATGATTGCTTTGTTTCCAAGGAGACACTGTATCGTGCGGCAGGGACGACAGTCTTCTGCCTTGACCCAGGGAAGGGCGGCACTTAAAGAGATCGCACCGCAAAACGGGCTAGAAGATTCAAGTGTTCCACGTATTTACAGCTAAAAAAGGCTGGCCGGCTCTAAGCCGGTTCGTGGTCGTTCTTTGCGCTTTTGCGTTTCTTACCGTGTCGTCTGCTCACGCGATGAGCCACTTCGAAGGCGTCAACGGTAAGAGCGGAACTGAAGTCAGCATGGTTTTGCATGTCGAAGATGCGTCCGGCACGGATAATCATCCCGTTTCTGGCGCTGACAATCATAGCTGCTGCGGTTGCTCACCCATTGCGCCTCTCGCAATCGACTTCATGCCTACAGCGCCCGAAGGGTGTGCTCTAGTTGTGCTAGAAGTTGCTTCGCTTGAGCCACGTGTTCCATCACTCGAATCCCCTTACCCTATTCGTTCGATCTAAGCTGAATTCGCCGCGTCCATAGAGGCGCGAGGTGTCATTTGGGTCGTTCACATGTCGTTTCGTCGCATAGCCACGTGCATCGTGGCTGTAGCTTGCGCTCTTAGCTTCGTCAGTGCTGCTGTTGGTCAGAGTAAGAGGTATCTTACGCTCACTGGCGCGTTGCAGCGCGCCTTGGAAGCAAACCCGCGGCTCACTGCAGCTGAGCGCGATATTGCAATGGCCGGCGGGCGCAAACTTCAAGCGGGCGTGCTTCCCAATCCCGAAATTTCTTTTGAAGCCGACAACGTCTTTGGAACGGGACCCTATCGGGGAACTGGAGCCGCAGAATACACACTCCAGCTAAGCCAGCTTATCGAGCTAGGGGGCAAACGGACCGCTCGCGTTGCAGCGGGATCGGCTGAACTTGAGGCTTATCGCTGGCAGCGCGAAGCCGTCCGGTTGGAGATATTGTCCGACACAGCCATCGCCTACTTCAGCGTCCTCGCCGCGCAACGCCGTATTGCAATTTACGATCAGCAGATTGCTGCGCTTCAACGGTTGACGCCGCTCCTGCAAAAGCGCGTGGAAGCTGGCGCATCGCCGCCCTCAGAAATTGCGCGCGCGCAGATCGCCGCTGATCTTGTGCGGGCAGAGCGCGAACGCGCGCGGGCCACGCTCGCGATTGCTCGCCTCGAACTCACCACGCTGATGGGCGGCACCGTCCCCGACTTCCCGGGCGTTGTCGGGGATTTAGGCAGAATTGGCCGCCCGCAGCCATTCCATGTTTTGCAGAAAGCGCTACAACAAAATCCGCAACTCATTCGCTTCACCGCGCTTCGCGCACAACGTGACGCCGAACTACTCATTGCTCGGTTAAAGCCAATTCCCGATCTGCGGGCAGGGGTTTCCTGGCGTCATGTGAGAGAGACGCGAGACGATGCATTTCGCATCGGTCTTTCCATTCCCATTCCGCTCTTCGATCAAAACAGGGGTGGAATCATCGAAGCCGACCAGCAGCGCGCAAAAGTCGAGGCTGAATTTGCCATCGCGGTCAGCCAACTCACTCTTACGCTAGGGCGCGCTTACGAAAACATGATCGCCGCAGCGCGCGAAATAGAAATCCTGCGCGCGGGCGCAATCCCGAACGTCAAACAAGCTGTGCAGTCGATGGAAGAAGGCTACGAGCAAGGCCGGTTTACCTTGCTCGAACTTCTCGACATGCAGGGCGCTGCGACACAGACGGCCGTGCGCGAGCTAGACGCGCTCATGAATTTCCATGTGGCGTTGGCAACGATCGAGGGGTTAACCGGTTTAGGTTTCCGGCTGAATAACGAGAGGACAAAATGAACGTCTCAGTGCGGAATGCCGTATTTTTAGCAATTGGATTAATCGTGATCATTTTGGTCGCTATTTATCTGATGCGTCCAGCGAACGTTGCTAAAGCAAAAAGCGATGCGCACGACGACCACGGTGGCGCTGTCGAACTGAGCGACGCCAAGATCGCAGCCGCCGGAATTGAGCTCGTCAAAGTCGCATCGGGCACGCTTCGCGATACGCTTGCGCTTAATGGCGTCGTCACCCCAAACCAAGAAATGCTGGTTCAGGTGACACCCCGCTTTCCAGGCGTGGTGACAGAAATACGAAAGCGCGTAGGGGACCGTGTCGAAAAAGGGGAAGTGATTGCCAAAATCGAAAGCAATCAAAGCCTAACTGTTTACGAGATGAAGGCTGCGATCTCCGGGACGGTAATCGAGCGTCAGGTCGCACTGGGCGAATACGCATCTGAGCAAAAAGCTGCATTCACAATAGCCGACCTCACTTCGGTGTGGGTGGACCTTGCTATTAGTCGCCGCGATTTAACTCGTACGAAGCTTGGAGACATCATCCTAATTGAAGCTGCCGATGGATCGTCTCCCGTTGAAGCGAAGCTCTCCTATATTTCTCCGGTAAGCAACGCCGACACACAAAGCGTTCTCGCGCGGGCTATCGTAGCAAACGATCCCATTCGTCTTCGTCCAGGCTTGTTCGTGACCGCGCGTCTGGTGCTTCAGGCAAAGGAAGTGCCGCTACTCGTAAAGCTCTCCGCACTTCAGACGATTGAAAATCGCACCGTAATATTCGTAAAGAACGGGAACAAGTTCGAACCTCGTGACGTCGAACTCGGAGATCGCGACTCGGAAAACGTCGAAGTTCTGTTCGGACTCATTGAGGGCGATGTCTATGCCGGGAAGAACAGCTTTGTGATCAAGGCGGAGCTCGCTAAGGGCTCGGCCTCCCATGAACACTAGTAGGCACTGGTACCCAGATGATCGATAGAATTCTCGAATTCTCTATTCGGCAGCGGTGGCTGGTGATCATCGCCGCGCTCGCGATGGGCGCGCTCGGGGTCTATAATTTCACGCGCCTTCCGATCGACGCTGTTCCTGACATCACCAATGTTCAGGTCCAAATCAATGCGACCGCACAAGGCTTCTCGCCGCTGGAAGTCGAGCAGCGCATTACGTTTCCGATCGAAACGGGGATGGGCGGTCTGCCCAAGCTCAAATACACCCGCTCGCTTTCGCGCTATGGCTTGAGCCAAGTCACTGTCGTATTCGAGGACGGCACCGATATTTATTTTGCGCGTACGCTGGTCAACGAGCGCCTTCAGCAGGTCAAGGACCAACTGCCACAAGGAATAGAACTCGCTATGGCCCCAATCTCGACGGGGCTCGGCGAGATATACATGTATTCGGTTGAGGCGGATCAGAAGAACCAAAAGAAGTCTGCGACGCCGACAGAACTACGAACGGTTCAAGATTGGATTATCAAGCCGCAACTTCGGACGGTTCCGGGTGTGGTTGAAGTCAATACAATTGGTGGCTACGAGCGTCAGTTCCACGTACTGCCCAATCCGACTCTTCTGATGGCATATCGCATCAGCTTTCGCGAAGTGATGACGGCGCTTGCTGCAAACAATGCTAATGTTGGAGCGGGTTATATTGAACGAAACGGCGAGCAGTATCTTGTCCGCACTCCCGGCCAAGTGCTTACCATTGAAGATATTCAGAATATCGTCCTAGGCTCCCGGAAAGGTATTCCGGTTCGAATTAGCGACGTAGCGCAAGTTATCGAAGGCAAAGAACTACGTACTGGTGCCGCAACGCTTGATGGCGAAGAGACCGTAATTGGTACGGCAATGCTTCTCATTGGAGAGAATAGTAGAACGGTCTCTCAGCGTGTCGCGGCAAAATTGGGTGAAATATCCCGTTCATTACCAGAAGGCGTTGTTCTGAGAACTCTTTATGACAGGACAACACTCGTTGAAGCAACGATCGCAACAGTAGAGAAGAATTTATTCGAGGGCGCAGTCCTCGTCATTGTGATTCTATTTCTCATTCTCGGAAACTTCAGAGCGGCATTCGTCACCGCACTCGTGATCCCACTTTCCATGCTCTTCACGATAACGGGCATGGTTGAGAACAAAGTCAGCGCGAATTTGATGAGTCTGGGCGCGATCGACTTCGGTATTATCATCGACGGCGCCGTCATCATTGTTGAAAATTGCTTACGCCTACTGGCGCACGAGCAGCAACGGCGAGGACGACTACTGACCACGGAAGAACGCTTCAGCACGATCCTCGCGGGCGCGCGCGAAGTCATCAAACCAAGTCTATTCGGTACGTTGATTATTGCGATTGTTTATCTTCCAGTACTTACGTTGACAGGGACTGAAGGCAAGATGTTCACGCCGATGGCGTTGACGGTGCTGATGGCGCTGTTGGGTGCTGCGATCTTGTCGATAACATTCATTCCCGCCGCCATTGCACTTTTCGTAACTGGAAAAGTTACGGAGAAAGAGAACTGGTTTATGCGTGGAGCGCGGAAATACTATATTCCGCTGCTTGACCGCTCGATCGCGAACCGCAGAATGGTTGCGAGCCTTGCGCTTGGTCTCGTGCTGGTTTCCGGCTTTGCCGCAACCAGAATGGGTGGCGAATTTATCCCGAGTTTGGACGAGGGCGATGCTGCAGTTCAAGCGTTGCGGGTACCAGGTACGAGTCTGACCCAGTCAGTCGAAATGCAGCAGGCTCTTGAGAAGAGACTCTTGAAAATACCCGAAGTTCTAAGAGTATTCGCGCGCACGGGAACGGCTGAAGTTGCTACAGATCCTATGCCTCCATCGATCTCCGATGGCTACGTCATGCTGAAGCCACGCAGTCAATGGCCCAATCCACGGAAATCAAAAAGTGAACTTGTCCTCGAGATTGAAAAGGCCGCGGAGGAAATTGCCGGTAGCGCGTATGAACTTTCGCAGCCGATCCAATTGCGCTTCAACGAGTTAATCTCGGGCGTGCGTAGCGATGTCGGCGTGAAAATATTCGGCGACGATCTGGACGTGCTTTTGCAAGTGGCGGCGCAAGTGCAGGCGGTTCTTCAGGAGGTCAATGGTGCTGCCGACGTAAAGACAGAGCAAGTCCAGGGCCTTCCAGTTCTCACCGTGAAGCTCAACCGGAGTGCACTCTCGCGACTTGGTCTCAGTGTTGCCGATGTACAAGCGATTGTGGAGATCGCCGTGGGCGGCAAGACCGCGGGGACAGTATTCGACGGTGACAGGCGTTTCGATCTTGTTGTGCGCTTGCCTGAAAATCTCCGCTCCGACATCGACGCACTCCGAAATCTGCCTATTCCGTTGCCTGCCATCGAAGCGCAGCCGAATGCAGTGCGCGCAGCGTGGGAGAGCACTTCGCCGCTCGCGCAAGTGCGCTACGTTCCGCTTTCGTCGGTCGCAGAAATAGAGGTTGCACCCGGGCCTAATCAGATCAGCCGCGAGAACGGCAAGCGGCGCGTTGTCGTAACAGCCAACGTGCGTGGAAGGGACTTGGGCTCATTCGTGACCGATGCCCAGGCGCAGATTGCGCAGAAAGTGAAGCTGCCTGCCGGGTACTGGATTGGATGGGGCGGTCAGTTCGAACAACTTGTTTCCGCAACTAAACGGCTCACGATTGTCGTGCCAATTGCGCTGCTCCTAATCTTCTTCTTGCTGTACATGAGTTTGAAGTCGGTTGCAGATGCTGCCATCGTGTTCAGTGGAGTTCCTCTCGCACTCACAGGCGGAATCGCCGCTCTGCTGCTGCGCGGTATACCTCTATCTATTAGCGCTGGTATCGGCTTTATCGCACTTTCCGGCGTTGCCGTTCTAAACGGACTTGTGATCATCGCCTTCATCCAGAAACTTCGAGAAGACGGAAAGTCGGTTCTGGACTCCGTGAAAGAAGGCGCGCTTACGCGGCTTCGCCCGGTCCTAATGACGGCACTCGTAGCTTCGCTTGGGTTTGTACCCATGGCGATTGCAACAGGCCCCGGCGCTGAAGTGCAACGACCCCTCGCAACCGTGGTCATTGGTGGCATCATCTCGTCGACGATTCTCACTCTACTGGTGCTTCCGGCGCTGTACGTGCTGTTCCGCCGCGATCTTCCTCAAAAACCAAACCTCAAACCTGCTAGGAGATAAATTATGAAGTTTTTTCTCGCTTTAGGCCTCGTGCTGTCACTCGCCGTCAGTGCCGTCGCACAGCACAAACATGGTGCGCAAAAGGGTCCGAACGGTGGTCCTGTCGAAGACGTTGCAGGCGTTCATCTTGAATTCGTGACATCTGGCACGACGCTGACCTTCTATGTTTTGGATGAGTCCAACAAACCCATCTCCGCGAAAGGTATCACCGCATCCGCGTTAGTCGTCGCGGGCGCCGACCGAGAGACGGTTACGCTCACAGTTGAAGGCGAGAACGTACTTAAGGGTGAGGTCAAGAAGCCGATCGCCGCGAACGCGACGATAAGCGTCACGCTGAAAACACCTGCTGGAAAGTCTGGCCAAGCGCGCTTCAAGAAATAATTCGGAAAATCTGGCCACGTCGACTGGGGCGATCGCGTTTCGAAATCATCCGTTTCATGATCGCTTCAGTTACTTTTCTTTCAGAGAAGATCGTCCCATGTAAGAATTCCGCGAATTCCGCGAATTCCGCGATGGAGTGCGGCATTGAAATATCTGGTGGAGAAGGTGCAAGGCATACGCGCGCTCGCCAAGAATGCTAAACAGGCGGCCCAAGAACTTGTTGATCAATACGGGGATAGCGCGATGGCAAGCGTCAGCGAGCTCGAAGATCGAGCGCGTGGTAGCAGGAAATTTTTAGAGTATTTCTACTGGAAATTGGTTCGCGAATATATTCGAGAAATTCCGAAAAGACCTAGGAAAGTGAAATAGGTAGCGAACGTGGCTTGAGCCTTGAGGCTCGCTAGCCGATCGACGGTCCTGTCTTGTAAAACTGAGCAGACCGTATGCAAATCCCTATTCTTTTGCACGCGGGAATACCGAAACTAGTTTCGACTAAAGTGCCTATTTTGCGCGAAGTGCGACAAAGCGCTTATCGTGCTATCGGTGCCTGAGAGGTGCCTGGGCTATTTTCGATAGTTGAAGAAGTGCTGATTTTGCGGGCGTAGTTCAGTGGTAGAACGACAGCTTCCCAAGCTGTATGTCGCGGGTTCGATTCCCGCCGCCCGCTCCAATGCCCAGCGAGGAGCCGCGAATGAACCGGCGGGAATTCGTAACAGGCGCCCTTGCGAGCCCTCTCGCGTTTACCGGCAGAGCGTTCGCCCAGCGTAACCCGCGGCAAATGACGGCGGAACCGCCTTTATTGACGTGTGCGCCAGCGCACCCTAGCTAAGACCTATGGCCAAACCTGCAAACGACATGGTTTCGTATTCCACGCGCCCGCTGCTTCTTGGCGTGGCCGCATTCTTCGGCGCGCTGGCTGCCGCTGCCGGGATCATGTGGGTCTGGTTCGGGACCAAACTGTTCTTCGAAATGATCGCGGCCGGCATCGCTTATTGCTTCTGAAAGACTCCATGAGCCGCTCCGCCCGCATTTTGGTTCTGCTTGCCGCTTTCGTAACTGGCGCTTTTGCGTTGACCGCGGGGGTCATGCTGCTCGCGCCGAAAGACGTGACCAGGCCTTCTTCGGTAGGCGGCCCGTTCGCGCTCGTCAATCAGGACGGCAAGACCGTCACCGACGCGGATTTCCTCGGCAAGCCGCTTTTGGTTTTCTTCGGCTTCACGCACTGCCCCGACATCTGTCCGACGACGCTGTTCGAGATTTCCGAAATTCTCAATCGTCTGGGAAGCGATGCGGCGAAGGTAAATGCGATTTTTGTGACCGTGGACCCCGAACGCGACACGCCGGAGAAGCTGAAGCTTTATCTCTCCAGCTTTCATCCGCAGATTTCCGCGCTATCCGGTTCGGAAATACAGATCGAGGCGATCAAGAAGGCTTACTTCGTCTACGCCAAGCGTGTGCCGCTTGAGGGCGGCAGCTACACGATGGACCACACCTCGATCGTGTACCTGATGGATAAGCAGGGAAAATTCATCGCGCCTTTTAACCTCAAACGCGGGGCCGATGCGGCGGCAGCGGATTTAAGGCGGCGGCTGTAACCGCCGACAATGCTCTAAGGAAAAATCTGTCTATTGCGCTTCACGACACCATGCGCAGTTTTTTCCCACTGATAGGGCGCGGTGAAAAACTTCCAGACCGCGCGCCACGCCGCGGCTGAAAGAAGAAGCCAGTAAATCGGTATCATCACCACGATCCGAATCGAAGGTGAAACTCCGCGCCTGCGCATCCCTGTGACTGCGAGGAGGCCCGAAGCGGCATAGCCGCTGAGCAACGTCAAAACGACAAGCGACTTCTGTGTCCATTGTGCAACCGTTTCACCGGGCACTAAAAGCGTTCCGAACGCAGCATCTGCGATCAGCCAAACGAAAAAAATCGGATGTACGACTGCGGCGAGCACCGACCCGCCGATCAGGAGTTGGAAGGCGATAAAGCCGCGCGCTCCGAGGTCGCTAAGCAGCCGGAAAGGATTACGCATATGAACAAGATAGGTCTGCATCCATCCCTTCATCCACCGCGTCCGTTGCGGTAACCAGCCGGCGAGATGGGCGGGAGCCTCCTCGTAAGTGGTGGAATCGACGAAATCGGTTTGGTAGCCGAAGCGCGCGAGACGGATGCCGAGATCGGCATCTTCGGTAACATTGTGCGGGTCCCACGCACCGACTTCCCGCAGCGCTTTCGTGGCAAAATGATTGGAAGTGCCGCCGAGCGGTATCGGCAAGCGCAGCCGTACCAATGCGGGCAGCAGAACATCAAACAAGCCGTAATACTCGGCACGGAACTGTGCCGTGAGAAATGAAGAATACGCGTTGTCGATTGCAAGTTTCGCCTGGACACAGGCGAGCCGATCACCGCTGGCCAGGAACCGTGCGTAAGCGTCGCGAAGCTGATTGGGATGCGGCCGGTCTTCCGCATCATAGACGACGAGGTACTCTCCACGGGCGAACGGCAGGGCCGCCCGTAACGCCTTTGGTTTCGTGCGCGGTCCATCGGGCGGAGCGAAGACAATCTCAAAGCAGGGGTCGAGAACGATCGCGTTTATGGCAGCGTTTGTTTCCGGGTCGTCGGCTTCGAGAACGAGTTTCACGTCAAGTTTCTCGCGCGGATAGTTCAGCGCGGATATCGCTTCGACCAGTTCGGCTACTACGCCCGCTTCCCGGTGAAGCGGAATAAGAATCGTATAGATCGGCAAGTCGCGGTCTTCGATATAAGCCGGCCTTTTCTCCCTATGCTTCGTGAAGCAGGCAAATACCCGAAGCGCCGACCAGGAAAGAAAGGTTGTGGCGAGTATCAGCTCGACCAAAAACAGCGCGACCGGAGCAGAGAAGTAAAGCAGAAGCACGAATGCCGCGACAAAAGCCAAGAGCGTGCTTCGATAGTGCACGAAATTCCCTACGCCGGCGGAAAGTGCGGGCGCTTCTTTCATCAACCCGAAAGCAGCGCCCTCCGCAAGCTGACGCGCATTCGAGCGCTCGGCAAATGCACGTAGCCGCTCCGGGGAAGTGATCCGGAAATTCTCAGCGAGCGCCGGAACTGAAGCAACACGTTCGCAGATTCTTTTTGTGTTGCCGTTAAGCAAGGCGATTGTCGGGCCGGCTTGACCGGGGCGTGAGCCCGCTTGCAGAACGCCGCTCGAAAGCAGCTCTTCCAGAGGAAGCGGAGACGGCGCAACATCCTCCAGCGGATCGACAGTTGTATTGAGGAATTTCGCGTAGGCATCGAGCATTGCGTCGGGGTGCATGACGCCGCATCGCCGCACCACCACGTCGGCACTTATGCCGAGGACCTCCGCGCGGTTGGCAGCCCAGCGCAGGAAGACGGGATCAATCCGGCCGCGCAGCGCGTGCAATTCGACCGGGAGGTGGAGAATGGGCCGAAAGAGAGCCGCTTGTTCCGCAAAACCGGTGTGCGCCGGAGAGCGCAGTGAAGACTCGCGGTCCTCGCTAGGTTCCCCGGCTTCGATATTGCTGGCCGAATTGCCCGAGGGCTCCAATGCCAACTTTACCCGCCCCGGACCGCTCGTTTACAAAGCCGCATGATCCCTCCGGCTTCTGCCGGCAAGCGGTTACAATAGATAATGAGCAATCCCCGGCGGCTATCTTGCTTCGCGCGGCACCTCTCGCGCAACGTCTTTATATGTGCGCTGGCGGCAATACTGGCGGTGCCCGGCTGGGCTGGTTTTGCGGCCCTCGCGCAGGCGCAGGAAATTTTTGTCCCCCGCTTCTGGGATCCGAAGCGGCGTCCCGAGAAGCCCGCGCTCGGCCGCATGACGAGCATCCGCTTTCTGACCGAGGACGACTATCCGCCGTTTCATTTTCGCGGGCCTAACGGCCTGCCGATGGGCTTCAATGTCGATCTCGCGCGCGCGATCTGCGACGAACTCGGCGTGACTTGCACCGTACAGGTGCGCCGGTTCGACACCTTGCTCGCAGCACTCGACGCCAATGCCGGCGACGCAGTGATCGCGTCGATTGCGATTACGCCCGAGGCGCGCGCGAAGGCTGAATTCACCGACCGCTACTATCGCACGCCCGCACGCTTTGCCGCGAAGAAGGATTCGCCGCTCAAGGATATCTCGCCGGAGCTGATCGCAGGCAAGAGCGTTGCGGTCGCAACCGGTAGCGCGCATGAGGCTTACATTCGCATTTTCTTCGCGGAGACCGCGATCAAGAGTTATCCGAACGCGGCCGCCGCCTTCGAGGCGCTGAAAAATGGCGAAGCGGAGCTCGCTTTTGGAGACGGCATCGCGCTCGCCTTCTGGCTGAACGGCTCGGACTCCGCGGATTGCTGTAATTTCCGCGGCGGCCCCTTCACCGAAAGCCGCTTTTTCGGCGAGGGTGTCGGCATCGCGGTGAAACCGGGGAACGACACGCTCCTCCGCGCGCTGAACTTTGCGCTCTACCGGCTGTGGGAACGCGGGGTGTTCACCGACCTCTATTTGCGTTATTTCCCGGTCGGCTTTTACTGATTTCGTCCCATAAGAGAAGAAGAATGGCGTCCGATACGGCTGCCCTGGCAGCGAATTTGCGCGAAGTGGCGGAGACCTCGAATGCGTGGCCGTTCGAGGAAGCGAAGAAGATCGTCGCGCGCCTGAAGAAAAAACCGAAAGACGAAGTGCTGTTCGAAACCGGCTACGGCCCCTCGGGCCTGCCGCATATCGGCACGTTCGGCGAAGTCGCGCGTACGACCATGGTGCGTCACGCGTTCCGCGTACTCACCGACGACAAGGTGAAGACCCGGCTGATCGCCTTCTCGGACGACATGGATGGCTTGCGCAAGGTGCCGGACAACGTGCCGAACAAGGAGATGCTGGCGGCGTATTTGGGCAAGCCGCTGACGCGCGTGCCCGACCCGTTCTCGAATGAGCACCCTTCGTTCGGCGCGGCCAACAACGCGCGGCTGCGCGCGTTCCTCGACCATTTCGGCTTCGATTACGAGTTCATGTCGTCAACCGAGTGTTACACGTCTGGCCGCTTCGACGACACGCTTCTGAAGATGCTCGCCGCCTACGACAAGGTCATGGCGATCATCCTGCCGACGCTTGGGCCGGAGCGCCGCGCGACATACTCGCCGTTCCTGCCGATCAGCAGGACGACCGGGATCGTACTGCAGGTGCCGATGATCCGCCGCGATGTCGCGGCCGGCACGGTCACCTACGTCGATCCCGACACCAACCAGGAAGTCGAAACGCCGGTCACCGGCGGCAACGTGAAATGCCAGTGGAAGGCCGACTGGGCGATGCGCTGGGCCGCGCTCGGCGTCGATTACGAAATGGCGGGCAAGGACCTGATCGACTCGGTGAAGCTCTCCGGCGAGATCGCCCGCGCGCTCGGAGCCACGCCGCCGGAAGGCTTCAATTACGAACTCTTCCTCGACGAGAAGGGCCAGAAGATTTCGAAGTCGAAAGGCAACGGTCTCACTATCGATGAGTGGCTGCGCTACGCGAGCCCGGAATCGCTCTCGCTCTTTATGTATAGGGAGCCGAAGGCCGCGAAGCGGCTCTACTTCGACGTGATCCCGCGCAATGTCGATGACTACCAGCAGTTTCTCGAAGGCTATCGTAAGCAGGACGATTGGAAGCACCGGCTCGGCAATCCGGTCTGGCACATCCATTCCGGCAATCCGCCTGAGCCGGACATGCCGGTCACCTTCCAGATGCTCTTGACGCTCGTTTCGTCATCGAACGCGGAGAACGCGGAAACGCTCTGGGGTTTCATCGGCCGCTATCATCCGGGGGTCACTGCAAAGACGCACCCGATGCTGGGCAAGCTCGTGGAATACGCAATTCATTATTTCCGTGACTTCGTGCTGCCGGAAAAGAAATTCCGCGGGCCGAACGAGGGCGAGCGCAAGGCGTTGAGCGATCTCCGCGACGCGCTCACGCAACTGCCTACGGGCGCTACAGCCGAACAGATTCAAGATGTCGTTTATGAAATCGGCCGCCGCGAACCGTTCCTCGATCACAAGAAGGCGGCGAAAGACGGCAAGCCGGGCGTTTCGCTCGACTGGTTCAACATGCTCTACCAGGTGCTGCTTGGGCAGGAGAAAGGTCCGCGCTTCGGCTCGTTCGTTGCCGTGTATGGAGTCGAGAACACCGTTGCGATAATCGACGGCGCGCTCGCGCGTTCGGCATAGAACTCGGGTCTACCCGAGTTCTACAAAAAAGAATCTCGAGACTACTGCGTCGCCCAGACGATCCGCGCGATCCATATGACATCGCTCATCGGCAGCACGCGATCTTTGTGATCGGGGTTGAGCGATTTCAGTTCGACCGTCTTCGCGGTCTTCTTCTTTAGTTCTTTGGCGAGCACTTCGCCGCCCTTGGTCTTGATGACCACGCGATCGCCCTTGCGCAGCGGCGCCGCGGGCGAGACGACCAGAATGTCGCCTTTGCGATACAAGGGCTCCATCGAATTGCCGGAGACCTCGAGCGCGTAGGCGTGATCGTCGTCGACGTCGGGAAGCTTGATCTTGTCCCAGCCGGAGCCGACCGGGAAGCCGCTGTCGTCGAAATAGCCGCCGCTGCCCGCTTCCGCGAAGCCGATCAGCGGCACCGGCTGCGCGGGACGCTTCGGTTTCTTGGTGAGCAGCGAGATGAATTCGTCGATGGTGGCGCCGGTGGCATCCAAAACCTTTGCGATCGATTCGGTCGAAGGCCAGCGCGGCCGTCCGTCCGCCGTCACGCGCTTCGACTTGTTGAAGGTGGTCGGATCGAGCCCCGCGGCCTTCGCAAGCCCCGATGGCGAGAAATTATAGCGCGCGGCGATACGGTCCACCGCACCCCAGACCTGACTATGGCTCAGCATAAGCGCTCCGATTCGAAGCGAGGATTATATACCCATACGCTTTACCACCTCCATAGCGGGTGACAAGTCCTGTCTTGCGCTTGCAGTGCAGCGAAGCCACCTCTAGCGTCCGCCGCGGATGTCCTTTTTGCTCGATCTCGCCTTGCCGTTCTCGCGCCTGTTCGAGGCAGAGGACGCGCATCGCCTCGCAATCCGCGCGCTTTCGCTGATGCCCAGGGGGTCCACCCCAGCCGACGACCCGCGGCTTTCCGTCTCCGCCTTTGGCCTGAACTTCAGGAACCCGATCGGCATGGCCGCGGGCTTCGACAAGAACGCGGAAGTGCCCGATGCCGTGCTCGCGCTCGGCTTCGGCTTCGCGGAAGTCGGAACGATTACACCGAAGCCGCAAAGCGGCAATCCGCGGCCGCGCGTGTTCCGGCTCTTGCGCGACGAGGGCGTGATTAATCGGCTCGGTTTCAACAACGAAGGCTTTCATTCCGCCGCCGCGCGGCTCTCGCGACGCAAGCCGAACGGAATTCTCGGCATCAATGTCGGCGCGAACAAGGACTCGCAGGATCGCATCGCCGACTACGTCGCAGGTGTCGAAATCTTCTCGCCATATGCGGCCTATCTGACGATCAATATCTCCTCGCCGAACACGCCCGGCCTGCGCGACCTGCAATCGGCGGAAGCGCTCGACGAACTCGTCAAACGCGTGATGGAAGCGCGCGAACGCGCGGCACAGAGGGGTATTGGCAGAAAGCCGATTTTGCTGAAGATCGCGCCGGATGTCGCGCTCGGCGATCTCGACGATATCGTCGAGATCGCAAGGAAACGCGCGATCGACGGCATGATCGTTTCGAATACCACGATCACGCGCCCCGCTTCGCTACGCGAGAGCAACGCAAAAGAGCAGGGCGGACTGTCGGGTAAGCCGTTGTTCGATCTCTCGACCCGTATGCTTGCGGAAACCTATCTCCGCGCCGAGCGCGCCTTCCCAGTCGTTGGCGTTGGAGGCGTCGATTCCCCCGAAGCTGCATGGAAAAAAATCCGCGCGGGCGCGACACTCGTGCAGCTTTATACCGGCATGATCTACAAGGGCTTTGGCATCGCGCGCGAAATCAAGCGAGGTCTGAGCTTGTTTCTGGATCGCGGCAAGCACCGCTCGATCCAGGATATCGTCGGACGCGACGCCGTTGAGACCGCAGCCTCGCGTACCGGCGTCTAGCGCTTGCGCGACTGCAGGAGCCGCGCGATCAGCCAGATCGGCACTACGATCACGGCACCGAGCAGCAGGTAACGCCACAGCCAGTCGAACGCCTCGAAGCCGAGATTGAAGACGCTGCGGATCAGCGCCTCGACGCTCCAGAGAATGTTGCGCGGGTCTAGACCGATTACCGTCAGCACGAAGCCGACGAGGATCGAAAGCAGCGCGAGCTTGATAAAAACGGCAAGTGGCGAGCCGCCGAGAAAACGCCGCAGTCCATCGTCCGCCATTTGAACCTCCAGAAAATCCTAACTGCGACGGAATACCAGACCCGCCAACGTTCCGACAACAAAGGCAAGCAGTGCCACGCCGAGACCGTAATCGAGCCGCGCTTCGCGCGCGGATTGCGCGACGAATGCTTCGAAGCCGGTTTTTACCACCTCGATCGCCGTCGATTGCTGCGCGGCAAGCGCGCCGTTTGCGAACACCTGCACGTCGATTTCGTAGGGCCCGGTCGGTGCGGTGCCGGGGATCGGCAGGGTCGCGCGAAACAGCGTCGGCGTCAGAAACGTGACTGCGTTCGTCTCCTCGTAGAACAAACCTTCCGCCTTCTTCACGCGCAGAAGCGCCGCGCCGAATTCTTCGTCTGCTGCAATGGTCTGCGGAAGCGCCGCGAAGGAAAGACCGAGCTTGTGTTTGGTCTGCAACTCTAGCGGGCCGAATTCCGCAGGCGGGCGATTGGTCAGCACCGCGAGATAGGATGGCGTATCCGGATAGCGCCGTGACTCGTAGTTCACCCAGAGTCCGAGGATCCGTTCCTTCTTGCGCGTGACGAAGGTCGCAGCAGGACCGCGCACGGTGATCGCGATGTCGTATTTCTTCGGCTTCTCTTTCGTGGCGTCGCTGTCCTCGATTGATGCGAACAATACGAGCGATGTACCGGTGAAGTTCGAGCTGATCAGCACGCGATGCGTGGAAAGCGAAGTCACAAGCCGCTCGGCATGCGCGAGCTGCGCGGTGAAGGGCGCGAGCAGCAGCGCGATGGCAAGCGAGGCAGGGGTCTTGCGTAAAATCATCCGCCGGCCTCCGTCGAGATCACGGAGAATAGCTCGGCAGGCTTGGTCAGAAGATCGAGACCGACGCGCGCGGCGACCGCGAACACGAGAATCCCGAGCAGGAAGCGCAATTGCTCGGCCTTGACCGCTTGTCCCGCACGCGCACCCGATTGCGCGCCGATTACGCCGCCGATCATCAGCGTCAACGCAAGCACGACATCGACCGAGCGGTTCTCGACTGCGTGCAGCACGGTCGCCGCGAGCATCGTGAACAACGTAAGAAACAACGACGTGCCGACCGATACCGCCGTCGGCACGCGCATCAGGTAAATAAGCGCCGGGATCAGGAGAAACCCGCCGCCGATTCCCATCAGCGCGCCGAGCAAGCCGACGCCGAAGCCGATCGCCGTCACCGGGATCGCCGAAACATAGATGCGGGACTGCCGGAAACGGAATTTGAGCGGCAGTCCGTGAAACCACGAATGCGTGCCGGGACGGCGCAACACCGGCTGCTGCCCCTGCAGCGCGCGCCACAACGCGCGGATGCTTTCCGCGATCATCAGCGTACCGATCACGGTGAGCAACACGATGTAGGAAAGATTGATGATGAGATCGAGCTGGCCCGCGCGCCGCAGCAGCGAAAATATCCAGACGCCGGCCGCGGTCCCCAAGAGACCCCCGGACATGAGCACGAGCCCGAGCCCGCTATCGACGAGCCTGTTGCGCCAGTAGGAGATTGCGCCGGTGAGCGAGGATGCCGCCATATGGCTCGGCACGCTGGCCACCGCGACCGAAGGTGGAATGCCGACCAGGATGAGCATCGGCGTCATCAGGAAGCCGCCGCCGACGCCGAACATTCCCGAAATGAAGCCGACCGCGATCCCCAGCCCGAATATCAGAAGGATATTGACCGGCAGTTCGGCTATCGGAAGGTAGATCGACAATTTGGCTTCCGGCGCTTTCGTGTGGCCGCATCATCAGCGGCAGCACTACGGCATCAACATGTCGAGTGCCGTGCTTGTCAATGACGCGAGCGGAGCAGAGTTACTTCTTATGCTTCTTTTTAGGGGCGGCGGCGTTCTGCCATTCGGGCTTCGCGCGCGGCGCGTTAACGCTGTCGTTGGAAGGTTTGGCGGCCCAGGTCTGGACCGCGAGCCGGGCGGCGAGCAGCGTCTGCTGGTCGAGCCGGCTCGCGACATCGTCGCGCTTTTTTGCGGCGTCAACATCGCCTTGGGCCGCGGCAAGCGAGAACCAGAGGAAGGACTCGGCGAGGTTCTGCCCGACACCCATGCCGCGGGCATAAATGACCCCGAGATTATACTGGCTGTCGCGTAAGCCCCGCTCGGCGGCCCGGCGGAACCAGGGAATGGCATTCGTGTAGTCCGGTTTGGCGCCGCCGTGTTCGACCATCATCACAGCGAGGTTGTGCATCGCCTTGAGATGCCCGCTTTCCGCCGCGAGCACGTAATTCGTGCGGGCGCGCGCACGATCCTTGGTAACGCCCTGACCCTTCTCGTAAGCCATACCGAGGCGGAACGCCGCCGCCGCCGAAC
The DNA here is from genome assembly GCA_019752575.1 of Xanthobacteraceae bacterium. Taxonomy (GTDB): domain Bacteria; phylum Pseudomonadota; class Alphaproteobacteria; order Rhizobiales; family Xanthobacteraceae. The sequence continues at coordinate 184,506 of JAIELW010000001.1, read as the reverse complement.
CCTTGGCAACCGCTCTCTCGAACCACTTCAGCCCTTCGGATGAATTGGCCTCGATGCCGTTGCCGGTCATGTAGCGCTCACCGACTTCGTAGGCCGCGTCGGCATCGCCGGCGTTGGCGGCTTTCATCAAGGCTTCGTTGATGCCTTGCGGCGTCTCAATCGAATTCTTTTGCTGGTTCGCGATGTTAGATTGCGTCTGCAGCGGCGCTTGCGCGCGTGGGCCCTGCTTCGTGCTTTGCGTGGTCAACTGCGCTTCGGGTTGCGCGAAGAGCGAAACCATCTGCTGCGGCGTGATATCGCCTGCCGCGGGAGGCAGTGTGCCGAGCTGGTGCTCGCCAAAACCCGGAACGACGGAGCGCTGCTCGGTGTCGGGGACGAAGGTCGGCGTCTGCGGCTGCGCCGGCGTCTGCTGCGTGGGCGGGATTTGCTTAGGTGCGGGTGTCGCGGTCTCGCTGTTCTGCCCGCCGATCAGATTCGTAATCAGGTTCACGTCGAAGAAGCGTACCGCGCTGAACCCGAGCATGGCGACGACAAGGCCGAGCAAAACCGCGCGGCGCGACCGCGCGAAGATCCCGCTGAGCGCGCCTTTCTTCTTCCCGCCCGCATCGGATTCCGCGGGAGCCTCCGCCGCGGCGGCCTGCGCCGCGCGGCGGGCTGCCGCGATGAAATCCGAGGTCTTGGTGTTCGCATCGTTCGGGCGCGGGGCGATTTCGGCGACCGCCGCTTCCGATTGCGCGATGCGCTGTTGCACCGGGGTCGAACGGGAGCGCGGCGCCCCCGAACCCGGCTCAAGCGGAAAATCAGCAGGCAACCCGTCGGTTGCGGCAATCGCGTCCCTCGATTGCACCGTGACCGGTGCGCTGCGCGTGAAGCGTTGTGCTTCGGCAGGGGCCATAACCTGCGTGACCTTGCGCGGCGGCAAAGGGTCGCCGGCAAGCGGTTTCGCCGCAGACATATCCGATTCCGCGGACTGCGCCGCCTGCGCGGCGGCCATCTGCTGCGGCATGGTCTGGCGCGCGGCCTGCAATTCGCGAAGCGCGGTCTTGGCGGCACGTTCGGCGACATCCATCGCGTTGGCGCGAGCCTTGTCGAACTGCGAAGAGAGTTCCGAAATCCCGCGCTCGATTACGCCCAGATTGGAGAGCTTCGCTTCGGAAGCGTCGAGACGCTCTACGACGCTGCGCATCGTCTCTTCGAGGCCCATCGGGTTTTCGGTCTTGTCGAGCGTGGTTTGGAGCGAGTCGAGCCGTTGATGAATGCGATCGAACGCTTCCGGATTCTGCGCGGCATGCGCACCCATATCTACGCGCTCGGCGAGTGCGTCGATACGCTGCTCGAGCGCGCCGACAATCCCGCGCACGCCGCTATCGTCCGGCGCAGAAATCCGCTCGACCTTGCTCGCAATGGTTTCGATCTGCGCGACCACGGCTTGAAGATTTTCGGCCGGCAGCGCGTTGGACAGGAGATCGCGGACCTCCTGCATCTGGTTCTGAATACGGGCGACCGTGGTGCCGTCGATGCTTTTTGCGTTGATGACGTCGAGTTTTTCCGAAAGCGCGTTGAGATCGCCTTCGACCGAAATGAAGGATTCCGCGGGGCGCACGTTCGCAAGCGCCACGCGAATATCCTCGAGCGCCGTCAGCACCGATTGCGCGGAACGCTGATCCTGCCGCGAGTTGCTGGTCGCGCGGTCGATCTTGCGGGTGAGTGCTTCAACCGTGTGCTCGAGCGATTCCAGCGTGCGGCGCGGCGCAAGCTCCGCCATCGAGCGCGCAAGCTCGGCGATGTCGCGGCGCAGTTCGGTGATCGGCCCGTTCGCCTGCGCTTTGCTCGCGTTGGATTTGCGCAGGGACTGCATCTCGTCGGCAATCGTCTTGAGCTGACGCTCGAACGAGGCGAATTGCGGATTTGGCACAGGAGCCGGGGCAGGCGCGGCCGCGCGCGCGGGCATGCGGCGCATCGGCGTGCCGTCGAGCATGGACTGGCGCTCCATGATCTCGGCGACCGCGGCATCGAGCTCGTCGGCGGTAGGCATGTGCTGCGGCGCGGGAGCCGCGGTCGCGGCCACGACTTCGCGCTCCAGCCGCTCGCTCATTTGTGAGATCACGCGCGCCATTTCGTCGAGTTTGGTCTCGACCTCGGAATCCTGATTGGCGGCGGGACGGTCGAGCAGGATCGATTCGATCCGCGAATCCAGCTTGCGGATTGCGCTCGAGATTTCGTCGCGCCCGTTGTTGCGTTGCGCGCGCTCCATGCCCTCGAGCATCTGATCGATGCGGTCGGTGAGGGCGTCGATGGACGCCGACATTTGTTCGCTGCCGAGATCGCGTACCGGCGGCTGCGGATCAGGCCGCGCATAGACGTTCCTGCGCGCGAGCATGTTGATCTGCTCGGCGAGATCGTCGAGACGGTGATCGAAATTGGTTGTCGGATTGCGTCCGCGGGGATGACCGCCGCGCGCGTTACCGCGGATTGCGGCCTCAAGCCATTCGCCGACGGAGAGACCCTCACGGCGCGCGGCTTCCCGGGCGGCATCCCAGGTATCCGGGTCCACCGCGCTTACGCTCCAGGGCACGCCTGCGCTCATTACCGATCCATCCTGCGGGGCGCCGGGGATGGGAATAAGCCTGGCTCGGGCGGCGCCGCTCCGCTGCCCTAAATCTTGTTAGTTACGGTAAATGCTGGGTTAATTTCGAAGGCCATTGGAGCATTTCCTTAAGAACTGTCGCCAAAAGGCCTCTGCGAGAGAACAGGCCGATTAAGAATTCACTTGACGTTTACGTCAACTGAGGTACCTTTAGTGCCACCCTGTGGCCGACCCTTTCCGGCCACACGCCAAGGGAGCATCGAATGGGACAAGCGCAGACAATCGAAGCCGTAATGCCGACGGACGCGCATTCGCGCGACCTGTGGGCTGAATTCGACAAGCTCAGTGGCGGGGCCGACCGGCCTGGCCAGCTGATTTTCACGATCCGAGACCTCGCCCGCGAGTTCGGGGTCACCGCCCGCACCCTCCGCTTTTATGAAGAGAAAGAGTTGCTCTCGCCGGAGCGGCAGGGACAGGAGCGGCTTTATTCCCGCCGCGACCGCGCCCGCCTAAAGCTTGTCCTGATGGGCAAACGGGTAGGCTTTTCGCTCGAAGAGATCCGCTCCATGCTCGATCTCTACGATCTCGGTGACGGCCGCGTCACACAGCTCAAAGTATCCTATGCCCGCTTCAACGAGCGCATCGAGCGCCTGAAGCAACAGCGCGCCGAGATCGACGAAGCGATCGAAGCGATGCAGCGCGCGAGCGAATCGCTCGCTGAAATGTTGAAAGAACGCGGCTCGTCCGCCGCGTGATCCGACCCTAGCTATCTCGGAGCAAGAAGATGCCGACTTATAAAGCGCCCGTCGAAGACACGATGTTCCTGCTGCGCGATGTCTTCAATATCGCCCGCTATGACAATCTTCCCGGCTTTGCCGATGCGACCCCCGACACGATCGAGGCGGTGCTGAGCGAAGGCGGAAAATTCTGCGAGGAAGTGCTGGCGCCGCTCAATCAGATCGGAGACCGCGAAGGCTGCAAGCGCGCCACCGACGGCTCGGTGGCGACGCCGAAGGGCTTCAAGGAAGCCTATAAGCAGATGGCTGACGGCGGCTGGATCGGTCTTTCCTCCGACGAGAAATACGGCGGACAGGGCCTGCCGTTTGTGATCGGCGCCGCCATGAACGAATATATGAGCAGTGCCAACATGGCGTTTGCGATGTATCCGGGCCTGACGCTTGGCGCGTGCCGCGCGATCCGCATTCATGGCACCGAAGAAATTCGCAACACCTATCTGCCGAAGATGATCGGCGGCCAATGGACCGGCACGATGAATCTTACGGAGCCGCATTGCGGTACCGATCTCGGGCTCATCAAGACCAAAGCCGCGAAGCAGCCGGATGGCTCCTACAAGATCACTGGCACCAAGATTTTCATTTCCGCCGGCGAGCACGACATGGCCGAGAACATCGTGCATCTCGTTCTCGCCCGTATCGAAGGCGCGCCGGAAGGCGTGAAGGGTATTTCGCTGTTCGTCGTTCCGAAATTCCTGCCGAAGGACGACGGCGTCGGCGAGCGCAATTCGCTGATCTGCGGTTCGATCGAACACAAGATGGGCATTCACGGCAACTCGACCTGCGTCATGAACTATGACGGCGCGACCGGCTGGCTGGTCGGCGAAGAGAATCGCGGTCTGCCCGCGATGTTCGTGATGATGAACGACGCGCGTCTCGGCGTCGGCATCCAGGGTCTCGCGCAGGGCGAAGTCGCCTATCAGAATGCCGTGATCTATGCGAAGGACCGTTTGCAGGGCCGCTCGATCGCCGGCGTGAAAAATCCCGAAAAGCCCGCCGATCCGATCATCGTGCATCCCGACATCCGCCGGAACCTGATGACGATGAAGGCGATCAACGAAGGCGGCCGCGCGCTGATGATCTGGATCGCGCTGCAAGCCGACCTTCTCTCGCGCTCGCCTGACGAAAAGACCAAGCAGATTGCCGACGATTACATGGGCATTCTCACGCCGATCCTGAAAGGCGTGATGACCGATCTCGGTTTCCAGAACGCGGTCATGGCGCAGCAGGTGTTCGGCGGTCACGGCTATATCGCCGAGCACGGCATGGAACAGTTCGTGCGCGATGCGCGGATCGCCATGATCTACGAGGGTGCGAACGGCATTCAGGCGCTCGACCTCGTCGGACGTAAGCTGCCGAAGGATGGCGGCCGTGCGATTACTGCATTCTTCAACGAAGTCTCTGGATTCGTGAAGGAAAACGAGGCTGACGAGAAGATGAAGTCTTTCGTCGGTCCGCTTGGCGAGTCCTTGAAGCACCTGCAAGGCGCGACCATGTGGTTCATGCAGAATGCAATGAAGCGGCCCGACAACGCCGGTGCAGGCTCCTACGACTACATGCACCTCTTCGGCTTGGTCGCGATCGGATATATGTGGGCGCAGATGGCGAAGGCCGCGCTCGCGAAAAAGAACGGCAACGGTTCCGCGCCGCAGATCGATGCGAAACTGATGACCGCGAAGTTCTTCGTCGAACGCATGTTGCCGGAGACGGGCGCGCACCTGAAACGCATCCAGTCCGGTGCCGATAATCTGATGGATATGCCCGCGGAAGCGTTCTGACGCTTTACGCCAGATAAAACGGGAGACGCCAATGACCGAAGCATTCGTTTACGACACAGTTCGCACCCCGCGCGGCCGCGGTAAGAAAGACGGCTCGCTGCACGAAGTTTCCACGCTCTCGCTCGCGACCACCGCGTTGCGTGCGATCAAGGAGCGCAACAAGCTGGACACGCACCTCATCGATGACGTGGTGCTTGGCTGCGTCGATCCGGTCGGCGAAGCGGGCTCCGATGTTGCGCGCGCAGCCGCGCTGAATGCCGACTACGGCAATCACGTGCCGGGCGTGCAGATCAATCGCTTCTGTGCCTCGGGTCTCGACGCCGTGAACTTCGCGGCGGCGCAAGTGATGGCCGGCCAGCATGAGATGACGATCGGCGGCGGCGTCGAAGCTATGTCGCGGGTGGGCATGGGCGCATCCGGCGGCGCCTGGCCGATGGATCCGCAGATCGCGGTGAAATCGTATTTCATGCCGCAGGGCGTCTCGGCGGATCTGATCGCGACCAAGTACGGCTTCTCGCGCGACGACGTCGATCAGTATTCGGTCGAAAGCCAGCAGCGCGCGGCAGCGAGCTGGAAGGAAGGCCGCTTCAAGAAGTCGATCGTACCGGTCAAGGATGTCAACGGCATCACGATCCTCGATCACGACGAGCACATGCGTCCGTCGACCGATATGCAGTCGCTCGCGCAGCTCAAGCCCTCGTTCCCGCAGATGGGGGAGTTTGGCGGTTTCGCGGCCGTGGCGATCCAGGCGCATCCGGAAGTCGAGGCGATCAACTATGTGCATCACGCCGGTAACTCGTCGGGCATCGTCGATGGCGCCGCGGCCGTGCTGATCGGCAACAAGGAAGCCGGCAAGAAGGCGGGCCTGAAACCGCGCGCGAAGATTCGCGCGTTCGCGAATATCGGCTCGGAGCCTGCGATGATGCTCACCGGCCCGATCGACGTGACCGAAAAGCTTTTGAAGAAAGCCGGCATGAAGATTTCGGACATCGATCTCTTCGAGCTAAACGAAGCCTTCGCATCCGTCGTGCTTCGTTACATGCAGGCGTTCAACATCCCGCGCGACAAGATCAATGTGTGCGGCGGCGCGATCGCGATGGGTCACCCGCTGGGCGCAACCGGCGCTATGGTGTTCGGCACGGTGCTCGATGAGCTGGAGCGTACCGGCAAGTCGACGGCGCTGGTCACGCTCTGCATCGGCGCGGGCATGGGTACCGCAACCATCATCGAACGGGTTTGATCGCGCTTATCCGGACATAACGGAAAGCGACGGGAGGAAACTATGGCGTACAAAAATTTCAAAGTGGATGTGGATGGCGACGGCATTGCGCTCGTCACCTGGAACATGCCGGACCGTTCGATGAACGTGTTCTCGGCCGATGTGATGACCGAGCTCTCGAAGATCGTCGACGAAGTCTCGGCCGACGCGAAGATCAAAGGCGTCGTCGTCACTTCGGGCAAAGATACGTTCTCCGGCGGCGCCGATCTCACCATGCTGGAGACCATGGGCGACACCTTCAAGAAGCTCATCAAGGACAAGGGCGAAGAGGAAGCGAACAAATTCCTGTTCGAGCAGTCGAGCGCGATGTCGCGCACCTATCGCAAGCTGGAAACCTCCGGCAAGCCATGGGTCGCTGCCGTGAACGGCACCGCCATGGGCGGCGCGTTCGAGCTTGCGCTCGCCTGTCATCATCGCGTGGTCAGCGACAATCCGAAGCTGCGTCTCGGTCTTCCCGAAGTGAAGGTCGGCCTGTTCCCCGGCGCGGGCGGCACGCAACGCGTGCCTAGGATCGTGCCGACGCAGGATGCGTTGCAGATGCTGTTCCGCGGCGAAGCGCTCAAAGCCGACAAGGCAAAGACGATGAAGCTGATCGATCAGATCGTCCCGCAGGACAAGCTGGTCGAAACCGCGAAAGCGTGGATCAAGGCGGGCGGCAAGGGCGTGCAGCCGTGGGATGTCGACGGCTTCAAGCTTCCCGGCGGTCCGGTGTTTTCCAAGGGCGGCATGATGGTGTTCCCGCCCGCGAACGCGATTTATCGCCGCGAGACCTACGACAACTATCCGGCGGCCAAGGCCATTCTCCAGTGCGTCTATGACGGCCTGCAGCTGCCGATGGATCTCGCGCTGAAAGTCGAATCGCGCTGGTTCGCGCATATCCTGAAATCGAAGGAAGCAGCGGCCATGATCCGCTCGCTCTTCATTTCGATGCAGGAACTGAACAAGGGCGCACGCCGTCCCGAAGGCGTGCCGGCAAGCAACATCAAGAAGGTCGCGATCCTTGGCGCCGGCTTCATGGGGGCAGGGGTCGCTTACGTCACCGCCGATGCCGGCATCGAAGTCGTACTCGTCGATCGCGATCAGGCGTCTGCCGACAAGGGCAAGGCGCATGTCGAATCCGTCATCGACGGCCGCATCAAGAAGGGTCGCGCGACCGCGGCGGATAAAGAAAAGCTGCTCGCGCGCGTCAAGGCGACCGCGAACTACGACGACATCAAGGATGTCGATCTGGTGGTCGAGGCCGTGTTCGAAGACCGCAAGGTGAAGGCCGAAGTGATCGCGAAGGTCGATGCCGTCATTGGCAAGGACGCGACCTTCGGCTCGAATACCTCGACGCTGCCGATTACCTCGCTCGCCGATATGTCGAAGGACAAAAAGCGTTTCGTCGGCATCCATTTCTTCTCGCCGGTCGAGAAGATGATGCTTGTCGAAATCATCAAGGGCAAGGAAACCGGCGACAAGGCGGTGGCGGTCGCGCTCGATTACGTGCGCGCGATCAAGAAGACGCCGATCGTCGTCGAAGACAGCCGCGGTTTCTACACCTCGCGCGTCGTCGGCACTTACATCCGCGAAGGCCACATGATGCTGACCGAAGGCGTTCCCGCGGCGATGGTCGAGAATGTCGGCCGCATGGCCGGCATGCCGGTCGGCCCGCTTTCGCTGAACGACGAAGTCGCGGTCGATCTGGCGTGGAAAATTCTCAAAGCCACCAAGGCCGATCTCGGAGCTTCCGTGATCGACGAGCGCCAGGAAGCGTTGCTCGAAGAAATGGTCGAGAAGCGCGGACGCTACGGCCGCAAGAACGGCAAGGGCTTCTACGATTATCCCGAGAAGGGCCCGAAGAAGCTCTGGCAGGGTATCTACGAGATCGTCGGCGAGCCGCGCCCGGCCGAGACCTATAACGTCGAAGAGCTGAAGCAGCGCTTCCTCGTGATTCAGGCGCTTGAGACCGCGCGTTGCGTAGAAGAGGGCGTCATCACCGACGTTCGCGAAGGCGATGTCGGCTCGATCCTCGGCTTCGGCTTCGCGCCGTTCACCGGCGGCACGCTCTCTTATATCGACTTCATGGGCGTGAAGAACTTCGTGGCGCTTTGCGAGAGGCTCGCGGGCAAGCAGGGCCCGCGCTTCGCGCCGAACGCGCTCCTGAAGGAGATGGCGGCGAAGAATGAGACCTTCTACGGCCGCTTCGCACCGAAGAAGAACGAGAAGGCTGCCGCCTAGTCACTGCCTTAAATCCGGAACAAGATCGCGCTCCCCGTACTTGATTGTACGGGGAGCGTTTCCATTTCTGGCGGGCAAGGGACCTAAAAAGGGACTGCCATGAAAGCACCGATTGCAATTACTCTTATTTTCGCGGGCTTGTTCGCGGCCGGCGCGCTCGCGCAACCGGCGCCGCCCAACGACAGTTGGCGCTACAAACTGCAGAAGACAGAAGACGGGTTTCTGCGCCTCGATGCGCAGACCGGGCAGGTTTCTCATTGCAAGCCGAAGGACGGCAACTGGACTTGCGAAACCGCCGCCGACGACCGCTCCGCGCTGGAAGCCGAGATCAAGCGGCTCTCCGATCTCGTGGCCATGCTCGAGAAGCAGGCGAACGATCCGGTGAACCGCTTCCGCACGCCTTCCGATCAGGAGATCGAGCAGGTCATGAGTTTGTTCGAAAAGATGATGAAGCGCTTTCGCGGCGTCGTCGAGAATCTGAAGAAGGAATGGGAAGCCGAAGCGCCGAACAAGGGCTAGTCATCCTCGCGAAAGCGGGGATCGATACTCCCGGTGCTCATGGGCTATTTCAGACGCTCGAGAAAATAACCACTAGTCGTGGTTATGGGTCCCCGCATTCGCGGGGACGACGCCTCCCAAGCCGGTGCTGGGCGCTACTTCGCGACCGTTCCGGTGAGGCGCATAAAAAGCGCTAGAATCCACATCACGATCGAGACCAGCGCGGTATATTGCGCGAAGGTGAGATAAGCGTCGCGCAGCACGGTTGCCGCCGCCCATTGCGCATAACGTTCCGGCGGCCGGAAATCCTTCGGCAACAAGAGCCACATCTCGGTGCGCTTGTAATCGTGTGTAAGCGCGCGCCGCGCTTTCAGCATCAGAATGAAAACCATCAGCAAGGTGAGAATGCCGCCTGCCTGAAACACGAGCTTCGGGTCGCTTACCAGACCCATCATGACGCAGGCGATGGCAAGAAACCCAAAAGCGCATCCGCGGGAAACGGACTCGAATGCGGCTTTGCGCATCTCTTCCAAGGGCGGCCCCGTCTTTGCGATTGCTTGACGACCAAGCAAGTGTGCAGCCGCGTTTTGTCAAAAGCAATCGCAGCTAGTGAAGTTCACGAAATCGTGGCTTCAGAGGCCGTACTGGAAGAAATTACCCATGGCGGGAAGGGTTAGAAACAACGTTCCTGCAACCCAGATCCACATGGAGGAGACGGTCGAATCCTCCCGCGCACCGACGAAGCGCTCGAAAATGGCGGCCGGGATGCCTGCGAGAATGATCGTCGCGGTCGAGACCATCAGTGAGGCCATGTAGAGTGTCAGCGACAGGTTACCGAAGAACAGAAATTTTCCAATCTCCTGCGTGTGCAGGAGCGCGAAGAACAGCGCGGTCTGGTTGAATAGTCCGTTGATCATGCCGAAGAATGCGATGCAGATATATTGTATGTTGCGTTCCATCAGACCGGCCTCCCCGGCAGAAGACCGAAGAGCAGGAATGCGTACAACATCGCGACCCGCAGCCAGAACAGCCACACGAATGTAAAGAGCCAGAGTACGACGGGAGCTGTCGCTTTCGGCGTAACCGCACCGAAGAAATTGACGAACGGGTCTGTCACACGGATGAAGAAACGCATGATGTAGTTCTTCGAATCCGGATCGAAGAACAGCGACAACAGCACGCGGCCGATGATTGTGTACATCAGCACGGCAAGCATGAAATTCGGCAGCGAGTAGTACCAATAGGTGAGAAAGGTGTTCGTATCCATTGCGGCACCTTCTAGCGGAAATTTATCCGGCAGTCTCACAAAAAGAAGCGGGGCCCCGAAGGGCCCCGCCGATTTTCGTTTCGCCGAGAAGATTAGCTGGTCTTCTCTTCGAGAACCGTCCTGCCGCGCGGCTTGCGGATTTCGTCCACAAGCGCCTGCATTTCCTTCGACGGTGCCGGCGTCACCAAGCTGACAACGATCATCACGAGGAAGCCGAGCGGCATGCCCAGCAATCCGCAGTTGATGTTGTTCAGATTGAACCAGCCAACCTGCTGCACCGCGAGCGGCTTCACGCCCTTCGTGATGTCGACGATTGGCAGACCCGTGGTCGGGTTCAGCATCGCGGTCATGCCGAAGTAGTCCACGCCCATCTGCGGGTAATACCGGGTCGTGACCAGATAGAACAGGCAGAGACCGAAGCCCGCGATCATGCCGGCAATTGCGCCAGCCGTGGTCGTGCGCTTCCACCAGATGCCGAGTACCAGCGCCGGGAAGTTACCCGCCATCGCCAGCGAGAACGCCCAGCCGACCATCGCAAGAATGTCCGACGGCCGGGTCGAAGCGGTCGCCGCGGAGGCGATCGCAACGAGCAGCAGAAGGACGCGCGCAATGACCAGACGCCGTTGGACGTCGTTCGCATTCTGAAGGAACGGGTAAGTGGCCGCTGCGATTACCGCGAGACCGCCGATACCCCACCAGCGCCAGGCGATGCCGAATGGTCCTGTTCCGGTCATGAACCAGTACATGATGAACACGATCACGGCTCCGATGATCCACACCGTGAGGTTCCGGCTTTGTTGCTTCATCGGCTGGATCATCTTGTAATAGACGTCGTGCGACAAAGCGTTGGCGATCGCGAGCAGCAGGCCATCCGCGGTCGAGAGCGCGGCGGCAAGACCGCCGGCAGCGACCAGACCCGAGACGACATAGGGAAGTCCCGCGATTTCCGGAGTGGAAAGCACGATCACGTCCGTGTTGATCACGAAGTCCTGGAAGCGGATGACGCCGGGATGACCGGCGATCGATTTACAGGCGTCGATCACGGCTTGCAGGCTCGCGGCGTTCTTGCCGCAGACCTGAATCAGGCCGAGTTCACCCCACGTAAACATCCACGGACGGATTTCCGTGATCGGGCGTCCGATGATGTTGGTGTAAACCTCGAGCTTCGAGAACGCCGCATAGGCCGGCGCCGAGAAGTACAAGAGGAAGATGAAGAACAGCGACCAGCCCACCGACTGGCGCGCTTCGCGAACCGACGGGGTCGTGAAGTAGCGCATCAGGATGTGCGGTAGCGAAGCCGTACCGACCATCATGCAGAAGATGATGCCGAAGAAGTTCAGCGGGGTGTAGTTCAGGAACGGCTGAATATGAGGCTTCAGCGTTGTCGGTCCGCAATTCGCGGCCGTGCAAAGCGTAGCCAGGCCATCCTTCACCAGTTGTGCTTCGCGTGCCGTAATTTCCGCGATCGCCGTGCCGTAAGTCAGCTCCGGAATCGGGAAGCCGTACTTGCGGGTCGAGAGGATCACGATCGGCACGAGATAGGCGATGATGAGCACGATGTACTGGGCGATCTGCGTCCAGGTCACCGCGCGCATGCCGCCGAGCATCGCGCACAACAGGATGCCGACGAGGCCGACGAACACGGCGACTTCGAACTGCATGCCAAGGAAGCGCGAGGCGATGATGCCGGTGCCGAAGATCTGCGCCGTCACGTAGGTGAAGGAGCAGGCAACCAGCACGACGACGGCGAGGAAGCGGGCGAAGTTGCCGCCGAACCGGAACGACATGAAGTCGGGCACGGTGTAGGCGCCGAACTTGCGCAGATAGGGGCCGACAAGGATGGAGACGAGCACGAAGCCGCCGGTCCAGCCGAGCACCCAGGCCAGGCCGTCATAGCCGAACAGGAAGAGGGAGCCTGCCATGCCGACGAACGAAGCCGCCGACATCCAGTCGGCTCCCGTTGCCATGCCGTTGTAGAAGGCCGGAACGCGGCGTCCTGCGACGTAGTATTCCGAAACTTCCGCCGTTCGCGTCATAACGCCGATGATCGCGTAGACCGCCAGCGTGAAGAACACGAACAGATAACCGATCACACGGTTTGGAACGCCGATGTATTCGAGGATCGCGAGGAAGACGATGAAGGCGACGAAAGCACCCGTGTAGGTGCCGTACATACGGCCGAGCTGTTTATAAAACGCTGCCGATGCTTGAGATTGAGTTGCCATGTTCTATGCCCCCTTAGTCTTCGGCATAGCCGTGATCGCGGTCGATCTTGTCCTGCTGCTTCGCGAACGCGAACAGCATGACGACGAACACGATCAGCGAACCCTGCGCGGCCATATAGAAGCCGAGCGGGAAGCCGAGGATCGGAATTTTGATGGCGTTGAGTTGGTTTACGAACATATGGATGACGTAGCCAAAGAAGAACCATATGCCGAGGTGAGTGAGCATCAGCCTGGTCGTCTTCGACCAGTGTGCCTCTTGATTCGCTTTTGTATCTGCGGGAGCCATTGGCGATTGCCCTCCTAAATCAGCCGCGGACGCCCTGACCCAGGAAGGACAGAGCAACGAAGATTCAAAGTTGCGGAGGTGCTCCGGCTCGTTGGCCGGAAATCTGTTGGCGTTCCCCCGAACGGCCCGCGTTATTATTTTGTTGCGGGTCCAGTCAGGCACGTTAACACTGGGTAAATAGCCCCTGTATGCGACTTTCGGACCAGTGGATTTCTCTAAGGTATTGAAAAACAATAGTAATATTGCAATGCAGCAATCAGAATTTCGGGATTATGCCCGTTACCCGCGCGTAACCGGCGAGCCCGTCTGTTGATTCCGCATGGCGGAAACTATGCTGCGTATTCGAAGAGGTTTCTGGCATTTTATGGCTTGCGATCGTTCCTTCGGCGTATGAGTAACAAGACGATGAAACAGCAGGCAGCATCCGTGGCGCAGGGAATTTCCAAGGTAGACCCGACGTCGTCTTACCGCTTCGTGATCGCGGACGATCATCCGCTTTTTCGCGGCGCGCTGAAGGAAGCGGTCGGTCAGCAGTTCAGCGCGACCAAAATTTTCGAAGCCGGCGGCTTCGACGAATTGCAAGGTTTGCTCGAGTGCGAAGGCGATATGGATCTCGTGCTGCTCGACCTCTCGATGCCGGGCGTGCGCGGATTCTCGGGGTTGCTTTATCTGCGCGCGCAGTTTCCCGGCGTGCCGGTTGTCGTCGTGTCTGCGAACGAAGAACCCGACGTAATCCGCCGCTGTATGGAATTTGGCGCTTCCGGTTTCGTGCCGAAGACGCTGAGCGTCGATGTCATGCGCACCGCGATCTTCAAGGTGCTCGATGGCGGGGTCTGGACGCCGCCCGATATCGATCTGACGTCCACCGACGACAAGGAAACGCGCGATCTCGTCGCCCGCTTGGCGACGCTGACGCCCCAGCAGGTGCGCGTGTTGATGATGCTTTCGGAAGGTCTGTTGAACAAGCAGATCGCTTTCGAGCTCACCGTCTCCGAAGCGACCGTGAAGGCGCATGTTTCCGCAATTTTGCAGAAACTCGGCGTCGAAAGCCGGACGCAAGCCGTGATCGCCGCTTCCAAGATCGAAGCGGGCCAGTGGCCGAAGTCGCTGAACTGATCTTTCTGCACCTTTTCCCCTCTCCCCGTTTACTGGGAGAGGGCGACACTTCGTGAAACGAAGTGTCGGGTGAGGGGCGATACGCGGCACGGCCCCTCATCCGGCTCGCATTCTGCGAATGCTCGCCACCTTCTCCCCGCAAAGCGGGGAGAAGGAAAACTCACTCCGCCGCCGGTCGTGTCACACGCCACTGCGCGAGGAATGCGCGCAGCGCCGCGGGCTTCAGCGGCTTGTTCAGAACCTGAATGTTTTTCACCCGTGCCTCGTCGCGCACTTGCGGCGAGCGGTCGGCGGTAATGAGCGCGGCCGGGAAGCCGTTGCCGAGCGTCTCCCGCAACGACGCAATGACGTCGATGCCGTTACCCTGATCGAGATGATAGTCGACGAGCAGCACGTCGGGATGCTGTCCGCGTAAAAACGCTCGCGCGCTTTCCAGGTCCGGAGCGGTAAGCACTTGGCAGCCCCAACCGCCCAAGAGCACCGACATACCATCGAGAATCTGCTGGTCGTTGTCGATGCAGAGCGTGACGATACCTTCCAGCGCTGCGGCAGGCGTCGGCAAGGTCTGCACCACCGTTTCCGTCGCAACAGCGGCGGCGACGGTCGGCACTTCGACCGCGAAGGTCGAGCCTTTACGCGACTTCGAGCGCAGCGCAATTTTGTGGCCGAGTACGCGCCCGATGCGCTCCACGATGGAAAGACCGAGTCCGAGGCCGCGCGCGGCGCGCGCGCCCTGGTCGAGCCGCTGGAATTCCCGGAAGATGATCTTCTGTTGCGAGGCGGCAATGCCGAGCCCGGTGTCGTGCACCTCGATGCGGATCTTTTCGTGAAGGCGGCGGCAGCCCACGATGACGCGGCCTTTCGGCGTGTATTTGATGCCGTTCGAAATCAGGTTCTGCAGCAGCCGCCGCAACAGCCTGCGGTCCGAGCGCACGTTCAAGGAGCAGGGCAGGAAGGCGAGTTCGAGCCCCTTCTCGGCGGCAAGCGGCGCGAATTCGAGTTTCAACTGGCCGAGCAGATCGCCGATGCGGAAATTCGAGATTTCGGGCTGCATCGCGCCCGTGTCGAGGCGTGAAATATCGAGCAATGCGCCGAGAATTTCCTCGACCGCTTCGAGCGAAGCATCGACATTGCCCGCGAGTTTCGCTTCGTTGGAGCCCTGCTCGCGTTCGACCAGGCTCGTCGCATAAAGCCGCGCGGCGTTCAGCGGCTGCAGAATGTCGTGGCTCGCGGCGGCAAGGAATCGCGTCTTCGAAATGTTCGCTTCGTCGGCCTCCGCCTTTGCGCGTGCCAGCTCCTTGTTCAGGCGCGTGAGTTCCTCGGTGCGTTCCTGCACGCGGCGCTCGAGCGCTTCCGCCGCCTCGACCGAGGGCGTGATATCGGTGTAGGTGGCGACGATGCCGCCATCGGGCATGCGGTTCGAGCGGATTTCGATAACGACGCCGCGCTTCGGCATGCGCTCGTGGAAGATTTCGGTCCGGCGGACATAGCGCTCAAGCCGGTCCTGCAGGATCGCGTCGATGGTACCGGTGCCGAAATCGCCGCGTTCGGCGAGGCGATAGAGAATTTCGTCGAGCCGGACCCCCACGCGCACGAGATCCGGCGGCAGCTCCAGCATTTCGCCGAAATAGCGGTTCCAGGTGACGAGCTGCAATTGCTTGTCGAACACCGCGATGCCCTGACGCACGTGATCGAGCGCGGTCTGCAGGATTTCGCGGTTGTACTGGATCGCTTCGGAGGCGTCGTCCAAGAGCTTCAGTGCGGCCTTGGTCGATACCGTGCGTTTGCGCAGAAGCAGCGAGAGCACGAGCCGCGAGGAAGCAGCACCGATCGCGGATGCGAGCAGATGCTCGGCGTAACGCAGCAAATGCACGTCGGCTTCGCGCCTGGGCTCGAGCGTCAGGCCGCGCGTCGCGGCGAAGCTTTCGAACGAGCGTCGCGTCCGTTCCTCGCCGAGATAGCGCGCAATCGTCGCGAGAAGTTCTTCGACCGTCACGCGCGAGCGCCAGAGCGTATAGCTCGACGACATCGGGGTGAGGTTGGAAGGTACGAAGACGTTGGCCTGCAATTTTTCGATCGGCGCAGGCCGCGTGAGCCACGATACGACGATGAAAAGTGCGACGTTGACGCTTAGGCTCCAGAACACGCCGTGCGTGAGCGGCGCCCATCCGGTCAATCCGAACAGTGCCTGCGGCCTGAAGATTTCGAACCCGAACAGGCCGGTGTCGAGAATCTTGCGGCTGAAGAACCCGGAATCGACAAAGCTGGGAAGCAAGAGTGTAAAGCTCCAGATCAACACGCCCGCGACAATGCCGGTGATCGCGCCCGCCGCGGTCGCGCGCCGCCAGATCAGCCCGCCGAAAAAGGCAGGCCCGAACTGCGCAATCGCCGCGAAGGATAAGAGGCCGATCTGCGCGAGCTGCGCTTCGCCGGCGTAGCGATAATAAAGATAGGCGAGGCACAACACGCCGAAGATCGCGATGCGCCGCGCCCGCAAGAGCACCGCGCCCATGTCGGCGAGTTGATCGCGCGCCGCGTTTCTGCCGCGCAACCGCAACAAGAACGGCACCACGAGATCGTTCGACACCATGATCGCGACCGCGACGCTTTCGACGATCACCATCGCGGTCGCGGCCGACAGACCGCCGATAAAGGCGATCATCGCGATCCAGCCGTGTCCCGCGTTCAGCGGCAAGGCGAGCAGGAACATGTCGGAATCGACCGATCCCTTCGGGAATACGGTCATGCCGGCAATCGCGATCGGCACCACGAAGAGATTGATTAGTACGAGGTAGAGCGGAAACAGCCATGCCGCCCGCTTCATTTCCTGCGCGCCGTTGTTTTCGACGACGGTGACATGGAACTGACGAGGCAACAGCACGATGCAGAGAAACGAGAGCGTGGTCATGGTGATCCACGTCGTCGCCTCCGGCATCTTGGTGAAGATCGGCAGAATGTCGGTTTGTAGGTTCGCGCGCGAAATCAGGTCGGCCGGTCCGCCGAACAGGTACCAGGTGACGTAAGCACCGACGATCAGAAACGCGAGCAACTTGATCAGCGACTCGGTCGCGATCGCGAGCATCAAGCCTTCCTGGTGTTCGGTGGCGTCGATGTGCCGCGTTCCGAACAAGATGGCGAATAGCGCCATCGTGAGTGTCACGAGAATCGCTAGATCGCCGATGATCGGCAGATCGTGACCGGCGCTCGGCTGGGTCTGGCCGAGCATGGTGAGCAGCGATGCCGACACGGCCTTGAGCTGAAGCGCGATATAGGGCACCGCGCCGATCACGGCGACGAGCGTCACGATCGCCGCGACCGCCTGGTTCTTGCCGTAGCGTGCCGCGATGAAGTCCGCGATCGACGTGATGTTCTGCGATTTCGCGAGCCGGATGATCTTGAGAATGAGCGGGTAGAACAACCCGACCATCAGAACCGGCCCGAGATAGATCGTGAGGAAGTCGAGCCCCTGGCGCGACGAGAGGCCGACCGAGCCGAAAAAGGTCCACGAGGTGCAATAGACCGCGAGCGAGAGCGGATAAATCAGCGGCCGCGCACCCTGCACGGCCCATTGCGCTCGCCCGCGGTCGCCATAGCTCGCCACGGCGAAAAGGAAGCCGATATAGGCGAGCGCGATGAGGACAACGACCCAACCTTGCAGCATGGCGGCTGTTCTATCCGTTTCGCGTCACCGGCCCCTCGAAATCTCACATTATCCTTGCGCGAAGGGCATTTGACAGGAAGGGGACCATAGCGCGATGACCTTGTCTATCAAGCGCCGGAACACCGGCTCGGGAGCGCGTAAGGTCTGAACGATGAGTGTTGTCGATTGGGTTCTCGGTATTCCGGCCTATTTCGGGCGCAAGCCGCCGCTCGATACGCGCGAAAAGCTGATCGAGTTCCTCGACACGCGCGCGGCCTTTCTGATTCAGAAAAACATCTTCGATTATGCGCGGGCGCGATCGGGGCCTTACTTCTCGCAGATCATTAAAGAGCAGGCGTTCATGCGCTCGGTTGAAGTGTCCCGCTGGACCGGTTACCCGACCGGGCTTGTGGCCCTTGCCGAGATCGTGCGCGGCGTCTTGTTCAATTATGCCGAGCGCAAGCCGTTGAGCGATGCCATATCGAGCGCAGCGCTCGCCGCTTTTGATAAATATCCCGTGCCGGAAGTTATCGGGGAGGAGACCTGGAAGAAAGCGCGCGAAACCCTGGTCGGGCGGCTCGCGCAGATCGACAGCCATCCTCCGAAATTCGCAAAAGACGTGATCCTGCCTTACGCGCAGATACTTTATGACTCGCAGCCGATCCACGAAGAGTTGCGCAAGCGCGACTTCGAAATGATTCAGGCGCAGTTGCGGGTCAATCTCGTGACCATGCACGACGAATTCGAGAAGCGCGCGCAGAAGACCGCTCTGCTGAACGACCTTGGCGTGCATCCGCGGGCGGGCGCGGCTTAGCGGAAACAATCATGGCCGACCGCACCAGCGCGACACCCTTACTTGCGCTCGATGCGGTCGCGCTGGACACCGAAACCACGAACCTCGACCCGCGCGTCGCCCGTATCGTCGAGATCGGCGTAATCCGGCTTTCGTCTGGCAGATTGAGCGAAGACGAAACATTCCGTGCACTCGTCGATCCGCAAGTGCCGATCCCGCCGGTTGCAACGAGCGTGCATGGCATCGACGACGCAAAAGTCCGCAACGAACCTGTCTTCGCGAAAATATGGCCGGAAGTAAGCGACTATATCGGCGGCAGTGTCGTGATCGGTCACTCCATCGGTTACGATCTCGCGGTCCTCGCAAGCGAAACCGAGCGTGCGGGCATTTCCTTCTCGCGGCCGCGCACGCTCGACGTGCGTCTCTTGGCGCAGATCGTGGAGCCGTCGCTCGCGGGTTATTCGCTAGACAGTCTGGCAGCATGGCTAGGCGTCAAGGCATCCGGCCGTCACGCGGCGCTTGGTGATGCGCTTACGGCCGCGCGGATATTCGTGGCGCTCGTTCCCAAGCTGCGCGAGGGGAATATCCGCACGCTTGCGGAGGCCGAAGCCGCTTGCACCAAACTCACCGCCGCGCTCGAGGAACAACATCGCGCCGGCTGGGTCGAGCCGGTGCTTTCGCCTTCGCGTTCGGATGCGGAGCGTGTGCTCGCGCGGCTCGATTCTTATCCCTATCGCCATCGCGTGCGCGAATTAATGTCGTCGCCGCCGGTTTTTATAGCGAGTGACGCGCCGCTCGAAACCGCGTTGAAACGGATGACCGACAGCCGGATCAGTTCGCTGTTCGTGACGCCGCCCGGAAAGAACCTCGAAGCGGGACCGTTTCTCGGGGTAGAAAGCGGCATCGTCACCGAGCGCGACCTCTTGCGAGCAATCCGTGAGGATATGAGCGGGGCCTTTGCAAAACCGATCGGGAGTGTCGCGAGCCGTCCGCTTGCTTCGGTACAGACGGATGCTTTCGTTTATCGTGCGATCGGCCGCATGGATCGTCTCCGGATTCGCCATCTCGGGGTGGTTGACGAGGCGGGTTATGTCGCGGGCGCGCTGACCTCGCGCGATCTTTTGCGCCTTCGTGCGCGCGACGCCGTGACACTCGGCGACGAGATCGAAGAAGCGAAAGACGTGCACGAACTCGGTCAGTCGTGGTCGACCTTGCCCGCGGTCGCTCGAGGATTACTCGACGAAGGCATCGAGGCGCGTGACGTTTCCGCGGTCATTTCGCACGAGCTCGGTGCGCTTACCCGCCGCGCCGGACTGATCGCCGAGCGCAGAATGCGCGAGACCGGCAAGGGTAATCCGCCTGTGCCCTATGCGCTCTTGGTGCTCGGTTCCGCGGGGCGAGGCGAAAGTCTGCTCGCGATGGATCAGGACAACGCGATCGTTTTCGAGAACGGCGATCCCGATGGCCCGGAAGATCGCTGGTTCGCCGAACTTGGCACGCATGTCGCCGACATTCTCCACGAAGTCGGCGTACCGTATTGCACCGGCGGCGTGATGGCGAAGAATGCGGCGTGGCGCGGGAGTGCCGCGACGTGGCGCGAGCGGCTGCAGCATTGGCTCGGCCGCTCCGATCCGGAAGACCTGCTCGCAGTCGACATCTTCTTCGATTTTCGCGCGGTACATGGCGATGGCGCGCTCGCGTCCGCGCTTTGGCGCCATGCCTACGAACTCGCAAAAGGCGAACCCGGCTTCGCAAAATTGCTCGCCGAGGCGAGCAGCAATTTCGAACCGCCGCTCGGCTGGTTCGGGATCAGAACCGAGAACGGCCGCGCCGATCTGAAGAAGGGCGGGTTGTTCGTGATCGTATCTGTCGCGCGCGTGCTTGCGATTTACCACGGCATCTCGGAACATTCGACCAAAGCGCGGATCGAGAATGTCCGCGCGCTGGGCCTCGGCTCGGAGGACGATTTGAACGCGATGATCGAAACGCACCGTGTCATCCTGAGCGCGATCCTCGATCAGCAGCTCGTCGACATCGCCGCCGGCCGCCCGCCTTCGAACAAGGTCGAAATAAAACGCATGCCGCGCGACGTACAGGCGAAGCTTACGGATGCTCTCGATTCGATCAACCACGCGGACGAAATGCTTCGCGATCTTCTGGTAGCAAGACCTTCATGAAGGAGAGTGTAATGGGCGGTATGTGGGATGAGTTCAAGAAATTCGCGCTGAAAGGAAACGTCGTCGATCTCGCGGTCGCGGTCATCATTGGTGCTGCCTTCGGCAAGATCGTCGAATCCGTGGTCGGCGATCTTTTCATGCCGATCGTCGGCGCGATCGCAGGCGGACTCGACTTCTCGAACTACTTCGTTGCGCTTTCGAAGCAGGTCAGCGCACCGTCGATCGTCGAGGCGAAGAAGCAGGGTGCGGTGCTCGCCTATGGCACCTTTCTGACTATCGTCATCAACTTCACGATCATCGCGGCGATTCTCTTTGTCGTTGTGAAAGCGATCAATCGCCTGAAAGCGAAAGAAGAAGCCAAGCCCGATCCGGCGCCTTCCAAAGAAGTACAACTGCTGACCGAAATCCGCGACGCGCTCGTAAAGAAGTAGGCGGCATAGCAGCCCTGACTTGCGGTATGCGCCAGAGGCGGTTCAAATCGCCTCCGGCGTATCGCTTTGGAATCGCGCATGACAGCGAACGGAAAACTTTTCGACGCCTTGAGCGCTCCGGCAAAGTCCCTGCCGGAGAGCGGCATTGTCGAAGTAATGAAATATGGCCGCAGCCGTGAGGGCACGGTCGCGCTGTGGGCGGGTGAGGGCGACCTGCCGACGCCCGATTTCATCTCGGATGCCGCCGCGCGTTCGCTCAAAAGCGGCGAAACCTTTTACACCTGGCAGCGCGGCATTACGGAACTGCGCGAACAGCTCGCGCTTTATCATCACAAACTCTATGGCGTGCCGGTGGATCGCGAGCGCTACTTCGTCTGCGGCTCCGGCATGCAGGCGATCCAGATCGCGTTCGGGATGACGCTTGCTGCCGGCGACGAAATCATCATCCCAAGCCCAACCTGGCCCAATGCCGCCGCCGCAGCCCAGGTCATCGGTGCGAGGCCGGTCTTTGTTGAAATGGATTTCGGCGACAGCGGCTTCTCGCTCGACATTTCCAGGATCGCGTGGCTGGTGAATCCGCGCACGCGCGCGATCTTTCTGAACACCCCTTCTAATCCATCCGGCTGGGTTGCGACCCTCGACGACCTGAAGAACGTGCTTGCACTCGCGCGCAGGCACGGGCTCTGGATCGTCGCCGACGAAATCTACGCGCGCTTCTACTGGAAGGGCGGCGCGCGCTCGCCCTCTTTCCGCGACGTGATGGATCCGGACGACAAGATCGTCTTCGTCAACACCTTCTCGAAGAACTGGGCGATGACCGGCTGGCGCATCGGCTGGATCGAGGCGCATCCCTCGCTCGGGCAGGTGATAGAGAATCTCATCCAGTACTCGACTTCCGGCGTTGCCGTTTTTATGCAGCGCGCGGGCATTGCCGCGCTCGACAAAGGCGAACCTTTCGTCAAGCACATGATCGAGCGTTCGCGGCGCGGGCGCGAGCTTACGGTGAACGTGCTCGGCAAAAGCAATCGCGTGCGCCTCGCGCCGCCGAACGGCGCGTTCTACGCATTCTTTTCCGTTGAAGGTGAAAAGGATTCGCGCGCACTCGCGATCAAGCTGATCGACGAAGCTGGCGTCGGCCTTGCGCCCGGCACTGCTTTTGGTCCCGGCGCGGAACCGTTTCTGCGGCTTTGTTTTGCGCGCAGTCCGGAGAGCGTCGAGACGGTGGTGAACCGTATCGCGGAGTGGCTGAAGCGCTGAAGGCGAAGACGCGCTCAACTCGAGATTTCAGTTATTGCACTGCAACATCAACGCGGTTGCGAATAATACGAAAATACAAAGTGGGCAGAAGCCCGGAATTGGTTATGCTAGAAACCGAATGACCAAATAGAAAAATAAAATCGGTTGGAATCGCCTTGCTGAATTCAAGTGAAGTCAATGGAAAGCGCACTACCGCGGCTCCCCGCGGCCAGGCGCTTTTTCTTTGTCGCGTAGCCGAAAGCACAAGGAGTTCCGCGAATGGGCGCGGGCACGGAAGCGCTGGAGCAAAGACCCGTTCCAGATAAGGGTAATCGTAGTGCCGGGCATTCGGGCAATGGCGCCGGAATGCCGCCGACCGATATTGGCAATCCGCAATATTTCCACAAGGTCGTCGACTGCCAGTGGGCCTGCCCTGCGCACACGCCCGTTCCCGAATACATCCGCCTGATCGCGGCGGGGCGTTACACCGACGCCTACATGGTGAACTGGAAATCGAATGTATTTCCCGGAATTCTCGGCCGTACTTGCGATCGCCCCTGCGAGCCCGCGTGCCGTCGCGGTCGCGTCGAGAAAGAGCCGGTCGCAATCTGCCGCCTGAAGCGTGTTGCCGCCGACAATAAAGAAGACATTGGCGATTTGTTGCCGCCCAGACCCGCGAAGAAAAACGGCAAACGTGTCGCGCTGATCGGCGCCGGGCCTGCTTCGCTCACCGTAGTGCGCGATCTCGCGCCGCTCGGTTACGAACTCGTGCTGTTCGACGCCGACAGGCGAGGCGGCGGCATGATCCGCTCGCAGATTCCGCGCTTCCGTTTGCCAGAGGAAGTGATCGACGAAGAGATCGACTACATTCTCGACCGCGGCTTCATCGAAACGCGCTTCGGAACGCGCATCGACAGCATGAAGCAATTGCTTTCTGAAAAATTCGACGCGGTTTTCGTGGGTTCAGGCGCACCGCGCGGCCGCGATCTCGATATTCCCGGCCGCAAGGAAGCCGCGAAGAACATTCATATCGGCATCGATTGGCTCTCGAATGTCTCCTTCGAGCACATCGATAAAATCGGCAAGCGCGTGATCGTGCTCGGCGGCGGCAACACCGCGATGGACTGCTGCCGCACTTCGCGCCGCCTCGGCGGCGAGGACGTAAAGGTCATCGTCCGCTCCGGCTTCGAGGAGATGAAAGCGTCGCCTTGGGAGAAGGAAGACGCGATGCACGAAGGCATCCCGATTCACAACTTCCTCGTGCCCAAGGAATTCACGCACAAGAACGGCAAGCTCACCGGCGTCATCTTCGAGAAAGTCGTCGCCAAGAAAGACGAGAAGGGCCGCCGCCAGTTGCTGCCTTCGGGCGAGCCGGACCAGCATTTCGAATGCGATGACGTGCTGGTCGCGGTCGGGCAGGAAAACTCGTTCCCGTGGATCGAGCGCGACTGCGGCATCGAGTTCGACAAGTGGAATATGCCGAAGGTGAACGAAGTCACTTTCCAGTCCACCAACCCGAAGATTTTCTTCGGCGGCGATGCGGCCTTCGGCCCGAAGAACATCATCTGGGCCGTCGCGCACGGTCACGATGCGGCGGTTTCGATCGACAAGTTCTGCTCCGGCGAAGATGTGTCGAAGCGCCCGCCGCCGCTGACCAATCTCATGAGCCAGAAGATGGGCATTCATGAGTGGAGCTACGACAACGACATTTCGAACGCGATCCGCCACAAGGTGCCGCTTCGCGATCAAAAAATCGCGCTGAAGGATATTCGCGCGGAAGTCGAGCTAGGTTTCGACCAGTCGCTCGGCTACGCGGAAACGCAGCGCTGCCTGAATTGCGACGTGCAGACCGTATTCACGACTTCGCTCTGCATCGAATGTGACGCCTGTGTCGACATCTGTCCGGTCGATTGCATCACGTTTACGCCGAACGCGGCGGAGCCGGATCTGCGGCTGATGCTGAATGCGCCAGCAGATAACTTGACGCAAGATTTGTATGTCTCTTCGCCGCTGAAGACCGCGCGCGTGCTCGTCAAAGACGAGGACGTCTGCCTACACTGCGGGCTATGCGCCGAGCGCTGCCCGACTGGCGCCTGGGACATGCAGAAGTTTCTACTGGAAATTAGCCACGCGACGGAGGCGAGATGCTCTCGCGCGTAGAGAAAATCAACGACTTCGTCATCCGTCTCGCGAACGTCAACGGCTCCGGCTCCGCGAGCGCGAACCGCATTTTCGCGCGTTCGATGATCCGGATGGGCATCCCGGTCGGCTCGCGCAATATTTTCCCGTCTAACATTCAAGGCCTGCCGACCTGGTACGAGGTACGGGTTTCGGGCGCCAGTCATCTCGGGCGCCGCGGCGGCTATGACATGATGGTCGCGATGAACCCGCAGACCTGGGACAAGGATGTCGCCGGCATCGATGCCGGCGGATACCTGTTCTACGACTCCACGAAGCCGCTGCCGTCGTCGAAATTTCGCGACGACATCACCGTCGTCGGCATGCCGCTCACCGAAATCTGCAACCAGCAGTATTCGGATCCGCGTCAGCGGCAGCTTTTCAAGAACATCATGTATGTCGGCGCGCTGGGCGCGCTCTTGGGCATCGATACCGAAGCGAGCGAAGCCCTTATCAAGGAGCTCTACAAAGGCAAGGACAAGCTGATCGCGCCGAATATGGAAGCGCTGCACATCGGCCGCGACTACGCGCTCGAACATTTGAAAGGCGCGATCGGGCTCAAGGTAAAGCGCGCCGATGCGGTCGGCGACCGCATCCTGATCGAAGGCAATGCGGCTGCGGCGCTCGGCTGCGTTTATGGCGGCGCGACGGTAGCCGCCTGGTATCCGATCACACCTTCGACTTCTGTCGCGGAAGCCTTCGCTGGCTATTGCAAACGCCTCCGCGCGGGCGAGGACGGCAACAAATACGCAATCGTGCAGGCGGAAGACGAGCTCGCCGCGATCGGCGTCGTGATCGGCGCGGGCTGGAACGGCGCGCGCGCTTTCACCGCGACCTCTGGTCCCGGCATTTCGCTGATGCAGGAATTCATCGGTCTCGCTTATTTTGCCGAGATTCCGACCGTGCTGATCGACGTGCAGCGCGGCGGCCCTTCGACCGGCATGCCGACGCGCACGCAGCAATCGGATTTGCTCGTCGCCGCCTTCGCTTCGCACGGCGATACGCGCCACGTTCTCTTGTTCCCGGCGGACCCGAAAGAAGCCTTCGAAATGTCGGCGCAAGCGCTCGATCTCGCCGACCGCTTGCAGACGCCGATCTTCGTCATGACCGATCTCGATATCGGCATGAACGAATGGCTGGTCGACCCCCTGAAATGGGACGACAGAAAGAAAATGGATCGCGGCAAGGTGATGAGCTTCGAGGATCTCGAAGCGGGCAAGGATTTCGGCCGCTATCTCGACGTCGATGGCGACGGCATACCGTTCCGTACCTATCCCGGCACGCACCCGGAAAAAGGCGCCTATTTCACGCGCGGCACCTCGCGCGACCGTTACGCGAAGTACACTGAAGAAGGGGCCGTCTACGTCGACAACATGGAGCGGTTGCTCAAGAAATTCGAGACGGCGAAGTCGCTGGTGCCGCCGCCGGCAAAGACCGACGCGCCGAAGGCGACGCGCTACGGCGCGATTTATTTCGGCTCGACGACCGCCGCGATGGACGAGGCAATTCTCGCGCTCAATGAGAAAAACATTCTCCTCGACCGTCTGCGCATCCGTGCCTATCCCTTCAACGACACGGTGATCGATTTCATCAAGAGCCACGATCGCGTTTACGTGGTCGAGCAGAATCGCGATGCGCAGTTGAAAACGCTTCTCTTGGACACCGGCAAGGTCGATCCGCAGAAGCTCGTTTCCGTCCTGCACTACGACGGCAATCCGATTACCGCGCGCTTCATCGTGAACGATATTTCGCTCAAACACGGCCTCGAAAAGCCGCTGAAGGAGTCCGTCGCGTGACCTGGATCACGAAACCGAAACTCCATCATCCGAAGTTGCCCGCGAACGCGCTCGGCTTCACGCGCCGCGATTACGAAGGATCGGTCTCGACGCTTTGCGCGGGTTGCGGGCACGATTCGATTTCGGCAGCGATAATTCAGGCGTGCTTCGAAATCGATCTGCCGCCGCATCGCCTCGCGAAACTTTCCGGTATCGGCTGCTCGTCGAAGACGCCAACCTATTTCTTGGGCCAAAGCCACGGCTTCAACTCGGTGCACGGCCGCATGCCGTCGGTACTCACCGGCGCCAATCTTGCGAACCGCGATCTCGTTTACATGGGCATTTCCGGCGACGGCGACTCGGCCTCGATCGGCCTCGGCCAGTTCGCGCATTGCATCCGCCGCGGCGTGAATATGGTTTATATCGTCGAGAACAACGGCGTTTATGGCCTGACCAAAGGCCAGTTCTCCGCGACCGCCGACAAGGGTTCGAAATCGAAGAAGGGCGCGGGCAATCCGGATAGCCCGATGGACCTCGTCTCGCTCGCGCTGATCGCAGGGGCCTCCTTCGTCGGCCGTTCGTTCTCCGGCGACAAGAAGCAGCTTGTCGAACTGATCAAGGCCGCGATCGCGCACAAAGGCGCGGCGTTTCTCGACGTGCTCTCGCCCTGCGTCGCTTTCAACAATCACGTAGGCTCGACCAAGAGCTTCGATTACGTGCGCGAGCACAACGAAGCGGTGAACGCGCTCGAATTCATCGAAGGCAAGGAAGAAATCATCCTCGATCACGATCCGGGAACGACCGTCAATGTCACCCAGCATGACGGCTCGGTGCTTCGGCTGAAAAAACTCGCCGAGGATCACGACCCCACCGACCGCGCATCGGTGATGAATTTCATCCAGCGCCACAACGCGCGCGGCGAGATCGTCACCGGGCTTCTCTATGTCGAGGCAGATTCCGAAGACCTGCAGGACCGTCTGGGCGTCACCAAGCGCCCGCTGAATTCTCTGTCCGATGCCGATCTTTGTCCGGGCAGCACGGCGTTAGAGAAGATTAATGCGGGGCTGCGCTGAGTGAGATAGTGCCCATGCGCTGTCGGAAGTAGCGCCGCTTGCACAGCGTTGCTATCGAAAGCCTATGTCCTTCCTCGATTCCTGGCGCCGCCTTCCGCCTCTCCTCATCGCCGCAATAACTCTCGCGCTCGCCGCCCTCGGCGGCGCAGTCTTTGCATTTCTGGAATTGCCCGCCGCGTGGCTCGCGGGTGCACTGGTCGCAGTGTCGGCGCTCGCGCTGCTTGGCCTGCCGGTCTATGTGCCGGATCTCCTGCGCAAAATAATCTTTGTCGTGCTCGGCATTTCGCTCGGCGCGGCGGTGACGCCGGAAACCATCGCCGGCATCCGTACTTGGCCGATTACGCTCGCGCTCCTCACGCTGTCGCTGCCCATCACGATGGGCGCGGTGATGCTCTATCTGCGCTACGTCTCGAAGTGGAATTATCGCGAGACGTTGTACGCAAGCGCCCCTGGCGCGCTTTCCGCGGTGCTTGCGATGGCGTCCGATGCGAAGGTCGACGTGCGCATGGTCGCCTTCGTGCAGACCGTGCGCGTGTTCTTCTTGATCGCGGCGTTGCCCGGAATGTTGCTCGCGGCTGGACTGTCCGCTTCGGTTGGCGCGATTCCGCCTTCCGCCGGAATTCACGCCGCGACGTTGAACGACACACTCATCATGGCGGCGACCGGCGTCGTTTCCGCGCTTCTCTTCGAACGTCTCCGCGTGCCGGGCGGATTGCTGATCGGGCCTATGCTGGTCAATGGATTTCTGCACGGCAGCGGTTATGTGCAGGGAAACATCCCTACGTTCCTGCTGCTTTCGTCGTTTGTGATCCTCGGCGCATTCACCGGCACGCGCTTCGTTGGCACCACGTTTGCGATGATCAAACGGCTGCTCGTCGATTCGATCGGCGCGTTCATCGTTGCGCTCATCGTCTCCGTCGCCTTCGCGCTACTGGCGGCATGGTTCACAGACGAGAATATTGCAAAGACCATCGTCGCTTTCGCGCCGGGCGGCCTCGAGGCGATGACGATTCTCGCCTTCATGATCGGGCTCGATCCGGCGTTCGTCGGCGCGCATCATCTCGCGCGCTTCGTGCTGATCGCGCTGTGCTTGCCGTTCGTTGCGCGCGGACTATTCGGAAAGGCGGCCTACGCCGCGGCGCTGCCGCCCAAGCGCAAGAGACGTAGCGCGAGGCCCGCGCGCAAAAGGAAAAAGCGTTGATACGTTGGAATGGTGCTGCCGCACAGGATTGAACTGTGGACCTCCTCATTACCAATGAGGTGCTCTACCACTGAGCTACGGCAGCAAACCGGGGTCTGATCGCGGAGGCCGAAGCGCCGCGCGGGCAGGGTTTGCCATAGGGGTCCGGCTCCGGCAAGCGAAGCTTGAAAGCGGCGCCCGCCCGCGATACCGGGGCTGATATGAGCAAGAAGCCGAATTCTGCGGACTTCCGGAAAGAGGCCCGGCTGGCCGCGGCATTGCGCGAAAACCTCAAGCGGCGCAAGGCGCAAGCCCGTGCGCGGGCTGAAAAGCCCGAAAACGAGCGGCAGGCCGCCACCAAGCCGGAACCGGGCCGCGAGCGCGATTAACCGCTCCGCGCCGGGCGCCATTGTTTCGCCGACTCCTGTCGGCTAGGAAAAGCGAAATCACGAGAAATCGGCGCAGCCGAAGGAGTAAAAGTTGGACCGTATCCGGATCCACGGCGGCCGCGCGCTGAACGGCACAATCCCCATTTCGGGGGCGAAGAACGCTGCGCTTCCCCTGATGATCGCGAGCCTGTTGACCGAGGAAAAACTGATCCTCGACAACGTGCCGCGTCTCGCGGACGTGGGTCTGCTGCAATACATCCTCGGCAATCACGGCGTGGACATCATGGTCTCCGGCAAGCGCGCCGGCGACGAGGAGAACGCGGGCCAGACCTTGGAGCTCTCGGCGAAGAACATCGTCGATACCACCGCGCCCTATCATCTCGTTTCGAAGATGCGCGCGAGCTTCTGGGTCATCGGGCCGCTCCTGGCGCGCACGGGCGAGGCGAAGGTTTCGCTGCCCGGCGGTTGCGCGATCGGAACTAGGCCGGTCGATTTCCACCTCGATGTATTGCGCTCGCTCGGCGGCGAGATCGAAATCTCGGAAGGCTATGTGATCGCGAAGGCGAAGAAAGGCCTGCGCGGCGCGAAGATTTCCTTCCCGAAGGTTTCGGTGGGCGCGACACACGCGGCACTGCTCACGGCTTCGCTCGCCAAAGGCGAAGCCGTTATCGAGAACGCAGCACGCGAGCCGGAGATCAAGGACGTTGCCGACTGCCTGACTGCGATGGGCGCGAAGGTCGAAGGCGCGGGCACTTCCACGATCCGCATTCAGGGCCGCGACAAGTTGAATGGCGCGCGTCACGCCGTGCTTCCGGATCGCATCGAAACCGGCACCTATGCAATGGCGGTTGCGATGACCGGCGGCGACGTGATGCTCGCGGGCGCACGCGAGGAACTGCTTGTGGCGGCGCTCGACACGTTGCGCGGCACCGGCACCAAAGTCACGGTGACGAACGAGGGATTGCGCGTTTCCCGGAACGGCGCGGGGATCGTGCCGGTCGATGTCACGACGGAGCCGTTCCCCGGCTTTCCGACCGATCTGCAGGCGCAGTTCATGGCGCTGATGAGCCGCGCCAAGGGTACTTCGCGCATCCGCGAGACGATCTTCGAGAACCGCTTCATGCACGTGCAGGAGCTGGCCCGCTTGGGCGCGAATATCTCGCTCGATGGCGAAACCGCGATCGTGCAAGGCGTGGAAAAGCTTAAGGGCGCGCCGGTCATGGCGACCGATCTGCGCGCCTCCGTCTCGCTCGTGATCGGCGGGCTCGCCGCCGAAGGCGAAACCACCGTCCACCGCGTCTACCATCTCGACCGCGGCTTCGAGCGGCTGGAGCAGAAGCTCGCCCGCTGCGGTGCCTCGATCGAGCGCGTATCGGGCTAATCAGGGTATAGTCGCGTCCTTGCGAGAGTCGTCCTCCCGCTGCTATTCGCGGGGACGGAAAGCGAAACGCGATGCCGGCTGACAACACGCTGCTGAAACTGGTTGCGATGGAGCGTGAGGATCTCGCGATCGTCTCCGCGCACCTGCAGGATGCCGTCGCGAAGGTCGGCGAGATGGCCTATCTGCCCGCGGAAAAGCGCTTTGCCATGGTCGTCAACCGTTTCGACTGGATTGCCGCGAGCGAACAGGAGAAATCCGTGCGCCGCCGCGCCGGCCTGCATTTCGAACGCGTGCTGAACGCCCGCATTCGCAATCTCGATCTGAAAGACGAGAAGGCAGTGGTGAATTTGCTCGCGGTGGAATTTGCCGAGAAGGATGCGCCTTCCGGGACGATCACGCTTTATTTCTCCGGCGATGCCGCGGTCCAGCTCGATGTCGAATGCATCGAGATGGCGATGCGCGATCTCGGCCCTGAGTGGGTCGCAAAAAAACGCCCGCAACACGACTGACGGAAGCGCTATGCCAATTGTCCTTGAAACGAGCGCTTCCGATTTCGTGGCGCGATTTGAAACCTTCCTCGGCTCGAAGCGCGAGGCATCGGAAGACGTCGATGCCGCTGTACGCGAGATTCTGCGCGGCGTGGAAACGCGCGGCGACGATGCGCTGATCGAGTATTCGAAGAAATTCGACCGCGTCGATCTGAAGCCGGAAACGATCCGGATTTCTCCGGGCGAGATCGACGCTGCGTTCGAGAGCGCGGACAAGAAGACGCTCGAAGCGCTCGAATTCGCGAAGAGCCGCATCGAAGCGCATCACAAGAAGCAGATGCCGCAGGATCAGCGCTACGCCGATCCTCTGGGCGTCGAGCTCGGCTATCGCTGGAGCGCGCTCGAGTCCGTCGGCATTTATGTGCCGGGCGGCAAGGCCGCTTATCCATCCTCCGTGCTGATGAACGCCGTGCCTGCGGTGGTAGCTGACGTACCGCGCATTGCGATGTGCGTGCCCGCACCCGATGGCGCAATCAATCCGCTGGTGCTGGTGGCAGCGAAACTCGCAGGCGTCACCGAAATCTATCGCGTCGGCGGCGCGCAGGCGATTGCCGCGCTCGCCTACGGTACGAAGACGATTGCACCGGTCGCGAAGATCGTGGGTCCGGGCAACGCCTATGTCGCCGCCGCGAAGCGTCTCGTTTTTGGCCGGGTCGGCATCGATATGGTGGCAGGCCCCTCAGAAGTGCTCGTGATCGCCGATAAGAATGCGAATGCGGACTGGATCGCAGCCGACCTGCTGGCACAGGCTGAGCACGACGAAGCGGCGCAGTCGATCCTGATGACCGACAGCCGCGAACTCGCCGGCCAGGTAACGAAAGCGGTTGCCTCGCAACTCAAGTCTTTACCGCGCGCAAAAATCGCTGGCGAGAGCTGGAAGAATTTCGGCGCAATCATTCTTCTGAAAAATCTTTCCGAGGCGCCTGCACTCGCGGACCGCATCGCCGCCGAGCACGTGCAGATCTTTGCGAGTGACGCGGAAGGCATGATGGGAAAAATCCGCAACGCCGGTGCGTTCTTCCTCGGTCAGCACACGCCTGAGGCCATCGGCGATTATGTCGGCGGCTCGAACCACGTGCTTCCGACCGCGCGCGCCGCACGCTACGCATCCGGCCTTGGCGTACTCGACTTTATGAAGCGCTCGTCCATCCTGAAGCTCGAAGCGGAACAGCTTCGCGCACTCGGCGGCGCTGCCATCACACTCGGCGAGGCTGAGGGCCTGCAGGCGCATGCGCGCTCGATTTCCATTCGCCTCAACCGGGATTGATTGGTCCTCCACGTATGACCGATAACGCCGATCCGAAAAAGCGGCTCGTCTTGGTCAAGCTGGACGAGCAGTCCATCGGCCGCTCAAATCCGGACGTCGAACACGAGCGCGCGATCGCGATCTACGATCTGATCGAGAGCAATCATTTCGAGCCGGTCGGCG
The DNA here is from genome assembly GCA_019752575.1 of Xanthobacteraceae bacterium. Classification (GTDB taxonomy): domain Bacteria; phylum Pseudomonadota; class Alphaproteobacteria; order Rhizobiales; family Xanthobacteraceae. The sequence continues at coordinate 152,226 of JAIELW010000001.1, read as the reverse complement.
ACGACAGCGGTCCTTATGCGCTGAACATTTCGCTTTCCGAGCAGCGTCTGGTGCTCGCGATCGCGCGCGAAAACGGCGACGAGGTGATTACGCATCTTCTGTCGCTGACGCCGCTTAGGAAAGTTGTGCGCGACTATTTCATGATCTGCGATTCATATTACTCTGCGATCAAGACCGAGACACCGCAGAGGATCGAGGCGATCGACATGGGCCGCCGGGGGCTGCACGACGAGGGCTCGCGCATCCTCGTGGAGCGGCTGAAGGAAAAAGTCGTGGTCGATTTCGACACCGCGCGGCGCCTGTTCACCTTGATCTGCGCGCTGCACTGGAAGGGTTGACGCTTTCATGGAAGAGAAGCCCGGCCAGAAGCGCCCGCAAGCGGTGCTTTTTCTGTGCGGGCAGAATTCGATCCGGTCGCCAATGGCGGCGGCGATGACGAAACACTTCTTCGGCAAATCTATTTACGTGACCTCCGCGGGCGTCCGCAAAGGCGAGGTCGATCCGTTCGTCACGGCGGTCATGGACGAAATCGGTATCGATTTATCGAAACACAAGCCGACGACGGTCGAGGAACGCGAGGACGACGAGGGGTTGAGCTTCGATCTTGCGATCAGCCTGTCGCCGCAGGCGCACCACCGCGCACTGGAACTGACCCGCAAGCTGCCGATTGAAGTGGAGTATTGGCCGACCACCGATCCGACCATCGTCGAGGGTAGCCGCGACCAGAAGCTGGAAGCCTATCGGAACGTCCGGGACGAACTGGTCCGCAAAATCAAGCAGCGCTTCGGCCCGAGGGCATGAAGCGGGCGTTTCTTTCAAGTGGCTTTTCCGGTAGTCCTTCGCCCGGCTATGCTCCCCGATAAGTAAGAAGAACCGCCGCATGATCGGACGCCCCAAATTCGTGCTCGCTTCCGGCTCGCCGCGCCGTCTCGCGCTTCTTGCGCAGATCGGCCTTGAGCCGGACGCCTTGATGCCGGCCGAGGTCGACGAGACGCCGGATCGCGGCGAGTTGCCGCGCACGCTTGCCGTTCGCCTCGCGCGCGAGAAGGCCGAGAAAGTGATCGAGCGCGTGCGCGACAACGAAGAACTGCGCGGTGCGTATATTCTCGGCGCGGACACTGTGGTCGCGGTCGGCCGGCGCATTCTGCCGAAGCCCGATCTCCTCGAAGAGGCAGCGGCCTGTCTGCGCTTGTTGTCGGGCCGCACGCACCGCGTTTACTCCGGCGTCTGTCTCGTGACGCCGCAGAACTCGATCAGGACGCGGCTCGTGGAATCGCGCGTTCGCTTCAAGCGGCTTTCTTCGCTCGATCTCGAATCCTATCTCGCCTCGGGCGAATGGCGCGGCAAGGCCGGCGGTTATGCGATCCAGGGACTCGCCGGAAGTTTCGTCGTGAAGCTCGTCGGCTCCTATCCGAACGTCGTCGGCATGCCATTGTTCGAAACAGCCACGATGCTCATGGGCGAAGGCTTCCCGATTCACTACAATTGGGTGAGACCGGACTAGTGCAGTGGATTTGACATTCGCGAACCACTTGCGACGGGTTCACAACGCGAATGTCAAATCCTAAACTGCACTAGAAATTTATATTAGCTAGTGGTCCTTTTGATTCTAACATTCGCAATCAGGATCGCTAAAACGGAATGCGAATGTTAGAATCGGACCACTAGTATGAACCTCGCGTATTGGCTGGCAAGAGCGGGGCGCGCAATTCCGGATGCGCCGGCGGTCGGCTTCGGCAAGAAAACCGTTCACGATTATCGCGCGCTTTCGATCCGTGCAGCGAAGCTCGCGGGCGGGTTGCTCGCAATGGGTTTGAAGCGCGGCGACCGTGTTGCGATCATTTCGAAAAACCAGCCCGACTATGTCGCGATCATGTTCGGTATTATGCATGCCGGTCTTTCCGGCGTGCCCGCGAATGCGAAGCTGCATGGCGCGGAGCTCGGCTACATTCTCGAGCATTCCGGCGCACGTGCATGTTTTGTCTCCGAAGACATGGAAGCGGACGTTTCCGCGCATGCGCCGAAGTCGCTCGAAAAGCTGATTCGCATCAAGGGCCCGGAGTATGAGCGGCTATTGCAAACCGGCCCGGCGCTGGTTGCCGAAGTCAGCGGCGATCATCTCGCGTGGCTCTTTTATACGTCCGGCACTACCGGCCGCCCGAAGGGTGCGATGCTCACGCATCGCAATTTGAACTGGGCGTCGCACGCTTATTTGACTGAAGTCGACGAGACAAATACCGGCGATCCGATTCTGCACGCGGCCCCGATGAGTCACGGCTCCGGAATGTACATCATGCCGCATGTCGCCAAGGGCGGCGTGAATGTGGTGCCGGAATCCGGCTCGTTCGATCCGGAAGAAATTTTTGCGCTGATCGATAAATGGCCGCGCATGTCGATGTTCGCGGCTCCCACCATGATCAAGCGCCTTGTCGATAGCAGCGCGGACTGCAACGCGGATAACCTCCGCACCTTCGTCTGGGGCGGCGCGCCGATGTATGTCGAGGACGTGCGCCGCGCGCTCGGCCGCTTCGGACCGAAGCTCGCGCAGATCTACGGACAGGGCGAAAGTCCGATGACGATCACGAAGTTGTCCAAGCGCGAAGTCGCCGATAGCGCGCATCCGCGCTGGCTCGATCGCATCGGCTCCGCCGGCACACCCTATTCCTGTCTCGAAGTTCGTATCGGCGGCGCCAAAGACAATCCGCTTCCAGCAGGCGAGATCGGCGAGATTCTTTGCCGCGGCGATGTAGTGATGGCGGGCTACTGGAAAAACGAGGAAGCGACAAAGAAGACGCTCGCCAACGGCTGGTTGCATACCGGCGATGTCGGCGCATTCGACGAGGAGGGCTACCTCACGCTGAAAGACCGTTCGAAGGACATGATCATTTCCGGCGGCAGCAATATCTATCCGCGCGAGGTCGAGGAGATTTTACTCAAGCACGGCAAGGTCCGCGAAGTCTCCGTCATCGGGCGCCCAGACACCGAATGGGGTGAGGTCGTCGTTGCCTATGTCGTGGGCGATGCCGGCGAGAAGGAACTCGATTCGCTGTGTCTTTCGAACATCGCGCGCTTCAAGCGGCCGAAGCATTATGTGTTTGTCGATGCGCTGCCGAAGAACAATTACGGAAAAATTCTGAAAACCGAATTGCGCGAGCGCGACGCCAAAGGGGTTCGCAATGCCTGATCGTCTGAAAGATAAAGTCGCGCTCGTGGTCGGTGCGGGGTCTTCCGGGCCCGGCTGGGGCAACGGCAAGGCAACCGCGGTGGCGTTCGCGCGCGAAGGCGCGAAAGTCGCATGCGCGGATTATCGCCTCGAAGCCGCGCAGGAGACGGTCGATCTCATCGAGAAAGAAGGCGGCGACGCCGTCGCTATCAAGGCGGATGTCGTCAAGGCCGATGACGTTGCGAAGATGGTGAATGCAGCCGCCGAATTTTTCGGCCGGATCGACATTCTCGATTACAACGTGGGCCTTGCCGAGGTCGGCGGCGTCGTCGAAATCTCCGAAGCCGAATGGGACCGCATCTTTGCGGTCAATCTCAAGGGCGCGATGCTCAGCATGAAGCACACGATTCCGCTCATGGAAAAGCTGGGCGGCGGCTCGATCATCAATATCTCGTCGATCGCGGGCATCCGCTACACCGGCGTCGATTATCCGACCTATTACGCGACCAAGGCCGCGCTCAATCACCTGACGCGCGCGACCGCCGCGCAATACGCGAAGAATAATATCCGGGTGAACGCAATCCTGCCGGGCCTGATGAAGACCCCGATGGTCGAACATTCGCCCGCGCTGAAAGCGGCTTACGGCAAGGGCGATGTCGAAAAAATGTGGGCCGCGCGCGCGGCGCAGGTGCCGATGGGGAAAATGGGCGACGCCTGGGATGTTGCGAACGCCGCCGTGTTTCTGGCTTCCGACGAGAGCCGCTACATCACCGGCATAGAACTCGTCGTCGATGGCGGGGTTACGTTGAAATATGCCTGAGAACGGAAACGGCCGCGCGCGAAAGCTCGGCGCCAGCGGGCTCTGCCCAATCTGCGGGAAACTGGCGTCCGAAAAATTCCGGCCGTTCTGCTCCAAGCGCTGCGCCGACGTCGATCTGCACCGCTGGCTCTCGGGCGGTTATGCGATCCCCGGGACCGAAGACTCCGACGAGGATGGCGCTGAAAGTGCCGAGCCGGCAGCGCCTAAGCCCCGGAAAGACGAAGAGAATTAGGCCTTTTCCCGTGCGGCTTTGCTGGCTGGACAAGCCGGGAGCCGAGACACTATAAACCGCGCGGCTTTCGGCAGGGTGTTTCCGCTCTGCCGCGAGATGCCCAGGTAGCTCAGTTGGTAGAGCATGCGATTGAAAATCGCAGTGTCGCTGGTTCGATTCCGGCCCTGGGCACCATTCTCACTCTGACCTCAGAGTTTTCAAAGAGATAAGCCCAATCAAGGCCATGCGCTTGCCCGACTGTGTTACAAGGGTGAGTAACAAATGCTTTTTCGATTGGTCCGTCCGGTGAAGCGGAAAGAGTCCCGTAATCAGTATTTCGTCCGGAGAATTCCGACAGATGTTCGCAAGAAAGCGAACGGTCTGAAGCTTTCGGTTCCGGTGGGCGATGAGACGCAGACAGTCGCGATTACGCCTCGCACACAGTCCATTCGCATCTCGCTTCGCACGAATGATCCTGCGGAAGTGAAGCGCCGCTTGGCCACCGTTGATGAATATCTTGAGGGTGTCTGGACGGCTCTACGTCGCGATGAGGAAGCGCCGCTTAGCCACCGACAAGCAACGGCACTCGCTGGTGATTTGTATCGCGCTTGGGCTTCCGGTGAGGGCCGAGAGCGCACCATCGCGGTGGAACACACGCCTGAAGGCTGGAAGCGGGTCGAAGCAGATCACCTTGAGCCAGACATTTGGGAAGGCATTCAGGAGCACTGGGAGAAGCTTGGAGCCGATCCCAAAGACGATGCGCTGGAAAAGTCGCTAGGGCCACTCCTCGACCGCCTGCTGCTTTCCAAAGGCGTTGGGAAACTTACTGCCACCTCAAGGTCAATCACGCTCCAAGCACTTTGGGTGGCACTAAGAGACGCATGGGCCAGCCGTAAGCGAAATGCTGAGGGGGACTATTCGCCAGACTCAACGGCCAATCGCTTTCCAGTTTGGCAGGTCGAGAAAGACACAGTGCCGTATGCACCGCGCGTCTCACTCACCGGCCTCGTGGAATCGTGGTGGCAAGAAGCGAAGGCAACTGGGCGGAAGGTGAGCACAAAGGAAAGCTACGAAAACACGATGGCTGCCTTCGTTGAATTCTTGAAGCACGACGATGCAACGCGCGTGTCGAAGCAGGATGTCGTCGCCTTTAAGGATTATCGACTTGCAAGCATCAACCCTCGAACCGGAAAGCCGATCTCGCCGAAGACCGTCAAGGACAGCGACCTATCTGGCTTGAAGACCGTCTTTGTGTGGGCGGTGGCGAACGACAAGCTCAGAGCGAATCCGGCTGAAGGAGTGACCATCAAGTTGGGTAAAGCGCAGAAGCTCCGGTCTAAAGGCTTCACTGACGAAGAGGCAAAAACGATTCTCAGAAAGGCGAGCAACAACGAAGACGGAAGTAAGAACGTGAAGATGTTCGCGGCAAAGCGATGGGTACCATGGCTATGCGCGTACTCCGGAGCTCGCGTGGGCGAAATGGCACAGCTTCGCAAGCAGGATGTTCGGAAAGAGGGCGAGTGGTGGGTCGCGAAGATTACGCCCGAAGCCGGAACGGTGAAGAACAACGAGGCTCGGGATGTCGTGCTGCATCATCACCTTGTCGAACTCGGGTTCGTAAAATTCGTTATGCAAGCGGCAGAAGGCCACCTCTTCCTTACGCCGTCCAGTAATGGTGACGTGCGAGGGCCACTAAGAGCCCTCAAGAACCGGCTTGCTGAATTCGTGCGTGAGGTGGTTAGCGATAAAGCGGTCGCGCCTAACCACGCGTGGAGGCATCGTTTCAAGACGGTGGGCATGGAGGTGGGGGTTGAGCACAGGATACTTGATGCGATCCAGGGCCAGTCTCCACGGAGCGTCTCGGAGACTTATGGTGACGTGAGTCTGAAGACGCATGCAGCAGCCATCAAGAAGTTTCCGCGTTACAAAATTGGCTAGTTCCTTAGTCTGTCCGCTTCTTTCTAGCGTTTTCGACATACTGCAGCGCAAGTCCTGCCATTCCGAATCCACCTAGCAAAACGACAATTGCTATAGCCGGATGAATTTCCCAACGCCGTCCTAAGAAAATCACCGTCATAATCCAACCGATGATCGACATGCCGCCACCAATCCAAAATAGGACGATGTGGTTCGCTGCTTTATGGTGTCCCGACTTGGGCGCAAAAAATAAAGCTGCAAACCAAACCGGCAGTCCAAAAAGCAGTAGATAAAGTCCCGTGTCCATCGCTTGTCCCTGTTCAGAGTCCAAGCCCAGTGAATCAGAGAATGGGACTTAAAGTCTACAAAGAAATGAGACTCAAAGTCCGTAGACCGAAAGTCACCCTAAGGGCCCGCTTCCGGTATGAAGGACGGGGCCAGAATCATCGCGATAGTTGCGGAGAACGTCCGGGTGGCCCGGAAGGCCGCTGGTATGTCTCAGGAAGAGCTAGCGCTGGAGGCGGGCCTGGACCGGACTTATGTCTCTCAGGTGGAGCGGAAGTTACGGAATACCACCATCGTCGTCCTTAGCCGCCTCGCGAAGGCGCTGAAGACAACACCTGACAAGTTGCTCGTTCCAAGAAAGCAGAAAAGCTCTACCTAGGTGCCGGTAAGAGGAACTGGGTCATTTCGCGCACAGAAGCATTGCCGACTTCACGTCTTCATTAAGTAGATACTTTGAGGAGGGGATGAGTGATGCAGCTGTCATCATCTCCCAACTTAAAGGCACCGGCACGTGGCAACCTTGAGGTCTCACCTCTAGGCCTCTCCCTCCCTTTAGAGGAGGCGTAAGGATCATGCTTTGGCGGAGTAAGTACGTAGTCTCGATTTGAGAACCGACATCATTTGGTCGCGAACGGGATCGCGTGATCCATCAATCCAAGCGGCTGCAAAAGGAAGAAACTTAAGGTTTTTCCTTTCTTCAACCTTCAGCGGTATGAAGCGGACTCCGGCAACTGCGAAGCGTGACGCCCATCGAGGAACGATTGCCAATCCAAGTCCAGCGGCAACTAGATTGACGATTGTCTGCTTCTCCTCCGCAACTTGAGCAACAACCGGTCGGGCGTTCGCCAGCTCAAAAAGCTTCATAGTGAGATCGTGGCTGTGCGGGCGAGAACTCCGATCAGGGATGATCAACGGCTGATCGAGAATGTTCTCTATTGTTATTTTTTTTCGGCTTGCAAGTTTGTGTTGCGTTGGAACAGCAACAACCGCTGTCTCATAGAACAGATGCTCAAATTGAATACGCTTATCGAATTTTTCCGGAGGTCGGACGAAGGCTAGATCAAGTCTCCCAGACAGCAACCTGGGAAGGAGACGAATGGTTTTGTCTTCAACAAGCTGAACCGTAACTTGGGGATGATGCTTTCGAAAATCCTGTAATAGCATTGGCACTAAGCTAGCAGCGGCTGTGTCAATGGCTCCGAGTTTCAGCGTAAGTCCTCGCTTCCGGCCTTTCTCGCGGAAACGCGCGCCTAAGTCGTCGGCCTTGGCAACCAGTAGCCTCGCATCATTTAGAAATAGTGCGCCGTCTTGCGAAAGAGCCACATTACGCGTGGTGCGCAGAAGAAGTTGTGTCCCAAGGGATTCTTCAAGGAGGCGTACATGTCTCCCCAACGCGGAGGGAAGCATATCGAGTTGCCGAGCTGCTCTTCCAAAGTGGAGTTCTTCAGCCACTGCTAGGAAGCAGCGAAGTTGATGTAGTTCCATAATTTCCCCGCGCAACACGCATTGAGGAGATTGCATCAAAAATTTGTATAATCCAATAGCGGTTGTGACGCCCTCTGGTGCCGCCTTACACATAAGAGAAGCGCCAGAAATAGGCGCAGGACGCGAATTCAAGAATAAACAGGGAGAGGAAAATGGGCTTCACACGTCGCGCCGCGATGATCGGCGCTATTGCCGCTACCACTGCAATTCTACCGAACTGGGCTGTCGCTCAGTCGAACTTTCCGACGAAGCCGATCACATTGATCGTTCCTGCGGCAGCAGGCGGGCCGACAGATACCGTCGCGCGCCTGATCGCGGAGTCGATGACAAAAACTCTCGGGCAAACTGTCATCGTCGAAAACGTCGGTGGAGCTGGCGGCACTATCGGGATGGGCCGCGTCGCTAAGTCTGCTCCGGACGGCTACACTATCGCTGTCTGGCACATCGCGCATGCGACAGCCCCAGCTCTTTATGAGAACCTCAAATACAATGTTGTCCAAGATTTCGATCACCTTGGACGCATCACTGACGTACCGATGACACTTGTCTCCAAAGAGTCGTTGCCGACGAAAAATCTGAAAGAATTGCTACACTGGATTCGGACCGATAAGGAAAAGGTGACATACGGTCACGCAGGCATCGGATCGGCGGCACACCTCTGCATGCTGATCCTGATGAATGATCTACGCGTTCAGCTAAAGGGAATTTCTTATCGCGGCACTGGCCCGGCGATGAACGATCTTCTCGGCGGTCAGTTCGACATTATGTGCGACCAGACGACGAACACGACGAATCAGATCAAAGACGGGAAAATCAAGGGCTACGCTGTAACGACAAAAACTAAGGTGAACTCGGTTCCCAATCTTCCACCTCTGAATACAGAGCTTAAGGGCTTTGAAGTTTCCGCCTGGCACGCGATGTGGGCACCCAAGGGACTGCCGAAAGATGTTTCTGCAAAACTAGTGGCAGCTCTTCAGGCGGCGTTGAAAGACCCAAAGGTTGTTGAACGGTTCGCAAGCCTTGGCACCGAGCCCGTCGATCCCAAACAGGTAACTCCCGACGCTCTCAGGACACATCTCTCTATAGAGGTGCAACGCTGGGGCGACGTGATCAAGCGTGCGGGCGTCAAGGGCAACTAGGCTGCACGTAAGGAAGCGTTTCAAGATGGGCACCTCCAACCCGACACCGGGCCGACCCGAACTATCGGTGAAGTCATGGCAAGACTTCATTGGAGGCTGCACCGTCGTTGTAGCTGCAGTATTTGCATTGTGGCTTGGCTGGAAGCTGCCGTTCGGATCATTCGACGGCATCGGGCCCGGAATGATGCCACGTGCAGTTGCGCTGCTGCTCGGCATTTTGGGTTTTCTGCTCATCCTCGCGTCTTTCCTTAACTCAGGCGAGGGGGCCATCGGAAGCATCGCGTGGCGGGGCCTCATCTTTGTTCTCGCAGCCATCGTAGTTTTCGCTTTTTCGGTTCGGCCTTTGGGACTTCTTGTTGCGGCACCGATCACGATTCTGATTAGCTCTCTGTCGAATAGGGAGAGCAAGCCCGTAGAAATCATTGCGTTTAGTATCGCGATGACGGTGGTTAGCATCGCGCTCTTTAAGTTCGTGCTGCAACTTCCGATTCCACTTGCGCCTTGGCTGCTTGGTTATTGAGGGCGCAATGGACCTCGTCGCAAATCTAGCGCAGGGATTCGCAACGGCGGCGACGCCGTCAAACCTTCTGCTTTGTTTTGTCGGCTGCTTCATAGGAACGCTTGTCGGCGTGTTGCCCGGCGTGGGCCCCATCGCAACCATCGCGATGCTAATGCCGCTAACCTATAAGTTCGATCCGACGGGCGCGATCATCATGCTCGCAGGTATTTATTACGGCGCTCAGTATGGGGGCTCCACAACGGCGATTTTGATCAACGTGCCGGGTGAATCGAGTTCGGTTGTCACTGCACTTGACGGGCATGCAATGGCCAAAACCGGGCGCGCTGGCGCGGCACTAGGGATAGCTGCGATTGGCTCCTTCGCTGCCGGAACTGTTGCGACTGTTTTTATAGCATTGCTGGGCGTGCCGATGACGAAGCTGGCGCTGCTGTTCGGCCCCGCTGACTATTTCGCATTGATGGTCCTCGGGCTTGCGTTGGCCGTGATGCTCGCCCGGGGTCCTGTTCTTAAGGCGCTGATCATGATTGTCGTCGGTGTGCTGCTTTCGACGATTGGTCAGGATGCGGAAACGTCTGACGAACGCTTAACTCTCGGTATCGAGAGTCTCGCCGATGGAATAGATTTCGCTGTTCTTGCTATGGGCGTTTTCGGAGTAGCTGAGATCATCCGGAATCTCGAAAGCGTCGAGAAAAGAGATGTTCTCAAAGCGAAAATCGGAAAACTGCTTCCGACAATCGCGGAGCTCCGGCAGTCATTCTGGCCGATTGCGCGTGGCACCGGACTAGGTTCGATCCTCGGAATCCTTCCGGGCAACGGCGCAACGTTGGCACCTTTCGCGTCTTACACTTTGGAGAAGAAGCTCGCGGATGATCCGACACGATTCGGAAAGGGCGCAATCGAAGGTGTGGCGGGGCCGGAATCCGCGAACAACGCCGGTGCGCAAACTTCATTCGTGCCTTTACTCACCCTTGGAATCCCCCCGAATGCGGTGATGGCCTTGCTGGTGGGGGCGATGACGATACACGGCGTGATTCCGGGGCCGCAGGTGATGACGAAAAACTCGGAGTTGTTCTGGGGCCTGATCGCTTCGATGTGGGTCGGCAACTTAATGTTGCTGGTGATCAATCTGCCTCTGATTGGGCTCTGGGTTCGCCTTCTTAAGGTGCCGTACCGGATACTTTTCCCATCAATCATACTTTTCTGTTGCATCGGTATTTACTCGATCAACAACAACCCCGACGACGTTCTCGCGATAGGCGCGGCCTCTATCTTTGGCTACGTCATTATCAAGCTGGGCTTTGAGCCAGCGCCGATGCTCCTCGGCTTTGTGTTGGGCAAGCTAATGGAAGAGAAGCTGCGACAAGCACTCGGAATATCACGCGGCAGTTTTTATGTTTTTCTCGAACGACCGATCGCGCTCGCGCTTCTCATAGGCGCTGTAATCATCGTCTTCGTCGCCGTGCTGCCGATGGTCCGCAAGCGACGTGAAGAAGCTTTTCAGGAATAGGCGCACACCGCGCTGCAACTGCAATCTCGGAGAATATAATGAAAACGTACAACATTGCCGCCATTCCCGGTGACGGTATCGGCACGGAGGTTATCTCGGCTGGCGTTGAGGTTCTGAACGCGCTTGCTAAGCGCGAAGGATCGTTTGCCTTCAAGTTCGATCACTTCGATTGGGGCGGCGAATACTACAAGAAGAACGGCCGCATGATGCCCGAGAACGGGCGGGATCAGATCAAGAAACATGATGCGATTCTTTTCGGGTCCGCCGGTCATCCGGATATTCCAGATCACATTACATTGTGGGGCCTTCGCCTTGCGATCTGTCAGCCATTCGATCAGTACGCGAATGTTCGCCCGACTCGTATCCTGCCAGGAATTACATCGCCGCTCCGCAAGGTGAATGGCAAAGAGCTCGATTGGGTAATCGTGCGAGAAAATTCAGAAGGTGAATACGCCGGTGTCGGCGGACGTGCTCATCAGGGTTCTCCGCTTGAAGTAGCAACCGATGTGGCAATGTTTACGCGAGCAGGCGTAGAAAGAATTATTCGATTTGCTTTTCGCCTTGCTCAAACCAGGCCTCGGAAACTGCTTACGGTAGTGACGAAGTCGAATGCACAGCGCCATGCCATGGTTATGTGGGACGAAATCGCAGCTGAAGTATCATCTGAGTTTAAAGACGTGACTTGGGATAAGATGCTCGTCGATGCGATGACCATGAGAATGGTGATGCGCCCCGAAACACTGGATACGATTGTTGCTACCAATCTTCATGCTGACATTCTGTCAGACTTGGCTGCCGCACTTGCAGGCTCTCTCGGAATTGCGCCGACGGCTAACTTAAATCCGGAACGTCACTTTCCGTCGATGTTTGAGCCCATTCACGGGTCAGCATTTGACATTACGGGGAAGGGAGTGGCGAACCCGATTGGCACATTCTGGTCCTCCGTCATGATGCTTGAGCACCTTGGCGAAAAGACAGCTGCAAATAGACTGATGTTGGCTATAGAGCGCGTAACAGCCGATGAGCGGTTTCACACTCCAGACTTGGGTGGCAAGGCGAGAACCGCTGACGTCACGGCAGCAGCCATTGACGCCATTCACGGATCGAACGCTTGAGTGCTGTTAGTGTTGCCAGAACTATCGAACGATTGGGCGCTACGGACGCTGCGAGGGATTTTCGACGCGGCGGTTGCCAGCGCTGATCCGGTGGCGGCTGTTCAAAGAAATCTGCCCGAGAAACCCAGAGGAAGGTGTGTTGTCGTTGGAGCCGGTAAGGCTTCGGCGGCAATGGCTGCTGCCGTTGATGCGGCGTGGCCTGAAGTTGATGTTTCTGGTGTGGTGGTCACGCGGTACGGTCATTCGGTGCCGGCTGGCAGAATTAGGGTGATTGAAGCTTCACATCCAGTGCCCGATGCTGCGAGTGAGATGGCAGGTCAAGCAATTCGCAATGCCGTGCACGGCCTAAGCAGAGATGACCTCGTTATTGCGCTGATCTCTGGTGGCGGGTCGTCCCTTATGGTCGCTCCTGCAGGAAGCCTCTCGCTTAAAGACAAGCAACGCGTGAACGAAGATCTTCTGCGAAGCGGCGCGACGATCAGCGAGATTAATATTGTTCGAAAGCATCTTTCTGAGATTAAGGGCGGTCATCTTGCGAAGGCAGCTTCGCCTGCAAGGTTGGTCTCACTCTTGATTAGCGATGTACCTGGTGACGACCCTTCGACTGTCGCGTCTGGTCCTACGGTGTCTGATGCATCAACCGTCTCTGATGCGAAGGAGATAGTTTCTAGATTTAGGATTGAGTTGCCCGTCGCAGCACGGCTGCTTCTGGATTCTAATCGGGAAACGCCGAAGCAAGTGCAGGGAGATGTTGTGGTTATCGCCGCGCCCACATTAGCACTGAAGGCTGCTGCAACTAGCGCCCAACTGCGAGGACTCAATCCAATTATTCTGGGTGATGCGCTTGAAGGCGAGAGTCGGGAGCTTGCAATCGCAATGGCAGGAATTGCCAGGTCAGTTCGTAATAATGGAATGCCGATTGGTTCACCCGCCGTGCTTCTATCAGGAGGAGAAACAACCGTCTCTATTTGCCGAGATGTTCCAGGGCGTGGCGGTCGAAACACTGAATTCTTGCTGAGCTTCGCGATAGCAATGCAGGGTCAAGCAAACACTTGGGCCATTGCAGGGGATAGTGATGGCCTAGACGGCACTGAGCGTGCTGCTGGCGCTTTCGTTTCGCCGGACACCCTCAAGCGAGCAAGCGAATTGGGTCTTAACGCCAGAAATTATCTGGAAGAGCACGATAGTTTTAGCTTCTTCTCAGAACTAGGCGATCTCGTTGTTACAGGGCCGACACGAACAAACGTCAATGACATCCGAGCAATCCTGGTCAATTAAGCGAGCAGCAAATGCATCGGAATCGTCGCGCAAAGATTGTAGCCACCATCGGTCCGGCAAGCGCATCTCCGGAAATACTTAAGGCCCTCTTTCTTGCAGGGGCTGACACATTCCGCATGAATTTTAGTCACGGCACACAAGAAGATCACGCCGAGGTGTATGCTTCGATACGAAAGCTTGAAAAGGATGTGGGACGACCAATTGGCGTACTACAAGATCTTCAAGGCCCAAAAATCCGTATTGGAGCTATTCCGCAAGGTAAGCGCACTGTTGTAGCGGGTGAGACTTTACAATTTTCACTCAGCGGTGATGAAACCTACTCGATACGGCTCCCTCATCCAGCAGTGTTTGATGCAATTTCTCCGGATCAGGAAATACTGATCGACGATGGCAAAGTACGCGCTCGTGTAAGCGATGTTGGAAGAGAAACATTTCAAGTCAAAGTAATAACTGGTGGAGAGATTTCAAATCGTAAAGGCGTCAATCTTCCGGGCACACTTCTCGACTTCTCGCCCCTAACCGCTAAAGACCGCGATGACCTAGAATTTGGTTTGAATTTGGGGGTCGATTGGGTTGCCCTGTCGTTCGTTCAGCGGCCCAGCGACATGATGGAAGCAAGCGCAATCATTGCCGGTCGCGCAGGGCTGATTGCGAAAATAGAAAAGCCCTCAGCATTAACGTGCATCGACGACATAGTCCGACTATCCGATGCCGTCATGGTGGCAAGAGGAGACCTCGGCGTAGAAATACCGCCGGAGCAGGTTCCAGGAGTACAGAAGGAGCTGGTAAGAGTTTGTCGGCTCGCCGCTAAGCCGGTGATAGTCGCGACTCAGATGTTAGACTCGATGATAAATGCCCCCACACCAACGCGAGCAGAGGCATCGGACGTCGCAACAGCAATTTACGACGGTGCAGACGCGGTGATGCTTTCCGCAGAGTCTGCGGCGGGTTTGTATCCTGTTGAAGCTGTCGGGATGATGGATCGAATCATTGGTAGCACCGAGCGGCACAAACTTTACGCGACGATAGTATCTGCAATATCCGATGAAGAAGATCAGTCACCGCCCCATGCAATAGCAGCAGCTGCCGGAGAACTAGCCGAGAAGATTCAAGCAGCCGTAATCGTAGGTTTTACTTCAAGCGGCACTACAGCGGTTCGCGTAGCTCGCAAAAGGCCTCGTGTTCCTATTGTAGCAATTACACCGAGTTTGCTGGTGGCCCGACAGATGGCCCTTTACTGGGGTGCACACAGTTTCCATTCGGAGAACGTCAAGTCCTACGAAGAGATGGTCCATGTCGCAGTGGCGACGGTCGTAAAGGAGGAGTTCGCTCGGGCGAGGGAGCTCATGATTGTCGTAGCAGGAATTCCGTTCGGAATGCCCGGCACCACTAATAATCTGCGCATCGTGCGAATTGGCGAGTAATCGGTTCGAAGAACAACGGACGAGAGGAGAGTAAACAATGAGCCAGAATAGTGATCAGTTTAACAAGGGATTGAAAGTTCGCCGCGAAGTGCTCGGCGCGGATTATGTCGATGGATCGATAGCGCAGGCGGACGACTTCATGATGGCCTTTCAGAACATCACCACGGAGTGGTGTTGGGGTTATGCCTGGACGCGGCCTGGACTGGATCGAAAAAAACGCAGCATGCTGAACCTCGCGATGCTGACGGCACTAAATCGTCCCAACGAGATCAAGCTGCACGTGAAAGGGGCTTTAACGAACGGTGTTAGCGTTGATGAAATTAAAGAGATTCTGCTTCACGCGACTGTCTATTGCGGAATTCCTGCCGGTCTCGACGCATTTAAAGCAGCTCACTCTGTGCTCAAGGAAGCTGGAGCCCTTCCGCATCCGCGCGGTCAGTAAACTCGAATATACGTTTCCTCCCAGACTGGGGGACGAGAAATCGTCCTCCATTTTTTTTAGCCTAGGTCGCCATAATCTATCGAGACGTAAGCTCTCGATAAGCCGGTGCGCCTCTTAAACTCGTTCTCCATAACACTTTTGGCTCTCTTCGCGGCAGAGATGGGAACCAAGACGGAATCATGCAGAGGCAAAGCAGGCACTTCGTTATCCTGAAGGTGCTTGAGAATCGAAATGAGAATGTCGCTTTCGATGCGCATCAGTTGAAAACCAAGCCCTTGCTCGAATAGATGAGCAATTGGATGATGCCTTTCCTTAACAAGGGAAACAGCTTCTCTCAGACTAGTCTCTTTTTCAAACAGTTCCCGCGAACCGTCTGGCCATTGCCTCAAAGGCGCTTTCGCAAAAAGCAGAGCGTTCATAAGAGTCTTCCACCCATCGCGAGAAGAGCCATCTCCGTGAATATCGTAAGAATCCATTGTCGGGTGTTTTGCCTTTCCTTGTGCGTAAGCAAGGCGCGTGAATAAAGAGCTGTAGTCTACGTTTGCGATTTTCTCTCCGGAAATCCTTATCGCGGAGAACCGCTCCTTTCGCTCCATGTTCATCCAGAACCCACCAAACAAACGGCCACCGTCGGTCCATGTCCCGTTGTTAAAGACACGTCGAAGCGATCTATAGTGTGAACTAACCAGGAATTGTTTTTCGTTGATCGACCGGCTGTTTCTGTTGAAAGAAATAGTGATCTCAGCGAGCAGCAATTGCCTGTTGATTTCTATGATTTGATTTCGAAGTCGTTTTGTTTGCGCGGTTTCTTTATAGTCGATTAGTTCTGAAAAGCCGTCCAAGTCCTTTGTGGATTTTAACAACAGTACTTCTGGCTCTTCTGCTTGTGTCAGATGATCTGAACTGAAGCCGCTAAGATTGAAGTGCTTTTGAAACGCCTTTCTCGGAGCAATTGTTGTCGCTTGCTTGATCAACTGTGAGATTCGGAATCCCTTCGTTGGCACAGAAATGAACTGTAAACTCTCAAGCAAGTCTAACAGAGAGATGAAGTGCTGGCCGTAAACGCGGTTCCGGTATCTGGAGGCTCCCCACATGATCTTGTGGCTGCGCGGCACTGAGAGTCTCGCGTTCTTGATAGACGCAGTGACTAGTAGATTGCAGATGATAGTTTCAGCCGCCAACTTGAAATTTATTCGATCTATTTCTCGTCTTTCTCGCTTGCGAAGACCCAGCTTACTCTCACGGCTATTTAGTAAAGCAATGAACGCGGATATTTCTGACGTTAATGTCTTGCTCTTCGCTCTGCTTAAGGGGTCGAATTGAAGTTGGATGCTCATGATCGATGTAACTTGGATTTAGTGCGCGGAGTGACCTGATAACTACGCAACATGTGCGCCCCGTTCAAACGGACCTGATGTCTCGATTAAACGAGGATACAAATCTACTTTGCCAGCGATTTGGGCTCGAATTTGCCGTAGCGAGCAATCTTTAGCTTAAGGACACCATCTAGGTGTTTGTCTATTACAAGTTCAGCCTCTCCTTCGATGAGTTCACCTAGATAGCGCAGTATCTGCCCCGAAGAGCGCGGATAGGCGTGCATCTCAATTCGCCTAATGCGCCCATCACGCTCGTGTAAATCCCAGGACTTGTGGGTACCGGACGCCAGGCGATGAACGGCCTTCGCTACGGCGACCTGCCGGTACTCGGGGTCACGCAGGAAGTAGCCATCTGCTTCTTGGAGCAACGCCCGGATAGCCACCGGTATCGCCAACAATCTGTCAGGTGCCACGCCTCTGTCTCGAAGCCTCGCTAAGGCAATCCGTGCACGTTCGCTGGCAGGCTTACCTCGAAGCCTAGTTGCGATCTCGGATGGCCCGGCGTTGTCCAGCTGATGCTGGATAGAGGAGAGGGCGGCTTTCACGAAGGTATCGTCGTGCTTCACCTCAAGGATGCCGAGCGCGGCCTTGAGGTATGGCTCGAAGGTCTTCGCCTTGGGTGTCTTGCACCATGTCGATCCATGCCGTTGTCGGTGCTGCTGATGGTATCGACATAGGAAGGGGCTAAGGCCGTCTTTAGACGCGCGTGACGTCGGTCTGCTGCACAGCTTTCCCGTCTTGGAGTCCGGCACCGTACAGCGAGGCATATGATCGTCGAGGTCGCTTAGTAGGCGGGCCTTGATTGCTCTCCCATCAGACATCAGAGGTCGTCACCCGGCAGCACGCAGGCGAGCATCACAGGGTCTGACCCAGACAGCCCACCCTTGAGTTGGTAGACTTGGTTTTCAATCTCCCGTTCGATCTTCTTGAGTTCAGTCAGATCGACCTCGCTGAATGCAGGGGTGATTCCTCGACAGTGTTGTTTGTAGAGGAGGGCGGTCTCGTACCACCCGGCTTCATCTTCTCGCGCCTGACGAACTGGCCTACCAAACTGTTTTTTTGCCGCGCGTTCGAGAGCCTGTTCTAGGCGGATTCGTACCTGTGCTGTGCGGAACACAGCTCGAAGGGTGAACTCCCGGTCGTCGTCAGCAATAGCGCGTAAGACGCATTGGAGGGCCAGCATTTGCCCATAGGGGTTTTGGTTACTCCAAATCCATCCATAAGATTCAACGACCTTATCGCGGAGATGAAGCCTAAAGCCGATGCAGAGCTTGCCGCGAAGCTTAACAACGGCTCCATACATGCAAATGTCTTTGGATTCGATATGTGAGGAGATCATTCTTAAATCCCATGACGATGTCCCCTCTCCAAACGCATAGAATGCTTTCGCGTTTCAAAGCAAGAAAAGTTTTCGCAGTTAAGTTTTCACGAGTTGGTTCGTTTCAACACCCTCGTCACCGCTGTCGCATGCCACCGCCTTCCGCGAGGCGAAAGTACGCCACGTTGGTTGAGAGCATGCGCGATCTCGCCGGTGCTCATCGCAGTATCGCCAACAATGTCTTTTATCACCCTCTTGATCCTTGATGCCGTCTCGTCTGCTCGTCTCTTGATTGCTGTCACGGCTTTCTCGTTAGACATACCTTCGAGTACCCGTGCTCCATAGGGGTTGCCAAGGCGTTTGATATTCGGGTGATGACGTTGCCCGGTTGACGCCACCCGCGCCTTTGCCACAGCGAGTGCACTCCTAGTTCTCTGTGAGATCATCTCCCTCTCGTGCTCGGCAACTGCCGCGAGGATGGTGATCGTCAAGCGGTTGGCATTGGGCATATCGCAGGCAACGAACTCGACCCCCGCCTTCTCTAGTCCGGTGAGGAAGTGCACGTCACGGGACAGACGGTCGAGCTTGGCAATGACAAGTAGGGCTCCAGCATTGCGAGCATGGTCGATAGCTTTCCAAAGCTCGGGCCTGTCGGCTCTACGTCCACTCTCAACCTCCATGTACTCCGCCAAGAGCACGGCCCTTTCTCCTTGCCTTCGTGCGTAGTCGTGCACCGCTCGGCGTTGTGCCTCAATGCCAAGACCTCTGATACCTTGTTTGTCGGTGGACACACGAAGGTAGGCAACAAGCCTATGCTCTCTCGTATCTGATAACGCTGAATGGGCCATACGCGCCTCCTGAACACAAATTGCCTAACGTGCGTTTGGCAGTTCGTGTACTGAGTCACAGTGACTCATCGAGATGAATGGGTTTCGCATCTTACGACTGCACGTCCGATTATTGCCCTACCAACGGGGGGAAATTCCCCAGTGCGTTTGGTGAGGTGAAGTTTCAAATGCGGGATGCTTTTTTGGTGCCGGGACAATCCCTTCACCGATTGCAGCCTCCAGCGGTAGCGTTAAGAGCGGCTTCCGGTTAGCTGCCTTCGTCGGGAAAGCAGAAAAGCTCTTCTCAAGCGCCGGTAAGAGGAACTGGGTCGCTTTGCGCCCAACGGCCGGAGTCAAAGGGTTCTTCGAGTGAATTGAAAGTTATGGTGATGGAGTAGTCTCTCTCCTCATCTCATCCAATAGGGATTCAATTTAGAAATCACCTCAAGGTATCTCTTGAGGTCTCCACTGTCTCCCTTTAGCGGAGACGTAAGAGCTCCTTCGGACGAAGAAATCTGGAGAGGAGTATAAGAAAGAATCCCGGACAGCATCGCGCCGCCCGGGATCACTTTCGAATCGGCGGCAGAGAGGAAATCGCCGAGTGTTCTTCACTTACAATCCAGAAGCTTACCCGGAGATAAAGCCATCGAGCTTTCTCGTACTGGTTTGCGCTTTGTGAAAACGAGGTAAGGGCCAGCTTTGCACGTAAGGCTTTCCCCTACGTAGCGCCCTCTATCTTCATGGTTTTCCGGCAAGCTTAGTCTGCGCTTGATCGATCACATGCATCGGCTACGTAATACCGCTACGGCTGATTCGCTTCTCGACTACAGCCGATTTTTTCCGCCAGCCGGAGGCCGCCTTGGAATTGGCAGGCATTCTCACCCGACGTTGGAACGGCTTTACTGTACGAGCTTATTTTCTGCTCGTTGTAGTAGGCGTTCTTTGCCCCGCTCTTGCAATCGGAGGCCGGCTTGCCTGGATATCTGTGCAAACGGAGCGGGCGCAGCTTGAAGAGAATGTCGGACAAAAAACGCGCGAGATAAATGACGCTATAGATCGCGAAATCTCTTCGGCTGAGAATCTGCTTCAGGCGCTCGGCAGTTCACATTTGTTAGTGAACGAACGCTTTGAAGAGTTTCATAAGCAGCTGACGAAGATAGCGCGTCAATTGCAAATTCAGATCGTCTTGCACGACCTTGTTCAGAACATTCAGATAATCAACACGGAGGTTTCTTGGGGCGCTTCACTGGCGGCAGGCTCCACGCTCCAGCCCTCTGTCCGTGATGATTTACTCACCGGTAAGAAAACGTTCGTGTCGAATCTTATCGCGGGGCCGTTGATAAAACGGAACGTGGTTGCGGTCGGCGTTCCTGTGACCATTGAAGGCGACAAGAAATATCTGCTTGGGCTCAGCATATCCGTCGACAAACTTGCCGAGATATTCGGCAGGTCTCAGTTCGACTCCAGGTTTATTGCGACAATCATCGGCCGGGATCGCGTGATTATTGCGCGGTCCGAAAGCCAGGCTAAGTACTCCGGCCACCAGGTCTCAACGGATTTGTACAAGCTAACTGTTGACGATGTAGGCATATTCTATCGGACAAACCTGGACGGAAATTACTTCCGCTGGAATTATCAGCGATCAAAAGTCACCGGATGGATTATTCTGGTCGGCGTTCCGGATGCGATTTTATCCGCTCCCGCGAGAACAATGATTATTGCATTTGCGATTTCCGGTGGTGTTCTTCTTATTCTGGCTGTCGGGGTCGCTCTGCTGCTCAGCAACCAGATTTCCAAAGCTATTCGAGGGATCAAGGATTCGTCTGTTTCGTTCTTTGCAGGAGAAGAAAAATTAGCGCTAAGCCGGGTGCGTGAGGCTGACGAAGTTTCTGCGACTCTCACGGAATATGGCAGCAGAAGAAACAGCGTCCTGAGTGCGGCAGATATCGGTAATTGGAGTTTCGAGATACCGGCTAGAATGATTATTTGGTCAGACGCATTCAAGAGAATCGTGGGGCTTGCACCGGAAACGAGGCCGAGTGCTGAGGCAGTCGAAAGACTGCTGCTGCCATCTGATAGAAATCTATTGCGCCGAAGAATAAAGCAATCTCTTGCATTCGGGCATCCGCTCGATGCGGAGTTTCGGGTGTCATCGGATAATGAAAGTCCGAAGTGGATTAGCGTAAAAGCGACTGGGCAGCGCTCGGGAAAGGGTATTGTCCTTCAGGGAATTGTGCAGGACATAACAAAGCGGAAACAGGCAGAGGAAGAGCGCGACGACCTCCGCCGCCGCCTCATGCTTACACAGGAGCATGAACGCTCCAGATTGGCGCGGGAGCTACACGATCAGACCGGGCAGTCGATTACGGCAATTTTGCTTAATTTAAAGGAGCTGGAAGGTTTTATCAGCACGAACGGACTGCATCGGATATTTGATCTCCGCACGCAGTTGAATTCTCTAGGCAAAGAGATGAACAGCATAGCGTGGGAATTACGACCGACCGCGATTGACGAACTCGGGTTGTCGAAGGCTTTGAGAAGCTACATTGAGGGCTGGAGCCAGCGGTTTGGAAAGCCGGTTGATTTCTTGTTGAGCGACACCGGTATCGACAGTTATTCGGAAGAGATAGATACCGTGATCTATCGCGTGGTTCAGGAGGCCCTAACGAACGTCGCACGGCACGCAAAGGCTGCAACAAATGTAAGCATAGTCATCGATCACGCAAATAATGTGACCCGGCTCCTGATTGAGGATAATGGGCCTGGCTTTTGCGAGCCTGTTAAGTCGAATAGCAAAGGCGGCGGGTTGGGTCTCGCAGGCATGCGCGAGCGGCTGAAACTCGTTGGTGGCGAGCTCTTTATCGAGTCGTCGGCGAATAGCGGGACCACGATCTACGCGCGCCTTCCTTGGCAGCAGGAGAGCTAGCGAATGAACAGCAGGATTAGAGTAATGCTAGCCGACGATCATCCAATCGTTCTGGCGGGATTGAGTGCGCTTATAAAAAATCAATCCGACTATGAACTTGTTGGTGAAGCGACCTCGGGCTTCTCGGCATTGGCACTTGTTCGCGAAAAGGCTCCGGATGTTGCGGTCCTCGATATTTCAATGCCGGAGTTGAACGGAATACTGGCAGCGAAAAGGATAAAAGAGGAATTTCCAAGCGTCCGTATTCTGATTATGAGCGTGTACGAAGACCGCACCTATCTTAATCAGGCATTCGAAGCTGGTGTGTCGGGTTATGTATTAAAGCGATCCGCTGGAGAGGATTTAGTCCAAGCCATTAAGGCAGTTTATATCGGCGGTCTTTATGTAGACCCCGCAATCGCAAACAGAGTTTTTGAACCCCATAAAGAGAACAGGCCTCTCAAGGGGACGACAAAACTTACTGATCGCGAAATGGAAGTTCTGCGACACGCGGCCCTAGGTTACACGAACAAGGAAATAGCGCGTCTATTGGACGTCAACATTAAAACAATAGAGACTTTCAAGGCTAGGGGTTCAGCCAAAGCGGGCCTTAAAACGCGCGCGGACATTGTACGATACGCCGCCTGTAAAGGCTGGCTGGCGAACGCGTAAGGTTTACAAGCTCAGTAAAGGAAGCAATCCCACGTCAGGAAAAACCTGATGTGCCAGCGGGCATTCTCCAGCGCCGGTTAAAACTGCTCTTAAGTACCGAGGACTTATACGAACGCTCTCGATCATCCTGATCGAAACACCTTGTGTGGGGAGCGTAAAATGAAAAGAAGTCTTCGTCGAATTCTGTTGTCGCTTATCGCGTCGTCCGCAATCGCGGGGGTAGCGGCTGCCGCAACCACTACAACTACTTTCCAGGTTCAGCTTACGATTCAGGCGCAATGCACGATTGTTAGTGCGTCGACGCTGGACTTCGGTACGGCTGGCGTGATCAACACATCGGTCGATCAGACCAGCACGTTGAACGTTCAGTGCACCAATACCACACCGTATAGCATCGGGCTAAACGCGGGCACGACTGTTGGCGGAACGATTCCGGTTCGTCTGCTCACGGGGCCGCTGGCCGCGACGACACAGTACTCGCTGTACACGACGAACGCACGAACCGTTGTGTGGGGTAACACTGTCGGCGTCGATGCGGTTTCCGGTATCGGTAATGGCTCGTCGCAGACTTACACGATCTACGGCCGTGTGCCGGTGCAGGCGACTTCCGCACCGGGTACCTACACGGACACGATCACCGTAACCGTAACCTACTGAGCTTTAGGGGGCGGCTATGAGAATCGCTTTTGTAGTTTTGTTCGCGTTCCTGGCAAACGCTCACGCTTCGCTTTGGGCTGCTTCGTTGCAAGTTGCACCCGTAAGCGTGGAGGTTCAGGCGCCGAGTGCTACCGCAACTGTGACCATCAGAAATGAGGGAATCCGCCCCCTTAACGCTCAAATCCGTGTTTATCGCTGGACCCTCGTCAACGGTACAGAGCAACTCACACCGACAGAAGATGTCGTAGCGAGCCCGCCTATGACATCACTGGCTCCTGGCGCCGACTACACGATCCGTGTCGTGCGTATGGTCAAGAATGCAGTTGAGCGCGAAGAAGCTTATCGCCTTCTGATCGACGAAATTCCGGACGGAACAAGAAAAAACTCTTCTGGCGTCAACATTGCTGTCCGTTATTCGATTCCGGTTTTTTTCACTAAGGAAGCCAAAGTGAAGGCTGACGTGATCTGGTCGATAGAGAAGACGGCCACACGTTACCATCTGGTTGCAAAGAACCTCGGCAATCGCCGCGTGAGGATCGCCAATCTAAAACTTCGCGACAACAGCGGAAAAACCATATCGTTCGGCACGGGCTTAGTTGGTTATGTGCTGGAGAATTCTACGGCGCGATGGCCCTTTCCGCGTGGAAAGCATGAGTTGGGTGTACCCGGCGATGTGGCGGTGTCGGCGGAGTCCGACAACGGCCCAATCAATACACGTGTGATCGTTCGTCGCGCCAATTGAGCAATGGCTGTCTCACACAACGCCAATGGCAAAGCCGGCACGACAAATGAAACTCATGCAGTTCATTCGGGGGATACTGCTCTGCTGCTTGTTGATGATTGCCAGTGCCGTGGTTGCGCAACAATCAGGCTTTACTCAAAAATTGCAGCTGGAAGTAACGCTGAACGGACAAAAAACAAACCTTATCGCGTCTTTCGTGCGGCTTCCAGACGGTATGCTCGCGGCCGAGAGGAGTGAGCTCGAAGAAGTGGGAATAAAAGTACCGAGCGTGACAGGCCCGCAACGGCCGATACCCCTGACTACCGTTCCCAATCTGAAGTACGTCCTCAATGAGCAAACACAGTCTATCGCTATAACAATTCCGCAAGATCAGCAGGTCACGCGGACTTATAACGCTCGCGAGGTTGCGGCTCAAACTCCGGTAGCGCGTTCGAATTATGGCGCTGTACTGAATTACAGCTTGTTTGGCACAAGCGGATTTGCCTTTCCGTATTCGAACTTCGATTTGAGTGGGGCATCAGCCACGCTTGATGCGAGAGCGTTCAGCAGGTTTGGCGTGTTTGCGCAGTCCGGAATTCTGGGCACGACCACCTTTCGCGACGCCGAAGCGCTTCGGCTCGATTCGACCTACACTTATACCGACCAGAACGCGCTGCTGACCTACCGGGTCGGTGACGGAATTACCGGAGGACTGGTTTGGACGCGGCCTATCCGCTTCGGCGGGGTGCAGGTACAGCGCAACTTTGGGCTTCGCGACGATCTCGTTACCAGTCCGCTGCCGTCCATTTCAGGCAATGCCGCGGTACCTTCGACAGTCGATGTCTATGTCAACAACGTCAGGATGTTGTCACAGAGTGTTGGCGCGGGACCGTATACCATAGCAAACTTGCCAGTGCTTTCCGGTGGTAATGCCCGCGTAGTTTTGCGCGACCCAACTGGACGAGAGACCGAGTCGACGCTCCCGTTCTACAGTTCCCCTGCGCTGCTCAAGCCGGGCCTCCTGGATTTCTCTGCTGAGACCGGACTTCCTCGTCTGAACTACGCAACGCTATCCGATAACTACGTTTCAGAACCGTTTGCCTCTGTAAGCTTACGATACGGTCTTCTCGAATGGCTTTCGCTCGAATCCCACGGCGAGTTCAACGAGCGCTTGTCTAATTTCGGGGCAGGTCTGGTAACGCGGATCGGCTCGTTCGGGATTCTGTCGCTTGCGGCGAGTGGAAGCGTGACAGGTCAAATGCAGGGCTCGCAGTTTTTCGCGGCTTACGAAACGAAAATTCTGGGCGCTCACCTTAACATCAGCACGCAGCGCACATTTGGCGAATACAACGACTTGGCTTCGATCAATATAGCGCCTCCGGACTTAACCGCATTCCTGATTACTCCGCTAAACATAAATCCGCGGCCTCCGAAAGCGCTCGACAGGGCAACGTTGAGCTTCGCGCTTCCTGATTTCACGACGCTGAGCCTGAACATAATAAATTATGAACCAGTTTTTGGACCAAAGTCCCAGCTGATCGGAGCGTCGGTAGCCCGCTCATTTTTCGGTAAGTCGAACGCATTTCTTACAGCTTTTGCCGATCTGAATGATCGAAAGGGTTACGGCGTTTTTGCCGGACTCAGCATTCCTCTGGGCACGGACAAGGCAGTTTCTTTTGGTGTTTCGAGCGCAACTGACGGAACGCGGTTCACATTGGACGCTTCGAAAGCGCAGCCACAGGAAGTAGGCACATACGGTTGGCGCTTTCGGGATAGTGAAGGGAAAACGCCGTATCGCTCGGCTGCAGTCTCATATCGCACTCCATTTGGAAGAGCGGACGCGAGCGTAGCGCAATATGGCGAGTTAGTGAGGACTACAGGTGAGTTTCAAGGGAGCATTATCGCGATGAACAGTGGGGTTCATTTCAGCAATCGGATCGACGATTCGTTTGCGATTGTCGATGTGGGGGCTGCAAATGTGACGGTACTCTACGAAAACAGGCCTATTGGAAAAACTAACAATGCTGGTGTTCTCGTGGTGCCAAGTCTCAGAGCCTATCAGGCCAATAAACTTTCAATTGACCCGCGTGGACTTCCGGTCAACGCGGAGATACCCGTTGTCCAAGAGGTTGTTGTGCCTGCTGATCGAAGCGGCGTTGTTGTAAAATTTGGGGTGAATGCAGGGTCAAATGCGGCGTCGATTGTGCTTGTCGGAAGGAACGGGAAGCACTTGGCCGTTGGCTCGATAGCACGCGTCAATGGCCAACAAAGCGAACATGTAATTGGGTACGATGGCCGCCTCTTCGTGCGAAATCTGAAAGCTACGAATTTCGTGGTCGTGGATATCGGATCAGGAAAGTGTAGAGCAACATTTCCGTTTTCTGAATCAAATGACTCAATTAGAGCAATCGGACCTATCGTATGTTTGTGAAAACAATCGTCCGGTTGGCAACCCGAGGGTTGTTACAGGCTTTTCTGCTTTCACTCTCTTCAGTGGCATGGGGGCAATCGTGCACATTCAGCATTTCCAATGTTGAATTCTCCAATATCAACACAGCCGCCAACGTTACCTACAATACGACAGCAACGCTTACGGCAAACTGTACAGGACTAGCTTCGAGAACCGTACGCGTATGCCCGAATATCGGCAGTGGCACGGGCGGCACTGCAAACGGAAATCCCCGATACATGCTCAGCGCGGGGTATCAGCTTGCGTATAATCTGTTTTCCAACAGCAACAGAACAATTGTGTGGGGCTCGCATGTGTGGCCCTATAGCTACAATCCACCCACGATAAATATTAACCTGAATTCCAGCGGGACTGGCAGTACATCGCGAACAATCTACGCGCGTGTTTTTGCTGGGCAGCAACTCGTTCCGGCAGGCACATATACGTCAGCGTTTAGCGGTGGCCACACACTAATCTCCTATGCTTATTCAACTGTTGGGAATTGCCAGACGATTGGCGGCATGAACGGCACGACTACCCCGTTCATCGTTAATGCCTCCAACCAGCCAAATTGCACGGTCTCTGCGAGCACGCTCGATTTCGGTGCCGCCGGTAGCTTGACCGGCGTGTTGGACGCTGTGGGGTCGATTAGTCTGACGTGCACGCTATCAACACCATATGTAATCTCGCTAAATGGCGGAAACGACGGCGCTATCGATCCCACTTTGCGAAAAATGTCCAAGGGTGCTGAGAAAATTACCTACGGCCTCTATCGTGACACCGCGCGCTTGCTTCCTTGGGGTGCTACTACCGGACTGAACACTGTTGCTGGAACGGGGACCGGTGCAGCACAATCTCTTCAGGTCTATGGTCGCGTTCCGAGCCAGACGACGCCTTCCGCCGGTATCTATACGGATACGATTGTGGTCACGGTGACCTACTAATCTTAGCGGAGCTCTTCGCCTGAAGGGTCGGGATTTATCGAATGCTAAGAGCGACAAGTTGATCACGAAATCACTTTGGCTGCTTATGATGTTAAGGCACTAATTCTCGTGAGACGCGCTGCGACAGAAGCATCGAGCTGGGCTAACTAAAATGCTTGAAATTGGTACGTGCTTGTCAAGCAAGAAACTTCCAACAAAACTGGCAAACATTAATTTGTGCGAGTAAAAAATGTACTGTATTATCAAGCGCTAAGCATCTCGCAGGCGCAATCCGGCCCTGGGCACCACTCGCCTTCCGCATAGATTCTCATAGTTTCGTTTTCTGATTTGTTTTCAGAATCTTGCGAGAATTTTCGCGCTCGCTCTTCCACATAGCGAACGGTGATTTTGTGGGTACGTGTGGGTACAATTGAGGGTACTGCTCTTTCACATAGAGGGATCGTACCCACATGCTTCTCACTTTGTTCTCTATCGAGAAGGCAAAGCCGCAAGAGAAGCCATACAAGCTCTCCGACGGACATGGCCTTTATCTTCTGGCGAAGCCGAACGGCAGCAAACTTTGGCGCTTCCGGTATCACTTCGCTGGCAAGCAAAACATGATGAGCTTCGGTTCATTCCCGGAGACTTCGCTCGCTTCCGCGCGGGCGAAACGAAGCCAAGACCATCTTGGCTGTGTCCCGGCGGCATCGCATGAACCGCCTCGAAAAGAATACCGAGCGGATCAGCCACGCGAGGTCGAGAGATCGAAGCTGCAGCATAGCGTGAGAATTCAGCAAGCCACTTACGCGGCTTGCTTCTCATGCGTATCGGGGCAAGCCTCAACCTCCACCGTGACATGACTGAGGCCCGTTACTAATGCGAGCTTATGCTTGTAGAATGCTGGCGTTTGTGGGTCGTCCGAAACAATTGAAATGATCACAGCTTGGTGGCCGGGGCCAACCCGCCACAAGTGAAGGTCGATAACTCGATCAGTGCCGGTTTCTAATTTTGCTCGCAACTCTTTAGCCAACTGAACGTCTGGTACAGTATCCAACAAAGTTGCCGACGAGGAGCGGATGAGTCCAGCCGCCCAACGTGCGATAACCAGCGCGCCAACAATCCCAATCACCGGATCAAACCAAGTCCACCCCATGTATCGCCCCATCAAAAGCGCAACGATTGCCAACACCGAAGTCAATGCGTCAGCGAGAACATGCAAGTAAGCCGCTCGAAGGTTTAAATCGCGATCTTCATCATGTGAGTGATGATGGTGGCCGACACGATCTTGATGATGGTGCGAATGATCATGGTTGCTTTTGTCGAATAGTAGCCACGCACTCAAGAGATTCACGGCAAGTCCGATAGCGGCAACGGCAGTCGCTTCGCCAAACCTGATTGATACCGGCGAGAACAATCGCATTGCTGATTCATATGCGATTAAAAGCGCGATCAATGCGAGAATCAGTGCACTAGCAAAGGCAGCGAGATCGCCAATCTTGCCGGTGCCAAACGAAAATCGCGAATCGTTTGCATGAGTGCGCGCGAAGCGGTACGCAAAAGCGGCGATCCCGATTGCAGCGACATGAGTGGCCATGTGCCAGCCATCGGCTAGCAAGGCCATAGAGCCATAAACTGAACCGGCAACTATCTCCGCAACCATCATCGCGAAAGTTAGCGCAACAACGAGCCATGTACGCCGCTCGTTGCGGGCATGGTCTTCGCCAAGAAAAACATGCTCGTGGGTTAAGTCTTTTAGCGATTTCGTATGCATTGGGTCGCCTCGCCTCTAACGGTGTCTCTATTGACGCATGAATCCCGCGTTTTGCAAGGCAATAAAAAAGTTGAACATGCAATGACGATTACAGCGTCGGCTTTCGTCCACGTCGCGTCAGCGGTTGTGGTTGCGCTTGCCGCGACGTGGCTCGTAAAGCGCACAATAGCCGGAGCGGGTCGTGCGCCGTCGCTTGAAATCAGCGAGGCTACATTAGCCGCTCTAGGAATTTGGCTGTTATGGCGTGGGTTGCCGCAAGGCCACGTTCACAATGAAGGGATTGTGGTCGGCATATTCGCGGGTCTAATCCCTGTCCTCTTACCTTATTCACGATGTTTCTCGCGCAGTCTCGCGGCGTACACGAATTGCGTTACGCACTTGCCGTGACCATGATGATTGGTGTCGCGCCGACACTATCTGCCGTTGCGATCACGATCGCTTTCGCTCGAAATTGGCTGCTCGGATTCATGGAACGACAAGGTAATTCGACCGAACTGCTGGTGCGGGGATGTGGCCGGCTTGCTCCTGCTTATTGGTGGTGCCGTCCGCGCGTCTGGCTAAGCAGGCCAGCGTCTGTGTAACTGATCGATATAAAATACGTGCTCATGTTTATCGCTGCGCCCATGTTCGCGCAGATGAGGATGATCTGACGGTAAGTCGGGATGCGCATGAGCAATCGTCGGCTTCTCGTCGCGCCACAACATCATCGCTGCCGCAGTAGCTATGAACGCAATCCCGCCGAGAATCAGAAAGCTGGTCGGCAAACCGAAACGAGCGACCGCCCAACCCGCTAGTGGATAGGTAATAAGCCAGCAGACATGAGAGAGCGAAAACTGCGCAGCGAACAGAGAAGGCCGTGCGCTGGATTCTGCCGAGCGGCGGGTGAGCCTTCCTGAAGGAATTAGCACTGCCGAATAGGACGCGCCAATAAGTGCCCAGCCGGTCAATATCAGCGTCCATGAGGGAATGCCTACCGCCTGCGTTACGAAAATGAAAAGCAGTTGAACGACACACAGAAATACTGCCGCTGTCAGCATAACAGCACGGTCGCCGTATCGATCTAGAATGCGTGAGATCGCAAGCGCGGCGATCATCGAGCCACCGCCGAAGAACGCCAGGGTAACGGCGACCTCTCGTTCGTTGCCTCCGAGTAGATCACGAACGATCACCACCGTGTTCACAAATACCATCGCGCCGGCAGCGGCGACGGCAAGGTTTAACGCGAGCAGACCGCGCAGGCGGGGGGTGGCCAGATAAACGACAATGCCTTGGGTTATGCGCTGCCAGATATTTGCAGTCGCAGTTGCCGTGTTCGGGATTTGGACCGGCAGCACGAATAGCGCCGAAACGATGAAGCCAACGGCAGTTCCGGCAAACAGCCAATGAAAACTGATTAGTGTGAGTAGAAGGCCCGCCAGTGCCGGGCTGAATAACGTCTCCAGATCATAGGCAAGGCGGGAGAGCGTGAGCGCGTTTGTGTACTCCTTTTCGTCAGGAAGAATGTCGGGGATTACTGCCTGAAAGGTCGGCGTGAATGCAGCAGAAGCGGCCTGCAGAATGAAGATCAGCAGGTAGATTTGCCAGATTTGTGTAATGAACGGCAGCGCAAGTGCCGCGGCCGCACGCACGCAATCCATTGCAATCAGAAAGCCGCGTCGTGGAAGGCGTGCGGCAAACGCCTGTGCAATCGGCGCGAGGACAATGTAGGCGCCCATCTTGATGGCGAGCGCGGTGCCGAGCACGACGCCCGCATTGGAACCGGCAAGTTCGTAGGCGAGGAGGCTGAGCGCTACCGTCAGGAGCCCGGTTCCCACGAGCGCGATGACCTGCGCGGCAAAAAGGTTCCGATATGTCTGATTGCCGAGAATTTTTAGCATGTTGAGCCTCTGTGGCTCCGCCCTGGCACCATTCTCGCTCGGAGCTCAGGCGAGACTCAAGCGTTACTTCACAAAGTCGCTGTCTGTGACCTTCTCAAGCCAATCAACGGCCTTTCCATTGAGCGATTCCCCGATGGCATAATGCGACATTGCGGTGGTCGAGGTTGCTCCGTGCCAATGCTTTTCGCCCGGCGGAATCCACACGATGTCGCCAGGACGAATTTCCTGCTTTTGACCGCCCTCTGATTGAACCCAACCAAGTCCCGTTGCCACTACAAGCGTTTGGCCTAACGGATGAGTGTGCCAGGCCGTGCGTGCTCCCGGCTCGAAACTGACAAGAGCGACGCTTGCACGGGCCGGACTTGTCGCTTCGAAACGCGTATCGATCCTCACGGAGCCCGTGAAATATTCCTCAGGACCTTTGGTGAATGGCAACGAGCCTGTGCGCGTGATTTTCATTCCGGCGCTCCCGGTTACATTGTTATGCTGGTTCTTGCTTCCCTGCGCATAAGCGAGCTGCGTAATGCTCATTGCAGGGAGCAGTGTTACGGCACTCAGTAGATGGCGACGGCTCAACGTGTAGCGAGCGATCATCGGGCTCACGCGACCTCAGGCAAGCCTTTAATGTATTTGTCCAGCGTAATCGGGTAGTTGCGCACCCTCACGCCGGTAGCATTGTAAATAGCGTTAGCGACCGCCGCAGCCACTCCGCAGATTCCAAGTTCGCCAACACCCTTGGCTTTCATCGGAGTGGCCAGCGGATCGACCTCATCGAGGAAAATAACTTCCTGATGGGGAATATCCGCGTGCACAGGCACCTCGTAGCTCGCGAGATCGTGGTTCACGAAGAAGCCAGCTCTCTTATCGACGGCCAGTTCTTCCATGAGCGCAGCGCCCACCCCCATCGTCATGGCACCAATCACCTGGCTGCGGGCGGTTTTAGGATTGAGAATTCTGCCTGCGGAACAGACCGCGAGCATCCGGCGAATGCGAACCTCGCCGGTCGCGGCATCCACGCCGACTTCCACGAAATGAGACCCGAAAGTTGACTGCTGATATTTCTTGTCAACGTCGGAGTATTCGATCTGATCTTCTCCGACCAATTCCTTCTTCGCGGCCGCTTGCGCCAATGGAATACGGCGGTTGCCCACACGGAGTTCACCGTCCACGAAAGTAGCGTCGGGGTGGTTCAAGCCCAGTGCTCTTGCCACTTCCTCCCGCAACTTTACGCAGGCTGCATAGACCCCTGCGGTCGAGCATGCACCGCCCCATTGGCCGCCGGAGCCTGCGGAAACGGGAAGCGTTGAGTCTCCAAGCCGGACCGCAACTTTATCGAGCGTCACGCCCATCATTTCGGCGGCGGTCTGTGCAATAATCGTGTAGCTGCCGGTGCCGATGTCCGTCATATCCGTTTCGACGGTGACTGTACCGCGACTGTCGAGCCGAACCCGTGCGGCGGATTTCATCAAGAGATTGTTTCGGAACGCTGCCGCGACACCCATCCCAAGAAGCCAGCGGCCATCGCGTCTGGTTGCGGGTTTGGCGTTTCGATTGTTCCAGCCGAATTTCTCTGCTCCAGTTTTGAAGCATTCTGCGAAAGTGCGCATTGAAAAAGGCCGCGACGGATTCTCAGGATCGACTTGCGTATCGTTCATGATCCTGAACTCGACAGGGTCGAGACCCAGCTTTTCCGCCATCTCGTCCATTGCAATTTCCAGCGCCATCATTCCGGGTGCTTCGCCCGGAGCGCGCATTGCGTTGGCTTCCGGAAGATCGAGAACGGCGAGACGCATGGCGGTCATCCGGTTCTCACCCGCATAGAGCAAACGGGTCTGCATCACAGCCACTTCCGGTCCGCCGCCAGGAAGGTCGCCGGACCAGCTTTCGTGACCGATAGCGGTAATCTTGCCTTGCTGCGTTGCGCCGATCCGGATGCGTTGAACGGTCGCCGGGCGGTGCACCGTGTTGTTGAACATGAATGGCCGGGCGAGAGCGACTTTCACCGGACGGCCGGTTGCACGCGCACCAAGCGCCGCCATCAATGCGTCAGCTCGTATCCAAAGCTTGCCGCCGAAGCCACCACCGATGAACGGCGAACTCAGGCGCACTTTCTCTTTTGGAATGCCCAAAGTTTTCGCAATGTCGCCGGTGCTCCAATCGATCATCTGATTGGAAGTCCAAAGCGTCAGAGTGTCTCCGTGCCATGCCGCGATGGTGGCATGAGGCTCCATCATCGCATGAGCCTGATCCGGCGTTTCGTAGGTCGCGTCGAATTTGATCGGCGCGGCAGCAAAACCTTTGTCGAAGTCACCGGCCGAACTATCTGCCTCGCCACCGAAGATCTTCTCGGGTCGAATCGCAGTTGCCATCGCCGCGTGAAGATCGTAGCTGCCGTCCGCTTTGGTATACTCGACCTGAATCAGCTGCGCTGCGGCGCGTGCCTGTTCGAAAGTCTCTGCGACAACAATTGCAATCGCCTGGTGGTAGTGATCGACCTCAGGTCCGCCAAGCAGTTTGGCGGTATTATAATCGCCTTTGCCGAGCTTTCCTGCGTTCTCCGCGGTAACAACGCCGAGCACACCGGCTGCTGCTTTTGCCGCAGACACGTTCATCGGCTTGATCTTGCCCTTGGCGATGGCCGATCCCAACACATAGCCATAGGCCTGATTTGGTATCGAATCATACCGGTCGTGGGCGTAAGCGGCAGTGCCCGTGACTTTTAAGGGGCCATCAACACGGTCAAGCGGTTTCCCGACCACTTTCAGTTGATCAATCGGGTTGTTCGTTGCTGGAGCATCGAATTTCATGGCTTACCCCTTCGCTTCGGAAATAGCAGAGGCGAGTGCGCGCTCTGCAAGCGTGATCTTGAAAGCGTTGTGTTCGGTAGGTTTTGCGTCTGAGAGTAGATTTTCGGCGACTGCCTTTGCGCCCTTCGGTAGCTGCGCTTCTGCCGTTTCGTTTCTCCAGGGCATGTGCGCGACGCCGCCAAGCGCCACCTTGCCGCTGCCATCGCGGCTGATGATGGAAGCCACGGAAACCAGCGCGAACGCATAGGAAGCGCGATCACGTACCTTGCGGTAACCGTGCTTGCCTTCGACTGGCCTTGGCAGCACGACTGCGGTGATCAGTTCGCCGTCTGCAAGGTTCGTTTCGATATGAGGCGTGTCGCCGGGCAGCCGATAAAAGTCACGAATGTTGATCTGACGCGTTACGCCACCTGTCTTGACCGTCTCGACAACGGCGTCGAGCACGCGAAGCGCGACGGCCATATCGCTGGGATGCGTGGCGATGCAAGCTTGGCTGCTGCCAATAACCGCGAGCTGACGGCTGAATCCGCCTATGGCTGCACAGCCGCTGCCAGGTTGGCGCTTATTGCAGGGCTGATTGGTGTCATAGAAATAAGGACAGCGCGTCCGTTGCAATAAATTGCCCGCGGTCGTTGCCCTGTTGCGAAGCTGACCCGACGCGCCTGCCAAGAGCGCACGAGCAAGAACCGCATAGTCCCTCCGAACGCGCGGATGTGCGGCAAGATCGGTGTTCCGGACCAAGGCGCCGATTCGCAGGCCGCCGTCAGGCGTCATCTCGATCTTGTCGAGAGCCAAACCGTTAACGTCGATGAGGTGCGATGGCGCTTCGATCTGCAACTTCATCAGGTCGAGCAGGTTTGTACCGCCAGCGATAAACTTCGCGTTCTTGTTTCGCCCGAAAGCAGCGACTGCTTCTGCCGGTGAGCGGACGCGCTGGTAAGTGAAGGGCTTCATGCTTTCCTCCCTGCGACTTCCGTGATCGCATCCACGATGTTGGAGTACGCGCCGCAACGGCAGATATTGCCGCTCATACGCTCGCGAAGCTCTGCGTTGGAAATTTGGGGCGCCGCATTCAAGTCGGCTGCGACGTGACTCGGAATGCC
The DNA here is from genome assembly GCA_019752575.1 of Xanthobacteraceae bacterium. GTDB lineage: Bacteria > Pseudomonadota > Alphaproteobacteria > Rhizobiales > Xanthobacteraceae. Next base: position 117,514 of record JAIELW010000001.1, on the reverse strand, counting down.
AGCTTTGATCTCGTCCAGCACAGCCACAGCCGAACAAATTTGGCCGGGAGTACAGAAGCCGCATTGAAATCCGTCGTGTTTCACAAAGGCAGCCTGCATCGGGTGCAACCGCTTTGGATTGCCGAGCCCCTCGACGGTGGTGATCTTGCCGCCTTCGTGCATAACAGCGAGTGACAGGCATGAATTAATGCGTTTGCCATCCACGATCACGGTACAAGCGCCGCATTGGCCATGATCGCAGCCCTTCTTGGTGCCGGGCAGCCGCAAGTTCTCTCGAAGCGCATCAAGCAGCGTCGTGCGCGTATCGACTTCGAGCTTGCGGACGGTGTTATTCACAGTGAAGGAAACTCTGGCGGTGCTCGGCGTTTGTGTAGATGCCTGTGCTGCGACGGCGGAAGGGTAGGTCGCTGCTGCGACGGAGGCGCCGGTCGCCGCTAGCAACTGACGCCGGGATAGTTCGATCTCGCTGGGTTTTGTCATGTCGTGCACAACCTCCTGGCTGGTCGATTGGGGTTAATTGCCGTTCGCTTACCTAGTTCCAAAGACAATTCGTAATGACGTTAGGCCGATTGAAGCCGCTGCTTGCCTGAAAGCAGAAGCGCCAGGAAAGCCGCTAAGAGCAGAGCAGCGCGTGTTAGCGGGCTGACCGGCATGAACCCGGACGCGCGATCACGGCACTCCAATGAGCGCTCCCACTGTTCGCGATGCTGGTTCTTCCCCCAGCAGCGTCAAAATTCATATGATTTCTCTGTACGAAGTGCTGCACCGGAATCTGATCGCCGAAAGCGGCCGGCGAATTTTCCGGTCTGACGCCTATGGAGATAATGGAAACGCGCGTTTCCTATTAGCCATTATAAATGGCATGCAATCATGAGCTACATTCATCAATTGTCTGAAGCTCAGGAACAGTTCGTCTCATGAGAAGGAGTAATGAACGGAAGCACTCATGAAGCTTCCTCATAACCTCAAGAAGCCGGAGGGCCTTATTCAGCGGCCTTGCTATGTGCGAAAGAACAAGCGAGCGGGCCTTTAACGCCCGCGAAGCGGAGCACGAGCAATGTTGAGGTGGACGATTAGACTGATCGTCGTCACGCTGGGATTGGCCGGGAACGCAATGGCGCAGCAACGAGTGACAATTGCCTCTGCGTGGGGCCAGGTAAGCGCGGAGTTGATAGATAACGCCGCGACTAAAGCGCTGCTTCGGATGCTGCCACTAAGCATCGAAATGCGAGATCATCTTCGTCAGGAGAAAACGGGATATCTGCCGTCCGCTTTGCCCGAAATCGAGCGGCAGTTGGATTTCTCGGTTGGTACGCTCGGATTGTGGAATTCAACTCATTTCGTCATCTATTATCGTTCCGGACGAGTGCCGCCGCCTGGCATTATCATTCTCGGCAAGATGACGGGAGACGTTTCAATATTTGATCGTCCGGGATCAGTTATAGTGCGCGTTGAACGCGCGGACTGAGTTCTAATTTACGCTTTTGTACGATTTTTGAGAGCTGACTATAGTCAGCACACAAGCGTGAAAGGGGCTGATGAGTGCCGCGCGAGAACTTCAACGATTTGCTTGCCTTTCTGGCGGTGGCCCGCGAGCGCAGTTTCACGAAAGCTGCGGCCAAGATGGGCGTCTCACAATCGGCCTTAAGTCACACGGTTCGTCAGCTTGAAAGCAAACTCGGACTTCGCCTGCTGACGAGAACAACACGGGCGGTGTCTCCCACGGAGGCAGGAGAGAGACTGCTTGAGAGTTTGGGCCCACACTTCGAGGAGATCGAAGCTCAAATTGACGCGCTGAGCGCGCTTCGAGACAAGCCATCAGGTACGATCCGCATTGCAGCCTCCGACTATGCCATCAAGCATGTACTCTGGCCCAAACTGAGAAAATTTCTTCCTCGGTATCCGGACATCAAAGTCGAGTTGCTCCTCGACAACGGATTGAGCGATATCGTCAAGGAACGGTTCGACGCCGGGGTGCGAATGGGGGAGAATCTCGCCAAGGACATGATCTCAGCGCGTATCGGGCCGGATTTCTGTTTGGCCGTTGTTGGATCAAAAACCTATTTCTCGAAATATCCTGAGCCAAAGCATCCAAAGGAATTGATAAGACACAAGTGTATCAATTTCCGTTTCCCGACCTCTGGCGGGATTTACGCTTGGGAGTTTGAAGAGAAAGGACGCGAATTCAAAGTTCGCGTTGACGGCCAACTTACTTTCAATAACACGTTCAATTCACTGGAGGCGGTAATTGACGGCTTCGGGCTAGCCTATCTTCCTGAAGAGGTAATTCTGCCTTATGTGAAGAGCGGCAAAATAATCCGCGTGCTTCAGAAATTCTCGCCGCACTGGGCGGGCTATCACCTCTATTATCCAAGCCGCCGGCAATCGTCGCCAGCTTTCATCGCCCTAGTCGAAGCGCTGCGATACAGGAAGTAGCCACCAAGCGGCCAAGCCATTCGCAGCAACGTCTATTTCTCGCTCGCCTTCAAGACCTGCGCTTTCAACTCTTTCATGTAGGCGTCTTCCGCCGTACTTCTCTCGTCGCTGATCTTCTCACCCCAGAAGAAAACGCCGCTGTACATTCTCAAAAGTCTCGCCGACTCCGAATAGCGGTCGAGTGTCGCCTCGATCTTCCGCAAAGAAGCCGGATTGATGGGGCCGGCGGCGCTTTCCGTGGCCAGCGCTTTCGCGACCGGCTGTATTTCGCGCGAGATATTTCCGGCAAAATCGCACGCCCGTTCCTTGAAGCGGCGCATCTCCCGCCGCAGTCCCGGAATCGTCCAGCGCCGGAAATCGTGCGGGTGCGCGTGATAAAACTGGAGGAAGGGAACTTCGGCCCAGATCATCCCGCCCACTTTCAGCGTTCGCCACATCTCGTAGATGGCAAGCTGCGGCTCGAAGACATGTTCGAGCACGGCGTTGCAGACGTAGCAATCGACGGAACAGTCGTCGAAAGGCAGGTCGTGCAAATCGTAGGGATGATCGATCAGGGGAGATCGGTCGAATTTGTCGATCGAAATCCAGTCGGGTGCGATTTTCGCGCCGCGCACGCCGACCTGAATTTTCTTCGGCCAGTCTTTAACGATGTTTCCGAACTTGCCGCGCTCGATCTGGCGCGCGGTATGTGTGGGAGTTGCTATGTTCACAGGCGTACTAAACCGGGTAGCGAGCGCACGCGCCCACATGGCGATCCTGGAGCGGGCAAACATGCGGACCATTGGATCACCCCGATGGCGGCCGCCGATTGCCGCGGGCCTGGTTTAACCGCGCGAATAGTCGGCTGACTGCGGCCAGCGAAGCAATGCTCACAAATTTTTCCAGCCTTATCAGGTAGTAAGCCCGTTAAAGCGCAATCTCCGCGCTACTATTCGGCGAGCAAAGGAAAAAAAGTGTCGCAGGGATGCTTGAAATTTGAGCGCACGCATTTTTCGCGAATTTCCGCACCGCGGAAACCCCTTGACGCCACACCGAAATACCCGTGTTCTAGCGCTTGGCCGGAAACGTTCCAGCAGAACGGATAAAGGTCCAACACGAAACAATCTTGCGAGCGGTTCGTGAGAAGCCGTCTACCGCTTCCGCATTTCTCTCGAAGAAAACCTGGTTGCGGTGGACGATCTGCGGAAACGGCGCGGAAAATCGGCTGGAGCCTCGCAAGGGCGGAACGTAAGAAAGTGCAGGGTGGGTCGGCGGCGTATGAGTGACAAATACGTACTTGAGACGGAAAATCTGACCAAGGAATTCGCGGGCTTCGTCGCCGTCAGCGATGTGAATCTCAAAGTCGAACGTGGCACCATCCACGCGCTGATCGGACCGAACGGCGCGGGCAAGACCACGTGCTTCAACCTGCTCACGAAATTCCTGACGCCGACCCGCGGCACCATCAAATACAAAGGGCAGGATATCACGCAGTTGAGGCCCGCCGATATCGCGCGGCTCGGTGTGGTGCGCTCGTTCCAGATTTCCGCGGTCTTCCCGCATCTCACCGTGCTCGAAAACGTGCGCATCGCGCTTCAGCGCAAACGCGGCGGCTCGTTCGATTTCTGGCGCCCGGCTTCGGTGCTGAATGTTTATAACGACCGCGCCCGCTCGCTGATCAACGACGTCGGTCTTTCGGCCTTCGAAAACACGACCGCGGTAGAGCTTCCCTACGGGCGCAAGCGCGCGTTAGAGATCGCGACCACGCTCGCGCTCGATCCCGAGATGTTGCTTCTCGACGAACCGACCGCCGGCATGGGCCACGAGGATGTCGATCGTATCGCCGCGCTCATCAAGAGGGTCGCTGCCAACCGCACGGTGCTGATGGTCGAACACAATCTCAGCGTCGTCTCGAACCTCTCGAACAAGATTACGGTGCTTACCCGCGGCCGCGTGCTGACCGAAGGCGATTACAAAACGGTCTCGGAAAATCCGCAGGTACGCGAAGCCTATATGGGGACCGGCCATGCTTGACCGCACTTTTGGCCCGCTGCTCGAAATTAACGACCTGCACGCTTGGTACGGCGAGTCGCATATTCTTCATGGCGCGACGCTGAACGTGAACGCGGGCGAGGTTGTCACGCTCTTGGGGCGCAACGGCGCCGGCAAGACCACGACGATGAAATCCGTTATGGGCATCGTCGGCAAACGAACCGGTTCGGTGAAATTCGAAGGCCGCGAGTTGATTAATCTCCCTTCCGATGCGATTGCTCGTGCGGGCCTTGCCTTCTGTCCGGAGGAGCGCGGCATTTTTGCTTCGCTGGATGTCGAAGAGAATCTCATGCTGCCGCCGCAGGTGCGGCCCGGCGGTCTCACGCGCGAACAGATTTTCGAGCTGTTTCCGAACCTGCGCGAGCGCCTGAAAAGTCAGGGCACCAAGCTCTCCGGCGGTGAGCAGCAGATGCTGGCGATCGGCCGCATTCTGCGCACCGGCGCGCGGCTCCTGCTTCTCGACGAGCCGACCGAAGGCTTGGCGCCCGTCATCATTCAGCAGATTGGGAATACAATTCGCAAACTGAAGGAGCAGGGTTTCACCATCCTGCTCGTCGAACAGAATTTCCGCTTCGCATCCACCGTCGCGGACCGTTACTACATCATGGAACACGGAAAGATCGTGGAGCAGTTCGCCAATTCCGAACTGAACAAAAAACTAGAAACTCTGCATGAATATCTGGGTGTTTAAGACAGCCGCCGCGAATGGCGTCTGATAAACGGGAGGTAAGAGAATGAAACTGCTACGAACTGCAATTCTGTCGGCGGCGATGGTATCCGCCACGGCTGCCTATGGGCAGATTTCCGACGGCGTCATCAAGATCGGCGTCATGAACGACATGTCGGGCACCTATGCCGACCTTGCCGGTCCCGGCTCCGTACTCGCGGCGCGTCTCGCGATCGAAGATCTCGGCGATCTCGTAAAGGGTCTCAAGATCGAAGTCGTCGGCGCCGATCACCAGAACAAGCCGGACATCGGCTCGAACATCGTTCGCCAGTGGATCGACGTCGACAAGGTCGACGTGATCGTCGACGTGCCGACCTCGTCGGTCGCGCTTGCGGTGAACGAGATCGTCAAGGAAAAGAACAAGGTGTTCCTCGTCTCCGGCGCCGCTTCGTCCGACCTCACGGGTCCGCGCTGCTCGCCGAATACGATTCACTGGACCTATGACACCTGGGCGCTCGCCAACGGCACCGGCAATGCGATCGTGAAGACCGGCGGCGATACCTGGTTCTTCCTCACCGCCGACTATGCCTTCGGTCATGCGCTCGAGCGCGACACCGCGGCGGTCGTCGTCAAGAACGGCGGCAAGGTCGTCGGTCAGGTCCGTCACCCGTTCCCGGGCCAGGACTTCTCTTCGTTCCTGCTGCAAGCGCAGGCGTCTAAAGCGAAGATCATCGGTCTTGCGAACGCGGGCGCCGACACCACCAACGCCATCAAACAGGCCGCCGAATTCGGCATCACGCAGAAGGGCCAGAACCTCGCCGGTCTCCTCGTGTTCCTGACCGACGTGCACTCGCTGGGTCTCAAGACCGCACAGGGCCTGATCTTCACGGAAGCGTGGTACTGGGACATGAATGACGCGAACCGCGCCTTTGCGAAGCGCTTCGCAGCGGCGAACCGCGGCGTCTATCCGAGCATGATCCATGCCGGCGTCTACTCGGCCGTTACGCATTACCTGAAGACGGTCGTCGCGCTGAAAAGCGACAGTGACGGCAAAGCTGTGGTCGAGCACATGAAGAAGAACAAGACCAAGGACGCGCTCTTCGGCGACGGCGAAATCCGCCAGGACGGCCGCAAGGTTCATCCGATGTATCTCTTCGAAGTGAAGAAGCCGGAAGAATCGAAGGGTCCGTGGGACTACTACAAGCTCCGCGCGACCATTCCCGCGAACGAAGCCTTCCGTCCGCTCGCCGACGGCAAGTGCCCGCTCGTCAGCGGCTAACGTAAACTACGGCTGAGGAGCGGGCGCGAACCGCCCGCTCCTCGACCGCTCGGGGGGACCGATGGACATCAATCTGCCGGCGCTGTTCGGCCAATTGCTGATCGGGCTGATCAACGGCTCGTTCTATGCGCTTTTGAGCCTCGGGCTCGCCGTCATCTTCGGCATGCTCAACATCATCAATTTCGCGCACGGCGCCCAATACATGATGGGTGCGTTTGCAGCGTATTTCCTTCTGCAATACGCCGGGCTCAATTACTGGTGGGCGCTGATCCTGGCGCCCGTGATCGTCGGCGGCATCGGTATCGTGATCGAGCGCGCATTTTTGCAGTGGCTCTATAAGCTCGATCACTTGTACGGCTTGCTGCTCACCTTCGGCCTAGCGCTCATCATTCAAGGCCTGTTCCGGCAGCAGTATGGTTCGTCCGGCCTGCCGTATCAGATTCCGCCGCAGCTCACCGGTGTGCGCGATCTCGGCTTCACGTTCCTGCCGAATTACCGCGCGTGGGTCGTTTGCTTCTCGCTCGCGGTGTGTCTCGGCACCTGGTACATGATCGAGAAAACGCGGCTTGGCGCTTATCTGCGCGCTGCGACCGAAAACCCGACGCTCGTGCGCGCCTTCGGCATCAACGTGCCGCGCATGATCACGCTCACCTACGGCTTCGGTGTTGGGCTTGCGGCGCTCGCGGGCGTGATGGCGGCACCTATCTATGCGGTGAACCCGACCATGGGCGCCGACATCATCATTGTCGTGTTCGCGGTCGTCGTGATCGGCGGCATGGGCTCGATCATGGGCGCGATCGTTACAGGCTTCGGCCTCGGCGTTGTCGAGGGCCTCACCAAGTATTTCTTCCCGGAAGCGTCGAACACCGTGATTTTCGTCATCATGGTGATCGTACTTGTGACGCGGCCCGCGGGTCTGTTCGGAAGGGTGGCGTAAAATGGCACAGGCAACCGGACAACTCACCGCGCCGGCGGAAGCGCACGGTCACAAAAGCGAACTGATCGCTTTCGTGGTCATGGTCGCGGTACTCGCGATTCTTCCGGCCTTTGTCTATCCGCCGTTCCTGATGAAGGCGCTTTGCTTCGCGTTGTTTGCCTGCGCGTTCAATCTCTTGATCGGCTACGTGGGGCTATTGTCCTTCGGCCACGCGCTTTATTTCGGCTGGGCGAGCTACTTCGCGGCGCATCTCGCGAAAGTCGGGAAGATTTCGATTCCGTATTGGGCGGGCTCCTGGCAATGGCTCACCATCACGAATTCGCCGATGGTGCCCGAACTTGCGATCTTCCTCGCGGTCATGGGCGCGGCCGTACTCGGCTTTGTCGCGGGTTCGATCGCGATCCGCCGTCAGGGCATCTATTTCGCGATGATTACGCTCGCGCTCGCGCAGATGATGTACTTCTTCGCGGTGCAGGCCCCGTTCACCGGCGGCGAAGACGGTATCCAGCCGGTGCCGCGCGGCTATCTGTTCGGTCTCTTCAATCTTGCGAATGAGCGCGTCATGTACGTCTTCGTGATGGTCATGTTCCTGCTCGGGTTCCTGTTGATCTATCGCGTGATTCACTCGCCCTTCGGCGAAGTGCTGAAAGCGATCCGCGAGAACGAACAGCGCGCGATTTCGCTCGGCTACAAGACCGACAAATACAAGCTCGTCGCCTTCACGCTATCGGCCGCGATCGCGGGTCTTGCCGGTGCGATCAAACCTTTCGTCGTGCAGAACGCGTCGCTGACCGACGTGCACTGGTCGATGTCGGGTGAAGTCGTCTTGATGACCTTGCTCGGCGGTCTCGGCACCATCTTCGGTCCCGTGATCGGCGCCTTCACGATTATCGCGATGCAGAATTATCTCGCGAGTTTCGGCCAGTGGGTCACGATCATCCAGGGCGGAATTTTCGTCGCCTGCGTGCTTCTGTTCCGCCGCGGCATCGTCGGCGAAATCGCGAACCTTCTGCGCATCAGGCTCTGAAAGCGTCTTCGAGCGAAGTGGGCACCGGTTCGCGTTAAGGAACACGCCAAACAGAAGCGCATTTCAAGCGAAGTGGGCACCGGTTCGCGTTAAGAAAACGCGCCAAACAGAAGCGCATTTCAAGCGAAGTGGGCACCGGTTCGCGTTAAGAAAACGCGCCAAATGGAAAGCCCGCTGGAACAAAGCGGGCAAGCGCTGGAACGTTCCCGTTCCTTGACGATGGCAGGTGATGCACCCTAGTTTCGCGCGCTAATTTTCCGCGTGAAACGGTGCGTTAATGGCTACATTTCTGAAACTTTCCGAAGCGGTCGAAGCGAACGTGAAGGACGGCGACGCCGTCGCGATGGAAGGCTTCACGCATCTTATTCCCTTCGCTGCCGGACACGAGATCATCCGCCAGAAGCGTAAGCGCCTGTCGCTGATCCGCATGACGCCGGATCTGATCTACGATCAGTTGATCGGCATGGGCTGCGCGGAGCGGATGACATTCTCCTGGGGCGGCAATCCCGGCGTCGGCTCGCTGCATCGCTTCCGCGACGCCTACCAGAACGGCTGGCCGAACAAGATCGAGATCGTCGAGCATTCGCACGCCGCGATGGCGAACGCATACGATGCGGCGGCTGCGGGGCTGCCATTCGCGGTGTTCCGCGGCTACCGCGGGGCGGAACTGCCGCGCGTAAATCCAAGCATTAAAGAAGTGACGTGCCCTTATACCAGCGAGAAGCTCGCGACCGTGCCTGCGGTGAAGCTTGATGTCGCGATCATTCACGCGCAGAAAGCCGACAGAAAAGGCAACGTGCTGCTCGAAGGAATTGTCGGCGTGCAAAAGGAAGCGGTGCTGGCTGCGAAACGCTCCGTCGTCACGGTCGAGGAGATCGTGGACGAGTTGAACCCGCCGTCGCCAAATTCGGTCGTGTTGCCGGGCTGGACCGTGAAAGCGATCGCCGAGGTGCCGGGTGGTGCGCATCCCTCCTACACGCACGGCTATTACAAGCGCGACAACGCTTTCTATAAAGCGTGGGATGAGATCGCGCGCGAGCGCGATACGTTCTTGGCCTGGATGGAAGAGAACGTCATGCGCAAGGGTCCCGAAGTTTTCGCGGCTCACGCGAAGAAGGCGGCATAGCGCATGAGCCAGAATTTCACCCCGAACGAAATGATGACCGTCGCGGCTGCCCGCGCGCTCACGAACGAAGACGTCTGCTTCGTCGGCATCGGCGCGCCTTCCGCTGCCTGCAATCTCGCCCGCCAGACGCACGCGCCGGACATCGTGCTGATTTACGAATCGGGCACGCTGGAGACGCGGCCGAACGTGCTGCCGCTTTCGATCGGCGACGGCGAGCTCTGCGAGACCGCGCTCACCACCGTCTCGGTGCCGGAAATGTTCCGCTACTGGCTGCAGGGCGGCCGCATCACCACGGGTTTTCTCGGTGGCGCGCAGATCGACCGCTACGCGAACCTGAACACGACCGTGGTCGGCCCCTACGAAAAGCCGAACGTGCGTCTGCCCGGCGGCGGCGGCGCGCCGGAAATCGCCACGAGCTGCGGCCAGATTTTCATCACCATGGCGCACGCCAAGCGCGCTTTCGTCGAGAAGATCGACTTCTTCACGTCGCTCGGCCACGGGCAGGGCGGCGACAGCCGCAAAAAACTCGGCGTCACCACCAAGGGCCCGACCAAAGTGATCACCGATCTCTGCGTAATGGAGCCGGACGAAAAGACGAAAGAGCTTACCGTCGTTTCGCTGCATCCCGGCGTCACCAAGGAGCAGGTGTCTGCTGCGACCGGCTGGCAGATCAAATTCGCGCCTGGTGTTGGCGAAACACCCGCGCCGAACGAAACAGAGTTGAAAGTCCTGCGCGAATTGCACGCGCGCACCAAAGCCGCCCATGGCGGCAACGCATAAGGAGCGAGGAATGACTCAGTTGCGAGAGGCCTATATCTGCGACTTTGTCCGCACGCCGATTGGCCGCTTTGGCGGCTCTCTCTCGAAGGTGCGGCCGGACGATCTCGCCGCCCATGTCATCAAGGCGCTGCTCGCGCGCAATCCGTCGCTCGACAAGAACAAGATCGAAGACGTGTTCTTCGGCTGTGCCAATCAGGCCGGCGAAGACAATCGCAACATCGCGCGCATGGGCCTTCTTCTCGCGGGCCTTCCTGTGAGCGTTCCAGGCAACACGATCAACCGCCTTTGCGCCTCCGGCCTCGATGCAGTCGGCGCGGCGTCGCGTGCGATCAAGACCGGCGAAATTTCGCTTGCGATTGCCGGCGGCGCGGAATCCATGTCGCGCGCGCCTTTCGTCATGGGCAAGGCGCAGGAAGCCTTTTCGCGGCAGGCCGAAATTTTCGACACCACCATCGGCTGGCGCTTCATCAATCCTTTGATGAAAGCGCAATACGGCGTCGATTCGATGCCTGAGACCGGCGAGAACGTCGCCGAGGAATATCAGGTGAAGCGCGAGGATCAGGACAAGTTCGCGCTGCGTTCGCAGCATCGCGCAGTCGCGGCGCAGAAGCGCGGCTATTTCGACAGTGAGATTGTGCCGATCGAGGTGCCGGGCGGCAAAGCGGGCCCGGTGAAGGTCGATAAAGACGAGCATCCGCGCGGCGACACCACGCTCGAAGGTCTCGCAAAACTCAAAACGCCGTTCCGCAATCCGGGCACGGTGACGGCCGGCAATGCCTCCGGCGTGAACGATGGCGCTGCCGCGCTCATCATCGCGTCCGAAGAAGCCGCGAAAGCGAATGGCCTCAAGCCGCGTGCGCGCATTCTCGGGATCGCTTCCGCCGGCGTGCCGCCGCGCGTCATGGGGATCGGTCCGGTGCCCGCGGTGGAGAAACTCGCCGCCCGCCTCGGTATTCCGGCGAACAAGTTCGACGTGATCGAATTGAACGAGGCCTTTGCGAGCCAGGCGCTTGCCTGCATGCGGCAATTCGGCGTCGCCGACGACGCGGAGCACGTGAATCCGAACGGCGGCGCGATCGCGCTCGGCCACCCGCTCGGCATGTCCGGTGCCCGCATCGCCGGAACCGCCATGCGCGCGCTAGAAGAGCGCGGCGGCAAGTATGCTCTTGCCACCATGTGCGTCGGCGTCGGACAGGGTGTCGCGCTCGCGATCGAGCGCGTCTGATATTCGCGCGAGCCTATCGTCACGGCCGCTATTGATCCTGTAGTCTCAAGCGGCAGGACGGAATCGCGGGGCATGCAGGAATTCGACGTCGCGGTCATCGGCGGCGGCATCAATGGCTGCGGCATTGCGCGCGATGCCGCGGGCCGCGGGCTGTCCGTGTTTTTGGCCGAGCAGGGCGATCTCGCGTCGGGCACCTCGTCCTACAGCTCGAAGCTGATCCACGGCGGCATCCGTTATCTTGAAACCTACGATTTTCGCTTGGTGCGCGAGTCGCTGCACGAGCGCGAATTACTGTTGAAGAATGCGCCGCATCTGGTGCGGCCCATGCGTTTCGTCATCCCTCATGTGGCTTCGATGCGTCCCGCATGGATGGTGAAGATCGGAATCAAGTTCTACGATTTTCTCGCGGGCAGGTCGGTCCTGCCGAAGTCGCGTGTGCTCGATCTCGCCGACGATCCGGCGGGGGTGCCGCTTCGCGCTGCGGGCGGAATCGGCTTCGAATATTCGGATTGCGTGACGGATGATGCCCGGCTTGTCATCGCGAACGCGATCGACGCCCGCGAACGCGGGGCTGATATCCGCACCCGCACGCGGCTCGTCTCCGCGCGCCGTGTAGGTCAGCGCTGGGAACTGGTGCTTGCCGAAGGCGCCAAGCGCGAAACGCTATTTGCGCGCGCGCTGATCAATGCCGCCGGTCCGTGGGCCGCCCATGTGCTCGACACCATCGTGAAAGTCTCGAAGCAGGTAAAGATAAGGCTCGTGAAAGGAAGCCACATCGTGTATCCGCGGTTGCACGCGCACGAACGGGCATATGTCATGCAGAGCGACGATGGCCGCGTTGTTTTCGCGGTTCCATTCGCCGAGAAATATACGCTGATCGGAACCACCGACGTCGAAACCTCCGGCGACCCGACGCACGCCGCGGCGAGCGCCGAAGAGATTCAGTATCTCTGCCGCCTGGCCGAGCGCTTTTTTCGCACAAGCATAGAACCTTCGCGCGTCGTGTGGACTTTCGCCGGCGTGCGTCCGCTAATCGATGGCAGGGGCACGGCATCGACCGCGACCCGCGAATACCGGATCGTTTCCGATGGCGGTTACGGCGAAGCGCCGCTCTTGTCGCTGATCGGCGGCAAGCTTACCGCGTTCCGGGCCATGAGCGAGGATGTCGTGAACAAGCTCGGCCACTGGTTCGCGATGCGCGCGCCCTGGACCGAAAACGAGCCATTGCCTGGCGGCGATCTCGGCGAACGAGGTTTTGAAGGATTGCTCGCCGATCTCGCGCGCGATCACGCTTATCTTTCCTCCTCGACTATGCGGCGCATCGCGCACGCCTACGGCCGCCGCGCGACGAACATGCTCGGCGATGCAAGAAAACTCGAAGATCTGGGGCCGCGCCTCGTGGGCGATCTTCACCAGCGCGAACTCGACTATCTGCGCGCGCATGAATGGGCGAAGTCTGCCGAGGATGTTTTGTGGCGGCGGACGAAGCTGGGTATTGGCGCGGCTCCGGCCGAGATCGAGTCGCTTTACGCCGCAATGCGCGTAGCGTATTGAAATTGCTGTGTAATTCGGATCGTCTGATTTTCCGCTGTCGCGGCCGGGAAATTTGTCCGCAAGTTGAGATTGCCCGCTTTCCTCGCTAAGCAGACCGCGACCTCCGGGCAAGCAACGAGATCATGGATTCGCAACCGGCCAAACCGCAAAAGCCGCAAAGCGTGCGGCGCAAGTTCGAGCCGTGGGCCGATCCCGCGGCGCAGCCGCTCATTCGTTTCCAGAGCGTCGTGAAGCGTTACGGCGATGTTGTCGCGATCGATGACGTATCGCTCGATATCTACGAGCGCGAATTTTTCGCGCTGCTCGGCCCCTCGGGCTGCGGCAAGACGACCTTAATGCGCATGCTCGCGGGCTTCGAGGAGGCGAGCGAAGGCAGGATCACACTCGCGGGCAGCGATCTTTCCGGCGTGCCGCCGTACCGGCGCCCGGTGAACATGATGTTTCAGTCTTACGCGCTGTTTCCGCACATGACGGTCGCGGACAACATCGCCTTCGGCCTGAAGCAAGAGCGGATGCCGAAAAGCGAAATCGCCGCGCGCGTCGACGAAATGCTGAAGCTCGTCAACCTGCGCGGTTTTGAGAAACGCAAGCCTCACCAGCTTTCGGGCGGCCAGCGCCAGCGCGTGGCGCTCGCCCGCTCGCTCGCGAAACGGCCGAAGGTGCTTCTCTTGGACGAACCGATGGCGGCGCTCGACAAGAAACTGCGCGAACAAACCCAGTTCGAGCTGATGGATTTGCAGCAGCGCATCGGCACCACCTTCATCATCGTGACGCACGATCAGGAAGAGGCGATGACGGTTGCCGACCGCATCGCCGTCATGGATCACGGCAAGCTCGTGCAGGTCGCAACGCCCACCGAAATTTACGAGCAGCCGAACAGCCGTTACGTCGCGGAGTTCGTGGGCGACATCAATATCATCGAGGCGGTCGTCGAGCGCGTGACGCCGGGGGACATTGCGCTGAAATCGAATGCCCTCGAAGCGGAACTACGCCTCACGCAGCGCTCGGACGTAAAGACCGGCGACCCTGCTGCCGTCGCGCTTCGTCCCGAGAAAATCCGGATCGGCAAGGAACCGCTATCAGAGGTTCACGCCAACTGCGCACAGGGCGTCGTTTACGACATCGCCTATCTCGGCGACCTTTCGATCTATCACGTGCATCTCGAGAACGGGTTCGTGTTGAAAGCCACGAAGACCAATATCTCGCGCCAGATCGAGCCGCCGATCGGCTGGGACGATAAGGTTTATCTCTCCTGGACGCCGGATGCCGGCGTCCTGTTGAAGAGCTGATATCATGGCGCTCGAGAAACGAAGCAACTTCGCGCACCTCACGGTCGCCGTGCCGTTTCTGTGGCTTGCGCTGTTCTTCCTGCTGCCGTTCCTGATCGTCTTCAAGATTAGTCTCTCGGACGACGCGGTGGCGCAGCCGCCTTACGGGCCGGTCTTCAGCCTGGGCGAAGGCTGGACCGTATTGCGCGATAAGCTGGCTCAGCTCGACCTGGAAAATTATGCCTTCGTACTCGGCGACTGGCTCTACATCTATTCCTACCTGCAGAGCTTGTTGCTCGCGGCTCTTGCGACGGCGATCCTCGTACTCGTCGGCTATCCGGTGGCTTACGCAATTGCGCGTTCGCCGCGTGGCTTGCGTCCGGTGCTGCTTCTTCTCGTTATTCTTCCCTTCTTCACATCGTTCCTGATCCGCGTTTACGCATGGATCGGGATTCTTTCGCGCGAGGGCTTGCTTAATCAGTTACTGATCTCGTTCGGCGCAATCTCGCAGCCATTGGAAATTCTCTCGACCAACCTCGCCGTCGTAATCGGCATGGTCTATTCTTATTTCCCGTTCATGGTGCTGCCGCTTTATGCGGCGCTGGAGCGGATGGATGACAGCCTGCTCGAAGCCGCGGCCGATCTCGGCGCCACGCCGAGCCAGGCTTTTTGGCGCGTGACCGTGCCGGTCTCCGCGCCCGGTATCGTCGCAGGCGCGCTGCTTTGTTTCATTCCGGCGGTCGGCGAGTTCGTGATCCCTGATCTGTTAGGCGGCTCGGATACGCAGATGATCGGCCGCACGGTGTGGAACGAGTTCGCGGTGAACCGCTCTTGGTCGGTGTCTTCCGCGCTCGCGATTCTCATTTTGCTCGTGTTGCTCGTCCCGATCCTGATTTATCAGCGCATGCAATTGCGCGAGCTGGAAAGCCGCTGACATGGCGATGCGTAAGGGTCTATCGCCAGTCACCGTCACCGCGCTCGCGGGCGGGTTAGCCTTTCTTTACGTGCCGCTCATTCTGCTCGTCATCTATTCGTTTAACGACTCGCGCCTCGTGACAGTGTGGGGCGGCTGGTCGACGCGCTGGTATCTGGGCTTATTGCATAACCAGGCGCTGATGGATGCGGCCTGGGTCAGCCTCAAGGTGGCAACTGTCGCCGCGACACTCGCAACGATTCTGGGAACGCTTGCCGCGCTCGCGCTGGTTCGCGCGGGCGCATTTCGCGGGCGCACGCTGTTCGCTGGCTTGGTCTATGCGCCGCTGGTGATGCCGGAAGTCATCACCGGTCTTGCGCTTCTGCTTCTGTTTGTCGCGATCGACTTCGATCGAGGTTTCTGGACCGTGGCGCTCGCCCACGTCACCTTCACCATGTGCTTCGTCGCGGTGATCGTGCAGTCGCGTCTCTTGACCTTCGATTACAGCCTCGAGGAAGCGGCGCTCGATCTCGGCGCAACACCGTTTCGCGCCTTCTTCTCGGTAACCCTGCCGGTGATTCTCCCCGCGGTAGCGGCCGGCTGGCTGCTTGCTTTCACGCTCTCGCTCGACGATCTTGTGATCGCGAATTTCACGGCCGGGCCGGGAAACACCACCTTGCCGATGCGGATTTACAGTCAGGTGCGGCTTGGTGTGACGCCGGAAGTAAATGCGATCAGCACGGTATTCATCGTCGTAATTACCGCGGTTGTGTTGGCTGCTTCGCTGGCAATGAAGTGGCAGCAGGAAAAGATCGAAAGCAGATAGCATGAGCCGGCTGCCCTTCACGCAAGACATTAGCCGCGCATTCGCCGGCGGTATCACGCAGGCAGCGTTCGAGAAAAACCTGCAGCGCCTCGAAGCGCCGCTCGCAGCCTTGCGCGAGGCATATGAAAAGAAGGCGCTCGCGCATCTGCGGCTGCCGGAGCGAACCGGCGATCTCGATTCGATCAAGGCGCTTGCCGCGAAACTGCGCGACGCAACGGATGTCGTCTTTCTTGGCACCGGCGGGTCGAGCCTCGGTGGGCAGGCGCTGGCGCAGCTCGGGGGCTACAATGTGCCTGGCGTCGGCGATCTGAAGCGCGATCCGAAGCTGCATTTTCTCGAAAACCTCGATCCGTTCAGCCTCGAAGAATTTCTTGCCGAGCTTCCGTTGCACTCCGCGCGCTTCGTTGCGATCTCCAAGTCCGGCGGCACCGGCGAAACGCTGGTGCAGACCATTGCCGTCATCGATGCGCTGAAGAAGGCGAAGCTCGGCGGCGAGATCGCGAAACATCTTTTCGGCATTACGGAGCCGGCGAACCCGGGCGGCAAGAATGGCCTGCGCGCGCTGCTCGATAAATTCGGTTGCGAAATTCTGGAGCACGATACCGACGTCGGCGGCCGCTTCACCGCGCTCACCAATGTCGGGCTGCTGCCCGCGGCACTTGCAGGCGTCGATATCCTCGCCTTGCGCAAGGGCGCTGCCGAAACGCTCGCGCCGGTTCTTTCCGGTGCGAAAGCCCCCAACATCGCACCTGCCGTCGGTGCCGCGCTCGGCGTCGCGGCGAGCGAAGCCGCCCTCCCGATCTCAGCAATGCTCGCATATGGCGACCGCTTCGAGCGGCTTTCACGCTGGTGGATGCAGCTTTGGGGCGAAAGCCTCGGCAAGAACGGCAAGGGCTCGACGCCTATTGCCTCCATCGGCCCGGTCGATCAGCACAGCCAGTTACAGCTTTGGCTCGACGGCCCACGCGACAAATTTTTCTCGCTGCTGACGGCGGCAACGAAGGATCAGGGACCGCGTCTGGACGCGGAACTGGCAGCGCTTTCGGGCGAGCCCGTTTTCGGCGGGCGCACAGTCGGGGCGCTGGTCGCAGCGCAGGCGCGCGCGACCGCGGACACGCTTGCAAAGCATTCCCGTCCGTTGCGATTGATCGAGCTGAAGGCGTTTGACGCCGCTTCGTTCGGCGCGCTGCTGATGCACTTCATGCTGGAGACGATTCTCGCGGGCGCGTTGTTCGGTGTAAATCCCTACGATCAGCCGGCAGTCGAGGAAGGCAAGATTCTCGCCAAAAAATATCTTGCCGAAGACAAGTAATGGCCGCGATGATTGCAATTACAGAACTCATCGCGATTGACGAGCGCGAACTCGAAGAAAGCTTCGTGCGCTCGTCCGGTCCCGGCGGGCAGAACGTGAACAAGCTTGCGACCGCGGTACAGCTTCGCTTCGACCTGCGCAGCTCGCCGAATATCCCTCCCGGCATGAAAGCGCGTGCCGAGAAGCTCGCGGGGCAGCGTCTGACGCGCGAAGGTGTGATCGTGATTTCCGCCGACCGTTTCCGCACACAGGAGCAGAATCGCGACGATGCGCGCGCGCGCCTGATCGAACTTTTGCAACGCGCGGCTGTCGTTCCAAAAGTCCGACGCAAGACGCGGCCGACGCTCGCTTCGAAAAAACGCCGCATCGAAGGCAAGAAGCACCGCTCGGAAACGAAGAGCCGCCGCGGCAAGCCGAGTCTCGATTAGCACAGGGAAGCTCCGGCCGGTACAATCCGGGCCCAGCTCCCGAGTCGCGCCCCATGCCTGTCCGCCAGCTTCCAGAAAATGTCGTGAACCGCATCGCCGCGGGCGAGGTGATCGAACGCCCGGCGTCTGTCGTGAAAGAGCTTGTGGAAAACGCAATCGACGCCGGCGCGACCCGCGTGGAAATCGTGATTTCCGGCGGCGGACGCGAGTTGATCCGGGTTTCCGACAACGGTGCGGGCATGAATGCCGAGGACCTCGCGCTTTCGGTCGAGCGTCACGCGACCTCGAAGCTCGACAGCGAAGACCTGCTCAATATCTCGACGCTCGGGTTTCGCGGCGAGGCGCTTCCCTCGATCGGCGCTGCTGCGCGGCTTTCGATCGCCACGCGCGTTCGAAGGAGCGATGCGGCGCTCGAAATCCGTGTGGAAGGCGGGGAAAAGTCGCAAATTCGTCCCGCATCGCTCGCCGAAGGAACGCGCGTCGAGGTGCGCGACCTTTTCTACGCGACGCCGGCGCGGCTGAAATTTCTGAAAAGCGAACAGGCGGAAACCGCTGCCGCGATTGATGTGATCCGCAGGCTGGCGCTTGCGCGACCCGACATCGCCTTCACCATCGCGGCGGGCGATCGCGTAATTCAGTATCCGTTGCGCGGAACCGACGAAGCGGGGAGCGCTGTGCGCCTCGCTGACGTAATCGGCGGAGATGCGCGCGCGAACACCATGCCGGTGAATGCGGAGCGCAATGGCGTGCGGCTTTCCGGCCTCGCCGGTCTGCCGACCTTCTCGAAAGCGAATTCGTTGTCGCAGTATCTCTTCGTGAACGGGCGTCCGGTGCGCGACAAGGTTTTGATGGGCGCCTTGCGCGGCGGCTACGCCGATCTTCTTCACTCCGGCCGCTATCCGGTCGCGGCGCTCTTCATCGAACTCGATCCGCACGAAGTCGACGTGAACGTGCATCCTGCGAAAGCCGAAGTGCGTTTCCGCGATCCGGGTCTTGTGCGCGCGATTGTCGTGCGCGCGCTGCAGGAGGCGCTTTCCGGCGGCGCGCGCAGGACCGCGACCACGGGTGCCGACCGTCTGGTCTCGTTCGCGCGCCCGCAATCCGCGCCGAACTTTTCTTCCGGATGGCGCAGCTCGGGTGCGCCTCGCGGCGGTCTGGCGGAGGCTGCGCAGGCGGCGTTCGAGACGATCGCGCAGCCGAGCGCGGACGCACGCGCCGATCTGGCGCCGGTATTGCATGCCGATCTCGAACGGCCGCTGGGGGCTGCTCGCGCGCAACTGCATGAGACTTACATCGTCGCGCAGACTGCCGACGGACTCGTGATCGTCGATCAGCACGCGGCGCATGAGCGTATCGTCTACGAGAAGCTGAAACACGCGCTCGCGGAGAACGGAATCTCGCGTCAGATGCTGCTCGTGCCTGCCGTGGTCGAACTCGACGATCCGGACACTGCGGCGTTGCTTGCACGCGCCGATGAGCTTGCAAAACTTGGACTCGTCCTGGAACCGTTCGGGCAGGGCGCCGTACTGGTGCGCGAAACTCCCGCGTTGCTCGGCGACGCCGACACGCAGAATCTCGTCCGCGATCTCGCCGAGCACATTGCCGAATGGGACGACGCGCTGCCGCTGGAGCGTAACCTGCTCGCGGTCGCCAGCCGCATTTCCTGCCACGGCTCGGTGCGTGCGGGCCGCCGCCTGAAACCCGAGGAAATGAATGCGCTCTTGCGCGAAATGGAGCGCACCGAGAATGCCGGCCAGTGCAATCACGGCCGCCCGACTTATATCGAGTTGAAACTTTTCGACATCGAGAAGCTATTCGGAAGGCGTTAGGCGAAGAAACACGATCTCGGTATCGTCGTATGCGCGCCGTTCTAGAATTTCGAATCCATCTGGCGCCGCTAATTTCGCAGCTACAGCTTCCTCCACGACGAGCAAAGCATCCTCAGTAAGCCAACCCCCTTCGCGCACGGAGGCAAGCGCCTTCTCAGCAAAACCTTTGCCGTAAGGCGGATCGCAGAACGCGAGCGAGAACGGCTCGAACGCGCCACGAGACCCGAGCTTGGTAGCGTCGCGGCGGAAGATCTTGGTGACACCGGTAAGCTGCAACGTCTCGACATTGGCGCGGATAAGCGCACGCGCTTCCGCGGCCTCTTCGACAAAGAGAGCGAAGGCCGCGCCACGAGAGA
Organism: Xanthobacteraceae bacterium; assembly: GCA_019752575.1. Lineage (GTDB taxonomy): Bacteria > Pseudomonadota > Alphaproteobacteria > Rhizobiales > Xanthobacteraceae. The sequence goes on along the minus strand of JAIELW010000001.1, from coordinate 97,520 downwards.
GTGCCTCGATCCCGAGCGCACCGGTGCCTGCGAAGAGATCGAGCACGCGCGCGCCGGAAATGGGATCGCCGTAAGCGTGGGCAAGTATGTTGAATAAGGCCTGCCGCAGCTTGTCGGAGGTCGGGCGGATGTTTTGGGAGGAGGGGCCTTTCAGCGTTCGCCCGCCGAAGCTGCCGCCGGAAACGCGCATCAGCGCTTGCCCTTCGGCGCGCGAAACGGCGTGCGTTTGCCGCCACGGCGGATAATATTTTTGCTCTGACGCTTCGGTTTGTCTCCCGGCGTTTTGAAATCGCGCCGCTCTTTGCCTTCGAATTTGCGCGTCTTGTCACGCTTCTGCTCGTCTGGCTTTTTGTTCCGCGCATCGCGAAAATCAGGCGAGGGTTTCTGTTGCCGTCCCGGTTTCATTTCGCGCAGCGGCGCGTCGAAATCGCTATATGAAAGTTTCTCGAGCTCGCCGCCGATCTGCTCGCGCAAAACGGGTGTGGGCACTTCCTCGACGGCACCCTCTTTCAAAGCGCCAAGCTCGAATGGCCCGAACGAAACGCGGATCAGCCGATTTACCCGCAATCCGATATGCGCGAGCACCTTGCGCACTTCGCGGTTCTTCCCTTCGCGGATGCCGAGCGTAAGCCACTGGTTCGCGCCTTTCTCGCTATCCAGCGTCGCCTCGATCGCTCCGTAAGAAACGCCTTCGACAGTGACGCCCTTTTTCAGTTTATCGAGTGCAAACTGGTCCGTGCGGCCGTTCGCGCGCACGCGATAGCGCCGGAGCCATCCGGTCGATGGCAGCTCGAGCATGCGCGAGAGGCCGCCGTCGTTTGTGAGCAGCAGCAGCCCTTCGCTGTTGATGTCGAGCCGGCCGACGCTGACGACACGGGGTAAGTCCTTCGGCAGCTTCTGGAAGATCGTCGGCCGTCCTTCCGGATCGGAGTTCGTCGTAACCAGCCCGCGCGGCTTGTAATAGAGAAAGAGCCGGGTGCGTTCCCGCTTCGGCAGCGCCACTCCATCGATTTCGATCTCGTCGTGCTGGGAGACCGTGAACGCAGGCGAAGTCAAGGCCTCGCCGTTCACCTTGACCCGGCCCGCCTCGATCCAGGTCTCCGCCTCGCGACGCGAGGCAAGCCCTGCACGGGCAATCACCTTGGCGATGCGTTCGCGCGGGACGTCGTTATCGCTCTGAGACTTGCGGGTCATGATGCTTCGTGCGAATTCGCGTGCTAGCTACCACGACGCGCGCGGAGAGACGAGTTTGGCGGCACAGGATTTCATGGGCATTGCGCTTGCCGAGGCGAAGGCCGCGGCGGAAGCCGGCGAAGTGCCGGTCGGCTGCGTTGTCGCACGCGACGGCGAACTTATCGCACAAGCCGGCAACCGCACGCTCAGGGACCGCGATCCTACCGCGCATGCCGAAGTGCTCGCGCTGCGCGCGGCGGCGAAGAAGCTCGGCAGCGAACGCCTGATCGGTTGCGACCTCTACGTTACGCTCGAGCCCTGCACCATGTGCGCGGCCGCGACTTCATTTGCACGCATTCGCAGGCTCTATTTCGGGGCGAGCGATCCGAAGGGTGGGGCGGTGGAATCCGGCGTGCGCTTTTTCGCTTCGCCCGCCTGCCATCACAAGCCGGAAGTCTATGGCGGGATCGGCGAAGCGGACGCTTCGACAATTCTGAAGGAATTCTTCGCGGCAAAACGCTGATCAAGCATCCAGGAACGCGCCGAGCTTTCGCTTCAACTCGTCTTTCATCGGCTCGGCCGCTTTCAGGATCGGCAGCGCGCGCGGAAAATCTAGCGCTCCGAAAACGCTCACGTTCGGCCGGAGCAGAATATCCGGCGCGGAATACTTCAGTTTTTCGGTCACGATCGCGTGGGTCATGATGTCTGTCGCGGTAAAAAGCATCTGCATGGGGTCGGGAATTCCCGGCGGAGATTCGCGAAGCCGCGTGATGTCGATGGCGACCACGATGTCGGCGTTCTTGCGCAGAAGATCGAACGGCAGCGGATTGACCACGCCGCCATCGATAAGCAAGCGGCCCTCGAATTCGACTGGCCGCAATAGGCCGGGGATTGCCATCGAGCCGGCGACTGCCTGGCGCAAAAGGCCTGCGCGATAAATTACCTCGCTGCGCTCGCGGTAATCGGTTGCAACGACAGTGAGCGGAATCCGCAGTTCCTCGAAAGTTTTCGGCAATTCCGGCGGCAGAAATTCTTCGGCAACTCCCGTCGCTTCGAGCTGCAACGAAACCTCGCGGAGCGAGCGTGTCGTGCGCCAGCGTTCGCGTAGGCTGCCCCATTGCATCGCGATCAGCCGGCGCGCGAAATCGCCCTGCTTGCGCAAAGATTCGGTCGCAAACGCCCGGATGTCCTTGCCGCTCATGCCGGCGGCGTAGCCCGCGCCGACCACGGCACCCATCGAGCAGCCCGCGATGGCAGAGGGAACGATACCGAGTTCGTCCAGCGCCTCGATTGCGGCGATATGCGCGAGCCCTCGCGCGCCGCCCGAACCGAGGGCGAGCGCGATGCGCGGCGCTTTCTTCCTGTGAAAGAAATTCAGCACGCCAGGAGTATAGCGCGCTTCTCAGGCGCCCGCGCGCTCCGCGAAATGCCACGCCGCGGCGGCCAAAGGCTGTACCTGCCGCGACATCGTGGAGGCGTTCGCGTTCGCGGCCGTGCCGTCGCGCACACGGCCGAGAATCCCTTGCAGGATTCCCGCGATGCGGAAGAAGTTATAGGCCATGTAAACGTCGATATCGCGCCCGCGCGGGTCGAAGCCGGTGCGCTTGGCGTAGAGCGCCGCGTATTCCTCTGCGCTCGGAATCCCGAGCGCCTTCAGGTCGCGATCTTTCAGCGATCCGGTGCCGGTGCCGGTTTTCGTGCTCGGCATGTGCCAGCCCATCATGTGATAGGTGAAATCGGCGAGCGGATCGCCCAGCGTCGATAGCTCCCAATCGATCACCGCCATCACTTCGTTCCTCAACGGATGGATGATCATGTTGTCGAGCCGGTAATCGCCGTGCACGACGCGCACCGCCTGCTGCTTCGGCAGGTGTTCCGGCAGCCAGCGCATCAGCTTGTCCATCTCGGAAATATCATCGGTCTTCGACGCGACATACTGCTTGGACCAGCGCGCGACCTGGCGCGCGACATAGTCTTCGCCCTTGCCGTAATCGGAGAGGCCGATCTTATCGGGCTCCAGCGAATGCAACTGCGCGATCGTTGCGTTTTGCGCGTCCCAAATCGCGGCGCGCTCCGCCGGGCTCGAATCCGGCATATGAAGTTCCCAGAAGATGCGGCCCTGTTCGAACGACATCACATAGAACGCGGTGCCGACGACGCTCTCGTCATCGCAATAGAGCAGCGCTTCCGGCACCGGAAACTTCTGCGTACCCAGCGCGGCCATCACTTTGTATTCGCGGTCGACTGCGTGTGCGGAGGGTAAGAGCTTTCCCGGCGGTTTCCGGCGCAGCACATATTTGCGCGTAGGCGTTTCCAGAAGGTAAGTCGGGTTCGATTGCCCGCCTTTGAACTGCTTTACCGTAAGCGGACCCGCGAAGCCGCGTACATTCTTCGTGAGGTACTCTTCGAGCCGTGCCGGATCGAAGGCGAGTGCCTGCACGACATCTTTGGTGCCGGAAAAGGCTTCCTGGCGATTGAACTCGGTCATTTCCTGCCCTGAAAATTCTTCTTGGCTTTGGCGAGGTTATAGCGGGAGACGAGTGCGCTTTACACCCCCACCTCCGCTTCGCAACGCGGAACGGCGACGCGCTTTTCTAGGCGCGCGTGAAAAACTCGAGCAACGCTTGCTCGGTCTCGCGCGGCTTTTCTTCAGGAAGGAAATGCCCGCAGTCGATGGCGCGGCCCTCGATCTTGGTGCCCCATTGCTTCCAGATCGCAAGCGGATCACCCCCGGAATTCGGAATGCCGCGCGTGCCCCAAAGTGCTAGCGTCGGGCAGGTGATTTTCTTCCCGGCCTTGAAGTCTTCCTCGTCGAATTTCACGTCGGTCGATTGCCCGGCACGGTAATCCTCGCAACAGGCATGAATACGCAGAGGGTCGTTGAAAAACGCACGGTAGTGATCGAGCGCGCGCGGATCGAACTTGGCGAGTCCATCCGGCGACCAACTGCCGAGCGTCCATTCCAGATATTCGATAGGTGCTTTGGAGATCAGCATTTCCGGCAATGGCTCGCGCTGCGCGAGGAACGGCCAGTGATAGACGACCATCGCGCGGCGCGCGTCCATGCCCTTCCACATGTCGAGCGTTGGAATGATGTCGAGCACGGAAAGTTTCGAGACGCTACCCGGATGATCGAGCGCCATACGATAGCCTACGCGTCCGCCGCGGTCGTGACCGATGACGCCGAATTGTACGTGGCCGAGCTTCTCCATCAATTCGACGAACGCCTTCGCCATCGCGCGCTTGGTGTAGGGCGCATGGCTCGCGTCTGATTTAGGCACTTCGCTCCAGCCGTAGCCGGGCAGATCGGGAAGAATGAGCTTGAATTTTTTCGAAAGCGCCGGCGCGATCGTATGATACTCGACATGCGTCTGCGGGAAGCCGTGGATCATCAAAAGCGGCGGGCCTTCGCCGCCGGATCGCGCGAACAATTTTCCCGCCGAGGTGTCGATCCAGTGCGATTCGAAACCGGGAAAGAGATCGGCAAGTTCCTTCATTTCGCTTTCTCCCTTGCAATCGCGCGCCAGCCGATGTCGCTGCGATAAAATCCTTCCGGCCAGTCGATCAAGGACAGCGCTTTGTAAGCGCGTTCGCGCGCTTCTGTGACGCTTTTCCCGAGGGCTGTGACGTTCAACACACGCCCGCCGTTGGAAACAATCTTGTCGCCGTCGTGCTTCGTGCCGGCGTGAAACACGGTTACGCCTTCAATTTCGTTCGCCTTTTCGATGCCGCGAATTTCCGCGCCGCTCTTGTAAGCACCCGGATAGCCCTTGTTTGCGAAAACGACCGTGATCGCGACCTCATCGCGCCAGCGCACGCTCGACTTATCGAGTTCGCCATTTACCGTCGCGAGCATGAGCGTCAGGAGGTCGTCCTTCATACGTGGCATCAGCACCTGACATTCCGGATCGCCGAAGCGCACATTGTATTCGATGAGTTTCGGGCCGTCTTTCGTGATCATCAGGCCAATATAGAGAACACCCGAGTAGGGCGTGCCGGCTTGTGCGAGCGCGCGCGCAGTCGGTCGCACAATCTTGTCGAGCACGATCTTTTCGATTGCTTTCGTGAACACAGGCGCTGGCGAATAAGCTCCCATGCCGCCGGTATTCGGTCCCTGATCGTTGTCGAAAACGCGCTTATGGTCCTGTGCGGAAGCGAGCGGCAGCACCTGCTCGCCGTGCACGAAACAGAAGTAGCTGGCTTCCTCGCCTTCAAGAAATTCCTCGATCACGACCGGCGCGTCGCCGCCCATCGCGAAAACCTGGTCGACCGCCATCAGCGCTTCTTTTTTGTCCATCGCGACAATCACGCCCTTGCCGGCATGCAGGCCATCGGCTTTCAGCACGATCGGCGCGCCGTGCTTCTCGATATGCTTGCGCGCTTCCTCGCGGCTCGTGGTCTCGATGAAGCCGGCAGTCGGAATATCGTGCTCGGCACAAAGACGCTTCGTGAAGGATTTTGAGCCTTCGAGCGTCGCCGGAATTTTCTGCGGGCCGAAGACTTTGATTTTCTCGACGATCAACGCGTCGGCGAGCCCTGCCGTGAGCGGCGCTTCCGGCCCGATCACAACCAGATCGATCTTCTTCTCTTTCGCAAACGCGATCACTGCCGCATGGTCTTCGACCTTCAACGGAACGATTTCCGCGTCTTCGGCGATACCCGGATTGCCCGGTGTGGCATAGAGCTTAGTGAGCAGCGGGCTCGCCGCGAGTTTCCAGGAAAGCGCATGTTCGCGGCCGCCGGAGCCGATCAGAAGCACATTCATTTGCCGCGACCAGAGATAAGCATTGGGTGCCGGTTGATGTATCATGACAGGGCACCCAATTAGAGTCGCGAATGTCCGCATCCACAGCGCCGACCAACCTGCCGGAAATTTCCGTTTCCGAACTCTCCCAGTCCCTCAAGCGTACCGTGGAGGAGGCGTTCCCTTACGTGCGGCTGCGCGGTGAGGTATCCGGCTATCGCGGAGCACATTCTTCGGGCCATGTCTATTTCAGCCTGAAGGACGACAGCGCCAAGATCGACGCGATCATCTGGAAAGGTTCGTTCGCCCGCATGCGCTTCAAGCCCGAGGAGGGCATGGAAGTCGTCGCGACCGGCAAGGTCACGACCTATCCGGGCAAGTCCAGCTACCAGATCGTGATCGACGCGCTCGAGCCCGCAGGTGTCGGTGCGCTGATGGCGCTCTTGGAGGAGCGCAGGAAGAAGCTCGCCGCCGAGGGCTTGTTCGACGAGACGCGAAAGAAGCCGCTGCCATATCTTCCGCGTGTGATCGGCGTGATTACCTCGCCGACCGGCGCCGTGATCCGCGATATTCTCCATCGCCTGTCTGATCGCTTCCCGCGTCACGTGCTGGTGTGGCCGGTACGTGTGCAGGGCGAAACTTGTGGGCAGGAAGTGGCTAACGCGATCGAAGGTTTCAACGCGATGAAAGAGGGCGGGACGTTGCCACGGCCCGATGTCCTGATCGTCGCTCGCGGCGGTGGATCGCTCGAAGACCTTTGGGGTTTCAACGACGAGGTCGTAGTGCGTGCCGCGGCAGCAAGCAAAATTCCGCTGATCTCCGCGGTCGGTCACGAAACCGATTTCACGCTGCTCGACTTTGCCGCCGACCGGCGCGCGCCGACGCCGACTGCCGCCGCCGAAATGGCCGTGCCGGTACGAAGCGAACTGATCGCGCTTTCGCGCGACCGCGCGGCAAGACTTGTCTCGTGCTGGTCGCGCATGATCGAGCGGTTGAAGACGGAACTACGCGGGCTCGCGCGTGGCGTGCCGTCGCTCGACAGCCTGCTTGCGATGCCGCGCCAGCGGTTCGATGCCTGCGCGGCGGCGCTGCCGCGCGCGCTTCGCGCGAACGCGCATGCGCACCGCGTCGAGTTCTCGAAAATTGCAGCGCGTCATTCGCCACATTCGATTTCGGCGCGCTGCGAGCGCTTCCGCGAACGGCTCGAAACCAACGTCGCGCGCAGCCTGCGCGCGCGCGATCACCTCTTGAAGAATGCGCGTGCACAGCTCGCTTCGCTCGGCCAGTTGCTTAATGCCTTCAGCCATAAGAGCGTGCTCGAGCGCGGCTTCGCGCTGGTGCGCGGGGCCGATGGCCACCCGATACGTTCGGTTGCCGTCGCAAGCCCCGGCGCGGCGCTGGAAATCGAAGTGAAAGACGGGCGCTTCGGCGCCGTTGTGTCGGGAATTGCTCCGAAGAAAAGCGTCGCACCCGCAAAAGCTTCGAAACAAGGCAGCCTTTTCGAGGAGTAAATCGTCAACGATCTCGCGAGGGCGCGAAATTACCTTTTGCGCTCCGGCCCGGATCGTTCCATATAACGCTCATGAACCGCTTCGAACGCACGCCTCTCGCCGCCGGCGAGGCCGAGTTGCGCTATCTCGACGGCGATTACCGCATCGTCCGTCCGGGCAGCTATGTGCGTTGCGCGGTCACCGGCACGCCGATCCCGCTCGACGAACTGAAATACTGGAGCGTGGACCTGCAGGAAGCCTATGCCACCCCCGAAGCGGTGATGGCGCGCCTCCACGGCCAGCGCCGCTAAAGCTTCAGCGAGTTTTTGATCGCAGCGAACGCGCCGTTCTCGTCGTCGAGCGCGAGACGCACGCGAAGCACTTTGCTCCGCTCGCGCAAGACCGCGAGTTTCTCGTCGCCGTTCATTCGTGCAAGGTCCTTCTCGGTGGTGACGAGATCGAGACCGCCCGCCTCCGCCTTGGCGAGCAATTCCGCGGCGTCGGATTCGCTGAAACGGTGATGGTCGCCGAAGCTCTTCCACGCGGCGACGACCGCACCCGCCGCTTCGAGCGAATGGAAGAATTTCTCCGGCGCGCCGATTCCGGCAAAAGCGAGCACACGCCTGCTCTTCAGTTCGGCAGCCGACGCCGGATCGGGAACAAGCTTGCCGCGAAACACAGGCAGTCCGTGTTCCCTTGCGAAGCGCGCGGCCTTCTCGCTTGCTTCGCCATCGCCGACGACAATCATGGCCTGCGCACGCTTCAATTGCGGACTGAGCGGCGCGCGTAGCGGCCCCGCCGGAAAGACAAGGCCGTTTCCGACGCCCTTCGCGCCATCGATTACCAGAAAAGAAAAATCTTTTTCCAGCGACGGATTCTGAAAGCCGTCGTCCATGACGAGGACGTCAGCGCCGCTATCCTCCGCGAGCTTCGCGCCCGCCGCCCGGTCGTGCGCGACGATGGTAGGCGCGACACCCGCAAGCAGCGGCGCCTCGTCTCCGATTGAACGTGCACCGTATTTTACAGGATCAGCGAGCAGCGGACCGGTCTCATTGCCGCCGTAGCCGCGCGTCAGAAAGAAAACTTTCTTGCCCTCGCGCTTGAGCCAGTTCCCGATTGCGAGAGCCGTCGGCGTTTTTCCCGCGCCGCCGAGTGTCGGATTGCCGACGCAGATCACCGGAATCTTCGCGCGATAACCGCGTCCCTTCATGCGCGCCGAGGCGACCGCGCCATAGATCGCGCCTGCGGGATACAAGGCTGCCGCCGCGACTCCCGCTTTCCGCCACCAGAATTCCGGCGCGCGCAGCGAGGTCATGGCATCACTGCCCGAAACGAAGTTGCACGAGATAGGGCTCGATCGCGTTCGCGGTACGGTTCAATGCGCCCGAAAGCGGAATCACCGTCGCGTGTGCCGCCTGCGCCATGGCGCGGACGAGGCCGGGATCGTCGAGAAGGCGCACGAGGCTGGCTGCAAGCGAATGCGCGTCAGCCACGGTCGCCGCCGCGCGCTGACGGTTCAGCTCGGAATAGATCACTCCGAAGTTGTGCACGTGGGGGCCGTGCAGGATCGCATTGTCGAGCTTCGCCGGCTCGATCGGGTTCTGCCCGCCGTGCTTAATGAGCGAGCCGCCCATGAACACGATCGGCGCAAGACGATAAAACAGACCCAGTTCGCCGATGGTGTCCGCGACATAAATATGCGTGCCGCGGTCGGGAAGATGATTGCGCGAGCGCATCGCGGGAACGAGCTGGTAATCCTGAATAAGAGATGAGATCTCGCCGCCGCGCTCGGGATGCCGCGGCACAATAATAGTAAGGAGGTTGGGTACTTTCTCCATGACTTCGATATGCGCATCGATCACCGCTTCGTCCTCGCCCCGGTGGGTGCTCGCTGCAAGGAAGATCGGGCGGTTGTGAACGGTCCGCCTCATTTCCTGCATATCGTGCGCGTCGGCCTGCGGCGGCATCACATCGAATTTCAGATTGCCGGTAGAAAGCACGCGCGGAGCGCCGAGTTGCGAGAGCCGGTCGGCAATGTCGTGATCCTGTGCAAGGCAAAGGTCGAAACTCGATAGCAGCGCTTGCGCGGTCTTCTTCGCACTCTTCCAGCGCGAGAACGACCGTTCCGAAAGCCTGCCGTTGACGAGCACAAGCGGAATGTTGCGGCTGGAAGTTTCGATGAGCAAGTTCGGCCAGAATTCGGATTCCGCGATCAGCGCAAGTCCCGGTTGCCAATGGTCGAGAAAGCTGTTCACGAACTGCGGCGCGTCGAGCGGGACATATTGGTGCAGCGTTCCGGCAGGCATGCGCTGCGCAGCGGTTTGCGCGGCGGTAACCGTTCCTGAAGTCACGAGTACCGTGAAGCCCTGTTTGCGGATGTGCTCGACCACGGGAAGGATGGAAAGCACTTCGCCGACACTCGCGCCATGAATCCAGACGAGCGAGCCCGCGGGCCTCTCTATGCCGGCAATGCCGCGGCGCTCGTTGATGCGTTCCGGGTCTTCCTTGCCGCGCTTCAGCCGCCAATCGAGGATGGCTCCGGCGAAGGGCGCGGCCCATCGAGTCATCCGCCGGTAGAAGCGGATCGGAAACGGATGCCGGCCTCTAGACGACATCGCTTGCGGCTTTCGGGGCTCTACCGACCAGCGCTTCCGCACGCGCCGTGGCGCGATTGAGTTTTTCTTCGACTTCCTTTCGTGCGCGATCGAGCGCCGCTTCGTCGGCATCCTGCGCAACCAGCACCGGCGCTTCCGCGACGATCGCCATGCGGCCGAACGGCAAATGCAGCGAAGATTTGTCCCAGCTCCGCTTCATGATGATGCGGTTGCTCGTCGCGATCGCCGCCGGATAGATCGGCCGCCCGGAATGTTTCGCGATGCTGACCACGCCGAGACCCGCGCGCCGGGAAATCTTCGGCACGTCCGCGGTCATCGCGACATTAATTCCCTGCTCAAGCGACTCGATCATCTGGCGCGTGGCGGCGACGCCGCCTTTCTCGTGAAAGTTCTTCCGATGCGTACCGGAGCCGCGGATGGTTCCGATACCGAGCGCCTCTGCTGCGATGGCGTTGATGTCGGCATCATAAGAGCGCGAGATCATGACCTTCGCTTTATGATGTGACTTCGGCACGAACGGCGTGAGAAAATGCTGCCCGTGCCAGAACGTAAGTATAAGCGGCAATTCGCCGTCGATCCAATCGTAGAGATCGGCGGGCTCGAGCGTGACGCGCTGCGTTTTCCAGACGAATTTCAGGTAAGCGGCCACCACGCGGCCGAGTGTGCGCCGGAAGCCTTCCGAGGTTCGGATTTTACGCCACATGACGCGAAGCGGTGCGCCGACTTACGCCGCGCCCTGATCCGTTTCCGGATCGAGCAGCCGGTGCAGGTGCACGATGAAGTATCGCATCAGCGCGTTATCGACGGTCTGCTGCGCCTTTGCCTTCCAGGCTTGATGGGCGCTCGCGTAGTTTGGATAGATTCCAACAATGTCGAGCTTGGCAAGATCGTGAAATTCGGTGCCGTCGAGTTTGGTCAATTCACCCCCAAACACGAGATGAAGCAGTTGTTTTTGCGCAGCCATGACGGCGAAGAATCCCCGGGTTACTTCAAGACAGCGGCAAGCACGGAAACGAGCCTTGGGTGCAATGTGCTCCCGGCAGCGATCAGCGCGCCGTGAATGTGAGTGGCAAGATTATAGACCGGTGTTCGTCCCCCTGCATCGGTCAACTTGCCGCCCGCTTCGTGCACCAAAAGGTCGGCAGCGGCAAGGTCCCAATCGTTCGCATTCGCGGCAGCAAGAGCGGCGTCGACCTCTCCAGTTGCGACCCGTGACAGTCTGACGGCAATGGAGTGAATTCGCGGCACTTCGACGGTATTGCGGAGCGCAGAAAGGGCCTCGTTCAGCTTCGCAGGCCGCGCGATGGCGGCGCGCCCGACATCCGTCGTTGTCGATGCTGAAATTCTCTGCCCATTTTTTGTGGCGCCGCCGCCCTTGATTGCGGCAAACGATTCGTTCGTCGCAGGCAATTCGACGACAGCTGCAACAGGCCTGCCGCGCTCGACGAGAGCCGCGCATATCGCCCAGTCTTCGCGGCCAGCGACGAATGAGCGGGTGCCATCGATCGGATCGACGATCCAAAGGCGATCTTTCACGAGTCGCTCCGGCGCATCCGCGGTCTCTTCGGAGAGCCAGCCGACCGCCGGATCGATTCCGGTGAGCCGCTCACGTAGGAAATTATCGACCGCTAGGTCGGCTTCAGTCACCGGCGATGCATTCTCTTTATTCCAAGTCCGCACGTTGTTGCGGAACTTCGAGAGCGCGAGCTTGCCGGCATCAGCGACGGCCGCGCGCAAGGGACGAAGTATTTCCGTGTGAAGCGGGTCGGCTTGCGAAGTCATGACCCGCTCCTAGGCGCTCACACCGTTCCCGGCAAGGTTTCGTCAAGGATGACGGTCAAATCGGCACTTTTTCGCGCCCAATCAGAAAAGATTTACCCAAATCCTTAAGCCGGCGCTGCGCGCTCGCATGCCATGGTCGCGGGAACGACCGGAAAAATCCGGCGGGAGTACAAGATTTGAGGCGTCAGGCAAGCGCAGCCGGAATTGCGCGGGAAGGATCGAGCCCTTTGTTCAGGCTCGATCCGCTCCGCCTGCCGGTTTCCATCACCGCGGCCGACCCGGCAGCCGACGGCGGCAGCCGCGAGATCGGCGTTTCGTGCGAAGGCATCGAGTTTCGCCGCTCTGTGCGCGGCGTACAGATGCGCGTGCAACTTCCTTTCAGCGAATTCGAAGGCGTCGCTGTCCGTGTCATGGCGCCCGGCGGCTGCGAGCCGATGATTTTTCTCTCGCTCGAACATAACGACGATGCGCTGAGCGTTCTGCTGCAAGCCACCGAGGACAGCGAAGAATGCGCGGACGCTGCGCGCAAGTGGAGCCGCGTTACCGGTCGGCCGATTCTGGTCGCAGACGAGAACGGCCGTCTGCGCAATCCGGCGGCGGTACGAAATCGCTTGGCTGCGAGTCCGCGCCGCAAGCGCAGAAGCGCGCTCCGCAACCGCCGCACGGCTATTCGTCTGCGCAGCCAGCGCGCAAATCGTTCGATTGAAAAGAACGTCTATTCCGGCGAACGCGAGATCATCGCGAGAAACTAACGCGCCGACACGAGCGCAAAAGGCGCTCCCGCGATCACGTCGAGCGCTAGTCCCGCGAACAGAAGCAGCCCCGCGTCGCGGTTCGCGCGAAACAGCATCAGGCAATAAGCCGGATTGCTCGCGTCGAGCGTCCATATCTGCCATGCGAGGTGTGCCGCGAACGCTGCGAGCCCGATCAGCGAAAAGATTCCGCCGCCGGAATAAACGGTCGCCACAGTAATCAGCACGATCGCCGCGGCATAAAGAATCGTCAGCGCTGGTTTCGTGTTTTCGCCGAACAGCCGCGCCGACGATTTCACGCCGATGATCGCATCGTCGCGCCGATCCTGATGCGCGTAGATCGTGTCATAGCCGATCACCCAGCAAATCGTGCCTATGTAAAGAACGGCCGGCCGCCAATCGAGGGAGCCGAACACCGCCGCCCATCCCATCAACGCGCCCCAGGAGAACGCGAGGCCGAGCACGAATTGCGGCATCGAGATCACGCGCTTCGCGAGCGGATAGACCGCGACGATCAGAAGCGATGCGGCGCCGGTCAGAATCGCGAAGCGGTTCATCTGCAGAAGAACCGCGAGCCCGATGAAGGAAAGCAGAACCGCAAAAGCGAATGCAGCCTTGGCGCTCACCTGGCCCGAGGGAATAGGGCGGCTTTTAGTGCGCTCGACCTGCGCGTCGATCTTGCGGTCGAGGATGTCGTTCCAGGTGCTGCCGGCGCCGCGCATCACGATCGCGCCGATCAGAAAAAGCACGATCAGTTTCAGATCCGGCCACTGCGCGCGTTGTGCGAGTGCCGCGACAGCGGTCGACCACCAGCAGGGCAGGAGCAGGAGCCACCAGCCGATCGGCCGGTCGATACGTGCGAGGCGCAGATAAGGTTGCGACCACGAGGGGGCTGCGAAATCGACCCAGTTTCCGGTGGAGTCGGCGACTGCATTTGCCGGCCGCCGGCTCTCGCTCGTCATTGCTGCAGGACGTTTCCGGAAAGCGTATCGAAAATGCCTCCGCCGATTGGCGTCTCGGGAACGTTGCCGGTGCCCTGGTTGAGCGCGCCGCTCAAGCCCGTACTCGGCGACTGCGGTCCGGGCCCCGGGTTGTTCGCGGCGCTACAAATCTTCGTGCGCAACTCCGCGGTCTTCGCCTGACTCTTTTTCAGGCCTTCCCCCGCTTCCGCCGGAATGCCGCATTCGCTCGCGCGCTTCGTGAGAAAGTTGAGCATTTTGGCTTCGGCGCTCGAGTAGCTCACGATACGCGAGCACAGTTCTTTCGGCGTCGCCTTGCGCTTGCCGGCTTCCTGAAGCGCCTTGCCTTTACCCTGAATATCGTCGCGCAGCTTGTTGAATTCCGCCTGGCACGGATGCAGTTGCTGCTGCTGGTCGCCCGGTCCCGGCGTGATTGTCATGCTCTGCGCGAACAACAAGCGCTGTTCGCCCGCGAAAATCAGCAGGCCCAGAGCGAGTGCGATCAGAACGCGTGCGTACATTCGTTTCCGGCTTCAGGTTGTCGGCAAGACGTAACAAAAGCCAGTGACTTTGGGCAATATCGAGGCGAAAAGGTTACCAAACATAAATCCCGGAGCCTTCGCCTTGGCAAAATACGACTTTCGCGCGCCGCGCCTGTTCGTGGAAGTACCGCTTGCTGCGGCGCAGGAGGTCGCGCTGGCCCCGGAACAAGCCCATTACCTGCGGCAGGTGATGCGGCTCGCCGATAACGCGGAAGTGCTTGTTTTCAACGGCCGGGACGGTGAGTGGCTCGCCCGGATCGCCGCAAGCGGCAAGCGAAGTGCTGCGCTGCGGCCGGAACAACAAATTCGCCCGCAGCCTGAAACTTTCGGGCCGGTCTATGCGTTTGCCCCGCTCAAGCAGGCGCGCCTCGATTATATGGTGCAGAAGGCGGTCGAGATGGGGGTATCTCGATTGTCGCCGGTGCTGACCCAATTCACCCAAGTGAGCCGAATGAATATGGACCGGATGCGTGCAAATGCAATCGAGGCGGCGGAGCAGTGCGGAATTCTTGCGCTGCCTGCGATCGACGAGCCGTTGCCGCTGCAGAAATGGCTCTCGGCACTTCCGAAGGCGAAGACGATCGTGTTTTGCGACGAGGACGGCACGGAAAAATCTCCGCTCGAAGAACTTCACGGCGCGAAGGCGCGTGAGCTCGCGGTGCTGATCGGCCCCGAAGGCGGCTTCTCCGAAGACGAGCGCCGCATCTTGCTCGCGAGCGACAACGTAATTCGTTTGTCGCTGGGCCCTCGCATACTGCGCGCTGACACCGCGGCGGTCGCGGCGCTTGCGCTCGTTCAATCCGCCTGCGGAGACTGGCGCTAGCGCGCGACCGGCACCAGATAAGACCCATAAGAAAAATACGTGAGGCTACATGGCTGGCGATTACAGCTTTGGCATCGAGGAAGAGTATTTCATCGTCGACGCCGAGACCAAGGCGGTGCAGCGGCGGATGCCGGCTGCGTTTCTTGCCGCGCTGAAAAGCGGATTGGGCCCCTCGGTCACGCGCGAGATGTTGCAGTCGCAGGTCGAAGTTGCGACCAAGCCCTCGATCGATTTTTCGCAAGGCGCGCGCGAACTGCGCGACCTTCGAAAGAACGTCGCTTCGATTGCGTCCGAGTTCGGCCTTTCGATCCTCGCCGCCGGCACGCATCCGACGGCGGCCTGGACGTCATCGCGGCAAACCGAAGCCATGCGCTATGACGGCATGACGCAGGATTTGCAGATGCTGGCTGAGCGCAACATGCTTTGCGGTCTGCATGTGCATGTCGAGATTCCCGATCCGGACCGGCGCGTCGAGATCATGCGGCGCGCGACGCCGTTCATTCCTTATTTCATCGCGCTTTCGACTTCGTCGCCATTCTGGAATTCGCGGCGAACGGGTCTTATGGGCTATCGCCTCGCCGCCTATGACGAGTTGCCGCGCACCGGCCTGCCGCCGCTGTTTTTCAGCAACGAGGATTTCGAACAGTACAAGCAGGCGTTGATCGACGCCCGCGTGCTGCCGGACGGAAGTTATTTGTGGTGGGCGATCCGACCTTCGGATGCGCACCCGACGCTCGAACTGCGCGCGCCGGATTGCTGCACGCGGCTCTCCGACTCGATTGCGATTGCCGCGCTCTACCGTTGTCTGTTGCGGTATCTGTACCGCACGCCGAAAATCAACGAGACTCTGACCCCGGTCGATTATGCAATCGCTGCCGAGAACAAGTGGCGGGCGCAGCGCTACGGCATCCACGGTAGCTTCGTCGACCGCCATCAAGGCCGTGCGGTCCCCGTGCAGGAGGCCGTCAGCAGTTTGGTTGACGAGATGTCGAGCGACGCCAAGGCGCTCGGCTGCGAAATCGAGCTTTCATTGATCGGCGCCATTTTCGACACCGGTACCAGCGCGGATGCGCAGATCACGGTCTTCAACGAAGCCGAGCAGCGGACCAAAAGCCGCGGCGAGGCGCTGAAAGCCGTGAAAAACTGGCTGGTCGCAACGAGCATTCAATAATGTGAGCCCTGCGCCGCCTGCATTGGCGGGGGTGCGAACCCTCCTGTATGGTCCGCGACCTTTTGCTCGAGATAGCCGCCGCATGGCTCGCGACCAGATTGATATGACGCCGATCGAGACACGCGACGAACTGGTCGCGTGGATTGCCGCCGGCGAAAAACCGAAGTCGCAATTCCGGGTCGGTACCGAGCACGAAAAAATTCCCTTTCGCGTGAACGATCATTCGCCGGTGGCCTACGAGGGCCGCCGCGGCATCCACGCGCTGCTCGAAGGCATGCAGATGCTCTTGGGCTGGGAGCCGATCTTGGAGGGCAAGACCATCATCGGGCTTGCGGATGTCACCGGCGGCGGCGCTATTTCGCTGGAGCCGGGCGGGCAATTCGAACTTTCCGGTGCGCCGCTCGAAACCATCCACCGCACCTGCGCGGAATTGAATTCCCACCTCGCGCAACTTCGCCAGGTCGCGGAGCCGCTCGGCATTGGGTTTCTAGGTATCGGAATGTCTCCTCAGTGGACGAGAGAAGAGACGCCGGTCATGCCGAAGGGCCGCTACAAGATCATGTCGAATTACATGCCGAAAGTCGGCTCGCTCGGCATCGACATGATGTTCCGCACCTGCACGGTGCAGGCCAATCTCGATTTTTCGACCGAAGCCGACATGGTGAAGAAGCTGCGCGTATCGCTGGCGCTGCAGCCGATAGCGACCGCGCTGTTTGCGAACTCGCCGTTCACCGAGGGCAAGCCGAACGGTTATCTCTCGTACCGCTCGCATATCTGGGAAGACACCGACAACGCGCGCTCGGGCATGCTGCCCTTCGCATTCGAGAGCGGCATGGGTTACGAGCGCTATGTCGATTACGCGCTCGACGTGCCGATGTATTTCATCAAGCGCGGCAGCGAGTATATCGACGTCGCCGGGTCCTCGTTCCGCGATCTGCTCGCAGGTAAACATCCGGCACGGCTTGGCGAGCGTGCGACAATCTCGGACTGGGCCAATCATCTGAGCACGATCTTTCCGGAAGTACGCCTCAAGCGTTATCTCGAAATGCGCGGCGCAGACACGGGCCCGTGGAAAAATCTCTGCGCGCTGCCCGCACTCTGGGTTGGCATTCTCTACGATGAGGTATCGCTCGACGCCGCGTGGGAAATCGCGAAAGACTGGAGCGCCGCCGAGCGCGAGAAGTTGCGCACCGACGTACCGAAGCTGGGGCTAAACGCGAAGATTAAGGGCCGCACAGTGCGCGAAATCGCAGGCGAAGTTCTCGCACTCTCGCGCAATGGCCTGAAGCGGCGCGAGCACAAACTTTATGACGGCCGCGACGAGTCGGATTTCCTGGATCCGCTCGATCTCGTGATCGAGCGCGGCACGACCCCTGCCGAGGAATTGCTCAAGCTCTACCATGGCATCTGGGGCGGTTCGGTCGATCCCGCCTTCGAGTTGCTCGCGTACTGATCTCCGCATGAAACAGCAGCCCAACGGCGCACTCACCGCCGCCGATTACGCGCTCTATGCGACCGTCGTCATTCTGTGGGGTGCGAGCTGGCTGCCGCTGCGTCTGCAACTCGGAGTCGTCTCGCCGGAAGTGTCCGGTGTGTGGCGCTTTCTTCTGGGCGGCCTGATCGTGTTTGGCTGGCTTATCGCCGTGAAGGGCAGGGTACATTTTTCGTTCGCAGATCACGCCCGCTTCGCGATCCTCGGCGTGACCATGTTCTCGTTTAATTTCGTCTCCGCCTATTACGCAGGATTTCATCTGAACGGCGGGCTGCTCGCGGTGCTGTTTTCGCTGACCGCCGTCGTTAATCCGATCTACGCGGCTATCCTCGGCCGTGGCGGGTTAAATCTGCGGATCGTCGCCGGCGCGCTGATCGGCGTTGCCGGTGTCGCGCTCCTGTTCGGACCGAAGATTATCTCGGTCGACGGCCAGGCGGGCACGCTGACCGGCGTGGCGCTGATGCTGCTTTCGATTTTCATCTTCTCGACCGGCAACATGTTTTCGGCGGCGTTTCAGGCGCGCGGACTTCCTGTGCTTTCCGCAAACGCGTGGTCGATGCTCTACGGCACCGCCTTCATCGCGCTTTTGGCGCTCGCAAACGGCCAGCCCTTCATCGTGGAGTGGACACCGAAATATGTGCTGTCGATCTTGTGGCTCGCAATCGCGGGCACCGCGATCGGCTTCTTCGCTTATGTGACGCTGATCGGGCGGATCGGAACGGGGCGCACCGGCTATGTAACGGTGCTGATGCCGCTCGTAGCGCTCGTGCTTTCGACCTTCTTCGAAGGTTACGTCTGGACGGTTTACGCCTTTATCGGCGTAGCCCTCGTCATGATCGGCAATGCGATCGTGCTGTCGGCGCCAGCGGCACCTAAATCTTAAAGTGTGACCCCGAGAAGTAGGTACCGGTTTTCGGACAAGGTCACGCTTCGAAGTTAAGGCGTCTTGTCGAGGCGGTCGAAGCCCGCGCTGAATCCGGAAAGGCTCAAAGGGATGCCGATGCCTTCTTCCGGCGTCTGGTAGATGTAAAAGAGCGCCTGTTTGCCGGACTTGAGTTGCGCGATCAGCTTCTCGTCCATCTGCACGTTCGAGACGCAGCCGTTCTGCAGACATCGCTCGAACTGCGCGCTGCCGATGTCGGTCTGGTCGATCTTGAGACCGACACCCTTCGACAAGAGTACGCCGAGCGGAGCGAACACGCGCAGGATACGGCTCTTCTGATCCGCGGTCTTCAGCACGATCACCGTCAGCCCGACATTGGGCCGGTCCTCGGCGGTCACGCTCTGCACCAGTGCGCATTGCTCGCCCGGCGCGCCCGGCGGCGCCTCGCAGCGGATCTGCCAGTCGTTATGAACGGATTTTACGGTTCCGTACTGCGCCCCGGCAGCCAGAGGGGCCGCCACTAGGGCCGCCATGACGGCACGAAGGGCAAGTGGCGCGTGGGGAACTATGCGCATCCGTGATCTCCGGGCCCGCGAATCGCGAAGGCCGTCCGCCGGTTCTGTTTCCTGAGCGGGTACATCGCCGCTCCCTCATGTCAAGAATGGGGCGCTCCGAATACGCACGTCGCCGGACTTTGGACGGCCTCCGGGCGGGCGTTGCGGCCTCTTGCGGAGTATGGTTCATCTGGCCCGAAGACCGGCTGAGCCTGCGGTCTCGTCGCGAAAAAAACCCTTTAGAATGCGCGGCAATGAGCCGCCTTGGGGATCGTTCCGGCGCTGGGGCTCCGGTGGTAGTTTGGCCTAGAGATTCCGGGCTTCTTGCGAGGCCCGCCACCGCGTGGGTAGCGGCGCGAATTTTTGGAGACTGGGTAGCAATGACGAAGGCTTGGGGTGTGGCGATTTTGGCGGCAATGGCCGTGTTCGGATGGAGCGCGGACGTGCTCGCAGGCACCGGGCAGCCCTCGCCGTGGCAGATGGGCTTCCAGGGCGCGGCGTCGCCGATCATGGAACAGATCGATGAGTTTCATTGGTGGCTGACCGTCATCTCCGCGCTGATCACGCTCTTCGTGCTCGTCCTGCTCGTGATCGTATTCGTGCGCTTCAACGAGAAAGCGAACCCGACCCCTTCGACCACGACCCATCACACCGGGCTCGAAGTCGCCTGGACCGTGATCCCGGTGGTCATTCTGGTTGCCATCGCGATCCCGTCGTTCCGTCTTTTGTTCGATCAGCTCAACATCCCGAAAGCCGACATCACGATCAAGGCGACCGGCACCGCCGGCTGGACCTGGATTTACGAATATCCGGATCACGGCGGCCTCAACTTCATCTCGTCGATGATCCAGGACAAGGATCTGAAGGCTGGCCAGCCGCGCCTGCTTACGGTGGACAACGAAGTCGTGCTGCCGGTGAACAAGGTCGTCCGCGTGCAGGTCACCGCCGAAGGCATTCTCCACGCCTTCGCGCTGCCGTCGTTCGGTCTGAAGATCGACGCCGTGCCGGGCCGCCTCAACGAAACCTGGTTCAAGGCGACCAAGACCGGAATGTTCTACGGCCAGTGCTCCGAGCTTTGCGGCATCAACCACGCTTACATGCCGATCGCGATCCGCATCGTCACCGAAGCCGAGTTTGCGAAGTGGCTCGAAGAGGCCAAGAAGAAATTCGCGGCTAACCCGGAACCGAACCCGACGCTTGTCGCCACCGTAAAAGAAGAACTGAAAAACTAAGCGCGCGGACCGCGCGGAAAGTATCGAGGCAAGCCATGGCAAAAGCAGCCAAAGCCCATGACGATCATCACGATGACCATCACGGCGCTCCTTACGGAATTACGCGCTGGCTCTACTCCACGAACCACAAGGACATCGGCACGCTCTATCTGATCGCGGCGATCTTCGCCGGCGTGCTCGGCGGTCTTCTGTCGGTCGCCATGCGCATGGAGCTGATGCATCCTGGTCTGCAGTACTTCCCGAATGCGCACGTATTCAATTCTTTCGTGACCGCGCACGGCCTGATCATGGTGTTCTTCATGATCATGCCCGCGCTGATCGGCGGCTTCGGCAACTGGTTCGTGCCCTTGATGATCGGCGCGCCGGACATGGCGTTCCCGCGCATGAACAACATTTCGTACTGGCTCTTGATCGCAGCGCTCATCCTGCTCGTGACTTCGATGTTCGTGCCGGGCCCGTCGGGCAATAACGGCTTCGGCGGCGGCTGGACCGCCTATCCGCCGCTCTCCTCGACCGCGGGGCATCCCGGACCGGCGATGGATCTTGCGATCTTCTCGCTGCACCTGGCGGGCGCGTCGTCGATCTTGGGTGCGATCAACTTCATCACCACGATCTTCAACATGCGCGCGCCAGGCATGACGCTGCACAAGATGCCGCTCTTCGTCTGGTCGGTGCTCGTGACCGCGTTCCTGCTGTTGCTCGCGCTGCCGGTGCTCGCCGGCGCGATCACGATGCTGCTCACCGACCGCAACTTCGGCACCACCTTCTTCGATCCGAAGGGCGGCGGCGATCCGATCCTGTTCCAGCATCTGTTCTGGTTCTTCGGTCACCCCGAAGTCTACATTCTCATCCTGCCGGCCTTCGGCATCATCTCGCAGATCATCTCGACCTTCTCGAAGAAGCCGATCTTCGGCTACCTCGGCATGGCTTACGCGATGGTCGCGATCGGCGTCGTCGGCTTCGTCGTGTGGGCACACCACATGTACACGGTCGGTATGTCCTCGACCGCGCAGGCATACTTCATGGTCGCGACCATGGTGATCGCAGTGCCGACCGGCGTGAAGATTTTCTCCTGGATCGCGACGATGTGGGGCGGCTCGATCCGCTTCACCACGCCGATGCTGTTTTCGGTCGGCCTGATCTTCTTGTTCACGCTCGGCGGCGTGACCGGCGTGATCCTGTCGAACGCGGGCGTCGATCGCGCATTCCACGACACCTATTACGTCGTCGCGCACTTCCACTACACGATGTCGCTCGGCGCCACCTTCGGCATTTTCGCGGGCTGGTATTACTGGTTCCCGAAAATGAGCGGCTACACCTATTCCGAATTCCTCGGAAAGTGGCACTTCTGGCTGACCTTCATCGGCGTGAACACGGTTTTCTTCCCGCAGCACTTCCTCGGTCTTGCCGGCATGCCGCGCCGTTACGCGGACTATCCGGACGCCTATGCGGGCTGGAACTTCGTCTCGTCGATCGGCGCCTACATCTCGCTCGCGGGGCTTGTCGTGTTCTTCATCTGCATCATCCACGCCTTCGCGCGGAAGCAGAAAGCGGCGGACAATCCGTGGGGCGTCGGCGCGACCACGCTGGAATGGACGGTGTCTTCGCCGCCGCCGTTCCACACCTTCGATGTGCTGCCGCGCGTGAAGTAATTTTTTCCGGCTGCCGCCGGGTTAAAAAGACCGGCGGGCTCGAAAGGCCCGCCGGAACCGTTACTGGAAGCGCTCGCTTCTCTAGAGTTAGTCGAAGTCGAACTGAACGAACCCGATGTCGCTGATTTCTGAAGAACGCATCGATCGCACCGAAAGCCTTTCGGGCTTTGCCGGTGTCGAGGACTATTGGGCGCTCTTGAAGCCGCGTGTGATGTCGCTTGTCGTCTTCACCGCGCTGGTCGGTATCGTTCGCGCGCCGGGTGAAATCCATCCGGTGATCGGCTTCGTGGCGCTGCTCTGTATTGCGATCGGTGCGGGCGCGGCAGGCGCGCTGAATATGTGGTGGGACGCCGACATCGACGCGCGCATGGACCGCACGCGCATCCGCCCGATTCCGGCGGGCCGGATCGCACCGGGCGAGGCGATGGTGTTCGGCCTGCTGCTCTCCGGTGCATCGGTGCTGATGCTCGGACTTCTGGTCGGCTTCCTCGCGGGTGCGCTGCTCGCCTTCACGATCTTCTTCTATGCCGTGATCTATTCGATGTGGCTGAAGCGCGCGACGCCGCAGAACATCGTGATCGGCGGTGCCGCGGGCGCGTTGCCGCCGGTGATCGGCTGGGCCGCGGTGACCGGCACTGTCGCGCTCGAACCGCTGCTTCTGTTCGCGCTGATCTTCATCTGGACGCCGCCGCATTTCTGGGCGCTCGCGCTCCTGAAGAAGCGCGACTACGAACGCGCGGGCATTCCGATGCTGCCGAATGTTGCCGGCGACGACGAAACCCGCCGCCAGATTCTGCTCTATTCCATCGTGCTTGCGCCGGTGGGTTTTGCGCCCTTCGCGCTCGGCATGACCGGCTGGCTCTACGGCGCGGTCTCTATCGCGCTCGGCGCCTTATTCCTCGTCTTTGCAGGCCAAGTCTATCGCAAGCGGGAAGGGGATGCCGCGGAACGCGCCGCGAAACATCTTTTCGCTTTCTCGGTTCTCTATCTATTCCTTCTCTTCGCGGTCCTGCTTTGCGAAGGAACGGCACGGTGAACGCGATGGCAGATGACAAGGGCGTGGTGCTGAGCGAGGAACAAAAGAAGAGCCGCAAGCGCCGCTCGCTTGCGATCGCGCTGGTGCTGACTTTCCTCGTGATCCTGTTCTACGTCGTCACCATCGTGAAGCTCGGGCCGGGCGTGATGAAAAAATCCGGACTTCCGGCGATTTCGGTAATCGTATGAGGGGCAGCCCGAAGATCGACCCTCTCCTCGCGCGCCGCCACCGCAACGTGGCGCTGTCGCTCACGGTCTTCGTCGCGTTCATGATCGGCGTGTCGTTCGCGGCCGCGCCGTTCTACGACTGGTTCTGCCGCACCACCGGCTTCGGCGGGGTGCCGCAGATCGCGACGCAGGCGCCCGACAAAAAACTCGACCGCAAGATCCGCATCCGCTTCGACGCGAACGTGGCGGGCGTGCCCTGGGAATTCCAGCCGGAAGTCCGCGAGATCGAAGTGAACATCGGCGAGACTTTCCTCGTGCATTATTTCGCGGCCAATCTCTCGCGCGACGAGACGGTGGGAACCGCGACCTACAACGTCTCGCCGCCGCAGGCCGGCCTCTACTTCGCGAAGATGCAGTGCTTCTGCTTCACCGAGCAGCGGCTCGCGCCCGGCGAAAAGATACCGATGCCGGTCGCCTTCTTCGTCCGGCCGGAGATCGAGGACGACGCGGATGCGCGGCAAATCCGCACGATCACGCTGTCCTACACTTTCTTCCCGGTGGATAAGCCGAAGCCCGTGGCTGCGGCGCAGAAACCGGAGCGGAGTAACTAACCTTCGCCTTGCGGCTTCCCGCGAGGCGCTGATAGAAACGACCAGATGCCGGCGGGGGCGACCCAAGCCGGCTCTAAATTATCGATGCCGGGTAAACCCGGCATCGAGTGGAGAGAACGAAAATGGCCGACGCGCACGCGAAACCGCAACACGACTACCATCTCGTCAATCCGAGCCCGTGGCCGATCATCGGCGCGTTCTTCGCGCTCGTACTCACGATCGGCATGGTCGTCTGGATGCGCGGCGGCACCTCGCTGATTACGATCGCGGGCGCGCTCGGCATCGTCTACATCATGATCGTCTGGTGGCGCGACATCATCGACGAAGCGCAGACCGGCTATCACACCAAGGTCGTGCAGTTGCATCTGCGCTACGGCATGATCCTCTTCATCGCCTCCGAAGTGATGTTCTTCGTGGCCTGGTTTTGGGCTTACTTCGACATCGCGCTCTATCCGGGCGAGGCGGTCCAATACACCCGCACGGAGCTGACCGGCGGACATTGGCCTCCGAAGCCGGCGGCCGACACCTTCAAGGGCACGTTCGATCCGTGGCATCTGCCGCTCCTGAACACCCTGATCCTGCTCACCTCGGGCACGACGGTGACCTGGGCGCACCACGCGCTGCTCGAAGGCAACCGCAAGGAAGTGAAGCAGGGCCTCTGGCTCACGGTCGCGCTCGGCGTGCTCTTCACCTGCGTGCAGGCTTACGAATACGCGCACGCGGGCTTCACCTTCGGCGGGCACATCTACGGCTCGACCTTCTTCATGGCGACCGGCTTCCACGGCGCGCACGTGCTGATCGGTACGATCTTCCTCGCGGTCTGCTTGTATCGCGTTTATCTCGGCCACTTCACGCCGGACCATCACTTCGGCTTCGAAGCGGCGGCCTGGTACTGGCACTTCGTCGACGTCGTGTGGCTGTTCCTGTTCGTATGGATTTACGTCTGGGGTGCGGGCACGCCGCTCGCGCACTAAATACTGCAATCGCGACATAGAAAGGCGGAGATGAAAAAATCCGCCGCCAGAAAAGAACCTTCCGTCTCGCCCTTCAAGGCGGGACTGACTTGTTCTTGTCCCCGCTGCGGCGAGGGAAAATTATTCTCCGGCTATCTCACGCTTTGCCCCCGCTGCACGGAATGCGGCCTCGATTATTCGTTCGCCGATTCCGGCGACGGCCCCGCGGTGTTCGTGATTCTTGCCGGCGGGCTGATCGCGGTACTTTCGGTGCTTGCCGTCGAACTGATCTGGCGTCCGCCGTACTGGGTGCATGCGGCCGTGGGCATCCCGGTGGTGCTGGTCTCGACGCTTCTGCCGCTTCGCTTCCTGAAGTCGCTGTTGATCGCGCTGCAATTCCACCACAAGGCCGCCGAAGCGCGGCTGGACAAGCGTAAGTGATCCGCGCGCAGGCGATCCGCGGATTGATTCTGCCGGGTGTGTTGTCGCTCGCGGTACTCGCCGTGCTGGTTTCGCTCGGCACCTGGCAGATGCAGCGGCTTGCGTGGAAGGAAAACCTGATCGCGACGGTTTCGGCGCGCGTGAAGGAGCCGGCGAAATCCTTGCCGGTCGCGAACACCTGGGCCTCGCTCGATCTCAACGAAAACGAGTATCGTACTTTCTTCGCGCGCGGGCGCTTCCGCCATCAGAACGAAGTGCTGGTCTATACCGTGCTCTCGGAGCCGCGAGGCTCGTTCTCGGGCGTGGGTTATTGGGTGCTGACGCCGTTCGAGCTCGAGGACGGCGGCATTGTCGTGGTCAATCGCGGCTTCGTCCCGCGGGAATTGAAGGATTCTTCAACGCGCACGGAAGGGCAGACCTTCGGCCCCGTGCGCATCACGGGTCTTCTGCGCGCGCCGGAGCAGACGAATTATTTCACGCCCGCGAACGATCCCGCGAAGAATTCCTGGTATCGCCGCGAGCCCGCGGATATCGTCCGCGCTTTCAATCTCACCGGCGTGGCGCCTTTCATGCTGGATGCGACCGGCGAATACCGCCCGCACATGCTGCCGCAGCCGAACGAAACCAAGATCGTCTTCACCAACAATCATCTCGGCTATGCGCTGACGTGGTACGGCCTTGCCTGCACGCTGCTCGGCGTGTTCTCGGCCTTCGCGTGGCAGCGTATCCGCGCAAGTCGGCTTTAGCCGACTTGCGAATATAATTTGCTGATGTCGGATAAATCCGACATCAGGGGCCGGCTGAAACTTGCCTTGGCTCGGCCCCCTGAATAGGGTGCCGCGCTCATAAGGATCCCCATTTGCGTTACGTTTCCACCCGCAGCGAGGCAAAATCGGTCTCATTCAACGAAGCGCTGATCGAAGGTCTCGCGCGCGACGGCGGACTCTATGTGCCCGAAACCTGGCCGCGGATTTCCAAGGCCGAGATCGCGGGCTTTCTCAGTAAGTCTTATTCCGAAATTGCGCTGCGTGTGGTGGCGCCGTTCGTCGGCAACGACATTCCCGAGCGCGATCTGAAGCAGATGATCGAGGAGGCCTACGCCACCTTCGATCATAAGGACGTGGCACCCTTGCACCGGCTGAAAAGCGGCGAATATGTACTCGAGCTTTTTCACGGGCCTACGCTCGCTTTCAAAGACGTCGCGATGCAGTTGATCGCGCGGCTGATGGATTACGTGCTGGCGAAGCGCGGCGAGCGCTGCACCATCGTCGGCGCCACGTCCGGCGATACCGGCGGTGCCGCGACCGAAGCCTTCCGCGGCCGCGAGCGCATCGATCTCGTTTTCACGTTCCCGAAGGGCCGCGTCTCCGAAGTGCAGCAGCGCATGATGACGTCGATTACCGAGCCGAACATCAACGTGCTCGCGATCGACGGAAATTTCGACGACTGCCAGGCGATCGTTAAAGCGCTGTTCAACGATCATGCTTTCCGCGACCGCGTGAAGCTATCGGCGGTGAACTCGATCAACTGGGCGCGGATCGTCGCGCAGATCGTTTATTACTTCACCGCGGCCGTGGCGTTGGGCGCGCCGGAAAAGCGCGTGACCTTCGCGGTGCCGACCGGAAATTTCGGCGACATCCTCGCAGGCTATGTCGCGGCGAGGATGGGCCTTCCCATCGAGCGTCTGATCGTCGCGACCAACGTCAACGACATTTTAGCGCGCACGCTTGAGAGCGGCATTTACGAAGTGCGCGGCGTGGTCGCGACTTCCTCGCCCGCGATGGATATTCAGGTTTCCTCGAACTTCGAACGGCTTCTGTTCGATGCATCCGGCTGTGATGCGGGCGCGGTGCGAGATGCGATGAAGGACCTTGCCGCAAAAGGGCGTTTTGCTTTGGGCGAGAAAACGCTCGCCAATATGCGCGCGCTTTTTTCGGCGTCTCGCGCCGATGAAGCCGAAACCGCCGCCGCCATCCGCGAAGTTCACAAGACGAGTAATTATGTGCTCGATCCGCACACCGCGGTCGGGGTTAGCGTCGCGCACAAGCTCGGCATCAAAGGCGGAGAAAGTCCGCTGGTCGTGCTCGGCACCGCGCATCCCGCGAAATTTCCGGAAGCGGTGGAGGCTGCCTGCGGAGTCACGCCGAAACTGCCCGCAACTTTCTCGGATCTGATGAGCCGGAAGCAGCGGGTTACGAATCTCCCGAACGACGCCAAGGCCGTCGCCGATTTCGTGCTTGCCCATTCCCGCGCGGCGAAGGGCGCCATGGCATGACGGTTCGTATCGACAAACTCGAGAACGGCGTCACGGTTGCGACCGATACCATGCCGGACGTGAAGACCGCCT
Source organism: Xanthobacteraceae bacterium (assembly GCA_019752575.1). GTDB lineage: Bacteria > Pseudomonadota > Alphaproteobacteria > Rhizobiales > Xanthobacteraceae. The sequence continues at coordinate 70,101 of JAIELW010000001.1, read as the reverse complement.
CGCTCGGGATCTGGGCCGCCGCCGGCGCGCGCTACGAAGACGGAAACGAACACGGCATCTCGCATCTGCTCGAACACATGGCTTTCAAGGGCACCAGCAAACGCAGCGCGTTGCAGATCAGCGAAGAGATCGAGAATGTCGGCGGCGAGTTGAATGCCGCAACGGGTATCGAAGTTACCTCCTACTATGCGCGGGTTCTCGGCAAGGACATTCCACTCGCCTTCGACATTCTGTCTGACATTCTCACGAATTCCACCTTCGAACTGAGCGAACTCGGCCGCGAGCAAAGCGTGATCGTGCAGGAGATCGGCGGGGCCGCCGACGATCCCGACGATATCGTGTTCGATCTTTTTCAGGAGACTGCATTTCCTGGGCAGCCCATCGGCCGGCCGATTCTCGGCACGCCGGAAACCGTGCGTTCGTTTACGCCGGAAAAGCTGCGCGCCTATATGGCGAAGCGCTATCGCGGCGCGCGCATGATCGTCGCGGCGGCTGGCGCCGTGAATCACGAAGCGCTGCTTGCCGCTGCCTCCGAAAGCCTCGCATCGGTTCCTGGCGGAGAAGTCGTGCCGGCGACAAAAGCGAACTACGCCGGCGGCATCCATATCCACCCGCGCAAGCTCGAACAGACGCATCTCGTCCTCGGCCTTGAGGGTATTTCGTATCACGCACCCGAACGGTTTTCGATGCAGGCATTCGTGAACCTAACCGGCGGCGGCGGCTCGTCGCGGCTGTTCCAGGAAGTCCGGGAGCGGCGCGGCTTGTGCTACTCGATCCAGGCGTTCCATTCGTTCTATCAGGATGTGGGATTGTTCGGTGTGACCGCCGGTGCCGATGCCGCCGACGCGGAAGAACTGACCCGTGTCGTCATTGCGGAGTTGCATGAGGCCGCCGAGAAGGCGACCCAGGCGGAAGTGGACCGCGCCAAGGCGCAGATGAAGGTTGGTTTGCTTTCCGCGCTGGAAAGCGCGTCCGTGCGCGCGGATCAGCTCGGAAGCAGGCTGCTCGCGTTCGGCCGTGCGATTCCGTTCGAGGAAATCGAGCGCAACATCGAAGCAGTCACGCTCGAAAGCGTTCGCAGCGCGGGACGCCGGCTCGTCGGCGGCGGCCGCCCGACGTTCGTCGGCATCGGCGAAGCGGCGACCCTCGAACGGGCCGGCGCCGCGACCGAAGCGTTGCAGCGAAAAGCCGCCTGAAACAGACTGCGGGAATGGCGTTCTTTAAATCTCTCGGCCTGACGAGCAGCTTGCCGGTCATCGACGGCAACGGCGTATTCCTGCGCGTACCGCGCATGGCAGACTTCGAGGAATGGGCCGCGCTGCGCGGCGCGAGCCGCGAGTTTCTGACGCCATGGGAGCCGGTATGGCCGGAAGACGACCTGACCCGCGGCGCATTTCGCCGCCGCATCCGGCGCTACGAGCGCGACCTGCACGAAGAGAGCGGCTACGCCTTTCTCGTCTTCAGCAAGAACGACCGCGCGATGCTCGGCGGCGCCACGTTGACAAATCTGCGGCGCGGCGCGGCGCAGGCCGGAAGCCTCGGTTACTGGATGGGGCAGACCCATGCCGGCAAAGGTTACATGAGTGCCGCGATTGGAGCCCTCGTGCCCTTCGCTCATTCCATGCTGCGGTTACGGCGCATCGAAGCGGCGTGCCTCTTATCCAATACGGCATCGATCCGGCTGTTAGAGAAGATGAACTTCGCGCGCGAAGGCACCGCGCGCCAATATCTCTCGATCGCAGGGCATTGGCAGGATCATCTGCTCTTTGCGCGGCTTGCTAGCGATCCTTTGCCCGCGCAGACGCCGCCGAATGGTTAGAACGCACAGACGCAGGTCTTCTTCTGCGCTTCCGTGATTCCCGTAATCGAGTTTTCGATCAGGTCATGGAGCTTCTTCGAGCGCATGGCCTGCGCCTCGATCCAGGCCACCGATTCCACGAGCGAAAGATTGTCTAGCTGTGCCTCGGTCGGCTTCGCGTCTTTTAAGAGTTCTTTCGTGCGCTCCAGAATTTTGAACACGCCCGCCGGCGGATTCTCGATCTTCGCTCCCGCTTCTTCGGCGGTGCGCAGCGCGATCTTCTGCAAATCGTCACCGTCCGCCGCGCCGATGTTCTTGCGAAGCAGATCCATCGCCCGCGCATAAGCTTTGATCGGCGGTTCGATGCGTGCCGTGACATATTGGATCGTCTTGCGGATGCCCGCGATCATCTCGCTGTTCACCGCGCACAGGCCGGGATTGGGCTCCTGTCCGGCGAATGCCTTCAATTCGTCGGACCAGCGGCGCGCAGTGTAGCGCACGCCTTCGCGGAAGAACTCGTAGTCCGAAAGCAGCCGCCCTTGGTATCCAGCAGCGAGCCGGTCGAGCGTAGCGAGATCGTTGCTGCGGCGCATGCCGATGCGGAAGAAGCGCATGCGCGGAAGCGACGTATCGGGCTTGCGCATATCGTCGGCGGCCGGCCAGATTTCGGAGATCGTCGTGATGCGAAGACGTGTCAGTTCGGACTGGAACGCCGCGGCGCAGTCGCCAACGGGAAATTTTGCCGATGCGTTGACTGCCGCTTCGCCGGTCTTTGCCTCGACTGTGAGGCTGGCCTGCCTTCCGGGAGGCATCGGCGCCATCTCGACGCGCAGGTTCAGGCGGCGCACGATTTCTTCGCCGGGTTTTACGGAATCGATTTCAAGCAGTGCATCATCGCCATCGGCTTTCCAGCCGTCCTCCGGGACGAGTTTCATGCCGTTGAGTTTGGCGTTCAGCCGCACATTGGAAAGCGGCGCGCTGCTTTCGTTCTTGATCGTCACGTTTATGCTCGCAATCCCGGCAACGGGAATCATCTTTTCTCCGGCGGCGGTACCGAGCGGAGTGACTGTGATGGCGAGTTTCGCGTTCTGCGCCGGGGCCGTGCCGGAGAACAGCGTAGCGGTAAGCATCAGAGTCGCTGCAGCACAAAGCCGCACGGCGTTACGGGATTGCATGATGAATTCCAGCGGGGAGAGAAACAGCCATTCGCAAAAGGATGTACGGATTACCTTGTCGCCGAATGCGATTCCCCGCAAGAGTAGGGGCTGCGAAAAATTACCGCGACTGCATGGGCTGCGGCGCCGGCGCATAAATCGGCGCGATGCTCGGCGAATTTGCCGCCGGCGGCTCGAACGTCGGGTTCGCGGGCAATTCGCCGATGGAGCGCAAGCCCGTAACCATCTCGATCACGCTTCGCATGGCCTCGCGCGCGGCACGGCCGCGCACCGCGTCGAGCAGTGGGGCGGTCGCGCCAGAATGCCGGATCAGCGCATCGGGATCCGGCAACAGATATGGATTTTCCCATGTGCCGCTGATCAGGAACGGCAAGTCGAATGAGATTTGCGGCGCTCCCGCCTGCGCCGCGCGAACGAGGCTCGCGGTGCCGTGCAGATCGAAGTCGCGGCGCGCGATCGACATTTCGCCGTGCAAATTGATCTTCAGGATCGGGCTTTCGACGTCGAAATTCGCGAGCTTGCCTTCGCCGTTCTCGATTTCGAGATTGCCCGCGAGCCGGTCGAACGGCGTGCGGCCGCCGCGCAGATCCCCGGTGCCCGAGAGCGGACGGCGTTCGAGGCGCCGAAGCACCGCTTCCGCGTTGATGCCGGCAAGCGCACCTTGCTTCATCGTGAGTTGAATTTTTCCGGAAAGCGCCGAGGCGATTTCCTGAACGGTCTTGCCTTGGGAGGTAACTGCAACCGTAAGCGAGCCCTTGCCCTCGATCCTGCGGAAACCCGTAAGCCCGCCGAGCCCGCGCTCAAGATCGAAATTTCCGAGATTGGCGTCGATGCGCAACGCAGGCTTCTCGTCGGCTGCGTTCCAGATCGCGTTTCCGCGCAGCGTGCCGCCATAAAACTGCGCTTCGCCGATCGCGAGGGTGAGCTGCCGGCCTTTCACGCCAAGCGCAATGGCTGCCTTGCCGATCTCTATTTTCCCGATGACAAGCTTGCCGGAGGAGAGCCGCAGATCGACGTCGAAGTTCTGCAGCGTGGAGATCCCGATCGGCATGCGGTCCCATTCGCTGCCTGTGCCGGACGTGAGCCGGATCGGATTTTGGTAAATCGAAAGATCGGTTGCTTCGCTCGCGAGCGTGCCTTGCAGGATCGAGCGGTTGCCGTCGCGCTTCCAGGTCAGGCCGCCGTCGGCGCGATTGCCGTCGAGTTCGAGCGAGAGATTCGAGAATGTCAGCGCGATCGGGGTCAGCGTCAGCGCGGATTTTATCGAGAAGCGGCCGAACCCCGTCGGCGAGGGAGTGGATACGCCAAACAGCGCGAGCGCCTCGCGCAGCGAGCGGCCGTCGGCGCTGAGCGAGCCCTCTCCCTGGAGCGCCGATTCGCGGAACGTAATGCCGCCTTCATAGGCGAGCCGCGCGGGATCGGCTTCGATCCGCAGGCGCATGGTGCTGCGTTGTCCTTTGGCGAGCGCGGCAGTGTCGGCGATCACGAGGCTGCCGTTCGCAAGCCTGTTTCCGAGCATGAAGCTGCCGGTCGCGGTGAGCGATGCGCCGGACCAGTTCAGCGAGGCATTGACGCCGGAAATGATCTCGACGCGGTCGCGGCCCTGCACGCGAAGCAGCACCGATCCGTTGGCGACGCGAAGCTCGGGCACGTCGTCGTCGTTTGCAACCGAAGGATTGAGCGGCAGGCCGCCGATCAGTTTGCCCTCCGGCGAGAGTTCGATCGCAAGCCGCAGGCGATCGAGCGTGAGCGTTGCAACCTTGATCTCGCCGAACAGGAGCGGGGAGAATTGCAGGCTCGCCTGCAAGGCGCCCACCGCCGGTCCGCTTTTCGAGCCGTCGTCGAGATAAATTTCTTGCACCTGGATCGCGGGACGCGGCAGCAGCGCTAGCCGCACCGGACCGTCGATGCGAGGCACGAGCCCGGTCGCGGAATAGATCGCGCGGCTCACCTCGCCGCGAATGAGCTGCTCGGAAACGAGATACGGCAACGCGAAGACGGCAATACCGGCGATCGCTGCGGTCGCGGCAGTGGCAACGGCAATACGCTGCATACGAGACAGAAGACTCACGACGAAATCCGGCGCTGGGTGTTCGCTAGTCTGGCGGGCGGTGCGCCGGCCGAAGCGAAGTCTAGTCTATTTCGCGGCGTTATGTGTCGCTTTGATGGCCCTGACAGGGAGGCGGCAAGCGGCTATGAAATCCGCGTAATCGGCGACTTTACGCTAGGGAATACACCGCAAATGACCGCCACTACCGCGCCGCTCTGGAGCCCTTCGCCTGAGGCCGTTCGCAACAGCGAGATGGTGCGCTTTATGCACGAAGCGAACCGCCGCTTCGGCCTTTCGCTCGCCGATTACCGGCAACTGCATGCCTGGTCGGTCGAGAACCTGCCGGCGTTCTGGGAACTGATCTGGGATTTCTGTGGCGTGATTGGCGAGAAGGGGGCGCCGCTTCTCGCGGACGGCAACCGCATGCCTGGCGCCAAATTCTTCCCCGGCGCGAAACTTTCCTTTGCCGAGAACATGATGCGCAAGACCGGTAGCGCACCCGCGATGATCTTCCGGGGCGAGGACAAGAAAAGCTACCGGCTCTCCTTCGACGAGCTGCACGCGCTGGTCTCCCGTCTGCAGCAGGCGATGAAAGCCGCGGGTGTTACCAAAGGCGACCGCATTGCTGCGATGCTGCCGAACTTGCCGGAGAGCGTTGCGATCATGCTCGCAGCAAGCTCGCTCGGCGCGATCTTCTCTTCCTGCTCGCCCGATTTCGGCGAGCGCGGTGTGATCGATCGTTTCGGACAGATTCAACCGAAGCTATTCTTCTCCTGCGACGGCTACTGGTACGCGGGAAAGAAAATCCAGATCACGGAGAAATTAGAGACCGTCGTCAAGAATCTGGTGAGCGCCGAGAAGGTCATCATCGTGCCTTATCTCGGCGAGGCGAAGGAAATCGCGGCGAAGCTTTCGCGCGCGGCCGATCTCGATTCTTTCATGGCGCCTTTTGCCGCGAAGAAGGTCGAATTCGAGCGGCTGCCCTTCGATCACCCGCTCTACATTCTGTTTTCCTCGGGAACGACCGGCGTGCCGAAATGTATCGTGCATTGCGCGGGCGGCGTGTTGCTGCAGCATCTGAAGGAGCACAAGCTCCACTGCGGGATAAAACCCGGCGATCGCATGTTCTGGTTCACCACCATGGGCTGGATGATGTGGAACTGGCTCGTCACGGGCCTCGCCGCCGAAGCGACGCTGATGCTCTATGACGGTTCGCCGTTCCATCCGAAGAACGAAGTGATTTTCGACTATGCAGCCGAGGAGAGAATCGACTTCCTCGGCACCTCTGCAAAATTCATCGATGCCGCGAAGAAAACGGGACTGCGCCCGAAAGATACGCACGATCTCTCGAAGATGCGCGTGCTCGCCTCGACCGGCTCGCCGCTGGTGCCCGAGAGCTTCGATTACGTCTACGACGCGATCAAGAAAGACGTTCACCTGGCGTCCGTCTCTGGGGGCACCGATCTCGCCGCCTGCTTCGTCGGCGCCGATCCCACCGCGGCGGTTTGGAAAGGCGAGATTCAGGCGCCTGCGCTCGGCATGGCGGTCGATGTCTGGGACGACAAAGGCACGCCGGTCGCAAACGAGCGCGGCGAACTCGTCTGCACCAAGCCGTTTCCGTCGATGCCAATCATGTTCTGGAACGATCCGGACGGCAAAAAATATCACAACGCTTATTTCGACCGCTTCGCGAACATCTGGTGCCACGGCGACTTCGCGGAATGGACCGGGCACGGCGGCATGATCATTCACGGCCGCTCCGATGCGACCCTCAATCCGCAAGGCGTCCGCATCGGCACTTCGGAAATCTACGCGCAGGTCGAGCAGATTCCGGAAGTCGTGGAATCCATCGCGATCGGCCAGGAGTGGGACGGCGACACCCGGATCGTATTGTTCGTGCGTCTGCGCGACGGCATGAAGCTCGGCGATGCGCTGATGACGAAAATCAAGCAGCAGATCCGCACGGGTGCGAGCCCGCGCCACGTGCCGGCGAAGATCGTGCAGATCGCGGATATTCCGCGCACGCGGTCCGGGAAAATCACCGAGCTTGCGGTGCGTGACGTCGTGCACGGCCGGCCGGTAAAGAATACCGAAGCGCTCGCCAATCCCGAAGCGCTCGATCTTTACCGCGATCTTCCGGCACTCAGAACTTAAGACGAGATCGTACTTGGCGTGATCGCGGGGCGGCTCACGCGCGCGAGCATCACGACCGGGACCAGTCCCGCGAGCACAATCAGGATCGCGGCGACCGATCCGTCTTCATAGGTGCCGCGCACCGCCTCGGCATAGATGTGCGTGGCGAGCGTTTCCACGCCAAAAGGCCGCAACATCAAGGTCGCCGGCAATTCCTTCATGCAATCGACGAAGACGAGAATGGCCGCAGCGCCGAGCGCGGGCCGCAGCATCGGCAGATGAATTTTCCTGAGCGTGCCAAACGAGCTTTCGCCGAGACTGCGCGCGGCGTGGTCGATGTTCTCGGAAATCTTCGTATAGCCCGCTTCGGTCGCGTTGATCGACATCGCAAGAAAACGGATTGTGTAGGCGAGCACGAGTGCCGCGCCCGAACCGGAAATTAGGAGACCAGTCGAGACGCCGAACCACTGGCGCAGGGCGGCGTCGACGGAATTGTCGAACGCCGCCAGCGGCCAAAGCAAACCGACCGCGAGCACGGTGCCGGGAATGGCATAGCCGATGCTCGCGACGCGGCTCGCCGGCGAAGCGAAGCCGCTTTTGTCGGCACGAAGCGCATAAGCGATGGCGAGGCCGACCACGAGTGTAAATAGTGTGGCAATCCCCGCGTACAGCACAGTGTTGAAGGTCTCGCGCCAGATCATCGGGGAAACGCCGCCGGATGTGAGTTTCCGGACCGCCTGCTCCGCGAGATAGGCGAATGGCGCGAGAAAACCGATCGCGAGCGGGAGTGCGCAGGCTGCAATCGCGCCGAACGCTTTCAACCTATCGAGCGGCACCGGCGACGGCGGCTGCACACGCTTGCCGCTTGCAAAGAAGCGCTGATGCCGCCGCGCCCAGCGCTCCATCAGAAAGAGCAGCGTGACGATTGCGAGCATGAAGAGCGAAATCTGCGCGGCTCCCGGCAGCGACGAGCGGTTGAGCCAGGTCGAATAGATCGCAATCGTCAGCGTGCGCACGCCGAGAAACTCGGTCGCAGCGATGTCGTTCAGCGCCTCGAGTAGCGCGAGCGTGACACCGACGACGATAGCCGGCCTTGCAAGGGGCAAAGCCACACGAAACAGAATCTCGAAGCGTCCCGCGCCCAGTATGCGCGCGGCCTCTAGCGCGGTCGCGCTCTGCATCAGGAATGACGCGCGCGCGGCGAGATAGACATAGGGATAAAGCACGAAGCCCAAGAGAAAGATCACGCCGCCCATCGAGCGGATCTCGGGAAAATAAAGAGAGCGCGGGTCGCTCAATCCCAGAAGCGCACGCAACGCGGATTGAATAGGTCCGAGCGGATGCAGAATGTCGAGATAGGCATAAGCGAGAATGTAGGTCGGGATTGCGAGCGGCAATAAGAGCGCCCAGTCGAAAACTTTACGGCCGGGAAATTCAGTCGTGGACACGAGCCATGCCGTGCCGACGCCGACCACGCCGGTCAAGAGCCCGACACCGAGCAGCAGGATCCCCGTATTGATCGCTGCCGAAGGTAGCACATAGGCAGTAAGCTGCGGCCAGAGATCGCCGGAGCCCTGGCTCGCGATTGCGACAAGCGCGACAATCGGCGATACGACGATCGCCGCGGCCAGAATTGCCGCGAGGGTCCAGCCGGGCGTTCCGCTGTTGCGAAACGCCCGGAGCACGGAAGTAGCCACTTCGTTTTTCTTACTGGTCGAAGCCGACCTTATCGACGAGTTCGGAAGCCTGCTTGCGGTTCTTCGCGATCGCCGTGAGGTCGATCTGGTCGGTCTTCAGCGTTCCGAGGGCGGCGATGATCGGATCGAGCTGCGCGCTCGGGCGCACCGGATATTCGTAGTTCACCTTGGCATAGGCGGCCTGGGCCTCGTTCGAGACGAGGAACTCAAGCAGCTTGACCGCATTCGCCTTGTTCGGCGCGTTTTTCGCGACCGATGCACCGGAGATGTTCACGTGCGTGCCGCCGCCGGGAAACGTCGGCATGATGGTGTTGATCGCAGCGCCCCACTTCTTCTGGTCTTCGTTACTGCCGCCGCGCATCAGGCCGACGTAATAGGAATTGGCGACACCGATGTCGCAGACGCCGCCGAGAATGTCGCGCGCGACTTCGCGGTCGCCGCCCGCGGGCTTACGCGCGAGATTGGCTTTCACGCCCTTCAGCCACTCTTCGGCTTTCGCGGAACCGTAGTGGTGAATGTAAGCCGCGATCAGCGCGGTGTTATAGGGATGCTGCCCGGAGCGGATGCAGACCTTGCCCTTCCATTTCGGGTCGGCGAGGTCGGCATAATTCAGCGCCTTGTCCTTCACGCGATCGTTCGAGACGTAGATGAGGCGCGCTCGCAGCGAGAGCGCGAACCAGTGGCCGTCCTTGTCGCGCAAGTTTGCAGGCACCGCGGCTGCAAGAGCTTCGGACTGCACGCCCTGGGTGACGCCTCGCGCGACGCCGTCGAGCACGTTGCCGATATCGACCGACATCATGATGTCGGCGGGCGAGTTCGCGCCTTCGGCGGCGACGCGTTCGGCCATGCCCTTCTCGATGAAGATGGCATTGACCTTGACGCCAGTGTTCTTGGTGAAAAGGTCGAACAGCGGCTGGATGAGTTTCGGCTCGCGGGTGGTGTAAACGTTCACCTCACCCTGCCCACTCGCGGGCAGGGGAACGATCGAGCCTGCCGTGACGGCAGCGACGAACGCGAGGCTGGAAATAAGACGGTTCATAGGACCTCCTGGTGGGGTTCCGGCTCTGATTTGGCCGTAAATTTCATGGAACGTTACCGGGAAGAAAACGCGTCACGTCGAAAAAAGCAAACGAAATCAATAGTTTAGACTAATTCCAAAGAGGCCGTGGGAGCGATCACGCGGTTGTGCCAAGGAGTGAGGTGTTCGTGCGTTGCACAGGGCGGCCTTTCCATTAGCATCCACGCAATCAAATGGACCCGAGATGAATAACGATCCGCACGCGCTACCCGCCGGCACGGTGATCGCCGGCTATCGCATAGTCCGTGTCCTCGGCGCGGGCGGTTTCGGCATCACCTATGAGGGCGAGAGCCCGGTCACGGGCCGCCGCGTTGCGATCAAGGAATTCTTCCCGCGCGGCATCGCGTCCCGCAAAGGCGCAACCGAGATCATCTATGCCGAGCGCGACACCGAGCTGGTGAGCTGGGCGTTGAAGCGCTTCGAAAGCTCGACCACCGAGCAATGCCGGCTGAAGCACCCGAACATCGTCGAGGTGTTCCACTATCTCGCCGATAACGACACCGGCTACATGTTCATGGACTACGTCGAGGGCAAAACCTTCGAGCAGTGGCTCCGCGACCGGCCGAACCTGCCGACGACCGAAGAAATCCGCCGAACGCTTGAGCCGGTGATCGACGCGCTCGATTACCTGCACAGCATGAACTTCATTCACCGCGACGTCGCACCGGACAACATCATGATCACGGCGGACGGCCGCCCGGTCATCATCGACTTCGGTGCGATCAAGGTGATCGAAAATCGCACGCTCCTGCAGGCCAAGACCGTGCATTCCTACATGGTCGGCAAGCAGCACTATTCGCCCCCGGAGCAGACCCGCGAAGGCGAAACGCTTGACGCGCGCGCCGACATCTATGCGCTCGGCGCCGTGTTCTATCGTGCGCTCGCGGGCAAGCCGCCGGCGGACACCGAGGAGCGCGCGCGCAAGATTGCGTTTGGCGAGGGCGACTCGCTCACCCCGCTTTCGGAAGCGGCACCCCACGTTCCCGAGGCCTTCGCAAAGGCGATCGAGAAGGCGCTCTCGTTCCGCGCGAGCGAACGGCAAGTCTCCATCGAAGAGTTTCGTCAGGCGATCGGCTGGCAGGGAATGTCCAGCTCGAACGCGCCGACGCGGCCGGTGATCCGTACCCAGCCGAACACGCCGCCGAATCCGTCCTACATCTCGCCGTCCTCGGCACAACTCGCAAAGAGCAAGCGCTCGATGGGCGCGCGCCGGGCCGCGATCGCGGCGGCACTCCTGCTGCTCGTGGTCGGTTCTGCGTTTGCGATGATGTCGTTCCGCGGCGATCCGCAAGTTGCGGTGGTAAAGCAGCAGTCCGCGACAACCGTCGTGCCGAGCCAGCAACAGGTCGCCGTCGTCGAGCAGCCGAAAAGCGATATCCAGCAGCCAAAGGTCGAGACGCCGGTGAGGCAGGCGCCGCCGGTCGATCCGCAGGCCGAAGCGCGCCGCGATTTCGAGCTGGCGCAGAAGGTCGACACGATGGAAGCCTACGATCTGTTCCTGTCGCGTCACCCGGAAGGTTTCTACGCGACGCTCGCGCGCGCGCAGAAGACCAAGCTTGCGATGATCGAGCAGCAGCGCTCGGAGCAAGAGCAGATCCGCGTCCAGAAGGAACTTACCCGCAACGTCGTCATTGAGCTGCAGCGTTCCGGCTGCGGTCCAGACAACAACGACGGCGAGTGGAACGACGCCGCGCGCAAGTCGCTCGAGCTTTACAATCGTAACGCCAAGACGAAGTTCGACGGCGATCCGACCGAGCAGCTGCTCGGGGCGCTGCGCGAGCGCGGCGGCCGCGTTTGCCCGTTAACCTGCCGCCCCGGCTTCCGCGTGCAGAACAACACCTGCGTGGCGATCCCGCAGCAGGTGCAGCAGCCGCAGTATCAGCAGCCACCGCCGCAGCAACAGCAGCAATTGCCGCGAGGGCAGATCTGCGTGCGCGGAATCTGCGTCGGCAATTAATCCGGCGTTTCACGAAAACGAAAAAAGGCCGAAGCGGTGCTTCGGCCTTTTTTGTTTTTCGCGTGTGCCCGCCGCCTATTCGCCGTCGAGTTTTCCAAGATGATTGAGGCTTGCCTCAGTCACCCAATTCGCCAATGTGCTTCTGCGAGTAGAGTTCGAGGCCGACCGTCTTGATCAGGTCGAGTTGCGTTTCGAGGAAGTCGATGTGGCCTTCCTCGTCCTTCATCAGCGCCTCGAACAACTCGCGCGAGGGATAGTCCTTGACCGAATGGCAGTAGGTCGCGGCTTCCTGATAGAGCGCGCGCGCCTCGTGCTCGGCGGCGAGATCGCACTCCATCACTTCCTTCACGTTTTGCCCGATCTTCAGCGGATCGAGCGTCTGCATGTTCGGCAGGCCTTCTAGGAAGAGGATGCGGTCGGTGAAGCGGTCGGCGTGGTGCATTTCCTCGATCGATTCCGCGCGCCACTTCTTCGCGAGGTCCTTGAAGCCCCAGTTGTCGAGCATCCGGTAATGCAGCCAGTACTGGTTGATCGCGGTGAGCTCCGAGCGAAGACCCTTGTTGAGATATTCGATGACTTTGGGATCGCCCTTCATGGCGGCAACTCCTGCAAAAGATCGATGATGGAACTAGATTAGAACGGTTCTAAGGAGAACGCAAACCGCGTGCAGGAAGTTCCGAAACGCCTGAAAAATAAAGACTTATTCCGCCGGGACGAGTGCCGTACCCGCCGGAAGCGGCTCGAAGGCGGTATTGAGCGATTCCGCGATCTTGGCAGCACCGCAGGCGCTACTGGCGGCGATAGGGCAGACCTCGCAGGCGCCAGCGCCGAGCGTTTCGTCCATGATCTTGCGGATCGTGCGGGCGCAGGTGCCGCACTTCGGGCTGCAACCGAGGCACTTGTAGACCTCGAAGGTCGAGCGCGCGGCTCCCTCGGCCCGCGTGCAGGATTCGCGGACCTGCGCTTCGGTCAGGCAGTTGCAGGAGCAGACAATCACGCGAGACTTCCCCGGACGGCTTCTTGGCTAGATTAGAATTCTTCTAACCTATTGATCTTGCTAGTCATTTTCCATCGCAGGAGCGGACAGAGGCGTCAAGCGCGCTTGCGTACACAGGCAGAATGTTTCCCGGATTTTCCTTACCGGAAGGGCATGCGAGAGAAGCGCGACCGCTTTCCTTACCTTCTCCTTACATGGACGGCCGGCCAGGATGAGCCAAAAACCGAAAATCGCCGTCGTCGGCGCAGGCGCGATCGGAAACCTCCTGGCCGCGATCTGGGCGCGAGCGGGCGAGGACGTGACGCTCGTGGTGCGGCCGGAGCGCGTGGCGCTGCTTCGGGCCGCGGGTTTGCGCGCAAGCGGCATCATCGGGGAGTTTCACGTCGCACCGAAGGTCGAGGCAGAGGTACCCGCGGGCGCCGGCTTCGCCATCTTCACGATGAAGACGCAGGATCTCGCGGAGGCGATACGTGCGCAGAGTTCCTCGCTCGGCACCGCTACGGTGGTAGCTGTGCAAAACGGGGTGCGCGCGCGGGAAATTATTCTTGGCGAGCGCGGCGTCGAGCCAATCTCGGCGATTCTGCTTCTCAATTCTTCGACGCTCGAGCCGGGCACAGTTCGCTACAATCGTGCGGGCGTCACTGTCCTCGGCGCGGCCGACGCGGGCGAGCGATATGTGGTGACGGAACTGAAGCGCCTGTTCGAACTCGTCGCGCCGGTTTTCGTGACCGGCGAGATCGAAGGCGCGATGTGGTCGAAGCTGATTATCAACTCGCTTACGAACAGTATCAATGCGCTGACCGGCAAGCCGCTCAACGAATGCGTGCGTGACCCGATGATCGCGGAATTTGCAGTGGCGCAGCTGAAGGAGTCGTTCGGCGTCGTGCGCGCGGCCGGAATTCCGTTGATCAACATGCCCGGCGCGCCGATGAAGCTGTTTTCGCGTGCATTGGCGCTGCCTTCCTTCGTCGGCAAGATGATCCTGCGCAAAAATCTTGGGAAGGCGGAGCAGGAAACGATCATGACCTCGACTCTGCAAAGTCTGTTGCGCAAGCGGCCGACCGAGATCGATTATCTGAACGGCGAGTTCGTCCGTCTCGGCGAAAAGATCGGTTTTCCGACTCCGATCAATCGCGCGACCGTCGAGGGCATCAAACGGATCGAGCGGACGGGAGAATTTCTTACGCGCGATGAAATCGGAGCGATGGTGCCGAAATGACGTTCGAGCCGCCACCAAAGCCGACGGGTCCCTCCTTCACGAAGGAGGATGGGAAAGTCGTGACGTACAAAACGATGGCTAGGCAGCGCCTCTACTGTCCGTGAGGAAACCGTGAGATAATCGGGCTTGCGGCGGCGAGGGCGCTTCCGATGAGCCGATATTACGAAGTCATTCTGATCTGGCTTTGTACGGTGCTGACCATTCCGGTCGCGATCAGCCTTGCGCTCCGTATCTTCGCGGACGGGCCACACGCCGAGAGCGGCGGGCAGCAGCTCATCCTCGACATTGCGGGTCACCTGCTGTCGCTGACATTGATGTGGCTTGTCGCACTCTGTATCCGTGCGCGGTTCGTGTCCTGAAGCGTTACGAGAAGCCGATCTTGCGGCCGCGCCGCTGCTCGCCGCGCGCGATGCGCTTCTCGTAAATCTGTGCCGTTACGCGGTACGCACCAGCGAGGTCCAGCCCGTCCGCGCGCTCGGTGAAGGGAGCCGTTTCTGGTTGTCGATGGGATCCAGCGCTTCGTCGGCGATCGCGGTCGTGTCGAGGGTCGTTTCATGCGAAAGGCTGCCTTGCGCTTAAACGGTTGACAGGGCCGCGCTTTCGTAGCCCCATCCCCGCCAAATCCAAACAACCCCAGGCGAGTGAAACAAATGTATCCGGACGTTTCCCTGCATATCAACGGCGAATGGACCAAGGGCGCGGAGGGTCGGAACGAGCCGATCCTGAACCCCGCGACCGGCGAGAAAATCGGGACGCTCGCGCATGCGACCAAGCCCGATCTCGACAAGGCGCTCGCCGCCGCAGATAGCGGCTTCAAGGTCTGGAAGAAAACGCCCGCCGACACGCGCTACAAGACGCTGCGCAAGGCCGCCGACATCATCCGCTCGCGCGCCGACGACATCGCGAAGATCATGACGCTGGAGCAGGGCAAGCCTGTCGTCGAAGCCAAAGGCGAGACGCTGCTCGCCGGCGACATCATGGACTGGTTCGCCGAAGAAGCGCGCCGCACTTATGGCCGCGTCATTCCCGCGCGCGGCGAAAATATCTATCAGCTCGTCGTGAAAGAGCCGGTCGGTCCGGTTGCGGCCTTCACGCCGTGGAATTTCCCGATCAACCAGGCAGTACGCAAGGTTTCCGCCGCGATCGCTGCGGGTTGTTCGATCATCCTGAAAGGTCCGGAAGAAACGCCGGGCTCGTGCGCGGCACTCGTGCAGGCCTATCTCGATGCGGGCGTCCCCGCCGGCGTGTTGCAGCTCGTCTACGGCAACCCGGCGGAGATTTCTTCCTATCTCATTCCGCATCCGGTGATCCGCAAGATCACGTTCACGGGCTCGACGCCGGTCGGCAAGCAACTCGCCTCGCTCGCGGGTCTGCATATGAAGCGGATCACGATGGAGTTGGGCGGCCACGCGCCGGCGATCGTGTTCGACGATGCCAATGTCGATGTCGCGGTAAAGGTGCTTTCCGCGAACAAGCACCGCAACGCCGGGCAGGTTTGCGTGGCGCCGACGCGCTTTCTCGTGCACGAAAAGGTGTATGGCGACTTCGTGCAGAAATACACCGACGCTTCGAAGAAGCTGAAAGTCGGCGACGGCCTTGACAAGGACAGCCGCATGGGCCCGCTCGCCAACACGCGCCGCGTCGATGCGATGGAGGCTTTCGTTGCGGACGCCGTGCAGAAGGGCGCGAAGTTAGAGACCGGCGGCAAGCGCATCGGCAACAAAGGCAACTTCTTCGAGCCGACCGTGCTCACCAATATCAACAACGACATGCGGATCATGAACGAGGAGCCGTTCGGCCCGCTCTCGCCGATCGTGCCGTTCTCGTCCTTCGACAGCGTGGTCGCGGAGGCGAACCGCCTGCCCTATGGCCTTGCCGCCTACGCCTATACGAATTCCGCAAAGACGGCTTCGGCGATCGGCGCGGCGTTCGAAAGCGGCATGGTTTCGATCAATCACCATGGTCTCGCGCTTCCCGAAGTGCCCTTCGGCGGCGTGAAGGACTCCGGTTACGGCTCCGAAGGCGGTTCGGAGGCCATCGAAGCGTACCTGAATACGAAGTTCATCTCGCAGCTCGGGATTTAACTTTCTGCGCGGCCTTTACCGCCGCGTTCACCTTGCTTGCACACGCCGCGCGACACCCTCGCGCGGCGTGTTATCGTTTGCGGCATGAGATCGCTTCTCGCCGCACTCGTTTTGCTGTTTCCGTTCGCCGCGCAGGCGGAGCAGTTCTCGCTTCGCTGCGACGACGGCGAATTCAAGCCCCTGATTTTCACCTTCGACACCAAGGCGCAGAAAGCGATCTACGAGTCGCCCGCGCAGGAGCAGCCGCTGCCCGGAACCATCGTGCGCTCGCTCGGCAAGTCGTTCCTGTTCAGCGTGCAGGGCATCGGGCCGGACTTCACCGATTTCGTCTGGAACGACAGCGCTTCCGAAATGCAGATCGGGCTGCGCGGCACGCCGTTTAAGCGCAGCTTCCGCTGCGCGGTTATCCCGCTCCGGCCGGTCACCGAGCTTTTCGTCACGCTCTGGCCCAAGCGCTGACCGATCACGGAAAAGCGATTGGCGGTAACGTGTCCGCTACTCGACGCCTCTTCGCGCCGCCTCTAATCTCCCGCCCGACAAGGGGCGAGCCTTCATGAGCAACGATCCCCACGCGCTCCGCCCGGGCGCGTCGATCGCTGGTTACAACATCATACGTGTGCTCGGTGTGGGCGGTTTCGGCATTACCTACGAAGCCGACAGCCCGTTCACGGGCAAGCGTGTCGCGATCAAGGAATTTTTCCCGCGCGGCATCGCCTCGCGCGAGGGCAACACCCGCATCATCTATGCCGAGCGCGACATGGAAGTCGTGCAATGGGCGCTAAAGCGTTTCGAGTCGTCCACGCTCGATCAGTGCAGGCTCGATCATCCGAACATCGTCGATGTCATTCACTACGTGAAGGACAACGGCACCGGCTACATGATCATGGAATATGTGGAAGGCGAAACCCTCGAGCATTGGCTGCGGGAAGGCAACCGGCCGCCGGCACCGGAAGAGCTGAGGCTGCTGATGGAGCCGGTGCTCTCCGCGCTCGAATATTTGCACAGCCGGAAAATGATCCATCGCGACATCGCGCCCGACAACATCATGGTACGCGCCGACGGGCGTCCCATGATCATCGATTTCGGCGCGATCAAGCTGATCGAGCAGGAAACGCAAATCCGTTCGAATGCCGAAAAATCCTTCATGGTGGCGAAGCAGTTCTATTCGCCGCCCGAGCAGATTCAGGACGACGGCGAACTCGATAGCCGCGCCGACATCTACGCGACCGGCGCCGTGCTCTATCGCGCCTTTGCCGGTCATCCGCCGGTCAGCGCCGAAGAACGCATGCAGAAGCTCGCTTTCGGCAAGCCCGATCCTCTGACGCTTGCGGCTGCGGCTGCGCCGCGCCTGCCGCGCGATCTCGCAGCGGCGATCGATCGTGCGCTTTCCTTCAATGCCGACAACCGCCAGGCGACGATTGCGGAACTGCGCGAAGCGCTCGGCTGGGACGAAGGCGCCGGGTTGACCGCAACCGTCGCCTTGCCGCGTGACGCGGATGACGCGCGGGACGATCCGGTGCCCAAGCGCTCGAAGCTGCCATGGCTGCTTCCGCTCGCAGGCATTGCCGCCATTCTCGCGGCAATCGTTTTCGGGAGCGGCCTCGTTCCGCTTTCGAAGCTTTTCGCGCCGCAAGCGGTCGCCCCCGCACCGGTGCCCAAGCTCGACGAGGTGAAAGTAGTGCCGCAGATGCCGGTGCATACCCCGCCGCCAGAAGAAAGCGTGAAGAAGGAAGAGAATCCGAAACAGCAGGCGGCTACGCCGCCGGATCAGCAATCGCAGACCCCGCCCGCTTTTCCCAAGTGGTTTGCCGGCGAGGTTACGCTCTATCGCGCGGTACCGAACGATCCCGCGCTGCCGCTCACGACATGCGTGATCGGGCGCCGTCTTGCATTCATCGTTCTTGTCGAGGGAAGCAAACTTCGCGTTTCGCAGGGCGCGAATACTTTCTTCATCGACTTGCAACCGGATGGCTCGTTCGATTTTGAAAGCGCTTTCACCGATACCGGGCCGAAGGCGAGGCAGCTGCTCCGGAAAATAAAATTCGCGGGTACGATTACGCCGGAGCGGATGCAGGGCGACTTCGTCAGCAGCATCGATCTCGGTTCCTGCCACGGAAAGTTCACAGCGAAGCCCGCGACAGGATAAGCAGGCTCAGCCAGGAAGGAAGGCCGTTCGCACCGCATCCTCGACCGGCAACACCGGCGCGCCGTAAAGCGCTTCGAGATTGTTGCGGGTAAGCACGCGCTTGGTTTCGCCCTCGGCGACGATTGCGCCGGCACGCAGCAGGCACACGCGATGCGCCGCGCGCAGCGCGTGGTTCGGATCGTGCGTCGTGAAAAGAACGCCAAGCCCCGCTTCCGTCAGCGCGCCGATCTCCGAGAGCACTTTACCCTGATTGCCGAAATCGAGCGACGCAGTCGGCTCGTCGAGCACGACGAAGCGCGGCTCCTGTGCCAGCGCACGTGCAAGCAGCACAAGCTGCCGCTCGCCGCCGGAAATCTCGGTGTAGGCGCGTTGCGCGAGGTGCAAGATGCCGAGCCGTTCCAGCATCTCACTTGCGACCGAAATATCTTTTGCAGCCGGCCGCGAGAACAGCGAGCCGTAAGCCGTGCGCCCCATCAGCACCACGGTTTCGACCGTGAATGCAAAGGTACCGGTATGCACCTGCGGGACATAACCGATGAGCCGTGCCCGCTCGCGGATCGAAATTGCGGAGAGCGGCCGGCCATTGAGCGTCACTTGGCCTTCGCGCGGCGGCAGCAGCCCGAGCAGCGTCTTTAAGAGTGTCGTTTTCCCGCCGCCGTTCGGTCCGAGCAGCGCGAGCGATTCTCCTTCGCGCAAAGCAATGTCGAGTCCCGTGCCGACCAGCCGGTCGCGATAGCCGATCGAAAGTTTCTGCGCGGCGATCGTCATGACCAGTTCTTCTGCATGCCGGCGAGCAGCCAGATGAAAAACGGCGTGCCGATGAATGCTGTCAGAATCCCGAGCGGAATTTCGATGCTGGCCGCGGTCCGCGCGATGGTGTCGATGAAGAGCAGGAAACTGCCGCCGAGCAGTGCCGCGACCGGAAGCAGCTTCGCGAAATCCGGTCCCGTGAGCGAGCGGGCGATATGCGGCACCACGAGCCCGGCCCAGCCGATGATCCCGGCTGCGGCGACGCTCGCGGAAGTCACGAGCGTTGCCGCCGCGACGATCGCAATCCGCATCGGGCCGGTGGACACGCCGAGCGCACGGGCTTCTTCTTCCGGGAGCGACATCACGTTCATGCGGTGCCGCAAAAGCAGGAGAACGAAAGTGCCGGTTGCGATCAGCGAAACGAGCGATACGAGATCGGATGTCGAAGTTGCCGCAAGGCTGCCCAAGAGCCAGAAGGTGATTGCAGGCAACTGGTTATAGGGATCGGCGAGATACTTTATGAGACCGACGCCGGAGCCAAGCAGCGCACCGATCACGACGCCCGCAAGCACGAGCACCAGAATCGGATCGCGCATGCGTAGCGCCGAGCCGATGCCATAGACCGCCGCGACGGCCGCAAGTCCGCCGAGAAACGCAAATCCTTGAATCGCAAAAACCCCGAGCGAGAAATAAATGCCGAGTACGGCACCGAGCGCCGCTCCGGACGATGCGCCGAGAATGTCGGGCGACACCAACGGATTGCGAAACAATCCCTGGAACGCGGCGCCCGCGACGCTCAGCGCTGCGCCGACGAAAAACGCGGCGAGCACGCGCGGGCCCCGCACGTTGAGGATTACCGTTTCCACCGCGATGGAAACGCCGGAAGGCGATCCCGATACTTTCGACCACAGCACAGCGAATACGTCGCCGAGCGATACCGGAAAGCGCCCGACCAGAAACGCGACGGCTAGCCCGGCGGCGAGTACGACCAAGGCGACTAGCAATCCCGTTCGAGAATCTTTGCTCGTGCCCATTTGCCCCCACCCTTAATCCCTCCCCCGCAAGCGGGGGAGGGAGGCGAGCGACAGCGAGCGGGTGGGGGTAAATCGCCGCATATCAGCCGCGGCCCGCGAGCACGCGCGCAAGCTGCGCATCGGAAACTTCGACGTGATAGAAGCGCTTGTAGAAATCGCGGGTGAGTGCGTTCATGTCTTCCGGAAAACGCGCCGGATAAAGAATCTTCGCGAGCCACCACAACCCGATCAGCCGATTGACCGAGGGCGGAAAATCCACCCAGCCGAACGGCAGCTTCGGCGAGAGATGCACACGGCCTTTCTGCACGGCGGAAACGCTCGCCCAGACCGGATCTTTGCGGACGCTCTCCGCAAAAGTTTGATCGATGGTGACGATCACGTCCGGATTCCAGACCAGCACCTGCTCGATGGATACATTCGCGAGCCCGCCGCGATTCTCCGCAGCGACGTTCCGCGCGAGCATCTCGATCGTTTCCACGTTGATCGAGCCGCCGAGACCTGTCTCCAGCCCGCGCGGCCCGCGTGCATAATAGACGCGCGGACGTTCGGTAGCGGGGATCGCGCCAATTCGCTTTGCAATCGTCGCGAAAAGACCGTCCGCGTAAGCGGCAAGCGCCTCGGCTTGCTGCATGCGTCCTGTCAACGCGCCGAGCGTGCGATAAGAAGCGGGAATTGCGTCGAAGCGGCCGTCGAGCAGCGCATAGGGAATACCGGTCTGCTCGCGCACGCGCTCTGCCAGCGAAACGAAAGTCTGGCTCGTGCTCCCGACATCGAGAATGAGGTCGGGTTTCAGGCCGATCACGACTTCGAGGTTCGCGGTGTTGCCGCGGCCAGTGATGCGGCCGGTCTCGGGCCGCGCGCCGACATCGGGAAGAAGGAATTCGATTTCTTCCGGCCGGTTTGCGCGCGGCCAGCCGATCAAGAGATCCGGCGCGAGCGTATAGAGCATAATCGCGGCCGGCGGACCCGCCGGAAATACGCGCGTAACTTTACCCTGCAGTTCGATGACACGGCCGGTCGCATCTTTCACGGATGCCGCGAACGCGGCGCGCGGTGCGAGAAGACCCGCGCCGAGTCCGGCAAGCAAAGTGCGGCGATCGAGATTCATTATCTAGTCGATGCCCACCATCACGTCGCTCGCCTTAATCACGGCATAGACATTCTTGCCCGCGGCGAGTCCGAGTTCCTTCGCCGAGTCGTTCGTGATCGCGGCCGTGATCGTCTGCCCGCCGATATCGATCTTGACATGCGCGGTCGTCGTGCCGAGCTTTACGTCGGTGACTTTGCCTTTGAGCTGATTTCTGGCGCTGAGTTTCATCTGGCGATCTCCGTTGCTTTGCCAACGTAGCATGAAAATTATTTGTCATGGCCGGGCTCGTCCCGGCCATCTCGATAATTGGCGCAATGCCTTCCTAAGCGAGATGCCCGCGACAAGCGCGGGCATGACAAACTGCTAGGTTTCAGGAAGCGCATAGCGCGAGGCTATGCCGTTAGCCCGCCAGAACCCGCGTCGAGGGGAACGCCACTTCGATCAGCGTGCCGGCGTTGACGGCGCTCTTGATATGGAAGCTCGCGCGGTTGGCCTCCACCAGCGCTTTCGTGAGCGGCAGACCGAGGCCGGTACCTTCTCTGCTGTCGCGGCCGGAAGTGGCGAGCTGGCGGAAGGGTTCGAGCGCCGCGGAAACTTCTTCTTCCGTCATGCCGACGCCGGTATCGCGCACGCGCAAGACGACTTCGCCTTTGTCGGTGAGCGAGGTCGAGAGAATGACCTGTCCGCCGGGCTTCGTGAACTTCACGGAATTCGAAAGCAGGTTCAGCACGATCTGCCGGATCGAGCGCTGGTCGGCGACGACCGGCGGCAGATTGTCGGCGAGCGCGGTGCGGATGATGATGCGTTCGCGGTTCGCCTGCGGCTGCATGATCGACATGCACTGCTTTGCGATGTCGTTGATATCGACGCTCGCGAAATTCAGCTCGAGCTTGCCGGCCTCGATCTTCGAGAGATCGAGCAGATCGTTGATCAACGAGATCAGATGCCCGCCGGAGTGGTGGATATCCCTGAGATATTCGCGATAGCGTTCCGAACCTATCGGGCCGAAGCGCTCTTCCATCATCACCTCCGCGAAGCCGATGATCGCGTTCAAGGGCGTGCGCATCTCGTGGCTGATCTTCGCGAGGAAGTCGGACTTGTGCGAGCTGGCCTGTTCGGCCTGGCGCCGCGCGCCGGTAAGCTCTTCTTCGGCGCGCTTCCACTGCGTGATGTCGCGAAGCACGGCGCAGAATTTTTCGTTGTTGTCGCCGACTTTGCCGAGGTTCATGAACAGCGGAATGAGCCCGCCATTGCGCTCGCGGCCGACGACCTCGCGGCCGTCGTTCAGGATGCTCGCGACGCCGTTCGAGGCGAGCTTATCGAGATAATCGACCGCCGCGCGATGGCTCTCCGGCGCGAACAGCATCGTGAAGGAGGAATTCTGGATCTCCGCGAAGTCGAAGCCGAACAGCGCCTCGGCGGATTTGTTCATGCCGGTAATCTTGCCGTCGCGGTCGATGATGAGCACACCATCGGTCGCGGTGTCTAAGATCGCCTGCTGTTCGCGCGTCGCGGCCTCCGCCGAACGCAAGGCGCGTTCGATGGTCTCGCGCCGCTCGTCGAAGCCGGCATTGGCGCGGCGAAGCACATAGACCAGCGCGGATTTGCCGTACCACGGCGTCGAGAAAAGCCGCGTCTCGACCGGAATCGGCTCGCCGTTCGGTCCCTGCACCGCGAGCGTGCGCGGAATGGTCGGGTCCGCGTCTTCGGCAGGCGCGGTCGCGCCGGAGAAGATGCGCGCAAGCCCGCCGTTCTTCTCTAACGCTTCGAGATTGTCGAGACCGGTCCATTCGAACAGCGCGCGGTTCGCGTAAAGAACCTTTTCGTCGCGGTGGACCGCGATGCCGAGCGGCAGGCGATCCATCAGCGCACGTTCGGAGACGCCGGAGAGATCGAGCGAAGGTGCGAGCATAGGCGCCGGCTCCTGCGGGCGGCGCACGAGCGGCTCGGCGATATCCTGCTTCGGAATGTCGTGCGTCTTCGGGCCGGGTTCGTCGCGCGAAATTTCGCCGCGAATCCCCAAGGTGCGGTCGAGTTCACGCGTGACGCGCTCGCGTTCTTTTTCCAGGGCTTCGCGCGTCAGCACGCGGCCGATCTCGCGGAAGTTCGTCTGCTCTTTGGGCGAGAGCGCGTAGCGATTCTCGTTCTCCGGTGGGCGAACGCGGATCACACGATCCTGCCCATCGAGAGAGGGCGTCTCGTCGCTCTTGGTTTCCGGTTCGCTTTCGGATTTTTCCGGGACCGAAGGCGCTTCCGCCGGCTCATGCGCAAGCGGGAATTCGTCGTTGGCCGCGGATTCCCCGACCGGCTCGGCGCTCAGTGCTTCCGCTTCTACGGGTGCAGGCTTGGCCTTGGCGATGAACGGGATCGCATCGCGGAAAACGCCGAAGCCGCGATAGCCGAGAAAGTTGCGCTCGCGGTCGAACACGGGAAGGGCGGCGAGATCGACCGGCCGCGCGGTTTCGGTGCTTTCGACCGGCCAGAGCACAGACACGCCGGACCAGGTGTCGCGCCGCTTCACGGCAGCAAACAGGGTATCGGTTTTGGAGAGTCCGGCGCGCGCTGCGAGGGCAGGCCAATCCTCGCCGACGCGCGCCGCATTCGCGATGCCGACGCCTTCCGCGAGATCGGGTGAAACGCTCGTGAATTTTCCTTCCGCGTCGAGTTGCCAGACGAAACGCGACGGCGCGCGCTTTTTCGGCGCTGCCGGTTTCGGCGTTTCGGGCGTGACCGGTTGCTTCTTTTCTTCGAGTTCGTCCCAGAATTCTTTCACTTCTTCGGGGCTGACCTCATCGGTCTTATCTTCCGCGGACTCCGAAGCAGGGACTTGCCAGCCGATGTTGTCGTTCTTCGGGGGCCCTAGCTGAATCACCGGCGGCAATTCCGCTTTCGGTGTTTCTTCTTTCGGCTTTTCTTCCGCCTTCACGGGCTCTGGCTTTGCTTCGGGCTCCGGTGCCGGTTGCGGCGCGGCGGGGCGCTCAGGTTGAGTAAATGAAGCGAACACGAGGCTGTGGGAGCCAAGCGAAAACTTCTTCAGGAAAATTTTGAGAACGCCGAACGGAATTTCGCCGAAGCCTTTGAGATTCGCGTCCGAGAGCGCGTTCGCCGCCGAAGCATGGAGATGCAGAAGCGTGCCCGCGGGCCCCATGATCGCGGTTGCCATGCGGTTTGCGTGCAGCGGCTTGCCCTGATCGTCGAACAGCGCGAACGGCGCACGTTCGCCGTCGATCAGCGCGGCAAATGCCTTACCGGGATTTCCGTCCGCGCGTTCGCGCGCCAGTCCGGTAAAGAGCACTACGCTCGATCCGTTGGAGAGCCCGATCCGTTCGCAGCGGAACGTCTCGGTCTCTTGCGCGAGTGCGATCGCCTCGCGGCGATAGGTTCCGTTGAGCGGCAGCGTTTCGGAAAACTCTTTCGCCGTCTCCGGCATTTCGCCAAACAAGGACGGGCTCTTTTCGATCAGTTCCGAAAGCGAGGCCGCGCCATAGGCCGATACTGCCGCGCGGTTCGCAAAGCGCAGCTTCCCGTCCCGGTCGAACACGAGCGCCGGCGCCGGATCCAGGATCAGCGCAGCGAGTTTCGGCTCGGCAAGCAGTTCGGCGAGGGCCGGAAACGAGCTCATTCCAGATTTCCAACGCGGCTCCGGGCGCGATGTTTGGCCAAGTTTAAAGCCCGGATTTACGCTTTCTTCATAATTTGGGCGCCCCCGGAAAGCTATTCCCGGCCAGCCACGCCACGAAACCTTTGCCCTGCAAGGTTAATCTGTCCCGGCATGGCGCAAAAAGGTTGAGCGCACGCAAGATGGCGCGTAGCGTTATGCTTACGGGAGCGAGGACGGGAGAAGACAGATGTTCGGAAAAGTTCCGGGTTTCGAAGTGCCTCAGGAGATGCGCGCCTTCGCCGAGAAGAGCGTCGAGCAGGCCAAGAGCGCGTTCGACAACTACATAAATCAGGCCACCAAGGCGATGAGCGTCGTGGAAAGCCAGACTGACGCGGCGACCAGCGGCGCCCGCGACGTAAGCCGTCAGGCGATTGGATTCGCTGAGGAAAATGTGGCGGCAGCCTTCGCCTTCGCCGAGAAGCTCGTGCGTGCGCGCGATTCGCAGGAGATCCTGCAGCTCCAGAGCGATTTCGCGAAGGAAACCATGCAGAAGCTCGCGGATCAGTCGAAGGCCATGGGCGAGCAGATGCAGACCGCTGCACGCGACGCCACCAAGCCGAGAAGCTGAGCGCTTTCACTACCTTATAGCGCATCGCAATATTTATGTTGCGGTGCAACAAATGCTGTGCTAGAGCGTTTCCCAAGACTGGTGGAGCCGCGGGCCAAAGGTTCGCGCGTGTTGTTGTCCAGGCAGGAAACCATAGCCATGACC
Source organism: Xanthobacteraceae bacterium (assembly GCA_019752575.1). GTDB lineage: Bacteria > Pseudomonadota > Alphaproteobacteria > Rhizobiales > Xanthobacteraceae. Next base: position 44,520 of record JAIELW010000001.1, on the reverse strand, counting down.
GAGATGCCGAAATTCGAAATGCCGAAGATCGAAGTGCCCGAAATGGTTCGTGAGTTCGCCGAAAAGGGCGTGAAGCAAGCCAAGGACGGCTACGACAAGATGAAGGCGGCCGCCGAAGAGACGACCGATCTTCTCGAAAACACCTATACCGTCGCATCCAAGGGTGCGACCGAGTTCAACATGAAGGCGCTCGAGGCGTTGCGCGCCAACGTCAACGCGTCGTTCGATTTCACGGCCGCGATCTTCGGCACCAAGACGCTCGCCGAAGCCGCCGAGATTTCAACCGCGCATTTCCGCGCGCAGTTCGAAACCCTCACCACGCAGGCGAAGGATTTTTCGGCGCTCGCCCAAAAGATCGCTGCCGAGACTTCGGAGCCGCTCAAGACCGGCGTTTCCAGGAACTTCAAGTTCTCGGCCTGAGCCGGAACTGACGAAAATACGAGAAGCCCGGGCGGGAACGCCCGGGCTTTTTGTTTTCATTTCGGGGTCGTCCTCGGCGCCGCGTAAGCGGCGGTCGGGGACCCATAATCCCTGTGGCGTTTTCGATTACGGCGCTGCGATAAGTGTAACAAATACAGGGGTTATGGGTCCCCGCCTTCGCGGGGACGACAAATTCTTGTTGGAAAGCAAGGAACAACCAAACCCTTGCATTGCCCGGCGGTTTGCAAGACATTCCGCCCGCATCGGCGCCCTAGGGCCGCCCGTAGCTGTGCAGTTGTAGCTCAGTTGGTTAGAGCGCCGGATTGTGGATCCGGAGGTCGGTGGTTCGAGCCCACCCAACTGTACCATTTCCGCCAATTTCAACTTGCACCCGCGCGCTGAAGTTTCGCTTCCGCGTTCCCGCGGCCCGGATAGTCTTCCGCCAACAAAACGCCGCGGCTCCAAGAAGCGGCGCGGGAGAACGTTATGAAAAGCCGTTTCGTTTTGTTCATTGCTTTGTTCGTAATGGCATTCGCGGGCGCCTTGCCGGCGAGTGCACAGGAACGGGCGCGCGTGCGCGGTGCGATCGAGAAAATTGAAGGCGATGTACTGACCGTGAAGACGCGCGAAGGGCCGGTGATCGCGATCAAGCTCGCGGAGAATTACGCGGTCGGCGGGCTGGTGCCTGCGAAATTCGAGGACATCAAGCAGAATACTTACGTCGGCATCGCCGGCCTGCCGCTTCCCGACGGAAAAATCCGCGCACTCGAAGTACTGATTTTTCCGAAGCCATGCGCGGCACTTCGGAAGGTCACTTCCCATGGGATCTCGTGCCGGAAAGCACGATGACGAACGCGGCCGTGACCGAGTCGGTCACGCGCGCCGAAGGCAATACGCTCGTGCTGAAATATAAGGACGGCGAGAAGACGATCGTGGTGCCGGCCGATATTCCGATCGTTCGCGCGGTCCCCGCCGAGAAAAGCGAACTCAAACCCGGCGCGAAAATTTTCATCGCGGCCGCGATCCGCGGCGCGGACGGCTCGCTCTCCGCGCAGCGCGTCACCGTCGGTCTCAACGGCCTGACGCCGCCGATGTAGCGCGTTCAGCGCGATACTTCGATTACGACGCTGCCCTTCTTGCGCCCGGTATCGACATAAGCGTGCGCTTCCGGCAACTGCGCGAAAGAATATTCGCGGTCGATGACGGGCTTGATAATCCCGGCGCCAGCCCATTCGCCGATCTGCCATACGGCTTCGGCGGTCTCTGCAGCGGGTCCGGCGATGACTTTCTTCCCGTAAAGCGGCGACGACCACATCACGGCAAGCATATCCGGAACATCGGCTGCAATCGCGAGAAAACGCCCGCCGGGTTTGAGCGAATTCACGCAATCGCGGAACGTATGCTCGCCCACCGTTTCCGCAATCACATCGTAGGTTTCGCCATTCGCCGCAAAGTTCTCGCTGCGATAGTCGATGACTTTCGCCGCCCCGAGCGATTTCACGAGCTCGATGTTCCCGGCGCTAGTCACACCTGTCACTTCCGCGCCGAGATGTCTTGCGATCTGCACGATTGCCGAACCCACCGCACCGGAAGCACCGATCACAAGAATCTTCTCGCCAGCCCGAAGCCCGGCCTTGCGCAAAAAATGAAGTGCGGTCGTGCCGCCGAACGAGATCGATGCGGCTTCGGCAAACGACAAATTCTCAGGCTTCAGGAATACGCGTTGGTTTTCCTGTAGGACCCTATACTCGGCATGGCAGCCGAATTTCGCACCGGGAAAAGCGAAGACCTCGTCGCCCATCTTGAATCGGCGAACGTCCTTGCCGGCTTCTACGACGACGCCCGCGAGTTCGGTGCCGAGGATCGGCTGCCGCGGGCCCGAAAGGCCGAGCGCGAGTTTTACAATCAAGCCCATGCCGCGCGGGAAGCGCGCGGCGCGCACGCGCACGTCGGCGGAGTTGACGGTGGTTGCGGCGATTTTGACGAGAATTTCGTCAGCCTTCGGAGACGGCGTTTCGACTTCGCGCAGCTCCAGCACCTCCGGGCCGCCATAGGCCCGGCAGAAAAAAGCTTTCATAGTTGAGCCGCTTATTTCTTCCGGTAAATCGCGAGCGTTTTGAATTCTTCGGTCTTCTCGAAGCCTGCGTCTTTCGCCCATTGCTCGACCACGGGCTGCGCGCGCTCCCAGGCCATCGACTTCGTGTAGAAAATCATGTGGCCGCCGGGATTGAGCTTCGCGGTGAAAAGATCGACGAGCTGCCGGTCGGTGAGCCCGTTATATTCGTCCATCGCCGGTGCGCGGAATTCGCACAGGTGCACCAGCGCAACCGCGTCGAAATTGGGAAGCAGCTTCGGCTCCAGCACATAGATGTCGCCGAAGAACGCTTTGTAGCCGCGCGAAACTTCCGGCCGCTCGATGGCGAGCTTTACATAGGCTTCGGCTTCCTCGATGGAAGCCGTAATGCCGAGTACGCGATTGCCCGAGCCGTTCTCGAAGCAGCGGATGCCGACATGATGATGCGTGCCGGTACCGAAGTGAAACACGTTCGCGTCCTTGACGCCGCGCGCTTCCAGATAGTCGGTGACGTGCACGTCGCAGGGGCAGATGTCGTAGTTCATGCCCCAGAAATCGGTGTAGTAGCTCATCTTGCCCATGGGCAATTCTCCCTCTGAGGGTTACGTCGCATGCGCCGCCGCAGGCGGCAAGACGACAGTGTCCTTGTGCAGCGGCCGCAGGGCGTCGGTCCTGGCAAGCGAAATGACCATGGCTTGCGGCAGATTTTTGTCGATCGCCTCATACATCTGCCGGGTAGCGTCGCCGTCGAGGTTCGAAGTCGAATCGTCGAGCAGGAGAATTGCAGGGTCGCGGAGGATCGCACGAGCGAAGGCGACCCGTTGCTGCTCGCCGCCCGAGAGCATGGATCCCCATTCCGCTTCTTCGTTCAGCCGCTCGGCGAGATAGCCGAGGCCGACCTGATGGAGCACCTCCCAAAGCCGGGCGTCGTCCACTTCGTTTGCCGGGGTCGGATAGGTAATCACCGTCTTGAGCGAGCCGAGCGGGAAGTAGAAACGTTGCGGCATCGCGAGCACGTCGTCATGCGGCAACGCGACTTTGCCCTTGCCGAGCGTCCATATACCGGCAAGCGCACGCTGGATGCTCGACTTGCCAGCACCCGACGCGCCCGCGAGCAACGTGCGGCCGCCCGGACGCAGCGATAATTTGTCGAGCGAGGCGATCGCGCGTCCCGAAGGCAGCGTGACCACGAGTTTCTCGACGTCGAGCGCACCTTCGTGATGATCGTCGAGCGAGATCAATCCTGTTTTCTGCGGCCGGTCGACTTCTGAAAGCGCTGCGTCGAGCTGCGCGATGCGGTCCATGCTCGCTTTCCACTCCGCGATCTTGGCGTAGGAATGCAGGAAGAACGCGAACGCGATATCGACGCGCTGGAATGCGAGTGCGCCCTGCATCAAGGAGCCCAGCGGAATCGCTCCCATGAAATAAGCCGGGCTTGCGACCAGCGTCGGGAATACCAGCGACCACTGCGTGTAACCGGTGACGAAGAAAGTGAGACCGGACTGGCGGCGAATGAGCCGGGTCCAGTTGCGCACGAGGTTACCGAAACGGGTGCCGAGCACCTCGCGCTCGATCTTCTCGCCGCGCATCAAGGCGATCGGTTCCGAGTGATCCCAACTGCGCGTGATCGCGAAACGGTAATCGGATTCGAAGCGCTGCTGGTTGAAGTTGTATCCGATCAGCGGCTTGCCGATCCAGTGCGCGATCAGCGTGCCGACCGCGGCATAGAGAATGGCGATCCAGAACAGATAGCCGGGGAAGGCGAAATCGACGCCAAAGATAACGAAGGGCGCCGCGCTCGAAAGCCCCCACAGGATGTAGGCGAACGAGACGAGCGCGATCAGGCTGCCGAGAAAGTTGTAACCGAGGTCGTGCGTCTTCTGCAGGAAGATCAGGATGTCGTTCGCGATGCGCAGGTGCGTGTTGTCGACGTCATGTCCGAGCACGCGCATCCGGTAATGCCGCCCGTCGGCCATCCAGCGGCTGACGTATTTTTCCGTCATCCAGCGCCGCCAGTGCATGATCAGGGTCTGGCCGAAGAAGAACTGCGCCATGGTCGCCGTCGCGGTCCAGAGCGCGATGCCCAGGAACAGCAACAGCGAGTACATGAAACCGTCCCAGTCGCGGTTCTGGATCGCATTGAAGAAGTAGGCGTTCCAGTGATTGAACGCAACCAGCGCATAGACCACGCCGAATTCGGCGACGATCACACCAAGGAGCAATGCGCGCGCCCGCCACTTTTCCTCGGAGCGGAAATAGAGGACGGCAAGCGCAATGAACGTCCGCAGAACTTCTAAAATCTGTTTCATGTCGGGGGACCGGCCGTCGAAAGGGAGCGCCGACTATACAGGCCCGTGCCCCTCGCGGAAGCCGCGACAACTACGAGTATTTCTCGCGTTGCGGGACGGCGTTAATGTGGGCGCTGCTCGCGCGCCGCCGATCTGCGATAGCGGATGCCGAGCGACTTGACGCGGGAGGCAAGCGTCGTCGGCTTGATGCCGAGCAGCTCCGCCGCGCCGCCATGACCGAAGATCTTGCCGCCGCAGGCATCGAGCGCCGCGACGATGTTCGCGCGGTCGCGGTCGCGCCGGGTATCCTCGGTGACGACCTCCGCCGCCGCATTCGCAGTCCGGTAGGCGATCTGAGGCTCCGGCAGGTCGATCCGGATCTGGCCGCCGCGCGCGAGAATGGCGCCGCGCTCGATCACGTTCTGCAGTTCGCGCGCGTTGCCCGGCCAGTCGTATTGCGAAAGCCTCCGCATATCGGCATCGGAGATTCTGAGGGCGGAGGAAACGCGCAGCTTGCGATTGACACCGCCGAGAAAATGCGCGGCCAGGAGAGAAATGTCGTCGCGGCGCTCGCGCAGCGACGGCGCCTCGATGGGAATGACGTTGAGGCGATAGAACAGTTCGCTCAGAAAACTGCCGCGCCGCGCAGCGGCTTTCAGGTCGCGGCTGCTTGCGGTAATGATGCGGATATTGCGGCTGGTATGCTCTGCGGAATGCTGTTCGCCTTGCTCCAGTGATTGCAGGAGCCGCTCCTGCGCCCGCGGCGGCAGATCGCCGGCTTCTTCCAGATAGAGCGTACCGCCTTCGGCAAGCTCGATGCGTCCGGCGCGATTTTGCGCCGGATCGCCGAACAGCTCGCTTTCGGACTCCGCGCGCGAAAGCGTCGTGCAGTTGACGCGAATGAAAGGCTGCTCGCCACGCAAGCTCGTTTCATGGATCGCGCGCGCAATCAATTCCTTGCCGGTGCCCACTTCGCCTGCGATCAGCACGTTCGAGCGCGACGAGGCGGCAATTTCGATCTGGCGTAAAATCTGCTGCATCGCCGGGCTCTTGCCGATGATGCCGCGGCGATTGCCTTCGATTCTTATTTCTTCCTGAAGATAGGCGTTTTCGCGCTCCAATTTTTCCCGCAAGCGCCCGACTTCGGAAAGCGCATCGCGCAATTTCACATCGGCTTCGCGCCGCTGCGAAATATCGCGAAACACGATCACGGCGCCCACGACCACGCCGCGGTCTCTGATCGGCGTCGAGGTGTATTCGACGAAGAAGAATGAGCCGTCCTTGCGCCAGAACACCTCGTCGGCAACCTGATGCACGGCGCCGTCGCGGAAGGCTGCGTAAATCGGGCAGTCGTGGTTGTGATAATGCGAGCCGTCGGAATGGCTGTGATGCACGGTCGTGTGCATGTCCTTGCCGACGAGTTCTTCGGCGCTCCAGCCGAGCATGCGCGCGGCCGCCGGGTTTACGAAGCTCGTCTTGCCCTCCGCGTTGACGCCGTAAATGCCTTCGCCGGCCGCCTCGAGGATCAGGCGGTTGTCGCGCGCGACATCGCGGAAGAAGCGCTCGCTCTCCCGGTTCGCTGCCTCTTTTTTCGGCTCTGTTCTTTTCATCCGAAGCAGCCGCGCTGAGTCATTCTACGAGAATTCGTGTTTCACGACTTATCGTAGCATTCAAACTGCTGAAGTAAATGAAGAAATGGCCGGTTTTACGATTCTCTTGACGACTTCAGAAATCTGGCATCGAAGTTGCTCTGCTGCTTCCTAACTCATTCTTCGAGAGGGAGCCGTCATGTCTATGTTCAGTAATCCGTTCGATCCGAAGCGGCGTCTGACTTCCGGATGCCCGTGCGGCCAGCATAAAAGCGCGGAAGAACATGATCGCACGCTGCGGCTCCAAGCAGAGGAGGTCTCTTCGAGCGACGAGAAGCGCTACGAAAATGTCGTCGCCGGAACGGTACTGCGCGCGATATTTCCGCAGGACGCCGCCCGCCGCGCATTCCTGAAGAGTGTCGGCGCCTCGACCGCGCTTGCCGCGATCTCGCAGTTCTTTCCGCTATCGACAGCGACCGAAGTCTTCGCGCAGGCGAAGGCGGTCGAGAAGAAAGATCTCAAGGTCGGCTTTATCCCGATTACCTGCGCCACGCCGATCATCATGGCGCATCCGATGGGGTTCTATACGAAGCACGGCCTGAACGTCGAAGTGATCAAGACCGCGGGCTGGGCGGTGATCCGCGACAAGACCTTGAATAAGGAATACGACGCGGCGCACATGCTTTCGCCGATGCCGATTGCGATCACGCTCGGCGTCGGCGCGAATGCGCAGCCCTACACCGCGCCCGCGATCGAGAATATCAACGGCCAGGCGATCACGCTGTCGCTGAAACATAAAGACAAGCGCGATCCGAAATCCTGGAAGGGGTTCAAGTTCGCGGTGCCGTTCGACTACTCGATGCACAATTATTTGCTGCGCTACTACCTTGCCGAGCACGGCCTCGATCCGGATACCGACGTGCAGATCCGCGCGGTGCCGCCGCCGGAGATGGTCGCGAACTTACGCGCCGACAACATCGACGGTTTCCTCGGTCCCGATCCGATGAACCAGCGCGCGGTGTTCGATAATGTCGGTTTCATCCATTTGCTTTCGAAGGAAATCTGGGACGGGCATCCCTGCTGCGTATTCGCCGCCTCGCAGGAGTTCGTAAAAACCGTGCCGAACACCTACGCGGCGCTCTTGAAGTCGATCATCGACGCGACGGCTTTCGCGTCGAAGTCCGAAAACCGCAAGCAGATCGCGGAAGCGGTCGCGCCCGCGAATTACATCAACCAGCCGGTGACGGTGCTCGAACAAATCCTCACGGGCACATTCGCCGACGGCCTCGGCTCGGTGAAGCGCGATCCGAAGCGCGTCGACTTCGATCCGTTCCCCTATGAGTCCTTCGCGGTCTGGATTCTCACGCAGATGAAGCGCTGGGGTCAGATCAAGGGCGACGTGAAATACGCCGATGTCGCGAAGCAGGTGTTCCTTGCGACCGACACCACGCGGCTCATGAAGGAAGTGGGGCTGACGCCGCCCGCGGCGCCGACCAAATCCTTTTCGGTGATGGGCAAGGTCTTCGATCCTTCGAAGCCGGACGCTTATCTCAAGAGCTTCAAAATCTCCAAGGCGTCGTGATAACCAAAATCGTCATGCCCGGCCTCGTGCCGGGCATCCACGCCTTCCGAGCCGCGCTGCAAGCAAGACGTGGATGGCCGGGACAAGCCCGGCCATGACGACGAGAGAAAAGATATGAGCATTTCATTCCGTGCCGGCGTCGTCTCCGTCCTGATTCTCGCGATCTTTCTCGTCGCCTGGCACATCGCGACGAGCGGGACCGGTGCCGTCCAGCAGATGGACCCCGAATACGCGAAGCTGATGGGCCTGAACGCGACCCAGGGCAAATCCGCGATGCCGGGGCCGCTGCAGGTCGGTGCGACGCTTTGGCAGCATTTGACGAACCCGTTTTATGACAACGGCCCGAACGACAAGGGCCTCGGCATCCAGCTCGCATACTCGATTGCGCGCGTCGGCGCCGGATATTTGCTCGCGGTGCTGGTTGCGATCCCGCTCGGCTTCCTGATCGGCATGTCGCAACTCATGAGCCGCGCGCTCGATCCGTTCATTCAGGTTCTGAAACCGATCTCGCCGCTCGCCTGGATGCCGCTCGCGCTTTACACGATCAAGGACTCGAGCCTGTCAGCGATCTTCGTGATTTTCATCTGCTCGGTCTGGCCGATGCTGATCAACACCGCCTTCGGCGTCGCGACCGTGCGCAAGGAATGGCTGAACGTCGCGCGCACGCTGGAAGTAGGCAGCCTCAAACGCGCTTTCACCGTTATTCTTCCTGCCGCCGCGCCGACGATTCTCACCGGCATGCGGATTTCCATCGGCATCGCCTGGCTCGTGATCGTCGCCGCCGAGATGCTCGTCGGCGGCACCGGCATCGGCTACTTCGTCTGGAACGAGTGGAACAATCTTTCGATCACCAACGTGATCAACGCGATTCTGGTCATCGGCATCGTCGGCATGGTGCTCGATCAAATCCTCGCCCGCGCGGCGAAGCTCGTGACCTACCCGGAATAAATCATGACCGACAAGCTCATTTCGATCGAAGCGATCGCGAAGCGCTACCCCGCGCCCGGCGGCGGCGAGACGACCGTCTTCGAAAATCTTTGGCTCGCCATCGCGCGCGGCGAATTCGTCTGCATGATCGGCCATTCCGGCTGCGGCAAGACCACGGTGCTGAATATTCTCGCCGGCCTCGATACGCCGTCCGAAGGTGTCGTGATCGTAGACAATCAGGCCATCGAAGGTCCCGCGCTCGACCGCGCCGTGATCTTCCAGAGCCATGCGCTCCTGCCGTGGCGCACGGTGCTCGGCAACGTCGCTTACGCAGTCGGCGCCAAGCACAAGAAATGGAGCAAAACGAAGATCAAGGAGCACGCCGAGAAATTCATCGCGCTCGTCGGCCTCAAGGGCGCCGAATACAAGCGGCCCTCCGAACTTTCCGGCGGCATGAAGCAACGCGTCGGCATTGCCCGCGCGCTTTCGCTCGAGCCGAAAATGCTCCTGATGGACGAGCCGTTCTCCGCGCTCGACGCGCTGACGCGCGGCACCTTGCAGGACGAGGTGCGCCGCATCTGCCTCTCGACCGGTCAGACCGTCTTCATGATCACGCATGACGTGGATGAAGCGATCTATCTCGCCGACAAGATCGTACTGATGACCAACGGCCCGGAAGCGCAGATCGCCGAGATCGTCGAGAACCCGCTGCCGAAAGAGCGCGAACGCAACCAGATTCACAAGCACGCGGACTATTACGCCGTCCGCAATCACCTGATCGATTTTCTGGTCAGCCGTTCGCGCACCTTCAAGGAAGAAATGGCGGGCAAATCCTGGGATCCGATGAACGTACCCTTGGTGCGGCCGGTGGCGTCTCCGCCGTCCGCGCCGGAGCCTCTGCGCAAACGCGCCTGATTTTCTAACAAGGAAGACGACGATGAAACGCGAAGCACTCAGTGAAAAAATCCTCGACATCAAGCGCGAGAAGGGTTGGAAGTGGAGTTACATCTGCGACAAGATCGGCGGCTTCTCGCCGACGCTCGTTGTCGGCGCGCTGATGGGCCAGATGAAGCTCACGAAGCCGCAGGCGCAAGCCGCGGCCGAACTGTTCGGTTTGTCGAAAACCGAACAGGCCATGCTCAACGAAATTCCTTATCGCGGGACCGGCACACCGATGCCGCCGACGGACCCGCTGATCTACCGCTTCTACGAAATGGTGATGGTCAACGGCCCGGCGTGGAAGGCGCTGATCGAGGAAGAGTTCGGCGACGGCATCATGTCGGCGATCGACTTCGACTTCGTGATGGAGCGGCTGCCGAATCCGAAGGGCGACCGTGTGAAGATCACGATGTCAGGCAAGTTCCTGCCGTACAAATATTACGGTGCTTCCGGCAACATTCCCGAATACGGCTTCAAGGAAGACTGAGGTATGCGTCCGCCGCTGCCGCCATTCGACGCCGAAAGTGCCGCGAAGAAAGCGCGCATGGCGGAAGACGCATGGAATTCGCGCGATCCGGAGCGCGTTTCGCTCGCTTATACGGAAGACAGTGTGTGGCGGAACCGCTCCGAATTTTTCAAGGGCCGCCCCGCGATCGTCGAGTTTCTGAAGCGCAAATGGGCTGGTGAGCAGGACTATCGTCTGATCAAGGAGGTCTGGGCCTATTCCGGCAACCGGATCGCGGTGCGCTTCCAGTACGAATACCACGACGATACCGGTGCGTGGTTTCGCGCCTACGGCAACGAACAGTGGGAGTTCGACGGGCAGGGGCTGATGCGCCGCCGCGAGGCGAGCATCAACGACGTGCCGATCAGGGAAAGCGAGCGGAAGTTCATGTGGCCATCCGGCCCGCGGCCCGCGGATCATCCGGGGCTCACCGAACTCGGAATGTGAGCGCTATTTCTTTGCGCGCTTTTTCGGCGAAGTGAGCGTTTCCACAAGCGCATCGATGCGGGCCGAGCGCATGCCTTTGCGCCACGTCAGTATGATGCGTTTCCTGGCGACATCCTTCGGCATGCGGTGAACGTTCAGGTGCCTATGCCCGGGAAAGCCGGGCAGCACGCTTTCCGGCATCATGCCGATGCCCATGCCGGCGGCGACGCAACCCAAGAGCGCATGATTGGATGACATCTCGATCACGCGCGAGGGCGGACGAATTTCTTCGCGCACATAGCGTTCGATCTGGTGGCGAAGCGGGCAATCGTCGTCGAATGACAGCAGAACGAAATCGTTTTTGTTACCGCGCGCGAGCGGGTCCTTGCTCTTCGGTGCAACCAGCACGACTTCATCGTCATAAAGCGGAAGTTTTTCGAACCGGGGATCGTCGTCATAACCGGAGATCAAAGCGGCTTCGAGTTCGCCGGACAGGATGCCTGCGATCATGCTTTGCAGGCTCCAGGTATGAAGTTCGAGCGTCACCTGCGGGAAGTTGCGCTGAAACTCGCTGAGGCGTCCCGGCAGCCAGACCGAGGCGGTGCTTTCGTAGGCGCCGAGCCGCAAGATTCCGCGCGGCGTGCTCTCGTTCACCGCTTCGCGCGTCTCGCGCGCGAGATCCAAAAGCCGGTTCGCTTTTTCGAGCAGGATAGCGCCGGCGGGCGACAGCCGGATGTTGCGGCCCTCGCGCACGAACAGCTTCACGCCGAGATCGTCTTCGAGCTGGCCGATGCGGGTGGTCACGTTCGAGGGCACGCGATGCAGCTTTTCGGCGGCGCGCGTGATGCCGCCGCTTTCGACGACAGCCCGGAAGATGTTGAGGTCGGAAAGTTCCATCGTTCTTCTTTTAAGAACGATAGCATCAGAATTATTCAATTTTCAAGACAAGAACTCGGGCCTAGCCTTTCCGTGTGAACCGGAGAAGCGAGGTAGCCATGTACGCGATCTGGACGATCTTGAAGGCAATCCGCGACAGGCTCGCGCGCTACCGCCGCGCCATCGCGCAGCCGTGGCGGATGGACGGAGGCAGGATCGGTTTCGGCAACCGCCGCTAGCGGGCCGTCGAGGCTGCCACGCTGCCGTTGCCGGGCTGCGCGATGCCGGCAAGCGCGTTGCCCGCGCATTCCTCGTCTGAGCGCGCCATATCGCCGATCGAAACGATGCCGACAATACGCTTGTCGCGGTTCAGGACGGGCAATCGCCGCATCTGGATATCGCCCATGTTGTCGGCGATATCCTCGAGGTCTTCGTCGTCGAAGCAATATTTTATTTCTTGGCTCATGATGTCGCGGATCGGCGTGCTCGCGGGCAGGCCCGCGGCAACCGCGCGGATGACGATATCGCGATCCGTGATCATGCCGACAAGGCGGTCGCCTTCGCCGACCGGAAGGCTGCCGCAGTCGTTCTTGTCCATGAGTTTGGCGGCGTCCTGAATCGAACGGTTCGGGTCCGCGATTTTGACGTCACTGGTCATGACTTCGCTGACTTTCATGGCGCTCTCCTTTTCTCCTGTGCTGAGGCCGGAACGTCCGCAGCGAAAACGGGTTCCGGGTTCCGCGAGAAAAAGAATTCAGTCCGCGAGTACGCGCTCGTCGATCTCGGAAATCTTGTTCACGCCGCATAGCGCCATCGACATATCGAGTTCCTTGCGGATGCACTCGATGGCGGTGCGCACGCCTTCCTGGCCGTTCGCGCCGAGACCGTAAACGAAGGCGCGGCCGATCATCGCGCCTTTCGCGCCGAGCGCAAGCGCGCGCATGAGATCCTGTCCGGTACGGATGCCGCCGTCGAACAAGACTTCGGTCTTGTCGCCGATAGCGTCAACGATCTTCGGCAGCGCCGAAATCGAAGAGGGCGCGCCGTCGAGCTGGCGGCCGCCATGGTTGGAAACCACGATGCCGTCCGCGCCGTGCTTCAGCGCGAGCTTGGCGTCGGAAACTTCCATGATGCCTTTGATGATCAGCTTGCCCTTCCAGAGCTTCCTGATCCACTTCACGTCTTCCCAGTTCAGCGCCGGGTCGAACTGGCTCGCGGTCCACTCGCCGAGCGAGCCGGTGTTGGTCATGCCCTTCACATGGCCGACGAGATTACCGAAGCTGCGGCGCCTGGTGCCGAGGATTCCGCCGAGCCAGCGCGGTTTGGTCAGCATGTCCAGAACACTCGCGATCTTCAGCTTCGGAGGCACCGAGAGGCCGTTTTTGATGTCGCGGTGGCGTTGCGCGAGAATCTGCAGGTCCACCGTGAGCACCAGTGCAGAGCATTTCGCTGCTGCCGCGCGCGCGATCAGGTTGCGGATGAATTCGCGGTCCTTCATCACGTAAAGCTGGAACCAGAACGGCTTCTTGGTCTCGCTCGCGACATCCTCGATCGAGCAGACCGACATCGTGGAGAGGGTGAACGGGATGCCCGCCTCATCTGCCGCGCGCGCCGCGAGAATCTCGCCGTTCGCGCGCTGCATGCCGCAAAGACCGATCGGCGCGAGGATCAGGGGCACATTGACCTGTTTGCCCGCGATCGTGGTCTTGGTGTCGCGCTTGGAAACGTCCGTGAGAATCTTCTGCTTGAGCCGGATCTTCTGCAGATCTTCGCGATTCCAGCGCAGTGTCTGTTCCGAGTAGGAGCCGCTTTCCGCGTAGTCGATGAACATTTTCGGAACGCGTTGCTTGTAGACTTCGCGCAGGTCTTCGACGCAGGTGATGGTTTGCATGGCACGGCCCCGGAACAGTAAGTTAGAAGACGCGACTGATAGCACTTTTCCCGAAGACTGCCAGCGGCAGCATAGAAACCTTCTCCGATGTCCGATAAAGCGCCCGCTGCAACAAGGAAGCCGATCCGCGTCGGGCTGTTCGCGACCTGCCTCGTCGATCTGATCCGCCCGCGTATTGGCTTCGCATCCGCGAAATTGCTGGAAGATGCAGGCTGCGCGGTCGAGGTGCCGCTACAGACTTGCTGCGGGCAGCCGGCATTCAACTCGGGCGACCGCAAGACCGCGCGCGAGCTTGCCGCGCAGGCGATCGAAGCGTTCGAGCAATACGATTACACAGTGCTGCCTTCGGGCTCCTGCGCGGGGCAGGTGATCGTCCATTATCCCGAACTGTTCGAAGGTAATGCGGCATGGGAGCCGCGCGCGAAAGCGCTTGCGGCAAAGACCTTTGAACTGACGGTTTTCTTGAACGACGTACTAAAAGTGACGCCAAGCGCACGCTTCGACGGCGCCGTCACCTATCACGACTCCTGCTCGGGGCTCCGCGAGTTGGGCATCAAGGCGCAGCCCAGAAAGCTGCTTGCGAACGTCGAGGGCCTGAATCTCGTCGAGATGAAAGACCCCGACGTCTGCTGCGGTTTCGGCGGCACCTTCTGCGTGAAATATCCGGACGTCTCGAACAAGATCGTCGAGAAAAAAACCGCGAATATCGCAGCAAGCGGCGCGGGCACGCTGCTCGCCGGCGATCTCGGCTGCCTGATGAACATGGCAGGCAAGCTCTCGCGCGAGGGAAAAGAAATAAGAGTGCGGCATATCGCCGAAGTGCTCGCCGGAATGACCGGCGAGCCGGCAATCGGCGAGCCTGAGCGATGACGCAAACCGTCAACTCGCCGCATTTCAAGGAAAACGCCCGCAAGGCGCTCGACGATGTCTTCCTGCAGCAGGCGCTCGCGCGCTCGGAAAAAGGTTTTATCGAGCGGCGCAAGGCGGCGGTCGAAAAACTTCCCGAATATGACGCGCTCCGCGACAGCGCGCGCGATCTCAAAGATCACATCCTCGCACATCTCGATCTCTATCTCGAAGTTTACGAGAAGAATGTAATCGCCTCGGGCGGCCATGTGCATTGGGCCACGACCGCGGAAGAAGCGAACGAAATCATCCTTGGCATTTGTCAGCGCCTGAACGCGAAGACAGTCGCCAAGGGCAAATCGATGATTTCGGAAGAAACGGGCCTTAACGCGTATCTCAAGAAGCACGGCATCCGCCCGATCGAAACCGATCTCGGCGAATACATCATTCAGCTGCGCGGCGAGACGCCTTCGCACCTGATCGCGCCCGCGCTGCACGTCACGAAAGAGCAGATCGAAGCCGATTTCCGCCGCGCGCATACCGGGCTGCCGCCGGAACGCAATCTCGACGAGCCGACTTCGTTGCTCGCCGAAGCCCGCGCCATGCTGCGCGAGAAATTTCTCGCGGCCGATGTCGGCATCACCGGCGCGAATTTCCTGATCGCTGAAACCGGCTCGTCGGTGATCGTGACCAACGAAGGCAACGGCGATCTCACGCAGACGCTCGCCAAAGCCCATATCGTGATTTCGAGCATCGAGAAGGTGGTGCCGACCCGCGAGGACGCCGCGACTTTTCTGCGCCTTCTCGCGCGCACCGCCTCCGGGCTCGATCTTTCCGTCTACACGACGTTTTCGACCGGTGCGCGTCGCGCGGGCGATCCCGACGGGCCGCTCGAGTATCACGTCGTGCTCCTCGACAATGGCCGTTCGAACATGCTCGGCGGCAAATTCCAGGACATGCTCCGCTGCATCCGCTGCGGCGCTTGCATGAACCACTGTCCGGTATTTCACGCGGTCGGCGGCCATGCTTATGGCTGGGTCTATCCGGGTCCGATGGGCGCGGTGCTGACGCCGTCTTTGGTAGGCGTGGAAAAGGGCGGGCAGTTGCCGAACGCCTCGACCTTCTGCGGGCGCTGCGAGGAAGTCTGCCCGGTGCGGATTCCGCTTCCCAAACTCATGCGCAACTGGCGCGAGCGCGAATTCGAACTTCACCTGCAGCCTGCGGCGGCCCGCTATGGCCTCGGCCTTTGGGCCGCATTCGCCAGACGCCCGGCGATTTATCGCGCGACTACTTCACTCGCGATGAAATTCCTTCGTCTGTTCGGTGGCAAGGGCCGCTTCCGCGCGCTGCCGTTGGCCGGAGGTTGGACCAGACATCGCGATTTTCCCGCGCCGCAGGGCGAAACCTTCCAGTCGCTCTGGAGAAAACGGAGCCAGAAGCGATGAAGAGCAGGGAAGCGATCTTCGCGAACATTAGAAAGTCGCTGCGGACCGGTGGCGAAGATGGAAAGCGGCGCGAAACCGTCGCCGCGCGGATCGAAAAGCATCCGCGCGGCATTATTCCGGCGCGCGGACAGAAGGCCGACCGTGAAAGGCTCGAAGTGTTCAGGCAGACGGTCGAGGACGCGAAGGCTTCGATCGTCATACTGGGCAACAAGGATGACGTACCTGCCGCCGTCGCAGCCTATCTGCGTTCGAAAAATCTGCCGCAGTCGGTCCGTCATGGCGAGGACGAGAGGCTTTCGCTCATTCCTTGGGCAAAAGAACGCACGCTAGAGGTTACAAAGGGTGCATCCGACGGCGCGCAGCTCGCTTCCGTATCCTATTCCTTTGCCGCGGTTGCAGAGTCCGGAACGCTCGTCATGCTGTCGGGGGCCGACAATCCGACGACGCTCAACTTCCTGCCCGACCACCATCTGGTCGTGGTTGACGAAAAAGATATTGCGGGCGATTACGAGAGCGTCTGGGACCGGATCCGCGAACGTTTAGGCGCGAACAAGATGCCTCGCGTAGTGAACTGGATAACCGGACCGTCCCGGTCGGGTGACATCGAGCAGACCCATTTGCTCGGCGCGCACGGGCCGCGTAGCCTGCATGTGTTGGTGGTGCGCAGTTCCTGAAATTCACCGCGGCCGCTCCGGTCGCAACAGAAGCGGTAGATTAGAGGTCAGTCATGGCGAAGAAGAAGCGTAAGAAAGCGAAAAAGAAGAAGGCCAAGAAGAAAAAGACGGCCAAGCGCAAGGTCGCAAAAAAAGCCAAGAAGCGCGTAACCAAGAAATCCAGAAAGAAAGCGGCGAAGAAGAAGTCGGCACCGAAGAAGAAGGCCGAGAAGAAGCTCGACAAGACGCTCTCGCAGAGCTTCCCCGCTTCCGACCCGGCGCCCGTGACGCCGCAGCCCGCGCCGAAGCCCTGGTCGCCGTTCGGCTCGAACTAATTACGGCAAGACGTAACGAAGCCGGTCCATCGAAAGTGGGCCGGCTTTCGCTTTTTCCACCACATCCGTCATTCCGGACGCGCCGTCAGGCGCGATCCGGAATCCAGGGCTCCAACGTAGGCCTTACGAATGTCGCTCTGGATTCCGGGTTCGCGCACAACCAAGTCGGGTTTACCCGACTTGGTCATCTACATTCCGATCTCGGGTAAACCCGAGATCGGTGCGCGCCCCGGAATGACAAGCCGTTAGTGGTGCGGCTTTTGGCGCGGTTCTGATATAAGAGGCGAGTGCGCCCGCTACCTCGCAGCGCCATTCGGAACCACGCTTATGGTCGCAATGCCCGCCCCCGACAGATCGGTGCTGGACCGCCGCGAGAAAATCGTCTCGGCGCTCCGGGAAATCGTGCCGGGCGAGGGCGTGATCGCGAACGACGTCGCGATGCGGCCTTACGAGTCCGATGGTCTCACCGCCTATCGCCAGCTTCCGATGGTGGTCGTTTTGCCGGAGACCGTCGAACAGGTTTCGAAGGTGCTGCGCTACTGCTACGAGAACGGCATCAAAGTGGTGCCGCGCGGCGCTGGCACCTCGCTCTCCGGCGGCGCGCTGCCGCTTGCCGACGGCGTGCTTCTCGGCTTGGGCAAGTTCAACAAGGTTCTGGAGATCGATTACGCTAACCGCGCCGTAGTCGCGCAGCCGGGCGTCACCAATCTCGGCATTACCAAAGCGGTCGAAGGCAAAGGCTTTTATTACGCGCCGGATCCGTCGTCGCAGATTGCCTGCACGATCGGCGGCAATGTCGCGGAAAATTCAGGCGGCGTGCATTGTCTGAAGTACGGGCTCACCACGAATAATGTGCTTGGCGTCGAAATGGTGCTGATAACCGGCGAAGTCGTGCGCTT
The DNA here is from genome assembly GCA_019752575.1 of Xanthobacteraceae bacterium. GTDB lineage: Bacteria > Pseudomonadota > Alphaproteobacteria > Rhizobiales > Xanthobacteraceae. Next base: position 26,825 of record JAIELW010000001.1, on the reverse strand, counting down.
CGGCAGCAAGTATCTCGACGCGGAGGGTTACGACTTCCTAAGTCTCATCATCGGCTCGGAAGGTCTGCTCGGCGTCGTTACCGAAGTGACGGTACGCATCCTGAAAAAGCCCGAGACTGCGCGTGCGCTGCTGGTCGGCTTTCCGACGTCGGAAGCCGCGGGCGACTGCGTCGCGAAGATCATCGGCGCGGGTATCATTCCCGGCGGCATGGAAATGATGGACAAGCCCGCGATCCACGCTTCCGAAGCTTTCGTGAAGGCGGGCTACCCGCTCGATGTCGAAGCGCTATTGATCGTCGAGCTCGACGGTCCCGAAGCGGAGGTCGATCATCTGATCGAGCGCGTTTCGGCGATTGCGAAAGATTGCGGATCGAGCACGCTCCGCATTTCGAACAACGAAGAAGAGCGGCTGAAGTTCTGGGCCGGCCGCAAGGCGGCGTTCCCGGCGGTCGGCCGCATCTCGCCCGACTATTACTGCATGGACGGTACCATTCCGCGTGCGAAACTGCCGCTGGTGCTCGCCAAGATGCGTGAGCTTTCGGAGAAGTACGGCCTCTTGGTCGCGAACGTATTTCATGCCGGCGACGGCAATCTGCATCCGCTCATTCTTTATGACGCGAACAAGCCTGGCGAATTGCAGCGCGCCGAAAATTTCGGCAACGACATCCTTCGCCTCTGCGTCGAGGTGGGCGGCGTCTTGACCGGCGAGCATGGCGTCGGGGTCGAAAAACGCGACCTGATGCCGGTCATGTTCAACAAGATCGATCTCGATCAGCAGTTGCGCGTCAAATGCGCCTTCGACGATAAGGGGCTTCTGAACCCCGGCAAGGTTTTTCCGGAGCTGCACCGCTGCGCCGAGATGGGCCGCATGCACGTCCACGGCGGCAAGACCGCGTTCCCCGATCTGCCGCGTTTTTAGATGCAGGACGCAATCAAACCACGCGACGCGCGCGACGTCGCCGAAGCGATCACTTCGGCTGCGGCAAACGACAAGCGTCTCGAGCTGATCGGCCGCGGCTCCAAGCGCGAGATCGGCCGCGCCGCGCAGACCGACGCCACGCTCGATCTGTCCGCGATCTCCGGCATCACTTTATATGAGGCGGAAGAACTCGTGCTTTCCGCGCGTGCGGCAACACCGATCTCGGAAATCGAACACGCGCTGGAAGAAAAGAAGCAAGAGCTTGCTTTCGAACCGATGGATTACGGCCCGTTGCTGAACAAAAAACCGGGCGAAGGGACAATCGGCGGCGCGGTTGCGGCCGGCCTCTCTGGTCCGCGCAGAATCAAGGCGGGTTCTGCGCGCGACTTTATGCTCGGCGTTTCCGCCGTCTCCGGACGCGGCGAGATCTTCAAGGCTGGCGGCCGCGTCGTGAAGAACGTCACCGGCTACGATCTGCCGCGCTTGCTCGCGGGCTCCTGGGGCACGCTCGCAGCGATGACCGACATTACATTGAAAGTTCTTCCGCGTGCGGAAGACTGCGCGACCGTGCTTGTCTTCGGTCTCACCGACATTCGCGCAAACGAGGCGATGTCGGCGGCGATGGGATCGAGCTGTGAAGTTTCGGCGGCGGCGCATTTGCCGCAATGGCCCGCCGACAATATTGCGGAGCTGAAATTTCCCGGCAAAGCCGTCACCGCGCTGCGCCTCGAAGGCATTTCGCAGTCGGTCGCCTATCGCAAGATGAAGCTCGAGGAATTACTGCGGCCCTTCGGTGAACTCGGCGCGCTCGACGCGAGCAAGTCGCGCGCGTTCTGGAAAAACATCCGCGACGTCGCGCCGTTCGCAAATCGCACCGAGCGGCCGGTCTGGAAGATTTCGACGGCGCCTTCGCTCGCGCCCGGAATTGCAGCCGGTATCAACACCGCGGCCGGCGCACACTATTATTATGACTGGGCGGGCGGTCTGCTGTGGCTGGAAATGCCCGGCGACAAGCCGCAAGAGGGTGCTGTGCGCATTGCGCTCGCGGGCCGCGGGCATGCGACATTGATCCGCGCTTCCGCGGCCGCACGCGCTTCGGCGGAAGTGTTCGAGCCGCTCGATCCGGTACGCGCGGCAATCTCGCAGCGGCTGAAAGCGAGTTTCGATCCGAAAGGCGTCCTCAATCCCGGACGCATCTACGCGGAAGCCTGAATATTGCGCGCGGAACGAAGCCACGCGGGACGAATTTGGTTCTAGTTGCGATTCTAGGCGGAGCGGCAGATGCCGGTTGAAGACGCGCAAACCGAAGAACGAAAAAAGCTGAAAAAATATCTCGTGCGCCGCTTCTGGATGTCGGCGAAGGGCTTCTGGGGCAGGAACGGCGACAAATGGGCGTGGTGGCTCGTTGCTATTCTTCTGACCATCGTCGCGGCTCAGGTTTACATCCAGTACCAGATCAACGTCTGGAATCGCGCGATCTTCGACGCGCTCGAACAGAAGAACGCGGGCGTCGTTGCCTGGCAGGCGCTGATTTTCGTGCCGCTGGCGGTTGCTTCGATCGCGTTGGCCGTCGCCATCGTTCATGCGCGTATGACCACGCAGATTCACTGGCGGCAGTGGCTCACCAATCATCTGACCGATCGCTGGCTCGAGAACGGCCGCTACTTCCATCTCAATCTGATGAAAGGCGATCACAAGAATCCGGAGTACCGGATTTCCGAAGACATCCGTATCGCGACCGAAGCGCCGGTGGATTTCACGGTCGGCGTCGTTTCCGCGTTTCTCTCTGCGGTCACTTTCGTCGGCGTGCTTTGGTATGTCGGCGGCGATCTCACGTTCAAGTGGGGTGAAACACCGGTCACCATACCCGGCTATCTCGTGCTCGCAGCCGTTCTCTACGCGGTCTGTGCGAGCGGCGTGATGGTCTTCATCGGCCGGAGCTATGTCACGGCGAGCGAGGCGAAGGCGCAGTCCGAAGCCGAGATGCGCTACGCGCTCACGCGATTGCGGGAGAACGGCGAAAGCATCGCGCTGATCGACGGCGAGCGTGAAGAGAAGGAAGGCCTTACCGCGATTCTGACCGACGTGCTCAACCGCTGGCGCGAAATCCGCAAGCAATACGGCCGCACCACGGTCGTTTCGCAGTCGAGTTTTCTGTTGGCGCCGGTCATCCCGGTTATCCTCTGCGCCCCCAAGTATCTCTCGGGTGACATGACGCTCGGGCAGGTGATCCAGGCGGCTTCCGCTTTCGTCACCGTGCAGACCGCCTTCAACTGGATCGTCGATAATTATCCGCGGCTCGCCGACTGGACCGCGAGCGCGCGCCGCGCGTCGTCGCTCATGGTTGCGCTCGATGGCCTGGAGCGCGCGGAGACCGACGAGACCGCGCACCGCATACAAATGGGCGAAGCGGATGAAGGAGTCGCATTGCGGCTTCGCATGGTTTCGGTCGCGCTCGATGACGGCACCGGTGTCGTCAAAGACGCGGAAGTGACAATTCCGCCGGGCGAACGCGTTCTGATCGTCGGCGAGTCCGGTTCCGGCAAAAGCACGCTCATTCGCGCGATCGCCGGTCTCTGGCCCTGGGGCGGCGGCGAGATCGAAATTGCGAAAGGCGCGCGTATCAACTTCCTTCCGCAGCGTCCTTACGTGCCGGTCGGCTCGCTCTTGCGCGCTGCGGCCTATCCGATGGACGAGGCCGAGATCGACAAGATGGAGGTGGTCGAAGCGCTCAAGGCGGTCGATCTCGACGATCATGTCGAGCGCCTCGAAGAGCATAACGAGCCCTGGGATCAGACGCTCTCCGGCGGCGAGAAGCAGCGGCTCGCTTTCGCGCGGCTGCTCATCCACAAGCCGGACATCGTGGTGCTGGACGAAGCCACCTCGGCGCTCGACACCGTGAGCCAGGAAAAGCTCATGAACCTCATTCACGAGCGCCTGCCGCAGATGACCATCATCAGCGTGGGCCACCGCCCCGAGCTGGAAGAGTTTCACGAGCGCAAACTGGTGCTCGAGATCGAAAAGGGCGGAGCGACGATCGCGCGGGATATCGACATCGACACTACTGTCCGCCGCGGCTTCTATTTCTTCCGCCGGCTTTTCCGAAAGAAGCAGCGGGAGGAGAATGAGCCGAAAGCCGAGTAATTTATTCATGTCGTCCTCGGCGCCGCGAAGCGGCGGCCGGGGACCCATAATCCCTGCGTCCGTTGCTTGATCTAAGCCTAGCGAGAACAAATAAATACCGGGGTTATGGGTCCCCGCCTTCGCGGGGACGACGAGAAGGCGTTGCTTTCGATGAACAGCCGTGACACCTAATCGATCATGCAGACGCACTTCACCCTGACGCAGCTTGCCGACCCGAATATCGCGGAGTCGGACAAGATTCTGCGCGCCTGCGTGCATTGCGGCTTCTGCACCGCGACCTGCCCGACCTACGTGCTTTTGGGCGACGAGGCCGACAGTCCGCGCGGCCGGATCTATCTCATCAAGGAGATGCTGGAGCAGGACCGCGCAGCGGCGAAGGACGATGTGAAGCACATCGATCGCTGCCTTTCCTGCCTTGCCTGCATGACGACTTGCCCTTCCGGCGTGCACTACATGCATCTCGTGGATAACGCGCGGAATCATATCGAGAAAACCTATCGCCGTCCGCTGTCCGACAAGTTTGCGCGCACGCTCTTGCGTCTTGTGATGCCGTATCCGGCGCGCTTCCGCGCGATGATGCGGCTGGCTGCTTTCACGCGCTGGATTGCGCCGATTGCGAAAGCGCTCGGCATGTCGCGGATTGCGGCGATGTTGTCGCTCGCGCCCCGGTCGCTTCCGAAAAGCAGCCTTGGCCTCGTGCGCGTGCATCCGCCTTTCGGTCCGAAGAAGGGCCGCGTCGCGCTGATGTCCGGCTGCGTCGATCAGGTCGTGAAGCCGTCGATCCGCGAGGCGACCATCCGGCTCTTAACGCGCCATGGCATCGAGGTCGTGCTGCCCGAAGGCGAAGCCTGCTGCGGCTCGCTTTCGCACCACATGGGCCGCGAGCACGAGGCGCATGACTTCGTGAAAAACAATGTCGATGCCTGGATGCGCGAAATCGAGAACGGCGGCCTCGACGCGATCCTGATTACGGCCTCCGGCTGCGGTACGACGGTGAAGGATTACGGCTTCATGCTCCGCACCGACAAGGCCTACGCGGACAAGGCTGCGAAAGTTTCCTCGCTCGCACGCGACATCACCGAATATCTCTCCGTGCTCGAATTGAAAGGCGCCCAGCCGATAAAGCTGCCGGTCGCCTACCATTCAGCCTGCTCGATGCAGCATGGCCAGAAGATCACCCAGCAGCCGAAGATGCTGTTGGCAGGGATGGGCTTCGAAGTGCGTGAAGTGCCGGAGGGTCATTTGTGCTGCGGCTCCGCCGGGACCTACAACATGCTTCAGCCCGAAATCGCAGGCCGCCTCCGGGAGCGTAAAGTCGTGAATGTCCGCTCGACCGGGGCGGGGTTGATCGCGACGGGCAATGTGGGCTGCATGGTGCAGATTGGCGCCAGTCTCGAATGGCCGATCCTGCACACCGTGGAATTGCTGGATTGGGCCACCGGCGGCCCGAAACCAAATGCCTTAGACGGCTGGAATCCCCCGGAGACTTTGTGGCATAACCCCGCCACTTTAAATCCCAGGGAGAAGGCCGATGGCCCCCGCGAAGAAGTCAAAGCGTAAGGGCAAGGCCAAACCCGCCCGCGCCGCCAAGAACAAGAAGAAGACCAAGGCGAAGGCTGCGAAGAAGCCGGCGAAAAAAAGTGCCGTTCGCGCGAAGGCCAAGACGCCCGCGAAAGCCGTCGGCGGCTCGTTTCGGATCGGCGGAGTATCGATCCGCGGCGCCCGAGGGGCCCGCTTCGACGAGATTCTCACGAAAGAGGCGCTCGGCTTCGTCGCCGAGCTGCACAAGAAGTTCGAGAAGAAGCGCGCCGAGCTAATAGGCGCGCGCATGAAGCGCCAGTCGCGTTTCGACAAGGGCGAACTGCCCGACTTCCTGAACGAGACGCGGAAGATTCGCGAAAGCGACTGGAAGATCGGGAAATTGCCGAAGGATCTGATCGATCGCCGCGTCGAAATCACCGGCCCCGTCGACCGCAAGATGGTCGTGAACGCGCTGAACTCCGGCGCCGAAGTCTTCATGGCCGACTTCGAGGATGCCTGCTCGCCGAGCTGGGACAACCTGATCGAAGGCCAGATCAACCTCAAAGATCGCTGGGACAACAAGATCGACTTCACCGATCCTGCGACCCGGAAGGAATATAAGCTCGGAGCCAAGCCCGCGACCCTCGTCGTGCGTCCGCGCGGCTGGCACCTGACGGAAGATCACGTGACGGTCGGCGGCAAGCCGGTTTCCGGTTCGTTGTTCGACTTCGCGCTTTACTTTTTCCACTGCGCGCAACGCGCACGCGCGGCAGGCTCCGGCCCATACTTCTATCTGCCGAAGATCGAAAGCCACCAGGAAGCGAAACTCTGGAACGACGTTTTCGTCTTCGCGCAGCGCAAGCTGAAAATGCCGAAGGGCACCATCAAGGCGACCGTGCTGATCGAAACGCTGCCGGCGGCGTTCGAGATGGACGAAATCCTCTATGAGCTTCGCGAGCACATCGCGGGCCTGAACTGCGGCCGCTGGGACTACATTTTCTCCTTCATCAAGCGGCTCGGCAAAAACAAGCGTTTCCTCACGCCCGACCGCGGCGTGATGACGATGGATCGCGCGTTCCTTCGTGCGTATTCGCTGCTTTTGATCCGCACCTGCCACCGCCGCGGCGCGTTCGCGATGGGCGGCATGGCGGCACAGATTCCGGTGCGCGGCGACGCGGTGAAGAACGAAGCCGCGTTCACCAAGGTGCGTCAGGACAAGGAGCGCGAAGCCGGCGACGGTCACGACGGCACCTGGGTCGCGCATCCCGATCTCGTGCCGGTCGCGAGCGAAGTGTTCAACCGTCTAATGAAAACACCGAACCAGCTCGATAAATTACGCCGCGACGTGCAGGTCACGCGCGACCAGATGCTCGAGATGCATTCGGGCGAACGCACCGAAGAGGGGTTGCGCCAGAACATCCGCGTCGGCATTCAATACATCGAAGCCTGGCTGCGCGGCCGCGGTGCGGTGCCGCTTTATAATCTGATGGAAGATGCGGCGACCGCCGAGATCAGCCGCGCGCAGGTCTGGCAGTGGCTCTATCACCGCGCGAAGCTCGCGGACGGCCGCGAAGTAACGCAAGAATTGTTCGAAGCCGTGCTCAGGGACGAAATGGCGCGCGTCCGCGATGCGATCGGCCATTCGGCTTACGACGCGGGCCGCTTCCGGGAAGCGATCGATCTGTTCCGGGAAATGTCGCTCGCCCACGAGTTCGCCGAGTTCCTGACGATCCCGGCTTACAAGCTGATCACGGCGGCCTAGTTCAAATTGTCATTCCGGGGCGCGCCGAAGGGGCCAACCCATATCCGTCGTCCCCGCCAACGGACCGCGCTTGCGCGCGTCCGATGACAGGCTCCGGCGGGGACCCATAACCACCGGTTCCCGATTTGATATCGGGCCGTCCCGCGTTCATTAATTCGCACAGGGATTATGGGTCCCCGACCGCCGCTACGCGGCGTCGAGGACGGCATCAGTCAATAGTCAAAGCACGACGACCCGTGCGCCGACTTTCACGCGGCCGTAGAGATCGATCACGTCCTGGTTGCGCATCCGGAAGCAGCCCGAGGAAACCGCGCTGCCGATGGTGTGCGGCTCGTTCGAGCCGTGGATACGATAGAGCGAGGAACCGAGATAGATCGCGCGCGCGCCCAAGGGATTGTTCGGTCCGCCAGGCATGTGCTCCGGCAGATACGGCTGGCGCAGCCGCATCTCCGCGGGCGGACGCCAGTCCGGCCATTCCTTCATCGCGGAAACGGTCTTCACGCCTTTCCACTCGAAGCCGGGACGGCCGACGCCGACGCCGTAGCGGATCGCACGGCCGTTCGGCTGAATCAGATAGAGATAGCGCGTGCGCGTATCGATGATGATCGAGCCGACCGGATGCTCGCTCTTGTACTCGACCTCGGTACGCTCGAAGCGCGGATCGAATGACGGACGCTGCGGCTGTTCCTGCGGATCGGTGCGTGCGACATGCATCGGCTGCTGATAGGCCGGGGCCTGCCGCGAGTAGTACATCGGCTGCTGCTGTTGTTGCGGCGGATAGTAGTACTGCTGCTGCGGCTGTTGCTCGACGCGCTGGCGCGGATTGCTGTTGCCGGTGATCAGGAATTCGATGAAACCGCCGCCGAGATCGGTACGCGGCTGCTGTTGCGGCGCGTAGTATTGCGGCTGCTGTTGCTGCTGGTACTGCGCGACGGGTTGCTGGCGCTGATAGTGGCGCGGCGGCGTCTCGTTCTCATCCCACTGCTGATTTTGCGGTTGCCGGCGCGTATTGCGGTTGCGCGGCTGGCGCTCGTTTTCGTCTTCGACGACATAGCGCGGCGCGCGGATGACCGACGGCCCCTGAATCTGCGCGACCGTGACCGGATCGAGCGCGGGCACCGAAAAATCCTGCGCCAGGGCAGGAGCAGCGAACATCGTGGCTGCAAAAGCGAGAGCGAATTTACGCATCGACGTACTCGTGACTGAAAGCGCCGAAACAACTGCACGCGAGAAACGCTCGCGCGTCCTCGTTAGTAATTTGTCATCCCAACCGATTGGTAAATTCGTGCCGCCTCAGGCGCGCAACACCGCGTCTTCGCGCATGATCGTTGCGATCATGGTTTCCACGCGCTTAGGGATCATGGTTTCGGGAGTCTTAACTGCCGGGTTACGAGGGCCGCCGGATTCCCAGAAAGCACAGGAACGCAATCGCGATGAAGCCGGCGGTAAGCGCGAGCGCGGCCGGATCGGAAACGCGCTCGATGACAACGGCCATCGCAATCGGCGCCGCCGCTTGCACGGCAAGCGCGGGTGCCGCCAATCTTCCGACGAGATGACCGTAGCCCTGCGGACCGAAGAGCGCGAGTGGAAGCGTGCCGCGCGCAATCGTCATGAGGCCGTTCGCCGCTCCGAACATAAGCACGAAAATCGCGGCTGTAACCGCGCTGATGCCGTAGACCGCGAAAATCGCAAAAGCGGAAATCAACAGCGCCGCGGCAAAACGCGCGACATTCAGCGGATGCGTGTGGCGCGCAACCGCAAGCTCGCAGACGCGCGCGGCGACCTGTGCCGGGCCGAACAACGCGCCGATGGCGACCGCAGTCGCGCGGTCCACGCCCATACGCTCGTAGATCAGGAGCATATGGGTGAGCATGCCCGACTGCGCGAACATGAAAGTCGCAAAAGCGCAGGCGACGAGCACGAAAACGAGGCCCTTTGCGGCAAGCACGGCGGGCACTTTTGCGCCTTCGGCGGGCGGCGTCGCTTTCGCTTTCGTGCGCGGGACTGCAAAGCCATGAAGCGGGGCGACCACCAAGGCCATCACAGCGGCATAGATGAAATAGGTGCCGCGCCAGTCAGTGACGCCGAGCAGCAGATGTGTCGCGGGCCAGCTTACGGTGGAAGCGAAGCCGCCCATGAGCGTAAGCAGTGTGATCTGCTTTCTCGCATCCGCGCCGAAGATGCGGGTAAGCGTCGCGAAAGCCGGATCGTACAGATTAGCCGCCATCGCGACGCCGAGTGCGGCCCAGATCGCGAAATAGAAAACCGGATGCGTTGCAAAGGGCAGGGCGGCGAGCGCGGATGCGCCGAGCAGCGATCCTGCCGCCATTACATAGTGTCCGCCGTATTGGTCGATCGCCCGGCCGATCCTGGGTGACGCCAGGCCGCCCGCAAGCAGACCGACCGAAATACCGCTCATCACCAGCGCAATCGGCCAGCCGCGTGCCTGCGCGAGCAGAGGAAGCAGCAAAGCGGCGGAATAAAACAGCGTTCCCCAGGTCAGGATCATGGTGATCCCGAAAACCGGAACGGCGCGATGCGGACCGCGCAATTTGGAAAGCCAGGAAGCAGGCCGAGACATTCGCCGTCTTTTTGCCGCGTCTGTTAATGCGCGGCAATAGATGAGGCGACATTCGCTATGGTCGTCCCCGCGAAAGCGGGGACCCATAACCACCAGCTTCGATCCTCATGGTGAGGAGCGCGAGCGTAAGCGAGTGCGTCTCGAACCATGAGGCCGCATCCTTCGAGACGGGCGCGAGCGCGCCCTCCTCAGGATGAGAACTGGACGCTGATAGCCGTCCGCGTTTCTTAACTCTCTCTAAACCGGCGGCGGCCCATTTTCCCGCGCATGGCGCGCGGACGTTTGTATCTCGTCGCCCCGCTCGTCGCTTTGGGGCTGTTTGGCTGCCGCGCCTTCAATTACGAAGAGCGCGCGCCTTGGCGTGCCGCCGCCGAAGAACAATGCATCGCGCAGCGCCTGATGCAGGCCACCTCCTACGTCGAGCAGGTTTCCGAAATCAACGGCGACTCGTCCTGCGGGATGAACCATCCCTTCAAGATTCTGGCCGCCTCCGAAGGCCAGGTCATGATGACGCCGCAGGCGACGCTCGGCTGCCCGATGACGGTGGCTTTCAGCCGCTGGCTTGCCGAAATCGCGCAACCCGCGGCGCAAGCCTGGTTCGGCGAAGCCATCGTCGAAGTGCGGCAACTTTCTTCTTATTCCTGCCGCCGCATCGGCGGCACCGGAAACATGTCGGAGCACGGCTTCGGCAATGCGCTCGATGTCGCGGGATTTACTTTCGCAAGCGGTCGCATCGTAACCGTGAAGCACGGCTGGCACGGCACGTCGGAGGAGCGCGGTTTCCTGCGCCAGATTCATGCCGGCGGCTGCGAAGTGTTCACGACCGTGCTCGGCCCCGGTTACGACGCCGCGCACCACGATCACTTTCATTTAGATCTCGCGCGCAGAAGCGGCGTGGTTTGCCGTCCGACGCCGCAACTGATTACGCCGCCGCGCCGCTATCCGAACGAACCGGGCCCCATGGCGCAGAAACAGCAGAAGCATTACGAGCGTTTCCCGATCGCGCGCGTGCAGCAGCCGCAGCAAAGCGATTTCGAAGACGACGATGTTCCGCCGCAACGCTTCGTGCCGCGCTCGAAGCAGCAGCCGCTTTCGCCCTATCAGGCTTATCCGCCGCCGCAGCAGCAGCGGAACCAGCAGCCGCTCGCGATCAATCCGCAGCAGCAGAATTACCCGCAGCCGCAGCATTTGCAGCAGGCTCCGCAACAGCAGCCGCAGATGCAGTGGCAGCAGGGGCCGCAGCCCGCGCCCTACAATCCAAATCGTATCACGCCCCCCGCCCGCGTCGGCTCGAAGAAAAACGCGGACGACATTCTCACGGGCTCGGTGAAGAACCGGAAGTATTACAAGGAGCTTCCGCCCACGAAGAAGAATTTGCCGAAAGCGATTCCCGGCGAAGACTAGCTTCACTTGACCCTTCGCGAAGGCGCTCGTTAGGGTCGATTTGATGACATTTCAGTTTAGCGGCCGCGCGGTCGATTATGTTGAGTCCGGCGAAGGACCGTGCATCGTATTCGTGCCCGGATCTTTCAGCTCGACGGCGGCATGGCGGCCGATCTCCGACAATCTGAAAAACTTTCGCAGCGTCGCGACGAGCTTGCCTGGATGCGGCTCGACGGCTCCGTTGGACGCGGAAAATATATCGGTGGACGCATATGTGGAGATCATCGAAGCGGTGATTTCGCGCACAAACGCTACGGTCCATCTTGTCGGGCATTCATGGGGAGGAGCGCTCGCAGTGGCAACGGCGCTTCGAAAGAAAGTGCCGCTCGCAAGCCTCACGCTGATCGAAGCAAACCCCTGCGATCTGCTGCGCCAGAGCGGCGACAATGAACTCTACGCCGCCGTAAAGAATATGAGCGAAGCCTATATCCTCGCATATCAAAACGGCGAGCCTGAAGCCGCGCGCCGCGTGATTGATTTTTGGACGGGCGACGGGACGTTTGCATCTTTGCCGTCTAAGATTCGCGAATTCGCTGTGCTAACGACACCAGCCAATGTGCGGGACTGGCCGGCGATGTTCTCGCTTCGCAATCCGCTTTCGGACTACGCGAAGCTCGATCTGCCTGTGCTCGTGATTCGCGGAACGAAATCGCATCCCGTGCTGCACCGGATCGCGGAGCTGTTGGCTGCAAGCATCCCGAATGCGAAACCGGAGAAGATTTCTGGCGCGAGTCACCTTCTGATCGGTACGCATCCGGAGGAAATAGCGGCACTGATTGCCGCGCATGCTCGCGCGGCCAGCTAGCTACGCCTTGCCGTAACCGCCCGCGGTCGGCGTGATGATAATCACCGCTTCGCCGGCGTCTAACACGGTCTGGTCGCAGCCTTTCAGAATTTCTTCCTTGCCGTTCTTGCGGCGAACCCGGTTCTCCCCGACGCGGCCCGGTTCGCCGCCGGCGAGCCCGAACGGCGGCACGCGGCGATGGCCGGAAAGAATCGCGCAATCCATTTTCTCGCGGAAACGCACGCGTCGATAAATCCCGTCGCCTGCATGCCACTTGCCGCGCCCGCCCGAATCCTTGCGGATGTGGAAATCTTCGAGCACGACCGGGAAGCGGAATTCCAGTACTTCCGGGTCGGTGAGCCGCGTGTTCGTCATGTGCGTGTGCACGGCGTCGGTGCCGTTGAAGCCCGGCCCCGCGGGCGAGCCGGAGCAGATCGTTTCGTAATACTGGTAGTTGTCGTTGCCGTAAGTGAGGTTGTTCATCGTGCCCTGCGCACAGGAAAGCGCGCTGAGCGCGCCGAACAGGCAGTTCGTGACGGCTTGCGAAGTTTCTACGTTTCCGGCGACGACCGCCGCCGGATACTGCGGAGCCAGCATAGAGCTTTGCGGGACCACGATTCTGATCGGCCGCAGGCAGCCCGCGTTCATCGGGATTTCGTCGTCGACCATCACGCGGAAAACATAAAGCACCGCTGCGCGCGTCACCGGCGCGGGTGCATTGAAATTCGTATTCTGCTCCGGGCTGGTGCCGGTGAAGTCGACCGTCGCCTCGCGCTTCTTCTTGTCGATCGAGATTTTGACCTTGATGACCGTGCCCTGATCCATCTCATAGGAGAATTCGGAATCGTGCAGCCGATCGAGCACGCGCCGCACGGATTCCGCGGCGTTGTCTTGCACATGACCCATATAGGCTTTCACGACCGGCATGCCGAACAGCGCGATCATTTTGCGCAGCTCGCGCACGCCTTTTTCGTTGGCGGCGATCTGCGCTTTCAGGTCGTTGACGTTCTGGAGCGGATTGCGTGCCGGATACTTCGCGCCGCGCAACAACGCATATAGTTCCTTTTCGCGGAATTTGCCGCGATCGACGAGCTTGAAGTTGTCGATATAGACGCCTTCCTCGTCGATGTGCGTGGCGAGCGGCGACATTGAACCGGGCGCGACACCGCCGACATCCGCATGATGCCCGCGTGACGCGACCCAAAATAAAATTTTCGGTTCCTTCGCGCGCCGCTTTCCCCTCCCTTTCCCTCCCACGCGAGCGGGGGAGGGTAGGGTGGGGGCGTCGAAGACGGGTGTGCAGACCGTAATATCGGGAAGATGCGTGCCGCCGTTATAGGGCGCGTTCAGCGCATAAACATCGCCCGGTCTGATCTTGCCTTTGTTTGAGCGAATAACGGTCTCGACCGAGCGGTCCATGGAACCGAGATGCACCGGCATATGCGGCGCGTTTGCGACCAGCGAGCCGCCGGCGTCGAACACCGCGCAGGAGAAGTCGAGCCGCTCTTTGATGTTCACGGAGTAAGCCGTGTTCTGCAGCGTGACCCCCATCTGCTCGGCGATCGACATGAACAGATTGTTGAAGACTTCAAGCAGAACCGGATCTGCGGTGGTGCCGATCGCGTGCTTGCGCGCGAGGACTTTCGTGCGCGTGAGAACGATGTGATCTTTCGCCGTCAGCTTCGCCTGCCAGCCGTCTTCGACGACGACAGTCTGATTGGGCTCGATCAGGAGCGCAGGGCCTTTGATGGTATGACCCGGCTGAAGCTGTTCGCGGGTATAGACCGAAGCGCTCTGGAATTTCCCGCGTGAGAAGAACTTGGTTTTGCGGCGCGGAGCGGGCAGCTTCGACTTCGATGTCTTTGTGGCGCGCTCGGAAAACTTCGCGCCGCCGCCGATCGCCTCGACAGAAACTGCTTCGATTACGATTTCCTTTTCGCGATCCATGAAGCCGAAGCGTGCCTTGTGCGCGGCCTCGAAATCGCGCTGCATTTTCTTTACCGCGCCGGCGACCACTTCGAGCGGCGTGTCGGTGCCGGCGTAGCGCAGATGCGCGCGGACAATGATTTTGATCTGCGCATTCGCGACACCCTGTGAAGCGACTTCGCGCTTCACTTCGTGCCCGAGCGTCCCGCCGATCTTGTTTACGGCCATGAGCGCTTTGGCGCTCAGCGGCTCTTCGAGCGCCTGCGTGCGCGTCGCGCGTATGTCCGCGAGGCCCATGCCGTATGCGGACAACAGGCCGGAGAAGGGATGGATGACCACGCTTTTCATGCCGAGGCTATCTGCGACGAGACAGGCATGCTGGCCGCCGGCGCCGCCGAAACAGTTCAGCGCATAGCGCGTGACATCATAGCCGCGCGCGACCGATATTTTCTTGATTGCGTTCGCCATGTTCTCGACGGCAATCATGATGAAACCGTCGGCGATTTCCTCCGGCGTCTTGCCGCCGCCGACTTCCTTCGCGAGCTTTGCGAATGCGGCCCGCACGGTGCCGGCGTCGATCGCTTCGTTATTGCTCTTACCGAAAATCTTCGGAAAGAAATCCGGAATGAGCTTTCCTGCCATCACGTTCGCATCCGTGACGGCGAGCGGCCCGTTCCGGCGGTAGCACATGGGTCCGGGATCGGCGCCCGCGGAATCCGGACCCACGCGGAAGCGTGAGCCGTCGAAATGCAGGATCGACCCGCCGCCGGCCGCGACCGTGTGGATCTGCATCATCGGCGCGCGCATGCGCACGCCCGCGACTTCGGTTTCGAACGCGCGCTCATATTCGCCGTCAAAGTGGGAAACGTCGGTCGAGGTTCCGCCCATGTCGAAGCCGATCAGGCGCTTGAACCCTGCGCTCTCCCCGGTCTGCGCCATGCCGACCACGCCGCCGGCGGGACCGGAAAGGATCGCGTCCTTGCCCTGAAACAGATCGGCGGCGGTGAGGCCGCCGGATGACATCATGAACATCAGCCGTGCGCCGGAATTCTTCGCATCCAGCTCCTTGCTCACGCGCGCTACATAGCGCGCGAGAATCGGCGAGAGATAAGCGTCGACCACCGTGGTGTCGCCGCGGCCGACGAGCTTGATCAGCGGCGAAGTCTCGTAGCTGACGGAGACCTGCGCGAAGCCCATTTCGCGCGCGATCTTAGCCGCGAGCTGCTCGTGCGCGGGATAGCGATAGGCGTGCATGAAGACGATCGCAACCGCTTTGATGCCGTCGCGCTGCGCGGCCTCCAGCGCCGTGCGAATTTCTTTCTCGTCAGGTTTCTGCTCGACGGTGCCATCCGCCAGAATACGTTCGGAAATTTCCGAAACGCGCGCGTAGAGCATTTCCGGCTTGATGATTTCTTTGGCGAAGATCTTCGGCCGCGCCTGGTAGCCGATCTTCAAGGCGTCGCGAAAACCTTTGGTGATCAGAAGAAGCGTTCGGTCGCCTTTGCGCTCCAGAAGCGCATTGGTTGCGACCGTCGTGCCCATTTTCACGGCGCCGATCGTGCCGCGCGGGATCGGCGCGCCTTTTTCCAAACCGAGACACTCGCGAATGCCTTGCACTGCAGCATCGGGATAAGCGGGCGATTCCGACAAGAGCTTCTTCGCGATCAGCTTTCCGCTCGGCGGGCGCGCAACGACGTCGGTGAAGGTGCCGCCGCGGTCGATCCAGAAATCCCAACCTTTTGCCGAAGCCTTTTTCGCCATCGCCGTTCTCCCGTAACCGATCAATAAAACGCCGACGATTTGTTGACAAATTATTTGTGCGGGGTACGCTCCCGAAAGTCAGGCATTTTTTTCGCAGGGAAGGCGAATGCCAAAGGCGCTACGTGTTGCGGCCAACGGGCCCGGCAAAGCCGATGCTTCGCTCGGTCCTATCGTTTCGTCCGCGCATCTTGCGGCGGGTGCGATGCCTTCGCTTTCCGAACTCGAATTCGGTTTGATCCTGCTGGGCCACGCTTTCGAGCGCTGGATGGTGCGCTGCGTCGCCGCCGCCGGCCTCCCCGATGTGAACCCGATGGAAGTGCTGGTGCTGCACGCGGTCGCGCATCGCAATCGGCCGAAGCGGCTAGCCGACATTTGCCTCGTACTTTCCATCGAAGACACGCATCTCGTCACTTACGCCGTGAAAAAACTCGAAGGCGCAGGGCTGCTGACTTCGGGCCGCAAGGGCAGCGAAAAGACGGTTTCGCTCTCTGCGAAGGGCGAGGCGGTCGTGAAGAAATACGGAAAAATCCGCGAAGCGCTCTTGGTCGCGCCGGTGAAGGCGACCGGCGCCGACGAGAAGCGTTTGTCCGAAATCGCGAGTCTCATGCGCGCGCTTTCGGGTCATTACGATCAGGCCGCGCGGGCGGCCGCGAGCTTATAAGCAAATGAGTCGCACCCTCCGAACGCCGCAGTTAGACTGTTTCCGGCACGGGCGTTGCAACAAACGCGGTAAACGCGGAGCGTAAATGAAACTCGTTCGCAGATTTCTCGATTGGCTCTATCTCTTTTCGGGCGCAGCCGCCGGCGGGTTTCTGCTCGCGATTTTCGTTTTGATGCTTTTGCTTTCCGCAGGCCGTCCGCTCGGTCTGAACGTGCGCTCCGGCGACGAGTTTATCGGCTGGTGCATGGTCGCGATTTCCTTTCTCGGTCTCGCGCATACTTTCCGATCCGCCGAGATGATCCGTGTCGGCTTGCTGATCGATCGATTCAGCGGGCGCACGCGATGGTATTTCGAGATTTTCTCGCTCGCCGTCGGCTGCTTTTTCACCGGCTACTTCGCATGGTTCGCCTACCGGATGACGTACTTCTCGTGGTTCATCAGCGAGCCGTCGCAAGGCGTGATCGTGGTGCCGATCTGGATTCCGCAGTCCGGAATGTCCGTCGGCCTCGTTATTCTCTTCATCGCTTTCGTCGATGAACTGATTCACGTCCTTCTCGGCGGTAATCCGCATTACGAAAAACCGAAACCCAAGACCGCCGAAGAGGCGCTCGAGCAGGCGATCCAGAGTCCGGTGTAGTCATGGCCCTGATCGAAATCGCGCTCGTGCTTCTGGTCTTTCTGTTCGTATTGCTCGCCGGGGGCGTCTGGATTGCGATCGGCCTTCTGGCGACGGGTTATGTCGGTATGCTGTTCACCGGCCACGCGCGGCCGGGCGATCTTCTGGCGACGACGATCTGGGGCGAGAGCGCGAGCTATACGCTTGCCGCACTTCCGATGTTCATCTGGATGGGCGAAATTCTTTTCCGCACCAAACTCTCGGAAGAGATGTTCCGCGGCCTCGCGCCGTGGCTCAACAGAATTCCAGGCCGGTTGATGCACGTAAACGTGCTCGCTTCCGGCCTGTTCGGCTCGGTATCGGGCTCGTCCGCGGCGACCTGCGCGACCGTCGGCAAGATCGCACTGCCCGAACTGAACAAGCGCGGCTACGACGAGAAAATGAGCCTCGGCTCGCTCGCGGGTGCCGGCACGCTCGGTATTCTGATTCCGCCGAGCATCATGATGGTCGTCTATGCGGTCGCGGCCGACGTTTCCATCATCCAGCTTTTTCTTGCGGGCTTCCTGCCGGGCTTGCTCGTGATGGCGCTCTATAGCGGCTATATCGCGATCTGGTCGCTCGCCAATCCCGACAAGCAGCCGCGTCCCGAACCGAAGATGTCGTTTACCGGCAAGCTGCGCGAGTCCGCGAACCTCGTGCCGGTGCTGCTCCTGATCGCGCTCGTTTTCCTCGTGCTGATCTTCGGCTGGGCATCGGCCACCGAATGCGCGGCCTGGGGCGTGCTCGGTTCGCTGATGATCGCATGGTGGCAGCGCTCGCTCACCTGGGAATCCTTCTGGAAAAGCGTGATGGGCGCCACGCGCGTTACCTGCATGATCATGCTGATCCTCGCCGGCGCGTGGTTCATGTCGAAGGCGATGGCGCTGACGCAAATTCCGAACGCGCTCGCGCTCTGGGTCGACAGTTTCAACCTGAGCCCCTTCGCGCTGATGGCAGCGCTCCTCGTGATGTACATCATCCTCGGCACCGCGCTCGACGGCATTTCGATGATCGTGCTGACCACCACGGTCGTCTTGCCAATGGTGCAGAAGGCGGGCTTCGATCTCGTCTGGTTCGGCATCTTCGTCGTACTGATCGTCGAGATGGCCGAAGTGACGCCGCCCGTGGGCTTCAACCTGTTTGTGTTGCAGACCATGAGCGGCAAGGATTCCAATACGGTAGCCGTGGCCGCGCTGCCGTTCTTCTTTCTGCTTGTTCTCGCGGCCATCATCATTACGATCTTTCCGCAGATCGTGATGATCCTGCCGCAACTGGCATTTCCACCACGCTGACGACCAAAAAACCAACCGGGAGACGACAACATGTTCAGAAATTCGCGTAGTGTCCTGCTCGGCCTCGCTGGGCTTGCGCTTGCCGCAAGCCCCGCCGCCGCGCAGACCAAATGGAATCTGCCGAGCGCATATCCCGCCACCAACTTCCACACCGAAAACCTCGCGCAGTTCGCGAAAGATGTAGAGGCGAATTCTGGCGGCAAGCTCACGCTCACGCTGCATCCGGGCGCCTCGCTCTTCAAGGCGCCGGAAATCAAGCGCGCGGTGCAGACCGGGCAGGCCGAGATCGGCGAAGTGCTGGTTTCTCTGCTCGAAAACGAAGATCCGGTTTTCGGCGCCGACGTGGTGCCGTTCCTCGCAACCAGCTACGCCGAAGCGAAGAAGCTTTACGCCGCGACCAAGCCCGCGATGCAGAAGAAATTCGAAAGCCAGGGCATCATTCTGCTCTATGCCGTGCCGTGGCCGCCGCAGGGCATCTACGCCAAGAAGGACATCAATACCGTCAACGATCTGAAAGGCCTGAAATGGCGCGCCTATAATGCCGGCACCACGCGCATTGCCGAACTCGCCGGCGCGCAGGCGGTGACCGTGCAGCAGGCCGAGCTCGCGCAGGCCTTGGCCACCGGCGTCGTCGAATCCTTCATGACTTCCGGCGCAACCGGCGTCGACACCAAGGCGTGGGAGACCATGTCTCACTTCTACGATGTGCAGGCATGGATTCCGAAGAATGTGGTGATCGTAAGCAAGGCCGCATTCGACAAGCTCGACAAGGCGACGCAGGACGCGGTGCTGAAAGCCGCCAAAGCCGCCGAAGACCGCGGCTGGAAAGTATCGGAGGAAAAGACCTCGGGCTTCCTCGCGACGCTCAAGGCGAACAAGATGAAGGTGCTGCCGCCGAGCCCCGAACTGAAGGCGGGTCTTGCCAAGATCGGCGACACGCTCGCCGCCGAATGGTCGAAGCGCGCAGGCGCCGACGGTGAAGCGGTGCTGAAGGCCTTCAAGAAGTAAGTTGCTCTAGCGCAATCAAACGATACAGTCGGGCGGCGGTTTCGCCGCCCGATTTATTTTGAGGATGCCAGATGCAATACGTCCGCTTCGGCTCGACCGGCATTTACGCGGGCACCGCGGTTGCCCTCTTCAGTCTCGGCAATCTCGTGAAGCTCGTGCCGTATTCCGTGCTTGCGCTCGCAAAGCCAGCGACGCTCATGCAGGCGCTGGTGCTGGCGCCCGTCGTGCCGCTCGGGGTCTGGCTCGGCAAATACATTCACGACCGGCTCGATCAGGCACGGCTCTTCTTCTGGTGCTATGTGATCCTGCTCGTCGCGGCCGTGAAGCTGCTCTACGACGCGCTGCGTGCGTTCTCGGTATAAGCCGCTGTAAAACAATATCTTTTCAGAACGATCCTTGACTTATTGCGTGAGCGAGCGCTATCTCGTGCGCCGCTGGCACTCGCGATCTATGAGTGCCACAAGTATTTTACGCGCACTCGCGCGAAGCCCGAGGAAACCGATCATGAAAAAATTCCGCCCGTTGCACGACCGCGTGGTCGTCAAGCGCATCGAAGCCGACAACAAGACCAAGAGCGGCATCATCATCCCCGACACCGCGCAGGAAAAGCCGTCCGAAGGCGAAGTGGTTGCCGTCGGCACCGGCGGCCGCGACGAGAGCGGCAAGCTGATCCCGATCGGCGTCAAGGTCGGCGACCGCATTCTGTTCGGAAAGTGGTCTGGCACCGAAGTGAAGATCGATGGCGACGAACTCCTGATCATGAAGGAGTCGGACATCATGGGCATCATCGGCAAAGGCAAGTAAGCTTCTTACCTCATCCTGAGGAGCGCCGAAGTCGCGTCTCGAAGGATGGGGTTCTAGTGTTCACCCTTCGAGACATTCGCTTCGCTCGCTCCTCAGGGTGAGGCATTATGAATCAGGAGTATCCGAAATGGCCGCGAAAGAAGTAAAATTCTCGTCCGACGCGCGCGACCGCATGTTGCGCGGCGTCGATATTCTCGCAAACGCCGTGAAGGTTACGCTCGGCCCCAAGGGCCGCAACGTAGTGCTCGACAAGTCGTTCGGCGCGCCGCGCATTACCAAGGACGGCGTCACCGTCGCCAAAGAAATCGAGCTCGAAGACAAGTTCGAGAATATGGGCGCGCAGATGGTGCGCGAAGTCGCCTCGAAGACCAGCGATATGGCCGGCGACGGCACCACGACCGCGACCGTGCTTGCGCAGGCCATCGTGCGCGAAGGCGCAAAAGCCGTCGCCGCCGGCATGAATCCGATGGATCTGAAACGCGGCATCGACCTCGCAGTCAGCAAGGTCGTCGACGACATCTCGAAAAATGCGCGCGACGTGAAATCCTCCAAGGAAGTCGCGCAGGTCGGCACGATTTCGTCGAACGGCGACGAGAACATCGGCAAGATGATCGCCGAAGCCATGCAGCGCGTCGGCAACGAAGGCGTGATCACGGTCGAGGAAGCGAAGTCGCTGGAGACCGACGTCGATATCGTCGAAGGCATGCAGTTCGATCGCGGCTACATCTCGCCGTATTTCGTGACCAATGCCGACAAGATGATCGCCGAACTCGCAGACCCTTACATTCTGATCTTCGAGAAGAAGCTCTCGACGCTGCAGTCGATGTTGCCGGTGCTCGAAGCCGTGGTGCAGGCCGGTAAGCCCTTGCTCATCATCGCCGAGGAAGTCGAAGGCGAGGCGTTGGCGACCCTCGTCGTGAACAAGCTGCGCGGCGGCCTCAAGGTCGCGGCGGTGAAAGCGCCGGGCTTCGGCGACCGCCGCAAGGCCATGCTCGAG
Source organism: Xanthobacteraceae bacterium (assembly GCA_019752575.1). Taxonomy (GTDB): domain Bacteria; phylum Pseudomonadota; class Alphaproteobacteria; order Rhizobiales; family Xanthobacteraceae. Next base: position 5,567 of record JAIELW010000001.1, on the reverse strand, counting down.
GACATCGCGATCCTGACCAACGGCCAGATGATCGCCGAAGACCTAGGCATCAAGCTGGAAAGCGTGACACTGGAAATGCTCGGCCGCGCCAAGAAGGTGGTGCTCGAAAAGGAAAAGACCACGATTGTCGACGGCACCGGCAAGAAGAAAGATATCGAGGCCCGTGTCGCGCAGATCAAGCAGCAGATCGAGGAAACCACATCGGACTACGATAAGGAAAAGCTGCAAGAGCGCCTCGCAAAGCTCGCGGGCGGTGTCGCGGTGATCCGCGTCGGCGGTGCCACCGAGATCGAGGTGAAGGAGCGCAAGGATCGCGTCGATGACGCGCTCAACGCCACCCGCGCCGCGGTCGAGGAAGGCATCGTGCCGGGCGGCGGTGTTGCGCTCTTGCGCGCGAAGAAGGCCGTCGGCCGCATTAAGGACGAGAACGAAGACGTCCAGGCCGGCATCAATATCGTACTGAAGGCTCTCGAAGCGCCGATCCGCCAGATCGCGGAGAACGCCGGCGTCGAAGGCTCGATCGTGGTCGGCAAGATCGCGGATCAGAACGAGCCGGATTACGGCTTCGATGCGCAGAACGACAAATACGTCGATATGTTCAAGGCCGGTATCATCGACCCGGCCAAGGTCGTCCGCGCCGCGCTACAGGACGCGGCTTCGATCGCCGGTCTCTTGGTGACCACCGAAGCGATGGTCGCAGAACTGCCGAAAAAGGAAACGCCGCCTGCCATGCCGGGCGGGGGCATGGATTTCTAGGGCGTTTCGTATCGGCCGGTTTCAGAAATAAAAAAGGCGCGGAGCAATCCGCGCCTTTTCTTATCTATGTCCGTTTTTTTAGGGCAGCATAAGGCCCGAGAACTTCCGGCTGAGGCCGATACGGACCAGATGAATCTGCGGATCGCCCGTCAGCGTGAACGAAGCGCCGTTGCTCGCAACGCCGGTTGCAAGCAGTGAGAAGTCCATGAACTGGTATTCGATTCTGCCGATCCAGCCATTCATGAAGGCGTGCTCGATGCCGGCACCGACGACATAACCGACTTCCCACTGGAACTTATCGATGTTGCCAACCGTGGTGTCGTAGCGGGCGTTCACGAAGATGTCGAAGTTTGCAAACGCGACACCTGCCGTGACGAAATAAAGAGTGCGGTTATCGACGTAACCCCAGCGGCCACGAAGGGTACCGAAATTCTGAATGTCGATCCGCGCCGACGAAGCGTTGGTGCCGCCAGCGCCTGCGGTGAAGCGGACCGCGTCAGTGATGTCGGCGAACTGAAAGTCGGCCTCGATGCCGACCAGCCAGTTGCGCGCATAATGCCAGTTGTAGCCGATCTGAAAGCCGAAGAAGCCGCCTTTGGGCTCGATGTTCAGAATCGCATTGGGTTCGCCGGGGGAGGAGACGATATAGTTCGGATCCCAGCCATAGCCGGCGTTGATACCGCCGTACCAGCCGGTCCAGTTGTAGTACGGGACCGCCTTATAGACCGGACCCTTGACCGGAATGTCTGCCGCCATCGCAGGCGCGCTCAAAAGCGCAAGCGCCGCGACCGCGGAAAAAACGATTTTTCTCATCGTTAAGCGCCCCCAATGAATCGTGAATAGTAACCCCCGGTTACCGCAAAGGACAATTCTGTCGGCTAACCAACGTGCCGGAATCCCCGCCAGTGAGGGCAAAAAGACACAGTAACTAAGCGCCTGATACGATAGCGAAATCACTGGTCCGGCTAAAAATTCGCTCCCGGATGAAAAGTTCCATCGATAAAAGCTGCCGGCGCTGGCTCATCCAGTCCAGACATTGCGCCTCGTCAATACCAGCGCGCCGGCCATCTGCCCTCGTGATCGACGAAGCGATTCTCGATCCCATGCCAGATATAGGCGAGGGCGGTCAGCAGCAGCACGCCTACGAGCACCGGCATCACGAGAAAACTCCACGGCAGCGAAGACGTGACGATGATGAGCGGGTTGATGCCCGCCGGCGGATGCATGGTGCGGGTGAAATGCATCGCGACGATTGCAAGTCCGACCGCCAGTGCTGCGGCAAACGCACTCGAACCGAACAACGAAAGCACGGATAGCCCGACGACCGTCGAGATGAGGTGGCCGCCGATCAATGCACGGGGCTGCGCCGGCGGCGCGTCCGGAAGACTGATGACGTTCACAACGGAAGTGGCGAAGGGTACCAGCGCAATCGGGAAATGCCCCATCTCGGCGAGCAGCTGCATCGCATAGAGACCGATGCCGCCGCCGAGCGCGCGCCAGGCGTAGGTCTTCCAGTTCGATTTAACGTTCTCGAGCAGGTCGGCTTTTTCAGGCAAGCGTCGCTTCTGCGTCCTTCAGCGCGGCGTGAAACTTCTCGCTTGCAAGCAAGGAACGTTCCTCTTCGCGCCGGTCGACCAAAGTGTCGCGGGAGCGCAGGACGTCGTCGACGAAGCCCGGATGCACCATGACCACGCCCCGGTCGGTCAATTCGCCTACGAAGCGCGGAAAAAGTTCCTCGAATTTATCCTTGCCGCCGAAGTCGTAGGCGCCGGAGAAGGACGGATTGACCGGAAGCCCCGCGCGCTTCGCGAGCCGGGCGAGCGCGATGCTGAGCGCGCCGATCACGCGCGTCTTGTTGTCGGCGGTGAGTAGCGCGAGCTTCTGCGCGGGTGCGCATTGCCGCACCCAGGCCTTCGGCGTGAGCCGCGCCACGGTCTCGACGAAGACTTTGCGAATCGCGGGTGCGAGATGGCAATGCTGATGCCCGTCCACGTAATCCGGTGCACGGCCGAAGGCGCGCTCGAACGCTTTAATTTGCGCTTCGATCTCGAGCGCAACCGCTTCGCGGCTCACTTTCAGCCTCGCGAGCGGCGAGAATAGTGCGGCGAACGGCGGCAGCATGCCGTCCGTTGTCGCAGTCGGCGGCGAGGCGAGCGGCGTAAATCCGCCGGACAGCGTCAGATGCAAACCGATCTGTACAGGGTTGGGCGAGGGCGTATTGGCGAGCGCTTTCGCTTCTTCGTCGAGACCCGGAAAGATTGTCATCACCGAAGTCGCGTTGAGACGGCCCATCGCTATCAGATCGCGGATCGCCTTCGAGACGCCTGAAGAAATATTGTAGTCGTCGGCGCAGACGACGATCTTCTTCACTCGGCCGCCTCGCGCGGGGCCGGCTTGGCTGCCTTGCCGGCTTCGCGCAACTCGCTTTCGGCGACAAAGTAAGAGGGGCGCCGCTTCAGCTCGGAGAGAATTTTCGCGATGTATTCGCCCATCACCCCGAGCACGAGCAACTGCACGCCGCCGATCACCATGATGCCGACCATCACCGACGGGTAGCCGGGCACGCCACGGCCGAGCACGATCGTCTCGAACAGAATCCAGCTCCCGAACAGAAAGGCAGTCGCCGAGAGCAGCACGCCGAGCAGGCTCGCGATACGCAAGGGTGCTGCCGAAAACGCAGTGAGCCCTTCGATGGAAAGGCCCAAGAGCGCGCGCATGTTCCAGTTCGACGCACCATGCGCGCGGGGTGCGGGCTCGTAGGGCACGCGGATTTGCTTGAAGCCGATCCAGCTCGACAGGCCTTTGAAGAAACGGTTGCGCTCCGGCATCTGTCGCAGCGCGTCGGCCGCGCGCGCCGACAGCAGCCGGAAGTCGCCGGCATCTTCCGGGATCGGCTGGCGCGCGTTGTAGTTCAGCACGCGATAGAAAATTTTCGCGAAGAGTTGCCTCGAGACGGGCTCCGTCTCGCGATGGGCTTTCGCGGTGTAGACCACGTCGTAATGTTCGTCCTGCCAGAGTGCCACGAGCTTCTCGGCAAGCTCCGGCGGGTGCTGGCCGTCGCCGTCCATGAACAGGATCGCGCTCATGCGCGCGTGGTCGAGACCCGCGAGAAGGGCTGCTTCCTTGCCGAAGTTGCGCGAGAGCGAGAGCGTCTGCACGTCGGCGTGCTCGGGCGCGAGCGTGCGCGCAATCGCGTAGCTATCGTCACGGCTGCCGTCATCGACATAAACGATCTCTAGCTTGAGCCTGCGCTGCTCGCGCAGACGGCCGGCGAGCGACACCAGCTTGGCGTGCAGCTTCGCCAGTCCCGCGGCCTCGTTGAAGACCGGGACGACGATGGTGAGCCCTTCCGCCCTTTTGGTGCCTTGGTTCGCGTTCATGGCCTGCCTGGTTTTCCCCGAAAGCCAGTTTCTTCCTTCCTGTTTCCGCTTCCTAGCGCAAAGCCAAAACGCGGTAAAACGCCCGAGGTTCTGGCCCGCGCCGTGCTAGGAAGCGGCGAATTGACCAAGTGATTCCATGCGCGCGCTGCTCAGACAGATTTTCAGCTTCGGCCTGATCGGTTTCATCAACGCGGGCGTCGATACCGCCGTGTTTTTCGCGGCGCTTAAATTCGTCACCGATAACCTGATTGTCGCCAACGTCTGCGCCTGGATCGTCGCGGTGAGCTGCTCCTATGCGCTCAACTCGCGCTTCACCTTCGGCAAGGGCTTTCGTCTCAAGGACTATCTTTTCTTCGCAACGACCCAGATCGGCGGCTTGATCGCGAACACGACCGCGCTGGTGCTGACCGCGCCGCTGGTGCCTTTGATCGTCGCGAAGATCATCGCGATCGGCTTCGGCTTCGTCGTGAACTTCACGCTCGCGCGCTTTATCGTCTTCCGCGCGCCAAAATAACTTCCAAGCCAGTTTGTCGTCCCCGCGAAGGCGGGGACCCATAACCACCTGCTTTCAAGATTCGCGGGACAGGGTTATGGGTCCCGGCTCGCGCTCGGCTTCGCCTAGCTTGGCCGGGACGACGATCAAGAAAGCTTCGACATCAATTTATCGAACAGCGGATTGTCCTGCGCGAAAACGTATTCCGGCGCCGAGACGATCACGGTTTCGGCGCCCCGCTCGCGCAGGAAGATCGTGAAGTCGTGCAGGGTCGCGGGCGGGCACAGAAGCGTCAGCATGCCCGAAGAAGTAGGTCCGCCAAACGGGGCCTGCACGCCGAACTTTCCTTTCGCTTCCGCGAGCATCTCCGCGTCCGCGCCTTTGAAGCGCATGCGCACCTCGCGCATGGTGCGTGCGCGCCGCTCGGCCGCGACGCGGTCGAGCAGCAGTTGCGCGGCTTTGCGCGCCTTCGCGCTCCACTCGGCGCCGATCGAGGCGACCAGATTGGCCTGCGAGCGCAGCATGATGCCGTCATCGACAACCTTGAGGCCGTTCGCGGCGAGCGTGGTGCCGGTCGTGGTGATGTCGACAATGAGTTCCGCCGTGCCGGCCGCGGGCGCGCCCTCGGTCGCGCCCAGGCTTTCGACAATGCGGTAATCCGCGATCCCGTGGCCCGCGAAGAACGCGCGGGTCATGTTTACGTATTTGGTGGCGACGCGCATGCGCTGGCCGCGTTTGGCGTGAAACGCGGTCGCGACATCGTCGAGGTCTTCCATCGTGCGGACGTCGATCCATGCCTGCGGCACGGCGACGACGACATTGGCAAAGCCGAAGCGCAGGCCTTCCAGCAAGACGACCTTGTTGTCCGCATCCGGAATGGATTCGCGAACGAGATCTTCTCCGGTGATGCCGATGTGGATCGAACCTTGCGCGAGCGA